>NZ_MSIT01000027.1 GCF_002094885.1 Salibaculum halophilum
ACGGTGGCTGAGTTCCTGATCTGGCTGGTCGCGGCTCTCGGCGCGGTCGGGGGCGTTGTCCTCGGCCGGGTCTGGGGGCGCGTTGAAGGGGAACGCGCGGGCAAACGGGAGGCCGAACGCGATGCCATGGAAAACAGTAACAAGCGCGTGAAGCGCGGGCGCGCCGCGGTTCGCGATGGCCGCGGCGCTGGCGATCCCGCTGACCGGCTGCGCCGCAACGATGGGAACTGGTGATGAACGATCTAGAGAACAAGGCGCCACGAATTGAGCCGGCTCTCCTTCGCGACCTCATTCACTACGAGCCCGATACTGGCCAGTTGACATGGAAGGCGCGGCGGCCAGCGCATTTCACACATTGCAAACGCGACCCGGCGTGGGTCTGCAGGATCTGGAAGGCCAAGTACGAAGGTCGGCCGGCATTCGGTCTTCGCGAACACGGGTACTTCGCTGGCCGTGTTTTCGGTACGCATGTGTACGCTCATCAAGTGGCGTTCGCGATCATGACGGGGCAATGGCCCGAGGCGCAGATCGACCACGTCAATGGCCGGCGCAGTGACAATCGATGGCGGAACCTGCGCCCTGCCGATCCATCGGAGAATGCGCGAAACACTGCAATATCGCGCAGCAACAGCTCGGGCATCGTTGGCGTGAGCTGGAACAGGGAGAAGCGCCGCTGGTGGGCGTACATCCACCGCGAGAAAGGGCGCCGCCACTTGCTGGGCAGTTTTCGGTCGAAAGCCGACGCGGTGGCCGCGCGGAAAGCTGCGGAGATGCGCTATGGATATCATCAAAATCATGGCCGCCAGCCTGCTTCTTAGCAGTTGCGCGGTCCGTGCCCCGTTGTCCGATGCCGGCTGCGCTTCCTACGCCGAGGCGCGGCTGGCCTGCCCGGCCGCCGAGACCGTTGCGGAGGTGCCGTCTGCATGGGCGGACTGGATCGCCGATCTCGACGACCGCATGACGGGAACCTGCCGATGAAAACCCTCTCACTGGCGTTGCAGGCCCATCTGGACGCGGGCACGACCACGCTCGCCTGGTGCTGGCGGATCACCCGGGCCGACGGCGTCACCTTCGGCTTCACCGACCACGACCGCACGCTGAGCTTCGATGGCACGGAGTTCGAGCCCGAGAGCGGGCTCACGGCGTCCGAAGTCCGCTCAGGATCGGACCTTTCGGTCGATGCACAGGACGCCGAGGGCGTGCTGACCTCGGATCGGATCACCGAGACCGACATCCTCGACGGCCGCTGGGACAACGCCGAGGTCGAGGTCTGGCGGGTCAACTGGGCCGATACCGGGCAGCGCGTGTTGATGCGGCGCGGCGCGATCGGCCAGATCCGGCGCGGGAGGCTCGCCTTCGTGGCGGAGGTCCGCTCGCTTGCCCATGTGCTGGGCCAGGCGGTGGGGCGGACCTTCCAGGCGACCTGCGACGCCGCGCTCGGCGATGCGCGCTGCGGCGTCGATCTGGAGGATCCGACCTTAAAAGGCACAGGCGCGGTGATCGATCTCCTGCGCGACCGCGCCTTCACCGCCTCGGGGCTCGGCGACTTCGAGGCCGGCTGGTTCACCTTCGGCACGCTGGACTGGACGAGCGGCGCAAACGCGGGGCGGCGCACCGAGGTGCTGGGCCATGACATCGCGGACGGCGTGGCGATCCTGACCCTGCTCGAGGCGCCGGTGCGGTCCATCGCCGAGGGTGACGGCTTCACCATCCGCGCGGGTTGCGACAAGCGGATCGAGACCTGCGGGGCGAAGTTCGCGAACACAGCCAATTTCCGTGGCTTCCCTTCTATACCAGGGCAAGATTCGATCCTTCGGTATGCCACGCGCGACGGCGGCCATGATGGAGATGTCCTGTGACGCACATCCCGGGCCAGGGTGAGGCGGATCAGCAGACTGTCCGGGGGACAGTCTGCCCGCCGAACAGCCTGCGCTACGCGACGAAGGACGGCGGCCACGACGGGGGCGTGCTGTGACGCCGGCCGATCCCGAGAGGGTCATCGCGGCGGCGCGGTCGTGGCTCGGCACGCCCTACCACGACCAGGCGACCCTGCGCGGTGTCGGCTGCGACTGCCTCGGGCTGGCACGGGGCGTCTGGCGTGAGGTCGTCGGTCCCGAGCCGTTTCCGATTCCGCCCTACAGCCGCGACTGGGGCGAGACCGGCCCGCGCGAGGTGCTGGCCGACGGTGCGCGCACCATGATGATCGAGATGCCGTCCGCCGAGGCCGGTCCCGGCGCGCTGGTGTTGTTCCGGATGATGCCGCGCGCGATCGCCAAGCATGTCGGGATCCTGACCGGGCCGGACAGCTTTCTCCACGCCTATGAGCGGCTCGGCGTGATCGAGGAACCGCTCACCCCATCCTGGCGGCGGCGCATCGCCTTCGCCTTCCTGTTTCCGCAACGCTGAGACCCCGCATATGGCCACCCTCGTTCTCGGCGCGGCCGGCGCCGCCATCGGCGGCAGCATCGGCGGCGCGATCCTCGGCGTCAGCGCCGCGACCATCGGCGGCTTCGTCGGTTCCACCATCGGATCGGTGGTCGATAGCTGGATCGTCTCCTCGCTCGCACCCACCCAACGCATCGAGGGTCCGCGGCTAGACAGCCTGCGCATCACGTCCTCCACCGAGGGTGCCGTCATCCCGAGGGTCTATGGCCGCACGCGCATGGGCGGCAACGTGATCTGGGCGACCGACTTCCGCGAGGAAACCAGGACCACCACGCAGGGTGGCGGCAAGGGCGGCGGGGGCGGCGGCAAGGTCAAGACGACCGAGTATCTCTACTACGCCTCCTTCGCCGTCGCGCTCTGCGAAGGTCCGATCACCGGGATCGGTCGCATCTGGGCGGACGGCAAGCTGCTCGACACCGCCGGGATCACCTGGCGCTGGTATGCGGGCGACGAAGCCCAGACCGCCGACCCGTTCATCGCGGCCAAGATGGGCGCCGCGAATACGCCGGCCTATCGCGGTACAGCCTACGTGGTCTTCGAGGACCTGCCGCTCGGCAACTACGGCAACCGCCTGCCGCAGCTCTCCTTCGAGGTGTTCCGCCCGCTCGCCGATCCCGACACGGCCGAGGGTCTGACCCGCGCTGTCACGATGATCCCGGCCTCGGGCGAGTTCACCTACGCGACGACCGGCATCCGCAAGGGCAGCGGCGGCGCGCAGACCCCCGAGAACCTGAACGCGCTCTCGGACACTGCCGACATGGTCGTGGCGCTCGACCGGCTGCAGGCCATGGCGCCGAAGGTGGAGAGCGTCAGCCTGGTGGTGGCCTGGTTCGGGAACGACCTCCGCGTGGGCGATTGCGCGATCCGCCCGGGCGTCGAGGTCTCGGCGAAGACCACGAGCCCGCAGACATGGTCCGTCAACGGCGTGAGCCGGTCCGCCGCCCATCTCGTCAGCCGCGACGACCAGGACCGGCCGGTCTATGGCGGCACTCCGGCCGACTTCGCCGTGGTGCAGGCGATCAAGGAGATGAAGGCCCGCGGGCTGCGCGTGACCTTCTATCCCTTCATCGTTATGGACGTGCCGCCCGGCAATAGCCTGCCGAACCCCTATTCCGACAACGCGGCCGGGACGGGCCAGCCCGCGTTCCCGTGGCGCGGTCGGATCACCTGTTCGCCCGCGGCGGGCTATGCCGGCAGCGTCGACAAAACCGCCGCGTCGGCAAGCCAGGTCGCGGCCTTCTTCGGCAACGCCAGCCCATCGGACTTCGGGGTCTCGGGCGAAACCGTCGCCTGGACGGGGAGCGCGGACGATTGGGGCCTGCGCCGCATGGTGCTGCACTACGCCCATCTCTGTGCGGCGGCGGGCGGGGTCGACGCCTTCCTGATCGGGACGGAGATGCGCGGGCTCACCACGATCCGCTCGGGCGCCGGCGCCTATCCGGCGGTGCAGGCCTTCCGCGATCTCGCGGCCGGCGTGCGCTCAATCCTCGGCGCGGGCACGGCGATCAGCTACGCCGCCGACTGGTCGGAATACTTCGGGCACCAGCCGGGCGATGGCTCGGGCGACGTCTTCTTCCACCTCGACCCGCTCTGGGCCGATCCGGAGATCGATTTCGTCGGCATCGACAACTACATGCCGCTGTCGGACTGGCGGAACGGCTTCGAGCATGCCGATGCGCAGGAGGGCTGGCCCGCCATCTACGACCGGGCTTACCTGCAGGCGAACATCGCGGGCGGCGAAGGCTTCGACTTGTTCTATGCCAACGCGGCGGATCGCTCCGCGCAGGTCCGCACCCCGATCACGGACGGGGCCGACGGCAAGCCCTGGGTCTTCCGCTACAAGGATCTGCGCGCGTGGTGGTCGAACGTGCATTACAACCGCCCGGGCGGGGTGGAGAGTGGGACGCCGACGGCGTGGACGCCACAGTCCAAACCGATCTGGTTCACCGAGCTCGGCTGTCCGGCCATTGACCGGGGCACGAACCAGCCGAACGTCTTCTTCGACCCGAAGTCATCAGAGAGCTTCGTCCCCTACTTCTCCCGCGGCTGGCGGGACGACGCGATCCAGCGGGCGTATCTGGAGGCGACGTATCTCTGGTGGAGCGAAGCCGCGAACAACCCGCTGTCCTCGGTCTACGGCGGGCGCATGGTCCATGTCCCCGAATGCGCCGCCTGGACCTGGGACGCACGGCCGTATCCGTTCTTCCCGGCGCTCACGGATGTCTGGACGGACGGAGCGAACTGGCGACTTGGCCACTGGCTGACCGGACGGCTCGGCGCGGTGTCGCTGGCGGCGCTCGTGCGGCACCTCTGCCTGCGCGCCGGGCTGCCCGAGTCCCGGATCGACGTCACCGGCCTCTGGGGTGCGGTCGAGGGCTATGCCATCACCGCTCTGGAGAGCCCGCGCGCCTCGATCACCACGCTGGCCCGGCACTTCGGCTTCGACGCGGTGGAGACGGAGGGGGTGATCCGCTTCGTCATGCGGGGGCGCGCAGCGGTTGCCAGTGTAACGCACGACGATCTTGTTGCGGCTCGCGAGGGTGACGTTCTGGAACTCACGCGTGCGCAGGAAACCGAACTGCCGCAGGCGCTCAAATGGCAGGTCGCCCGCGCCGATGAGGATTATGACGCCGCCCTCGTCGAGGCCCGGCGCATCACCGTCGACACCACGCGGATTGCCTCGGAGTCCTTCCCCATGGCGGTGCCGCCCGAGGAAGCGGAGCGTCGCTGCCGCCACGCTCTGATGGAAGCCTGGACCGGCCGCGAGAGCGCGGTCTTCCGACTGCCACCGTCGCGCCTCGCGCTCGACCCGGCCGATGTCGTGTCGTTTGCCCATGACGGCCGCGCCACCCCGCTGCGGCTCGTCTCGATCGCCGATGCAGAGGCACGTGGCGTCGAGGCCGTTCGCCAAGATCGCGAGGCCTACGACCTGCCGCCGGGAGCCCCGCGGCCCTCGGCGCTGTCGCAGGCGGTGGTCTTCGGCGCGCCCGAGCCGGTGATCCTAGACCTGCCGCAGCTGACCGAGGACCAGCCCGCGCATCGGCCCTTCGCCGCGGCGCATGCCGTGCCGTGGCCGGGCGAGATCGCTGTATTCCGCAGCCCCTCGACGGACGGGTTCGAGTTGCTGACCACGTTCGGCAGTCGCGCCCGGATCGGCGCGCTGGTCTCGGACTTCTACGCGGGGCCGACGTCGCGTTTTGATCTCGGCAACGTCCTGGTGGTCGATCTGCTCTCGGGCACGTTGGAGCGCGTCACCGACCTGACCCTCTTCGGCGGCGCGAACGCGCTGGCCATCGAGACCGCGCCGGGAGTGTGGGAGATCGTCCAGGCGGGCGCGGCCGAACTGCTCGCCCCCGGCAGGTATCGGCTGACTCGGCTCCTGCGTGGCCAGCGCGGCACGGAGGGAGCCATGTGCAATCCGACGCCCGCTGGTGCGCGGGTGGTGGTGCTCGACGACAGCCTCGCAACGCTGCCGATCGCCGAGGCCGACCTTGGGATCCCGTGGAACTGGCGCATCGGCCCGGCGAGCCGCCCGGTCGGTGACGAGACCTACGTCGGCACGAGCTTCACGCCCGAAGGTGTGGGACTGCGGCCGTTCTCCGTCGCCCATGTCGAGCAGCCGTGGCGCAGGCCGCGCACGCCCGGCGATCTGACGATCCGCTGGACGCGCCGGTCCCGCGCGCTGGCGGCCGACAGCTGGGGCGGGCTCGAGGTGCCGCTCGGCGAGGAGATCGAGGCCTACGAGGTCGAGATCGTCGACGGCGCCACCGTGAAGCGGGTGCTCAGCACGACCACGACCAGCGCGCTCTACACCGCCGCCCAGCAGACCGCCGACTGGGGCGGGCCGCTCGGCCCCGGCGACACGCTCGACATCTGCATCTACCAGCTCTCCGCCCTAATCGGGCGGGGCGCGCCCAAGGCTGCGACGCTGATACTCTGAAGGCCATCCCATGTCCGACGCCACGACCCATCTCCTGCTGCCGTACATCCTCGCGGCGCAGGCCCAGAAGCACGTCACCCACAACGAGGCGCTGCAGATCCTTGACGGGCTCGTTCAGCTTTCCGTCCTCGATCGCGACCTGACCGCGCCGCCCGGCAGCCCTGCCGATGGCGACCGCTATATCGTCGGCTCGGGTGCGACGGGCGACTGGGCGGGCTGGGACCTGAACGTCGCGCTCTGGACCGATGGCGCATGGCTGCGCCTGCCGCCACGGACCGGCTGGCGGGCGTGGGTCGAGGACGAGGGCCTGCTGCTGGGCTACAACGGCGCCGGCTGGGTCGGGACCACCCCGGACGCACTGCAGAACATGGCCCTGCTGGGGATCGGCACGACGGCGGATGCCTCGAACCCGTTCTCGGCCAAGCTCAATGCCGCGCTCTGGACCGCGAAGACCGTGGCCGAGTGCGGCACCGGCGATCTGTTCTACACCATGAACAAGGAGGCCGCGGGCGACGATCTCGGTCTGACACTCCAGACCAACTTTGTCACCAAGGCGCTGGTGGGGCTTTTCGGCTCCGACCGCTTCCGCCTCGCGGTCTCTGCCGACGGCAGCACGTTCTTCGACGGGCTGAGCGTCGACAACGCCACTGGCATCGTCGATCAGCCCCGGCTGCCGCGGTTCAAGGCGTACACGAACTACGACAACTATGTCGGCGTCGGAACCTGGACGAAGATCGGCCTCAACAACACCGACTACAACGATCAGGGCGCCTTCGACGCCGCGAACAACCACTTCGTGGCCCCGGTGGACGGCACCTACCTCTTCGGCGCGACGCTGCTCTACAAGGTCAACGCCAGCACGTCCGCGCGGATGAGCGGGCGGCTCGTGCTGAACGACACGACCGAGATCCGGGGATCGCGCGGCGAGATCAGCGGGGCGCATGTCTCGGAGGCGACGGCGCTCTGGCTTCAGACGATGATCCCGCTCACCGCCGGCGACACCGTCGAGCTGCAAGGCAACTTCCGCGCCGCCGACGGCTATTTCGCGGCCGACCAGACGTCCTTCTGGGGCGCGAAGATCGGCTGAGGATTGGTGCGAACGACTGTCAAGTTCCTGCCTGAAGTAAAGCAGCAATGTCTGCGGCTGATACCTCTGACGCAGGCTTATGTATTGTTCTCCGCATCTCACGGAAGTCGAGCAAGACGATCCTGACTTCAGTTGCCGGTCCCTCGCAGCCAGGGTCGGTGCATATCGTTTGACGGACCGACACGAGGCACTGCAAGCCATTTCCCAGGCTGTCTCGAACGAGGCGTTTGACGCGTTGGGTATGCCAAAGCGTCTCGGCTGTCTGCCGCCATGTACTTCCCTGCATCATCGCCGTTTCCCGAGCGTGACGGGGCTTTCGGCAGCAGCGACGGTGCCCAACCCGTCCGCGCGTTTCCCCTCGAGACGAAGAGTCGGCGAGAATTCATCCAGTATCGGATCGTCGCGGTGCACTGCGACGGATGTGAGGCCGAACGCGCCCATCCTGGAAAGAAGGCAATGTGACGGGGTCTGACGCGTCTGGATGTCTTTGGTCATGTCGCCACGATGCGTGAGAAAGCGAAACCTCCCACATGATGTGATCAAGAGAGCGTCAACCCCGTGTGGCGCGGCGTCCAATACTTCGCTGACCACGGTCACTTCGGGCTTGCCGTGACGAAGGCGCCAGAAAAACCCGGACGTGACGCTTGCTGCGTCTGCAGCACCGGGTCCGGTCGTCAGGTCGACGCCTGCGCTGCGCAAGACCCGAAAGCCACCACCGTTGACGCGGGGATCCGGATCCTGAAGCGCGCACACGACGCGCGCAATCCCGGCTTTGATGATTGCGCCGGCGCAGGGCGGGGTCTTGCCCCAGTGGCAGCAAGGCTCCAGCGTGACGTAGAGCGTGGCGCCCCTTGCGGCGGCTCCGGCCCGGTCAAGCGCCACCCTTTCGGCGTGCGGCCGTCCTCCCGGCCGCGTGGCGCCTTCTGCGATGATAAGACCGTCCCTCACGATGACGCAGCCGACCGGCGGGTTTGGCCAGACATGACCGCGTATCTGCATGGCCAGTGTGAGCGCATGCTGCATCCAGCGATGATCTTCAAAGCTTCGTGGGGTTGGGGGCATCGCCGTACACGTCGTTCGGATCGAAGATCTTCCTTGCCTCCAGCAGTCTGAGAGGCTCGCCGGCATTCTGTCCTGTCGGGACAGCGCGGTAGAAGCAGGACCGATAACCGACATGGCAGGACGCCCCTGAACCGGCGACCTCGACACGGAGCCAGAGCGCGTCCTGGTCGTCGTCGATCCGCGCCTCGATCACCTGCTGCACAAGGCCGGATGTTGCGCCCTTGCGCCAGATGGCCTTGCGCGCACGGCTGAAGTAATGCGCCTGCGCCGTTTCGATCGTCAGCCGGAGCGCCTCGACGTTCATCCAGCCGAGCATCAGTACCTCGCCGGTGCGTGCATCACTGGTGATGCACGGCAAAAGCCCGTCGGGACCAAACTTCGGGGCGAGTTCTTCGCCTTCTTCGACCTGCTCAACAGTACGCCTCGGCTTAAATTCGATTGCCATCATGGACACCCTCTTGTTGAATAGTATATTATAACGTACCACTATAGACGCTGCGAGACGGCAATGCAAAGAAAGAGGTGTGGCCGTGGAGAGCCATGACGATCGGGTGCCCGTGACCCTGCTCACCGGGTTTCTGGGCGCCGGGAAGACGACGCTGTTGAGCCACCTGATCCGCGATCCGGAGGCGGGGCGGATCGCGGTGGTCATGAACGAGTTCGGGGATGTCGGCCTTGATCATGACCTGATCGAAGCGGCGACCGAAGAAACCGTGCTGATGCAGTCGGGCTGTCTCTGCTGCTCGATCCGCGGCGATCTGGCGAAAACCATGGCCTCGCTCATGGCGCGCCGCAAACGCGGAGAGCTGGCGTTTGATCGCGTGGTGATCGAGACCACCGGGATCGCCGATCCGGGGCCGATCCATCACACGCTGATCGTCGATGACCTGATCGCGCCGCATTACCGGATGGACGGGATCGTGACGCTGGTCGATGCCGCCAACGGCCCGCGCACGCTTGATGCGCAGTTCGAGGCGGTCAACCAGGTGGCGATGGCCGATCTGCTGGTCATCACCAAGGCTGATCTGGTCACCAGCCCGGAGCTCGCGCGCTTCAAGGCGCGGCTGCACGGGATCAACAGCACCGCACGGCATTTGTTTGCGGATCACGGACAGATCGCTCCTGGACGACTCTTCAACCTGACGGCCATGCGCGAGAGCGTAACGCCCGATGCGGTGTCGGACTGGCTGGGCGCGTCCAGCCCCGCCCCTGACCAACTGGCGGGCCTTTCTGACCTTGCGCCCAAGGCGACCGCCGCAAAGCCCCTGACCATCGGGGGGTCTCATGACTACCACGACAGCCGCATCGGGTCGGCCTCCATCGAGGTGGCCGAGGCGATCCCGGCTGACGTTTTCGACTTATGGCTCGATACCCTGATCGCGCTCAAGGGCCCGGACATCCTCCGTATGAAGGGCATCGTGCACGTGGAAGGTATCGAGTGGCCGTTCGTGTTTCACGGGGTGCAACACATCTTCGACGCACCCGTGCCGCTGAAATCATGGTCGGGCACGGACACCGCAAGCCGTGTCGTGGTGATCGCGCGCGACATCGACAAGGGCGATCTGAAAGCCAGCCTCGAGACGCTTCGCATGCAGCCGCAGCAGGCGCGCACGGACGGGATGATGGTCCACAGCACAGAGATGCCGTTTTAGACAATGCTGCGTCTGTTCAACTCCATGGGGCGCAAGCTCGAGGCGGTCACGCCGCGCGACCCCAACCACGTGCGGATGTATGTTTGCGGGCCGACGGTCTATTCCTATGCCCATATCGGCAATGCGCGGCCCGCCGTTATTTTCGACGTGCTGGCGCGCCGCTTGCGCGCTCTTTTCCCGCGCGTAACTTATGCGCGCAACATCACCGATATAGATGACAAGATCATTGCCGCGGCGGCGGCGGATTGCATCAGCTGTGATGCTGTCGCCGCGCGGTTCACCGGGGCCTACCACGAAGATCTGGCCGCTCTCGGTGTCGCGCCACCGGATATCGAGCCGCACGCGACCGATCACATCCCGCAGATGATCAAGATGATCGAGGAATTGATTGAAAGGGATCATGCTTATGCTGCGGAGGGGCATGTCCTGTTCCACATTCCCAGTTGCCCCACCTACGGGCGGCTCTCGGGCGCCAACCCGGACGAATTGCTTGCGGGGGCGCGGGTCGAGGTGGCGCCGTGGAAACGCGATCCGCGCGACTTCGTGCTCTGGAAGCCCTCTGACGCGGGACAGCCCGGATGGGACAGCCCTTGGGGGCGCGGGCGGCCGGGGTGGCACATCGAGTGCTCCGCCATGATCCGGGCGCATCTGGGCGAGGGCATCGACATCCACGGCGGTGGGATCGACCTGCGCTTTCCCCATCACGAGAACGAGATCGCGCAAGGCACCGACGCGCGGTTCTGGGTTCATAACGGGCATGTCACTGTATCCGGCGCCAAGATGTCGAAGTCGCTCGGCAATGTTCTCTTGGTGCGGGATCTTCTGTCGGAATTGCCGGGCGAGGCGATCCGCTACGCGCTTCTGTCCGCCCATTACCGTCAACCGCTTGACTGGACGCCCGAGACACCGCGTGCGGCCCGCGCCGCGCTCGATCGTCTCTACGGCGCGCTGCGCGACCAGCCGCAGGCGGAGGCGCGGGCCGAGGATATGGCGCCGGTACTTGCCGCGCTCGACGATGACCTGAACACGCCCGGCGCGCTGGCGGCCCTGCATGGTCTCGCAGCACGGGTGCATTCAACCGCCGATCCAGGCCGTCGCGCCGAGCTTGCAGCGGCCTTGCGGGAGTCGGGGGCCTTCATGGGCCTGTTGCAGCAGGACGCGCGGGCTTGGGCGCAGTCGGGCGCGGGCGACGCCGACCGGATCGAGGCCCTGGTCACGGCGCGTCAGCAGGCCCGCGCCTCGAAGGACTGGGCGCGCGCCGATGCTTTGCGGGCCGATCTCTCGGCCCTTGGCGTCGAGGTGGAGGACGCGGGTGGCGCGACCCGCTGGCGGGTGCGCGCATGAGGGCGGTGCTCATCTGGCTGCTGATCCTGCCTATCCGGGCCTATCGGCTGCTGCTGTCGCCGTGGCTTGGCAATGCCTGCCGGTTTCAACCGAGTTGTTCCACCTACGCCATCGAGGCGCTGGAAACCCACGGCCCTCTGCGGGGCCTGTGGCTGACCCTCAACCGCCTCGCACGTTGCAATCCCTGGGGTGGGTCCGGCTACGACCCGGTTCCCCCCGCCAGATCGAGAAAGACCAAGCCTTGATCCATGTCCGTTTGCACGACGGGGCCACCCGTGCCCTGACCCCTGCCAGCACTGCCGCCGATCTTGCGTCGGCCATCAGCCCGAGCCTTGCCAAGCGCACGGTCGCGGCGGTCGTGGACGGGCAGTTGGCCGATCTGATCGCCCCCTTGCCGGACGGGGCCGCGGTCGAGCTTCTGCCGCGCGACGACCCTCGCGCGCTGGAATTGATCCGTCACGACCTCGCCCATGTTCTGGCCGAGGCGGTGCAAACCCTTTGGCCCGGCACGAAGGCCGCGATCGGCCCGGCCATCGAGCACGGATTCTACTACGATTTCGAGCGTGACACGCCGTTCACCCCCGAAGATCTGCCCGTGATCGAGAAGAAGATGCGCGAGATCATCGCCGCGCGCAGGCCCTTCACACGCGAAGTCTGGTCGCGTGATGAAGCCCGCGCCCATTTCGAAGCGGCGGGTGAGACCTGGAAGCTCGAACTGCTCGACGCGATCCCCGAGGGTGAGCCGGTCACGATCTACCGCCAGGGCGACTGGCGCGACCTTTGCCGCGGCCCGCACATGCGCCACACCGGCGATGCCGGTACCGCCTTTAAGCTGACCCACGTGGCCGGTGCCTATTGGCGCGGTGACGCGACTAACCCGATGCTGAGCCGCATCTATGGCGTCGCCTTCGCCGATCAGGCCGCGCTCGATGCCCATTTGACCATGTTGGCCGAGGCGGAAAAGCGGGATCACCGGCGACTTGGCCGCGAGATGGACCTGTTCCATTTCGAAGAGGTCGCGCCGGGGTCGGTCTTCTGGCATCCGCGCGGCTGGCGGCTGTTCCAGACACTGATCGGCTACATGCGCACCCGCCAGGAAGAGGCCGGGTATGTCGAGGTCAACTCCCCCGACATCATGGACCGCGCGCTGTGGGAGACCTCCGGGCATTGGCAGAACTATCGCGCCAACATGTTCCTTGCGCAAACAGAGGACGATCGCGACTACGCGCTCAAGCCGATGAACTGCTCCGGTCACATGTTGATCTACGGCCAGGGCACGAAAAGCTACCGCGATCTGCCGTTGAAACTGGCGGAGTTCGGCAAGGTGCATCGCTACGAGCCGTCCGGCGCCCTGCATGGTCTCCTCCGCGTGCGCAGCTTCACGCAGGACGACGCGCATATCTACTGCACGCCAGAGCAGCTCACCGAAGAATGCCTGAAGGTCAACGACCTGGTGCTGTCGATCTATCGGGATTTCGGGTTCGACGATGTGCGCATCAAGCTTTCGACGCGTCCCGAAAGCCGGATCGGCAGCGATGAAAGCTGGACCGTGCCGAGAACGCGCTGCGCACGGCGCTGGAGAGTGCGGGCCACGCCTACACGTTGTTCGAGGGCGAGGGCGCCTTTTACGGGCCGAAGCTCGAATATGTCTTGCGCGACGCCATCGGGCGCGACTGGCAGTGCGGCACGTTGCAGGTGGATTTCAACCTGCCGGAGCGTTTTGGGTCGACCTATGTCGCGCCCTCGGGCGAGAAGCTCCCGCCTGTCATGCTGCACCGGGCGCTCTTCGGCTCGCTCGAGCGGTTCACCGGCATCCTGATCGAGCACCACGCCGGCCATCTTCCGCTCTGGCTGGCCTCGGTGCAGGTCGTCGTGGCGACCATCACGGGCGCGGCGGATCTCTGGGCGGCCGATGTCGCGGAAACCCTGCGCGAAGCCGGGCTGCGCGTCGAGACGGACCTGCGCAACGAGAAGATCGGCTACAAGGTGCGCGAGCACGCGCTGAAAAAAGTGCCGGTCCAGATCGCCCTCGGCGCGCGCGAGGCGGACGAGGAGACCGTCACCCTTCGCCGCCACGGTGCCCCCGAGACCCAGACCATGCCCTTGTCCCAGGTTGTCCAGGCCCTGGTGCAGGAAGCCGAAGCGCCCGGGGGTGCATGATGGACAGGCGGCCGCTTCCAACCCTGTCGATTTGTCTGAGGTGCCGCGACGGGCGTGAAACAGCGCATGGGGACATGCGAGGCGGCGCACGGTTGGCCGAGGCCGTTTGCGGCCTCGTGATGCGGCACGGCTGCGATGCGGATCCGCGCGGCGTGCGCTGCATGAGCCAGTGCAAGCGGTCTTGTGTCGTGTCGCTGACCGCGCCCGGCGCCTTCACCTATGTCTTCGGTGATCTCGACCCCGAGGCGCCCGACCATGCGCAGGCCATTCTCGACCTGATCCCGCTTTATCGCAGCGCGCCCGAGGGGTTTCTGGCCCGCGATGCGCGGCCCGCTCCGCTGCGTGCGTCCGTTCTCGGACGATTGCCGCCCATCGGCACGCACAGCACGCTTGTGACGGATCTGCGCGCGCCTGCACCCTCAGGAGCCCGCCGATGAGTTGTCCCGATCCCGCGCCCGCCGCCCTCGAACTCGACGCCGTGAGCTGGGGCGACGGCATCCTGCGCCCGGTGAGCGTCAAGGTGCAACCCGGCCGAGTCCTCGGGGTTCTCGGCCCGAACGGCGCCGGCAAATCGACGTTGCTGCGGCTTGTCTACCGCTATCACAGGCCGCGCACCGGGCGCGTCCTGATCGACGGCGCGGATATCCACGCCATGCCGCAGCGGCACGTGGCCCGTCGCGTCGCCGCCGTCCTGCAGGAACAGCCCACCGACTTCTCCCTGACCGTGGCGGAGATCGTCGCACTTGGCCGTGCGCCGCATCGGCAGGGGGTCTCCGGCCTGTCGGACCGCGATCACCACCTTGTTGCGCATGCGCTTGACCGGCTGGATCTCCACGGCCTTTCGCATCGCACGATGGGCGCCCTGTCGGGCGGCGAGCGGCAGCGCGTCATGGTCGCCCGCGCGCTCGCGCAGGAGCCGGCGCTGGTCGTGCTCGACGAGCCGACGAACCACCTCGACATCCGGCACCAGTTGCAGGTGCTGCGGCTCGTGCGGGGCCTCGGGATCACGGTCGTCGCGTCGCTGCATGATTTGAACCTGGTGCACGGCTTCGCCGACGATCTGCTGGTGCTCGAGAACGGGCACCCGCCCGCCGCCGGCGCCACGGCCGATGTACTGACCCCCGACCTGATCGCCCGCGCCTTCGGTGTGCGGGCCGTTCCGCGCGGCCCGGCGCGGTTCGATTTCGCTCTTTTCGACGATGCACAAATGGAGCTAGCAGAATGAAACATCTTCCCATGGCGTTCACCGCGCTCACAGTTCTGGCCGGGGTGTCACCGGCCATCGCACACCCGGTGACCGTGCAAAGCTGCGATCGCGAGGTGACGTTCGACGCGCCGCCGGAACGGGCGGCCTCCAACGACGTGAACCTGACCGAGATGATGCTCGTGCTCGGCCTGACCGACCGCATGGTCGGCTACACCGGGATCTCGGGCTGGAACAAGCTGGACGAAGACATGCGCGCGGGCGTCGCCGAACTGCCCGAACTGTCGGAGCGCTACCCGTCGCGCGAGGTGCTGATCGGGGCCGATCTGGACTTCTGGTTTGCCGGCTGGAACTACGGCATGCGCGTCGGGGGGGGGAAGTGACGCCGGACACGCTCGCCCCCTTTGGCATCGATGTCTACGAGCTGACCGAAAGCTGCATCCACATCATGGACCGCGAGACCATCGCGATCGACGACATGTTCACCGATATCCGCAATCTCAGCACGATCTTCGGCGTGGAAGGCCGGGCCAAGACGCTGATCGCTGGCTGGCAGGCCGAGCTTGACGAGATCGCCGAAACGATCCCCGAGGGCGATCCGCTGCGCGTCTTCGTCTATGACAGCGGCGAGGACACGCCCTTCACGGCCGGGCGCTATGCCATGCCCACGGCGATGATCGAGGCCGCGGGCGGGCGCAACATCATGGACGACGTGGACAGCAGCTGGACCCGCGTGGCCTGGGAGCCGGTGGTGGAACGCGACCCCGAGGTCATCGTGATCGTCAACTATGGAGAGGTCACGGCGGAAGAGAAGATCGATTTCATGCGGTCGAACCCCGCCTTCGCCGAAATCGACGCGGTGGTGAATGATCGTTTCGTGGTGCTCGAATACGTGGAGGCGACGCCGGGGCCGCGCAATATCCGCGCCATCCGCACCTTGGCCTCCGCCTTCCACGCGGAGTGATCGCCCATGCGCATCGGCCCGGAGTCTGAAAGCGCCGCTCCGGCGCTCGCCGAACAGACACGCCTGTCGACGCTCAAGCGGCCAGTGCGTGCGGCGGGGTGGCTCACCGGGTGCGCGGCGCTGGTGCTGTCGATCTCGGCAGCGATCAGCCTCGGCGCGGTGGCGATTCCGCTGGGCACGGTCTGGGGTGTCCTGTTGGACCGCGCCGCACCGGGACTGATCGAGCCCGGCTGGTCGGCCGGGCGAGCGGCGATCGTCTGGGATATCCGGCTGCCGCGCGCGCTGCTCGCGGCGCTGGTGGGCGCGGGGCTGGCGCTGGTGGGGGCCGTGCTGCAATCGGTCACGCGCAACCCGCTGGCCGATCCGCATCTGCTGGGCATATCCTCCGGCGGGGCCTTCGGCGCCATTCTCGCGCTGTTGCACACGGGGCTGTTCCTCGGGCCGGCCACGGTGCCGACAATGGCCTTTCTGGGCGCGCTCTGCGCCACCGGGATCGTGCTGACGCTGGCCAGTTTCGCCAACGCCACCAGCGCCGACCGCCTGGTGCTGACCGGGGTCGCCGTCTCGTTCATCGTGATGTCGCTGGCCAATGCCCTGATCTTTCTGGGCGACCCGCGCGCCTCGCATACGGTTGTCTTCTGGATGCTGGGCGGCCTTGGGCTTGCGCAGTGGTCCTATCTGCTGTTTCCCGCGGTGGTCCTGCTGGGGGCAGGCGCTTGGCTGCGAAGTGTCGCGCCGAGCCTGAACGCCATGACCATCGGCGACGAAAGCGCCGCGACGCTGGGCATCCCGGTGGCGCGCTTCCGGCTTGCCGTCTTCGTGGCGGGTGCGCTGGTGACCGGCGTCATGGTCGCCTATTCCGGCGTGATCGGTTTCGTCGGTCTGATGATCCCGCATATCGTGCGGCTGATGGTGGGGGGAGATGCAGCGCGCGTGGTGCCTGTGTCCATGCTCGCAGGCGCGATCTTTCTCATCTGGGCCGACATCGCCGCGCGCACGCTGATGCGGCCGGAGGATATTCCCGTCGACGTCATCACGGGGCTGGTCGGCGGGGCCTTCTTCATCTGGCTGCTGCGGCATCGCTCCGGCCGGATGTGAGGGTCGCTCACGCGCGGGACCCCGCCTCGAGCTGTGGCGCGTGCCATGCAGGTGGCGCCACATCCGGGTAGCGCGATGCCAGATCAGCCCTGATCGCCGCCTTGTAATTTGTTACGTTATACTATATCTATCTATTACGAACCGGTATGGAGGCCGTCATGGGCAAGCGCGGTGAGAAGATGCAGGCGGACGTGCTGGCGGTTCTGCGCCGCCGGGGCGGTCCGCTGTCTGCCTACGAGGTGCTGGGCGCGCTGCGCGAGCGCCATCCCAAGATCGCGCCGCCCACGATCTACCGCGCCCTCGCGGCCCTGACAGAGCGCGGGCGCGTGCACCGGCTCGAATCGATGAATGCCTTCATCGCTTGCCAGTGTGACCGTCACATGCAGGCCTCGATCCTCTCGATCTGCGACGATTGCGGGACGGTGGAGGAGAGCGTCGCCCCCGATCTGCTCGAAGAACTGTCCAGCGTGGCCGGCAAGTCCGGCTTCCGGCCCGCGCGGCACGTGATCGAGATCCATGGGCTTTGCGCGTCCTGCGGCGCGGGACAGGTGCCGGCATGACGTCGTGGCGACCCACCCTTCGCCTGCTGCTGCTCGGCGCCGGTCCCAGGCTGGCCGGTGCGGCCGCGATCGTGGCGCTGCTGTGGCTCGGCTTTGTCTGGGCCACGTCGAGCCCGGGGGCGCCATGACCGCGGCGCTCACCTTCCGCAATCTGACGCTGGGCTATGATCGGCACCCGGTGGTCCATCACCTCGAGGCCGAGATCGTCGAGGGCAGCCTGACCGCCGTCGTGGGCCCGAACGGGGCCGGCAAGTCGACCTTGCTCAAGGGCGTGATCGGCACGCTGGCGCCGCTGGAGGGGCGGATCGCGCTCGGTGGTATCAATCGCGATGACATCGCCTATCTGCCCCAGCAATCCGACATTGACCGCTCCTTTCCGATCTCGGTGCGCGATCTGGTGGCCATGGGGCTCTGGCGCGAGATCGGGCCTTTCGGCCGCCTGCGCCCGCCCCACCGAGACCGCGTCGCCGCGGCGGTATCTGCCGTCGGTCTGACCGGCTTCGAGGACCGGCCCATCGGTGCGCTGTCGGGCGGGCAGATGCAACGCGTGCTCTTTGCGCGGCTTCTGCTGCAGGAGGCGCGGCTGGTCCTGCTCGACGAGCCGTTCACCGCCATCGACGCCCGAACCATGGCCGACCTTCTGGGCGTCGTGCGGCGTTGGCATGGCGAGGGGCGCACGGTGCTTGCCGTGCTGCACGATTTCGAGACGGTGCGCGCACATTTCCCCGAGACGCTGATGCTGGCGCGCGAGCTTGTGGCCCACGGGCCCACGGCAGAGGTGCTGACGGCCGAGAACCAGTTCCGCGCCCGCACCATGGCCGAGGCGCCGGACCCCGATGCGGACGTCTGCGAGCGGGGCGCGGCATGATCTGGGACGCCGTCATCCAGCCCTTCGCCGATTTCGGCTTCATGCGCCGGGCGCTCCTCGGCTGCGTCGCGATCTCGCTCGGCGCGACGCCGGTGGGCGTGTTCCTGATGCTGCGGCGGATGAGCCTGACCGGCGACGCCATGGCCCACGCCATCCTGCCGGGCGCGGCGGTCGGATACCTGGTGGCCGGCCTGTCGCTGGGGGCCATGACCATCGGCGGCATGATCGCCGGCATGGCGGTGGCGCTCCTGTCGGGCTTCGTCACGCGGGCGACGGCGCTCAGGGAGGATGCGAGCCTCGCGGCCTTCTACCTGATCTCGCTCGCGCTCGGCGTGCTGATCGTGTCCACGCGCGGCAGCAACGTGGACCTGATGCACGTGCTCTTCGGCACGGTGCTGGCACTCGACGATGCGGCGCTGATCCTGCTCTGCAGCCTCGCCAGCCTCTCGGTGGTCACGCTCGCGCTCCTGTTCCGTCCGCTGGTGCTGGAATGCGCTGATCCGCAGTTGCTGCGCTCGGTCAGCGGGTTGAGCGCGGTGACGCATTTCGTCTTCCTCGCCCTGGTCGTGATCAGCCTCGTGGGCAGCTTCCAGGCCCTCGGCACGCTCATGGCCGTGGGCATCATGATCCTGCCCGCCGCCGCCGCGCGGTTCTGGGCGACCGGCATCGGCGGGCTGCTCATCGCGGCCGTCGCGGTCGCGATCCTCGCGAGCCTGAGCGGGCTGCTGCTCTCCTACCATTACAGCCTGCCGTCCGGGCCGGCGATCATCCTCGTGGCGGGGCTCGCCTACGGGGTGTCGCTGGTGTTCGGCCCGGCCGGCGGTCTCGTCGCGCGCGCCCTGCCGCGCCGCCACCTCGAAGCCTGAAAGGAAATCCCCATGACCAACCGCAGAAACCTGCTGAAATCCGCCACCGCCGCTGTCGCCCTTTCGCTGGGCGCACCGGCGCTCGCGCAATCCGACCAGCCGATCCCCGTCGTCGCCACCTTCTCGATCCTCGGTGACATGGTGGAGCGCATCGGCGGCGAGCATGTGGCTGTCACGACGCTCGTCGGCCCGAACGGCGACGCGCATGTCTACCAGCCGACCCCGCAGGCCGCCCGCGCGGTCAGCGAGGCCGAGATGCTCGTGGTCAACGGCCTGCAGTTCGAGGGTTGGCTCGACCGGCTGATCGAGGCGTCGGATTTCGATGGGCGCCGCGTCGTGGCGACGGCGGGGATCGCGCCGATCGCCTTCGACGGCGCGCATGACCACGGGCACGAGGATCACGCCCACGAGGATGGGCACGATCATGCGCATGAAGATCATGCGCATGCGGAAGAGGCCGACCACGATCACGACCATGAGGAGCAAGCCGAGGCCGGTCACGATCATGACCATGACCATGACCACGAAGACCACGCGGAGGCGGCGGGCCACGACCACGACCAGGAGGATCACGCGGAAGAGGCGGGTCACGACCACGATCACGACGACCACGCCGAGGCGGGGCATGATGGCCACGACCACGGCGCCTTCGACCCACACGCCTGGCAGAGCCTCGACAACGCGGTTGCTTACGTCGACAACCTCACCGCTGCGCTGGCCGAGGCCGATCCCGAAAACGCGGCGACCTTCTACGAAAACCGCGCCGATTACGTCGCCGAGATCGAAGCCCTCGACGCCGAGATCCGCGAGATCGTCTCGGGCCTGCCGGACGATCGGCGGATCGTCGTCACCTCGCACGACGCGTTCCAGTATTTCGCACGCGATTACGGCCTGACCTTCGTGTCGCCGCAGGGTGTCAGCACGGAGTCCGAGGCCTCGGCTAGGGACGTCGCCCGCCTGATCGAAACGATCCGGGACCAGGGCGTCTCGGCGGTCTTCTTCGAGAATATCGCTGACACCCGCCTGCTCGAACGGATCGCGGACGAAACCGGCGCCACCATCGGCGGCACGCTCTACCCCGGCGCCCTGTCCGAGCCCGACGGCCCGGCGCCCACCTATCTCGACATGATGCGCCACAACGCGACGACGCTCGCGCAGGCGCTGAGCTCCTGACCCGAAAGGAGACGACCATGACCGCACAGGTTCCCGTAACCGTTCTGACCGGCTTTCTCGGCGCCGGAAAGACCACCCTGCTAAACCGAATCCTCACCGAACAGCACGGCAAGAAATACGCCGTCGTGGTCAACGAGTTCGGCGAGACCGGGATCGACAACGACCTCGTCGTGGATGCCGACGAGGAAGTGTTCGAGATGAACAACGGCTGCATCTGCTGCACCGTGCGGGGCGATCTCATTCGCATCCTCGGCGCGCTCATGAAACGCGCCGACAAGTTCGACGCGA
This sequence comes from Salibaculum halophilum, assembly GCF_002094885.1. Taxonomy (GTDB): domain Bacteria; phylum Pseudomonadota; class Alphaproteobacteria; order Rhodobacterales; family Rhodobacteraceae; genus Salibaculum; species Salibaculum halophilum. The sequence goes on from NZ_MSIT01000027.1 coordinate 20,712, forward strand.
TCCTCGTCGAGACCACGGGCCTCGCCGACCCGGCCCCGGTGGCGCAGACCTTCTTCGTCGACGCCGACGTGGCCGAGAAGACGCAGCTCGACTCGGTCGTGACCGTCGTCGACGCCCGCCACCTGGAGACGCAGCTGGAGGAAAGCCACGAGGCGGCCGAGCAGCTGGCCTTCGCCGATATGGTTCTGCTCAACAAGATCGACCTTGTGGACGCGGATCACCTCGCGCGGGTCGAGGCCCGCATCCGCGCCATGACCCCCTATGCGCGCATCGTCCATGCCGAGCGCTGCGGCGTGCCGCTCGACACGGTGCTTGGCCAGAACGCCTTCGACCTGAAGCGCGTGCTCGAGAACGAGCCGCATTTCCTCGAGGACGACCACGCGCATGAGCATGACGACGCGGTGACCAGCGTCGCGCTGGAATCGGACACGCCGCTCGACCCGGAGAAGTTTCAGGCGTGGTTCGGCCGGCTCCTGCAGGAGAATGGGCAGGACATCCTGCGCTCCAAGGGCATTCTCGACATGGCCGGGGAGAGTGACCGGTTCGTCATCCAGGGGGTCCACATGCTCATGGAGGGCGACTTCATGGGCCCCTGGCCCGAGGGCGCGGCGCGCCACTCGCGGCTTGTCTTCATCGGACGTGGGCTCGACGGCATGGGCCTCGAGGAGGGCTTCGCGGCATGCAAGGCGGCGTGACTCCGGCGCCGGCCCGGGACGGTTTCCCGCCGACCCGGCTGGAGGCCGAGGGGCGGCACCAAGACACCGGCGCGCATGTCACCGCGGCGGTGGCGCTCGGCGAGACGGTGGTGAGCGCGCATGGCGATGGGGCGCTGCGCCTCTTCGGTGGCGATGCGCCGCCGCGGGAGGTGGCCGCGCATCGCGGCGTTGTGCTCGCAATGGCCGCGGCCGGGCCGGCGGCGGTCGTCACCGGCGGGGATGACGGCCGCCTCCTGCGCATCACCACCGATGGCGCGGTCGAAGAACTCGCCGATTTCGGGCGCGGCTGGGTCGATTGCGTCGCGGCGCATGGCCGGACGGGCCTCGTGGCCTGTTCGGTCGGCCGGGCCGTGCATGTCTGGCGGTCGGCCGCCGCGCGGCCCGAGACGTTCGAGCATCCGAGCACGGTCGGCGGGCTGGCGTTTGAGCCCAAGGGCAAGCGGCTGGCGGTGGCGCATTACGGCGGCGCCACGGTCTGGGAACGCGGCGAGCGGCGCTGGAAATCCACGAAGCTCAAATGGGCGGGATCGCATATCGGCGTCACCTGGAGCCCGAACGGCAAATACGTCGTCACGGTCATGCAGGAGAACGCCCTGCACGGCTGGCGGCTGCGCGACAAGCTGGACATGCGCATGTCGGGCTACCCGGCCAAGCCGCGGGCGCTCGACTGGGCCGGCGACGGCCCGCACCTCGCGACGAGCGGCGCCGACAGCGCGGTGTGCTGGCCGTTCAGTTTCAAGGACGGCCCGATGGGCCAGGCGCCGCTCTGCGTGGCCCATGGCGGCAAGCAGCTTGCCACGATGGTGCGGGGCCTGCCGGGGCAGGCGGCGGTACTCGCGGGGTATCAGGACGGGGCGGTGCTGATGAGCGAACTCGAGGAAGACGCCGAGGATTTCGTCCTGCGCGGAACGACCGGCATCGAGGTGACGGCGCTGGCGGTCACGGAGTCACTGTCGCACATCCTGATCGGCGACGCGTCGGGTGGCGTCCTCTGGGCGCCGCTCAGGAAAGGGGACGGGAATGCGCGGCCTGTTTGATCGCAAGCGCCCCGACGCCGCGGCCATCCGCCGGGTGAAAGCGTGCGTCACGGAGGCGCTCGGCCTGCCCGGAACCACAACGCTCATGGTCGCCGAACTCGCCTGCCACGAGCCCGGCTGCCCGCCGATCGAGACCGTCGTGACGGTGCAGGACGCGGACGGGCAGCGCCGCACCTGGCGGCTGCACAAGCCCGTCGCCGAGATCACCGCCGCCGATGTCGCGGCGCTGGAGGCGCATCCATGACCGAGACGGCGCCGGCACGTCATGACGAGACCTCTCGGTGGTCCTGGGGCGGGCAGGATCTCACCTACGCCCTCACGCGCCAGGGCGCGGGGCCGCGCGCGCTTCTCCTGCCGGCGCTGTCCTCGATCTCGACGCGCGAGGAGATGGCGCCGCTTCAGGCGCCGCTGTCGGAGCGGTTCGAGACCGTGGCGCCGGACTGGCCCGGTTTCGGCACGGCCGAGAAACCGCATGTAGCGTGGACCCCCGCCGCCATGGCCGCCTGGCTCGACCATCTTCTCAGCCGCGTCGACCCGGACCCCGCCCTGATCGTCGCCGCGGGCCATGCCGCGGGATATCTGCTGCGCCATTTCGCGGACACTCCGGCGCGCGCGCCGCAGCTCGCGCTTGTCGCGCCGACATGGCGAGGACCGCTGCCCACCATGATGGGCCGCCGCCCGGGCTGGCTCTCACGCGTCCGGGCGGCCGTGGACATGCAGGTCGCCGGTCCCGCCCTCTATACGCTCAATCTCAACGGACTGGTGATCCGGCGGATGGCAAAGGGCCATGTCTACGCGGACCCGGCCTGGCTGACGCCCGCGCGCATGGACGCCAAGCGCAGGGTCTCCCGCGCGGCGGGCGCGCGGTTCGCCTCCGTGCGGTTTGTGACCGGGGCGCTCGACCCGTTCGAGACAGGCGACGACGCCCGTGCCGCCGCTGCGGCGATGCCGCGCGGGCGTGTGCAGATGATCTGGGGCGCGGAGACGCCCCGGAAATCGAAAGCGGAAATGGAAGCGCTCGCCGCTGCGGTCGGGGTCACGCCGACCGTTCTTCCGCACGGAAAACTCGGGCTGCACGAAGAATTCGCGGACGACGTATCGGCGGCGATCCTCGGACACGCCGCAGACATCGAATGAGGGAGAAAACAAGATGAACGACACAACCGAGGCAGCCCATGCCGAGCACCTTGCGCAGGCACAGGATCATTACCGCTGGCGCCGGGACCACATGGAGGCGCTGGCCATCCTGAAACGCGCCGAAGCAGCGATCTTCGCCCATGAAGCGGATCCTGGCCCATGACGCCGAGATCGCGCGCCACGAGGAACAGATCGCCCACGGCGATGCCCATGCCGAAGCGCCGCCCGCGGACGAACACGCCCGGTTCGCCCATGACCACACGGCAGGGGCCGAGCATCACGAGGCGTTTCTGGAGGCCATCCGCGCCCTCGACGCCCACATCAAGGAATGAGCCTCCCATGAAAGACATTGATACCCGCCTTCCCGTCACCGTTCTCTCCGGCTTTCTCGGGGCCGGCAAGACCACGCTTTTGAACCGCGTGCTGAACAACCGCGAGGGCCGGCGTGTCGCGGTGATCGTCAACGACATGTCCGAGGTGAACGTCGACGCCGATCTCGTGCGCGCCGACACTCTACTTTCGCGCACCGACGAGACGCTGGTGGAGATGTCGAACGGCTGCATCTGCTGCACGCTGCGCGACGACCTGCTGGACGAGGTGCGCCGCCTCGCCGCCGAGGGCCGCTTCGACTACCTGCTGATCGAGTCCACCGGCATCTCCGAGCCGCTCCCCGTCGCCGCCACTTTCGACTTCCGCGACGCCGAGGGCGAGAGCCTGTCGGACGTGGCGCGGCTCGACACGATGGTCACGGTCGTCGACGCGGTGAACCTGCTGCGCGACTATTCCAGCCACGATTTCCTGTCCGACCGCGGCGAGACGATGGGCGACGAAGACGAGCGCACGCTGGTGCATCTGCTGACCGACCAGATCGAGTTCGCAGACGTGGTGGTCCTGAATAAGGTCACGGACGCCGCGCCTCACCAGGTGGACGCGGCGCGCAAGATCATCCGCAGCCTGAACGCCGATGCACGGATCATCGAGACCAACCATTCCGACGTGGCCGGGGAGGCGATCCTCGACACCGGGCTTTTCGACTTCGACAAGGCCCACGAACACCCGATGTGGGCCAAGGAGCTTTACGGCTTCGCCGACCACGTGCCCGAAACCGAGGAATACGGCGTCGCGTCCCATGTCTATCGCGCACGGCAACCGTTCGAGCCCGAGAAGATCCTCGCGCTCCTGAATGGCGACATGCCCGGTGTGATCCGCGCCAAGGGGCATTTCTGGATCGCGACCCGCCCGGAGTGGGTCGCGGAATTCTCCCTCGCTGGCGCGCTGTCGTCCGTGAAACCGCTCGGCACATGGTGGGCCGCCGTGCCGGAAGACCGCTGGCCCGACCACGACAGCGCGCGCGCCTATATCGCGCAGCATTGGTTTGAGCCGTGGGGCGACCGGCGGCAGGAGTTTGTCTTCATCGGCGCCGGCATCGACTGGCCGGCGCTGAAGGCCCGTCTCGACGCCTGCCTGCTGCCCGATCACTTGGCGCCGGGCTCGGATGCGCTCCCGGACCTCCCCGATCCCTTCCCCGCATGGCGGCGCGCGGAGGCGGCATGACGCTCGTTCGAGAGATCGCAAAGGATACGCCGAGCGGCGTCGGCGTCGCCGACACGCCCGAGGGGCTGTCGGCGCTGCATCGCCCCGGCTGCGCCGCCGCGATCTGGCGACGGCAGCCCTTGCCGGGGTTCCAGTCGTGGATCGACGGGCTCGATGCGGACGTCCTGCCGAGGGCCCGGGTGATCCTGCGGCCGGAGGCCGTGCGCGACACCGCGTCGGAGGTCTGCGAGGCGTGTGGCACCCCCGTCGGCGCGGAGCGAGACCGCCTCGTGGACGACATAGCGGCGCTCGCCGACATCTTCGCCGGGCTGATGCGGGCGCGCTGGCTGCGCCTGCGGCTCGACGTGGTGACGACGAATGCCTGCCGGAAGTTCCACATCGACGCCGTGACGGCGCGGCTGGTCTGCACCTATCGGGGCACCGGCACGCAATACGGCATCGGGGCGGATGGGGCCGAGCCGCGCCGGATATTCACCGTGCCGACGGGCGCGCCGATCCTGCTGCGCGGCACGCTCTGGCCCGACCGCCCGCGCGCGGGGCTGCTGCACCGCTCGCCCCCGATCGAGGGCACCGGCGAGACGCGGCTCGTGCTCGTGCTCGACCCTGTCGACGATCCGGAGGAGGCGGTCTGATGCGCGGCAATCGCGGACGGACCAGCCTCAAGCTCAAGCGCCGCACCGAAGACCCGATGCGAGACTTCGACCGGCTGCCGCCCGAGCTGCGCGCCTGGCTCGCCGAGGCCGTCCTGCCGTGGCGGCCCCGATCCGTGCGCCGGGCCTTCGAGCGCGCCGTCGCGAGGACGCGAGACCGCGCGCGCGCCCTCGAGGAGCTGGACCGGCTTCAAGAACGGCTGGTGGCAAAGGACGCGCGGGCGGTCTGGGGCGACGCGCATCCCTGTGTCTCGACGCAAGGGGGCCGATGATGCGCATCCCGGTCACCATCCTCACCGGCTTCCTCGGCGCCGGGAAGACCACGCTCGTGAACCGCCTGATGACGCAGCCGGGCTTTGGCGACACGGCCGTCATCGTCAACGAGTTCGGCGAGGCGGATCTCGACGGGCTGCTGGTCAACCATGTCGAGGACCGCGCCTTCGCCTCCACCACCGGCTGCCTGTGCTGCACCGTCTCGGGGGACGTGCGGTTCACGCTCTTGCGCCTGCTAGACGAGGCGGATCGTGGTATCGGGCCGATGTTCAGCCGAGTCGTGATCGAGACGACAGGCCTTGCGGATCCGGGTCCGATCCTGCGCACCTTCATGTCGACCCAGCGCATGCTGGACCGCTTCGCGATCAACGGCGTGGTCACGCTGGTCGATGCGGTGAACGGCGCCGAGGCGATCGACCGGTTCGAGGAAGCGCAGCGCCAGGTCGCCGTCGCGGACCTGATGATCCTCACGAAAGGCGACCTCGCGGGAGACCACGCCGCGCTGCGGCAAAGGCTCGTGGCGCTGAACCCCAACGCCCGTCACCTGACGGCCGAGGAGACGACGGCGGACGACATGTTTTCCCTGGCCGCCTTCGATCCGGCCGGAAAGCGGCCCGATGTGCGTGCCTGGCTCCGGTTCGACGCGCATGGACACGGGCATGACCACGACCACCACCACGATCACGATCATGCCCATGACGTGAACATCCATGGCGCCACGACGGCCTTCTGTTTTTCGGCGGAGCGGCCGATCGCGCCGGCGGACCTCGAGGCAGCCATCTCGGCGCTTCAGGCCTCGTTCGGCGCCGATCTGCTGCGCATCAAGGGGCTGGTCGAGATCAGCGATCCTCCCAGCGCGCCCTGCGTGCTCCACGTCGTCGGACATGTCGCCAGCCCGCTGCGCAGGCTCGACGGCTGGCCCAACGGGATCGATAAGACGCGCGTCGTGATGATCGTCGCCGGCCCCGGCCGCCATGACGCCGCCGGGATGCTCACCCGTTTCCTGCCGGAACTGAGCCCCTTCAGTCCAAACAAGTCGAGCCGACAGCTTGAGCCGTCGAAGAAATAAAAACAGTGACTTAGGGTGGAGAACGTCCGACCCCGGTCCCGACCCCTCCGCCACTTGCCCTCGCGAAAGCGTTCTCGCTGATCTATCTTTGAAATTCGGGCACTGACATGAGCTGCGATTTTCCGACTGCCGATCTTCGACCTGACGGAGATCGGAGATGTCGCAACGCAGGCATCACGTGCCCCGGGGTCAAGGCGTAAGTCGGACTGGAGACCTTGAAGGACGAGAGCTGGATGGTCCGCCGCGCCAGTGGCGCGGCGCAAGCCCTAACAAGGCCACCGCGTTGGCGAGCCGGCTCGGGGAGGCATCCAACGATTATCCATCACCGGAAACGTGCCCTGCTCGACGGCGCAACCGGCGTGTTCGACCGCGGGACCCCGCAAGACGCGCGGGATCGACGAGGAGCAGGTGAAGGAGCACCACGCCAAGATCGCGGGGTTAGGCCGCGAACGCCATGCGTTCGAGCGCGCGTCCTTCGGACCTGAAAACGCCCTTCCCCGATGTTCGGCAGATACCCCTCGCCCACGCAGTTTAACGTATCAACGAGAAGCGGATACGTCGACGGCTGCGTAGAGGCGCTGAACGAGGCCATCCACAATGTCGGCCCGCCCGAGAACATGAACCCCGACCAGGGCAGCCAGTTAACGTCCTTCGCCTGGACGGACCGGCTCCGCCGATCAGGCGTGCGGATTTCGATGGATGGGAAAGGCCGGTTCCTCGACAACATCTTCATCGAGAGGCCGTGGCGGACGCCGAAATACCAATGCGTCTCCCTGCAGCCTTGGGGAAACCGGCTCGGAGACGAAAGCGACTATCCGGAAATGGATGACCTTCTAAAACCACCAACGCCAACACTCGACCCTTGCCGGCAGACCGCCTGCCGTAGTCTACTGCCCGGGAAAAGACGAAACCCAACCCGATCAGCAGGCGCAAAGAGCAGCTCAACCAACGCCAGGTATCATCCAGCCGATGGGGCGTGGATGAGTGACACCCGGCTTATCTCAACTCGCACCAAGGCCAAGTGACCTTGGGTAAGGAAGTCCCCCTTGCTGGAAAAGCTGGCGCAGAAGCTCAAGATCTCGAAGCTCGGCATACGTGCGCCAACGCCAGCTCCCTCACGGAACGGCGTGGCAATCGCTGCGATCGTGCGGGACGAGGCCGAACATATTGGCGAATGGGCGCGCTTTCATCTCGCGGCGGGCGTGCGGCACTTCGTGATTTATGATGATGCCAGTCGCGACGACACCGTGGAGGTGCTGCGCGCCACGCTTCCCGCTGATCGGCTGACGATCATACCCTGGGCGCAACGGTTGTCGGATATCCGGCTGGGGCGAGAGATCCACAACCAGTTGCTGGCCTATGCCCATGCGGCGGGCAATTTCGGGGGTGGCTTTCGCTGGATGGGTTTCATCGATATCGACGAATTCTTGGTGCCCGTTGGGGCTGATACGCTTGAGGACGCCCTCGCGACCCTCGGCGATGTCCCCAACCTGTCGCTACCATGGCACATGTTCGCGTTTTCCGGCCATGACACGCCTCCGGTTGGCGGCGTCGTTTCCAACTACCTGATGCGCGCGCGCGATCCGATGGGGGATGCGCCGGGGCTACGCGCTTTCAAGATGCTGGTGGATCCCTGTCGCCTGACGACGATGCGGATCCATGCCATGCAGACAGATGGCGATGAGCGCACCTGGAATGCAGCCGGAGTACAAGCCACATTCGCAACGCGCGACCAAGCCGGCTTCTATTCCACGCAGGCCGTGCAGCTAAATCACTACTACACCCGCTCGCGTGAAGAGCTTGAAAGCAAGATCGCGCGGGGGCCAAACCTTCTCGCCAAAGGGCGCGAGTACCGCCGCAAGGTGATGCGGACCGTCGCCAGCATTGAACAGGACCAAGTCGAGGATACCCGCGCCCGCGATTTTGCCAGATCGGCCGGGTTGCGAGTTGCCGAGGACCAGCCCACCATAGGTTGACAGCCAGCGCGAATAACGTGCAGGCGCAAGGTAACAGACCGGAGTAAAGGCCACGGTGTAAAATGATATCAGGTTCGCAAACAGGGGCGAGCGTTGGGCGCACCAGCGTTAGTGGCCACGCGAGGCCGCGGCTTGTCGTGCACTTGGGTTTTCCAAAGACCGGGACCACGACGATACAGCGTATGTTGGCGAAAAACACCAACGCTCTGGCCCCTGGCCTTGTCGTTTCCGCGAAAGACGACCTGACGTATCGCTTGCGCAAATACGCGCTGCGGTACAGGCGCACAGGGTTCGCCTATTGGAAATGGCGCCATGACAATGCGTTGCGGACCATGGTCCGGCGGATCGACGCCATGGCATTCGAAACCCTGCTTATCTCTGACGAGAACATGACAGGGATGGAGTCCGGCAAACTTTTCATGCCCGATGGCGGCAAGGATTACGCCGGATGGCTGGCAAGGCTGGACCATGCATTTTCGCGGTATGACGTGACTTATGTGCTTTACACCCGGGCCGTGGAGCCTTGGCGGGAG
>NZ_MSIT01000028.1 GCF_002094885.1 Salibaculum halophilum
CCCCAGCCGCGCCGCGCCCAGCGCCGCGCCGAAGTCGCCGGCCTGCGGCACGTCCAGCGGCACGCCTAGCGCCGCGGCCAGCAGATCGAGCCAGTAGGCCGAGCGCGCGCCCCCGCCCAGCGCCAGCGCGCGGCGGATGGTCGTGCCGGTCGCCGCCAGTGCATCACGGTTGTCGACAAAGGCGAAGGCGACGCCTTCGAGGACAGCGCGCGCAGCCTCGGTCGCGTCGGTGGCATGGTCGAGGTTCAGGAACTGGCCCCGGATATGCGCGTCGTTGTGCGGCGTGCGTTCGCCACCCAGGTAGGGCAGGAAGAGCACCCGCCCCGGCGCGCGCAGATCGCCCAGCCCGGCGGTCAGGTCGGCGGCGCTGCGCCCGGTCAGCCGCGCCAGCCATTCCAGCGCATCCGTCGCCGCCAGGATCACGCCCATCTGGTGCCAGGTGTCGGGAACCGCGTGACAAAAGGCATGAACGGCGCTCGCCGGGTCGGGCCGGTAGCCCGCGTTCGCCGCGAAGAGCACGCCCGAGGTGCCCAGCGACAGGAACGCCTGGCCGTCATGGACAACGCCCGCGCCGATGGCGGCGGCGGCATTGTCGCCCGCCCCGCCGGCGACGGGCACCTGCGGCAGGCCCCAGCGCCGGGCGAGATCGGCGCGCAGCGTGCCCGTGGCCTGCGCCCCCTCGGCCAGCCGCGGCATCTGTGCGCGCGAGAGCTGACAGGCGGCCAGCAGGTCATCCGACCAGTCCCGCGCGCCGGTGTCCAGCCAGCTTGTCCCGGCGGCGTCCGACATCTCGGACACGGCCTCGCCCGTCAGCCAGAAACGCAGGTAGTCCTTGGGCAACAGCACCGTGTCGATGGCCTCGAAAATCCGCGGCTCTGCCTCTCGGACCCAGTCAACCTTGGGCGCGGTGAAGCCGGGAAAGACGATATTTCCGGTGATCGTGCGAAAGCGCGGGTCGGCGTCCATCCGCGCGGCCTGATCGGCGGCGCGGGTGTCGTTCCACATCATGCAGGGCCGCAGCGGCGCCCCGTCCCGGCCCAGCAGCGTCGCCCCGTGCATGTGCCCCGACAGGCCGATCCCGGCCAGGGCGCTGCAATCGACCTGCGCGGCCACGGCCGCGATGGCCGTCTCGGCGGCGGCCTCCCAGGCGCGGGGGTCCTGCTCGGACCAGCCGTCATGGGGGCGCGAGACGGTCAGCGGCACGCTGTGTTCGGCCAGCAGCGCATCGCGCTCGTCGATCAGGATCGCCTTGAGCGCCGATGTCCCAAGGTCCAGTCCGAGGAAGGTCGTCATGGGGTCAGGCCGCCACGCCCTCGGGCGGCTTGCCCGCGATGATCATGCCCAGCAGGTCGTCGGTGGTCACGTCCTCGACATTGACCACGCCGCCGACCAGCTTGCCGTTCTTCATGACGGCGGCGCGGTCGCAGAGCTCCTTGACCTGGTGCACGTCGTGATCGATCAGGAAAATGCCGAGACCCTGTTTCTTGAGCTCCCCGATCAGGTCGGCCACCATGCGCGTCTCCTGCGGCCCGAGCGCCGCGGTGGGCTCGTCCATGATCAGGATCTTGGCGTTGAAATAGACCGCCCGGGCGATGGCCACCGATTGCCGCTGCCCGCCCGAGAGCGCCGAGACCGGCGAGGAGAATTTCTGGAAATGCGGGTTCAGCCGGCCCATGACCTTGCGGGTCTCGGCCTCCATCGCGCCCTCGTCCATCAGGCCGGTCAGGGTGGTCAGCTCGCGGCCCAGGAACAGGTTCGCGGCGGCATCGAGGTTGTCGGCCAGCGCCAGCGTTTGGTAGATCGTCTCGATGTTGTAGGCGCGCGCGTCGCGGGGGTTGGTGATCTCGGCCTTTTCGCCGTTGATGCGAATCTCGCCCGAGTCCATGCGATAGGCCCCCGACAGGCACTTGATCAGCGTGGACTTGCCGGCCCCGTTGTGGCCCAGAAGGCCCACGACCTCGCCGGGGTAGAGGTCGACGCTGACGTGATCGACGGCGCGCACGCCACCGAAGGCGATTGAGATGTCGTTGAGCTCGACCAGCGGTGTTTCGGCCATCAGGATGCCCCCGTGCGTTTGCGGTAGATGATGTCGATGAGGACGGCCAGGATCAGCACGGCCCCCACGACGATGTTCTGGAAGGGCGCGTCGACGCCCACCATGGCCATGCCCGATTGCAGCGACTGCATGATCAGCGCGCCCAGGATGGCGCCGTAGATGGTGCCGATCCCGCCCGACAGGGCGGTGCCGCCGATGACGGCGGCGGCGATCACGCGCAACTCGTCCAGCGTGCCGATATCGTTGGAGTGGAACGACAGCCGCGCCGAAGCAACGACCGCCGACAGGGCACAGAGAAAGCCCATGATCGCGAAGATCTTGACCGTCAGCAGCCGCGTGTTGATCCCTGAAAGCTCGGCCGCGTCGGGGTTGCCGCCGGTGGCGAAAATGTAGCGGCCCAGCCGCGTGCGCCGGGCCACGATGGTCATGACGAGCGCGACAAGGATCAGCAGCAGCACCGAGATCGGCAGGCCGTAGGCGGCGGTATAGCCCTCGGGCAGCACCTCGCCGCGGGCCTCGAAATCGCGTTCCAGCACGCGTTGGGGAACCTCGTAGGATGTCAGCGTCCAGATGAAGCCCAGAATCGCCGCCACGATCAGCGCGCCCACCGCGCCCTCGGCCCAGAGCGGCTTGACCGGAAACCCGTGCCCCTGTTTGGTGCGCCGGGCGGACCACTGCGCGTAGAGGGCCGCGCCCACGGCGACCACCGCGAAGACCCAGGACCAGGTGGTGCCAAGGGTGCCGGAGATGCCGCCGAACATCTGGAAGGTCTCGTCCAGCGGGCCGATGGTCTGGCCGTTGGTCGTGTACCAGGCCACGTTGCGCCAGATCAGCAACCCGCCAAGCGTGACGATGAAGGCCGGGATCGTCAGGTAGCCGATCAGCCAGCCGTTGAAGGCCCCGATCGCGGTGCCGACGATCAGGCCGCCGGCGATCGCCAGCCAGGCCAGCGCCGGATGGCCCAACGGCAGGCCGAAGACCTGCAACAGCCATTCGGTCTGCAGCATAGCCATGACGGCCGAGGTCGTGGCCAGCAGCGAGCCCACCGACAGGTCGATGTGGCGCGTGACGATGACGAAGACCATGCCGGTGGCCATGATGGCCACGCTGACGGTCTGGATCGTCAGGTTGAACACGTTGCGCGGGGTCAGAAAGCGCCCCCCGGTCAGGCTGTTGAAGACCAGGGCGATGAGGATGAAAGCCCCGATCATGCCCAGCAGGCGCATGTCGAGTTCGAGCGAGGCGAAGACGCCGCGCTTGGCTGTCTCGGGCCGGGTCGCGTCGGTGTCTTTTGAGGCTGTGTCGGTCATGTCTGTCCTGTCGGCTGGGCCGGCGGACCCGACGCGCAAGGGCGGCCGGGCCGGGTTGGATCACCTGTCTGGAGGGCGGGGCGGGCCGTTTTGGCCCGCCCCGCCGGACGTGTGGCTGGCTCAGCCGATCAGTTGCAGGGGGCCGGGCCGTCCTCGACGCCCTGGCACAGTGACTCCTGGCTGATCCAGCCCGCGTCGACCACGACCTCGAGGTTGTCGGCCGTCACCGGCACCGGCTCCAGGAACTTGGCCATCAGGTCGGTGCCCGACGGCGAGGTCCATTCCACGGCGCCCTCGATCTCTGACATCGCGGTGCCGTCGGCCATGGCAACGGCGATCTCGCCGGCCTCGCGGCCCAGGTCGCGCGCGTCCTTCCAGACCGAGACGGTCTGCGTGCCCTGCGCGATGCGGTTCAGCGCGGCATGGTCGCCGTCCTGCCCCGACACCGGGATGCCTTCCATGCCCTGCGCGGTCAGCGCGGCCACTGCACCGCCAGCCGTGCCGTCGTTGCTGGCCACGACCGCGTCGACGTCGTTGTCGTTGGCGGTCAGGATCTGTTCCATGTTGCGCTGGGCGTTGGCCGGCAGCCAGCCGTCGGTGTAGGATTCGCCCACGATCTCGATATCGCCGGCGTCGAGCGCGTCCTGCAGCACTTCCTGCTGGCCGCCGCGCAGGAAGTCGGCGTTGGGGTCCTGAGCCGAGCCCTTGATCATGACGTAGTTGCCGGTGGGCTGTTCCTCGAGGACCGCGCGGGCCTGCATCCGGCCGACCTCGATGTTGTCGAAGGTCAGGTAGAAGGCGCGCGGGTCGTCGATCAGGCGGTCATAGCCCACGACCGGGATGCCCTCGTTGGCGGCGGCGTTCACCGCGGGCGTGATGGCCTGGGCGTCCTGCGCGAGGATGATCAGCGCGTCGGCCCCCTGGGCGATCAGGCTCTCGACATCCGACAGCTGCTTGGACGAGGACGACTGCGCGTCAGTGGAAATGTACTCGGCCCCGGCCTCGTCGAGGGCGGACACGATGGCGGCCTCGTCGGTCTTCCAGCGCTCCTCCTGGAAATTGGACCAGCTGACGCCGACCGTGAGGTCCTGCGCGAGGGCAGCCGAACTGAAGCCGACAACCATGGCGGTGGCGGCGATGATGGACTTGTGCATTTGGTATCTCCTCCCAGTCTGTGACCCGACGCCTCCGGGGCGCGGGCCGCGAGTCGTTTGACCCTGCCCGCGCAGCTTGCCTGATTAATTTCACTTGTCAAAATAAAATTGACAGAAGGACCGAAAACATGCCCGACTGGCGCTGACCGCAGGGCCGTTTGTTGCGTTTTGACGCAATCCTGTGCAGGTTTCGATCGCGCTTGCGGGGATCGCGGGCAAGAACAGAATCAGGCCACACCACAATATCTTTGGTGATTGAATGAATGATGCCCCCAGCTCCACCGCTCCACCCGGCGCCATGGCGGGCCCCGCCCCCGGCCCGATCGCGGGATGCGGGCCGCGGCTGCGCGACGGCGGTCAGAGCGCATCGCCCCTGCGCCAGCAGGTGTTCGAGCATGTCCGGGCCGAGGGGATCGCGACACGCTCGGGGATCACGCGGGCGCTGGGCATCTCAGGGGGCATGGTCACGCAGCTGACGGCGGATCTCATCCAGCGCGGCCTTCTCGAGGAAATCGCCGACCCACCCCGCGACGCAGGACGCGAGGGCGCACGCGGCCGCCCGCCGACCGCCCTGCGCGTGGTGCCGGGCAGCGGCCGGGTGCTTGGCATCAAGCTGTCCGAGGACGTGCACACCGCCGTCGTCACCGATTTCGCCGGGGTCGAGCACGGCACGGCCACCCGGCCCAGCGATCACCGCCCGCGCGAGCTGGACGAGTTGACCGAAGAGGTCGCCGACCTGGTCGCGGCCGCCCGCGCCGAGGCCGGGCCGGCCCCCCTTTCGGCCGTCGGCGTCGGCCTGGCCGGCATGGTCGACCACGCCGACGGCACCGTGGCCTGGTCGCCCTTCCTGGCCCGGCAGGGCGCGCCGCTCAAGGCCGCGCTGGAGGATCGCCTGGGCCTGCCGGTGCATCTGGACAACGACGTCAACATGCTGACCCTGGCCGAGCTTTGGTTCGGCGCGGGGCGCTGCAAGGCCGATTTCGCCGTTGTCACCATCGAACAGGGCGTCGGCATGGGGCTGGTGCTGGGCAACCGGCTCTATCGCGGGGCGCGCGGCATGGGGCTGGAACTGGGTCACACCAAAGTGCAGCTGGACGGCGCCCTGTGCCGATGCGGGCGGCGCGGCTGCCTAGAGGCCTATGTCGCCGACTATGCACTGCTTCGCGAGGCCGCCACCGCGTTGGCGCCGGGCAGCACGGCGCAGATGGCCCCGGGCGACCTGCTCGACCGGCTTTTCGACGAGGCCAAGGCGGGCAACCGCGCCGCCGCCACGATCTTTCGCCGGGCGGGGCGCTATCTGTCGCTGGGCCTGTCCAACGTGGTGCAGCTTTTCGATCCGGAACTCATCATCCTGTCGGGCGCGCGGATGCGCTACGACTACCTTTACGCCGAGGAGGTGCTGGCCGAGATGACCGCCCAGGCGCTGGACGACCAGCGCCCCCCCGCGCGGGTCGAGATCCACGCCTGGGGTGATCTGGTCTGGGCGCGCGGGGCGACGGCGCTGGCGCTGTCGGTCGAAACCGAGCGCCTTCTGGGCGAGGTGGCGCCGTGAGGCGCCTTCTCGTCCTGCTCGTGCTGGGTGCGGCGGCCCCGGCGGGGGCCGAACCGCGCTTTGCCCCCGTTTCCGGCCCGGTGGCCGATCACGTCTACACGGGCGGCTGGGAACATTTCGTCGGCGGCGGGGTCTCGGTGCTCGATTGCAACGCCGACGCCCGGCCTGACCTTGTCCTGGCCGGGGGCGAAAACCCGGCGCGGCTGATGGTGAACGGCGGCGACATGGCCTTCGCCCCGCGCGCCCTGCCCGGCCCGGACGGTGCGCTCACCGGCGTGACCGGGGCCTATCCGGTTGATCTGGATGCGGACGGCACACTGGATCTTTTCGTGATGCGCGCGGGGCCAAACGTCGCCTTGCGCGGGCGGGGCGACTGCCGCTTCGAGGTGGCGACCGGGGCCCTGGGCCTGCCCGACGGCGGCACCGCATGGACCACCGCCTTTACCGCTTGGTGGGCACCGGGGGCGGCGCGCCCGACGCTGGCCGTGGGCAATTACGTGGACCGGGCCGACCCCGACGGCCCCTTCGGCACCTGTGACGCCAACGCGATCCTGACGCCAACCCCCGGGGGCTGGCGGGCGCGGGACCTGACGCCGGGCCATTGCCCGCTGTCCATGCTCGCCGCCCACGATGCGCGCGGGCGCATGACCCTGCGCCTGTCCAACGACCGGCACTACTATATCCGCGACGGGGCCGAGCAGCTCTGGGACATTGCCGAGCAACGCTTCCTCGGCCCGGAAGACGGCTACGATCCGCCCATGCTCTGGGGCATGGGGATCGCAGCGCGCGACCTGAACGGCGACGGCCGCGACGAGGTCATGCTGACCTCGATGGGCGACCAGAACCTGCGCCTGGCCCGCGAGGGCGGCTACGTCACCGCGCCCTACGCCATGGGCACCACCGCCCACCGCCCGCACACGGGCGAGGATGGCCGCCCCTCGACCGGCTGGCATGCGCAGTTCGGCGACGTCGACAACGATGGTCGCGCCGATCTCTTCATCGCCAAGGGCAACGTGGACCAGATGCCCGGCATGGCGATGCAGGACCCCAATTCGCTGCTGATGCAGTCCCCCGACGGCACCTTCGAGGAGGCCTCGGTCGCCGCCGGCGTGGCCAGCCCCTCGCGCAGCCGCGGCGCCGCGCTGGCCGATCTGGACGGTGACGGGCGGCTGGACCTGGTGGTGGTCAACCGCCGCGCGGCGGCCGAGCTTTACCGCAACGTCACGCCGGAGACAGGCAACTGGCTGGCGGTGCGCCTGCGCCAGCCCGGCGGCAACGCCCGCGCCGTGGGCGCGCGGGTGCGCGTGGCGGGCGCGGACTGGTCCGAGGAACAGGAGGTCAGCATCGGCGGCGGCCACGCGGGCGACGTGGCCGGGCCGCTGCACTTCGGGCTGGGCGATGTGGCCGCGGTCGAGATTACCGTGACCTGGCCCGACGGCACGGTCACGCGCGACGCGCCCGAGGGCGTCAACCGTCGGGTGACGCTGCGGCGCTGAGCGGCCGCGCCACCGGCAGGCCGCTGGGCACGGTCTCGGGGATGCCCAGGCGCCCCGCCTGCGCCACCGGGTCGGTCAGGCTGTTCAGGAAGGCGACCAGCGCCGCGATCTCGTCCTCGGTCAGCGCCATCGGGGGCCGGGTCACGGCCCCCGCGATGGCGGCGACCTCGTCCGGGTCCTCCATGACCGCCATGTCATCGACCGGCAGGTCGGGCAGCACCGCCTGGCCGATATCATAGTCCGCCAGCCCCGCCACCGGGTCGGCGTGGTGGCGCAGGTAGGCGGCCAGCTCGGCATAAGCCCCCGCATGGCCATAGGGCGCGGTCAGCGCAACGTTGCGCAGCGAGGGCGTGCGAAAGGCATGGGCGTCGTCGGGATCGCCCGTCACCCGCATGCGCCCCGTGTCGCGGGCGTGGCGCTCGAAGCGTGCCGCCTTGCCCGGGCCGATCTGCACGTCGCCCATGGCGTGAAACCGCTGGTCGGTCAGCAGCGGGCCGCTGTGACAGTCGGCGCAGCCCGCGTCCCCGTAGAACAGCCGCAACCCTGCCATGGCCGCCTCGGGCAAGGCCCCCTGCCCGCGCAGGTAGGCGTCAAACGGCGCGGTATCCGAGCGCCATTCATGCGCCATGAAGGCGGCGATGGCGTTGGAAATGTCGGTGAAATGGATCGCGTCGGGGGCCAGGCCGTAGACCTCGGCGAAGCGCCGCCGGTACGCGGGCAGCGCCGCCACCCGCCGCGCCAGCAGGTCCCAGGCCCCGCCCGGCCCGGTGATGCGCCCGGTGCGCACGGCCCTGGAAACGGCGTTCTCGCCGTAGTGCCCGGCCATCTCGTCGGCCGAGAGCACGGGGAACATCGTCTGCGCCGACAGCAACCCGTCGAAGCCCTTTTCCATCTCCGCGCCCATGGGCGTGCGAAAGCCGGACGGACGGCTCTCGTCGCGCTCGATCCGGCCGTCGTGGAACAGCACCCGCACCTGCCGCACCCCGAGGTTGAACAGCCCCGGCGCGTTGCGCGGCACGCGCTGTTCGGGCGGGTTGTCGGGGTCGGCCACCCGGTCGGGGCCGAGGTCGGTGCCGCCGTCGCCGATGCCGAGGCTGACCCCGTCCGAGGTGCCGAACCGCGGGTGGTGGCAGGTCGCGCAGGACACCTCCTTGTTGCCCGACAGGACGGGATCGTAGAACAGCAACCGGCCCAGCCGGGCCTCGTCCATGTCCACGGGGGCGAAATCATCATCCGTCAGGGGCGCGGGCAGGCCCTCGGAATGGGCCGTCCCGGCCCACAGGGCCAGCAGTATCGCGATCCAGCGCATGGCTCCTCTCCTCCTTGCCCGGCAGGATCACCGCGCGCCGCCCGGTTGGCAAGGCCCCGCGGCCGCGGTCAGGTCACGCGGCCGCGGGCCTGGTATTTCGGGTCTTGCCAGGCCGCGGTTTCCAGCACGTCCTGCAGCGTCTCGGCGGCGGCGATCACGTCGCCCTCGTCGAGGTAAAGCGGCGTGAAGCCGAAGCGCATGATGTCGGGCGCGCGGAAATCGCCGATCACGCCCCGGTCGATCAGCGCCTGCATGGCCGCGTAGCCGTTCTCGAAGGCGAACGACACCTGGCTGCCGCGCCGGTCCGCGTCGCGCGGCGAGGCGAGGGTCAGCGCGGGGCAGCGCGACTCGACCTCGGCAATGAAGAGATCGCCCAGCCGCTGCGAGGCGGCGCGCAGATCGGCCATGTCGACGCCCTCCCAGACGCGCAGGGCCTCTTGCAGCACCGCCAGTTGCAGCACCGGCGGCGTGCCGACGCGCAGCCGCTCGGTGCTCATGGCGGGGCGATAGGCGGGCTCCATCGCGAAGGGCGCGGCATGGCCCAGCCAGCCCGCCAGCGCCGGGTCGATCCCGTCCACCAGATCGGGGCGGGCGTAGATGAAGGCCGGCGCGCCCGGCCCGCCGTTGAGGTACTTGTAGGTGCAGCCGACGGCGAATTCGGCGCCTGATCCGGCGATGTCGAGGTCCATGGCCCCGGCGCTGTGCGCCAGGTCCCAGATCATCATCGCCCCGGCGGCATGGGCGGCACGGGTGATGCGCGCCATGTCGTGCAGCCGCCCGGTTCGATAATCCACGTGGGTCAGCATGACCACGGCGACGTCCTCGGTGATGGCCGCCTCGACCGCGTCGGGGTCGGGGGTGCGCAGGTCGTGCCCCTTGCCGATGGTGCCGATCAGCCCCTGCGCCATGTAAAGGTCGGTGGGAAAGTTGCCGCTGTCGGACAGGATCACCCGGCGGTCGGGCCGCATCTTCAAGGCGGCGTCCAGCGCCTGGTAGACCTTGATGGACAGCGTGTCGCCGGTGGCGACCGACCCGGCCGGCGCGCCGATCAGCGCGGCGATCCGGTCGCCCACAACGCGGGGCAGGTCCATCCAGCCGGCGCTGTTCCAGGCACGGATCAGCTCTTGGCCCCAGTCCTGTTCGATCACCTGCGCCGCGCGCGCCGCGGCGCCCTTCGGCAGCACGCCCAGCGAGTTGCCGTCCAGGTAGATGACCCCGGGCGGGATCTCGAATAGCTCTTTTCTCGGCAGGCGCACGCCCATGTCGCTCGTCTCCGGCTGATCTTCATGCAAGACGTAGCAAGCGCGCGCGCAGATGGAAACACGCCCCGCACTGGACAGGCCGGTTGCCATGGCGCAGCTTGCCCGCAAACACGGGGACGCCATGACGGACGACAGCGGCATCGACTGGGAAGACGCCTTTGCCAACGGCGCCCATATCGCCGGGGCCGAGGATTATCCGCCGCGCTGGCAGGCGGCCGCCGCGGCCTTCCGCGCCACGGCCCGGGGCCAATGCGACATCGCCTACGGCGCGGGACCGCGCGCGCGGCTGGACCTGTTCCTGCCCGAGGGCGCGGTGCGCGGGCTGGTGGTGATCCTGCACGGCGGCTACTGGCGCATGTTCGACAAGGCGACATGGTCGCACCTGGCGGCCGGGCTGCTGGCGCTGGGCTGGGCCGTGGCCCTGCCCAGCTACCCGCTGGCCCCCGCGGCACGGCTGACCGAGATCACCGCACATGCCGGCCGCGCCGTCGCCCATGCCGCGGGCCTGGTGGCGGGGCCGGTCCGGCTGGCGGGCCATTCGGCGGGCGGGCACCTGGCCACGCGGCTGGCCTGCACCGACGCACCCCTGCCGCCCGAGGTGGCCGACAGGATCGAGCGCGCCGTCTCGATCAGCGGGCTGCACGACCTGCGCCCGCTGACCCTGCATTCCATGAACGCGGACCTGCGGCTCGACGCCGCCGAGGCCCGCGCGCAAAGCCCCGCGCTGGCCACGCCGCGCCCCGGCATCGCCACGACCGCCTGGGTCGGCGCGGGTGAACGCCCCGAGTTCCTGCGCCAGGCCGCCCTGTTGGCCGAGGCCTGGGCCGCGCCGCTTGTGGCCGAGCCGGGGCGCCACCATTTCGACGTGATCGACGGGCTGACCCGCGCCGATCACCCCCTGACCCGCGCGCTGGCCGCCGACTGACCGCCTCTGGCGCTGTGCGGCACGGAAATGCCGCGCCCGGGCAACCGGGGCGCTGACGGGTCGGATATCATCGCAACGAACCACGAAAGGAGAAACCGCATGCCCGACATCGCCGCCTATTGGCAGAACCACATCGACGGCGCCTGGGTCGACGGCGGCGCGGGCCGCATCGCGGTGACAGACCCGGCCACGGGCGAGACGCTGGCCGAACAGGCGCTGGCCGATGCTGCCGACGTGGACCGCGCGGTGCAAGCCGCGCGGCGGGTTCATCTGGCGGGGGCGCTGCGCGACATGCGCGCCCTGGAGCGGGGCCGCATGGTGCAGGCCATGGGCCGCTACCTGCTGGAGCATGCCGACGAGATCGCCGAGGTCCTGACGCTGGAACAGGGCAAGCCGCTGTGGGAATCGCGCGGCGAGGTCGAGGGTGCCGCGCTCTATTTCGAATACTACGGCAACCAGGCCAGCACCCTTGAGGGGCGCTCGATCCCCCTCGGGGCCGGCTATTTCGACTGGACCGAGCACGAGCCGCTGGGCGTTTCGGCCCAGATCATCCCCTGGAACTTCCCGCTGGAAATGACCGCGCGGTCGCTGGCCCCGGCGCTGGCCACGGGCAATGCGTGCGTCGTCAAGCCGCCCGAGATGACGCCGCTGAGCAATGCCTGGTTCGCCCATGCCGCGCAGGCGGCCGGTTTTCCGGCCGGCGCCGTCAACATCGTTTGCGGCTACGGGGCCGAGGCGGGCGCGGCGCTGGCCGGGCACCCGCAGGTCAACCAGATCGTCTTTACCGGGTCGGTGCCCACCGGAGTGGCCATCGCGCGGGCGGCGGCGGGCAACGTCGTGCCCTGCGTGCTGGAACTGGGCGGCAAGTCGGCGGCCATCGTGCATGATGACGCCGACCTCGCCGCCTTCGAAAACGATATCCGCTGGGGGATCTTTTTCAACGCGGGCCAGGTCTGTTCGGCCATGTCCCGCGTCCTCGTCCACGAAAGCCGCGAGGCCGAGATGCTGGAGCGCGCCGAGACCATCGCCAAGTCGCTGTCCGTGGGCCCGGGGGTGGAGCGCCCCGACACCGGGGCCAACATGGGCGCGCTGGTCAGCCCCGCCCAGCGCGACCGCGCCGCCGAGATGGTGGCCCGCGCCGAACAGCACGGCGCGCGCATCGTCACCGGGGGCCGCCCGCTCAACCGCCCTGGGGCCTTTCTTGAGCCAACGGTCCTGGCCGGCGTGACCCCGGACATGGAAATCGCGCAGGAGGAGGTCTTCGGCCCGGTCCTTTCGGTGATGTCCTTTCGCGACGAGGCCGAGGCCATCGAGATCGCCAACGGCACCGACTACGGCCTTGTCGGCGGCGTCTTCACCGCCGATCTGGACCGCGCCACGCGCGCCGCGCGGGCGATAGGCGCGGGGCAGGTCTTCGTCAACGAATGGTATGCCGGCGGGGTCGAGACCCCCTTCGGCGGCTACGGCAAGTCCGGCTACGGCCGCGAAAAGGGGCGCGAGGCGCTGTGGAACTACGTGCAGACCAAGAACGTGGCGGTGCGGCTCAGGGCGTGACGCGCCGCCGCTTCGGCCGGGTGCGTCGCTGACCGGCTGGGCTGGACAGTCCAGCGGCCGCGTCTGATACTTCGCGTGTTAACGCGAAGGCCCCGCCATGATCCGACCCGACGCCCCCGACCACCGCGCCCGGGCGCTCCAGGATGCCGCCCGGCAACTGGATTTCTTCCGTGCCGGTCTGGCGCCGGCGGGCGGGTTTCTGCGACTGGGCCGGGATGGCCGGCCCCTGCCCGACCAGCACCAAGAGCTGCACAACACCGCGCGGATGGTGCATGCCTATGCCCTGGGCAAACTGGCGGGCTGGCCCGGGTGCGACGCGATGATCGACGCCGGGATGCGCGCTCTGGCCCGCCATCACCGCGACGAAACCCATGGCGGCTATCTCTGGTCGGTCGACGCCGAGGGCGTCCGCGACGGGCGCAAGCTGGCCTACGGCCATGTCTTCGTACTGCTGGCCGGGGCCAGCGCCCACGCCACGGGGCACCCCGACGCGCAGGCGCTGATCGACGACGCGACCGAGGTGCTGGACACCCGCTTCTGGGAAGACGGAACGGGCCGGTTTCGTGATGAGTTCAATCGCGACTGGTCGCCGTTCTCGGACTACCGCGGCCTGAATGCCAACATGCACGGGGTCGAGGCGCTTCTGGCCGCGCACGAGGCCACGGGCGCCGCGCGCCACCTGGACCGGGCCGGGCGGATCCTCGATTTCTTTCTCGGCCGGATCGCGCCGGCCCACGGCAACCGCCTGCCCGAGCACTACCATGGCGACTGGTCGGTCGATGCCGACTACCGCGGGGACCCGATGTTTCGCCCCGCCGGCACCACGCCGGGCCATTCGTTTGAGATGGCCCGGCTGCTGCTGCAACACTGGGACATGACCGGGCGCGCGGAGGCCACCGCCCCGGCCCGCGCCCGGGCGCTGACCTACCAGGCGTTGCAGGATGCCTGGGACCCGGTGCGCGGCGGGTTGGTCTACACGCTGCACCCCGACGGCAGCCCGGACATCCGCGACCGCTACTGGTGGCCGGTGACCGAGGCGATCGGCGCGCTGGCCGCCCTCATGAAGCTGGGCACGACCGAGGACGACGCGCTGTGGTTCGACCGACTCTGGCGCTTTGCGCGGACCCATTTCGTGGACCCCGTGCACGGCGGCTGGATCCCCGAGATCGACGATGCCGGCCGGCCCGCCGAGCGGCAGTTTGCCGGCAAGCCCGACATCTACCACGCGCTGCAGGCGGAGCTGTTTCCGCTGACCCCGGGCCTGTCGGGCTATTACACCACCTTGCAAGCGCTGCGCGCCTGAGCCGGCGCCCGCGGGGCGTTACAACTCCACCGCCTGTCCGGTCAGGGCACTTTCCTGCGCGGCCAGGCCGATGCGCACGGCCGCCATGCCGTCGTCCAGCGTGACCTCGGGCACCCCCTCGCCGTGCAGCACCGCGTTGAACCGCTGGTGCTGGTAGAAGGTCGAGCCGTTGTGATCGCCGGCCGCCAGCAGCGCCGGGTCCACGGGCACCTCGCTGACAACCGGCCCCTTGGGCGCGCGCGGGCTCAGGATCAGCCGCGGCACCGGGGCCGCGCCCAGGGCCTTGGGCCAGAACCGGCCCGGGCCGGGCACCAGCGCCTCGATCTTGCCCTTTGGACCGACGGCGCTGATCTCCTCCTGGTATTTGGACCCTTCGGCGAACATGCACAGCTCCAGCATGGCCCGCGCCCCGCCCGCGAAATCGAGCAGGACATAGCCGTTGTCCCAGACATCGGGCACACGGCCCTCGTAGCTCTCGTCGCGGTGGTTTAGGGTCTGGCCCGCGCTGGCCATCACCCGCACCGGTTCATCGTCGAGGATCAGGCGCATCAGGTCGAAGAAATGGCAGCATTTCTCGACCAGCGTGCCGCCGGTATTGGCGTTGAACCGGTTCCAGTTGCCGATCTTGGGCAGGAACGGAAAGCGGTGTTCGCGGATCGTCAGCATGGAGATGCCGCCCGTGGCATGGGCGGCCTGCTGCACCAGCGCGGCGATGGGCGGCATGTAGCGGTATTCCATCGCCACCCAGATTGGCGCCGGGTAATCGGCCTTGAGCTCTTGCAGTAACTCCAGGTCGCCCGGATCGGTATAGAGCGGTTTTTCGCACAGCACCGGCAGCGGGCGCGTGTCGCGGATGCGGCGCAACTGGTCCACGTGCAGGTTGTTGGGGCTGACGATGACGAACGCCTCCACCTCGGGGTGCGCGATCAGGTCATCCAGGGTCGCGCAAACCTCGGCCGTGCCCGCCAGTGTAGCGGCGCTCTGCGCGAGGTCGGGCACCGGGTCGTAGACCGCCGCCACCCGGCCCTGCGGCAGCAGCGTGATGTTCTCGATGTGCTCGCGCCCCATCATGCCGCAGCCGATGATGCCGTAGTTGATCATGCCTGTTATCCCTTGCCCAACCTGCTGATGTAGACGACCTCGGACGGGTCGAACCACGTCCGGGAGAATTCGATGGCCTGCCCGCCCGGGTCGCGGCCGATGCGTTCGACGTAGCCCGCCGTGGCGCCCGCGGGCATCGCAAAGCGCGCATCGCCCCAGCCGGGCACCGGCGCGAGGTTGACCTGGTCGGTGGCGCTCATGATGATCAGGCCCAGTCGCTCGCGGTAGAACAGATAGAGCGACTCCGACACCTCGGTCGGGTCGATATGCGCCGCCCGCGCGCCGTCGAGCCAGATTTCCTCCAGCGCCGCCGGCCGGTCATCGAGAAAGCGCAGCCGCCGGAACCGCCAGCCCTGCGCGTCAGCCCCGAAGGCGGGGGCGTCGGCGGGCTTGGGTCGGCGTTCGACCGACAGCAGCGCCGCCGTGGGCAGGCCGCCGCCGCCGATGCGTTCGAGCCGCAGCATCGCGTAGACAGAGGCGACATCGGTGCGCGCGCGCACATAGTTGCCCGACCCGTGGACACGTTCGATCAGGCCCTTTTTCGCGAGGTTTTCAAGCGCCTTGCGAAGTGTTCCGACAGCCGTGCCCAGGGCTTCGGCCATCTCGCGCTCGGGCGGCAGGCGGGTGCCATCCGCCAACCGGCCCGCGGCGATGTCGCGGATCAGCATTTCGCTGATCTGAACGTATTTGGGCAGCGCCGCCGAAGGTCCCCCTTCGGACGGGCCTGCCGAACCGCCACGGGCCATTCCCGTTTCCTCCGTGCCCCCTTTCCGGCGGGGGCGTGAAATTGATACACTATTGATGCATCAATCGCCGAGTGCTACGCAAGGGCAAAGGCGGCCGAATCCGGGCCGCGACAGGGAGGAAAGACACATGACCGTCGTGCCGATCACGTCGCCCGATCTTGACGCGCCGGAGGTCAGCTGGTTCTCGGCGCTTTGCGGGGACGACTATCGCTACATGGGCGTGCCCGACAGCGCCCTGGCCCCCACCTGGGAACACTGCCGCAACATCACGCTGGAGGCCGAAAAGCAGGGCTTTCGCAACATCCTCGCGCCATCGTCCTACCAAGTCGGGCAGGATACGCTGTCCTTCGTGGCCGGGATGCTGCCCGAGCTGGAACGCATGAACATGCTGGCCGCGATCCGCTGCGGCGAGATGCACCCGATCATGCTGGCCCGCACGGTTGCCACGCTCGATCACATGGCCAAGGGCAAGCTGACGCTGAACATCATCTCGTCGGACTTTCCCGGCGAAAAGGCCGAGAGCAGCTACCGCTACCAGCGTTCGCGCGAGGTGGTGGAGATCCTCAAGCAGGCCTGGACCCGCGACGAGATCGACTACGAGGGCGAAATATACAATTTCAAGGGACTGCCCACGGACCCGGCCAAGCCCTATCAGCAGAACGGCGGGCCGCTTCTGTATTTCGGGGGCTATTCGCCGGCCGCGCTGGAGCTGTGTGGCCAGCACTGCGACACCTACCTGATGTGGCCCGAGCCCAAGGAACAGATCGCCCAGCGCATGAAGGACGTGAACGCGGTGGCCGAACGCTACGGCCGAACGCTGGACTACGGCTTGCGCGTGCATGTCGTCGTCCGCGACACCGAGGCCGAGGCCCGCGACTACGCCGAAAGCCTGGTCTCGCAACTTGACGACGAATACGGCCAGCTGATCCGCGAACGCGCGCATGATTCCGACTCGCTGGGGGTCAGCCACCAGTCTCGCGCGCGGGAACTGGCCGACAAGTACGGCTATGTCGAACGCCACCTCTGGACCGGGATCGGCCGGGCGCGTTCGGGCTGCGGTGCGGCGATCGTCGGATCGGCCGACCAGGTGCTCAGCGAGATCGAGGAATACAAGAAGATGGGCATTCGCGCCTTCATCTTCTCGGGCTATCCGCATATCGACGAGGCGCAGCACTTCGGCCGGCTGGTCATGCCGGAGCTGGAGACAAGCTCGCTGCCGCACGCCTACGGGCGCGTGCCGGCCGAGACACCAGACACACCCCTTTCGGGAAAGAGCCGCAAATGATGGAACGTATCACGCTGCAACCCGACTTGTCGCTGTCGCGCATCGTCTACGGCATGTGGCGGCTGGGCGACGACCAAGACACCAGCCCCAGGAACGTCCAGGCAAAGATCGAGGCCTGTCTCGAACAGGGCATCACCACCATGGACCAGGCCGACATCTACGGCGGCTACATGGCCGAGGAGGTGATGGGCGCTGCCCTGACGCCCGAGATCAAGGACCGCATCGAGGTCGTCACCAAGTGCGACATCGTCGCCCCCATGGGCCGCTACGCCGACGCGCCGCTGAAATACTACGACACCAGCCGGGCGCATATTCTGGCTTCGGTCGATCATTCCCTGCGCCTGATGGGGATCGACAAGATCGACCTGCTGTTGATCCATCGCCCCGATCCGCTGATGGATCATCACGAGACCGGCGCGGCGCTCGACGAGGTCGTGGCCAGCGGCAAGGTGCGCGCCGTTGGTGTGTCGAACTTCAAGCTGTACGACTGGACGCTGCTGCAATCGGCCATGAAGACAAAGCTGGTGACCAACCAGATCGAATTGAGCCTCGGCGCGCATGAGGCGTTCACCAACGGCGACGTGGCCTACCTGCAGGAACGCGGCATTCCGCCCATGGCCTGGTCGCCGCTGGGCGGGGGCGCGCTGATGACGGCCGATGACGCGCTGGGCCGCGCTATGGATGCAATCGCCGCGGCCGAGGGCGTTGACCGCGCCGCCGTGGCCGTGGCCTGGCTGCTGGCGCATCCGGCGCGGATCATGCCGGTGATGGGCACGAACACGATCAGCCGCATCAAGGGCTTTTCCGACGCGCTGGCTGTGGACATGACGCGCACACGGTGGTTTGAACTCTACACGGCCGCGCTCGGCGACGAGGTGCCCTGACTTGGATGGCAATTGGGAACATGGCATGAACGGTTTCGACCCGGCGCAGGACCCGCGCGCCTATCGCGACGCCCTGGGCAGTTTCGCCACCGGCGTGACGATCGTCACCGTGCCCAGTTCCGACGGCCCCGTGGGCATCGCCGCCAACAGCTTTGCCAGTGTCTCGCTGGACCCGCCGCTGGTGCTGTGGTCCCCGGCCAAGGCCTCCAAGCGGTTCGACTATTTCAAGGATGCGCCGCATTTCGCGGTCCATGTGCTCGACAGCCACCAGCGGGCGATCTGCGACGCCTTCAGCCGGGACAAGCACGCCTTCGACGGCCTGGACTGGGTCACCGGCGACCACGACGTGCCGCATATCCGCGGCTGCCTGGCGCGATTCGAATGCACACTGGACGCCGCCCATGATGCGGGCGACCATATCATCATCGTGGGCCGGGTGAATCACGCTGCCTTCCGCGATGGCCAACCGCTGCTCTTTCAAGGGGGGCGCTTCGTCGGCATCGAGGGCTGACACCTGACCCGTGGCGCGGACCTCGGGGAGGGGGCCCGCGCCACAGGGGACCGGACCACCCAAGAGTCCGGCCCGACGGAAAAGGGGCCATCCCGGCCCCTGCAACAGGGAGGAGGAACCGCCATGGCGGTTTTGCTGAGGGTGCTGTGGCCGCTCGAACGGCTCAATACCGGTATACTGTCGGTGGGCCGGGTGATCGCGGTGATCGCGCTCGCCGTCATGGTCTGCCTGATCCTGGGGCAGGTCTTTTTCCGCTATGTCCTCAACGAGGCGCCCAACTGGACCGAAGAGGGCGCGCGCTTCGGCATGATCTGGATGACCGGCTTCATGGCCCCGATCGCCTATCGCCAGGGCGGGTTCGTGGCCATCGACATGCTGGAACGCGCCCTGACCCGGACCATGGCAACGCTACTGGGGCTGGGCCTGCTGTTCATCGCGCTCTGGGTGCTGGTCATCGCCTGGGACAAGGGGTTGAACAACCACGTCGACAGCCTGTCGGGGCGCGGCTGCTCGTCCTCGCTGCGCTGGCCCTTCGGCATCGAGATTGGCCGCTGCGGCAACAAGTTCGCCAACAGCTATCAATATGCCGGTCTCTGGGTCGGGATAAACCTGCTGATCCTCGTCAACCTCGAACTGATCCTGCGCGGGATCATCACGCTGCTGGGCGGCGAGGACCGACTGAGCGATCTTTCCGATGACAAGATGGCGGGGGCCGACTGATGCTTATCTGGTTCCTTCCGCTTTTCCTGATCCTCATCATGATCGGCCTGCCGGTGGCCTTCGCGCTGCTGGCCGCGCCCTTCGGGCTGCTGGTGGTCGACGACCAGGCGCGCCAGCTCTCGGTGCTCTACCGCAACCTCTACAACGGGATGGACAGTTTCCCGCTGATGGCGCTGCCCTTCTTCATGCTGGCCGGCGAGATCATGAACCGCGGCGGCATCACCATCCGCCTCGTGGAGTTCTCGCAGGCGATCATGGGCCACCTGCGCGGCGGGCTGGCGCATGTGAACATCCTGTCCTCGATCCTCTTTGCGGGGCTGTCGGGCTCGGCCGTGGCCGATACCTCGGCGCTGGGTTCGACCCTTGTTCCGGCGATGGAAAAGAACGGCTATACCCGCAGGTTCGCCGCCGCCGTGACCGCCGCCAGCTCGGTGATCGGGCCGATCATCCCGCCCTCGGGGATCATGATCATCTATGCCTACGTCATGGGCGAAAGCGTCGCGGCGCTGTTTCTGGCCGGCATCGTGCCGGGCGTGCTGGTCGGCGGGGGGCTGATGCTCATGGTGCGGCTCCTGGCCGACCGCTACGACCTGCCCAAGGCCGAACGCATCGTCAAATCCGACCAGAGCCTGAGCACGACCGAACACTGGGTCAGCCTGCTGCTGCTGCGCATCAACATCGCGGGGCTGCTGATGGCGATCTACGCGGGCCTGGCGGTGCCGCTGGGGCTGGCCAGCCTGGATGCCAACGGCGATAAGGTGCACAACGTCAACCTGTGGATCGTCTTCGTGGTCATGCTGGTCTTCGCGCACGGCCTGCTGGTCTACTACCGCGGCAAGGTCAGCCACGATTTCCGCGTCGTCTGCAAGAAGGCCGTGGCCCCGCTGCAGACGCCCATCATCATCCTTGGCGGCATCCTCGTCGGCGTCATGACCCCGACCGAGGCCAGCGCCATCGCCGTCTTCTATGCCCTTGTCGTCAGCTTCTTCGTGCTGCGCTCGATGTCGATCCGCGACCTGATCGCGGTGCTGCAACGCTCGGCGTTGGCGACCTCGGCGGTGCTGTTGCTGGTGGGGGCCGCGGTGGCCTTCAAGACTGTCGTGTCGCTGTCATACGCGCCGCAGATATTGACGGACATCATCCTCGGGCTGAGCGAAAACCCATTAATACTTCTGTTTCTCATCAACATCCTGCTTTTCGTGGTGGGCATGTTCCTCGACGCGGGGCCGGCGATCATCATCCTCGGGCCGATCCTGGGGCCGATCTTCGTCGAACTGGGGGTGCACCCGGTCCATTTCGCCATCATCATGTCGATCAACCTGACCGTGGGGCTGGCCACGCCGCCCATGGGGCTGGTGCTCTTCGTCGCCTCGACGGTCAGTCGCGAAAAGGTGGAAACCATCGCCAAGGCGATCCTGCCCTTCCTGGCGGTGGAAATCGCGGTGATCTTCCTGATCACCTACATGCCGCAGATCTCGATGACGGTTCCCTATCTCACGGGCTTCCTCGGATGCCCGCCCGAGATCGGCTACATGGCTTGCATAAGCCCTGAGCCACAGATCGCAAACTAGGACGACCAGCAAAACGGGAGGAAAACCAAATGCTGAAACATCTCGTCACCGCCGCCACGATCACGGCGGCCTCTGTCGCGGCCCTGCCGGCCGCCGCGCAGGATGACACGATCACGCTGCGCGCCACTGCCAACTCCAACGAGAACGACGAGGACTATGACGGCCTCATCGTCTTCAAGGACCACGTCGAGGCCGCCTCCAACGGCGCCATCGAGGTCGAGCTCTTCATCGGCACGCAGCTGTGCTCGACCGGGGCGGAATGCCTCGAAGGTGTCTCGGAAGGCTCCATCGACATCTACATCTCGACCTCGGGCGGGGCCGCGGGGATCTTCCCCTACATCCAGGTGCTCGACCTGCCCTACCTGATGGCCAACGACCGCGTGGCCGAGACGGTGCTGGAAAACGACAGCGTCTTCATCAACACGCTGCAGGACAAAATCCTCGCCGATTCGGGCGACACGATCCGCCTGATGACCATCGGCAACACCGGCGGCTGGCGCAACTTCGCCAACACCCAGGGCCGCGTCGAGACGCCCGAGGACATGGAGGGCCTCAAGATCCGCACCGTGGTCGCTGACCTGCCGCAGGAACTGGTCAAGGCGCTGGGCGCCTCGCCCACGCCGATCCCGTGGCCGGAGCTGTTCACCAGCTTCCAGACCGGCGTCGTCGACGGCTCCAAGAACGGCATCACCGACATCATGGGCATGAAGTTCCCCGATGCCGGCCTGCAGTACCTGACGCTTGACGGCCACGCCTACATGGGTGCGCTGTGGTTCATGAACAACGAGCGGTTCATGAACATGTCGGAAGCCAACCGCCGGGTCGTGCTCGACGGCTTCTACGCGCTGCAGCAGGCGACCTTCGCCTCGCCCAAGCGCAAGGCCATCGACGCCTATGACGCCTTCGTCGAGGGCGGCGGCGACATCTACGTGCCCACGCCCGAGGAAAAGGCCCAGTTCGCCGAGGCAGCCGAACCTGTTCAGGACTGGTTCCGCGAGAACGTCGACGGCGGCTCCGAGGTGCTGGACGCGATGCTCGAATCGGTCGAGAACGCCGAGGCGGAAATCGCCGAGACCTACGCCGACGACATGGAGTAAGGGCGCGTCACGCCCGCCGGAAAGGGCCGCCCCCGGGCGGCCCTTTTCGATTCCACAGGGGCCTCAGCGCGGCCCATCGCCGGCCTTGCTGCGCACCTTGCGATACCAGCGCTTGTTCAGGGCCACAAACTCGGCCATCGCCCGGCCGACTCCACCGACTTGCCGCCCCTTGAGGAACAGGAAGCCCGTGAGCGGCTCGAGCTCAAAATTTGCCGAAAAATCAAGCCGTGCCCATATTTTCGCGAAAGCGTTGACGCAATATCCACCGGCAACGTATAAGTTCCCAGAATGTTCACGGGGAGTAGTGATGTGAAACTGACGAGTATCGACCTGTTCTGCGGAGCTGGAGGTTTGAGCATCGGGCTTGAGCGCGCGGGGTTCACGTCAGTCATGGGCCTCGATACGAACAGCGATGCGATTTCGACCTACAGGCAGGCGTTTCCAGACGCTGAGACGGTAGAACAGTCAGTTGCCGGATACGACTTCCGCCAATGGCGGGGCGTCGACTTGGTTGCAGGCGGACCGCCGTGTCAGCCGTTTTCGAACGGCGGAAAGAGGTTTGCCGCGAACGATGACCGCGACATGATCCCCGAGTTTGCGCGCGCCGTTAACGAGATCATGCCCCGCGCCTTTATAATGGAGAACGTGGCGGGTCTGCTTGCGCCCCGCAATCGCGAATATTTGGGCAAAATCCTCTCGCTCTTTTCCGACGGTTACACAATGCTCTCGCCGCGCCTTGTCAACGCGGCGGATTACGGTGTGCCCCAGAAGCGCGTTCGGGTCGTACTGATCGGACTACTCAATGGCGGCATCGACTTTCCTTCGCCCACGCACACACCCGGGCGATACGTCACAGCAGGGTCGGTATTGCGTCGCGGCGAAATACGGGGGCAGCCGAACCCGTCTAAAGTGGTCTACGCGAAAAAACCTGACCTGCGCCCAAGTCCATTCGCTGGTCAATTGTTCAATGGCGGAGGACGCGCGATCAACCTTAATCAGCCTGCCCCGACTATCCTTGCCTCCGCTGGCGGTAACAAGACGCACTTCATTGACGAACTCGACGGCGTTCCGCCCTACCACAAGCACCTGTGGGACGGTGGCAAGCCGCGCTGCGGCGAATTCGATGGCGGACGACGCATCACCGTTCTGGAGTCCGCGCTGCTGCAAACCTTCCCGGCTGACATGCTGTTCTCGGGATCGCGCAGTTCCCAATACGCACAAATCGGCAATGCCGTGCCTCCACGACTTGCGAAAGTCATAGGCGCATCAGTCGCCCGCGCGCTCCACTAGGTTCGCCGACTGGAGACGGCGAACAAGCTCGTTCACGCGCTCGGTTTCGGGCTGGTATCGGTCGAGATATTCATAAAGCCGCACAAGTGCCTCCGCGCGCTGCGGACGGGTTAGAACAGCTGTCAGCACCTCGACGGCTTGCCGAACGTCCAGTACAGTGATATCCTCAGCTAGCTGGTTCAGGCGCTCGTTAGCAGAGGCACGGTCGCATTCTGGCCTGTTCGCCACAATATGGAGGCGCGACAGATCGTTATCGCGGATCGACTTTGATGCGCCGTCGATCTTCTTCGTCCAGTTGTTCGCCGTGACTTCGAAGGCCTCGATTGCACGGCCACCCGTGGCGATCTGAACATCGCCCGCGGCGAACGAACTTCGATCTGAAGCGTTCAGGCTTTTGGTCTCTACGCGCACTTGATCGGCCGCATGGTTCGCCACCAGCGTGTGCAGCAGCGCCGCAAACGTGAACTGCTCGTATGCGCCGCCAGACGGGACGCCCAGAAGAGCAACCAGCAGGTCAGTCGTCTTGGCGAAGGTCAAAGCGCTCCGGTTCAACTGCGGCATCGGCAGGACCGGGCGCGCAGTGGCGGCGACGGCCGCGCACGCAAAACCCAATGCGGAAGCTCTCTCGGCCTGTCCCGCGCCGTTTGCCCAGTGCAACAGTCGGTCAAACTCGGCGACGTTTCCACGGGCCAGACGGTCCGTGTTCTTGGCAATGTTCTGGTAAGCGTCCTTCACCGCCGTGATGTGCCGTTCCGCGAGAAACACGCCGAGTTGCTGCGCGACGCCTCGCGCGCCTTCGGGTCGCCGTGTAAGGTCAAGGTCGGCGTCGATCAGGGCATATCCGAGTTGGATCAGCACGCCGTCGCGATAGCTGATTCGCCGGTTGGCAAGAACGTGATCAAGGTCAGCAACCACCGCTGGCGGAAGCGCGCCCCGAGCATTGGCGATTGTTGTCGCCCCGGCATTCGGGTCAGCGATGAACTGGTCGACTAAAGTGAACACGCGGTCGCGCGCGTCGGTTCCTGTACTCATGTCGCGATTTTAACTCATTCCCTCAACGAGAAGCGAGCCGAAACGGACATTTGTGTGCCCGGTTGACACCCACCCCGGGCGGCCCTTTTCGATTCGGTAGGGGCCTCAGCGCGGCCCATCGCCGGCCTTGCTGCGCACCTTGCGATACCAGCGCTTGTTCAGGGCCACGAACTCGGCCATCGCCCTGCCGACTCCGCCGAATTGCCGCCCCTTGAGGAACAGGTAACCCGACAGCGCCCCGAGGGCCGCGCCGAGGGTGTCGATCATCAGGTCGGTCATGGTGTCGTCCAGCCCAGACTTCTGCATGTTCATGCCGAACACCTGGTCCATGCCGTATTCGAAAATCTCCCACAGCGCGCCGATCGCCAGGGCGACTGCCGCCGACAGCATGGCAAGCGCCCAGGGCGGCGCGGCATAGCGGTCGCCCTCGAACAGCATGAAGATCATCAGAAACGCCATGGCCGCGATACTGAGCGCCGACAGGAAGTGCAGCACCACGTCCCACCACCAGAATCGTTCGTAGAAATCCGCCACCTCGCCAAGGAAAAGCGTGGCGAACAGGAAGATCACGATGACCGAGAGGATCGAGCCGGGCAACTCGAGGCCGAAGAACCGGGCGAACCGGGCGGGCGCGAATGTCAGCGCCAGGGTGACCGCGGCCACGAAGACCGGCATCCACTGGCCCGTGGCCAGGCCGGTCACGATCTCGACAATCAGCACGCCCTGGATCACCAGGACCAGCAGCGGGCCTCGCGGGCGCATGATGGGGCCTCCGAAACGGGTCTGTCGTGTCCTATATAGGATGCATGACACGATCCGAACCCCTCAGGCTGGCCAGCTACAATATCCGCGCCGGGCTTGGCACCGACCTGCGGCGCGATCCGCTGCGGGTGCTGGGCGCCATCGCCGCGCTCAAGGCGGATATCGTGGCGCTGCAGGAAGCCGATCACCGCCTGGGCCGCCGCCCCGCCGCGCTGCCCCGTGACGCCATCGCGGCGCAGACCGGCCTGCGCCCCTGGCCGGTGGGCGAATCCGCCGACAGCCTGGGCTGGCACGGTATCGCGCTTCTCGCCCGGCCGGACCTGGTGCCCGCGGCCCTGCACCGCGTCCCCCTGCCCGGGCTGGAGCCGCGCGGCGCCGTCATCGCCGACCTGCCCCAGCTGCGCGTGGTCGGCGTGCACCTGGGCCTTCTGCGGCGCAACCGTCGCCAGCAGCTCGACCGGATCCGCGAGGCGCTGGAGGGTCTGCCGGCCCGGCCCACGGTGATTTTGGGCGATTTCAACGAATGGAGCCGGAAGACGGGCCTCGGCCGCCTCGCCCGGCACTACACGGTGCTGACACCCGGGCGCACCTTTCCCGCCACCCTTCCAGTGGGGGCGCTGGACCGCATCGCCCATTCGGCAACCCTGCGCGTCACCCCGCTCGACATCCCTGCGCGGGCCAAGGGGCCGCACCCGTCCGACCACCTGCCGATCCTGGCCGAGGTGGGGCCGGTGTGAGGGGTGGGGACGGGCTTGCAAAGGAATTGGAAACTGGGCGTCGCGCGAATAGCGCCGAAGGCGCCGCGCGATCGGTCATGCCAGAGGCATGCTTCCAGCATGACGATGCGCGGCGGGCTTCGCCCTCGATTCCGCGCGGGAGCTGCACGGCCCCATGACCACATCGGGCTCACGTCGGCCCTCGGGCCGCGTTCGGACCAGTCCCGCCCGACCACGCGGCCCCCTACCGGAACGGGTACATCCAGGGCTTGTAGTCGTCGATCAGCACCTCGGCGCGGGCGCGTTGGTCTTCGGTCATGCGCGGGGTCAGGTCCTCGATCGAGATCAGCGCGTCGGGGTCGCCGCCGATGGCCGACAGCCCGTACCACAGGTAGGCGCGCACAAGGTCGGGTTCGGGGATACCCCGGCCCACCTCGTAGTACCAGCCCAGCCCCGACTGCGCGCCGGGATGCCCCTTGAGCGAGGCGCGCAGGTACCACTCGAAGGCGCGTTCGTCGTCGCGCTCCACCCCGAGGCCCAGGGCATACATCACCCCGATCAGTTCCTCGGCATCGGCATTGCCCGACCGCGCCAGCACCCGGAACTGGTCCATGGCGGCATCGAATTCGTTCGCCTCCATCAGGTCGCGCGCCTCTTCGAGGTCGGCAGCGGAAACGGGGGTTGAGACAGTCGTGAAAACTGCCAGTATCAGGGCATGAACACCGGGGGTTCCACGGACTTGCCAAAGCTGTCGCATCTCGTCCTCTCAGTCTGTGTCACGATCTGCGGGGCGGCACGGGCCGACCCGATCTCGCTGGATGATTTCGTGCAGGCGGACCCGGCGCAAGCCCGGATCGGGCAATTGCTGTTCTATGACCCGGTCCTGTCGGGCAACCGCAATATCTCCTGCGCGACCTGCCACCATCACGAGCACGCGGGCGGCGACGGGCTGAGCCTCGGCATCGGCGAGGGCGGCACGGGGCTGGGCCCCGACCGCACCCCCGGCGCGGGCGAGAGCCGCATCGCCAAGCGCATCCCGCGCAACGCCCCCGCGCTGTGGAACCTCGGGCACAAATCCGTCGACGTGCTGTTCCACGATGGGCGGCTGGAGGTCTCCGACCAGTTCGGCAACGGCTTCGACACCCCGGCCGAGGAGTGGTTCCCCGAAGGTCTCGACAATATCCTCGCCGCGCAGGCACTACTGCCGCTGACCTCGGAATTCGAGATGGCCGGCAACGTCGGCGAGAACCAGGTCATCGGCGCGGTGCGCGACCGCATCGACCTGGGGTGGCCGATCCTGGCCAAGCGGGTGCGCACGATCCCCGAGTATGGCGAAATGTTCGTCGCGGCCTTCGACCATATCGACCACCCCGGCGAGGTGACCATCGTCGAGATCGGCAATGCCATCGGCGCTTTCGTCGCCTCGGAATGGATCAGCATCGACAGCCCCTACGACGCCTGGCTGGCCGAGGGCACCCCGCTTCGGGCGGATGCGGACCGGGGCCGGGAACTGTTTTTTGGCAAGGCCCGCTGCGCGACCTGTCACTCGGGGCCGCTGTTCACCGACCAGGAATTTCACGCCCTGTCCCTGCCGGCCTTCGGGCCGGGGCGCACGCGCAAGTTCGACCAGGTGGCGCGCGACGTCGGCCGGATGGGCGCGACCGACCTGCTGGAAGACGCCTACCGGTTCCGCACGCCGCCCTTGCGCAACGTCGCCCTGACCGCGCCCTACGGCCACAACGGCGCCTTCCCGACGCTAGCGGGCATGATCCGCCACCACGCCGACCCCCGGGCCAGCCGCGCGGCCTGGCAGCCCGACCAGGCGCACCTGCCCGAGGTGCCCTGGCTGGCCGCCTCGGATTTCGCGATCCGGCAGGACTGGCTGGAGATGCGCCGCCAGCGGGCGCGGCTCGACATCCGGCCCGTGGCCCTGACCGAGTCCGAAATCGCCGACCTCGTCGCCTTCCTGGAGGCGCTGACCGGGGACACGGTCGCCGACCGCCCCCTGGGCGTGCCCGACAGCGTGCCCAGCGGATTGCCCGTTGACTAGTGTCGCGGCCTGACGGGCACGTCTTGGCCCGCGCTGTTCGGAGGTGGCCCGAGGGGCGGCTTGGCACGGGGTGCTGCCGTTGCAGAAACGTGAACCTCAGTCGCGCTTCCAGACGCGATAGGCTCGAAGCTAACGCAAATCCGGCTTCCAAAATGCTATGGTGCGGCGTAACACAGCGGTCATCAGGCTGGGACCAATGTGTTCACAAGCGTCGCAGCAACCTTAGACCTGGTGCCGACCCTCATTCTTCTCGAAAACCGAAGCAATGAACTGCGTCGCCACAAAGACTATGTTGCGTCCTGTCGCATCCGAAACGTCCCAAGCAGCGCCGACGTCTTGGTCAACACCATGGTCAGCTGCGTTTCGACTGTGACCAATATACTTGCCGATAAACTGGAGCTTCTTTGGCAGATGCCCTTGCTGCTGGAGCTTGTCTAGCTTCCCATTGATCCCAGTCGTATCGTGAAGGTTTGCGCCGCATTCCTGTGCGTAGCTATCTAAGAAACTGTCGATGGCATTCCCTGAATGTAAAACTGCTTCGCGCCCTGCATTGCCGCCTGAAGCATGTCTCAGCGCTGTCGCCAGTGGAACGATCACGCTAGCATGGTCTACCCAGTCTGCGGCGTTGGAGCCAATCTCTTCCCGCACTTTGAAAATTGCCGCTGCTTCTTCTCCGCTTCCTGCCGCGAGTTCTGCGAGAAGGTTACTCATGCTTTTGTTATCGCGCTCATAGCTGTTACCTTGACTGACGAGCAGAGCACCGCTGAAGGTAGCCAAGCTTAAAAGGGTATATTTGATTTCTTCCCGATGACAATTGAGGTCAAGTCTGGCTTTTGTCCTAGTTGCTGCGGCTGACGCGTCGGCAGTTGCTTCAAGCTCTTCGCGAAAAATCTGGAATGGCTCAAATGACTCTATGGTCACGCGCAGCACCGCTGCCCGTTCGTTCTCTTGCGGCGTGCGAAGTAATTTACATAGTGGGCTTGCCGGGCGAAAGACGTCGCCTGACTTTGCGACCAATCCCAAGTCTTCGGCCAGAGCCAATGCATTGTCGGTCAAGTTTCCGGGAG
>NZ_MSIT01000029.1 GCF_002094885.1 Salibaculum halophilum
CGTGGGGTTCGGCGTCGGGGCGGGGCTCGGCGCCGGCGCCTCGTCGGGGGCCACCGGGTTCGGCGCTGGCGCCGAGGCCGAGTCCGCATCAGCGGTCGGGGCGCTGTCCACCGGCGCGGCGTCGGCCTTCTTCTTGCGTGACCGTGTCCGCTTGGGCTTGGGGGCCTCTTCCGCGGGCGTGGCGTCCGCTTCATCGGCATCCGGCTGAGCGGCAGGCGCGGCCTCCTCCGTTTGGTCCGCGACCTTCTTCTTGCGGCTGCGGGTCCGCTTCTTCTTGGGCGCATCTTCCGACCCGGCGCCGGACTCGGTCGCAGCATCTCCCCTGGTCTTCACGCCACTGTCCTCGGCGGCCGGGGCCGCGGTGTCGGAGGTCTTGCGGCGGCTGCGGGTCCGCTTGGGCTTGGGCGTGTCCTCGGCCGCGTCGGCCGTGGACTCTTCGTTCGTTGCGGGCGCCTGCGCCTCCGTGGGCGCGTCAGCCGCAGCCTGGACGGTCGACGACTCGGCAGACTGCTGATCGGCGGCCTGGCCCTCGCCCGCGCCATTGCCCTTGCGCCGCCGGCGGCGACGCCGGCGCTTCTTCTTGGGCTGCTCCTCGCCCTCGGCGGCCGCGGCATCCGGTGCAGGGGCACTCTCGTCTGCCGCCGCAGGCTCCTCCTCGGCATCGGCCATGACGGCAGTTTCCGACGAGATCACCGCGCTGTCCACCTCGGCCACGGTTCGAGTGGCCTGCTTGAACTTCTCGATCTGGAAGTCCGGCGAGACCAGGGCGACATCCGCCTCGAGCCGCACCGACAGCCCATAGCGCGCCTCGATCTGGGCGATGTGTTCGCGCTTGCGATTCATAAGGTAGTTGACGATTCCCACCGGGGCCTTGACCAGCACCTCGCGGGTGCGACCGCGCACGCCCTCTTCCTCGATCTGGCGCAGGATCGCCAGTGCCACGTTGTCATCCGAGCGCAGCAACCCGGTGCCGTGGCAATGCGGACAGGGCTGGGTCGTCGCCTCGAGCATGCCGGGGCGCAGCCGCTGGCGCGACATCTCCATGAGGCCGAAGCCCGAGATGCGGCCCACCTGGATGCGCGCGCGGTCGGTCTTGAGCCGCTCTTTCACGCGCTTTTCCACGGCGGCGTTGTTCTTGCGCTCGTCCATGTCGATGAAGTCGATGACGATCAGCCCGGCCAGGTCGCGCAGGCGCAACTGGCGGGCGATCTCGTCGGCGGCCTCCAGATTGGTCTTGGTCGCGGTCTGCTCGATCGAGCCTTCCTTGGTGGCCTTGCCCGAGTTCACGTCGATGGCCACCAGCGCCTCGGTCACGCCGATCACGATGTAGCCGCCCGAAGGCAACTGCACCGTTGGGTTGAACATGTTGCCCAGATACCCCTCGACCTGGTAACGCGCGAACAGCGGCAGGCCCTCGGTGTAGTGCTTCACGTTGCGGGCGTGGGACGGCATGATCATCTTCATGAAGTCCTTGGCGGTGCGATAGCCCGCGTCGCCCTCGACCAGCACCTCGTCGATCTCCTTGTTGTAGAGATCGCGGATCGAGCGCTTGATCAGGTTGCCCTCTTCGTAGATCGGCGCGGGGGCGATGGACTTCAGCGTCAGCGCGCGAATCTGTTCCCAAAGGCGCTGCAGGTATTCGTAGTCGCGCTTGATCTCGGTCTTGGTGCGCTGGGACCCGGCGGTGCGGATGATCAGACCCGCGCCCGCGGGCACGTCCATTTCCCCGGCGATCGCCTTGAGCTTCTTGCGGTCGGCGGCATTGGTGATCTTGCGGCTGATGCCGCCGCCCCGGGCGGTGTTGGGCATGAGCACGCAGTAGCGGCCAGCCAGCGACAGGTAGGTGGTCAGCGCGGCCCCCTTGTTGCCGCGTTCTTCCTTGACGACCTGCACCAGCAGGATCTGGCGGACCTTGACGACCTCCTGAATCTTGTAGCGGCGCGGGCGCGGCTTGCGCACCGGGCGCACCTCTTCGCTGTCGTCCTCGTCGGCGACGCTCTCGATGCTGTCGTCACGGGCGCTGGCATCGCCGGAACCGGCGCTGCCGTCGTGCTCGTCGGCGGCCGGGGTCTCGACCGGGGTCTCGGCCACGGTTTCCATGGGCGAGCTGCCCTCGTCGGGCCCGGCCGTGTCCCCGACACCGTCGAGCACCTGCATGCCGGCGATATCGCCCGAGGTCTCCTCCTCGGGCGTTTCCTGCGCCTCGGCCGGCTCGGCGCTGATTGTCGCCTCGGTGCCCGAGGCGGCCTTGGGCTTGGCCCGCGACCGACGGCGCTTGGGTTTCGACTTGGGGTCGTCCTCGGCGTCGGCCTCGGCCTTCATCGCTTCGGCATAGGCGCGTTCCTCGGCCAGCAGCGCCTCGCGGTCGGCGGTGGGGATCTGGTAATAGTCGGGGTGGATTTCCGAGAACGCCAGAAAGCCGTGCCGGTTGCCGCCGTAATCGACAAAGGCGGCCTGCAGCGAGGGTTCGACCCGCGTGACCTTGGCTAGGTAGATGTTGCCCGCAAGCTGGCGGCGGGATTGTGTCTCGAAGTCGAATTCCTCGACCTTGTTTCCGTCGACCACCACGACGCGGGTCTCTTCCGCGTGGGTGGCATCGATGAGCATTTTCTTGGCCATGTTGTCCATTCGCACAACGCGACAGCCCGCGCCCCGGGGGGCGCGGCCCTGTCCGCGTCATGTCCAGTGCTGGCGATGCGCGCGGGGACGACCAGAGCGGGCCCTTGGGCCGCGCCTTTCCGGTTTGTCCTGCTCGCGCCGTGCATCGCGTTTCTTCTCCGACGGCCATGCGGCCGCCAACTCAGTGGCCCGGCGCGATGATCCTGTCAGGGTCCGCGCCCGCGGGCTGTTCCTATGGCCTGCCGACGGCAGCACCATATCCTGTGGTCCGTGCGGGTCGGGTCTTTCTCCGCGACGCCGCGACGGAAAATCCGGGTCCGGCTGGGGCAGGACCACTCCTGTCCACAATCCGTTCCCCCGTCATAAGGGAGGCACGGGGCAAATTACAATGTGAAACTGACGTTTGCCCGAAATCAGCCGGGCAGACCGAACCGGGCGAGCCCGGCGGCAAGGCTGTCGCTGACATGCTGGCCCAGCGCGGGCAGCGGCCGGCCCGCCGGGCGCAGGTCGGGGATCTGCACGGTGGTGCAGCCCGCCCGCACCGCCGCCGTGGTGCCGGTGTCGCTGTCCTCGAAGGCCAGCGCATGGGCCGGATCATGGCCCAGCCGCGCGGCGGCCAGGCGGTAGGGCGCGGGGTCGGGCTTTGGGCTGGGCACTTCGTCGC
Source organism: Salibaculum halophilum (assembly GCF_002094885.1). Taxonomy (GTDB): domain Bacteria; phylum Pseudomonadota; class Alphaproteobacteria; order Rhodobacterales; family Rhodobacteraceae; genus Salibaculum; species Salibaculum halophilum. Next base: position 3,284 of record NZ_MSIT01000029.1, read on the forward strand.
CGCCCAGCACGAAGCGGAAGTGCCCCAGCAGGCCGGCCCGGTCCAGGTGATGACGCGCACGGTCCCCGGCGGTCGAGGTGACGACGGCCATGGCGTGCCCGCGCGCGGCCAATGCGGGGATCACCTCGGCCACCGTGGGGCGCAGGGCCACGCCCTCGGCGACGCCCCGCTCGAAGGCGGCCTCGACGGCGGCGCCGAAGCCGTCGAGATCCGCGCCCGGGCCAAGAAACCGCGCGATGCGCGCGGCGGACTCGGCCTGCCCGGTGCCAACCAGCGTCAGGAAAAACTCGCCCGCCGCCCGGCCGGAGTGGCCCAGCCGGGCGCATTCGGCGACGAAGGCGACCTGCACCACCCGCTCGGTGTCCAGCAGCAGACCGTCCATGTCGAACAGCAAGGCGCGGGGGCTGTCGCTCACTCCAGGTAGTCCGACCGTTGCAGGCCGTACTTGGCCATCTTCTCGTTGAGCGTGCGCCGCGGCAGCGACAGCTCCTCCATCACGTTTGCGATGGAGCCGCGGTGCCGGCGCATGGTGTTGTCGATCAGCATCCGCTCGAAAGCCTCGACATATTCCTTGAGCGGCTTGCCTTCGGTCGTCATGGCCTGCTCGGGCACCTCGGCGTCAGTCATCAGCAGCGAGGCGATGGAGCCCGTCCCGCGCCGGTTCTGCAACACCGCGCGTTCGGCCACGTTGATCAACTGGCGCACGTTGCCCGGCCAGGGCGCCTGCAACAGCTGCGCGGCCTCCTGGGCGCTGACCTGGGGCGCGTCACAGCCGTATTCCTCGGCGAACTGCTCGCTCAGCCTGGTGAAGAGCGCCAGGATATCCTCGCCGCGCTGGCGCAGGGGCGGCACGGTGATGCGCAGCGCGGCCAGCCGGTAGAACAGGTCCGAGCGCAGCTCGCTCTCGCAGGTCTTGCCCTCGTCCTGAAGGTTGCAGATGGCCACGATGCGGGTCTCGCCCGGGGTGCCCTGCTCGTTCATGGCCGTCAGCAGGCGGGCCTGGCTGTCGCGGCTCAGGGCCTCGATGTCCTCAAGCACCAGCGTGCCGCCGCGGGCCTCTTCCATGGCCGGGATCGGGTCGTCCTGCTCGACCGGGCCGAACAGCCGCCGCGCCAGCGCCGCGTCGTCGTAGGCCTGGCACGAGATCAGCACGAATTTCTTGCTGGCCCGTGCCCCCACGGCATGGAGCGCATGGGCCACCAGCGTCTTGCCGGTGCCGGTCTCGCCCTCGATCAGGACGTGGCCGTCGGCCTGGCCGAGATCCAGCAGGTCCTCCCTGAGGCGCTCCATCACCGGGCTTGCGCCGATCAGCTTGGACATCAGCGCGCCACCGTCGGACAATTCGCGGCGCAGGGCCCGGTTGTCCAGCGCCAGCCGCCGCATGGTCGCCGCCTTGCGGGCCAGTTCCGTCATGCGATCGGGGTTGAAGGGTTTTTCCAGGAAATCGTAGGCCCCGACCCGCATTGCCTCGACGGCCATGGGCACGTCGCCGTGCCCGGTGATCATGATGACCGGCAGCGCGCTGTCCTGGCTCTTGAGTTTCTTGAGGAACTGCATCCCGTCCATGCCGGGCATGCGGATGTCGGTGACGACGATGCCGGGATAGTCGCTGCCGATGCCCTTGAGCGCCTCCTCGGCGCTGGCAAAGGCCTCGGTGTCGTAGCCCGACAGCGCCAGCCACTGCGAGATCGACTGCCGCATGTCCTGTTCGTCGTCCACGATGGCGATTTTCATGGCCTGTGCCATGGCGCACCTCACTCCGCTGCTTCACGTTCCGCCGTCCAGGCCGGCAATTGCACCTCGAAAACCGCGCCGCCGTCGGCGGCGTTGCGCGCCGTCAGCCGGCCGCCGAAATCGGTCACGATGCCCGAGGAAATGGCAAGGCCCAGGCCGACCCCGTCGCCGGGTTCCTTGGTCGTGTAGAAGGGTTCGAACAGACTGTCGAGATCGCCGATGCCGGGGCCGTTGTCGCGCAGGCTCAGGCGCACCGTCTCGCCCTGGGCCAGCAGGATGTCGACGGCCGGATCGGCGACCGGCTTGGTGGCGTCCAGCGCGTTGCGCAACAGGTTGATGATGACCTGTTCCAGCCGCAGCCGGTCGGCCAGCACCCGCACCGCCCCGTCGGGCAGGGTCTGGGTGATCGCCACCTGGCGCTGGCGCAACTGAGGCTCCATCATCGACAGCGCCGAGAGCACGGCCTGCTTGACGTCGACTGGTTCGAGCGTGTCGCCGCCCTTGCGCGCGTAGGATTTCAACTGCTTGGTGATCTGGCCCATGCGCTCGATCAGCCCGTCGATGCGCTGGAAACTGGCCAGCGCCTCCTCGGGGCGGTGCCGCGCCAGAAGCAGCCGGGCCCCCGCGAGGTAGGTCTTCATCGCGGCCAGCGGCTGGTTCAACTCGTGGCTGACGGCGGCCGACATCTCGCCCAGGGCGGCCAGTTTCGAGGTCTGCGCGACGGTCTGCTCGGCCACCTCCAGGTCCTTCTGGACCTTCTCGCGCTCGGCGATTTCCCGCTGCAGGCGGACGTTCAGCTGGCGAAGCTCCGCCGACTCGCGCTGGAAGACGCGCATGCGCAGCGCCGACTTCCGGCTCAGCCCCCAGAAGACCAGCGACAGCAGAATCGCGAAGCCCATGATTTCCAGCGCCAGGATCGAGTTCACCCGCTCGCGCACCGAGGCGTAGGTGGTAAAGCTGACCAGCCGCCAGCCCTGGAACGGCACGCGCACCTCCTGGCGCATGACGCCGTCGCCGCGCAGGTAGCCCTCGATCGGCAGGGCCGACCAGCCCGGCGCGCCGCGCAGGCCCCGCTCGATCGCCGTCTGCGGCGCGACCAGCGACAGCGCCTCCTCGGCAGGGCGCCCGCGCCAGCGCGGCTCAGTCGCCAGGATCACGCGCCCGTCACTGTCGGTGACCATGACCGCATCCGAGATGCCGGCCCAGCTGCGTTCGAGCTTGGCAAGATCCACCTCGACGGCGACCACCCCCAGCGTGACCTGGTTGGCCTCGATCCGGCGCGCGTAGGTGAAGGCGAATCCGCCCTCAGCGCGTTCCTCGACGGTGAAAACCGTCTCGTTGGACCGCATCGCCTCGTAGAAGTGCGGGCTGGAATCCTGCGTCTCGCCCAGCCGTTCGCGATCGGTCGCGGCGACGATGCGACCGTCCTGATCCAGCAGCAGCAGCGAGGCGGCGCCGATCTCGTCCACGAAGCTCAGCAGCCGCGCCGTCGATTGCGAATAGTCGCCCGAGTTCAGCGCCCCGATCAGCGCCGGGTCGCGCGCCAGGAGCTGCGGCACGATGGAATTGCGCTGCAACTCGCTGAGCAGGTTGGCCGAGTAGAGCGCCACGCGCACCTCGGCACTGTTGCGGGTGCGCTCGGTGAAGCGTTCCGTCAGCAGCCGGTCCGACCAGTAGACCACCGTCGCCGCCACGGCCAGCAAGCCCAGCACCGTGAGCCGCACCGCCCAGTTGCCGCCCGCGCGGCGTGTCTGATCGTCCTCCGACATGGGCGCGAGCCTATCCCGGCCCGGGCGCGGCGTCCATCAGGCCTCGGCCAATTGCCCGACCAGCCCCGAGAAGAGCGCCGCCCCGTCGCGGCCGCCCAGGGCCGGATCGGCGGCCCGTTCGGGGTGCGGCATCATCCCCAGCACGCGGCGGTTGTTCGACAGTATGCCGGCGATGTCGGCGACCGACCCGTTGGGGTTGTCGCGGTAGGTGAAGGCGATCCGGTCCTCGGCGCGCAGCGCCTCTAGCACCGCGTCCTCGGCGAAATAATTGCCGTCGTGATGCGCGATGGGCACCGTTATCGTGTCGCCCTGCCCATAGCTGGCGGTAAAGGCGCTTTGGGTCGTTTCCACCGTCAGATCAACGGGTTTGCAGATATACTTGAGGTGTCGGTTGCGCATCAGAGCGCCGGGCAGCACCCCGGTTTCGGTCAGCACCTGAAAGCCGTTGCAAACGCCCAGAACGTAGCCGCCGCGCCCGGCGTGATCGACCAGCGCCCGGCAGATCGGCGATCGCGCGGCGATGGCGCCGCAACGCAGATAGTCGCCAAAGGAAAAGCCGCCGGGAACCGCGACAAGGTCCGTGCCCGCCGGCAGACCGTCCTGCTTGTGCCAGACGATGGTGACATCGGCGCCGGCCGCGCGCAGGGCCACGGCGAGGTCACGGTCGCAGTTCGAGCCGGGAAATTGCAGGACGGCGGCTTTCATGGGCTCTCCTTCACAGGGTGGTGGCCCGGGACGGGATCGTGCCGGTCAGCCGATCTCGATCCGATAACTCTCGATCACGGTGTTGGCCAGCAGCGCCTCGCACATCTCGCGCACGGTGTCCTCGGTGGTGCCGTCGGCGAGGTCCAGCTCGATCACCTTGCCCTGGCGCACGCCTGCGACCCCGTCGAAGCCCAGCGCGCCCAGCGCTTGGCGCACGGCCTCGCCCTGCGGGTCGAGAACACCCTGTTTCGGCATGACGGTCACGGTCGCTTTCATCGGCGGGCTCCTGTTTTCATTTCGGATCGCGGTCGCCGCCGCGCCTGGCGCTCAGTTGATCAGTGTCGGCTTGGGATGGGCGGAATTGGCCGGGATCACGCCCAGGCGGCGGGCTACCTCGGTGTAGGCATCGGTCAGGTTGCCGAGGTCGCGGCGGAACACGTCCTTGTCGAGCTTCTGGCCGGTCTCGACATCCCACAAGCGGCAGCTGTCGGGGCTGATCTCGTCGGCGACGACGAGGCGCATGTAATCGCCATCCCAGAGCCGGCCGACCTCGATCTTGAAGTCCACCAGCCGGATCCCCACCCCGTGCATGACGCCGGACATGAAATCGTTGACCCGCAGCGCCAGCGACAGGATGTCGTCAAGGTCCTGCTGCGTGGCCCAGCCGAAGGCGAGGATGTATTCCTCGGGCACCAGCGGGTCGCCGAGGGCGTCTTCCTTGTAGGAATACTCGACGAGGGGCCGGGGCAGCCGCGTGCCCTCTTCCAGGCCGAGGCGCTTGGCCATGGACCCGGCGGCATAGTTGCGCACGATCACCTCCAGCGGGATCACCTCGACCTGGCGGATCAGCTGTTCGCGCATGTTCAGGCGCTTGATGAAATGGGTCGGCACGCCGATGTTGCCCAGCCCGGTCATGAAGAACTCGCTCAGGCGGTTGTTGAGCACGCCCTTGCCGTCGACCACGTCGCGCTTCTCGGCGTTGTTGGCGGTGGCGTCGTCCTTGAAATACTGCACCAGGGTGCCCGGCTCCGGCCCTTCGTAGAGCACCTTCGCCTTGCCTTCGTAGATCTTGTTGCGCCGTGCCATTGATGCTCCGTTTCCGCCGGCGACCCGGTGCGGGTCGCGGCATCTGCGCCTCTTAGGGCAAGCGTCCCTTGCGGGCAAGCCTTCCAGCGGGCATATCAGGGTCGAACACCTGCCCGGATCCCTGCAACAACGAGGCTCACCCCATGTCCACCTTCGATGACCGCGAGAACGCCTTCGAGAACAAGTTCGCCCACGACGCCGAGATGCAGTTCAAGGCCGAGGCCCGCCGCAACAAGCTGGTCGGGCTCTGGGCGGCCGAGCTTCTGGGCAAGTCCGGCGAGGCCGCCGAGGCCTATGCCAAGGAGGTCGTGAAGGCCGACTTCGAAGAGGCCGGCCACGAGGACGTCTACCGCAAGCTTTCCGGCGATCTGGGCGACACGGCCGACGAGGCGACGATCCGCGCCAAGATGGCCGAGTGCCTCAAGGACGCCAAGGCGCAGCTCGCCAGCGAAGACTGAGCCGCGTCCCGGGCGCCTGCCCGGCAGCACAGCCCCGACCGACCAGACCGGAGGCCGCCATGCCCCAGACCCCGCCGGACAATGCCCTGTCCCGCCTGCTGGCCCGTCGCGACTGGCTGCTGGCGGATGGCGCGACGGGTACCACGCTGTTCAACATGGGGCTGCAATCGGGCGATGCGCCCGAGTTCTGGACCCTCGACCACCCCGACCGCGTGCGCGCGCTCTATTCCGGGGCGGTCGAGGCCGGGTCGGACCTGTTCCTGACCAACTCCTTCGGGGCCAATGCGGCGCGGCTGAAACTGCACGACGGTCAGGATCGCGTCGGGGAGTTGAACCGCGCCGCCGCCGAGCTGGGCCGCGAGGTTGCCGATACCGCCGGGCGGGACGTCGTCGTCGCCGGCTCGGTTGGCCCCACGGGCGAGATCATGGCCCCAATGGGCAGCCTGACCCACGAGATCGCCGTCGAGATCTTCCACGAACAGGCCGAGGCGCTGAAAGCGGGGGGCGCCGACGTGCTCTGGCTGGAAACCATCAGCGCGCCCGAGGAATACAAGGCCGCCGCACAGGCCTTCGCGTTGGCGGAGATGCCCTGGTGCGGCACCATGAGCTTCGACACCGCCGGGCGCACCATGATGGGGCTGACCAGCGCCGACATGGTCAAGATGGTAGACAAGCTGGACCATCCGCCGCTGGCCTTCGGGGCCAACTGCGGGGTCGGGGCCTCGGACCTGCTGCGCACCATGCTCGGATTCGCCGCGGCCGGGCCGGAAACCCCGATGATCGCCAAGGGCAACGCCGGTATCCCGAAATACGTCGACGGGCACATCCATTACGACGGTACCCCCGCCCTGATGGCCGACTACGCCGCGCTCGCCCGCGACTGCGGCGCCAGGCTCATCGGCGGCTGCTGCGGCACCACGCCCGAGCATCTGCGCGCCATGCGCGAGGCGCTGGAAACGCGCGAGACCGGCGCGCGCCCCACGCTGGACCAGATCGCCGCCGCGCTGGGCGGCTTCTCCTCGGCCGCCGACGGTACCGAGGACGCGACCGATGCCCCCAGCCCGCGCCGGGGCGGCCGCCGCCGGCGGGGATGACGGGCCGTCCGGATCCGGTGATCTAGAACAGGCTGGGTTGATCCGGCGTGTCCAGCGGCACCGCGAAAAGGTCCGAGCGCAGCGCAGGCATCTTGCGCGCCAGTCCCAGCCGCGTGCAGGCCGTTTGGAACCGCGCGCGGTAAAGCTGCGCCCAGGTCCCCTGCCCCGTCATGCGGCGGCCAAACGCGGGGTCGTAGTCCTGCCCGCCGTGCAGGTCGCGCACCCGCCGCATGACCTTGCCCGCCCGGTCGGGATAGGCCGCGGCGACCCACTCCGCGAACAGCCCCGCGACCTCGCGCGGCAGGCGCAGCGGGATCATCGACGCGGCGACCGCCCCGGCCCCGGCGCCCGCTTCCAGGATCGCCTCGAGCTCGTGATCGGTCAGCCCCGGCACCAGCGGCGACGCGCAGATGCGCACCGGCACCCCTGCCGCGGCCAGCCGTTCGATCACCTGCAAGCGCCGGGCGGGCGTGGGCACGCGCGGCTCCATCTCGCGGGCCACGGCGCGGTCCAGCGTCGTCACAGAAACCCCGACCGCGCACAGTCCCTCGGCGGCCATCTCGCCCAGGATGTCGATATCGCGCTCAATCAGGCTGCCCTTGGTGACGATTCCGACCGGATGGCGAAACCGGCGCAACACCGCCAGCACCTCGCGCATCAGGCCATGCGTGGCCTCGATGGGCTGGTAAGGGTCGGTATAGGTGCCGATGGCCAGCGTTGCCGGGCGGTAGCTCTTGCGGCGCAGCTCGCGCTCCAGCACCTCGGCAATGCCGGGCCGCGCCACCAGCCGCGTCTCGAAGTCCAGCCCCGGCGACAGCCCCAGCCAGGCATGCCCGGGCCGGGCGAAACAGTAGATGCAGCCGTGTTCGCAGCCGCGGTAGACATTCACCGAGCGGTCAAAGGACAGATCTGGCGAGGAATTGCGCGTGATGGCGCTGCGCGGGCGTTCGTGGGCCACCTGCGTGCGTAGGGGCGGCGCGGCATCTTCGGTGCCCCAGCCATCGTCCACCCGCACCCGGGCATAGGGCTCGAACCGGCCCACGGCATTGTCCAGCGAGCCGCGCCCGCGCGCCTGCCCGTCGCAGAGTGACTTGCCCGGCTCAGTCATGTCGGCAGCATGAACGAAACACGAACACTTGCAACCCCCGGCGTGCGATGGGCGGCTCATTTCCGCGTGACTTGCCGTGACAAGGTCGCATGACAGGCCCCCCATGTCGCAATCGGTCCAGACCAATTGCGACATTTCGGCGCAAATCCGGGGCAAGCGCAGGCAAAGAGGACACGCCCATGTCGGACGAAGAGCAAGACGTCATCCTGGCCGATCTCGACGACGAGGAACTGGTCGAACAGATGTTCGACGACCTCTACGACGGTCTCAAGGACGAGATCGAGGAGGGCGTGAACATCCTGCTGGAACGCGGCTGGGCGCCCTACCGCATCCTGACCGAGGCGCTGGTCGGCGGCATGACCGTGGTCGGCAAGGACTTCCGCGACGGTATCCTTTTCGTGCCCGAGGTGCTGCTGGCCGCCAACGCCATGAAGGGCGGCATGTCCATCCTCAAGCCGCTGCTGGCCGAAACCGGCGCCCCGCGCATGGGCTCCATGGTGATCGGCACGGTAAAGGGCGACATCCACGACATCGGCAAGAACCTGGTGTCGATGATGATGGAGGGCGCAGGTTTCGAGGTCGTCGACATCGGCATCAACAACCCGGTCGAGAACTACCTCGAGGCGCTGGAAGAGCACAAGCCCGACATCCTCGGAATGTCGGCGCTGCTGACGACGACGATGCCCTACATGAAGGTCGTCATCGACACCATGGTCGATCAGGGCCTGCGCGACGACTACATCGTGCTGGTCGGCGGCGCCCCGCTGAACGAGGAATTCGGGCGCGCCATCGGGGCCGACGCCTACTGCCGCGATGCCGCCGTGGCCGTGGAAACAGCCAAGGACCACGTCGCGCGCAAGCACAATCAGATGGCCGCGGGCTGAGGCAGCGCCCGCATCGGTATCGCGGCCTCGCCCCGGCCCGGGCGGGGCCGTTTCGCATCGGGGGCCGCATGGACGACCGCACGCTGACGGAGACAGGCCTGTCCGTACAGGGCCGGGGCCGCGTGCTGCTGCTGGCCTGCGGCGCACTGGCACGCGAAATCCTGGCGCTGATCCGGGCCAACGGCTGGTCCCACATGGACCTGCATTGCCTGCCAGCCATCCTGCACAACACTCCCGACAAGATCACCCCGGCGGTGGTCGCGGCGATCGAGAAACACCGCGCCGCCTACGACCGCATATTCGTGGTCTATGCCGACTGCGGCACCGGCGGGCAACTGCAGCGCGCCTGCGATGCCCTCGGCGTCGAGATGATTCCGGGCCCGCATTGCTATGCCTTCTTCGAGGGCACCGACAGCTTTGCCGCCAAGGCCGAGGACAACGTCACCAGCTTCTACCTGACGGATTTCCTGGCCCGCCAGTTCGACGCCTTCGTGACCCGCCCGCTGGGCCTCGACCGCCACCCCGAACTGCGGGACATGTACTTCGGCCACTACGAGAAACTGGTCTTCCTCGCCCAGACCGACGACCCTGCGCTGACAGAAACGGCGCGCGCCTGCGCCGACAAACTCGGGCTGGCCTTCGAGCGACGCTTCACCGGCTATGGCGACCTGGCCGCCGAACTGTCTAGACAGGCCTGATCGCGCCCGCCCGCCGCCTTTCATCTTGGTCGATAAACGGCGGCGTCCGGGGCAGCAAACTTCCCGGGACGGCGGGCGGGGCGTCGTTGCCCCGACCGGGGCAACGCGCGGCGTCCCGGCGTCGCGTTAACCCACCGTTTCCTCGGAGGCCGCAACACCGTGGATGCGCTCGATCATGGCGCGCAGCCCGTTCGAGCGCTGCGCCGAAAGATGTTCGGTCAGTTGCAGCCGGCCAAGCTCGGCGCGGGCGTCCACCTGCGGCACCTCTTCTACGGGCCGCCCGTTGTAGAGCGCCGCGAGCGTCGCGATCAGGCCACGCACGATCATAGCGTCACTGTCGCCGCGAAACGAGAAGATGCCGTTCTCGATCCTGGGCACCAACCAGACTTGGCTGGCGCAGCCGTCAACCTTGGTGGCCGGCACTTTCAGCGCCTCTTCTAGCGGCTCCATCGCCTTGCCCATGTCGATCACCTGGGCATACCGATCCTCCCAGTCGTCCAGGAAGTCGAAGGTCTCGACGATCTCTTCAAAGTCATCCGTGGCCATGCGCGTGCTCCTTGCGGCTCCTTACAGGATGTAAGACCGCGCGCCGCCGCCGTCCAGTGGGTGCTTTTCACGGGCGCCAAGCTGCGCTAAACCTTTGGAAAGGTCAGCATCAGGCCTGCAAACCCCGGGGGAGCGTGACATGCGGCGCGGCATTCTTGTGACAGCACTCGTTCTGGCGACCACCTCGGGCTGCGCCCGGCTGGCCGACAGCGCCGTGAACCCGCTCAACTGGTTCGGCGGCGGCGGCGCGCAACAGGTCGCCGCCGATCCGGCCGAGCGACGGCCCCTTGTGCCCGAAACCCGTGGCGCGGTCGTCGTGGACCAGCGCGTGCCGGTGCAGCGGATCACTGCGCTGTCGGTCGACAGAACGCCCTATGGCGCCCTCGTCTCGGCAACGGGGCTGGCCGACAGCCCGGGGTATTTCAACGCCGACCTGGTGCCCGTCTCCGTCGAGGACGGCGAGCTGACCCTGGAACTGCGCGCCGAGGCGCCGCCCGCCTTCGAGGCCGGGGCCGACCCTGCGAGCCGCCGGATCACCGTCGGCTACACTCTCTCGCCAGATCAGCTGGCGGGCCTTGCCCGCGTGCGGGTCACCGGCACCGAGAACAGCCGCAGCGCCCGGCCCTGAGCCAACGGCCGCGCTTCAGCCCCGGTCACAACGCCCGCGCCACCACCTCGCGGCCCTGCACCACGAGGCCGATCTCGCCCGCGCAGAGCCGCAGCGCATCGGCCCCGAAGACCTCCTTGCGCCAGCCTTTCAGCGCGGGCACGTCGCGGTCGCCCGCGGCCAGCGCGTCGAGGTCGGCGGAACTGGCGATCAGCTTCTGCGCCACGCCCTCGCCCTCGGCCCGGGCCTTGAGCAGCACGCGCAGCATGTCGGCCAGCGCCGGGTTGACCTGCAGTTTCTCGCGCGTCGTGTCGGGCCTTGGCATCTCCTCGGGCGGTGTCTCCAGCCCCGCCTTGACGGCCGCAAGGATGCCTGCGGCGATGTCCCCGCGCCGGGCCTCGCGCAGCAGCAGCCGCGAGCGCGACAGGTCCTTGTCCGACTGCGGCTTGGTCGAGGCCAGCTCCACCAGCGCGTCATCCTTGAACACCCGGTTGCGGGGGATGTTGCGGGCCTGGGCATGCGCCTCACGGAACCGGGCCAGTTCGCGCACCACCGCCAGAAACTTGCCCGAACTGGTCCGCGTCTTGATGCGCTTCCAGGCCTCGGCGGGATCGACGCGATAGGTGGCCGGATCCTGCAGAACCGACATTTCCTCGGCCACCCACTTGCGGCGCCCCGACCGGGTGATCTGACGCTCGAGTTCCTCGTAGATGACGCGCAGGTGAGTGACATCGGCCAGCGCGTAGTTCTTCTGCGCGTCGGTCAGCGGGCGGCGCGACCAGTCGGTGAAGCGGCTCGACTTGTCCAACGAGGCCCTGGCGACCTTGCGCACAAGCGTCTCGTAGCCGACCTGCTCGCCAAAGCCGCAGACCATGGCCGCGACCTGCGTATCGAACAGCGGCTCGGGGATGATACCGGCATCCACGTGGAAAATCTCGAGGTCCTGGCGCGCGGCATGGAACACCTTGACCACGCCGTGATCGCGGAACAGCGCGTAGAGCGGCGCCAGCGACAGCCCCTCGACCAGCGGATCGACCAGCACGGCGTTCGCGTCGCCCTCGCCCGGATAGGCCAGCTGCACGAGGCAGAGCTTGGAATAATAGGTCCGCTCGCGCAGGAACTCGGTATCGACGGTAACGTAGGGGTGCTTGGCGGCTTCGGCGCAAAAGGCGGCAAGGTCCTCGGTCTTGGTAATGGTTTTCATGCGCGTCCCTTAGCCTGTTTTGCCCGTGGCCGAAAGTCAGGGCAGGAAGATGGGGGTCCGGTCCCCCGCCGCAAAGCGCCGCAGCACCATCGGGTAGAGCCTGTGCTCCTGCTCCTGCACGCGTGCGGCGAGGGTTTCGGCACTGTCATCGGGCCGCACCGGCACCCGCGCCTGCCCCAGGATCGGGCCGCTGTCCAGATCGGCGGTGACCGCGTGCACGCTGCACCCGGCCTCGGCGTCGCCGGCCGCCAGCGCCCGCGCGTGGGTGTCGAGGCCGGGATATTTCGGAAGGAGCGACGGGTGGATGTTCAGCATCCGCTCGGCGTAGCGGTCGACGAACCCCGGCGTCAGGATGCGCATGAACCCGGCCAGGCACAGGATATCGGGCGCATGGGCCTCTAGGGCCGAAATCATTTTTCTTTCAAACCCTTCCCGGTCGTTCTTGAAGTCGCGATGATCGACCGTCGCGGTCGGAATGCCCCGGTCGCGCGCCTTGGCCAGCCCCCCCGCGCCGGGGACGTTGGACACCACCAGGCAGGGCCGCGCGGGGTGGTCGCCCGCCATGCTGTCGGCAAGCGCCACCATGTTCGAGCCACTGCCCGAAATCAGGATCGCGACCCGCGCTGTCAAAGCAGCGTGCCGCTGTAGCGCACCCCTGCCCCCGGCCCGACCCGGCCCAGCCGGATCACCGTCTCGCCCGCCTCGGACAGGCCCGCGGCGAGCGCATCCGCCCGCTCCGGCGCCGCGACGATGACCATGCCGATGCCGCTGTTGAAGGTCCGGAGCATCTCGTCGTCCGCCAACCCGCCCGTCTCAGCCAGCCAGCGAAAGACAGGCGGCAGGGTCCAGGCGTCGAGGTCGACTTCGACGCCCAGCCCATCGGGCAGGACGCGCGGCAGATTCTCGGTCAGCCCGCCGCCGGTGACATGGGCCAGGCCATGCACTCCGCCCGCCCGGATCGCGGCCAGCACCTGCGTGACGTAGAGCCGGGTCGGCGCCAGCAGGGCCGATCCCAGCGTGCCCGGCCCCCACGGGCAAGCATCACCCCAGCCCAGGCCCGACAGGTCCACCACCCGGCGCACCAGCGAATAGCCGTTGGAATGAACCCCGTTGCTGGCCAGCCCCAGCAGCACGTCGCCCTCGCCCACGCCCGCGGGCAGCGCGGTGCCGCGTTCCATGGCCCCCACGGCAAAGCCGGCCAGGTCGAAATCACCGCCCGCGTACATGCCCGGCATTTCCGCCGTCTCGCCACCGATCAGAGCGCAGCCGCTGTCGGCGCAGCCCTGCGCGATGCCCTCGATCACCCGGGCCGCGGCGTCGGGCTCCAGCTTGCCGGTGGCGAAGTAATCCAGAAAGAACAACGGCTCGGCCCCCTGGCAGACCAGGTCGTTGACGCACATGGCCACCAGGTCGATGCCAACGCCGCCCACCTCGCCGGTGTCGATGGCGATGCGCAGCTTGGTGCCGACCCCGTCGGTCGCCGCCACCAGCACCGGGTCGTCGTAGCCCGCCGCCTTGAGGTCGAACAGGCCGCCGAAGCCCCCCAGCCCGGCCATGACACCGGCCCGGTTGGTGCGCTTGGCCGCGGGCTTGATCCGGTCGACGAGCGCGTTGCCCGCCGCGATGTCCACGCCCGCGCCCGCGTAGGTCAGCCCGTCGCCCTTGTCCGTCATCTCGCGCCTGCTCCCGCTGTGCATTTGGCGCGCGATAGCCTGATTTCCCGCGCGGGGCAACGGCGGGGTTGACCTGCGCTTGCAGGCCCCCATGTTGCATCAACGAATTCTAATGTATGAAAGGAGCGACCATGACCGCGCCAAGCCCCTCTCCCGTTGTCCGGGCCTTTTTCGACCGGCCCACCGGCAGCCTGCAATACGTCTTTCACGACCCGGCGACGCGGCGCGCGGCCATCGTCGACCCGGTCTGGAACTACTACCCCGAGGCCGGCGCCGTCAGCACCGAGAGCGCCGATGAGATCCTCGCCTACATCCGCGACGAGGGGCTGACGGTGGACTGGGTGCTCGACACCCACCCGCATGCCGACCATTTCAGCGCCGGGCCGTATCTCAAGGACAGGCTCGGCGCGCCCCATGCCATCGGCGAAAAGGTCACCGGGGTACAGCAGCTGTGGCAGAGCCTTTACAACCTGCCGGACCTGGCCACCGACGGCGGCCAGTGGGACCGGCTTTTCGCCGAAGGAGAGGAGTTCATGGTCGGCGAGATCCCGGTGACGGTGATGTTCTCGCCCGGGCACACGCTGGCCTCGATCACCTATGTGGCCGGCGACGCGGCCTTCGTGCATGACACCCTGATGATGCCCGCCTCGGGCACCAGCCGGGCCGATTTCCCCGGCGGCAGCACCGAGGACCTGTGGAATTCGATCCGCGCGATCCTCGACCTGCCGGGGCAGACGCGGCTCTATGTCGGGCACGACTACCCCGCGCCCGGCGTGGCGCCGCAATACATGGCCACCGTCGCCGAACACCGCCTGAGCAACCGCCACGTCAAGGACGGCATCGGCAAGGCCGAATTCATCGCCACTCGCGAGGCGCGCGACCAGACGCTTAAACTGCCCGCGCGCATGCTGGAGGCGCTACAGGTCAATATCCGCGGCGGACGCCTCCCCGAGGCCGAAGCCGACGGGCACAGCTACCTGAAAAAGCCCATCGGCCGGTTCGACCCGCGCTGACCCTTCGGTGTTGACGCGCCAGCCCTTTTCGGCGTAGCCGAAAGGTCTGGCGGGCCTGTAGCTCAATTGGTCAGAGCAGAGCGCTCATAACGCTTTGGTTGGGGGTTCGAGTCCCTCCGGGCCTACCACCGCCGAAATCCATCGCGCGATTTCCGGCGGGCTGTTCAATGCGCGCGGCGGCTGGACCCCGCCCGGCCTACCGCGGCAGCACGATGTCCACCCGCAACCCGCCGAGGTCCTCGCTGTCGGCCAGCCGCAGCGTGCCGCCATGGCTGCGCGCGATGTCGGCCACGATCGCAAGGCCCAGCCCGACGCCGGGACCCTCGTCCTGGTTGCGCGACGGGTCCAGCCGCGTGAAGGGCCGGACCGCGTCGTCGCGTGCCCCGGGCGGGATGCCCGGCCCGTCGTCCTCGAGCGAGAAGCGCACCGCGCGAGGGCTGACCTGCACTCCCAGCCGCGCGCGATCCCCGAAGCGAAGCGCGTTGCCAATCAGGTTCTCCAGCGCCCGGCGCAGTGCCATCGGCCGCAGTTGAACCGAAGCCCCCTCGCCGACCATGGCGCCCTGCTCGACCGCCTGGCCCATGCGCGCGGCGTCGGCGATCACCTTGCGGGCAAGCGCCACCGGGTCCACCGGCGCGCGTTCGTCCTCGGCCGCGCCGCGCGCGTAGTCGAGAAAGGCCTCCAGCAGGCGTTCCATGTCGGCGACATCGCGGGCCAGCGGCGCGACCTCCTCGGGGTCGAGCATGTCCAGCCCCAGCTTGAGCCGCGTCAGCGGCGTGCGCAGGTCGTGCGATATCCCCGACAGCATCAGCGTACGCGCCTGGGTCTGGCGTTCCAGCCGGGCGCGCATGTCCAGGAAGGCATGGCCAGCGGCGCGCACCTCGGTCGCCCCGGTGGGGCTGTAGGGAACCACCCGGCCGCGGCCGTATTCGGCCGAGGCATTGGCCAACCGCTCGATCGGGCGCAACTGGTTGCGCAGGTAGATATAGGCGATCACCGTCATCAGCAGCCCCAGCAGCACCGTCAGCACCAGCAACTGATGCGGGTTCGAGGCCGAGACGCGCTGCCGGTCGAAACCCACCGACATCGGCCCGTGCGCCGTCTCGATCCAGAGCCGGACGCGATCGTCGTCAGGCAGCAGGATCGGCCCCAGTCCGACCAGACCGTCGCGCAGCACCCGCCGCAGCACCAGCCCCGAAAAGTCGTACCAGCGGCGGCTGTCGGCCTGGGGCACCGGCCTGTCCGGCAGGGTCACCTTCAGCGCGAGCGCATCGGCGGTGTCGGCGATGGCCGCGCGCGCGGCCGGCGCATCCGGCGCTGCGTTCACGCGGTCGGTGACGTAGGTCAGATCAAGGAGAACAGAGCGCGTCATCTGCTCGGTCACGTCCTCGAAATAGCGTTGAACGAAGGAGATCGAGACCGCAAGCTGCAGGGTGATCACCGGCAGGATCAGGATCAGCGCGGCCCGGCCGTAAAGGCCACGCGGCAGGTATCGTTTGAGCCACTGGAACATCATGGGGTAAGGCTATCCCCGCCACGCCGCGAAGGAAATGCACGATGCAACAGGCCCAGGACGGCCCCGTGCCGGGCCAGCCCGTCGCCCTCGCTCCCGGGTTGCTGCGTGTGCTCGCGCCCAATCCCGGCCCGATGACCCACTGGGGCACCAACACCTACCTGCTGGGCGAGAAGAGCCTCGCCGTGATAGACCCGGGGCCGGACGACCCGTGCCACCTTGCGGCACTGCGCGCTGCCATCGGCGGGCGCGCGGTCAGCCATATCCTCGTCACCCATGCGCATCTGGACCATGCGCCGCTGGCCGCGCCGCTTTCGCGCGACACCGGCGCGCCGGTGCTGGCCTTCGGCGCGGCCCGCGCGGGGCGCAGCGCGGTGATGGCGCAGCTGGCGCGCGCCGGCCCGATCGGGGGCGGTGAAGGGGTAGATGCGGGCTTTGCGCCCGATCACCGCCTGTCCGACGGCGATGAGGTCGCGGGCGACGGCTGGGCTCTGCGGGCGCTGCACACGCCCGGGCACATGGGCAACCACCTGTGTTTCCTCTGGGGCGACACAGCCCTCAGCGGCGATCACGTCATGGGCTGGGCCACGTCGCTCGTCTCGCCCCCCGACGGCGACCTGACCGACTTCATGGCCTCGTTGGCGCACCTGGCCGAGACGGGCGTGCGGCGGCTCTGGCCCGGCCACGGCGCGCCGGTCGAGGACGCACAGGCCCGTATCGCCGCGTTGAAAGCCCATCGCGAAGACCGGACGGCCCAGATCCGGGCCGCTCTGACCAAGGCACCCGGCACCCCCGCCGAAATCGCGGCGCGGGTCTATACCGACGTGCCCACGGCCCTGCGCCCGGCCGCGGAACGCAACGTGCTGGCCCATCTCGTCGCACTTAGCCAAAACGGTGAGGCCCGGTCACAAGGCCCGCTCGGCGCCGCCACGCCCTTCGCCCTGGCCGACGCCCCCCTTGCGACGCCTGGTCCGCAAGGGGGCGTCAAAAAATGATCCGCCCCTCTGGACGTTCCACAACCCTGTTGCTATAGCCCCCTCATTGTTCCGGCGTAGCTCAGCGGTAGAGCAGTTGACTGTTAATCAATTGGTCGCAGGTTCGATCCCTGCCGCCGGAGCCAAAAAACCCCACAAAATGAAATAGATAAGAATCGGCGGCAAAAGCCGCCCGCCGGGCTTGGCGCTTGGGGTAACGCTCAGGGTAACACCGCAAGGCGCGGGGTATCGGCCCGAATCTACGCCCGCCTGCGCATGGGGTCAGCCCCGACGCCTCGGATCGTTGCTTATGTCCTGAAACCGCTCGGGCAGCGTGTTGCGGTCATACTCCATGATCCCCGCCGAGGTGATCTGGACAGCCGTTGCCTCGCTCTGCCGCAGAATGCGCGCTTCCAGGTCGGGCGACAGTGTGACCTCCAGCTTTGAAGCCTGACCAGCCCCCACGCCTGACAGCATGTCCGCCGTCTTGCGCCGCGATGTCACCTGCGCCGGGCCGGTCACGATCTCCGGGCCGCGCTCGCCCGCGATGGCGAACTTGCCCGAAGGGATCATGCCGCCCTTGTCGAGAAAGCCCAGGAAGTTGCCCATGCCCAGCAGGCCCTCGCTGCTTTGGCCAATGCCCATGGCCGAACCGATGTTGCTGAAAACCGACGACAGAAGCTGCTCGCCCAGCCGGGAAAGAACGTCCCCGATCTTCTGCGATCCGGTGACCAGCCCGGCGGCCATATCTCCAAATCGGTCAGCGGCACGGCTCGCACCTTCTCCGATGCCTGCAAGGCTGTCCTGTATCGCGCTTGCGCCTTCCGAGACTGCACTCGTGGCGCTGCCACCGCTTCCGAATACCTCGTTTGCCACGTCGCCCAGGGTTCGGATCGTGTCGGCCGCGTTGTCGCCTTCCACGTTGACATTCGGCAGGGCCAAAGGACCGCCGGTGACTTCGCGCGCCACGCGGTCACGCGCCCGCTCGGCTTCCGCCAAGGCGTCCTCTGCGGCGGCAAGGCGCTCTCTTGCTGCTGCCGCCTGTTCATCCGCTCGCTGGCGCAGTCCTTGCGTGCGCGCCGTGTCGATGCTGCTCTCCAATGCCGCCTGTCGCGCCTCGGCAAGTGCGATCTGCGACCGCGCGGCGTCCATTGCCTCTTTGGCCTCTTGCGCCATCGTGTTCGCAAGGTTGATCGCCTCTGCGGCAGCAGATGGTGCGGCCGTATCGCTGAAGGTTCCCAGGGCCACGTTGAGGGCCTCTTGCGCCTTCGCGGCGGCGTCTAGGTGCGGCGTTGCAACCTTGGTCTTGTCTCCGAACAGGATCATCCCCGCCGCGACCGTGCCGATGACGGCTGCAATGATCGTCAACGGGCCGCCAAGGGCCGCGATAGCAGGTAGGGCCAGCTTCATGCCCCCTATCATCGCCGTAATTCCCTTCGCCACGCCGCCAAGCGCAAGCGACAGGGGGCCAATGGCGGCGGCAAAGCCCGTGAGTGCGACCGTGATCGTCTTGACCGTTGGCGACAGCTTGGAAAACCTTTCCGAGATATCTGCGATCTTCGCTGCGATGGCCTCAAGCGACGGGGCAAGCGCCACCGTGATCTGATTGGCCAGCCCGCGCGCGACCAGCCCCAGGGCGCTGATTGCATCGTTCGCCCGCTCGATCTTGTCGGTCTCGACCTCGGTGACGGCAACACCGAACCGCTTCAACGTCTGTTCGGCCTGCTCGATCTGACTTGCGTCCAGCCGGGTCATGGCAATGCCGACGCGCTCTCCGAAAATCTGCGAGCTGACACCGGCCTGTTGCGCCGCCGGGATCAGTGCCGCGATCCGCTGTTGGATCAACTTGATCCGTTCATCCGCCGATAGGTCCGACAAGTCCTCTGCGGCCAGGTTGAGGCGTTCCAGCGCCTCGGCCGCTGGCCCGGTGCCCTGCTCGGCAAGTGAAATGCGCCGGGTCATCCGGGTCAGCGCGCCCTCAAGGTCGCCTTGTGATATCCCGGCAGTATCGGCGGCGCGCGCCAGCACTTGAAGGCTTGCGGTCGTGGTCCCGAGGGACTCGGCCATCTTGCCCTGGGCGTCGATGGTCTGCATCGAGGATCGCACCGCCACCGCGCCGACCGCCGCAATCGGGGCTGTCACGCGCGCGGACATGGTCTTGCCAAACTTGCTCATGTTGCGGCCCAGCCGGGACATGCGGCGCTGGACGTTGCCCATAGACGCCTCGGCCCTCTTTGCGCCGCGCTCGAAAGCTGCGGTGTCCAGGCTCAGCATCGCGCGAAGTGCGCCGATTTCAATTGCCATGTCGTGTTCCTTCCATGTCCAAGCCGTCCCGGCTCTCTATTGCCATTTTGCGATTGCCTCGGCTTCCAGCCGGGCGCGTTCGCGCTGCATTTCGACCAGCAGCCCCTTGACGTGTTCCTCCGCCGCCTGTGCGGCCTCTGTGGCGGTCTTGCCCTCGGCGCGGGCCTTGGCCTCCATCGCCGGGCCTTCGCGCTGCAAAATGCTGTCTGTGAGCCCGTCCCATGCCGCTAGCATCCGGTCATGCGCGGCGCGGGCGTCAGGGGGCAGGTGGTCGCGGGTCAACTGAAATACTCCTTCGCTGCATCGTCGCCGGGCAGGTCGGACAGGCCCTGCACCTTCGACCGTGCCGATGGTGTCAGTCCAAATTCGCTCAGAAGGCTTTGCACGCGGCGGGCGGCGTCGGCACGCTGGGCAACCGCCGGGTGCGCCCGGTGCATTGTGGCCCCGGCCTCTGTCACCGCTGAATAGGTCGCGCCTTCGCGCTGCACCGTGTCGCGGGCGTCGAGATACTCGCAAATGGCCTCACAAAGCAGCGCCAGGGCGGTTTTATCGCCATCGGCCAGCACGCCCATATCGGACAGAAGGTCGGCAAGTTCGGGCCAGTGCTGCGCCGCTCGATCAGACAGGAAAGCGGGCGGATTCGCCCCGTTGAAGCGCAGTTTCGCGGTCTCTGCGGCCTTGCCACGGGTGGTGCCTGTGACCGCCTTGAGGTGGCTTGGCTTCGGCTTTCGTGGCATTCGGCTTTTTCCTTCTCGTTTCAGCATCGGCAGAAGAACGGTCTGGCTGCCGGTTACGCGTTCGTGCTGGTGGGGATCGGATAGGCCCCTTCCCCTGTAGGGCGGGCAGACCGGCGCACGATCAAGACCGGCCTGCCCTGTGACGCGGCGGGAAAGGAACCGCCGCGCCCATCTCATCAGCCTTGCACCGCCGTCGTGGTGTGGAATGCCTCGGCGTGCGATACCGCGATGTCGCCGCGCATGTGTGCGATGAAGGCAAGTTGGTGGTCGCCGGCGAACAGTTCCCGCACGATCTCCACGCGGATATCCGAACGCACGCCCAGGATCAGGCGCGAGAAGTCGCCCATGAACACGGTGCTTTCGTCGCTGCCCGTACCGCCGTCGGTCGGGATTGCCGTGGTGGTCAACATCGGAATTTCGCTGATCTGGCGAGGGGCCATCAAGGGCTGATTGTCGCTCGCGGTGAGGCCAGCCAGCGTGCCCTCGTCGCGCGGGTGCGCGATGATCGCAGACGGCGTGTGGTTGGCGCTCAGAAGCGACGTGCGCGCCGTCACAAGCGGGGCATAGTCGGTCAGCGCGCCGGAGAAGGCGGCGGTGTTGATGCCCGAGACGTTGGCGATGCCTTCCGGCTCGGGGGCCGACCCGCTGCCCAGCAGCGCCACGCGGTCCCATTCCTCGGCCATGGCGGCCGCGAGGATGCGAGGCAGTTCGACGGCAAGGTTCACGCTGTCCTCGATCAGTTCGCGCGACACCTTCACAAGAATGGCCAGCGACTTGGGCGCGAGGGTCACGGCGGAAAAGGTCGGATCACTCACGGTGATACCGGCATTCTCCGAACGCCACGCGGGAACGGGGTCGCTTGCCAGCTTGGCGATAACGGTCTGATCCGATTCCAGCGGGATGGTAGTTGCACCGGCCCGAACGGCCACGCTGCGCGCGCGCATCAGGTCGATCAACTGACTGGCGGTCACGGTCGGCACGGTGAAGCCGCCTGCGCTGTCGGACCCTTCGGCAAGGGCGCGGCGTTCCAGGTCGGTCTTTGCGCCCGTCACCATGGCCCGCATCAGGCGACCGATTTCGAGTTCGCCGTAGGTCTCGGCGTCGTCGGGGTGTTCCCGGCGGATATGGTCGCCCATGCGCTGATCCGGGCGCAGGCCAGCGGCCTTCACCTCGATCTGCGGTTCGGGGCCATCCACGCCGCGCGCTTGGCCTTCCATCATCGGGCGGCGCGGATCGGGAAGATCATTGGCGGCGCGGGCCTCGGCTTCCTCGATCTGGTCGCGCAACTCGTCAACGTCCAGCATCATGGCGTTGAATTGCGCCTCGATCTTGCGCGCCTCGGCCTCGGTCGTGTCATCGGTGATCTTGCGATAGAGCGCGCAGGCTTCTTTCACCTTCGCGCGGTGTTCGGCTTTCATCTGCTCAATGGTCATCCTGTGATCCTTCGTCTTTGGGGCGCTCATGCGAGAAAGTCGCCCCGGTTTCAGGGGGTGCTTTCTCCTGCGCCTTTGGCGAAGGGCGGCCTGCCGAATTTGCGGCGGCGTGCCCGGTCTCGGGCAAATCACACTGGTAACATGATACCCCATTTCCCTGCACACGGTCAAGCATGGCACGACGCATCCGAAGCCGCTTGCGTATGCGGGCGGCACGAAAATTGCGCCGCCGCTGTTGCTTTGACTTTGCCATCAATTCGCCCTGTGGTCCTTCGCCTCGATCATGTCGGCCAGGCGGCGAAGCTGGCGCACCGTCGAGGCATTGCCTTCAAGCGTCACCATCATCTCCGTGGCCCCGGTCATGTGGGCTGTTGCGCATAGCCGGGCGCGCAGCGGACCTTCGGGCAGGCTCTCGATTGCCTCGATGCGCTTGCCAATCGCATTTGCAGCGGCGGCGCGTTCCTCGTCGCGAAGATGCTCGATCAGGTGTTCTTGCTCGGTCATGTCATATCCTTTCGTGTTTTTGCTGCGTTTCATCGCCTTGTCGTTCTCTGGACGGCTGGGCTTCTCTCTCCGCAGAGGATGGCAATTAGATATGTGTCCCATTCGGGCACACTCAGACGGGCAAAAACCGCTGTTTGTGTATCCCATTCGGGCACAGTTCATGATTTTACCGCCCGCAAGTGTGTCCTATTCGGGCACGGTGGTGTGTCCGAATGGGGGGGTGGGTTCTGAATTTTGAGATTGCCTTTCCGGGCCGCCCGAGGCTTTGGCCGATAGCGTCCA
This sequence comes from Salibaculum halophilum, assembly GCF_002094885.1. Taxonomy (GTDB): domain Bacteria; phylum Pseudomonadota; class Alphaproteobacteria; order Rhodobacterales; family Rhodobacteraceae; genus Salibaculum; species Salibaculum halophilum. The sequence continues at coordinate 25,610 of NZ_MSIT01000029.1, forward strand.
TAGACCGTAACCGGGAAATCGTGTCCTTCTTCCCATAGCATCGGCTCGCGGGTCGGTAGGCGCTTTTCGGTCGGCAACATCGTCAGGCGGAAGGTGGCGGTTTTGCCGTTGCCGTCCGTGCCGCGCTGCCAGGGGTTCGTTGCCACGATCCAGCCCTTGGCCTGAAGGTCAGCCAGCGCCGCACCGGCGGTCTTGACGGTGCAGCCCATGTCCGAGGACAAGGCCCGCAGGCTCCGATAGACTTCGCCGTTGTTGTTCCTCGCGGATTTGCTTTCGGCAAAGCATCGCACCTGCAAGTGAAAATACGCTTCCCTCGCCGGGAAGGTCAGGGCCTGCCATGCGGGCAAGAGACGGTGGGCATATATCCACTTGGTGAATTGCTGCTGCCGTTTCTCGTTGCGCTTGTCGCGGCCCATCACTCGCCCCCATTGGAATGGTGCAGCTTGTGGTGGCGGCGACAGAGAAACCGCACCTCGTAGGGCTTTTCATAGTCGTCGTGGTGCGCATCCGTCCTTGTCTCTCCGCAGACCTCGCAGGGCTTGCGCTCGATCACGCCAAGGCGGATTGCGTTCTCTACGGCAAGGTGCGCAAGGTAACGCTTGGGATGCTTCTTGCGCCACTTCTGTTGCCTTGTCAGCTGCCTGCCCATCAGCGCACCTCCCGAACGAATTTGCGGATAAGGTCACGCTCTTGAGATTCGACGTATTTCAGGTGTTCCAACTGGTGCGCAGGCAAATGCCGCTCGATTGCGCCTCGCACCATGTCACGCAGCGCGTCGGGTGGAATTGCGTCCAACTCGGCCGCGTATATGTAAGGCCAACGTCGATCTGCCGCCGACTTAGATTTCGCCGGGCGTGTCGGTAGGCCCATATCCTCCACTTGGTCGAGCGTCAGGCCCAGCGAATGAAACTCGACATTGACGCCATATTCCTCACCGAACCTTTCGACCTTCTCGCACAAGGATTGCTCAGCATCCTTGCCGGATCGGTCGAAGTCATAAAGCGCGTAGACCACCAGCGTCTTGCCGGTGCCGCGTAGAGCCTGGACGGCTTCATGCGCGAAGGTCTCGGACGTGTAACCGCCGGTTGGCATCAGCTGCACATCAAATTCCGACGTTACCAGGTAGATAACACCAGCCAACGCCGATTTCTCAATCCAGATTTCAATCTCTTCTGGAGCGTCAGACCACAAAGCCTTTCGATAAAGCTGTGCTGTGCTTTGAAGCGCATCCTCGATCCCGTCGAAGGTGCGCGGCTTGCGCATGTAGCGGGTCGCATCGGCAATGACGTGATACGGCATTTTGCCCTCACGTCGCAGTTTCAGAACCTGGGCTTGAACCTTGTTATATCCGCTTTCCGATTTCTCAATTAGCCCGGCCACGGTTGCCGCGTAGAATTCTTGTCGAACCGTCACCGGCCCATGCCGTTCGGCATAGTCGATCAGAAACGCGGCGCGCTCGGCCATCTCGGCCTTGGTCGCCCTTTTCCGTTTTATCGGGCTGGCCTGATAAACGTCCTTCATCTGCTCGTTCCTCTAGTTGCCCGAGGCGAGCGGCGGTGCTATAATACCCCAAAGCTGTCCCGCTTTGTGACTATCTCGAAAGCCCGCGCCGTCGCCCCGGTGCGGGTTTTCACTTTTCGCCACGCGCGGCGGCGATTTCCTCGGCCGTCATCGTTTCGGTGATACCGCCAAGCGAAACCCATTCCGCCGTCCGTGTGCGGTCGATCTCCGCCAGCTTGGCAAGCGCCAAGTTGTGCATGACAAGCAGGGCGTCGGCCTCGGGCGTTCCCGTGACGTGCGCGCGCTTTTCTTCGGTCAGAAGCTGCGCCGCGACCAGAATGCCGCGAAGTTCAAGCAGCCGGTCGTCGGTCGCCTCGTGGG
>NZ_MSIT01000003.1 GCF_002094885.1 Salibaculum halophilum
AAGCCGGAGGATGTCGCGGCCCTGCGCGCGCTGGCCGAGGCAGCCGACGCGCCGCCGCCGGGGCCGCTGCCAACCGTGGCCGACCTGGCCGCGCGCCACACCGGCACCGACTGGCCCGCGGTGATCGACCGGACGGTCGGCCTCTGGGCGGCGGGGCATTTCGACCGGGGCCAGGCGCTCTGGTCGCCGCGGCCGGGGCAGGATGCCTTCACCGCCTGGCGCGAATGGGCCACGAATGACCTGACCCCGGAAATCGCCGGGCTGCCGGGCTTCTGCGCCCATGTCCTGGGCGCGCCGAACAGCGCCGACCGCGCCATCCTGCGCGCCGCAACCGCCCTCGGCCTGACGGGTGCGGCCGCCGAGACGGCCTTTCACCGGCTGTTCATGGACCTGAGCGGCTGGGCCCAGCACGCGCGCTGGCTGCACTGGCGGGCCGAGCAGGCCGGCGGCCACGACGCCACGCCCGCCGCGCTGCTGGCGATCCGGCTGATCTGGGAAGAGGCGCTGCTGGTCCACTTTCCCGGCCTGGCCGGGGCCTGGGCCGAAACCGTGGCCGCCCATGCCGACCCCGTCACCCCGTCGGATGACGATATCGGGCGGGCCATCCTGCAGGACGCCGCCGAACGGGCGCACCAGCGCCGGCTGGCGCAGGCCCTGGACGGCGGCGCGGGGGCGACCGAGGCGCGCCCGGCCCTGCAGGCGGCCTTTTGCATCGACGTGCGCTGCGAGGTCTTCCGGCGCGCGCTGGAAAGTCTCGATGCCGGGATCGAAACCATCGGGTTCGCCGGGTTCTTCGGCCTGCCATTGTCGCACCGCGCGCAGGGCTCCGACCTGGCCGAGGCGCACCTGCCGGTCCTGCTTACCCCGGCCGTCGAGACCACGAGCGCCGCCGACACGGACACGGAACAGGCGGTGCGCATTGCCGCCCGGGCGCGGCGGGCCTGGGGCCGGTTCCGGCAAGCGGCGGTGTCGTCCTTCGCCTTCGTCGAGGCGGCGGGGCCGCTTTACGCGGGCAAGCTGCTGCGCGCGGCCCTGGCCCAGCCGGGCCGGCCCGCCAGCCCCGATCCGGCCCCGCGCGTCGTCGGCGGGTTGAGCGCCGAAGCCAAGGCCGATACCGCCGAAACCGTGCTGCGCGCCATGAGCCTGACCGAGGGCCACGCCCCGATCGTCCTGTTGCTGGGGCACGGCGCGCAGGTCACCAACAACCCGCACGCAAGCGCTTATCACTGCGGTGCCTGCGGCGGCCAGACCGGCGAGGTCTCGGCGCGGATGCTGGCGGCACTGCTCAACGACCCGGAAACGCGCACCGGGCTGGCCGCGCGCGGGCTGCCCCTGCCCGCGGACACCCGCTTCATCGCCGGGCTGCACGACACCACGACCGACCGGGTAACGCTGCACGACGTGGACGCCGGTGCCCCCGACCTGGCCCCGGTCACCGACTGGCTGGCGCAGGCGGGCCGCATCGCGCGGGCCGAACGCGCCCGCACCCTGCCCGGCGCGCGTGCGGCGACATTGTCGCAACGGGCGCTGGACTGGGCCGAGGTGCGCCCCGAATGGGGGCTGGCCGGCTGCGCGGCCTTCGTCGCCGCCCCGCGCGCCGCGACCGCCGGGCGCGACCTTGGCGGGCGCGCCTTTCTGCACAGCTACGACTGGCGGGCCGATGCCGGGTTCGCGACGCTGGAACTAATCCTGACCGCCCCCGTGGTGGTGGCCAGCTGGATCAGCCTGCAATATTATGGGTCTTCCGTGGCTCCCGAGGTCTTCGGCGGCGGCAACAAGCTGATCCACAATGTCACCGGCGGCATCGGCGTCGTCCAAGGTAACGGTGGCCGCCTGCGCCCCGGCCTGCCCTGGCAGGCGGTGCACGACGGCGCGGCCCTGCGCCACGAACCGCTGCGCCTGACCGTGCTCATCGAGGCCCCGCAAGAGGCCATCGCGCAGGTGCTGGAGGCCCACCCGGAGGTTCGGGCGCTTTTCGACAACCACTGGCTGCACCTGCTGGCGCTGGAGGACGGGCGCGTCACCGCCCGCTACCGCCCCGGGCTGAGCTGGCAAGGCACCTGAAGGGGAGAGGCGCGCCCTGCCGGCGCGCCCCCGGTTCAGCCGTCCTTGCGGATCGTCTCGTTGCCGGGATCGTAGGGCGAGTCCACGACGACCTCGGCCCCCCAAAGCTGGTCGAACATCCTGATCTTCAGGCGGGTCCCCGGCTCGGCCAGGTCGGGGCGGACATAACCCATGCCGATGGACTTGCCGAAATGCACCGAATATCCGCCCGAGGTCAGCCGACCGACCCTGTCGTCGCCGTGATAGAGCGCCTCGACCCCCCAGGGATCGGCATCCTCGGGCCCGTCGATCAGTAGGGTGCAGCACTTGGTGCGCACGCCGACCTCCTCCATAGCCGCCTTGCCCTGGAACTCCTTGGACAGGTCCACGAACCGCGGCAGGTCGGCCTCCAGCGGGGTGGCGTCGCGGCCCAGTTCGTGCCCGAAGGCGCGATACGACTTTTCCTGGCGCAGCCAGTTCTGCGCCCGTGCGCCGACCAGCTTCATGCCGTGTTTCTCACCGGCCGCCTCCAGCAGGTCGAACAGGTAGTTCTGCATCTCGATCGGGTGATGCAACTCCCAGCCCAACTCGCCTGTATAGGCCACCCGGATCGCGTTGACCGGGCACATCCCCAACTCGATCTGGCGCGCGGAGAGCCACGGGAAGCGCTTGTTCGACAGCGCGGTTTCGGGTTCGGCGTCCTTGATGACCTCCTTGAGAACATCGCGCGACTTCGGCCCGGCGATGGCAAAGACGCCGTATTGCGTGGTCACGTTCTCGACCGCGATGTATCCGAACTCGCCCGCCTTGTCCTCGGCGCATTTGCGCAGGAAATCACCGTCGTAATCGGTCAGCGCGCCGGACGAGACGAGGTAATACTCATCCTCGGCCAGCCGCACGATGGTGTATTCCGTCCGCGTCGTGCCCTGCGGCGTCAGCGCGTAGGTCAGGTTGATCCGGCCCACCTTTGGCAACTTGTTGCAGGTGAACCAGTCAAGGAACGCGGTCGCCCCCGGCCCCGTGACCCGGTGCTTGGTAAAGGCGCTGGCGTCCAGCAGGCCCACGCCCTCGCGCACCGCCTTGGCCTCGTCGACCGCATAGTCCCACCAGCCGCCGCGGCGGAAAGAGCGCGCGTCATGGTCGAAACTGTCGGGCGCGTCCAGCGGGCCGAAGTAATTGGGCCGCTCGAAGCCGTTGACACAGCCGAACTGCGCGCCGCGCGCCTTGAGCCTGTCGTAGGACGGTGCGGTGCGCAGCGGGCGGCACTTCTCGCGCTCTTCATCCGGGTGGTGCAGGATGTAGACGTGCTCGTAGGCCTCTTCGCTCTTGCGGGCGCTGTACTCGGTGGTGATCCAGCCGCCGAACCGCTTGGGGTCGAGGCTCGCCATGTCGATCTCGGCCTCGCCCTCGACCATCATCTGCGCCAGGTAATACCCGGTGCCACCGGCGGCGGTGATCCCGAAAGAGAAACCCTCGGCCAGCCACATGTTGCGCAGCCCGGGCGCCGGGCCGACCAGCGGGTTGCCGTCGGGCGTATAGCAGATCGGGCCGTTGTAGTCGTCCTTCAGACCCACCTCCTCGGTCGAGGGGATGCGGTGGATCATCGACATGTATTCCTCCTCGATCCGCTCCAGGTCCAGCGGAAAGAGGTCGGCGCGGAAGGTGTCCGGCACGCCGTATTCGAAGCGCGCCGGCGCGTTCAGCTCATACGGCCCGAGGATCCAGCCGCCGCGCTCCTCGCGGACGTACCACTTGGCGTCGGCGTCGCGCAGGACGGGGTGCTCGGGGTTGTCCTTGCGATACGCCACCAGGGCCGGGTCGGCATCGGTGACGATGAACTGGTGCTCCACCGGGATCGCCGCGCTCTTGATCCCCAGAAGGCGCGCAGTGCGCTGCGCGTGGTTGCCGCTGGCGGTGACCACGTGCTCGGCGGAAATGACGACCTGCTCGTCTCCGGGCACGAGGTTGCCGCCCTTCTCGACCATCTTGGTGCAGGTCACGTCCCAGTGGTCGCCCTTCCAGTCGAAGGCGTCGGCCTGCCACTTGCGCTCGATCGTCACGCCGCGCTGGCGCGCCCCCTTGGCCATGGCCATCGTCAGGTCGGCCGGATTTATATAACCGTCCTCGGGGTGGTAGATTGCGCCCTTCAGATCCTCGGTGTTGACCAGCGGCCAGCTCTCCTTGATCTGCGCCGGCGTCATCCATTCGTAATGCACGCCCACGGTCTCGGCGGTCGAGGCATAGACCATGTATTCGTCCATCCGATCCTGCGTGCGGGCCATGCGCAGATTGCCCACCACCGAAAACCCGGCGTTCAACCCGGTCTCGTCTTCCAGCGTCTTGTAGAACTTCACCGAGTAATCGTGGATATGGCTGACCGCGTAGGACATGTTGTAAAGCGGCAACAGGCCGGCGGCATGCCAGGTGCTGCCGCTGGTCAGCTCGTCGCGTTCCAGCAGCATGACATCGTCCCAGCCCGCCCGGGCCAGGTGATAGGCGACCGAGGTGCCGATGGCCCCGCCACCGATGACGAGCGCACGGACATTGGTTTTCATCTTGGCGACTCCCGCTTTCCTTGTTGCCGCCACCATGCCCATTCTGGCCCTGAACCTGCGCCCTGCAGCCGACGCCAGAACCCTCAAAACCGACGCCCGGCTTCTTTGGGTCTCAAATACCGCGGGGGAGTCGGTCGCAGACCGACGGGGGCAGCGCCCCCCGCACCCGCTGCAGCCTGCGGGCCGCCCGGACTGAGGCGATCATGACCCGCTGGCCGAATGAAAGCGTGCGGAGGCACACCGCTTGGCAACCGCGCCGCCGACGACATCGGTTGCCCGCCCGGCCCGGCCCGGTGTAAGCCTGCCGGGCACCACGAGGCCGACCGGGACAGCCCATGCAGATCTGCCGCACCGTTTCCGACATCCGCGCCGCCCTGGCCGGGTTCCGCACCGAAGGGGCGGGTGTCGGCCTCGTCCCGACCATGGGCGCGCTGCACGCCGGGCACATGGCCCTGGTCAGCGCGGCGCGCGCGGCCCACGACCGGGTGGTGGCGACGATCTTCGTCAACCCCACCCAGTTCGGCCAGGCCGCCGACCTCGACACCTACCCGCGGACGGAGGCGCGCGACCTCGAACAACTCGACTCGGCCGGCGTCGACGCGGTGCTGATCCCCGAGGTGGCCGAGATCTACCCTGCGGGCGACGAGACCGTGGTCGAGACCACGCGCCTCGCCAATATCCTGCATGGCGCCGTCCGGCCCGGCCATTTCCGCGGCGTGACCACCGTGGTCGCCAAACTGTTCAACATCTGCCAGCCCGACGCCGCCTATTTCGGCGAAAAGGACTACCAGCAACTGCATGTCATCCGCCGCATGGTGTGCGACCTGCACATGCCCGTGACCATCCGCGGCGTGCCGACCGTGCGCGACACCGACGGGCTGGCCCTGTCGAGCCGCAACGCCCGGCTGAGCCGCGCCGATCGCGCCGCCGCGCCCGTCCTGGCGCGGGCGCTGGATGCGGCACAGGCCAGCGGCGCGGCCACCGCCGAGGCCCTGGACCAGGTCATCCGCGATACGCTCGCCACCGAGCCGCGCGCCACGCTCACGGGGCTGGACATCGTCCGCCTGCCCGCTTTCACCCCCGCCACCGGCCCGTTGACCGGGCCGGTCGGCATCATGATATCCGCCGAATTCGGCCGCGGGGACGACACCGTCCTCCTGATCGACCAGAGGGAGGTCCACCCATGAGCGCCCAGCCCGACACCGTCCGCCGCATTACCGTGCCCGACCTGCGCGCCCGCAAGGGGGGCACGCCGATCGTCTCGCTGACCTCCTACCACGCGCATACCGCGGCGCTGGTCGACAAATACGCCGATTTCATCCTGGTGGGCGACTCCCTGGGCATGGTGATGCACGGGATGGACAGCACCCTCGGCGTGCCGCTCGACCTGATGATCATGCACGGCAAGGCCGTGGTGCGCGGCACCCAGCGGGCGCTGGTCGTCGTCGACATGCCATTTGGCAGCTACGAGGAAAGCCCCGACGTGGCCTTTCGCAACGCCGCGCGGGTCATGAAGGAAACCCAGTGCCAGGCGGTCAAACTGGAAGGCGGCGCGCGCATGGCCGAGACCATCCGTTTCCTGTCCGACCGCGGCATCCCGGTGATGGCGCATGTCGGCCTGACCCCGCAATCGGTGAACACCATGGGCGGCTTCAAGGTGCAAGGCCGCGACGAGGCCGCCTGGGCCGTCCATGTCGACGATGCCCGGGCCGTGGCCGAGGCCGGGGCCTTCGCGGTCGTGGTCGAAGGCGTGGTCGAGGAACTGGCCGACCGCATCACCGAGGCGGTCGACATCCCCACCATCGGCATCGGCGCCTCGCGCAAGTGCGACGGCCAGATCCTGGTGCTCGAGGACATGCTGGGCCTGAACCCCCGGCCGCCGAAATTCGTCAAGGTCTACGGTCGGCTCGGCCCGATGATCGAAGAGGCGGTCAAGTCCTACGCCGACGACGTGACCGCCCGCGCCTTCCCCGGCCCCGACGAGGTCTACAAGTAGCGGCCCCAGGCCGCCGCGCCGACAAAATGCCCGCGCGGGTCGCTTACTCGGACACCATGCGGCCGACTTGGCGCGCCGTGCGCTCGCCGGGCAGGTAGGCCCCCAGCACCGCTTCGCGCGTGTCGCGCGCAAAACGGTCCAGCAGGTCGCGGTAATAGCCCCCGGCGCTGTTGACGGCGGCCCCGGCCAGCGCGCCGCCCCGGGTTTCGCGCGGACTTCCGGCGACGGCCAGAACGGGGTAGCTGGCCAGCAATGCCCCGTCCGTGTCGATGATCCGCACTGTCCCCTGCAACCGGGACTGGTCGCGCCCGAAGGCCGTGGCGGTGCCCGAAGCGACGTTCAGCCGGCTCACCTCGGCCTGCAGGGTCACCCCCTCGGGCGCCAGCCGCTCGGAGAATTCGCGGCGCAGGTATTGCCGCAGATCGGGGCCCAGCGTGCTGGCCCGGTCGGCCGCGCGAGTGTTCTGGAAGGACGCACCCTCGGTGATGACGGTGATGTCGGCCAGCCGCAGCGACCGGCGCAGATCACGCGGCAGCGGGTTGGGCGCACCAAGGGGCGCGCAGGCGACAAGCGTCGCACTCATGCCGGTGGCGATCAGGCTGCGGCGGGTCATCAGGGTGTCGTTTTTCATGTCGCGATCTTTCTTCTTGGCGAACCTTGCAGGCGCAAACCTCTAGCACCCGGCAATCGGCCGGGGAACCAAGGCCGGTTCACGGTTTGCGACAGGGTTGAAACGAAGCCTGCTACAGCATCGCGGGCACGACCTGGTCCGGCGGGCGGTGGCCGTCGTGATAGGTCTTGATGTTCAGCAGCACCTTCTCGCCCATCTCGATGCGGCCCTCGCGGGTGGCCGACCCCATGTGCGGCAACAGCACCACGTTCTTGAGCTCGCGCAGGCGCGGGTTGATCTGGTTGCCGTGCTCGAACACATCCAGCCCCGCCCCGGCCAGCTCGCCCGCGCGCAGCATCCGGGTGAGCGCGTTCTCGTCGATGACCTCGCCGCGCGAGGTGTTCACGATGACGGCGTCCTCTTTCATCAGCTTGAGCCGCCGCGCGTTCATCAGGTGAAATGTCGAGGGCGTGTGCGGGCAGTTGACCGAGATCACGTCCATCCGCGCCACCATCTGGTCCAGGCTTTCCCAGAAGGTCGCGCCCAAGTCGTCCTCGGTCTCAGGGCGCAGGCGGCGGCGATTGTGATAGTGTACCTGCATGCCGAAGGCCGCCGCACGCCGCGCCACGGCCTGGCCGATCCGGCCCATCCCGAGGATTCCCAGCCGCCGCCCGGCGATGCGCCCGCCCAGCATGGCGTTGGGGGCCCAGCCGCTCCATTCGCCCGACTGCATCCGCGCCAGCCCCTCGGGGATGCGGCGCGTCACCGCCAGCATCAGCGCCATGGTCATGTCGGCGGTGTCCTCGGTGGCCACGTCGGGGGTGTTGGAAACAAGGATGCCGCGTTCGCGCGCCGTGCCCACGTCGATATGGTCCACCCCGGCGCCGTAGTTGGCGATCAGCTTGAGCCGCTCGCCCGCCCGGCCGAGCAGACCGGCGTTGATCGTGTCGGTCAGCGTCGGCACCAGCACGTCGCAGCCCCCAACCGCCTCGGCCAGCTCTTCGGGGCGCATGGGGCTGTCGTCGTCGCGCAATTGCACGTCGAAAAGCTCCTTCATCCGGGTCTCGACGACCTCGGGCAACCGTCGCGTGACGACAACACTCAGGCGTTTGCGTGGCATGCGGCATCCTCCGTCGCTTTCCAGCCATCATCCTGTGTGGCAACCTGAACGCTACCGTCGCGGGGCACAAGAACCCCGCGCGGAAGAGGCGCAGATCGGCGGATGGATCCATGACAATCTTGCGGCAGGTTCTGGCCTGTGTCTTCGCTATCTGGGCCGGGTGCGTCCCGGCACAAGACACGGGGCGCGCCGCGGCCACGCCCGCAGAGGCCCGCGGCCCGGTGACCAACCTGCCGCTGCCGCGCTTTGTCTCGCTCAAGGCGAGCGAGGCCAATGTGCGCCGCGGCCCCAGCCTGTCGCACCGGATCGACTGGGTCTTCAAGCGCCGCGACATGCCGCTGCAGGTCACCGCCGAATACGGCCACTGGCGCCGCGTCACCGACCACGAGGGCATGGGCGGCTGGGTGCATTACGCGCTGTTGTCGGGCAACCGCACGGTGATGGTGCAGCGCGACAGGCTGGCGTTGCTGGCCCGCCCGGTCGAGGCGGCCCCGCAGATCGCCATCCTCGAACGCGGCGTCATCGCCGAGCTGGACGAATGCGGCCGCGACTGGTGCCGCCTGATCGCGGGCGGGCATCGCGGCTGGGCGCCCAAGCCGGTGCTCTGGGGTGTGTTCCCGCACGAGATTCGCGAGTAACCTTGCGCCCATGGCGGCACGGCATCACAGACTGAACCTGTCGGCCGGGCTGGCCTCGGTGTCGGTGGCGCTGGTGCTGGTGGCGGCCAAGCTCTGGGCGCTGGCGCAGACGGGCTCGCTGGCCGTGGCCGCGGCGCTGACTGACAGCGCGCTGGACCTGATGATGTCGCTGGGCGGGCTGGCGGCCATCGCCTATGCGGCCAAGCCCGCCGACGCCGACCACGCCTTCGGCCACACCGCGGCCGAGGACCTCGCCGCGCTGGCGCAATCGCTGATCATCATCGCCTCGGCCGGGGTGATCGGCGGCGCGGCAATCCTGCGCCTGGCATCCGGTGACAGCCCCCTGCCCGCGCAGGAAAGCAAGGGGATCGCGGTGATGGGCTTGTCCATCGGGCTGACCGGGGCGCTCGTCTGGTGGCAGCGGCGCGTGGCGCGGCGCACCGGCAACAAGGTCGTGTCCGCCGACAGCCTGCACTACATCGGCGACCTCGTGCCGAACCTGGGCGCGCTGATCGCGCTGGTCGCCTCGGCCCGGTTCGGGCTGGGCCAGGTGGACAGCGTCGTCGCCCTCGGCGCGGCCCTCATGCTGATCGTCGGTGCGCTGCGCATCGCGCGCGGGGCCTGGAACGCGCTGATGGACCGGCAGGCCGATCCGGCGACCCTGGCCCGGATCGAGCGGATCGTCGCGGAGTTTCCCGGCGTTCTGGGCTATCATGACCTCAAGACCCGGCAATCGGGCAGCCGCCTCTTCGTCAACCTGCACATTGAACTGGACGGCACCCAGACGCTGGGCGAGGCTCATGCCATCGGCGCGGCGCTGCGCCGGGCCATCCTGGCCGATTACCCGCAGGCTGACGTGCTGATCCACAAGGACCCGCACGGCGTGACGCCGCACCCCGAGGACCCCCAGAAGGAGGACCCAACGTGACCCCGGACATCCTCGAAGCCCGCCTGATCGCCCAGCGCAAGCTGCTCGCCCGGATCGTCGCCGCCCTGCAGGACCCGGCCATCGACGGCTATTTGGCCGAGCGCAACCACCTCGACCTCGGGGCCGAGGACCCGGGCGCGGTCCCCGACGAGGCGCTGGCCTTTGCCGGGGCCGTGGCCGACGAGCTGCGCGAGATCGAGACGCTGGCCGACCGTCTACGCGGCAAGCCCCCGGCCCCGTAGCAGCGCCGCCGCGTCGGGCAACGCGCCGCGGAAGCGCGTGTAAAGCGTCGCCGCCTCGGCGGCCCCGCCCTGCGAGAGGATATGCGCCTCCAGCGCGCGGGCCATCTCGGCGTCGAACGCCCCGCCAGCCTGCTCGAAGGCCTCGAAGGCGTCGGCATCCATGACCTCGGACCACATGTAACTGTAATAGCCCGAGGAATAGCCGTCACCGGCAAAGACATGGGCGAAATGCGGCGTGGCGTGGCGCATGCGGATCGCGGCCGGCATGCCGATCCCTTCCAGCACCTCGGCCTGTTTCTGCATCGGGTCCGCCGGGGCCGGGCCGTCGTGAAAGGCCAGGTCCACCAGCGCCGAGGCGAGGTATTCCACCGTCTGGAACCCTGCGTCATGCGTGGAGGCGGCCAGCAGCCGCTCAAGCAGGTCGCGCGGCATGGGATCGCCCGTTTCCGCATGGGTGGCGAAGGTCTCCAGCACCTCGGGCACCTCCAGCCAGTGCTCGAACAGCTGGCTGGGCAGTTCCACGAAATCGCGCGCTACCGAGGTGCCGCTGATCGAGGGATGGGTCACGTCCGACAGAATGTGGTGCAAGGCGTGGCCGAACTCGTGAAACAGCGTGCGCGCGTCATCATAGGACAGCAACGCCGGCCGACCCTCGGGCGGTTTGGCAAAATTGCACACGTTGACGACATGGGGCCGTATATCGCCGGCCAGTTTTTGCTGGCTGCGGATGGCACTGCACCAGGCGCCCGAGCGTTTCGATCCGCGCGCGAAGTAATCCCCGATGAAAACGGCCATGTGCTGCCCGTCGCGCGTGACCTCCCAGGCGCCGACGTCCGGGTGATAAAGCGGCGCGTCGATTTCCGCGAAGTCCAGCCCGAACAGGCGGTTGGCGCAGTCGAAGGCCGCCGCGATCATCCGGTCGAGCTGCAGGTAGGGCTTGATCTCTTCTTCATTGAGGGCGTGTTCAGTGGCGCGGCGGCGCTCGCTGTAATAGTGCCAGTCCCAGGGCTGCAGCGGCCCCGCGACCCCGTCGGCCTGCAGCATGTCCTGCAGCACCTGCGCGTCGGCCTCGGCTGCGCGCCTGGCAGGCGCCCAGACCTGCATCAGCAGGTCGCGAACCGCGTCGGGGCTGCCCGCCATCTCGGTTTCCAGCTTGTAGGCGGCAAAGGTGTCATACCCCAGCAGGGCGGCACGGTCTTCGCGCAATTTCAGCACCTCGGCGGCGATGGCGCGGTTGTCGGTCTCGCCGCCCCGTGCCCCGCGCGATGTCCAGGCTTCAAAGGCGCGCTGCCGCAGCGCCCGGTCGGGGCAGAACTGCAGGAAGGGCACGATCAGCGAGCGCGAGGCCGTCACCACCGGCCCGCGGTCGCGCTCAGCCCCCGCCGCGCGGGCGGCCTCCTGCACGAATCCCGGCAGGGCCTGCAGGTCCGCCTCGGACAGGTCCATGCACCAGTCCCGCTCATCAGCCAGCAGGTTCTGGGTGAAGCGCGTGCCCAGTTCAGCCAGCCGCTGTTTGATCTCCTTGAGCCGCTCGGCCTCCGCCCCCTGCAACCGCGCCCCCGCGCGCACGAAGCCGCGCCGGGTCAGCATCAGCACGCGGGCCTGCTCATCGGTCAGCTCCAGCGCGTTGCGGTCCTGCCAGAGCGCCTCGATCCGCGCGAAAAGCGCCGCGTTCGACGTGACCTCGGAGCCGTAGGCGGCCAGTTTCGGCGAAAACGCCCGCATCAGCGCCTGGCGCGCCTCATTATTGTCGGCCCCGGCCTGCGCGTAGAAGGTGCCCAGCACCCGGGCGAGGGTTTCATCGGCCAGCTCCAGCGCCTGAATCGTGTTGGCAAAGCTCGGCGGGTCGGGGTTCTCGGCGATCGCGGCGATATTGGCGCGCGCCGCGTCGAGTGCGGCGTCGACCGCCGGGGCGTAGTCGGCATCCCTGATCCGGTCATAGGGCGGCAGGCCGAAGGGCGTGTCCCAGTCGGCCAGCAATGGGTTGGTCATGGCGTCGGTCCTTCCTGTGCGGTTCCGCAAACGGGGCAATCGGCCCGCGGTGTCATCGCCATCACGCGGGTCTCGGCATAAAGCGCGTCATGGATCAACAAGCGCCCGCGCAGCCCCTCGCCGGCGTCGGTGATCGCCTTGACCGCCTCCAGCGCCATCATCGACCCGATGACGCCCGGCAGCGGCCCGGCGATCCCCGCCTCGGCACAATTGGGAACAAGCCCCGGCGCGGGGCGCTCGGGGAAGATACATTGATAGCAGGGCGTGCCATTGGCCGGGTCATAGAGGCTGATCTGCCCTTCCCACTGCGTCAGGGCGGCAGCAATCAGCGGGATGCCCCGCCGCGCACAGGTGCGGTTGACAAGGTAGCGCGTGTCGAAATTGTCCGACCCGTCGAGCACGAGGTCGTAGTCGTCGAACAGGTCCTCGGCGATGGCCTCGGTCAGGCGGCGCTGGTACGGGCGCACGGTAATGAAGGGGTTGAGCGCGGCCATCGCCTCGGCCGCGGAATGGACCTTGGGCAGGCCGATGCGCGCGTCGGTGTGGATGACCTGGCGTTGCAGGTTGGCGTTGTCGACCACGTCGTCGTCGATCACGCCGATGGTGCCCACCCCGCCCGCGGCGAGGTATTGCAAAACGGGCGCCCCCAGCCCGCCGGCCCCGATCACCAGCACGCGGGCCTCTTTCAGGGCCTTCTGGCCGGGCCCGCCGATCTCGCGCAGGACGATATGGCGGGCGTAGCGGTCCAGCTCGGTTTGCGAGAAACCGCCCGCGGCCGGGGGGGCCTCGGCCCGTTGCCCGCGCTCCGCACGCGCCTTCACGCGACGAAATCCCAGGCTGTAGGCCCAGACCACCAGCCCCAGCCCGATCACCAAGCCCCAGAGGCGCGGATCGCTGCCCGTCGCCTCGCGCAGGGGATGGCCATCGGGCAGGACCAGCTGCACCAGCAGCACCCCGCCCAGCAGAACGCCGATCATCGTGAACCGCGCCGACCGGGGCGCCTTCATCACCGCGCCGATGCCCCAGAGCGTCGCGGCCATGGCAAGGACGACTGTCATGCCGCCCCCGTCGAGCCGAAGCCGCCCGCGCCGCGGTCGGTGTCCTCCAGCGGGCCGACCTCGAAGGTGGCCTGCACCACCGGGGCCACGACCATCTGCGCGATGCGGCTGCCATGGGCCACGGTGAAATCTGCATTACCGGTGTTTTGCAGGATCACGCCCAGCGGGCCACGGTAGTCGCTGTCGATGGTGCCGGGGCTGTTGGGCAGGGTAATCCCGTGAGTCAGCGCCAGCCCCGACCGCGGCCGGACCTGCACCTCGTAGCCCGCCGGGATCGCCAGCCGCAGGCCCGTGGGGATCAGCGCCCGCGCGCCGGGAGCCAGCACCACCTGCCCGCGATCCTCGAAATTCGCGCGCAGGTCGGCCCCCGCCGCCCCGGCGCTTGCGTACTGCGGCAGGCCCAGCGCCCGATCCGCGCCCGCGTCCCATTCGACCCGGATCATAACCATGCCCGCCCTCGCTGCGTTTTCATCTGCGCACGTAAACTCGTTGCCGCCGGTCTCAACCCAGCGCTTCGGCGATCCGCCGGGCCAGCCGGTCGGCAACCGCCTGTTTGCTCATGCGCGGCCAGTCCTCGGCGCCCGTTTCGGTGATCAGGACCACCCGGTTTTCCGTGCCGCCCATGATGCCGGTCTCGGGGCTCACGTCATTGGCCAGCAGCCAGTCACAGCCCTTGCGGGCGCGCTTGGCGGTGGCGGTCTCGACCACGGACTCGGTCTCGGCGGCAAAGCCCACCACCAGGCGCGGCCGCCCGGTGGCGCGCTGGCTGACCGTGGCCAGGATGTCGGGGTTTTCAGCCAGGGCCAGCTCGGGCAGCCCGCCGGCACCCTTCTTGATCTTCTGTTCGCTGGCCGCCCTGACGTGCCAGTCGGCCACGGCGGCGGCGAAGACGGCCGCATCGGCGGGCTCGGCGGCCTCGACCGCCGCCAGCATCTGCCGCGCGGTCTCGACGGGCACCACGTCCACCCCGGTCGGGGCGGGAACGGAGGCCGGCCCTGTGACCAAGGTCACCCGCGCGCCCAGGTCGCGCAGCGCCGCGGCGATGGCCGCGCCCTGCGTGCCCGAGGACCGGTTGGCGATATAGCGCACCGGGTCGACGGGCTCATGCGTCGGCCCCGAGGTGACCAGCACATGCCGGCCCTGCAGCGGCCCCCCGCCCAGCGCCGCCGCGATGGCCGCGCGGATCTCGGCCGGCTCGGCCATGCGCCCCGGCCCGTATTCGCCGCAGGCCATGTCGCCCTCGGTCGGGCCGACGAAGAGGATGCCGTCCTCCCGCAGCGCGTTGGCGTTGCGCCGCGTGGCGGGGTGCTCCCACATGCGCACATTCATCGCCGGGGCGATCAGCACGCGCTTGTCCGTGGCCAGCAGCAGGGTCGTGGCCAGGTCATCGGCCAGCCCGCCGACCATTCTGCCCATAAGGTCGGCCGTTGCCGGGGCCACGACCACCAGGTCGGCGGCGCGGCTCAGCTCGATATGGCCCATCTCCGCCTCGGCTGTCAGGTCGAAAAGCTCGCGATGCACCGTCTCGCCCGCCAGCGCCGCGAGGCTCAGCGGCGTGACAAATTGCGCGCCCCCCTCGGTCAGAACGGGCGTCACCGAAGCCCCCTGCGCGCGCAGCAGGCGGACAAGCTCCAGCGTCTTGAAGGCGGCGATGCCGCCCCCGACGATCAGCAGGATGGATTTGCCCGTCAACATGGCGCGGCCCCTCATGGTATCGGCCGAGCCTATCCCGCGGGCGCCGGCGGGGCAATGCGGCCCGCGCCGCTACTGGAAGGCGGCGCAGGGGTCGGCGCGGTCCACCGGGGGCGACGACACGACAAGGTCGAAATTGCCGGCCGGGGCAGCGCCGCCTTCTGCCTGGCCCAGCGCGAAGATGTCCACCCCGGTTCGGGCGCGCATCAGCATGGCGGGCACGCCCCGGTCCTTGCGGGCATGGCCGTTGCCAGTGATCACCACGACGGGTGACCCGGCTGAGTCGAGCGCGGCCAGCGTGGCGCGGGCCAGTTCGGCGTCGCGCAGCCGCTGCACCGCGACCATTTGCGGCAGCATTTCCTCGGGCAGGGCATCGCAATGCGCCTCGGCCTGCATGGCCTGCCGCTGCGCCTGTTCGGCCGCGGGCAGGGGCACGTCCAGGCCGAAGCGCCCGGCATCGCCGCTGAACTCTGCCACCATGCCGCGCTGCATGGCCGCGCGCGCCCGGGGCCGAGGCACCCGCGCGCCCCAAACACGCGCCTCGGGCGCCGCGGCAAAGATCGGGTAGTACATGGAAAAGTCTGGCAGGCCGCTTGCCTCATCCCAGCCGAGTGCCGCTTTCAGGTCCTGTTCCGTTACGCCCGGCCGATGACGCTTGGCCTGCGCCGGTGTCAGGAATTCGAAAACGAGCGCGGCAGGGTCGAGGGCCGCGACGATCTCGGCCTGACGGGCGTGATGATGCGGGTTGTCATGCGTCTCGCCCAAGATCACCACGTCGGCATCAGCTTGGCCGATGGCGTCTACCGCAGGATCGGCCGCCGCGGGCCCCGCCACGACGGCCAGAATCGCACAAACGCCCCTCATGCGAGGAAGTTGAGCACTTCCCGCGACCGGCCTTCCAGAGATTTGCGCATCTTGCCGAAAGCAGCCGATTCCAGCTGGCGGATACGCTCCTTGGACAGGCCCAACTCGTCGCCCAGGCTTTCCAGCGTGCGGGGATCGTCGCGCAGCTTGCGTTCGCGCACGATGAACTGTTCGCGGTCATTGAGCGCGGACAGCGCTGTCAGCAGCCACTGGCGCAGCGTCTCGTTGTCGTGGTCGGCCTCGACCGTCTCGGCGGCCTGCTCGCCCTCGTCCTCCAGCGCCTCGATCCATTCGCGGCCCTCGTCCTCGGCCGATTGCGTGGCGTTGAGCGAGAAATCCGACCCGGACAGCCGCCCTTCCATCATCTCGACGTCGTGCTCGGGCACGCCAAGTTCCTTGGCGACGGCCGTGCGCAGGTTGTGCGGGTCCAGCGTCTCGCCGCGTGCGCTCGCCTCGCGCTCGAGCCGGGCCTGGATGCGGCGCATGTTGAAGAACAGCGATTTCTGGCTGCTGGTGGAGCCCGTGCGCACCATGGACCAGTTGCGCATCACGTAATCTTGGATGCTGGCCTTGATCCACCAGACCGCGTAGGTTGAGAACCGCACGCCGCGGTCCGGGTCGAACTTGTCGGCGGCCTTCATCAGGCCCAGCGAGGCCTCCTGGATCAGGTCGTTCATGGGCGCGCCATAGCGGCGGAACTTGGACGCCATGGAGATCGCGAGCCTCATGTAGGCGGTGATGAGGCGATGCAGCGCCTCTTCGTCGCGCTGGTCGCGCCAGGCGTAGGCCAGTTTCAGCTCGGTCTCTGCATCCAGAAGCTCGGCCTTCATGGCCGAGCGCGTCATGCTCTGGTCGTCGGCGGTATCAAGTGCCATGGGAACCCCCTGTCTGTGTGCCATCCTGTGCAGACTTGTAAAGATTACGCAAAGGCTTCGCGCATGGATCACCGCAACAGCGGGAATCCGCGTGACGTCGCAGCCGGCGCGCGGCCGCATCTCGTGCATGACCCCCGTTGATGACCGGCCGCACGAATGATCGCTTTGACCGGGCAGCGGACCAGGCCATGCTGCAGCCATGACCTATGACGTTTTCCTCGGCGATCGCAGCTATTCCAGTTGGTCCCTGCGCGGCTGGCTGATGTTTCGCAAGTTCGACCTGCCCGTGCGCACCTCGATGGTCGGGCTCTATACCGGCACATTGCGCGACGACCTGTCGCACCTCGCGCCGGCGCGGCAGGTTCCGGTAATGCGCGCGCCCGATGGCGTGGTCGTCGGCGACAGCCTGGCGATGGCGGAGACCTTGCATGAAAGCCACCCCGGGGCCGGTCTTTACCCGGACGACCGCGCGGCGCGGGCGCTTTGCCGCTGGATCGTGGCCGAGATGCATTCAAGCTACGCCAGCCTGCGCGCAGCGTGCCCGATGAACCTGGTCCATGGCTGGGCCGAGTTCGCGCTCGGCGACGACGTGCGCGCCGATCTGGCACGGATCGAGTCGCTCTGGACCATGGCGCGCAACCGCTTCGGGGCCGGGGGGCCATGGCTGTTCGGGCGCTACAGCCTTGCCGACGTGTTCCACGCCCCGGTGGCGGCCCGGATCGCCGGCTATGACCTGCCCGTTGGTGCGGCGGCCCGCGCCTATGTCGACCAGCATCTTGCCGATCAGGATTTCCGGCAATGGCGTGCGATGGGCGAAACCGTGCGCGTCACCCCCGCCCCCTACCGGATCGATGCGCAGGAGCGGCCATGGCCCGGCCCGACCTCGCCGCCCGGCCGGGCCGTCGCAACCGGGCCCGCGGTCAACGCGACCTGCCCCTTTTCCGGCGAACCGGTCAGCCATTTCATGTCGCTGGACGGCCATGTCTTCGGCTTCTGCAACGCCTTTTGCCGCGACAAGACCGCGGCCGACCCGGGGGCCTGGCCGGAATTCCGGGCGATTCATTCACCGTTCGTTAACCCTGGAGATGATTAACGTTAACCGATCTTAACTCAGGGGTCGGTCGATGGTTTCAGTCGCCTACACGGTGGCCTTCGAGGGGGTCGAGGCCCGCATGGTCGAGGTTCAATGCGCCGTATCGCCCGGTCTACCGGCCTTTTCCATCGTCGGTCTGCCCGACAAGGCAGTATCTGAGGCGCGCGACCGCGTGCGCGCGGCGCTGTCGGCGATGTCGATCGCGCTGCCCTCCAAGCGCATCACGGTGAATCTCTCGCCGGCCGACCTTCCCAAGGAGGGGAGCCATTTCGACCTGCCCATCGCGCTCGCACTTCTCGCGGCGCTCGAAGTCCTGCCCGACGACAAGGTCTCCGAGACGGTGGCCCTCGGCGAATTGTCGCTGGACGGCGGGCTGGTGCCGGTGATCGGCGCGCTTCCGGCGGCGATGGCCGCGGCCGAGGACAGCCGCAGCCTGCTCTGCCCCGCCGCCTGCGGGGCCGAGGCCGCCTGGGTCGAGGCGGCGACGGTGATCGGCGCGGCCTCGCTGGGCGAGGCGGCGCGGCATTACACCGGCCAGACGACCCTCTTGCCGGCCGAGCCGGGCGAGGTCACGTCCGGCCCGGGCGGGCGCGACCTGTCGGACGTCAAGGGCCAGGAGCGGGCCAAGCGCGCGCTGGAGATCACCGCCGCCGGGCGCCATCACATGCTGATGATCGGTGCGCCGGGGTCGGGCAAGTCCATGCTGGCCGCGCGCCTGCCCGGTATCCTGCCACCCCTCAGCGCCGCCGAGGCGCTGGAAACCTCAATGATCCACTCGCTGGCCGGAATCCTCGACGAGGGCGGCATATCGCGCGCGCGGCCCTTTCGCGAACCCCACCACACGGCCTCGATGGCGGCCATCGTCGGCGGCGGGCGCGGGGCGAAACCGGGCGAGATCAGCCTGGCGCACAACGGCGTTCTCTTCATGGACGAGTTTCCCGAGTTCCCGCGCACGGTGCTGGAAACCCTGCGCCAGCCCATCGAGACCGGCGAGGTCATGGTCGCCCGCGCCAACGCCCATATCAAGTATCCCAGCCGCTTCATGCTGGTGGCCGCGGCCAACCCCTGCAAATGCGGCTACCTGTCCGAACCGGCTCGCGCCTGCGCCCGCGTGCCCCAATGTGGCGAGGATTACCTGGGCCGGATCAGCGGTCCGCTGATGGACCGGTTTGATCTGCGCGTGGATGTCCCGCCGGTGGCCTTTGCCGATCTCGACCTGCCGGACCCGGCGGAAAGCTCGGCCGAGGTGGCCCGGCGGGTCATTTCAGCGCGCGACATCCAGGCGGGGCGCTACGACGGCGGCCCGACGCGGGTGAACGCCGATCTCGAGGGCGGCGCACTGGAAGAGGTCGCCACGCCGGACGCCGAGGGAAAGGCGCTGTTGCTCAAGATCGCCGAACGGTTCGGCCTGTCGGCGCGCGGCTATCACCGGGTCATGCGCGTTGCACGCACCATCGCGGATCTCGACGGGGCGGAGGACGTGCGCCGCCCGCACGTGGCCGAGGCCGTGGGTTACCGGCTGGCGCTGTCCAGCGAGGTCTGAACGGCGCGCGCGACCTCGTCGAGCGTGGAGGCCGATTCGGGCAGTTGCCAGGCGGGAAATATCGGCCAGACATGGGGCAGGTCGCGTTCCTCGGTCAGGCTGGCCCGCACCCCCTGCCCGCGCAGGTGGTCGGCCATACGCCGGGCGTCGTCGCGCAGGATCTCGGTATCGCCGACCCAGAGGTGAACGGGCGACGCGCCGGTGAAATCGGCAAACAGCGGCGAGGCCCGCGGATCGGCCGGATCGGCGCCGCCGATGTAGGTGTCGCGCGCCTCGGCGATGCGCCGGGGCGGTAGCAGGACGTCGGTGCCGGCATTGGCCGCCATGCTGGCCCCCCTTAGCGTCAGGTCTGTCCAGGGCGACAGGGCGAAGGTCATCAGCGGTTGCGGCAGGCCCAATCGGCAGACCTCGGCCAGCAGGGCCAGCGCGAGCCCGCCGCCCGCACTGTCGCCGCCAAGGATCACCGGGCCTGCCGCGGCCATGTCGCGATAGGCGGCCAGCGCCGCCTCGGGCGCGGCCGGAAATGGGTGTTCGGGGGCCAGCGGGTAGTCGAGCAGCACCGCGCGGGCGTCGCAGCGCGCCACCAGCCGCGCCAGCAGCCCCGCGTGGGTCCGCGGGCTGCCGAAGACATAGGCGCCGCCGTGCAGATACAGGATCGGCGTCGCCTGCGGGCGGCCGATCTCGAGCGCGGGCAAGCCCGCAACCGAGATCGGCGCGACGCGCGTGCCGCGCGGGGGCCGGAAGAACAGCCGCGCCTGGGTCTCGAACCGGTCGCGGATTTTCGGCGGGGGATGTGCGGGCATCCGCGCCAGCGCGGGCCGCTCGACCCGGGCCAGCCAGGCGTTGAGCGCCCGCGCCCGCAGGCTCACCGTTTCGCCTCGACCGCGTCCCAGATAAGCCCGGCCACGTTGGTGCCGTCGAAGCGCTCCAGTTCCTGGATGCCGGTGGGCGAGGTCACGTTGATCTCGGTCAGCCAGTCGCCGATCACGTCGATACCGACGAAGACCTGCCCCTTCTCGCGCAGCAGCGGGCCGATGCGGGCGCAGATCTCGTGGTCGCGCGCGGTCATGGCCACCTTCTCGGGGCGGCCGCCGACGTGCATGTTCGAGCGTGTCTCGCCCGCGGCCGGGACGCGGTTGATCGCGCCCACGGGTTCGCCATCGACGAGGATCACCCGCTTGTCACCCTTGGACACGGCCGGCAGGAACTTCTGCACGATCAGCGGCTCGCGGTTGATGCCGGAAAACAGCTCGTGCAGAGACACAAGGTTGCGGTCGCCCGCGGGCAGGCGGAACACCCCGGCGCCGCCGTTGCCGTAGAGCGGCTTGAGAATGATGTCGCCGTGACGATCGCGGAAGTCCTTGAGCGTTTGCAGATCGCGCGCGATGGCCGTGGGCGGCGTGAGGTCGGGAAAGTCCAGCACCAGCAGTTTCTCGGGGTAGTTGCGCACCCAGAAGGGATCGTTGACCACCAGCGTGTCGGGGTGGATGCGCGCGAGCAGATGGGTGTTGGTGATGTAGCTCATGTCGAAGGGCGGGTCCTGGCGCAGCCAGACCACGTCCATGTCCGACAGGTCGACCTCGCGTTCCTCGCCCAGCGTGAAATGATCCCCCGAGATCGCGCGCAGCTCCAGATCCCAGCCGCGGGCCATGACGCGGCCCTCCTGGTAGGACAGTCGGTCGGGGGTGTAGAAGAACAGCGCGTGGCCGCGCGCCTGCGCCTCGAGCCCGAGGCGGAAAGTGCTGTCGGCGGTGATGTCGACGGGGCCGATCGGGTCCATCTGCAGGGCGACGGAAAGGGGCATACGGGGGCATCCGGGGCAATTGTGATGCGCCCTACATGGCGCATCGGCCCGGATTGGGCAACGCCTTGCCCCGCGCAGGGCGTGTGCGGTCAGGTCATGAAGGCGTTTTCCAGCACCTCGACCCGGCCGGTGCCATCCACCAGGGCCATGTCGAAGCGCATGTCGCTGTCTGCACCCTGCCCGGCCGCGTCGAGGTATTCGAGCGCCGCGGCCATGATGCGCCGGGCCTGTGCCGGGGCGATTCGCGCGGCGGCCCGGGCGTGGTCGCGCGCCTGTTTCACCTCGACGAAGACGGTCTGCGCGCCCTGCCGGGCGATCAGGTCGACCTCGCCCGCGGCCGACCGCCAGCGGCGCGCCAGCACGTCACAGCCCCGGCGTTCATAGTGCCGTTCGACGCAATGTTCGGCGGCCAGGCCCGAATGAAAGGCCGTCAGGCCGCGCATCCTGCCGTGCGTCATGTCGTGTCCTTCAGGGCCAGGGCGATCTGGTAGACCTCGCGCCGGGGGCGGCCCATGGCCCCGGCAACGGCGGTGGCCGCATCTTTCACGCGCATCGTTTCCATCGCGTTAACAAGCGCGGCTCGCACGGCCTCATCGCCCGCCACGTCCTCGGGTCCGGGCGCGATCAGCACGACGCATTCCCCCTTGACCGGGTGGTCCGCAAGACGGCGGGCCAGGTCCTCGGCCGTGCCCGACAGGCGCTCCTCGAACCGCTTGGTCAATTCGCGGCAGACGACGACCTCGCGCTCCGCGCCCAGCGTCGCGGCAATGTCGGCGACCAGCGCCGCCAGCCGCCGGGGCGATTCGTAAAGCACCACCGTCCCGTTCTGGTCGCGCAGGCCGGACAAGGCCGCGCGCCGGGCCGCCTGCGCATTTGGCAGGAACCCGGCGAAATGGAACCGGTCGGTGGGCAGGCCCGACACCGCGAGGGCGGCCAGAAGCGCCGACGCCCCCGGCACGGCAACGACGGGATGGCCCGCCGCGCGCACCGCGCGGGCCAGCTGGAACCCCGGATCGGCCAGAAGCGGCGTGCCTGCCTCGGCCACGTAGGCGACAGCCTGCCCGGCCGCGATCGCCGCGATGATCCGGTCGCGCACGCCCGGCCCGGAATGGTCGTGATAGGCCAGCATCGCCCGGCCGCCGGTTTCAAGCCCGTGCAGGTCCATCAGTTTGCGCGCCGTGCGCGTGTCCTCGGCCGCGATCAGCCCGGCACTGGCCAACACATCGAGCGCCCGCAGCGTGATGTCGCGCGCGTTCCCGATGGGTGTGGCGACAAGGTAAAGCCCCGCGTCGAGGGGCGTTTCGGGGTGATTCATGACTCGAAACTTCCGGCATGGTCCGTATGATGCAAGCCTGAAAGTGCCGGGCCCGGCGGGCGCGGCCGATCCGTGACCGCCCGCGCGGCGCCCAACGCATATAGAGAGACCGTTCATGTCCGCTAGTACCATGCGCTTGCTCATCGTTCCACGTCGTCTTGCCGCGCGGCTGATCGCACTGCTGTCGCTGGCCTGGCTGGCCGCCTGCGACGTGCCGCCCGTTCAGACCGGCCCCGGTGGGGGCCAGCGGATCGACCCCGGTGCGCCGGTCCAGGTCGGCCTGCTGGTGCCAGGCAGTGGCAGCCCCGAGATGGCGCGCATCTCGTCCAGCCTGGAAAATGCCGCGCGCATGGCTGCCGCCGAGCTTGACGGCGCGCGCGTCGACCTGCGGGTCTATACCACCAACCGCGACCCGCAAACGGCCGCCGCCATGGCCAACCGGGCCGTCCGCGACGGCGCCGGGATCATCCTCGGACCGCTGGACGCCCAGAGCGCGATTGCCGCCGGCAACGCGGTGGCCGGGGCCAACGTCAACTTGCTCGCCTTTTCCAACAACCCGGTGGTGACCGACACCACCGGGGCCAATACCTTCATCCTCGGGCGCACCTTCGAGAATACCGCCCAGCGGCTGGTCAGCCACACGATGCGCGAGGGCATCAGCAGCTACGCGGTCGTCCATCAGGACGACGTCGCCGGCCAAGCCGGGCGCGATGCCATAACCGGCACCGTGCGCGGCAGTGGCGGCACGGTCAGCACTGTGCAGGCCTATCCCTTCTCTCAGGCCGGCATATTCGAGGCGGCCCCCGGGATCACAGAGGCCGTGCGCGCCTCGGGCGCAGGGGCGATCTTCGTGACCGATACCGTCCAGGGCGGGCTGTCGCTCATGGCGACCGCCATGGTGGACCGCGGCGTAGACCCGGTTCAGACCCCGTTCATCGGCCTGACCGACTGGGGCGTGACAGGCCAGGCCGCGACCCTGCCGCCGCTTCAGAACGGCTATTTTGCACGGCCCGATGCCAACCTCGCGCAGCAGTTCGAGCAACGCTACACCGACACCTACGGCACGCCGCCGCACCGCCTCGCGTCGCTCGCGCATGACGGGATCGCTGCGATCGGATCGCTCGTGGCCAGCGGCGATCCGGCGGCCCTGACGACGGACAGCCTGACGCGGCGATCGGGCTTTGTCGGCGCGACGGGCATCTTCCGGCTGAACCCCGACGGCACGAATGACCGCGCCCTGGCCGTGGCGCGCATCCAGGACAATCAGGTGATGGTCGTTGACCCAGCTCCAAACCGTTTCGGCCTCGGCGGCTCCTGAGGGCGGCACCGACGCGGCAGCGGCCGACCCCCTCGTCTGCCAGGCCGCGGAGATCCTCGACCCGGCGGCCCTGCGCCGTGACATTCGGGGCGCGGCGGCCACCGCGGGGTCCGATGCCGTGGACCGGCGCAAGGCCGTCGTCGAGGTGCTGCGCGCCGCCCAGTCCGACGGGCGCGCGGCCATCGCCGAGGCGTTCCGGGCCAATCCCTTCGCCGCCCGCGCCACGACCCGGGCCTATGCCTGGTTGACCGACCAACTGGTCGGGGCCACCTTCGACCTCGCGCGCGAGGTCTTTCACCCCTCCCCCACGCCAACAGCGCAGGAACGGCTTTGCCTGATCGCCGTGGGCGGCTACGGGCGTGGCGAGATGGCCCCCTATTCGGACGTCGACCTGCTGTTCCTGGCCCCCTACAAGCTGACGCCCTGGGCCGAAACGGTGATCGAGTCCATGCTCTACGTGCTGTGGGACCTCAAGATGAAGGTCGGCCACGCCAGCCGTACGGTCAAGGACTGCCTGCGCCTGGCGCGGGAGGATTTCACCATCCGCACCTCGCTAGTCGAGCGCCGCTACATCGCGGGCGACGCCGACCTGTCCGAGGAGCTCTCCCAAAGGCTGCAGGACGAGCTTTTCGCGAACACCGTGCCCGAGTTCATCGAGGCCAAGCTGGCCGAACGCGGCGCCCGCCACCGCAAGCAAGGCGGCCAGCGCTACATGGTCGAACCCAACGTCAAGGAAGGCAAGGGCGGCCTGCGCGACCTGCAATCGCTCTACTGGATCGGCAAGTATATCCACCGCGTCCACGACGCCTCGGAGCTCGTCCGCCATGGGGTCTTCACCCAGGAGGAATACGACAGTTTCCGCGCGGCGCACGACTTTCTCTGGGCGGTGCGCTGTCACGTCCACCTGCTGTCGGGGCGGGCCACGGATCAGCTGACCTTCGATCTGCAGGTCGAAGTGGCCGCGGCCATGGGCTATCGCGACCGGTCCGGCCGGCGCGCGGTCGAGGTCTTCATGCAGGACTATTTCCGCCATGCCACCGAGGTGGGAGAACTTACCCGCATCTTTCTGACCGCGCAGGAGGCCGCACACCTCAAGACCGAGCCGATGCTGCAGCGGCTGCTCAAGCGCCGCCGCCGCGCCCGGCCGCCCTATGCGATCAAGCAGAACCGGCTGACCGTGGCCGACCCCGAGGCCTTTCTGGCCGACAAGCTGAACCTGCTGCGCATCTTCGAGGAGGCCCTGCGCACGGGCACCCTGCTGCACCCGGACGCGATGCGCCTGATCAAGGCCAATCTGGACCGCATCGACGACGGGATGCGTGCGGACCCCGAGGCCCGGCGCATCTTCCTCGATCTGCTGCTCAAACACGGCAATCCCGAACGCGCCCTGCGCCGGATGAACGAGATCGGCCTGCTGGGCGCCTTCATCCCCGAGTTCGAGCCCATCGTGGCGATGATGCAGTTCAACATGTATCACCATTACACCGTGGACGAACACACCATCCAGTGCATCAGCCACCTGGCCCGCATCGAGCGCGAGGAACTGGACGAGGAACTGCCGGTCTCGACCGACATCATCCGCGGCGGCATCAACCGCCGGGTGCTTTTCGTCGCGCTGCTGCTGCATGACATCGGCAAGGGCCGCGACGAGGATCACTCGGTCCTCGGCGCCCGGATCGCCCGCAAGGTGGCCCCACGGCTGGGGCTGTCGCGCAAGGAAAGCGCCACCGTCGAATGGCTGGTGCGCTATCACCTGCTGATGTCCGACATGGCCCAGAAACGCGACATCGCCGACCCGCGCACGGTGCGCGACTTTGCCAAGGCGGTGAAGACGCAGGAACGGCTGGACCTGCTCTGCGTGCTGACGGTCTGCGACATCCGCGGCGTCGGCCCGGGCACCTGGAACAACTGGAAGGCGGCGCTGCTGCGGGCGCTCTACCGCCAGACCCGGACGGCCCTGCAGGACGGCATGGAGGCGCTCAACCGCGAGGAGCGCGGCTCGGAGGCGCGCAAGAACCTGCGCGCGGCGCTCACCGGCTGGTCGGACAAGGCGATCCGGCGCGAACTGGCCCGGCATTACCCGCCCTACTGGCAGGGGCTGCATGTCACCGCGCATGTCGACTTCGCCGAACTTCTGCACGACATCGAAACCGATCAGATCCGCATCCGTCTGACCCCGGACGCCGACCGCGACGCCACCCGGGCCTGTTTCGCCATGGCCGATCACCCTGGCATCTTCAGCCGCATGTGCGGCGCGCTGTCGCTGGTGGGCGCGAACGTGGTGGACGCGCGCACCTTCACCACCAAGGACGGCTTCGCCACCGCCGCCTTCTGGATACAGGACGCCGAGGGCCATCCCTATGACGAGGACCGCCTGCCGCGCCTGCGCTCGATGATCGAGCGCACCCTGCAGGGCGAGGTCGTCCCCAGCGAGGCCCTGGCCGACCGCGACAAGATGAAAAAGCGCGAGCGGGCCTTCCGGGTGCCGACCTCGATCACCTTCGACAACGAAGGCTCGGAAATCTACACGATCATCGAGGTCGACACACGCGACCGGCCCGGCCTGCTTTATGACCTGACGCGCACGCTGGCCGCGCAGAACGTCTATATCTCCAGCGCCGTCATCGCGACCTACGGGGAACAGGTGGTCGATGCCTTCTACGTAAAGGACATGTTCGGCCTGAAATTCCACTCGGACACCAAGCGGCGCGCCCTGGAGAAGAAGCTGCGCGAGGCCATCGCCAAAGGGTCGGCGCGGGCGCGGTCCTGAGCCGACCCCCGGCAGTTGAAAAACCCGGGTGCGGGATCAAAATTCTGGAATTTCGATCCCCGTTGCACCGGGGCCGTGCGGTAACGGCGGCCGCAAAAAGACCGCGGCGGCGCTTGCGCCCGCCCGCGCGCGCATGGGAAGGCACATCCAGCCGTTGCCGCCGAAGGACCGCGCCCCGTGAAACCCATCCGCCTTGTTGCCGGCTTTCTGACCGTCGGGGTCTGGACCCTGCTCAGCCGCGTGCTGGGCTTCGTGCGCGACATCCTGATCGCTGCCTTCCTCGGCGCGGGGCCGGTGGCCGAGGCCTTCCTGATCGCTTTCGCCCTGCCCAACATGTTCCGCCGCTTCTTCGCCGAGGGCGCCTTCAACATGGCCTTCGTGCCGATGTTTTCCAAGAAGGTCGAGGGCGGTGACGACGCGCTGGGCTTTGCCCGGGATGCCTTCGCGGGGCTGGCCACCGTGCTTATCGTCTTCAGCGTGCTGGCCGTTCTGACGATGCCCTGGCTGGTAGCGGCCATGGCCGGCGGTTTCATCGGGGACTCGCGCTTTGACCTGGCCGTGCTCTATGGCCGGATCGCCTTTCCCTACATCCTGTTCATCTCGCTGGCCGCGCTGCTGTCGGGCGTGCTCAACGCCGTCGGCCGTTTCGCGGCCGCCGCCGCGGCGCCTGTGCTGCTCAACGTGCTGTTCATCGGGGCGATGACCTGCGCGGTATTGCGGGGCTGGGACGTGGGCGACGCGCTGGCCTGGACCGTGCCCGTCGCGGGTCTTGCGCAGCTGGCGCTGGTCTGGGGGGCGGCCCGGCGCGCGGGCTATGCCCTGGTGCCGCGCCGCCCGCGCCTGACACCGGACTTGAGGCGCCTTGCCGTGATCGCCGCCCCGGCCGCATTGGCGGGCGGCGTGATGCAGGTGAACCTGCTGATCGGGCGGCAGGTGGCCAGCTTCTTCGAGGGAGCGATCGCCTGGCTGTCCTACGCGGACCGGCTCTATCAACTCCCCCTCGGCGTGGTCGGCATCGCGGTGGGCGTTGTGCTGCTGCCCGACCTGTCGCGCCGGTTGCGCGCCGGCGACACCGAGGGCGGCGCCCACGCCTTCAACCGCGCGGCCGAGTTTTCGCTGGCGCTGACCATCCCGGCGGCGGTGGCCCTCGTGGTGATCCCGGTGCCGCTGGTCAGCGTGCTGTTCGAGCGCGGGGCCTTCGCCGCCGATGACACCGCCGCCACGGCGCTGGCGGCGGCGGTTTACGGGCTGGGCCTGCCCGCCTTCGTCATGCAGAAGACGCTGCAACCGCTCTATTTCGCGCGCGAGGACACGCGGCGACCCTTCCATTATGCCGCGGTGTCCATGGTCGTGAATGCCGTTGTGGCCATCGGGCTGGCCCCCGTGATCGGCTATATCGCCGCCGCCTTCGGCACCACGCTGGCAGGCTGGGCCATGGTCTGGCTGCTCTGGCGCGGCAGCCGCCGAATGGGCGATGCCGCGGGTCTGGACGCCCGGTTCAAACGGCGGCTGTGGCGGATCGTGCTCGCTGCGCTGCTGATGGGCGGGCTGCTCTGGGCGGCGGTGCTGCTGGTGGGGCCATGGCTGGGCGTGCCGCTGCTGCGCTACGCGGCCCTCGCCCTGATCGTCGGGATCGGCATCGCGAGCTATTTCGCGATCGGCCACCTGCTCGGCGCCTTCCGGCTGGGCGAGTTCCGGGCGGCGATGCGGCGCGGCTAACGCTGGCGCACCCGGTCGAGGAACCGCTGCCAGCCGCCGGGCGCGACGAGCGGGGCCAGCACCAGCCCGGTGACGAAGCCCGACAGTTCCGCGATCCACCAGGGCGTGGCCCCGAACAGCATGGACCAGACCAGCATCAGCCCCATCAGGACCCCGATCAGGGTGAAGGCGCGGTACTGGTTCTCGCCCAGGCGGCCCAGGGTCAGCCACATCATGTAGGTATAGGCCCCGATCAGCCCGTAGATCCCCGGATAGGCCCCGATCAGCCCCATGTTGCGGGGGCTGGCCAGCCCGTAGACCAACGCGCCGAGGATGGCCGAGCCGAAGAACAACAGCGCGAAGGGCACCGGGCGATAGGCCTCGCCCACGAACTTGCCCAGCGCCAGAAGCAGCACGCAGGTCCAGAGCGTGTGCGTGAAGGACCCGTGCAGGAAGATATAGCTGAGCGGCCGCATCAGCATGTCGGCCCCGTAATTGCCCTGCACCAGCACCTGGTCCAGCACCGCCGGGGCGAAGGCGTAGTCCTGCATCGCACCCGCGCGCCAGCCGATGGCGCCCGGCCCGCCGACAAAACCGGCCGCGCCAGCCGACAGGATCAGTTCGACCCCGGCGATGACGAGCACCAGCGCCAGCGGCACCGGGGGGATGGCGTTGAAGGGGCTCTGGTTGTCCACTGCTCGGCTGTCCTTCGGTTGACGGGACTTGCCCCCATGGGTAAGCGAGTACGACCCGCTTTTCCAGCCCCCGCAGACCAGATGGCGACCGCTCCATGACCGATGTCCAGTTCACCCCGCGCGTGTTTTCCGGGATCAAGCCCTCGGGCGGGCTGACGCTCGGCAATTACCTCGGTGCGATCAAGCGCTGGGTCGCGATGCAGGACGAGGCGACCGAGAACATATATTGCGCCGTGGACATGCACGCTGTGACCGTCTGGCAGGACCCCGCCGCGCTGCGCCAGGGCACGCGCGAGATCGCCGCCGGGCTGCTGGCCGCCGGCATCGACCCGGGCAGGTCGATCCTATTCAACCAGTCCCGGGTGCACCAGCACGCCGAGCTTGCCTGGGTGTTCAACTGCGTCGCCCGCGTCGGCTGGATGACCCGGATGACCCAGTTCAAGGACAAGGCCGGGGCCAATTCGGAAAAGGCCTCGCTGGGGCTTTATGCCTACCCGTCGCTCATGGCCGCCGACATCCTGCTCTACCACGGCACCCATGTGCCCGTTGGCGAGGATCAGAAGCAGCACGTCGAGCTGACCCGCGACATCGCCGCCAAGTTCAACCACGACTACGGTGTCGACTTCTTCCCCCTGACCCAGCCGGTGATCGAGGGGCCGGGCACCCGCGTGATGAACCTGCGCGACGGGTCCAAGAAAATGTCCAAGTCCGGCGACAGCGACATGGAGCGGATCAACATGCTCGATGACGCCGACACGATCGCCAAGAAATTCAAGAAGGCCAAGACCGACCCCGCGCCGCTGCCAGAAACCGTGGACGGGCTGACCGACCGCGCCGAGGCGAAGAACCTCGTCGATATCTATGCAGGGCTGACCGACCAGACCGCCGAGGCGGTGATCGCCGACTACGCCGGCGCGGGCTGGGGCACGTTCAAGCCGGCGCTGGCCGATCTGGCGGTGTCGAAACTGGCACCCGTCTCGGACGAGATGAAGCGCCTGTTGAACGATCCCGCCGAGATCGACCGGACCCTGGAACAGGGCGCCGACAAGGCCCGGGACATCGCCGCGCCGATCCTGGACCGCACTTACGAAATTGTCGGGTTTCTCAGCTCCTGACTACCCCGGCCGATCCTGACCGCCGGGGTCGCGCAGGCCCTGCAGGCGCAGCGCGGCGTGGCGCGCGAACGTCCGGGTGACGACCTTGCGGCGGGCCCCGGCCAGCGGCGCCTCGGGCCCCATGCGGACGATCTCGGCATCGTAAGGGTCGGCGATGATCAACCCCGTGCCGTCGGGCAAAAGATCAACGGGGAAATCGGCATCGACCGCCCAGAAGAACCTGTCGCACCAGTCCAGGTAGCCCTCCCATTTGTGGTCCGACAGGAAATCGGCGCGCGAGGACTTGCATTCGACCACCCAGACCTCGCCCGCCGCGCCCAGCGCCATCACGTCGACGCGCAGGCCCCGGGTGGGCGCCAGTTCCTCGAGACAGGCAAAGCCATGGGCCTGCCGCAATTGGCGGGAGACCCCGCGGGCCAGCAATTGGCCCGGTGTCATGGCGCTGACGGGGCGATCCTCGGGCATGTGAAGAAGATGAACAATCCGTGAACATCATGCAAGCCCCCGCTGTCGCCGATATGCAAAGGCGTTCTTTACCTTGCGGCACGGGGTTTGCCTCTTGTCGGCCCGGGTGTCGCGGCTTACTTCCTAAAGCGGCGGGTTACTGCGCTTCGCGTTACACGGGTTCGTTCCAGTGACCTTACGCAAATCCGAGGGAGCTGGCTCTGTTCAGGCCGTGGTCTGATTACCCGGCGCCCACCTGTTCACACAGGTCCTCGGGAATCGCACACCCATACGGTCGTTGTGGTGCCCGCCACTTTTGCCCAGCACACCTTTGAACTGGCCTAGCACGCGCGTGCCAGACCGTTGCCCGGTGTGCAGGCTGGTGGGAACTGGATGCGACGGCTCACCGCCATTTGCGACCGCGCATGACGGTCTAGCCTGACTCGCACTATCCCGCGACCTGAATTCTGCGCGGCGGGTGTAACCATCCCCGACGTGCGTGAGGACTTGGCCGGCATGCTTCGCTGTTAAATGAGCCTGTCCCGACGGTCGCACAGGGGCCCGATACCGCTTACGAGAGGCGGAGTGCCGACAGTGTCCCGCCCACTGGCGCTGGCTCGTGACCGCGCTCAGCCCCGGTGGTCCGTGCTGCGCACCGGAATCGGTTCGGCCAGCGTGACCGGGCTGCGCGTGCCGCCCTCGTCGTCATCGTCGTCATCCTCGGACATCGCCATGATCGCGATCCCGAACTGGACCCCTGCGAAGACGATCCCGTTGAAGACCCACATCATCACCACGGCCACGATGCCCGCCGACGACCCGGCTACGAGCCCCCGAAGGCCGACCACGTCGAAGGTCAGCAACAGGCCGACGAACACGGCCGCGGCGGCGAAACCGATGGCGCAACTCTTGATGTAGAGCTTGATGAGGTCTGGCGTCCGTTGGTTCTGCATGGCGGGCCTCCTTTGGGACTCAACGTAACAACAGCCGCCCGCCTGTCCAGCACCGGCCCCGGCCCCGGCGACGATTTGCCATGGGCCCCCGCCTTCGGCTTGGCATTCCCCGGCGCGCTGCCTAATGTCGCGCCATGCTGCGCAGTGCCCCTGTCTTCTCCGACGATCAGGCCGAGGCCTGGGACGCGATTGCCGCGTCCCTGGGCACCGCCGGCGTCGACCTTGTGCAGGCCACGACGACGCCGCCGGCCGAGTGTGACACGGGGCGCGTGCTGGCCGTCCTTGGCAAGGCGGGCAGCGGCAAGACCATGCTTCTGGCCAGCCTGCACGAGACCTTGAAAGAGGCCGGCGTGCGCGTCGTCTCGGGCGATTGGGAGGGCCGCCGCCGCAAGGACCAGCGGACGCTGGCTATCCTCGCGCCCACCAACAAGGCCGCCAGCGTGCTGCGCGCCCGAGGCGTGCCCGCGACGACGATCCACCGCATCCTTTATACCCCCGTCTACGACCCGGAATACGAGAAGGTCGCCGAATGGCTGGCCGGCGAGGGTGATCGCCCCGCGATCGAGGGGCTGTCGGACACCGCGCTGGATCGCGCCTGGGCGTCCTATCAGGCGCACAATTCCGTGCCCGCCGCGCTGGCCGCCGCCGGGCTGCGCGGATCGGACTTCATCACAGGCTGGAAGCGGCGTGACGATCCGCTGGATATCGGCTTTGTCGACGAAAGCTCGATGCTGGACGCGCGCCAGCTTGAGGACCTGCAGGAGATTTTTCCCACGCTGGTCCTCTTCGGGGACCCGGCCCAGCTGCCCCCGGTGAAATCCGAGGGCGGCGGCATGGTCTTCGACGGGTTGCCGCAGGCCCGCAAGCGCGATTTGCACCGCATCCACCGGCAGACGGCGGACAACCCGATCCTCGACCTCGCCCATGCGCTGGCCGACCCGATGCTGGATTTCTACGGATTCGAGCGCATGGTCGAGGAAATCGCGGCGCGCGATGACCGCGTCGTCATGGCCCAGCGCGTCGAATCCGACCTGATGGCGCGCTCGCCGGTGCTGGTCTGGCGCAACGCGACGCGCATCCGCCTGATCCACGCCTTTCGCGCGGCCCATGGCGCCCCCGGGGATTCGCTGCTGCCCGGCGAACCGCTGATCTGCGACGGCATCGAACTGCCCCTGAAACACCGCAAGAAACGGCTCGACCTCGAGGCCCGCGGCCTGATCAAGGGCGCGCAGGTGATCTACAAGGGGCCGGGGCGCAAGCCGGGGTTCAGCCGCCTGCACGTCATCGGCGCCGAGGACCCGCAGGTCAGCGCCGCCTCGATCGTCAAGATCGAAAGCCAGGTCGCCGACGAGGAACCCTTCATCCCCTTCGCCGCGCGCATGGGGGCCACGTTCCTGCACGGGGCGGCGGTGACCATCCACAAGGCGCAGGGCTCGCAGTGGCCCGCCGTGCAGGTCTTTGCGCCCGATATCGAAGTGGCCAGCCGCATGGGCCGTGTCGAGGCCGGCCAGCCGCTGTGGAAACGGCTCGCCTATGTCGCCATCACCCGCGCCGAGGAGCGCCTGCACTGGGTGGTGCGCAACCGGCTGGCCCGCCCCGAGGCGCCCCTGACAACCGACGACCTGGAGGCCCCATCGACGCCGCTCGAGCTGGACGGCGAAACGCTGTGACCGGGGGCTGACCGCTACCGCTGCAACAACCGAAAGGCGGTCGAGGCGCTCCAGCCCGCAGCGATAGCGATGGCCAGCGACATCAACCCGTAAAGCAGCGGCCGGTTGCGCGACAACTCGTAGAGCCAGCGTTCCAGCCCCACCTTGTTGACCGCGATCTCGGTCTCGTAGACGTCCACGACACTGCCGTCCCGGGTCAGGAATATCCGGGTGCTATACGGCCCCTCGGTCAGGTTCGCGGGCAGGCTGACGCGGCCGCGAAAGAGCGTGTCCTCTTCCAGGTCCACCGCGTTTTCCAGCACCTGGTAAAGCCCCGCGCGTTCGCGGATGCGGATCAGCGCCTCGGTAAAGGCCTCGGCATCCTGCACGGTCATCGGTGCGCCGACCGAGCGGATGGCCCGCGGGATGGTGATGTCGTAGCGCAGGTCCGCGACCGCGTTCAGCGCCGTGTCGAGCGGCGCCGAGCTGAGCACCGCGTAAAAGGACGGGGCCGCGTCCACCTCGACGGCGTCGACATTGGCCCAGATGCCCGCCACGCGGGCCTTGCGGCGCACGGTGACGCGTTCCGACGGCCCGGCCAACGTGATGATGACGTCCAGGTCGGTCTCGTCGGGGATCGGCGCTTCGCGTTTGACCGCGCCGAAGACCAGGATTTCCGAGCCGTCGAAGGTGGCGGTGATCGCCACCTCGTCGCGCGACAGGCCCAGCACGACCTCTTCGGCGCGCAGCGGCGCGGCCAGAACCAGCAACAGGACCAGCCAGCGTCCCATCAGTGCCCCCCCGTGCCCAGCGAGTAGATCTCGGACGGGGTCAGCAGCAGATCGAGCGCCAGCTTGCCGCAGACCACAAGCACCATGGCCGCCAGCAGGATGCGCAACTGCTCGGCCTTCATGCGGGTGCCGATCCGGGTGCCGATCTGGGCACCGATCACGCCGCCGACCAGCAGCAGCACCGCGAGCACCACATCCACGGTGAAATTCGTGGTCGCGTGCAGCAACGTGGTGAAGGCGGTCACGAAGATGATCTGGAACAGCGAGGTCCCGACGACCACCTTGGTCGGCATCCCCAGCAGGTAGATCATCGCCGGCACCATGATGAAGCCGCCGCCCACGCCCATAATGGCCGCGAGGATGCCCACGAAGACCCCGACGATCAGCGGCGGGATCACCGAGATGTAAAGCCCGGAGACCCGGAACTTCATCTTGAAGGGCAGGTTGTGGATCCAGGTGTGGCGCCGCCGGTCGCGCGCTGGCGCCCCTCCGGCGCTGCGGGTGCGCAGCAGCGCGCGCAGGCTTTCAAGGAACATCAGCCCGCCGACCACGCCCAGGAAGATCACGTAGGACAGCCGCACAAGCAGATCGACCTGGCCCTGCGCCTTGAGGTAGTTGAACAGCACCACCCCCAGAGCAGCCCCCACGAGACCGCCCACCAGAAGCACGGTGCCCATCTTCAGATCGACGGTCTTGCGCCGCAGATGCGCCAGCACACCGGAAAACGACGAGGCGACGATCTGGTTGGCCTCGGTGGCGACGGCGACGGCCGGTGGAATACCGATGAAAAACAGCAGCGGCGTCATCAGGAACCCGCCGCCCACGCCGAACATGCCCGAGAGCACACCCACTAGTCCGCCCAGCCCCAGCAGCAGGACCGCGTTCACCGAAACCTCGGCTATCGGCAAGTAGATCAACATGACCCAAATAGCCATGTCACGGGGGCGAGTGCAACTCGAAGGTCGTGATTACGGGGCCTTACAGCGCCCTGAGAAAACCCCGCAGCACCTTTTCCAGCTTGGCCGCGCCCAGCGGGGCCATTGCCTTGGTATGGGCATGGCTGATGGCCTCGTCGCTCAGCCCGGCGGCCATGTTGGTGATGGTCGAGATCGCCGCGCAACGCAGGCCCAGGAACCGGCCCAGGATCACCTCGGGCACGGTGGACATGCCCACCGCATCGGCCCCCATGGCACGAATCGCGCGAATCTCGGCCGGGGTCTCGAAGGACGGGCCGGAATACCAGGCATAGATCCCGTCGTGCAGGGTAATCCCGGCGCCCCCTGCCGCGCCGTGCAGCGCAGCGCGCAGGTCCGGGTCGTAGGCCTGCATCATGGGCACGAAGCGCGCCTCGGACGGCTCGCCGATCAGGGGGTTGAGCCCCGAGAAATTGATGTGATCGGACAGGCACATGATTTCGCCCGTGGGCATCTCCGGGTCCAGCGAGCCGGCGGCATTGGTGGCGATCATCGCCTCGGCGCCCAGTGCGGCGAGCACTTCCAGCGGCAGGCGCATGATGTCGCCGCGCCCGGTTTCGTAGTAATGGGCGCGCCCACCGAAGACGGCCACGCGCTGCCCTTCCAGTTGACCGATCACCAGCTGCGGGACATGGCCCGACACGCCGGCCGGGGGAAAGCCCTCGAGCTCGTCATAGGGGATCGAAACGCCATCGACCGCGCCCGACAAATGCCCCAGCCCCGACCCGAGGATCAGCCCCAACCGCACCGGCGCATCGCCCGCGACCTCGCGGACGGTCGCCGCCAGGTCCTCAGCGTTCCTTGACATAGGGCTGTCCGATCGAGGCGGGCGGCATGGCGCGGCCGATGAAACCGCCCAGGATGATAACGGTCAGGATATAGGGCAGCGTCTGGGTGAACTGCACCGGGATCGTGAACAGGCCAAAGACGTCAATATTGGGGTAAAGATTGGCAATCGCCTCCAGCAGGCCGAACAGAAGGCAGGCCCCCATGGCATGGATCGGGCGCCACTTGGCAAAGATCAGCGCGGCCAGGGCGATGTAGCCGCGCCCGGCGGTCATCTCCTTGCCGAAGCCCGCCGCCTGCGACGTGGACAGGTAGGCCCCCGCGATCCCGCAGAGCAGCCCGGTGATCATAAGCGCCTTGAAGCGCATGCCCACCACCGAGACGCCCGCGGTGTCCACAGAGGACGGGTTCTCGCCCACAGCGCGCAGACGCAACCCGAACCGGGTGCGAAACAGCACCCACCAGACCAGCGGCACCGCGAGGAAGGCGACGTAGACCAGCGGCTTGTGCCCCGAGATCAGCTCGGAATAGATCGGACCCAGCAGCGGCACGCCGCTGAGCGTCTCGGCGAAGGGCAGCGTGATCTCGTTGAAGCGGGCGCCACCGGCCAGGACGGGCGTTTGCCCGCCCTGCCCGTAGACCGCGTCGCCCACCACGACTGTCAGCCCCGAGGCGAAGAAATTCAACGCGACGCCGGAAATGATCTGGTCCCCGCGATAGAGGATCGAGGCCACTCCGTGGATCATGGCAAAGACAAGCGAGG
Source organism: Salibaculum halophilum (assembly GCF_002094885.1). GTDB lineage: Bacteria > Pseudomonadota > Alphaproteobacteria > Rhodobacterales > Rhodobacteraceae > Salibaculum > Salibaculum halophilum. The sequence goes on from NZ_MSIT01000003.1 coordinate 36,325, forward strand.
CGGCCATGCCCGCGGCCAACCCCACCCAGACCGAACCGGATTCATAGGCGATGGCGGCGGCCACGAAGGCGGAGATCAGCATCTTGCCCTCCAGCCCGATGTCGACGATGCCCGAGCGTTCGGAAAACAACCCCGCCAGGCAGGCCAGCAACAGCACGGTCGACAGCCGCAGGGTGGAGTCGAGCGTCAGCAGGAATTGCAGGAAATCCATCACGCGGCCCTCTTTTTGTGCAGGCGCAGGAAGATGCGTTCGATCGGATCACGCGTCATGTTCACCAGCGCACCAGTGAAGATGATGATCAGCGCCTGGATCACCAGCACCATCTCGCGGCTGATCTCGGGCATTTCCCACATCAGTTCGAACCCGCCCTGGTTCAGCATCCCGAAGAGGAAGGCCGCCAGGACGATACCGAAGGGATGGTTGCGCCCCATCAGCGACACGGCGATGCCGATGAAGCCCGCGCCCTCGACGAAGTCCTTGATCAGGCGTTCCTGCTGACCCATGACCGAGTTGATCGCCATCATGCCGGCCAGCGCGCCCGAGATCAGCATGGCGATGATCGTCACCCGCACCGAGGATATCCCGGCGTAGAGCGTCGCCCCGGGCGAATTGCCGAAGGCGCGGATCTCGTAGCCGATGCGCGAGCGCCAGATCAGCAGCCAGACAAGCACCGCCGCCGCGATGGCCAGCAGGAAACTGACGTTGGCCGGGGCCGACTTGTTGAAGGCGATGCCGAAGGGCTCAAGCATCTCGTGAAATGTCGGCAGGCTCGCCCCGTCGCTGAAGCTGCGCGATTCCGGCACCTGCTGGCCCGGTTTCTTGAGCGCCCCGTTGAGCAGGTAGCCGATGACCGCGGCGCCAATGAAGTTGAACATGATCGTGGTGATCACGATGTGGCTGCCGCGCTTGGCCTGCAGATAGGCCGGGATCGCGGCCCAGCCCGCGCCGAAGACCGCGGCGCCGATCACCGCGACCGGAAGGGCCAGCGTCCAGTGCGGCCAGTCCACGGCCAGCAGCACCAGCGCAGCGCCCAGACCGCCCAGCGCCGCCTGCCCCTCGCCGCCGATGTTGAACAGCTTGGCGTTCATGGCCACGGCGAAGGCCAGCCCGGTAAAGATGAAATTGGTCGTGTAATACAGCGTGTAGCCGATGCCGCTGCTGGATCCCAGCGCGCCCTTGACCATGAAATACATCATGTCGAAGGGGTTCTGCCCGATCGCCAGCACCACCAGTCCCGCGACGATGAAGGCCAGCGCGATGTTGATCAGCGGCACAAGGACAACATCCGCCCAACGGGGAAGTTCGGTCATGCTCGGCCCTCCTTGCGTGCCGCACCGCCGGCCTCGGCCAGCTGCGCCTCGACCTCGGCGACGGAATGATCCGCCTCGGTATCGGTGATGCCGGCCATCAGCAGGCCCAGCTCCTTTTCGTCCGTCTCGTGGGGCAGTCGCTCGCCCATGATGCGGCCGTCGAACATGACGGCGATGCGGTCCGACAGGCCCAAAATCTCGTCCAGCTCGACCGATACCAGCAGGATCGCCTTGCCCGCATCGCGCAGCGCGATGATTTGCTGGTGGATGAACTCGATGGCGCCGATATCGACGCCACGGGTGGGCTGGCCGACCAGCAGCAGGTCGGGGTTGCGCTCGATCTCGCGCGCCAGCACCAGTTTCTGCTGGTTGCCGCCCGAAAAGCTCTTGGCGGCCAGGTCGGGATCGGGCGGGCGCACGTCGAAGCGCTCCATCTTGGCCCGGGTGTCCGCGCGGATCGTCGTGTTGTCCATCAGCAGACGATTCCTCTGGTAGGCCGGGTCGTGGTGATATCCGAAGGCCATGTTTTCCCAGGCCTGGAAATTCATGATCAGCCCTTCGTGCTGGCGGTCCTCGGGGACATGGGCGATGCTGCGGGCGCGGCGGCTCTGGCCATCGGAATGGGCGCCGGTCAAGTCGATCGGGCTGCCGTTCACCAGCACCTCGCCGGTGGCCGCCTCGTAACCGCCGAGCACCTCCAGAAGTTCTGATTGACCGTTCCCCGCGACCCCGGCAAGCCCCAGGATTTCGCCGCCCCGTATCTCGAAGCTGACGTCTTTCACGCGATGGACACCCGCGCTGTCGGTGACGTTCAGGTTGCGCACCTGCACGATGGTCTCGCGCGGCTTCGCAGGGGTCTTGTCCACGCGCAGCAGCACCTTGCGGCCGACCATGCGTTCGGCCAGATCGGTCGGGTTTGTGTCGGCGGTTTTGACCGTCGCGGTCATCTCGCCGCGGCGCATGACGCTGACGGTGTCGGTGATCTCCATGATCTCGCGCAGCTTGTGCGTGATCAGGATGATCGTCTTGCCCTCGTCCTTGAGCCGGGCAAGGATGCGGAACAGCTGATCGGCCTCGGCTGGGGTCAGAACGCCGGTGGGTTCGTCCAGGATCAGGATATCGGCCTGGCGGTAGAGCGCCTTGAGGATTTCCACCCGCTGCTGCATGCCCACGCCGATCTCCTCGATCAGGGCGTCGGGGTCCACGTTAAGGCCGTAGTCGCGGGCCAGGCTGGTCAGTTCGTCCCGGGCCTTGACCAGCGAGGGCGTCAGCATCTCGCCGTCCTCGGCGCCGAGAACCACGTTTTCCAGCACGCTGAAAACCTTCACCAGCTTGAAGTGCTGGAACACCATGCCGATCCCGGCGCGGATTGCGGCCTGGCTGTCGGGTATCTCGGTCTTGCGGCCATTGATGAAGATCTCGCCCGAATCGGCCCTGTAAAAGCCGTAGAGGATCGACATCAGCGTGGATTTCCCTGCGCCGTTCTCGCCGATGATGCCGTGGATCGTGCCGGGCATGACCCGGATCGAGATGTCCTTGTTCGCCTGAACCGGACCGAAGGATTTCGAGATCCCCTTCAGTTCGATTGCCGGTGCGGTCTCGGTCATGGCGCGTCTCCCCCGGGCGCTGCAGTGCCCCAGCGCGCGGGGCCGCACCGATCCCTCGGCGCGGCCCCGGCGATCCCTGCCCGTGGCCTGGCTTCAGAAGTTCAGGACCGGGCAGCTTTCGTTGCTGTTGTAGTTGTGAACCTCTATCTCGCCGGCGGCGATCTTGTCGGCGGCCTCGTCCACCGCCGCCTTCATCTCGTCGGTGACCAGGTCGGCGTTGTTCTCGTCCAGCGCGTAGCCCACGCCACCGTTGTCCAGCGTCATCACCTTGACCCCGCCGGTCTCGATGTCGTCGCCGGCCATGAAGCTCTGGTAGACGACGTTGTCGACGCGCTTCATCATCGAGGTCAGGACCTGACCGGGGTGCAGGTAGTTCTGGTTGCTGTCGACCCCGATGGACAGGATATCCTCGTCCGCGGCCGTCTGCAGCACACCGACACCGGTGCCACCGGCGGCAGCATAGACCACGTCGGCGCCCTGGCTGATCTGCGCCAGCGTCAGTTCCGACCCCTTCACCGGGTCATTCCAGGCGGCCGGTGTGGTGCCGGTCATGTTGGCGATGACCTCGGCGTCCTCGTCCACCGCCTTGACGCCCTGGGCATAGCCGCAGGCGAAGTTGCGGATCAGCGGGATGTCCATGCCGCCGATGAAACCGACGGTGTCGCTGTCCGAGGCCATGGCCGCCATCATGCCGACGAGGTAGGAGCCCTGTTCCTCGGCAAAGAGGACAGATTGCACGTTCTCGGCCTCGACCACGCCGTCGATGATCACGAAATCGGTGTCGGGATACTCGGGCGCGATCTCGGACAGCGGCGTCGCCCAGGAAAAGCCGGGCATGACGATGGGGTTGTTGCCGTTCTCGGCGAAGCGGCGGATCGCCTGTTCGCGCTGCGCGTCCGAGGTGATCTCGAATTCGTTGTAGGACCCGCCGGTTTCCTCGGCCCAGCGCTGCGCGCCGTTGTGAGCGGACTCGTTGAAGGACTTGTCGAATTTCCCGCCGAGGTCGAAGATCAGCGCGGGATCGGCCAGCGCGGCGCCGGCGGACAGGGCCAGCGCGGCGCTCGCGCCAAGGAATTTCGTCATGATGGTCATGTGTGTCTCCCAGTTTATCGTTGTCCGGCGCGGCCCCGGAGGCCTGCGCCGCAGTGAAGCGAGCCAATCGCTGTCATGCGCAATTTAGGCAACGCGCACGGGCGGGGGTCAACCGGTTTTTGCGCCGCAGCGCGCCAGGGCGTGCGTCCGACGCCGGGTCAAAGGTGCTTTTCGAGCATGACCGCGTCCACCGGCAGTCCCATTGGGCGGGGGTAATAGCCCGGCCGCTTGGCAAACGGCTGATACCCCAGCGCCGCGTAGAGCCCGCGGGCCGCGGTATTGTCGGCAGCGACTTCCAGCAGGACGCGATGCGCTCCGGCCTGCCCGGCCGCCGCCTCGAACGCGGCCAATCGGGCGCGCGCCAGACCGCGGCGGCGCTGCCCCGGGTCCGTCAGGACCAGCAGGATTTCCGCCTCGTCGGCGACGACATGCCCGAAGACGCAGCACCGCGCATCGCCGATCACGCAGGCGCCGGGGCGCGCGGCAAGTGCGGCGAACTCCGCCTCGGACCAGGGGCGTGCGCCCGGCATGGCCCGGGCCATCAGGCCGGCCATCTGATCGGGTGTCATGGCAGAATCACCGGCCCCGGGTCACGCGGCGGCGCGGCATCGGCGGGCCGCGCATAGCACGGGGCCGGGCGGGCGATTGCGCCGCCGCGCGCAAGGCGGCGGGCCGCGATCCGCGCCATCGCTGCAAGCGTGGCCGGCCAGTCGGGCGCGCCCGCCGCGCCGGACTCCAGCCGGACGGCCTGCGGCCCGGCGACCGCGAAGTGCTGGCGGTAGACACGGTCGCGCGGGGCGGGCAGCGCCACCTCGACTGGGCGGGGCGTGCCATGGGCCAGCGCCTCGAGCGTGGTCACCCCGATGGCCGGAACGGCCAAGCCCAGGGCAAGCCCGCGCGCCGCGCTCACGGAAATGCGGATGCCGGTGAAATTGCCGGGGCCCGTTCCCACCCCGAGGGCCGACAGGTCGCGCCAGCCCAGACCGGCGCCCGCGAGGACCTCTTCGAGCAGGCCCATGATCCGTTCCCCCTGCCCGCGTGCCATTTTCTCGACGCGCAGAGCGACGATATCGTCGCCGCACAGCAAAGCGGCGGCGCAATGCGCCGCCGATGTATCGAAGACAAGGATACGGGTGTCGTGGTCCATTCTTGGGTCGCGCGCCCGCTCAGGCCGCGATGGGCCGCACCTCGATCACCTCGGGGATGTAATGGCGCAGCAGGTTCTCGATGCCCATCTTCAGCGTCAGCGTCGAGGACGGGCAGCCGGCACAGGCCCCCTGCATGTGCAGGTAGACAATGCCGCGATCAAACCCGTGGAAAGTTATGTCGCCGCCGTCCTGCGCCACCGCGGGGCGCACGCGCGTGTCCAGAAGGTCCTTGATCTGGTCGACGATCTGGCCGTCCTCGCCCTCGTGTTCGGCATGGGCCGAGGCGGCGCGGTCGCCCTCGATCACCGGGGCCCCGGACTGATAGTGTTCCATGATCGCGCCCAGAATTGCAGGCTTGACGTGGTCCCACTCGACGCCGTCCTGCTTGGTGACGGTGACGAAGTCTGTGCCGAAGAACACGCCGGTCACACCCTCGACCGCGAAGATGCGCTGGGCCAGCGGACTGGTGCCCGCGGCGTCGGGGCTGGGGAAGTCGGCGGTCCCGCTGTCGAGCACGGCCTGACCCGGCAGGAATTTCAGGGTGGCGGGATTGGGGGTGGATTCGGTCTGTATGAACATCGGGTCTAATCCTTATCGCACTTGTCAGATATGCGCGCGCACCGCGCCGAAGTCAAGCCGATTTAGAACCATTCCAGCCTGCAAGGCGCCCGCAAATGACAGGGCCGGCCCCGAAGGACCGGCCCCGATGTCTTGAACGGCCGGGCCGCCTTACATCTCTTCCATCTCTTCCAACTCGATTTCGGTCATCGCGGCGGGCTCGCCATCGATCACGATCACGGCCATTACGTCACCGCGGGGCTGCTCGCCCAGGTCGACGCGGACGTCCGCATTCGCGCCGGCCGCGAGTTGCTCGGTGGCCAGCAGGTCGCCCCGCTCGCCGGTGTGGTAGTCATAGACTTCCAGCACCCCGGCGCTGTCGGTGGTCACCGTGTCGATCATGAGCGTGGAACTCTCGTCCATCTCTCCGGTGAAGCCGAAATAGGACTGGGCCGTTGCCATGCCGGCGGTGGTCAGAAGTGCGGCGGCGGAGGCATACATCCATTTCTTGGCGAACATGCGTGGTTCCTTTCTGCCCGTTTCGGGCGGTTTGAAGATTTTTGACACCGCAGCCCATCGCCGCGGCTTGGGACAGACGTGGGGCGGCAGGGCGGCACGAAAAAGGGGCCGCCCGGTCACGAAGTCATTATCCGGTTTTATCCGGTAAATTGTTGAAAAGACGAAGGATAATGACGACGCGGGCCGCGCGAAAAGCGGCGCGTTACCTGTCACTCAGGCAGGATTGGCGGCACGACAGGGCCGCGTCCCTCAGGGCTGTGGATGGCCGGGCGCCGGCACTCAGGTGATCGCTTCGAGGCGTTCCTTGGACATGTCCCCGGGCACAATGGTGATGGGAATCGGCAGTGACCCAGCGTTCCTTGTCAATTGCGCGACAAGCGGGCCCGGGCCCTTCTTGTCGGTGCCCGCGCCCAGGACCAGCACGCCGACCTCGGGGTCTTCCTTCACCTGGGCCAGGATCTCGGCGACCGCCTCGCCCTCGCGGATCACCAGCTCGGGGTCGATGTTCTGTTTGTCGCGCATCCACTTGGCAAAGACTTCGTAATGCACCTCGATCCGTTCGCGGGCCTCGGCGCGCATGACCTCGCCGACGCCGATCCAGTGGTTGAACTCGTCCGGCGGGATGATCGACAGGATCTGCACCCCACCCTCCGACCGGGCAGCGCGCATGGCCGCGAAGCGCATCGCGTTGAGGCATTCGCGGCTGTCGTCGAGGATCACGAGAAACTTGCGCATCGGTGCCCTCCCTTGGCCGGGCGAGTTTGGCCGAGGCCGCGGGGCGGCGCAAGGTATTCAGGCACTGGCGGCCCGGTCCCAGTAAAGCTGCCGCGCGCGCCGGGTGACAGGGCCGACCGGGTAGGTGGTGTCATCGAACGCCGTGACCGGCGTCACCTTGGACATGTTGCCCGACAGGAAAACCTCGTCGGCCTGCCGCGCATCCGCGAAGGTCAGAACCGTCTCGTGCACCGTGAGGCCGTCGGCACGAAGGTTCGAAATATGCCGGGCACGGGTGATCCCGGCCAGGAAGGTGCCGTTGGCGATGGGGGTGAAGACCTCGCCATCCTTGACCAGAAAGACATTGGCCGTCGCGCTTTCGGCGAGGTTGCCCATGGCATCGGCCACCAGCGCGTTCTGGAAACCGCGGCTGCGCGCCTCGGCCAGCATCCGGGCGTTGTTGGGATAGAGGCAGGCCGCCTTGGCGTTGACGACCGCATCCTCAAGCACAGGGCGGCGAAAGCGCGTGGTCGTCACGCCGATGGCGTGGTCGGCGGGCGGCATGGGCACTTCTTCCAGAACCACCGCAAAGCCCGGCGGGCCCGCGCCGGGCACGATGGCGGCCATGCCGCACTCAAGTCCCCAGTACATGGGCCGGATGTAGACGGCCGCGCCCGGCGGATAGGACGCGAGGCCCTCGTGAATGATCTCCACCATGTCCTGCGTCGCCACGGTCGGGTCGAGCATCAGCGCCTCGGCCGAACGGTTGACCCGCTCGCAGTGCTTGTCGAGATCCGGGGCGAGGCCGTCGACGAAACGCGCGCCGTCAAAGACGTTCGACCCCAGCCAGGCCCCGTGATCGGCCCCCTTGATGATGGGGATATCGCCCTCGTGCCAGGCCCCGTCGAAAAAGGTTCTGATGTTGGTTCCGGTCGCCATCTGCGTTCCCTTGTCGTGCCGTCCCAAGGGACGTTAGGCGGCGCCTTCGGCAAGGTCCAACGAAAACGCGCCCGGGCCTTGTGACCCGGGCGCTCTCAGGGGGTGCCGGTGGGGGCCGGCAAAGGCCAGGCGAGGATGGACAGGTGCCGCCGGCCAATGATCGCCGCGGGACAAGCCGACGATCATGGAACAAACCATGGGGTGAGTCGGATTCAGTTTTGTGACGGCGCGCCGGCCCCGGCCGGCCGCGGGCCGCGATCCGTCAGAACGCCTCCGGGCGGGCCGCGCGGGCCATGTGGTCGAGGACGGCATTGACGAACTTGGGCTCTTCTCCCTCGGGAAAGAAGGCGCGGGCCACGTCCACATATTCTGTGATGACGACCCGGGGCGGCGCGGCCTCGCCATCCAGCTCGGCACCCGCCGCCCGGAACAGCGCGCGCAGGGTCGGGTCGATGCGTGCGATGGGCCACTTGGCGACAAGCGCGCGGTCGGTGGCCTGGTCGATCCGGGCCTGGTGGTTGACCGCCCCGTCCAGGATGGCCCGGAAGACGTCAAGGTCGCCCTCGGCCATCTCTACCCCGTCGTAGGTCGCGCCGAAGCGATGCGCCTCGAACTCGCGGGTGATCCCGCCGACGGTCTGGCCGCTGTGTTCCATCTGGAACAGCGCCTGCACGGCATAAAGCCGCGCGGCCGAGCGCATCCGGCGTTTCTGGTTGTTGGACAGGGTCATGTCAGCCCGTGCTGCTTGTATCCGCGGAACCGGCCAGGAGGATGTCGCGGGTAAAGCCCACCCCCGTCTCGGCGCGGCCCCACTTACGGGCCAGCGCGATAAGGTGCAAGGCCGCCCCCGCGGCCCCGCCGCCCTTGTTCTGATCCGCGGGATCGGCGCGCACCGCGGCTTGGCCATGGTTTTCGACCGTCAGGATGCCGTTGCCGATGCACAGCCCCTGCAGCCCCAGCAGTTGCAGCGCGCGGGAACTGTCGTTGCAGACCGTTTCGTAATGCGTGGTCTCGCCGCGGATGACGCAGCCCAGCGCCACGAAGCCGTCGAAATCGCCCATGCGTCCGGCGATGCCCACGGCGGGCGCGATTTCCAGCGCTCCGGGGACCTCGACGGTTTCGTAAGTGCCGCCCACGGCCTCGATCTCGGCTTGGGCACCGGCCAGCAGGTTGTCGGCGATGTCCTTGTAATAGGGCGCGATGACGATCAGCAGCTTGGGCGGCTCGTCAAAGGCGGGACGGTCGAGGGTGTGATGCGTTGCGCCAGCCATCAGCCAAGCTCCGATATCTTGCGGGTTCCGACGATTTCCAGCCCGTAGGCCTCCAGCCCGACGACCTTGGGCTTGGGCGAATTGGTCAGCAGGACAATGTCCGACAGCCCCAGCGAGGACAGGATCTGCGCGCCCAGCCCGTATTGCCGCAGCGTCTTGGGGCTGACCTCGTCGCCCGCGTCCATCTTCATCGAGGTGTCGCGCAGCAGGACGACGACGCCGCGCCCCTCTTGCGCGACCAGCCGCATGGCATCGCCGAATTCATCGGCGCGCCCCCTCGGGCCGGTGCCGACCACGTCGAGCATGGGGTCCATGGCGTGCATCCGCACCAGGACGGGCGCATCGCCCGGGATATCGCCCTTGGTCAGCACGATGTGTTCATCCCCGTGGGTCTCGTCGGTGTAGACGCGCATCTGCCACTGCCCGCCGAACTCGCTCTCGATGGTCTCTTCCTTGCAGACCTTGACGAGGTTGTCGTTTCGGCGGCGGTAAGCGATCAGGTCGGAAATGGTGCCGATCTTGAGGCCGTGCCGCTGGGCGAAGGCCACAAGGTCGGGCAGCCGCGCCATCGAGCCGTCCTCGTTCATGATCTCGCAGATCACGCCGCTGGCGTTCAGCCCCGCCAGACGGGCGATGTCCACGGCCGCCTCGGTATGGCCGGCCCGGACCAGCACGCCACCGTCGCGGGCGCGCAGTGGAAAGACGTGGCCGGGGGTGGCGATGTCCTGCGCCCCCTTCGCGGGGTCGATGGCCACCGCGACGGTGCGCGCCCGGTCGGCGGCGGAGATGCCGGTGGTCACGCCCTCGCGGGCCTCGATGGAAATGGTGAAGGCGGTCTCGTGGCGGCTACTGTTGTTGGTCGACATCAGTTCCAGCCCCAGCGAATCGATCCTTTCGCCGGGCAGCGACAGGCAGATCAGCCCGCGCCCGTAGGTGGCCATGAAGTTGATCGCGTCGGGCGTTGCCATCTGCGCCGGGATCACCAGGTCGCCCTCGTTCTCGCGGTCCTCGTGATCGACGAGGACGAACATGCGCCCGTTGCGGGCGTCGTCGATCACCTCCTCGATCGGGGAGATGGCATCGCCCCAGTCGGTTTCGACCGGGCCGGGGGCTTCGAAGCTTTGTGTCATGGCTGCGGTCCTTTCGGGCGTCCCGGGGCCAGATAGCCAGTCGGGGCGCGTTTGGAAAGGCCAGATAGGGCGGCTCGGGCCTGCGACCCGAGCAACAGTCCGGCGCGGGCGGGAGACCGCCTCGCCCGTCATGCCTCGGCCGGATCAGCCCTCCAGCACGTCCTCGAAGGTGCGCAGGCCTGTGCGCGGGGCCTGCACCAGCACCGCCATGTTGCCCGGCTTGTGGTCGTTGCGCAGCATTTTCATGTGTGCCTGGGGCAGTTCGTCCCAGGCGAAGACCTCGGACATGCAGGGATCGAGGCGGCGTTCCAGCATCAGCTTGTTGGCCGCGCTGGCCTGCTTGAGATGCGCGAAATGCGAGCCCTGCAGGCGCTTCTGATGCGACCACATGTGGCGCACGTCGAAGGTGCAGTTGTAGCCCGAGGTGCCGGCGCAGATCACCACCATGCCGCCGCGCTTGACCACGAAGGTCGAGACCGGGAAGGTCGCCTCGCCGGGGTGTTCGAAGACCATGTCGACGTTGTTGCCCTTGCCGGTGAAGTCCCAGATCGCCTTGCCGAAGCGGCGCACCTCGGCGAACCATGTCTTGTACTCCTCTGTGCCGACCTCGGGCAGGCGGCCCCAGCAATCGAAATCCTTGCGGTTGATGACGCCCTTGGCGCCGAGGTCGAGGACAAACTGGCGCTTGTCCTCGTCCGAGATGACCCCGATGGCGTTGGCGCCGGCGGTATTGATCAGCTGTATCGCGAAAGAGCCCAGCCCCCCCGAGGCCCCCCAGACCAGCACGTTCTGGCCGGGCTTGAGGTCATGCGGTTCGTGCCCGAAGAGCATCCGGTAGGCGGTGGCCAGGGTCAGTGTATAACAGGCGCTTTCCTCCCAGGTCAGGTGCCGCGGCCGCGGCATGAGCTGCTGGGCCTGCACGCAGGTGAACTGCCCGAAAGAGCCGTCTGGCGTCTCGTAGCCCCAGATCCGCTGGCTGGGCGAGAGCATCGGGTCGCCGCCGTTGCAGTTCTCGTCGTCGCCGTCGTCCTGGTTGCAGTGGATGACGACCTCGTCGCCCACCTTCCAGCGGGTGACCTTGTCGCCCACCGCCCAGACGATCCCGGCGGCATCGGACCCGATGATGGCATAGGGCGCCTTGTGGCCCAGAAAGACGCTGGCGGGCGTGCCCAGGCAGGCCCAGACGCCATTGTAGTTGACCCCGGCGGCCATCACCATGACCAGCACGTCGTGGCTGTCGAGCGTCGGGGTATCCACCACCTCGACTTCCAGCGCCTTGTCCGGGTCGCCGTGGCGTTCCTGCCGCAGGACCCAGGCGTGCATCCTGGCCGGCACATGGCCCAGGGGGGGCACCTCGCCCATCGCGTAGAGGTCCTTTTCAGGGGCGTCGTAGCTGACCGGGGGCGGCTGATCGAGGGCCATGGAAGTCTCCGTCGGCAGGAAGTGCAAAAGGGGCGCCGCGCTGCAGAATCAGCGCATTACAGCAGGGATACCGGCCAGTGCGAAACATTGCAACTAAGGATGAGCTATTTTTGTAATTTTATGTCTGCCGCGTCGCGGCAATCATCCACGCGGCGCAGATCAGCGGGAAGATGGTGCGCGATCGAACGTGCATAATATTCCAGGACGTCGGCCCGGTTTCCGGCCATCGTCAGCGTGCCGTCGGCCCCTGCCGTGACCAGCCCGCGCCGGGTCAGGATGTCGATCCCGTCACTGACCACCGCCTGCGACGATCGGCGCGGCAGGACCGCGCCACCCTCTTTCAGGCCGGCCGTGACGGCATCGACATGCGCGCGCACCTCGGCCCGCGATCCGGCCCCCGCCAGCAGCGCGTGCGCCACCAGCGGCACCGGCAGCAGCGGCACGACCTCGGCGATGCGCTGCATCAGGGTCTCGGCCAGCGCCGGGATATCGGTCGGATCGGCCATCTCGCGCAGCGACAGGGGCGCGCCGAAACTGACCGTGGCCGTGCCGAACTTGCGGAACCGCCCGGTGATCCGCTGGCCGAGATGGCGCAGCACCCGCCCCGCGGCGGGCAAGAGCGGCGGCCGGAACCGCCGATTGCCGGCCTTTCCGGCGTCCAGCAGGATCTGATCCTCTAGCACCCGGTCGTAATTCAGCCCCACCGGCACGAAGACGATGTCGCGCGCATTGGGATCGTAGGTCGCGGCGATATAGGACAGGATACCGAGGCGCGGCTGGCCCAACCCCCCGGTCAAGCTCAGGCCGCCCTCGGGGAACACCGCCTGGGTCACGCCGCCCCGCGTGGCCAGCTGGACATAACGCGCCAGCACCCGGCGGTAGAGATCCCCCCGCGACCGGCGGCGGATGAAATAGGCCCCCATCATGCGGATCAGCCCCGAGAGCGGCCAGATCCGTGCCCATTCCCCCACGGCATAGGACAGGGCCGAAGTCTGGCTGACCAGATGCGTGACCAGCACGTAATCCATGTTCGAGCGGTGGTTCATCACGAAGACCACGGTCGCCTGGGCATCGATCCCGTCGTAAAGCTCGCGCTCGAACCGGCCCACCCGCACGTGATAAAGCGATTGCGACAGCCATTTCGCCAGCCGCGCGCCCACCGTGAAGTAAAGCGTCGCCGAAAACGACGGGACGATTTCGCGCGCATGGCGCCGGGCGCGCTCGAAGGCGACGTTTTCCGGCACCCCGTTGCGGCGGGCGTGATCGTTGATCGCCTCGGCCACCTGCGGATCATAGACCAGCCGCTGGATCATGTCGTAGCGCCGCGCCAGCTTGAAGGGCTCGATCGGCTTTTCAAGCCGCGCGTTCAGCCGCGCCACCACCTTTTCCGCGCGCCGGCGAAAGAACCACCGCACCGAGGGAAACAGGAAATGCGACGCGAAAGTCACCGCCGCGAAAAACACGATCAGACCGAAAAGCCACAGCGGCAGGGTGATTGTCTGGAACATGGCCGCCAAGGTGGCAGGAAACCGCAGGGGGGTAAATGCGCACATGCCGCGATGCAGCGAATTGACAGCGCCATAAAATTTCCGGTAAACCCGGCCTCAAAGTAAGAAAATTACCCTACCCGAGTCACGAGGCCGCCCCATGCCGCAAACCCCGCAAGATACCCCAAAGGACCGCCCCTGGCTCTTTCGGACCTACGCCGGGCATTCCACCGCCGAGGCCTCCAATGCGCTTTACCGCTCGAACCTGGCCAAGGGCCAGACGGGGCTGTCGGTGGCCTTCGACCTGCCAACCCAGACGGGCTATGACAGCGACCACGAACTGGCCCGCGGCGAGGTTGGCAAGGTCGGCGTGCCGATCTGCCATCTGGGCGACATGGCAAAGCTCTTCGCCGAGATCCCGCTGGAGCAGATGAACACCTCGATGACCATCAATGCTACGGCACCCTGGCTGCTGGCGCTCTATATCGCGGTGGCCGAACAGCAGGGCGCGGATGTGTCGAAACTGCAGGGCACGGTGCAGAACGACCTGATCAAGGAATACCTCAGCCGGGGCACCTATATCTGCCCGCCCGAACCCAGCCTGCGGATGATCACGGATGTCGCGGCCTATACCCGCGAACACCTGCCCAAATGGAACCCGATGAATGTCTGTTCCTACCACCTGCAAGAGGCCGGGGCGACACCGGAACAGGAATTGTCCTTCGCGCTGGCCACAGCAACGGCGGTGCTGGACGATCTGAAAGGCAAGGTCAGCGAAGAGGATTTCCCGGCCATGGTCGGGCGGATCAGCTTTTTCGTGAACGCGGGCATCCGCTTTGTCACCGAGATGTGCAAGATGCGCGCTTTTGTCGAATTGTGGGATGAAATCTGCCGCGAGCGCTATGGCGTCGAGGATCCGAAATTCCGCCGCTTCCGCTATGGCGTGCAGGTCAATTCGCTGGGGCTGACCGAACAGCAGCCCGAAAACAACGTCTATCGCATCCTGGTCGAGATGCTGGCCGTGACCCTGTCAAAAAAGGCCCGGGCGCGCGCCGTGCAATTGCCCGCCTGGAACGAGGCGCTGGGCCTGCCGCGCCCCTGGGACCAGCAATGGTCGCTGCGGATGCAGCAGATCCTGGCCTTCGAGACGGACCTTCTGGAATACGACGATCTGTTCGAGGGCAACCCTGCGGTCGAAGCGAAAGTCGCCGCACTGAAAGAGGGCGCGCGGGCCGAATTGGCCCAGATCGACTCCATGGGCGGGGCCGTGGGGGCGATCGGCTACATGAAATCGCGGCTGGTCGAGGCCAATGCCGAGCGCATCGCCGGGATCGAGGGCGGCGAAACAGTGGTCGTCGGCGTCAACAAGTATCAGGCCGGCGAACCCTCGCCCCTGACCAGCGGCGAAGACTCAATCATGACCGTCGACCCGCAGGTCGAGGCCGACCAGATCGACCGCCTCAATGCCTGGCGCGCGGCCCGCGACGCGGCCGCCGTCACGCAGGCGCTGGCCGACCTGAAAGAGGCCGCCGTCACCGGCGCCAATGTCATGCCCGCCTCGATCGCATGCGCCCGGGCCGGTGTCACCACCGGCGAATGGGCCGACGTCGTGCGCGATGCCTTTGGCCAGTATCGCGGCCCGACGGGCGTCTCGCCCAACCCGTCGAACCGCACCGAAGGTCTGGACGAGTTGCGCGCCATGGTCGACGCGGTCTCCGACAAACTGGGCCGGCGGCTCAAGTTCATCATGGGCAAGCCGGGCCTGGACGGCCACTCGAACGGGGCGGAACAGATCGCCGCCCGCGCCCGCGATTGCGGCATGGACATCACCTACGAGGGCATCCGGCTGACCCCGGACGAGATCATCGCGGCGGTCGACCGTGATGAGGCGCATGTCATCGGCCTGTCCATCCTGAGCGGATCACATGTGCCACTGGTCGCGGATTTCATGGAAAAATTGCGCGCGAACGGCCTCGAGCATGTTCCAGTCGTGGCCGGCGGGATCATTCCCGAAGATGACGCCGACCGTCTTCGCGCCATGGGAATTGCACGGGTCTACACCCCCAAGGATTTCGAGTTGAATACGATCATGCGCGCGATCATCGAATTGGCCGATCCCGGATCGCTCGCCGCCGAGTAGTCCGCCATTCCGATCCGCAATAATTGTGGCCTTTTGTACAGGCTTACTGTAAAACCTCTTCACAGTGGGTGAAGCGGTTCTTAATTGGTAGGTGTAGGAATGGGACATACGGGACAAGAAAATGTCAATCGACTTGAAAACCATGACCCGCAAGGAGCTTGAGAAGCTCCGCGGTGATATAGACAAACAGATCCAGTGGCTCGAGCAGCAGGATATCAAAAAGGCACGCGAGGCGGCCGAAAAGGCCGTCGCCTCGATGGGATTTTCGCTGGATGACGTCCTCGGCGCATCAGGCAGGAAGAAAACGCGCGGAACCGGCGGCAAGACGAAATCTGCCGGAACGCCAAAATATGCAAATCCTGACAATCCGTCCCAGACTTGGACGGGCAAGGGCCGCCAGCCGAAATGGTTCAAGGATGCCATCGCGGCCGGAAAGTCGCCCGAAAGCATGGAAATCTGAAAACACGGGGTCCTTCGGGGCCCCGTTTCGCGATCACTCACCGCGTGTTCGGGCGGACAATTCCTCCAGTGAATAACGTTTGGCGATCCGGCCATTCAGGCCCTTGTCGAACTCCGGTGAAACCGGCAGACAGCCGACGCCGCAGATCAGGCGCGTCTCTCCTGCCCCCGCATCGTTGAACCAGAGCCGCCCGCCGGGTGTGGCCACCCAACCATCTATGCCAAGCGAGATGTCGCCGCGCAGGTCGATGTCCGACGGGACCTCGTTGACATAGCCCAGATCAAAGGCGCCGTGGGTGTGATACGAGGCGACGACCCGCATCTCGCCTGCGCGCGGCCAGACCGGGCGGCAGGACGCCATCGTGCCCGGCACCGCCTGCGTCGCGACCATGGCCCCGCCGGCGTCTCGGCCGATATACCCGCAGTATTCACGGCGCTTGGCGACGGACAGGGGCTGGATCTCGGCCAGCACTGAAACGGCGAAATCGATCTCGTCCCAGCTCGGGTCCGGCACATGCTGGGCCTGGGCCAGACCCGCCATGCAGGTGGCCGCCAAGATCGAGAAAGCTCTCATTGGCAATTGATCCGCTTGCCGCTACGGTCGCGACCCTACCGCAAAGCACCAAAGGGGCAAAGGATGACGACACACATCGGCGCGGCCAGAGAGCAGATCGCGGAAACGGTGCTCATGCCCGGCGATCCCTACCGCGCGAAATGGGCGGCCGAGACCTTTTTGTCGGACGTGGCCTGCATCAACGAAACGCGCGGCATGCTCGGCTTCACCGGCACATGGCAGGGCCACTGCGTGACGATCCAGGGCTCGGGCATGGGCATGCCCTCGATGTCGATCTACGCCAACGAACTGATCCGCGATTTCGAGGTCCAGACCCTGATCCGCGTCGGCTCCTGCGGCGGGATGCAGCCGCAGGTCAAGCTGCGCGACGTGATCCTGGCCATGACCGCCTCATCGGTCGCCACCCCCTCGTCCACGATCCTGCGCGAATTCAACTTCGCCCCCTGCGCCGATTACGGGCTTCTGGCCGCCGCCGAACGGGCCGCCCACGACCGTGCCGTCGACACCCACGTCGGGGGCATCTACTCTTCCGACACCTTCTATGACGAACGCCCCGACCTGGACGAACAGATGCGCCGCCACGGCATCCTGGGCGTCGAGATGGAGGCGGCCGAGCTTTACACCCTCGCCGCCCGCCACGGCCGGCGCGCGCTGGCCGTCCTGACCGTCAGCGACCACCTCGAGACCGGCGCGGCGCTGCCCGCCGAGGACCGCGAGCGCAGCTTTTCCGACATGATCGAGATCGCGCTTCAGGCCGCTTTCTCCTAAGCCCCGTGGCTGCCGTCATAGCCATTGACAGGCGGTGGCGCCCAGCCCGCCAATGCGCCCCGTCGGGGCTGGCGATGGTCCATGCGCAGGGTATGGCAGGGCGCGGCATCGCTTGAATGCTCCGCCCCGCAATCGCCGCCCGGGCAGGCGCTCAGCACTGCCAGCAGGTCGATCTCGGCAAGAAATTCGATATGGTCACCGGGGCGAACGGGGCTGGCCTTCATGAAATACTGCCCGGTATCGCGGGTGAAGCCGGTGCACATGAAGACATTCAGAACGTCGTGCACATGCCGTTCGGCCTCCCGCAGCGTCAGCCCCCGCGCCGCGGCCAGCGCGCGGGTCAGATTGGAATGGCAACAGTGGTGGTACTGGCGGCCTGACAACAGATTGCCGGTATAGGGATCGCAGCGCGTTCCGATCACGTCGTGCACCGCGCCGCCGTGGGGGTCGATCCCGTACCAGTCCAGCGTGTCTCCGACCACGGTCGCCATGGGCCGCAGTTTCGGAAAGGACGACCACAGCCTGTCGCCGGTCGTCACATGCGTGCCGTGCAGCGCGCGGGTCTTGCCCGAATAGAACCGCTCGGACAGGTCATGCGCGTTGAACAGGTTGAGGTCCCCGACCTGCGGCCCCTCGGTGCAGGTGATCCGCAAGAACGATCCGGCCGGTACCTCGATCGCCGCCGCGTCGCGCGGGGGCACCACGACGCGCGCGACAGTTTCGGCCCCGGTGCTCGCCGCCTGGTAGAGCGCCAGGTCGGGCCGCGGCAGATCGTCGGTCGGATAGCAGATCACCGGGGCCACGGCCCTGCGCGCGTCGGCATCATCAGGTTCCATGGCCGAACCAAACACCAACGCTCGGGAATTGGCAATCGGGCGTCTTCGGGTCCGAAATACCGCCGCCGGAGGCCCGGGGCAAAGGCAGCTCCTGACCCGGAATCAGGGCGTCATCTTGCCGGTATCCGATCAAAAGCGCGCAGCGGCGCCTGTTTCAGGTGCGCCATCGCTTCGCTGCTTGAGCGCCGGTTGGTTGCGCGACCGTCTCGCGGCCTCGCCGCGCGTTGGTCGCGCCGCTCAGACCTGGCGCTCGACCATCAGTTTCTTGGTCTGCGCGATCGCCTTGGCCGGGTTCAGGCCCTTGGGGCAGGTCTTGGCGCAATTCATGATCGTATGGCAGCGGTAGAGCTTGAAGGGGTCCTCCAGCTGATCGAGCCGTTCGCCCGTGGCCTCGTCTCGGCTGTCGATGATCCAGCGATAGGCATGCAGCAGCGCCGCCGGCCCCAGGTAGCGATCCCCGTTCCACCAGTACGACGGGCAAGCGGTCGAACAGCAGGCGCACATCACGCATTCGTAAAGCCCGTCGAGCTTCTCGCGGTCCTCGATGGACTGCTTCCATTCCTTGGCCGGCGTGTTCGTCTCGGTCTCCAGCCAGGGCATGATGCTGGCGTGCTGGGCGTAGAAATGCGTCAGGTCGGGGATCAGGTCCTTGACCACCGGCATGTGCGGCAGCGGGTAGATCTTGATATCGCCCTTGACCTCGTCGGCGCCGTAGATGCAGGCCAGCGTGTTGATCCCGTCGATGTTCATCGCGCAGGACCCGCAGATGCCCTCGCGGCAGGACCGGCGGAAGGTCAGGGTCGGGTCGATCTCGTTCTTGATCTTGATGAGAACGTCCAGGACCATCGGCCCGCAATCGTCCATGTCCACCCAGTAGGTGTCCAGGCGCGGGTTCTTGTCGTCATCGGGGCTCCAGCGATAGATCTGCACCTTGCGCAGGTTCGTGGCGCCCTCGGGCTTGGGCCATGTCTTGCCGGTGGTCATCCGGCTGTTCTTGGGAAGGGTCAGCTGGACCATGGCGGTCAGGCTCCTTTCAGGTCAGGCGGTCAGGGCTTCGGTGGCGCAGCTCACGGCCTCGGGCCGGGCCAGCACCGTGCTGGTGATCGCGTTGCGCGCGGCGTCATCCTCGGCGGCGACGATCCGGGCCAGTTCGGCCTCGGTGGCATGCTCGACGACGCATTCGGCCAGCGGGCGGGCGATGCGGTCAGTCACGACGATGCCGCCGGACAGTTCGGCGCCGACCATCGCATCGGTCACCAGGTCGGTGGCGGTCGTGGCCGGATCGGCGCGCATGTCGAGCATGTCACATCCGGCCATGGCCATGGCGGCGAACAGGGTCAGCAGGATCTTTTTCATCTTCGCACTCCTTGGTCTTCAGCGCAGGCGCGGCGGCCGGATCGGGGCCGCCCCGGTGCGGGAATAGACGCATTCCCTATAGACTTCGACCGGATCGCGCCCGGCCAGGTAATCCGCGGTCAGCCCGATCTTTGCCCCGGCAAAGGGGCCATCGTTGCTGTTGGCGCCGATCGTCACGCTGCCTGTCGGCCCCTGCGCGGCCCGCGCCCGCTCTTCGCAGATGGCCGCCGCCCGGTCCGGGCTGATCGGCTGCGGGGCACAGGCCGCCAGCGCCAGCAGGACAGGCGCTAGGCGCAGCATCAGAAGGTCCGTTCCTTCGGGGCGATCTTCTTGAGATTGATGCCGCCGGCCTTTTCCTCGGTCAGCGGGGCCTCGATCACCGGGCGATAGGACAGGTCCACCTTCTCGTCGGCGACCCGGGCGATGGTATGCACGCGCCAATTCTTGTCATCCCGCTCGCCGTGGTCCTCGTGCGCATGTGCCCCGCGGCTTTCGGTGCGGGCCTCGGCGCTGCGGACGGTGGCCAGCGCGTTGGGCATGAGGTTGGTCAGTTCCAGCGTTTCCATCAGGTCGCTATTCCAGACCAGGCTACGGTCGGTGACGTTGATGTCGGCCATCTTGCCGGCCACCGTTGTCATCTTCTCGACGCCGTTCTTCAGGGTGTCGCTGGCGCGGAACACCGCCGCGTCCTGCTGCATGGTCTGCTGCATCTCCAGGCGCAATTCGGCGGTCGGGGTGCCGCCATCGGCGTGGCGCAGCCGGTCGAACCGGTCGAAGGCCTTGTCGATCTCGGCCTTGCGCGGCGTCGGCACGGCGCTGTCGCGGTCCACGACCTTGCCCGCGCGGATCGCCGCCGCCCGGCCGAAAACGACCAGGTCGATCAGCGAGTTCGACCCCAGCCGATTGGCCCCGTGGACCGACGCGCAGCCTGCCTCGCCCACGGCCATGAGGCCGGGGACCACGGCGTTGGGATCCGTGTCGGTCGGGTTGAGAACCTCGCCCCAGTAGTTGGTCGGCACGCCGCCCATGTTGTAGTGCACCGTCGGAAGCACCGGGATCGGCTCCTTGGTGACATCCACGCCGGCGAAGATCTTGGCGCTTTCCGAGATGCCCGGCAGGCGCAGGTTCAGCGCCTCGGCCGGCAGGTGATTGAGGTTGAGGTGGATGTGATCACCCTTCGGCCCCACGCCGCGCCCCTCGCGGATTTCCATGGTCATGCAGCGGCTGACATAGTCACGCGGCGCAAGATCCTTGTAGTTGGGCGCGTAGCGTTCCATGAACCGCTCGCCCTCGCCGTTGGTCAGGTAACCGCCCTCGCCGCGCGCGCCCTCGGTGATCAGGCAACCGGCGCCGTAGATGCCGGTGGGGTGGAACTGCACAAACTCCATGTCCTGCAGCGGCAGGCCCGCGCGGGCCACCATGCCGCCACCGTCGCCGGTGCAGGTGTGCGCGCTGGTGGCGCTGAAATAGGCCCGGCCATAGCCGCCGGTGGCCAGCACCACCATCTTGGCGGCAAAGACATGCATGGTGCCGTCGTCCAGCTTCCAGCACAGAACGCCTTCGCACTGGCCGTCCTCGGACATCAGCAGGTCAATGGCGAAATACTCGATGTAGAATTCCGCCTTCTGCTTGAGCGACTGGCCGTAGAGCGTGTGCAGGATGGCGTGGCCGGTGCGGTCGGCGGCGGCACAGGTGCGCTGCACCGGCGGGCCCTCGCCAAACTCGGTGGTGTGGCCGCCGAAGGGGCGCTGGTAGATGTTGCCCTCCTCGGTGCGGCTGAAGGGCACGCCGTAGTGTTCCAGCTCGTAGACGGCCTTGGGCGCCTCCTTGGCCAGGTATTCCATGGCGTCGGTATCGCCCAGCCAGTCGGACCCCTTGACCGTGTCGTACATGTGCCACTGCCAGTGGTCCGGCCCCATGTTCGACAGCGACGCGGCGATGCCGCCCTGGGCCGCGACGGTATGCGAGCGTGTCGGGAACACCTTGGAGATGCAGGCCGTGCGCAGCCCCTGTTCGGCCATGCCAAGCGTGGCCCGCAGCCCGGCCCCGCCGGCGCCCACCACGACCACATCGAAGTCATGCGTTTCGTATTCGTATTCAGTCATGTCTCAGTCGTCCCGCGTCAGAGGGCAATGCGCACGATGGCGAAAACGCCGACCGCCGCTGCCGCATAGGAAAGGCAGGTCATGCCGATGATCAGCGCCTTGCCGGTCAAGCCATGAACGTAGTCCTCGATCAGCGTCTGCACACCGCCCTTGAAGTGATAGAAGCCCACCAGCAGCGTCAGGATACCGACTATGGCCGGAAAGGGCCGGGCGTAATAGGCCTGCGCCGCCTCGAAGCCCATGCCCAGCGCCCGCCCGAAGGTGAAGACGAAAAGCGGCACGAGGCCGACAAGGGCCACCGAGGTGACCATCATCATCCAGTGATGATCGGTGCCCGACTTGGCCGCGCCAAGACCCGCGGCGCGCTTGCGGTCTGTCATGAATCGCATCGCGACCCCCTCAGAGAATGACGGCTGTGAAAATCGTCAGGAGCACGGCGCCGATCACCATGCCCTGCCCGAACATCTCGGAACGATCCACGTCCAGCATGTGGCCGCTGTCCCAGATCAGGTGCCGCACACCGCCCAGCAGGTGATACCAGATCCCGCCGACGCTGAGGAACATGACAAGATCGCCGAACCAGCTGGTCAGGACGGCATCGGCGATGCCGTAGGCCTCGGGGCCGCGGGCCAGTGCGGCCAGCCACCAGACGACCAGCAGCGCCGAAATCAGGAGGGCGTTGCCCGTAATGCGCACGAAGATCGAGGTGATCGAGGTCCATTGCGGTCGGTAGATTTGCAGGTGAGGCGAGAGCGGGCGGTTCCCGCGATTCACGTCGGCCATGGAAGGCTCCCTTTTGTCATCGCGTCCCGCGCGACGGGCCACGCGGTGACGGTATACAATGGCATATCAAACTTATCTATTCATACTGGCAGAAAAGTCACGGCCTTGCACAGGGGACAGGCGCGGGAATCTTGCCGCAGGGCAGAAATTTCCGCCCCGTGTGATCACTGGCCAGCGCGGCGTGATCACGAATTTCCCGGTGCGCGCCGCCGCGGTCACATCGGCACCAGCGCCCAGTAATCGAGATCGAGCAATACGCCGGGCAGGTATTTGCCGTCCTCGCCCCGGGTGCGGCCCACCTGCCCGTCCTTCGTCGCCACCAGCCGCAGGCGCAGCGCGCCGACGCCGGGGGCCGGGGTCTCGGCCTTGTCCAGCACCTCGGACCAGGCCTTGATCGTGTCTCCGGCGAAACAGGGGTTGGCGTGCGCGCCGCCGTTCAGCCCCGCGACCATCTGCGCATTGGCCAGCCCGTTGAAGGACAGCGCCCGGGCCATGGAAATCACGTGGCCGCCGTAGATCAGCCGCCCCTCGGGACGGGCGGTCAGATCGAAATGCACCTTGGCGGTGTTCTGCCACAGGCGCGTGGCCATCATGTGCTCGGCCTCTTCGACGGTGACACCATCGACATGGTCGATCACCTCGCCGATCTCGTAGTCGGCCCAGCGGTGCGGCTCGCCCGCCAGGGTGAAATCGTAACCGGTGAAATCCAGCCCCTCGGGGATCACCAGGTCCTCGGGCGCGAGGGCCGTTTTCAGATCGGGCACGGTGGTGTCCGGCGCAGGGGCTTGCGGGTCGCGCTTGCGCACCATGACCCACCGCACGTAGTCCAGCACCGCAGCGCCGTTCTGGTTGGTCCCTGTCGTGCGCACCCAGACAACGCCCGTCTTGCCGTTTGAGTTCTGTTTCAGCCCGATGACCTCGGAGGAGGACCTCAGCGTATCGCCGGCATAGACGGGCCGCCGCCAGCGCCCCTCGGCATAGCCCAAATTGGCCACCGCGTTCAGCGACACGTCCGGCACCGTCTTGCCGAAGACGACGTGAAAGGCCACCATGTCGTCCAGCGGGCTTTCGGGCAGGCCGCAGGCGCGCGCGAACTCGTCCGAAGACGCCAGAGCATGCCGCGCCGGGTAGAGCGCGTGATACAGCGCCCGTTCGCCCGCCCCCACGGTGCGCGGCACGGCGTGGTCGATCACCTGCCCCAGCGCGTAATCCTCGAAGAAGCGGCCCGGGTCGGTCTTGGTCATCATTGCTGCCCCAGCTTCATGTCGGGATGGTAGTCTCCGTCGATGTCCTTGGTCACCGCTTGGCCACAGCGCAGCACGCCATTGGCCTGGTCAAAGGTGTATTGCGGATCGCCGTAGAGGTCCCAGCCCTTCGACAAGGCCTCGGAGACCTTGTGACAGAAGGCCGAGGTGTCATCGGCCGTGAGGAAACGGTAGAGTCTCATGGCCTCACCGCGGGAAGGGCCAGACGCCCAGCCAGGCGTGGATGGCAGCCGTCAGTGTGAAGGCCACAACCGCGATGACGACCAGCAGGACATTGCGCTTGGGGTCCCCCGGCGCGGGGCGGTCCCAGGCCTCGGCGCGGTTGATCACTGCCACCTCGGCCCCGGCCCAGAGCAGCATCGACCCGAAGAGCACGATCGAGGCCAGGTCGCCGTTGACCAGAAGGTGCGCGACCGCCCAGATCTTGACCGCCAGCAACTGCGGGTGGCGCAGCTTGCCGCGCAGGCTGCCGGTGGTGGCCGACAGCCCGAAGACGAAAAAGGCGACCAGCATCAGCAGGTTGTTGATATGCACCATGAAGCTTGGCGGATACCAGACGTTGACGAAGTCCGCGCCGCGGTAGCCGATCACCATCAGAACGAGGCTAACGACAAGGGCCAGCGCGACCAGCCCCTTGCCCTTGTCGCCCATCCGCGCGCGGGCCTCGGGGGCCACGCGCTTGAAGAAGTGGGCCCCGACCCACAAAAGAATACCCGGGACAAGAAGTGTCATGCCGATTCCAGTTCCTTGATTGCCTCTGCCTTGGCCAGCGTCGCGCGGGCGGTCTCGACATGCAAGTTCTCGACGATCTGCCCATCCACGACGGCGACGGCCTGCCCCTCGGCGATGGCCGCGTCATAGGCGGCGATCTGGCGGCGGGCGGTCTCGATCTCGGCCGCGGTGGGGGCGAAGACGGCATTCGCGATGTCAAGCTGCGCGGGATGGATCAGGGACTTGCCGTCCATGCCGAAATCGCGGCCCTGTTCGCATTCCGCGCGCAGGCCGTCCTCGTCCTTGAAGGCATTGAAGACCCCGTCGAGGACCACAACGCCATGGGCGCGGGCCGCCAGCACGCAGGTCTGCAACGCGGCCCAGAGCGGGGCGCGGTCCGACGTGGTGCGCGTGCCCAGGTCCTTGGCCAGGTCGTTGGTGCCGATCACGAAGCCCTGCAGCGCCGGGTGCGCGGCGATCGCAGCGGCGTTGAGGATACCGCGCGGGCTTTCCATCATCGCCCAGACCGGCGTGTTCGGCACGAGCGCCGCGAGGGTGTCGATGTCGTCGGGCCCCGTCACCTTGGGCAGCAGCACCGCGTCGCAGTCCATCCCGGCCACCGCGAGCGCATCCGCCCGGCCCCACTCGGTGTCGAGCGCGTTGATGCGCACCACCCGCAGGCGCGGCCCGTAGCCGCCCTTGCCCAGCTCCTCGGCCAGCGTGGCGCGGGCGGCGGGCTTCTCGTCCGGGGCGACGGCATCCTCCAGATCGAAAAGGATCACGTCTGTGGCCAGGCCGCGGGCCTTGTCCAGCGCGCGCGCCTTCGAGCCGGGAATATAGAGGGCCGAGCGGTGCGGTCGGGTCATGGTCTGGCCTCCGGGCAATAATCTTGCGCGGAAGTGGCCATAGTCGTTGCGATCATGCAAGCGGAAAATGCGGCATTGCAGCGAGAGCGTCCGCCGCAAGCCCGCCAGCCAGCCCGTCGCGGATCAGTTTGAGGGAAACGGCCAGAAGCGCCCAGGTGACAAGGCGGAAGAACAGCGCCTCGGGCAGGATCTTGACCAAACGGAACCCGGCAAAGACCGCCAGAACCGCCGCCGGGGTCAGCATCGCAGCAACGCGCAGGTTCTCCAGGCCCAGCTGCCCCAGCGCGGCATAGGGCACCAGCTTGAGCGCGTTCACATAGGCAAAGGCGATGGTTGTGGTGCCGGCAAAGGCCAGCTTGGACAGGCGCAGCGGCAGCACCCAGACCTGCCAGGGCGGGGCGCCGGAGTGGCTGACGAAACTGGTGAAGCCCGCCACCGAGGTCCAGACCAGTCCCGACACCGCGTTGGCCGGCCGGGCCGGCGCGTCGCGCCCCCGGCCCAGCAGCAGGCTGGCGGCGAAACCGGCCCCGACCCCGCCAACGATCAACCGCACCGCCCATTCCGGCACGCTCTGGGCGGTGGCCCAGCCGACCCCGGTTCCGATGGTCAGCCCCACCACGCCGATGGACAGGACGCGCCGGTCGAAATTGTGGCGATAGGCCCAGACCCCGAAGACATCCGACACGATGAACACGGGCAGCATCAGCCCGGCCGCTGTCACCGGGTTGATGACCAGCGACAGCAGCGGCACCGACAGCATGGCTACGACGGGCAGGCCGCCCTTGCTTAGCCCCACGCTGACCGCGGCCAGCAGCGCCAGCGTCCAGAACAGCGGTCCTTCCATGGTGTCCTGCCCCCGATCGCATGGGAATCACCGGCGTCCCCGTCCCGGGCGCCCGGCATGTCGCGCTTTAGCGCAAACAATCCCGCGGTTACAGCACCCTGCCCCGGCAGGCTTGCGCGGCGGTGTGCAAAGGACTACCCAAGCGCCGATACAAAACGGAACGGACAGAGGATCCTTTCACCATGGCCAGACCCAGAATCGCCCTCATCGGCGCCGGTCAGATCGGCGGCACGCTCGCCCATCTGGCCGCGATCAAGGAACTCGGCGACGTCGTGCTTTTCGACATCGCCGAGGGCACGCCCGAGGGCAAGGCCCTCGACATCGCGGAATCCGGTCCCTCCGAAGGGTTCGACGCCACGCTCAAGGGCACACAGGACTATGCCGATATCGCCGGGGCAGACGTTTGCATTGTCACCGCCGGCGTGCCACGCAAGCCGGGCATGAGCCGGGACGACCTGCTGGGTATCAACCTCAAGGTCATGAAGGCTGTGGGCGAAGGCATCGCCAAGAACGCCCCCGATGCCTTTGTCATCTGCATCACCAACCCGCTGGACGCCATGGTCTGGGCGCTGCGCGAATTCTCGGGCCTGCCCCATGAAAAGGTCTGCGGCATGGCCGGGGTACTCGACAGCGCCCGCTTCCGGCATTTCCTGGCCGAGGAATTCAATGTCTCGATGAAGGACGTCAGCGCCTTCGTGCTGGGCGGCCACGGCGACACAATGGTGCCGCTGACGCGCTATTCCACCGTTGCCGGCATCCCCCTGCCCGACCTCGTTCAGATGGGGTGGACCACGCAGGACAAGCTCGACGCCATCGTGCAGCGCACCCGCGACGGCGGGGCCGAGATCGTCGGCCTGCTCAAGACCGGCTCGGCCTTCTACGCGCCCGCGACCGCCGCCATCGAGATGGCCGAGGCCTATCTCAAGGACCAGAAGCGCCTGCTGCCCGCGGCGGCGCATGTCGATGGGGCCTACGGGCTGAACGGCTTCTACGTGGGCGTGCCCACCGTGATCGGCGCGGGCGGCATCGAGCGCGTGGTCGAGATCAAGATGAACAAGGATGAACAGGGCATGTTCAACCACTCGGTCGATGCGGTGAAGGACCTTGTCAGCGCCTGCAAGGGCATCGACGAAACGCTGGCCTGACTGCGGCCCGGCGACGTATGCGAAGGGGTGCCCCGCGCGGGTGCCCCTTTTTTCTGCACACTCGGACGAGGCCGTGACTAGGCCCTTGCGGTGATTCTCGCCGCGCGGCTCGCCCAAAATTTTAGGATACCGTTGTATACCCAAAATCGTGATCACAGTTTTGACGGTGTGATCACAAATGTCGGATTTTCCCGGGACGCAGGGAAATAGGCCTTTTGGCCGCCGCCCCGGCTGTGTTTGTCTTCGGAAAAATCCATCGAACCGAGGGACAATCATGAACATCCACGAATACCAGGCGAAGGCGCTGCTGCGCTCCTACGGGGCGCCGGTCAGCGACGGGCGCGCCGTCCTGAAGGCGGAAGAGGCCAAAACAAAGGCCGGCGAACTCGACGGGCCGCTCTGGGTGGTCAAGGCGCAGATCCACGCCGGCGGCCGCGGCAAGGGGTCGTTCAAGGAGGACAGCGCCGGCGAGGCGGGCGGCGTGCGCCTGGCCAAGTCGGTGGAAGAGGCCGCCGAAGAGGCGCGCAAGATGCTGGGCCGCACCCTCGTGACCAAGCAGACCGGCCCCGCCGGCAAGCAGGTCAACCGCATCTACATCGAAGACGGGTCCGGGATCGAGAGCGAGCTTTACCTCGCGCTGCTGATCGACCGCGTCACCGGCCGCGTGTCCTTCGTCGCCTCGACCGAGGGCGGCACCGACATCGAGGAGGTCGCCGAGTCCACGCCCGAGAAAATCCTGTCGCTCTCGGTCGATCCGGCCACTGGCTACCAGCCCTTCCACGGCCGCCGCATCGCCTTCGCGCTGGGCCTCGAAGGGGCGCAGATCAAGCAGTGCGTCGCGCTGATGGGCACGCTCTACCGGATGTTCGTGGAGAAGGACATGGAACAGCTGGAGATCAACCCGCTGATCGTGACAGACAAGGGCGACCTAAAATGCCTCGACGCCAAGATGGGCTTCGACGGCAACGCCATCTACCGCCAGTCCGACATCGGCGAGCTGCGCGACACCACCGAGGAGGACGCCAAGGAACTGGAGGCGTCCAAGTACGATCTCAACTACATCGCGCTGGACGGCGAGATCGGCTGCATGGTCAACGGCGCGGGTCTGGCCATGGCGACCATGGACATCATCAAGCTTTACGGGGCCGAGCCGGCGAACTTCCTCGACGTGGGCGGCGGCGCGACCAAGGAAAAGGTGACCGAGGCCTTCAAGATCATCACCAGCGACGCCAACGTCAAAGGCATCCTCGTCAACATTTTCGGCGGCATCATGCGCTGCGACGTCATCGCCGAAGGCGTTGTCGCGGCCGTCAAGGACGTCGGCCTGACCGTGCCGCTGGTGGTGCGCCTGGAAGGCACCAACGTCGAGCAGGGCAAGGAGATCATCAACAACTCCGACGTCGACGTGATCGCCGCCGACGACCTGAAAGACGGCGCGCAGAAAATCGTCAAGGCAGTGAAAGGCTAACCCGGATGGCAATCCTCATCGACGAAAACACCAAAGTCATCTGTCAGGGCTTGACCGGCTCGCAGGGCACCTTCCACACCGAACAGGCCGTCGCCTATGGCACGCGGATGGTCGGCGGCGTCACCCCCGGCAAGGGCGGCACAACGCATCTCGACCTGCCGGTCTTCAACTCGGTCCACGAGGCGATGCACGAGACGCAGGCCAATGCCTCGGTCATCTACGTGCCGCCGCCCTTCGCCGCCGACTCGATCCTCGAGGCGATCGACGCCGGGATCGAACTGATCGTCTGCATCACCGAGGGCATCCCGGTGCAGGACATGGTCAAGGTGCAGCGCGCGCTGGAAGGTTCCAGCAGTCGCCTTGTCGGGCCCAACTGCCCCGGGGTCATCACGCCCGACGGCTGCAAGATCGGCATCATGCCCGGCCACATCCACAAGCGCGGGTCGGTCGGCGTGGTGTCGCGCTCAGGCACGCTGACCTACGAGGCGGTCAAGCAGACCTCGGACATGGGGCTGGGCCAGTCCACCGCCGTGGGCATCGGCGGCGACCCCATCAAGGGAACCGAACACATCGACGTGCTGGACATGTTCCTTGACGACGACGAGACGCAGTCGATGATCATGATCGGCGAGATCGGCGGCTCGGCCGAGGAGGACGCCGCCGAATTCCTGGCCGAACAGAAGAAAAAGGGCCGCTGGAAACCCATCGCGGGCTTCATCGCCGGGCGCACCGCGCCGCCGGGCCGCCGCATGGGCCACGCCGGCGCCATCGTCGCCGGCGGCAAGGGCGACGCGGAAAGCAAGATCGAGGCGATGAAATCCGCCGGGATCGTCGTCGCCGACAGCCCCGCCACCCTGGGCGAGGCCGTGATGGACGCCATCGAGAAGGGCTGAGCCGCTGAAAGACCACGCCATGATGGACCCGGACAAGCACCCGGCACGACCGCGCAAGGAGGCCCTCGCTTCGGCCCTTTTCTTCGTGTTGTGCCTGTGTCTGGGTCTGATCGTTCTGGCCGCGCAGGCCCGGGCCGCCGTGCCCGGGCCGGTTGCGCACTCGGGGGCCGCCACCCCCTGCTGCATCGAAAGAAGGTAGTCGCGCCATGACCGACCAATCCCCCAACGACGTCTTCCATGCCTCCAGCTTCATGCAGGGGCACAACGCGGAATACATCGAACAGCTCTACGCGAAATATGCCTCCGACCCCGGGGCGGTCGACGACAGCTGGCGCGATTTCTTCAAGGCGCTGGGCGACACCCCGGCCGACGCCCGCGCCGAGGCCGCGGGCCCCAGCTGGGCGCGGCCCGACTGGCCGCCGCACCCCAACGACGACCTGACCGCGGCGCTCGACGGCCAGTGGCCCGCCGACCCCAAGGAGGCCAAGGCCGCCGGCGACAAGATCAAGGCCAAGGCCGAGGAAAAGGGCGTGGGCCTGACGCAGGAACAGGTCCGCCACGCCGTGCTCGACAGCATCCGGGCGCTGATGATCATCCGCGCCTACCGCATCCGCGGCCACCTGGTGGCCGACCTCGACCCGCTGGGCATGCGCGACCAGACCCCGCACCCCGAACTCGACCCGAAATCCTACGGGTTCGAGGAAAAGGACATGGACCGGCCCATCTTCATCGACAACGTGCTGGGCCTCGAAGTGGCCTCGATGCGCGAGATCCTGGCCATCGTCCAGCGCACCTACTGCGGCACCTTCGCGCTGCAGTACATGCACATCTCCAACCCCGAGGAATCCGCCTGGCTGAAGGAACGGATCGAGGGGCTGGGCAAGGAAATCGCCTTTACCCAGACCGGCCGCAAGGCGATCCTCAACAAGATGGTCCAGGCCGAGGGCTTCGAGAAATTCCTGCACGTCAAGTACATGGGCACCAAGCGGTTCGGCCTTGATGGCGCCGAGAGCCTGATCCCGGCGATGGAGCAGATCATCAAGCGCGGCGGCAGTCTTGGCCTCAAGGATATCGTCATCGGCATGCCGCACCGCGGCCGGCTCAACATCCTGGCCAATGTCATGGGCAAGCCCTACCGCGCCATCTTCCACGAATTCCAGGGCGGCAGCTTCAAGCCCGAGGATGTCGACGGCTCGGGCGACGTGAAATACCACCTCGGGGCCTCGTCGGACCGCGAATTCGACGGCAATTCGGTGCACCTGTCGCTAACGGCGAACCCCTCGCACCTGGAGGCCGTCAACCCGGTCGTGCTGGGCAAGGTCCGCGCCAAGCAGGACCAGTTGAAAGACACCGACCGCACGGCCGTCATGGGCGTCCTGCTGCACGGCGACGCGGCCTTTGCCGGCCAGGGCGTCGTGGCCGAGGGCTTCGGGCTGTCGGGCCTGCGCGGCCACCGGACGGGCGGCACCATGCACCTTGTCGTCAACAACCAGATCGGGTTCACCACCGCGCCGCACTTCTCGCGCTCCTCGCCCTATCCCACCGATATCGCGCTGATGGTCGAGGCGCCGATCTTCCACGTGAACGGCGACGACCCCGAGGCGGTGGTTCATGCCGCCAAGGTCGCCACGGAATTCCGCCAGAAGTTCCACAAGGACGTGGTCATCGACATCATCTGCTATCGCCGCTTCGGGCACAACGAAGGCGACGAGCCGATGTTCACCAACCCGCTCATGTACAAGAAGATCAAGCAGCAGAAGACGACCCTGACGCTGTACACCGATCGGCTGGTCAAGGACGGGCTGATCCCCGAGGGCGAGATCGACGAACAGAAAACCAAGTTCCAGAGCTACCTGGGCGACGAGTTCGAGGCCGGCAAGGAGTATCGGCCCAACAAGGCCGACTGGCTGGATGGCAAGTGGTCCGACATGGACCAGAAGGGCGAGAATTACCAGCGCGGCGAGACGGCCATCAAACAGGCCACCTTCGACGAGATCGGCCGCGCGCTGACCACCGCGCCCGAGGATTTCACGACCCACAAGACGGTGGCCCGCCTGCTCGAGACCAAGCGCAAGATGTTCGAAACCGGCGAGGGCTTCGACTGGGCCACCGCCGAGGCGCTGGCCTTCGGCAGCCTGATGACCGAGGGCTACCCGGTGCGGCTGTCGGGGCAGGACAGCGCCCGCGGCACCTTCAGCCAGCGCCATTCTGCCCTGGTCAGCCAGGAGACCGAGGAACGCTACTACCCGCTCAACCACATCCGCGAGGGGCAGGCCCGCTACGAGGTCATCGACTCGATGCTGTCGGAATACGCGGTTCTGGGCTTCGAGTATGGCTATTCCCTGGCCGAACCCAACGCGCTGACCCTTTGGGAGGCGCAGTTCGGCGATTTCGCCAACGGCGCGCAGATCATGTTCGACCAGTTCATCAGCTCGGGCGAGAGCAAGTGGCTGCGCATGTCCGGCCTGGTCTGCCTGCTGCCCCACGGCTGGGAGGGCCAGGGTCCCGAGCACAGTTCCGCCCGGCTGGAACGCTTCCTGCAGATGTGCGGCGGCGACAACTGGATCGTGGCCAACTGCACCACCCCTGCCAACTACTTTCACATCCTGCGGCGGCAGTTGCACCGAACCTACCGCAAGCCGCTGATCCTGATGACGCCGAAATCCCTGCTGCGCCACAAGCTGGCCGTCAGCACGGCCAAGGAATTCCAGACCGGCAGCAGCTTCCATCGCGTTCTGTGGGATGACGCGCAATACGGCGTGTCCGACACCGAGCTGGTGGCCGACGACAAGATCAAGCGCGTCGTCATGTGCTCGGGCAAGGTCTACTATGACCTTCTGGAAGAGCGCGACAGCCGCGGTATCGACGACATCTACCTGATGCGGTTCGAGCAGTTCTATCCCTTCCCGGCCCAGTCGGCGGTGAAGGAGCTTCAGCGCTTTCCCAACGCCGACATGGTTTGGTGCCAGGAGGAACCCAAGAACCAGGGCGCCTGGTTCTTCATGGAGCCGAACCTCGAATGGGTCCTGACCCGCATCAAGGCCAAGCACACCCGCCCGATCTATGCGGGCCGCCCTGCCGCCGCGTCGCCCGCCACCGGCCTCGCCTCGCGCCACAAGACCGAACAAGCGGCGCTCGTGAACGACGCGCTGACCATCAAGGGGAAATGATCCAATGACCGAAGTCCGTGTCCCGACCTTGGGCGAAAGCGTCACCGAAGCCACGGTGGCCACATGGTTCAAGAAACCCGGCGACAGCGTCGCCGCCGACGAGATGCTCTGCGAGCTTGAGACCGACAAGGTCACGGTCGAGGTGCCCGCCCCAGCGGCCGGCACCCTGTCCGAGATCGTCGCCGCCGAAGGCGAGACGGTGGGCGTGGATGCCCTGCTGGCCCAGATCGGCGAAGGCGGTGCCAAACCGGCGGACACGCCGGCCGCCAAGGCCGACGACGCGCCAAAGGCATCCGACGCCGCGACGGGTGGGGACAGCATGGATGTCATGGTGCCCACGCTGGGCGAGAGCGTGACCGAGGCGACCGTCTCGACCTGGTTCAAGAAACCGGGCGAGGCTTTCGCCGCCGACGAGATGCTCTGCGAGTTGGAGACCGACAAGGTCTCGGTCGAAGTGCCCGCCCCGGCGGCCGGTGTCCTGTCGCAGGTTCTGGCCGAGGAAGGCAGCACCGTCGAGGCCGGCGGCAAGCTGGCCGTGATGTCCACCAGTGGCGAGGCCGCCCCGGCCGAGAGCGCCGCCGAAAAGCCGGCCCCGGCCGCGGCCGCACCGGACAGCACCGGCAAGGATGTCGAGGACGCCCCCAGCGCCAAGAAACTGATGGCCGAGAACGATGTGTCCGACGTCAAAGGCACCGGCCGCGATGGCCGGGTCATGAAAGAGGACGTGCTCAAGGCCCTGTCCGAGCCCAAGCCCGAGGCGGCCGAAACCGCCCCGGCGGCCAAGGCCCCCGCCCGCGCGCCGGTGCCCGCCGACGACGCCAGCCGCGAGGAACGGGTCAAGATGACCCGCCTGCGCAAGACCATCGCCCGCCGCCTGAAAGAGGCGCAGGACACCGCGGCGATGCTGACCACCTACAACGAGGCCGACATGGGCCCCGTCATGGACCTGCGCAACGAATACAAGGACCTGTTCCTCAAGAAGCACGGCGTGAAGCTGGGCTTCATGTCGTTCTTCGTGAAGGCCTGCTGCCATGCCCTGCGCGAGGTGCCCGACGTCAATGCCGAGATCGACGGCGATCACGTCGTCTACAAGGACTACGTGCACATGGGCGTGGCCGTGGGCACGCCCAACGGTCTGGTGGTGCCGGTGCTGCGCGACGCGCACCTGAAAAGCTTTGCCGCCATCGAACAGGAGATCGCCGACCTGGGCACCCAGGCCCGCGACGGCAAGCTGGGCATGGCCGACATGCAGGGCGGGTCCTTCACCATCTCCAACGGCGGGGTCTACGGGTCGCTCATGTCCTCGCCCATCCTGAACCCGCCGCAGTCGGGTATCCTCGGGATGCACAAGATCCAGGACCGGCCCATGGCCGTGAAGGGCCAGGTGGAAATCCGCCCGATGATGTACCTGGCGCTGTCCTACGACCACCGCATCGTCGACGGCAAGGGCGCCGTGACCTTCCTGGTCCGCGTCAAGGAAGCGCTGGAAGACCCGCGGCGGCTGCTGATGGATTTGTGACTTTGGCGCGGTTAAATGCGGGGGATTTTGAAGATCTACCCACCGAACCGAAGGCTCAGTGGCTAGCTTTGCGCGACAAGCTTGAAGACCGTCTGGACCACGCCGAGGACCTGGATATAGGCGTGACTGTTCAAGATATGATGCAATATGCACATACGCTTTCAGCTGCCGCTAAGACGCTGCAGGTCGGAGAACTATCGCCACCGGCACCTGCCAATATATCGGAGGAATTCTCACTCTTCCGAGCGCAAGTTGGGGGATTGGCAACCGAACTATCATTGAAATCAGCTTGGGAGGGTCACTCTTCCACAATGCTGTCGTCGGCTGTGCAGGCGGAGTTGCTTGAGCAGACAGCAAGCCTCCGAAGCCACATCTGGGAGAACAAGGATAGCATTCGGAACTATGAGAAGCTTATTCAGCTCTTAGAGGCCCTAGAAGCAGAAATACGTCGTGGGCAGATTGATCTAGGCAGATCCATGAGGACCCTTGCTCTAGTTGCAGCAGGAGTATGCTGCACAACAGCATTTCTTGCCGATGCTCCACAGGCAATTGCGACGATTCAAAGAATTCTGGGTCAGCAGATTGAGGCAAACGAAGGTAAGGATACCTCGCTTTCGCTTCCAAATGATCCGGCCACGCCACTCCTGCCTTCACCACCCAAAAGCATTTCCGGACCGAAATCCGATTAGTGGATATGACCCCCGAACGCGCCTTCCTTTCCCCGTCACCCTCGGGCTTGACCCGAGGGTCTCATGCATCCCTGCTCCCCCCATGTTCGTGTACATGATGACGAACAAACCTTACGGAACACCATACATCGGCGTCACGAATGATCTGATCCGCCGTGTCCACGAACATCGGACACACGCGGTCGAGGGCTTTACGGATCGGTATAACCTTGAACGCCTTGTCTGGTTCGAACAGCACGCCGCACCGGCGACGGCCATTCAGCGTGAAAAATCCCTCAAGCGTTGGAAACGTGCGTGGAAAGTGGGGCTGATCGGGTCGTCCAATGCCGCGTGGCGGGACCTTTGGCCAGAGATCGTCGGAGCAAGTCCGACGATGACGCAAGAGAGACCCCAATGACCCCCGAACTCCTCGTCCTCACCCTCGCTGTTCTGCTGCAGGCCGCGCAGTTCGTGCTCTACTCGGCCCTCGCGCAGAAACAGGTGGGCACCGATTACGCCGCCTCGCCCCGCGACGAGGGGCGCGACCTGACCGGCACGGCCGGCCGCGCGCAGCGTGCGCTGAATAACCATTTCGAGAGTCTTGCCCTCTTTACCCCCGCCGTTCTGGTGATAACCCTTACTGACAAAACCGGCACGGTCACCGCCGCTTGCGCCTGGGTCTACCTGGTGGCCCGCGCCCTTTACGTGCCCGCCTACCTGCTGGGTTGGGTGCCCTGGCGCAGCCTGATCTGGGGCGTCGGGTTTCTTGCCACCATGGCCCTGCTTCTGGCAGCCTTGATCTGATCGCGGGCCGGCCCGCACCCATAACGAAGGAACACCCCTCATGGCATCCTATGACGTCATCATCATCGGCTCCGGCCCCGGCGGCTATGTCTGTGCGATCCGCTGCGCGCAACTGGGCCTGAAAACGGCCGTTGTCGAGGGGCGCGAGACGCTGGGCGGCACCTGCCTGAACGTGGGCTGCATCCCCTCCAAGGCGCTGCTGCACGCCACGCACATGCTGCACGAGGCCGAGCACAATTTCACCGAGATGGGCCTGAAGGGCAAAAGCCCCTCGGTCGACTGGACACAGATGATGGCCTACAAGGACAAGACCATCGGCCAGAACACGCAAGGCATCGAATACCTGTTCAAGAAGAACAAGATCGACTGGCTCAAGGGCTGGGGCTCGATCCCCGAGGCCGGCAAGGTCAAGGTCGGCAACGACACCCACGAGGCCAAGCACATCATCATCGCCAGCGGGTCCGACGTGGCCAGCCTGCCCGGCGTCGAGATCGACGAGGACACCGTCGTCTCCTCGACCGGGGCGCTGTCACTCAAGAAACCGCCCAAGAAGCTGGTCGTGATCGGCGCCGGCATCATCGGGCTGGAACTGGGCAGCGTCTACCAGCGCCTCGGCGCCGAGGTGACGGTGATCGAATACCTCGACGCGATCACGCCCGGCATGGACGGCGAGGTGCAGAAAGGGTTCCAGAAACTGCTGAAAAAACAGGGCATGACGTTTGTGATGGGGGCCGCCGTTCAGGGGGTCGAGACGCTCAAGACCAAGGCCAAGGTGACCTACAAGCTGCGCAAGGACGACAGCGAGCATGTGCTGGACGCCGACACGGTGCTGGTCGCCACCGGCCGCAAGCCCTACACCGACGGGCTGGGGCTGGAGTCGCTGGGCGTCGAGATGACCGATCGCGGCCAGGTCAAGACCGACGCGAATTTCGCCACCAACGTGCCGGGCGTTTATGCCATCGGCGACGCGATTACCGGGCCGATGCTGGCCCACAAGGCCGAGGACGACGGCATGGCCCTTGCCGAGACCCTGGCCGGCCAGGCCGGGCACGTCGATTACAACCTGGTGCCGGGCGTGATCTACACCCACCCCGAGGTCGCCAACGTCGGCCAGACCGAGGAACAGCTCAAGGAGGCCGGCCGCGCCTACAAGGTCGGCAAGTTCTCCTTCATGGGCAACGGGCGGGCCAAGGCGAATTTCGCCGGTGACGGGTTCGTCAAGATCCTGGCCGACAAGGAAACCGACCGCATCCTGGGCTGTCACATCATCGGCCCGGCGGCGGGCGACCTGATCCACGAGGTCTGCGTGGCCATGGAATTCGGCGCCGCGGCCGAGGATCTGGCGCGGACCAGCCACGCTCACCCGACCTATTCCGAGGCGGTGCGCGAGGCCGCCCTGGCCTGCGGCGACGGCCCGATCCACAGCTGATCCGGCGCCGGACCATCTACAAGAGAGGGCCCCGCATCCCGCCGGGGCCCTTTTTTCGTCGCCGGCCGCAAATCGCCGCGGCGCTGTCGAAAACCTGCCCCAAAGACGTGCCAACCTCGGATCAGATCAACGCCACAGCAGGATCGATCCGATGCAACAGGTTCTTGCCCGACTTGCCCTTGCCCTTGTGTTGACCCTCTCGATCGCGCCCCCCGCCAAGGCCGAGTCGAGCGGCGGGATGTGGCGGCAAGAGCTTTTTCGGCTGTCCGACACTGGAATACCCACCGCATCGGGCGGCACCTTCGCCCTGTGCCACCTTGTCGAGTCCCTGACCGTGGCCTCGATCCCGGTCCGCTCCAAGATCACGTCCTATGCCCTGTCCGAGGAAGACTGCACCGGCACCGCGTATCGGCCGTTATCACCCACAGCCTTCGACCAGGCCCAGGCGGCCGGGGCGCTGCCGGCCGACCTGCCGGCCACGCCACGGATGACGCCGCAGAGGCTCGTCGCGGGCCATGCCGGGCCGATTGTCCTAGCCGGGGTATTGTTTTTCGCCATCCTGGCCTGGTTGATCCACGGCCGCCTGGAACGTGGCCGCCGCCGGATTTCGGACAGCCTCGCGATCAACGCGCTGGCGGCGATGTCCCATGTGGCGATATCGGACGGGGACGTTGACGACCGCGAGGTCGCGCACATCGCCGTTGTCCTGACCGGCCTGACCGGGCGCAGCTACCCGCCGACCCGGGTGCGCGACATGATCTACCAGGTGCAATCCCATATCGGCGATATCGACGCGCTTGGCGACGGCCTGAGCGAGGACGAATGCCGGATCGTGATGGAATCGGCGCTGCGTGTTGCCGTGGCCGATGGCCGGATTCATCCCAGCGCCTACCAGCAGATCAGCAAGATCGCGCACCGGCTGCGCATCGGCGGGGCGGACTTTCGCGATGCGCTGGCACGGATCGCAGCGACCATGACACCTGGCACCAAGGCCGCCTGATCATACCTTCAGCATCCGCAATCCCTGCGTGGCGTCGCTACGCACCGCCAGACGCAGGCCGGGTTCGTCGCCGGCCTTGAGGGCGGCCAGGATCAGCTTGTGATTACGGGGCGGCTCGGTCCGTCGCAACTGGCCATAGAGCTTGGACATGGTCGGCCCCAGCTGCAGCCAGACGGTTTCGGTGATGGCCAGCATCGCCGGGGCCTGAGAGCGCAAATAGAGCGTGCGATGGAATTCCAGGTTCAGGCGGATATAGCCGCTGGCATCGTGCCGGGCGATCATCTGCCGGACCCGGCCATTGATCTCTTCCAGCCGCTCGATCAGTGTCAGATGCGCGCGTGGCAGCGCCCGGCTGGCCAGTTCCGGCTCCAGAAGGGCGCGCAGGGCGGCCAGTTCCTCGATGCGTTCGTTCGACAGCTCGGGGGTGAAGACCCGCCCCGACGAGGACAGCGACAGCGCGCCCTCGGCCACGAGACGGCGCACCGCCTCGCGCGCGGGGGTCATCGAGACACCGAAGTCCTTGCCGATGCCGCGCAGCGTCAGGTGCTGGCCCGGGTGAATCTCGCCGTGCAGGATGCGCAGCCGCAGAGCCCTGTAAACCCGGTCATGGGCAGCACCGGTGGGTTCCGTGGCCTTGGAATGAATAAGCATGGCTCTTTGTGATCACGAAACGACGCGCCGTCAATCTCGGGCCTGCTTGCGCGTGATCAGTCAAAGCGGATGCGATGCAGCGCGGTGCCCTCTTCGCGCAGCCACCGGCGCGGGCCGGCGTGGTCGGGAAACAGCCGCGTCACTGCGGCCCAGAAGGCCGGGGAGTGGTCCATGTGCGACAGGTGCGCCACCTCGTGCGCGGCGACATAATCCAGCACCGCCGTGGGGGCCATGATCAACCGCCAGGAAAACATCAGGTCCCCGCGCGCCGAGCAGGACCCCCAGCGCGAGCGCGTGTCGCGCAGCGTGATCCGGCCATGGGGCCGGCCCAGTACAGCCGCGTGCCGGTCACAGGCGGCGACCAACACCTCGCGGGCCTGGGTCTTTAGAAAGCCCGCCAGCCGCGGGCCCAGCCGGTCCGCCTCTGGCGGGGCCAGCAGGCGGTCGCCGTCGAGCCGCACGCCGCGCCGCGCGCCGGGCACAAGCGTCACCCGGCCCCCGCGGAAGGGCAGCGTCTGGCCGAAGGCGGGTCGCTGTTCGGGGACGACGCTGGCCAGTTGTGCGCGCAGCCAGCCCGACCGGTCCTGCACGAAGGCGCGGGCCTCGCGTTCGGGCACGCGCGCGGGGAGCGTCAGGGTGGCGCGCCCGTCCAGCCGCGACACCCGCAGCGTCAGCCGCCGCGCCCGCGCGGTGCGCCGGATATCAACCTCAATCGGAGGGTTGCCTTCAACGACCAGACGGCCCATACGCGCCCTTCAGGATATGCCCGCGTGTTAGTCTTTGACACGCCAAAACGCTTATGGCAGGTGGCGACGATCACGCCAAGTGCTGCCATTTCGCACAGAGGAAACAACGATGCCCAAGGAAGAATGGGGAATCAAACGGGTTTGCCCGACCACCGGCAAACGGTTCTACGACCTGAACGCCGATCCCATCGTCAGCCCCTACACGGGCGAGGTGGTCCAGGTCGAGACGGGCAAGACCCGCACCATGGTCGCCGATGCCGCGGACGCCCAGTCGAAAAAGACCGACGAGAAGAGTTCGGATGACGAGGAAATCGTCCTCGACGACAGCGGGGAAGAGTCCGAGGCCAACCTTGGCGACGACGTTCTGGAAGATGACGACGACGACGATGTCTCGCTCGACGATCTGACCGACGTGGCCGCACCGGGCGAGGACACCTGACGCCACCAGAGAATCCGGCGCGGGCCGGAATTTTCGCTTGATCTCCTCCGCGCCCGTGCGTAGAGACCACGACGTTGCCGCAGGGCAATGACACTGATGGGGCCTTAGCTCAGCTGGGAGAGCGCTTGCATGGCATGCAAGAGGTCAGGGGTTCGATCCCCCTAGGCTCCACCATTCTCTTTCAATGTCAGCATGATAGCCGGGCGACGGGCGTGTTCGCCCTGCGCGTTCTCTTACACCCTGCAGGGGCACTACCCCCGCGTTCCGACACGGAGCCGCTCACAGCGGCTGACGCAGGACCCCGGCGGGCGGCAGGTCTCCGGCGTCGGTCGTGACCGTGGCGTCGGTGTAGTTGAACCAGAACCGCTCGGTGCCCGTGTCGCGGATGCGCACACCCTCGGGCATGGGGCGCAACGTCAGCCCGGCGCGGTCGGCCAGATCGGCCACCAGCCGGTCGAACCCCGGCCCGTCCAGCCAGCCCGCCAGATAAGTCAGCACCCCGAAGCGCCGCGCCACCGGCTGGCCGGTTTCCGTTTCAAGCTCGGTCTCGCCCGCGCCCGCGATCTCGTCGAGGTAGCCGGTGACGGCCCCGCCCCCGGCTAGCGGCACGGGCATGTCGGGGCGCATCGACTCGACGCGGGTCACTTTCAGATCGATCCCGGGCAGGTCCGGCGGCAGCGCGGCGGGGATGGCCATGTCGCGGGTGCGCGCCGCGGCGCGGGGGCCGAGCACCACCTGCGCCTCGGTTTCCAACAGCGCCGCCTTCAGATCATTGGGCAGGATCATCAGACCGGGCGCCAAAATCGCCCGGTAGCCCGTCAGTGCCGCGGCCTCGGGGCGGACGATGTCCACCGACAGCCCGGCCCGGCGCAGCGCGCGGTAACCCTCGAACACCAGCCCGAAATACGAAAGCCCCGCGCCATGCGGCTGCACGTCCCAGGCCCAGTCGGCCTCGTAGTCGAAGATCAGCGCCACGGGCGCCTGCGCGGGCTGCACCTGGGGCGCCTCGGTGATCTCGGCGGCGACCTGCCGGGCCTCGTCCATCGCGGGGGCCTCGGCGCTGTCGGGGCGCAGCAGGCCCGCGTGCATCTGTTCCTGCGCGAACGGTGCCTGGCGCCAGCGGAAATAGCAGACCGCCTCGGCCCCGTGCGCAAAGGCCTCCCACGTCCAGAGCCGCACCATGCCCGGCAGCGGCGCGGGGTTGTAGGGTGCCCAGTTCACCGGGCCGGGCTGCTGTTCCATCACCCACCAGCGCCCGCGCCCCACGGCGCGGTACAGATCATGGTGAAAGGCCTGGAAATCCGGGTCGCCCTGGCGGGTGTAGCGGCGCTTGTGCGAGTCCCCGGCCCCGACGACGTTTTCCAGAAAGCCCAGCGGGTAGCTATCCCAGGAGGCGATATCCAGATCATCGCCCACCGCGTAGTGGTCGAAATCCGTGACCCGGCCCATGTAGTTATGCGCGATGGGCGCGTCGGACCGGGCGCGGATGATCTCGGCCTGCGCGCGGTTGAACCGCACCACCTGGTCAGAGCTGAACCGCCGGAAGTCCAGCACATGCGAGGGGTTCGGTTCCGTCACGGTCAGATTGGGGAGGTCCACGTCATCGAAACGGGCATAGTCCATCGACCAGAAGACATTGCCCCAGGCGCGGTTGAGCGCCTGCACCGACTGGTACCGTTGCGCCAGCCAGTCGCGAAAGGCCGCCCGCGCGGCTTGGGAATAGGACAGGATGGTGTCGTGACAGCCGTATTCGTTGTCCGTTTGCCAGGCCGCGACGTAGGGATTGCGGCCATAGCGGTCGGCCATGAGCGTGACGATCCGGCGGCATTCCTCAAGATAGCCCGCGTGGCTGAAACAGTAATGCCGGCGCGAACCGAACTTGCGCGGGTGGCCCTGCGCATCGACGGCCAGCATGTCGGGGTGCTTGTCCACCACCCAGCGCGGCGGCGTCGCGGTGGGCGTGCCCAGCACCACTTTCAGCCCCGCTTGCCCCAGGACCGCGATGGCGCGGTCCAGCCAGTCCCAGCGCAGATCGCCCGGCGCGGGCTCGATCCGGGCCCAGGCGAACTCGCCGATGCGCACCCAGGTCAGCCCGGCGGCGGCCATGCGCGCGGCGTCCTCTTCCCAGACCTCTTCGGGCCAGTGTTCCGGGTAATAACAGGTGCCAAGCGTGCGCTGCATCGGGGCCTCGGGCATGTCGGGTTTCAGGAAAGGGTTGCGTCGTAAGCGGCGACGGCCGCGGCCGCCAGATCGGCCACGCGGGCGGCATCAAATCCCGGCTTGTAGAGGCTCGTGCCCAGCCCGAAGCCGGTGATCCCGGCGGCGCGCCAGTCGGCGAAATCGGCCGGGCCGACCCCGCCCACCGCGTATGTCGCAACTGTGGGCGGCAGGACGGCCGACAGGGCCTTGAACCCGTCCAGCCCCAGCTTGAAGGCCGGAAAGAACTTCAGCCCGTCGGCGCCGTGGCGCAGGGCGGTGAAGCACTCGGTCGCGGTAAAGACCCCGGGAAAGGACGCCATGCCATGGGCCTTGGTCGCGGCGATGACATCCGCGTTCGTATCTGGCGAGACGACCATGCCCGCGCCGATCCCGGCCAGCCGCGCCACCGCGTCGGTGTCCAGCACCGTGCCCGCCCCGATCGTCGCGCTGTCGCCGGCATGGGCGATCATGCGCGCGACGCTGTCGTAGGGGTCGGGCGAGTTCAGCGGCACCTCGATGCGGGTGATACCGGCCGCGATCAGGGCCTCGGTGATGGCGATGGCCTCGTGCGGCTGCACCCCGCGCAGGATGGCGATGATGTGCCGGGTCATTGCGCCGCCTCGCGCAGGCGGTCATGCGCGGCGCGCAGCCCCCGCAGGGCCATGCCCTCGCCCGCGACGGTGGCCACGCTCGCGCCCTGGGCGGAAAGGGCGGCGTGATAGGCCCCGGCGATCCCGCCCGCGCCGACCACGCGGATGTCCTGGCCCAGCCAGTAGGGCCGCGCCCCGGCCAGTTCCAGGCCGATCAACAGGCCCGACAACCGCGCGCGCGACGCCCCCGCCCCGGTGCCCTCGAGCAGCGCGCCCGCCCGGATCGAGAACAGCTCGGCCGCGACGGTGGCCGGGCGCGAGATGGCATCCTCGACGGCGGCGGCAAAGGCCGCGTCGACCCAGTCGCCGCCCGTCACCGAATGGCGCAGCACCGAGGCCTGTTCGAGCAGCGCGAAGACTTCGCCCGTCATGAAGGTGCGGAAACTGACGACCTCGCCGGCGCTGATGTGCGCCCATTTCGTGTGCGTACCCGGCAGGCAGAGCACCCCGTCGAAACCAGGGGTGTCGGCCAGAAACCCGGCGATTTGGGTTTCCTCGCCGCGCATCACGTCCGGCGGCGCGACCTGCTTGATCCCCGGCACGATGAAGACGGTCAGGCGCGGATCGGCGGTTTCCACCGCGACCGCCGCAGTGATCGAGGGCGGCGCGCAGGGCACGGTGGCATACGGCGCCTCGGCCCAGCCCTGCCGCGAGCCGGCCATGCCGCAGACGATCACCGGCAGGGGGCCACCCGCGGGCAAGGCATCCTCGACCAACGCCAGCAGCGCCGGTTCGAACTGGCCGCGCGCGAGGTTGCCCATGCCCCGGTCGGACCGGCGCTGGTCCAGCACCGTGCCGCCCGGCCCCATCAGCCAGACCCGCAGGTGCGAGGTGCCCCAGTCCACGGCCAGCCAGTCCGGTGTCATGTCACCCTCCGCGTCCCGCATTACCCCGTCACCACGACGCCGCCGTCCACGGCCATGGCCTGACCGGTCATCATCCGGCTCGACCGGGAGGCCAGGAAAAGCGTGGCCTCAACGATGTCCTGCGGCTTGAGATGTTCCTTGAGACACTGCCGGTCCATGTGCGCGGCCAGCGCCGCCGGCTCGGCCCAGAGTTCCAGCTGCTTGTCGGTCAGTACCCAGCCGGGGGCCAGCGCGTTCACCCGGACACCATCAGGGCCATGCTCGCGCGCCAGGCTGCGGGTCAGCCCGTTGATGCCGGAATTGGCCGTCGTGTAGAGCGGATAACCCGAATTGCCCATCATGTAGCTAATCGAGGTGAAGTTGACGATGGACCCGCCGCCCAGCGCCTTCATCCCCGGCAGGACCGCCTGGCAGGCAAAGAAATAGGCCTTGAGGTTGATCGCCATCATCCAGTCCCAGAAGGCCTCGTCCACCTCATCCGTGGTGTGGCGCTGATCGTTGGCAGCGTTGTTGACCAGCGCGCGGATGGGGCCGTTCGCGGCGGCCGCCTGCTCCATCGCCGCCCTGAGCGCCGGGATATCGGTGATGTCGCACTGGATGAACAGCGGACGGTTGCCGGTCTCGGCCGCCATCCGGTCGACAAAGTCGGTGGCGTCCGACCGGCCCACGAAGGCGACCCGCGCGCCCTGCCGCAGGAACCCCTCGGTCAGGGCCGCGCCGATGCCGGAGCCGCCACCGGTGATGAAGACGGAGGCGCCGTCGAGGTCGTGAAAGGTGGCGGTGGTCATCAGTGGCTCTCTCTTGTGACGGGGCGGGTGTCCTTGCCCACGAGGAAGTCCAGGTCCGCGCCCCGGTCGGCCTGCAGCACGTGGT
Organism: Salibaculum halophilum; assembly: GCF_002094885.1. GTDB lineage: Bacteria > Pseudomonadota > Alphaproteobacteria > Rhodobacterales > Rhodobacteraceae > Salibaculum > Salibaculum halophilum. The sequence continues at coordinate 80,750 of NZ_MSIT01000003.1, forward strand.
CGATGTAGAGTTTCGCGTAGCCGCGGGTGTAATCGGGCAGGTCGGGCTGCCAGGCGGCGCGGCGGGCGTCCAGCTCGGCCGGGTCGACCAGAAGCTCCAGCGCGCCGGTGCTGGCCGAGACGCGGATGCGATCGCCCGTCTGCACCAGCACCAGGGGGCCGCCGGCCTGCGCCTCGGGCGAGACGTGCAGGATGACGGTGCCATAGGCGGTGCCCGACATGCGCGCGTCGGAGATGCGGATCATGTCGCGCACGCCCTGCTGGACCAGCTTTTTCGGGATCGGCATGTTGCCCACCTCGGGCATGCCCGGATAGCCCTTCGGGCCGCAGCCCTTGAGCACGAGGATCGTCTCCGGCGTTACCGGCAGATCGTCGCGGTCGATATTGGCCTTCATGTCCTCGATGTTTTCAAACACGAACGCCTCGCCCTCGTGTTCCAGCAGGGCATCCGTGGCCGCCGAGGATTTCACGATGGCCCCCTCTGGCGCGAGGTTGCCGCGCAGCACCCGCAAGCCGGCGGCGGGTTTGACGGGGGCCTCGTAGGGCCGGATGACGTCGTTGTTGTAGCACTCGGCCCCGTCGGCATAGGCGCCGATATCGCCGCCCAGCACGGTTTTCGCCCGCTTCAGGTGCCCATGCTCGGCCAACGCGCGCAGCACCACCGGGACCCCGCCGGCATAGCAGAAATCCTCCATCAGGTATTGCCCCGAGGGCATGCAGTTGACCAGCAAGGGGATCTCGCTGCCCTGTTCGAAATCCTCAAGCATCAGGTCAACGCCCACGCGTCCGGCCAGCGCCAGCAGATGGACCACCGCATTGGTGGACCCGCCCACGGCGGCATTGGCCAGCACCGCGTTGAGGAACGCCGCCTTGGTCAGCACGTCCGAGGGCTTGATATCCTCGTCCACCATTTCCACGATCCGCTTGCCGGTCAGATGCGCCAGCGCCATGCGCCGCGAATCCACCGCCGGCAGCGCGGCATTGGTGGGCAGCGACAGGCCCATCGCCTCGACCAGCGACGCCATGGTGGAGGCCGTGCCCATGGTCATGCAGACCCCCTTGGAGCGCGACATGCCGCTCTCGGCGGCCATGAAATCCTGCAGGGTCATCTCGCCCGCGCGGACGGCTTCGGAAAATTTCCAGACATCCGTGCCGCTGCCGATGTCCTTGCCCTGCCACTTGCCGTTGAGCATCGGCCCCGAGGAGACGACGATCGACGGCAGGTCGACGCTGGCCGCGCCCATCAACTGGCCCGGCGTGGTCTTGTCGCAGCCGCCCAGCAGGACCACCCCGTCGATGCCATAGGCGCGGATCGATTCCTCGACGTCCATGGCCAGCAGGTTGCGGAAGAGCATCGCCGTGGGCTTCATCTGCGTCTCGCCGAGGCTCATCACCGGGAATTCGACCGGGAAACCGCCGGCCTCCCAGACGCCGCGCTTCACGCCCTCGGCCAGTTCGCGCAGGCCGCTGTTGCAGGGGGTGAGTTCCGACCAAGTGTTGCAGATGCCGATCACGGGCCGCCCGTCGAAGGCGTGATCCGGGAAGCCCTGGTTCTTCATCCAGCTGCGGTGGATGAACCCGTCGCGGTCGAGCTTGCCATACCATCCGGCGCTGCGGCGTTTCTTGGTCATGTGGTCCTGTCCGTTCCAGTTGGAAATTGGGGCCTCAGGCCGCCTTCTTCACTTGCGCCCAGCGGGGCAACCAGTCGCCATGGGCCGCCCGCAGGTCATCCACCAGCGCCCGGATCTGGCGCAGGTCCAGGTCGGCGGCGGTGTGCGGGTCCAGCATGGCGGCGTGGTAGATGTGTTCGGGGTCCTCGTCCAGCAGCGCCCGGACGGTCAGTTCCTGCACGTTGACCTGGGTCCGCATCAGCGCGACCAGTTGCGGCGGGATGTCCGCCACCACCGAGGGCTGCACGCCGTTCGCGTCCACAAGGCAGGGCGTTTCCACCGCCGCGCCCGGGGGCAGTTGCGGCACCTGCCCGCGGTTGGGCAGATTGCCGTAGGCGGTGTAGGGCTGGTCTGTCACCGCGGCGTTCATCAACTCGGCGGCAAACTCATGGCTCTTGCGCACCTCGATATTCGCCTGTTGGGCCAGGTCGGCCGCCTGAGCCTTCCAGTCGGCCACCTGTTCGACGCAGCGCTTGGGATATTCATCCAGCGGGATGCCGAACGTCTCGATCAGGTCGTCGCGGCCGGCCTTGATAAACCAGGGCACGTATTCGGCCAGGTGTTCGCTGCTTTCAGTGCAGAAATAGCCCAGATGCTCCATCACCTCGTAGCGCACAGTGTTGGGGCAGCGCGGCATGAGCAGCGGCGGTTTCGGCAGCCGCCCGGCGCGATACCCCTCGCGCAAGCGGGGATAGAGCGAGGCACCGGTCGCATCCTCCAGCCGCAGGAAGAAGGCAACGTGGTTCACCCCGGCGACCCGATAGCGGAGATCGCCCTCGGCCATGTCGAGATCATGGGCCAGTTCCTGCACGGTGTTCTGCACCGAATGGCACAGCCCCACCTGCCGGATATGCGGGTAGGCTTCGGCCAGCGCCCAGGTGTTGATCGCCATGGGGTTGACGTATTGCATCAGCAGCGCGTCGGGGCAGACGGCGCTCATGTCCGCGGCAACCTGCCACAGGTGCGGCACCGTGCGCAGGCCGCGCATGATGCCGCCCACGCCCAGCGTGTCGGCGATGGTCTGGCGCAGGCCGTGGGCCTTGGGCACCTCGAAATCGGTGATCGTGGCCGGGTCGTAGCCGCCGATCTGGAAGGCGGTGACGACGAAATCGGCCCCCGCCAGCGCGCGGCGCTGGTCGGTATGGGTGGTCACCGTCGCGCCCGTGCCCATGGTTGCGATCATGCGCCGCGCCAGGTGCTCGGACTCGGCCAGCCGCGCGGTGTCGATATCCATCAGCGCGATCTCGGCGTCACGCAGCGCCTCGAAATGCAGCATGTCGCCCACGATATTGCGCATGAAAATCGTGGATCCTGCCCCGATGAAGGTAAGTTTGGTCATTTGACGGCCCCCAGTGTCAGACCGGCGATGAAATGGCGCTGCATCAGGAAGAACATCAGCACCGGCGGCAGGGCAGCGACGAGGCTGCCCGCGCTCATCAGGTGATACTGCGCCACGAACTGGCTGTTGAAACTGGTGATCCCGGCGGTGACGGGCTGCGCGTCCGGCCCCTGGGTCAGGACGACGGCCCAGAAATAGTCGTTCCAGACGAAGGTGAAGATCAGCACCGACAGCGCCGCGATGGCCGGCTTCATCAGCGGCAGCACGATATACCAGAAGATGCGCCATTCCTTGACGCCCTCGACCCGCGCGGCCTCGATCAGCTCGTAGGGCAGCGCGCGGATGAAGTTGCGCATGAACAGCGTGCAGAACCCCGTCTGGAAGGCGATGTGGAACAGCACCAGCCCCATCTTGGTGTCGTAAAGCCCCACATCCACCGTCAGATCGCGCACCGGCACCATGAGGATCTGGAAGGGCACGAAGTTGCCCGCGATGAACATGAAAAAGATCAGCAGGTTGCCCCGGAACCGGTAGATGCCCAGCGCGAAACCGGTCATGCACGACAGTGCCACCGCGCCGATCACGGTGGGCACGGTGATCAGCACCGAGTTCCACAGGTAGCGCGGCATGTCGCTCTCGAAGAAGACCTTGCCGTAGTTGGTGAACAGCTCGAAGGACGAGGGCATGCCCCAGTAGTTGCCGTTTGAAAAATCCACCCCCGGCCGGATCGAGAACAGCGCCACGGCCAGCAAGGGCAGCAGCCAGAGGATCAGCGCCATGGGCACCAGCGACTGATAGGTGATCTGCGCCCCGCGGGAGCGCTTTTCGATGGGTGTCGGAAACATCGGCAAGCCCCTTTCAGTGCCGCGCGCCGCGTTCGTCGCGCCACATCGTCCACAGGAAATAGCTGATGAAGATCAGCATGATCAGGAACAGGATCACCGCGATGGCCGAGCCGTAGCCCATGCGGAACCCGTATTCCGACAGCGCCTTCTCGAACATGTAGAACGACAGCACGCGGGTGGACCCAAAAGGCCCGCCGTTGGTCATCACCGAGATCAGGTCGAAAGAGCGCAGCGCGCCGATGATCGTGACGACGAAGGCGATGAAGGTCGCGGGCCGAAGCTGCGGCAGGATCACGTGCCAGAGCATCCGTGGCCCCTTGGCCCCGTCCAGCCGCGCCGCCTCGATCTGTTCGGGGTCCACCGCGTTCAGCCCGGTCAGGTAGAGGATCATGCAATAGGCCGTTTGCGGCCAGAGGCCGGCGGCGATGATGCCATAGGTCGCAAGGTCGGGGTTGCCGAGGATGTTCACCTCGGTGCCGAACCAGCCCAGCACCACGTTCAGCAGGCCGACGTTGGGCAGGTAGAACCAGGAAAAGACAAGGCCGACGACGACCTGGCTGATGACGAAGGGAAAGAAGAACAGCGACTTGTAGAGCCGGATGCCCCGGATGGTCTGGTTGAGGAACAGCGCGATGAACAGCCCGCCCGGGATCGCCAGCAGGTAGAGCGCCAGCCATTTGACGTTGTTCCACAGCGAAACCTCGAAGTTCCGGTCGGCCATCAGTTCGCGGTAATTCTGCAGGCCGACGAATTCGCCCTGCTCGGACAGGCTGCCCAGCCCGTTCCACTCGAATGTCGAGATGTAGAAGCTTTGGAAGATGGGCGAGATCACGTAGACGGCGAAGAACGCCACGCCGGGCAAGAGGAACATCAGCGGCGTGATGATCATCCGGTGGCGTTGCAGCCAGCCCTGGGCCGGCGGTTCGGGGGCGGTGGTCATGGCGTCTCCTCCGGCTGCGGCGCTGGGGCCGCGGGCAACACATGCGAAAGCCCGGGGCGGGCTTGCGGATGGGGTGCGTGTGGCACGGGGCCCCGCGCGGGGCCCCGGCCGGTCTCACATCAGTCGTAGATGCGCTGGCGCGCGTTTTCCATGCGGGCCAGGATGTCGTCCAGGTTGTCGGGGAAGACCATGAACTCCTGCAGCCCTTCCATGCCGATCGAGGCCATCTCGGCCGGGAAGTCACGGTCGAAAAACTGGGCGATTCCGCCGGTGGCGTTTTCCGACAGCATGGTGAAGCCCTGCTGAATGAACTCGTCATCCGCCACGCTTGCGTTGGCGTTGATCGGCAGCTGACCGAGGCCGCCGGGGCCGTTGATCTCGGTCTGCACTTCGGCCGAGGTCACGTATTTCAGGAATTCGCGGGCCGCCTCCACGTTCTGCGCGCCCGAGGCGACGTGGAAGGTGTCGGTCGGGGCGTCCTCACCCATCTCGACATCGGGATTGATCGCCGGGAACTGGTAGAAGTCGATCTGGTCATCGGTCAGACCGGCGTCGCGCAGCTGCGGCACCACGAAGTTGCCCATCAGATAGGACGTGGCCTCGCCGTTGACCATGAAGGGCAGCGCCTCCTGCCAGCTGTAGGTCTGGTGGTCGTCGATGAAGGCGCCCATGTCGATCAGGGTGCGCCAGTTCTCGAAGGTCTGGCGAACGCCCTCGTTCTCGGTCCAGGACAGCTCGCCGCGGGCCAAGGCCATGTGATGATCAAAGCCGTTGGTGCGCATGTTCAGGTAGTCGAACCAGCCGCCGGCGGTCCAGAGGAACTTGGTGCCGATGGCATAGCACTTGCGCCCGGACTCCAGGATCACCTCGCAGTTGGCGATTTCCTGCTCGAAGGTCTCGGGCTCTTCGAGGCCGAGCTCGTTGAAGATGTCCTCGCGGTAATACATGCCCCACTGGTAGTAGGTGTAGGGCACGCCCCACTGCTTGTCGTTCATGGTCAGCGCGCCCTTGACGGACTCGAGCCCCTCGAAATCGCCGGCCTCCCACCAGTCGGTGATGTCCATGAACAGCCCCGAGTCGACATAGGGCTCCATCCGGTTGGCGGCATACCAGTTGACCACGTCCGGCGGGTTGGCCGACAGCGCATTGCGGATCTGGCTTTTCCAGGCCTCGCGGTCGACGATGTCCAGCTCGACCGTCAGGTTCGGGTGCATCTCGTCGAAGTCGGCGGCGAGGCCCTCCATGACCTCGCGCGGGGCCGGGTTCGACATGTCAGAGATGATGCGAAGCGTGCCGTCGAGGTCCTGCGCGACGGCGGGGCCGGAAAGGCCGGTGGTCATCGTCAGCGCGACGGCTGCCGAAGTGAGTTTCTTGAGCATTGGTGTCCTCCCATGATGCAGCGTCGGATGTTCCATATAATGAAACTGTATTCCAACTATTGAAACTATGCGGGATTCGGGTTATCAAAGTCAACACCCGGCGGTCTGTGCCGGGGCGAGGGAGGACATCGGCACAGATGAACCGGCAGACAACGCAGGGCGGGCATGCGGATGGCACGGTCGGCAAGGCGCTGGACGTGATGGACCGCGTCGCCGCGGCGGGACGCCCCGTCCGCTTTGCCGAGCTTCTGGCCGGGTCCGATCATCCCAAGGCGACGCTCTACCGGCTGCTGCAGACGCTCACCAGCCAGGGCATGCTGATCTACGACGAGGCCCGTCAGACCTATGCCCCGGGGCTGCGCCTGGTCCGGCTGGCCCATGCCGCCTGGCAGCAAAGCTCGCTCGCGCCCATCGCCCGGCCCTATCTGGACGCGCTCTCCGAGCGGGTGGGCGAGACCATCCACCTCGCGCAGATGGATCAGGGGCAGGTACTTTACGTGGACAAGCGCAACGCCCGCCGCCCCGTAGATATGTTCTCCGAGGCGGGGAAGATCGGCCCGGGCTACTGCACCGGAGTGGGCAAGGCCATGCTGGCCTTCCTGCCGCCCGACGACCGCGCCCGTGCGGTGAACATGCAGTCCTTCTTTGCCCATACGCCGAGGACCCTGACATCGCCGCAGGCCCTGACCGAGGAACTCGCCGCGATCCGCGCCGCGGGCGTGTCCTTCGACCGCGAGGAGCACGAACCGGGCATCATCTGCATCGCCGCGCCGATCCTTTCGTCTACGGGGCGCGTGCTGGGGGCGCTGTCGATCACCGCCGCGACCCGACGCAACACGCTGGACGGGCTGGACCAGCTGCGCCCGGCCCTGACCGAGACCGCCGAACAGATCGCCGCGGCGGCCGAGACCTGGCAGTTTCCCGACTGACCGCGCAAGGAGGAGATCCCGATGACAGGCGTAACCCTGACCCAGGCCGTCAAGAAATACGGCGCCACGCAAGTGATCCACGACATCGACCTCGCGGTCGAGGATGGCGAGTTCTGCGTTTTCGTCGGCCCCTCGGGCTGTGGCAAGTCCACCCTGCTTCGCATGATCGCGGGGCTGGAAGAGACGACCTCCGGCGTCATCAACATCGGCACGCGCGACGTGACGCGCGTGGACGCGGCCGACCGCGGGGTGGCCATGGTCTTTCAGACATACGCACTTTATCCACACATGTCGGTCGAAGAGAACATGGGCTTCGGCCTGCGCATGACCGGCCACCCCAAGGCCGAGATCCGCGAGAAGGTGGCCGAGGCCAGCCGCATACTGAAACTGGACGACTATCTCGACCGCAAGCCCAAGGCCCTGTCCGGCGGCCAGCGTCAGCGGGTGGCGATCGGCCGCGCCATCGTTCGCGGCCCCGAGGTCTTCCTGTTCGACGAGCCGCTGTCGAACCTGGATGCCGAGTTGCGCGTGGACATGCGCGTGGAAATCGCGCGCCTGCACAAGGACATCGGCGCCACGATGATCTATGTCACCCACGATCAGGTCGAGGCGATGACGCTGGCCGACAAGATCGTCGTGCTGCGCGCGGGACGGGTGGAGCAGGTCGGCAGCCCGATGGAGCTCTACGAGGACCCCGACAACAGGTTCGTCGCCGGTTTCATCGGCTCGCCCTCGATGAATTTCATCGAGGGCACAGTCGAGGGCGGCGGCCTGCGGGTGCCGTCGCTGGGCAACCGCCTTGTCGAGGCGCCGGTCGCCCTGCCCCCCGAGGGCAAGCCGGTGCACCTCGGCCTGCGCCCGCAGCACCTGCGGATCGCCCCGGGCGAAAGCGACATCCGGCTCGACATCCGCGAACGGCTGGGCGGCGTGTCCTACGACTACCTGATCCCGCCGGGCGGCGAGAAGATCATCGTGGAAAGCCGCGACAACGATCCCATGGACGAGGGCATCACCGTCACGCTGGATTTCGACACCGCCGACGCGATGTTCTTCGACGGCGAAACCGGCTTGCGGCTGCGCTGACGCATTGGCCGCGACTTGCATTCAGCGCATAGCGCGATTGCGCTAACATGCGTGGTGCGCGGGGCCGTTATCGCCTAGGTCATGGCTCGGGGGAGGACCCTGACCATACGCCATACGGAGGTTTCCAATGGCCGACATGACCGACACATCCTTTTCAACGCCGCGCCCGCGCGACATCCTGCGCGGCCTCGCCCGCGCCTTCTGGACCGCCGCCGAGGCCCACGGCAGCCGCGCCGGACGCCGCCGCCAGATCGAGGCGCTGCAGGCCAAGTCCGACGCCGAACTGGCCGAGATGGGCATCGCCCGCGATCGCATTGCGCATCACGTCTTCAAGGATCTCTACTACATCTGACCGGCCCGCCAGCCGGACGCGAAAGAGGCCCGCCGCTCGGCGGGCCTTTTCCGTTGCGGGGCGCAGGTTTCAGGCCGGGTTGTCCATCCGCACGCAGAAGCGGATCTTGCCCTTGACCGGCTCGGGCCAGATCACCCGGAATTCGTGCCGGTTGGACCCGTTGACCGGGTCGATATAGGGCTGGTGGAACACCGGCTGACCCGAGGTATCGGTGATCGCCTGGACCGGCTCGACGCTTTCGATCGTGCGGGTCCAGCCGCCGAAGGGCAGGAACGTTCCCGTGTCGACGATCCAGACACTGTCGGCGGTCTGCTGGACATGGACGTCGCTGTAGGGGTTGCGCACCTGCTGGTCGATACCGTTGAAGGTATTGCCGGTGAAGGTGATGTTGCGCATGGTGTTGAAGTCCATGTCGGCATAGGTCGTGTCGATATGCTCGACCCGGTCGATGTTGCCGCTGTAGGTGCGGAACACGTTGCCGGTGACCGCCAGCCCCTGAATCGAATGGTTCTGCCCGTAGGGCTTGAACACGATCCAGCTGAACCAGGGCGCCACGTCGGAACATACGAAGATGTTGCCGGTGATAGTCAGCCCGCCGAAGGTGTATTCATTCTGCGCGTCGGGGTGGGCGTCGTGTTCGTTGGTGACCTCAATGAAACTGTTGTCGCAGTAGTTCGCCGTGATCGACGAGACGCTGTTGTGAGAGGTCAGCACGATCCCCGCCTGGCGCACGCCTTGCGATTCGTCGTCGCCCATGAACCAGTGGTTGCCGGTGATCAGGTTGCCGTTGCCGCCAAGGAACCCGAAGTGCCGGAACCGCGCCGCGCGGTTGTTCCGAACCGTCGCGTCGTTGTGGTTGATGTTGAAACACAGGCTGGTGCGCTGGGTCAGCGGCAGGGACTGTTCGTTCGAATTGAAGATGCAGCCGAAGATGTCCAGCCCGGTGCAGCCCTTGCCCGGGCTGGTGATGGCGCGGTCCTTGGGCTTGTTTAACTGGCAATCGCGCACGCGCATCGAGTGGCCATCGGGGGCCAGGATCACGCAGGAGGCGATCCCCTTGCAGTGAAAGTCGATATCCTCGAGCTCCAGCGCCGAAAGCCGCTCGAAGCCCGTGAAATCGAGCAGATACTTGAAGCGGGTGAAGGTGAATTCCTGCGTGCCTTCGGCGTCATGCAGCGACGAGGACAGCGTGACCTCCTGGCCGGGCACGTCCACCGCCTTGACGTAGACCTCGCGGCCCACGCCGTTGCCGGTGACCAGCGCGCCCACCGGGATCGCGGCGGCATTGGCGACTTTGGTCAAGGTTCGCGCCCGGCTGATCGAATAGCTGGCCTGCGCGGTGACGACCTCGGTGTCCCAGGCCGCGCCGGGGTCGGGCTGCAGCTGACCGTTGCGGATCACGCGGCGCACCTCGAAGGCGGGCTTGTTGACCACCGCCGCAAAGGCGTCGACCGGTTCCGACAGGTTGATGCGCCGCCCGCCAAGGTCCAGCGATTCGTGGTCCGAGAAGTTCAGCAGCGCCTGAAACGCCTTCTTGAAGGCCAGTTCCTCGCTCCCGAAGGCATCGGCATAGGTGGGAAAGTCGAAGTTCTTCTGGAACACCAGGCGGTGTTCGGCGGCCATCGTGACCGTCCCCTCGAACCGGATCTGGTTCTGGATGGTGACATTGTCGCCCAGGAAATAGGTCCCGGCCGAGACCAGCACCTCGCGCCCGTCGGCATGTGTGTCGGCGGCCTCGAAGGCATCGCGGTCGTCGGTCACGCCGTCGCCCACGGCGCCGTAGTCACGCACGTCGACGACACCCATCATGTCGCGCAGGAAGGCGCGGGTGACGTCCTCGACCCGGATGTCGTCGACACGCACCAGCCCGCCGTTCGGGCCGGTCAGGTCCAGCCCGATATGGGCCGAGCCGGCCTTGGACCAGACCATGTCGACCCCGCCGCGCGGGCCGGTGCCGACGATGGCGCTGATCTCTACGACCTCGCCGTAGGTGGTCAGGGCGGTCTCGGGGCCGGCCTTGGTCACGCCGCCCAGCACCGACCCGTCGGGCCAGAGCGGGAAACCGGCGATGCGCACCGAGGGCAGCGCGCCCGACACGGCCTTTACCCGCGCGGTGACGCGCAGGTAGCAGCCGGGCAGGATCGGCGTGTCGCCCATGTAGCGCAGCTTTTGCACCGCGTTGGTCTTGGCGATCTCGAGGCAGCCGCCGAAGTCCTGGTCGGCTGGCACGAAGACGCCGCTGCCCGATCCGGCGTATGTGTCCGAACCCGGCGTGCCGTCCCCGCTCGACCAGACGTCCAGCCCGTCGGCAAAGGCCGGCGGCATCAGCACCAGCCCGTCGGTAATCACCTTGTTCATGTTTCCCCTTTCCCGGCCGCGCCGATCAGAACCCAGTGTCTGGGCGAAAGGGGTAGGTCAGCGGCGTAAAGGCGGGCTTGGCCCACCGTGACGGTGTCAGCCCCGGCGACGCAACGCGCCGGCGGTCATACGCCGTTGCTCTGCACTTAATGCACTAGAAACTATTGTCGCGTTCACAGGTCGCTGCGAGTTAGCCTTGCGATGGCCGCTGACGTGACCGAGCGCCGTTGGAGCGTTGACGATATTGTGGCTCTGGTAGACACTACAGAACCGCCGCCGAAGAAGCTCGGGCCGTACAAAAGCGAGAGGCCTAGCGATAAGGTCGTTGACGAAATGTTAGGGCGTTGCTACTTAAATGACCTCAATAGCTCCCTGTCGGACTTGGCCCTCTCAGGGTCCCCGACAGGGTTTTTAATTTCAAAACAACTGCATGACTAAAAAGCCACAGCCCACTTACGCGATGGCCTTTTTTGATGGCCAAAACCTATTCCAGCACGCTATGGCTGCGTTTGGCCATCACCATCCAAACTATGATCCCATCAAGTTACACAACGCAGTGTGCGCGGCTCACGGGTGGACGCCAAATCTAGTTCGCTTCTATACTGGCGTACCGGACCCTCGACGGCAAAAGATGTGGGCTGGTTATTGGGACAAGCGAATCATCGCTCTCCAGAGGTCTGGCGTGAGCGTAACTAAGCGAACTCTCCGATATCGTGAGGTGGAAACAAAGCTCCCTGACGGCAGCACCGACGTAGAGGTCGTTCCGCAAGAAAAAGGAGTGGATGTGCGCCTTGCGCTCGATCTGGTGAAGTGTGCCCGGCGACGGGAGTTTGACGTTGCCGTTCTGTTTAGTCAGGACCAAGACCTGTCAGAAGTTGTAGACGAGGTTAAAGAAATCGCTTCTGAGCAAGGCAGGAACATCACGATCTGCTGCCCCTTCCCTTACGGGCCAAAGGCTACCGTTAAACGCGGGGTGGATCGGACGAACTGGTTCAGGATGGATGAAGCCTTCTACAATGAATGTCTTGACCCGAAAGACTATCGACCGCCAAAATAATTGAGAATTCATCCACTACCCGGTCACACGCCCACGTCGGGGGCGGGCAGTTCCACCACGCCGTCGATCTGCCAGCCCTCTTCGGTCTGCACCATGCGGTAATCCATCAGGTGCAGCCCCCCGGTTTCATCGCGGATGCGGATTTTCTGCCAGAGCGCGCCGTTGCGCTCGCGCAGCTCCAGGAATTGCGTCTCGGCGTTGTTCCAGACCATGGGATAGCCGCGCCGGACCATCATGCCGAAGTTGCGCGGGGTGCCGAACATGCCCTGTATACCCGGGCTGGCATAGTCGAAGGCCGCGGCGCTGTCTTCGTTCTGGAAGGCCTGCATCTGGCCCTCGATCACGGATCGGATTTCGGTGTCCTGCGCCGCGACGGGCGCGGCGACGATCAGGAAAACGGCAGTCAAAAGGCGTTGCATGGGGACCCCTCCGGTTTGTCCGATACCAGTTTGATACGGACGAACCGGGGGATTGGTTTCACCGGGCCAGGTTGCCGCGCAGCGCGCTTTCGATCAGCGCGACGGTTTCCTCGATCCCGTAGAGGGCGATGAAGCCGCCGAAGCGCGGCCCCTGGCTGGCGCCCAGAAGCACCTCGTAGAGCGTGCCGAACCAGGCGCGCAGCGGCTCGAATCCATGCGTCTTGCCGATGGCGAAAACGACGGATTGCAGGAACTCGTCGTCGTGCCAGTCCACCGCTGGAAGGGGGGTGTCCTTGCCCTCTTGCGCGTTCTTGCGGGCGATGACGTCCAGCGCGCGGGCCTCGTCGCGCAGGCAGGCAATCAGCTCTTCCAGCGCGGCGCGTTCGGTCTCGTCCGGCAGGCGGAACTGGCGCGTCGGCTTGACGAAGTCGTTGTAATAGCGGATCGCGAAGCCCGCCGCCTGGTCCAGGTCGGGGTTGGCCGCGGGGCTGGCCTCGGGGGCGTAGCGCTGGATGAAGCCCCAGAGCCTGTCCTTGTCCTCGGCGCTCGACACGGCGGCCAGGTTCAGCAGCATCGAAAACGGCACCACCATCGTGCTGTCGGGCACGTTGTGGCCGTGAATGTGGAACACCGGGTTGTTGACCCGATGGGCAGTGTCCTGCGTGGCATAGGCGCGCAGGTGCTGGTGGTAGTCGTCCACCGCCCTCGGGATCACGTCGAAGTGCATCCGCTTGGCCGTTTTGGGCTTTAGGTACATGAAATACGACAGGCTTTCGGTGCTGGCATAGGACAGCCAGTCATCCATCGAGATGCCGTTGCCCGAGGACTTGGAGATTTTCTGGCCGTTCTCGTCGAGGAACAGCTCATAGGTGAAATGATTGGGCTTGGTGCCGCCCAGAACCTCGCAGATGCGGTCGTAGATCGGCGTGTTGGTGGCGTGTTCCTTGCCGTACATCTCGAAATCCACGCCCAGCGCCGCCCAGCGCGCACCGAAGTCGGGCTTCCATTGCAGTTTCACGTTGCCGCCCGTGACAGGCAGGGTCCATTCGCGGCCCGCCTCGTCGTCGAAAGTGATGGTGTGATCGGCCGCGTTGACCTCTTTCATGGGCACGTAGAGGACCTGCCCCGTTTCCGGGTGGATCGGCAGGAAGATGGAATAGGTCTGCTGGCGTTCCGCGCGCAGCGATTTCAGCATCACCGTCATCACGTCGTCGTAACGTTCGACCGCGCGCCTGAGCACCGTATCGAACCGGCCCGACCGGTAGAAGTCGCGCGCCGAGACGAACTCGTAGTCGAACCCGAAGGTATCGAGGAACCCGCGCAGCATGGCATTGTTGTGGTCGCCGAAACTGTCATGGGTGCCGAAAGGGTCGGGCACCGACGTCAGCGGCTTGTGCAGGTGCGCGGCCAGCATCTCCTGCTGCGGCACGTTGCCGGGCACCTTGCGCATCCCGTCAAGGTCGTCGGAAAAACAGATCAGGCGCGTCGGGATGTCGGAAATCACCTCGAAGGCGCGGCGGATCATGGTGGTGCGCAGCACCTCGCCGAAGGTGCCGATATGCGGCAGCCCGCTTGGGCCGTAGCCCGTCTCGAAGACCACCTCCGACTTGCCGGACGCCTCGATCCGTTTCAGCAGCGCGCGCGCCTCCTCGAAGGGCCAGGCTTTCGCGGTCATCGCGGCATCGCGCAGATCGGACATGGCGTCGGCTTTCCTGTGGGACGGGATCGGCCCGATGTGGCCGGTGCGACATGCCTCCTATTGCAGTGCCGCGAAAGCGTCAATAAAGCGGGGCTGTCGCAGAGAGGAGAACGCGCCATGTCCCCCGCCCCGCTGACCGCGCAGGACGCCCTTGTCGCCATCATGATCGCGGTCTCGGCCAGCGACGAGGACATCCGCACCGCCGAACTCGTCAAGATCACAAGCACGGTCAATCACCTGCCGGTCTTCGGGGATTACGACGCCGACAAGATCAGCAAGGTCTCAGCGGTCGTCTTCGACCTGTTCAGCCAGGAAGACGGCCTCGACGCGCTGTTCGGCCTGGTCCGCGATGCGCTGCCCGAGCATCTGTACGAGACCGCCTATGCCCTGGCCTGTGACGTGGCCGCCGCCGACGGCGATATCCCGCAGGCCGAGCTGCGCCTGCTCGAGGAAATCCGCTACGAATTCAACCTCGACCGGCTGCACGCCGCCGCGATCGAACGCGGCGCACGGGCGCGGCATCTGACACTCTAACTATTTGATTCCGCATGTCCGGGGAGCGCAAAACCGGTTCCCCCTTTTGCGCGACATGCTCTAACCCGCCTGCGTCAGCCCCCAGCGTTGCAGGATCTGCTGTTGCAGCGCGCGTGACCGCCGGTTCCAGGCCCGCGCCCCGTCGGGGATCTCGTCGCCGGTGGTCTTGCCGGCCGCGCGCCGCTCGGGATTGGCGGTGAAGATGGCGAAGGCCAGGTCGCGGCCGTCCGGCGTGGTCGCGATGCCCGCCAGCGCGCTGACGAAATTGAGCGTCCCGGTCTTGGCGACGACCGCGACCGGGTGATCGGCAAGGCGCTGGCGCCGGGCGCCCCGCATCGCGATGGGCTTGAGCAGCGGGCGCACTGCGCCATCGGCACCGTCGGCCATGAGCACCTGCACCATGTCGGCGGCGCTGAGGCGGCTGGCATCCGACAGCCCGGAATGGTCCGCCAGCCGGGCGCCGATGCCATAGGTCCGCCGCAGCCAGGTCGACATCGCGGCGGCCGAGGTGTGCAACCCGACCGGCCGGTCCAGACGCGCGCGGGTGGCGGCCAGCCCGCAGACCTCGGCAGTCAGGTTGGTGGAATATTTCATCATGTCGCCCAGGATCACCCGCAGCGTGGCGCTGTCGTGGCGGGCGAGCGCCTTCGCCTCGGGCAGGGTGTCGACCTCGGCCGGCTCGGGCAGGCGCAGCCCCTGCCCGCCCGCGAGGGTGCGGAAGACATCCCCGGCGTAGAGCGCGGGCCGCCGCACCGGCAGCCAGCGCGCCCCGCCCTCGCCCAGGGCCGCGCGCGCCACGGTCCAGTCGTCGGGCCCCTCGTAGGTATAGACCGGCTGCGACCGGGCCGAGACCCGCACCCGCGACATGCCCACGTCGGGGCGATAGCGCGCGGTGCGCGCATCCAGCGTGATCTCGTAGTCGCGCCCGTTGCGCGCCCATTCGAAATGCACACGGTTGAAATTCAGGTTCAGCCCGCTGACGGCCGGGTTGTAGCCCAGGTGGTCCATCTGGCCCGGCTCGATCTCCTCGATATGCGGCAGCGCGCCGCCCCAGCACAGGAACCGCCCCGTGATCCCGGTGATGCCCTGCGCGGCGAGGGCGCCGGCCAGCTCGGCCAGGTGGTCGGTGCTCAGCGTCGGATCGCCCCCGCCGGCGAGGATCATGTCCCCCTGCACCACCCCATCACGCACCGGGCCGGTGGCCAGAACGCGCGTGGTGAACCGGTGATCGCCGCCCAGCATCTCAAGCGCGTAGAGCGAGGTCAGCGCCTTGGTGACGCTGGCGGGCGGCAGCGCCGTCTCGGGCGCGGCTGACGCGACGAGCTTGCCGGTCTCCAGGTCGCGGATCTCGACGCTGGCAATGCCACCCGGCCCCAGGCCCGCGCGGGCGATCACCTCGTCCAGCGTCGGGCGCAGGGGCGGCCCCGCGCCCGGGGCCGCGGGGCGCAATCGCGGGCGCAGCGAGGTCGTGACCGGACCGGCCAGCGCCGTCCCGCCCATCGTGCCGATCAGCCCGCCCAGCAGGCCGCGCCGTGTCACCCGCGCCGTCATGGCCGCAGACTAGGACGGTGGGCGCCGCCGCGGCAACCGCCTATCGCGTCCAGTCCCCCCGGGCGCGCAGGCCGCTCGAGGACTGGGGATTCATGGGCATGTTGACGAAACACCAGGCCGGCGGTTCGGCGCGCCCCAGAAGGGCCGAGGCCCGCGCGGGCAGCTGCTGCGCGCGATAGATGCGGGCCGCGCGCGACAGCCGCGCCGCGATCCGGTCACCGGGCCGCGCGATGATCCCGACGGGCACCCGGTGCATGATCTCGTGCCATTGACCCCAGAGGTGGAACGACGCCAGGTTGTCCGCCCCCATCAGCCAGACGAAGCGTACCCCGGGATAGAGACCCTGCAACCGCGCCAGCGTGCGCGCGGTGCGCCGTGTGCCGATCCGCGCCTCGATATCCGTCACCTCGACCCTTGGGTGACGCATCACCTCCCGGGCCCGGGCCATGCGCTGATCCAGGGCCGCCGGGCCGGTGCGCTTGAGCGGGTTGCCCGGCGAGACCAGCCACCAGACGCGGTCCAGCCCGAAGCCACGCAACGCGGCCCGCGTCAGATCGACATGGCCGCCGTGGGCGGGGTCGAAGGACCCGCCCAGCAGTCCGATCACCTGCCCGGCGCGGGCATGCGGGATTTCGGCGCGCATCATGCGCGGGCCTTACGTCGCCTCCCAAGGCTTGGCAAGCGGCCCCGTACCTTAACCGGACCACAACCGCGCGCGGCCTAGGCTTTCCCGAATCGTCGCAAGCACGGATAACGCGCTCTTGTCCCTTCTGGTCACGGCAGTCCTGGCCCTTCTGGGCGGACACTTCCTGCTGGGGTCCCTCCTGCTGCGCAGTCGGGCGGAAACCAGCCGGCTGGCGGCCACGCTGCGCGGCACGCGCCGCGATCTCGTTCGCCAGCTGCGCGAGGCCGAGCATTTTCGCATGGCCTGCGAACATGCCAGCGACGGGATCGTGATCCAGACGCTGGACGGGGCCATCATCTGGCCGAACCCGGCCTATTGCCGGATCATGGATCGCAGCCCCGAGGAAATGATCGGTCGCAACCCCCTGAGCTTTGCCCTGCCCGAGGATCAGACACCGTCGCACCAGGAGATCAGGGCCTTCCGATACGATCCCGACGATCCCGCCTACGACAGCCTGCAACTGCACCGGAACCGCCGCAAAAACGGCGAGCTATTCTGGAACCAGATCTCGACCTCGTTTCGCAAGTCCGCGGCGGGCGAGCATCACGCCATCCTCATCTGCCGCGATGTCACCGCTCAGATCGAGCAGGAGGAGCGCCTGCGCGAGGCGCGCAACAAGCTGGCCCACGAGGCGACGCATGACAGCCTGACCGGGCTGGCGAACCGGTCCGCCTTCCTGCGCTTCACCGCCCGCGCGCTCGAGACCGCGGCGCAGACAGGCCGGCCGGCAGCGCTGTTTCACATCGACCTGGATCACTTCAAGGCGATCAACGACACCCACGGCCATTCCGCCGGCGATGCCGCCCTGCTTCACGTGGCCCGGGCCCTGACGTCCGAGATCTACACCGATGCCATGGTCGCCCGCATCGGCGGTGACGAATTCGTTGCCGTCCTGCCCGACATCCGCAACCTGGACGACCTGCGCGAGATCGCGGCGCGCATCGGCGACAGCGTGTCCGAGCCGCTGGAGTGGAACGACAGGCTGATCTCGGTGAGTTGCAGCATCGGCGCGGCGCTTTCTCCCCGCGGCGAGACCGACGCCGACACCCTTCTGCTGCAGGCGGATTTCGCGCTCTACGAGGCCAAGCAGCGCGGCCGCGCGCGGGCCGAGATCTACGACGAGACCCTGCACCGGCGGCACAGCATCAGGTCCCAGCGCGCCAGCGACCTGGCCGATGCCATCGACACCGCGACGCTCGATCACGTCTTCCAGCCCGTGTTCGACCTGCACAGTCAGTCCGTCGTTGGCCTGGAGACACTGGTCCGGTGGACCCACCCCGAAGCCGGCACCATAGGCCCGGACGATTTCCTGCCCATCGCCGACGAACTCGGGCTCATGGGCGCGCTCGACCTGGGCTCGATGAGCGAGGCGCTGGAACAGAAACACCTGCTGGACAAGGGCGGGCACGGCGGCCTGACCGTCTCGTTCAACGCCTCTAGCAGCCTGCTCGCGCATCCCGAATTCGTGAACCGCCTGGTCTGGGGGGTCGAGGCCGGCGGCCTGTCCCGCGATCAGGTCGCCATCGAGGTTCTCGAAACCACTGCCTTCGGCAAGGTCACGGAAAACTCGTCGCATGCCGCGACCATACGCGATTTGCGCAACGCGGGCTTCAAGGTCTATCTCGACGATTTCGGCGTCGGCTATGCGGGCCTGGCGCACCTTGCCGAACTGGCCGTCTCGGGCGTCAAGATCGACCGCAGCCTCGTCGGGAATGTGCAGCAGGATGACACCGCCGCCAAGATCGTGCGCAAGATCATCGAGCTTTGCAACGACCTCGGGCTCTCGGTCGTGGCCGAGGGGGTCGAGGACCGCCAGACCGCGACCACCCTGCTCAACATGGGATGCACCACCGTGCAGGGCTTCTGGGTGTCGCGCCCGTTGCGCCCCGCGGATCTTCCGGCCTGGCTCGAAGCGCGCTCCGCCAACAGGCCGCTGCGCATGATCTCTGGCTGACCCGCATTGATCCGCAGTTGAAGCGCCCGGCCCAAGCCGTTATCGACCCGACGATATCGACAACGCGTTACAGGGGGTGCGTCATGGCGTCTTACCAATATGTCTACCACATGGATGGTGTCTCCAAGACCTATCCCGGCGGCAAGAAGTGCTTCGAGAACATCCGCCTGTCCTTCCTGCCCGGCGTCAAGATCGGCGTCGTCGGCGTCAACGGCGCCGGCAAGTCCACCCTGTTGCGCATCATGGCCGGGCTGGACACCGAGTTCACCGGCGAGGCCTGGGCCGCCAAGGGCGCGCGCGTCGGCTACCTGCCGCAGGAACCGCAACTGGACCCCGCCAAGACCGTGCGCGACAACGTCATGGAGGGCGTGGCCGCGAAACGCGCCAAGCTGGAGCGGTTCAACGAGCTGGCAATGAACTACTCCGACGAGACCGCCGACGAGATGGCGCAGTTGCAGGACGAGATCGACACCGAGAACCTCTGGGACCTCGACGCCCAGATCGACGTCGCGATGGAGGCCCTGCGCTGCCCCCCCGACGACGCCATGCCGGAAACGCTCTCGGGCGGCGAGGTGCGCCGCGTTGCGCTGTGCAAGCTGCTGCTGGAAGCGCCCGACATGCTGCTGCTCGACGAGCCGACCAACCACCTTGACGCCGAAACCATCGCCTGGCTGCAACAGCACCTGATCGACTACAAGGGCACCATCCTGATCGTCACCCACGACCGCTACTTCCTCGACGACATCACCGGCTGGATCCTCGAACTCGACCGCGGGTCGGGTATCCCCTACGAGGGCAACTACTCCAGCTGGCTGGACCAGAAGGCCAAGCGGCTGGCGCAGGAAGCGCGCGAAGACAAGTCCCGGCAGAAGACGCTGGAACGCGAACTGGAATGGATGCAGCAGGGCCAGAAGGCCCGGCAGGCCAAGTCCAAGGCCCGCATCCAGGCCTACGAGGAGCTGGCCAACCAGTCCGAACGCGAGAAACTGTCGCGCGCCCAGATCATCATCCCCAACGGCCCGCGCCTTGGCGGCAAGGTGATCGAGGTCGAGGGGATGACCAAGGCGATGGGCGACAAGCTGCTCATCGAGAACCTCGATTTCTCGCTGCCCCCGGGCGGCATCGTCGGCGTCATCGGCCCCAACGGCGCTGGCAAATCGACGCTGTTCAAGATGCTGACCGGGCAGGACCAGCCCGACGCGGGCAGCGTGGAATACGGCGACACGGTCGAACTGTCCTACGTCGACCAGTCGCGCGACGCCCTGAACCCCGACAACACCGTGTGGGAGGAAATCTCGGGCGGCGGCGAGATCATCCAGCTGGGCGACGCGCAAATGAATTCGCGCGCCTATTGCAGCGCCTTCAACTTCAAGGGCGGCGACCAGCAGAAAACGGTCGGCCTGCTGTCGGGGGGCGAACGCAACCGCGTGCACATGGCCAAGCTGCTGAAATCGGGCGGCAACGTGCTGCTGCTCGACGAGCCCACAAACGACCTGGACGTCGAAACATTGCGCGCGCTGGAGGACGCCCTGACCGACTTCGCCGGCTGCGCCGTCGTCATCTCGCACGACCGCTTCTTCCTCGACCGTATCTGCACCCACATCCTCGCCTTCGAGGGCGACGCCCACGTCGAATGGTTCCAGGGCAACTTCGAGGACTACGAGGAAGACAAGAAACGCCGCCTGGGCGCCGACGCGCTGGAGCCGAAGCGGCTGAAGCACAAGAAGTTTGCGAGGTGAGACAGTGGTGGTGCGGCCCGCGCGAACCTGTTCCGGGCCGTGTCGGGCATGGGTGTTGAGAACCCTCAGTGGCGCACCCATATCTATCGCCAATGGTCAGAGAGGAGTGCGCCATGAAATGCCCCATTGATGGAAACACCCTGCAAATCGCCGAACGTCAGGGCGTCGAGATTGATTATTGCCCGGAATGTCGCGGCGTCTGGCTTGACCGTGGCGAGCTTGACAAGATCATTGATCGCAGCGCGCCGCAGACGCCGGAACCTGCCTCGCGGGGCGACATGGATGCCGGTTTCGGAAATGACGGCGGACGCCCGAGGCGCAAGAAAAAGGAAAGCTTCCTGTCTGAGCTGTTTGATTTCTAGTCGGCCCATGGATCGGAAGTCGGTCTTCCGCGATTATCCCTTGCCAAACGGCTGGGCCTTCGACATACGCAATCTTGCAGACGTTATTCTACCTCGACCCTGACTTCCTTGACCGGCACTCAGTTCTTCGACCCAGACTGACGACGCCGGGCTGCCGCACTTCCGCGGGCAGCATGCATCATAAGGAAGACTTCACATGGCCAATGGCACCGTGAAATGGTTCAACACCACCAAAGGCTTCGGCTTCATCGCCCCTGAGACCGGCGGCAAGGACGTTTTCGTCCACATCTCCGCCGTCGAGCGGGCCGGGCTGACCGGCCTGGCCGACGATCAGAAGGTCACCTTCGACGTCGAAGCCGGCCGCGACGGCCGCGAGAGCGCGACGAACCTCGCCCTGGCCTGAGCCGGACGCGACATGATTTGGAAAGGGGCGGCTTCGGCTGCCCCTTTTTGCGTTGCGGGGGTGCGGCGCTCAGGCCGCGGGCTTGTCGGTGTCAGCCTCGGCGGTGTCCGCGGTGTCGTCCGCCGCCGTGTCCGCCGCCGGGGCGGGCAGCGCCAGGGCCTCGTCGGGCATCTGCTCGGGCAGGTCCAGCGTCAGACCGCCGGTGTCCATGTCGACGGTCAGCTTGGGCTTGTCCGTCAGCCCCGCCATGATCTCGTTGATCTCGCCGATGGCGCGCTCCAGCGTCTCGCGCTGGGTTTCCTTGACCGGCTCCGCGCCGCCCTTGCGTCCGAATAGAAACTTGAACATCTGTCTCCCCGAAGGTTTGCGAACTCTCGACAGCCCTAGCAGACCGGGCGCGCGGCGACCAAGGGGAATGGCGCCGCGTGTAATCCCCGCGCGGCCCTCTGCCGTGCAGGGCGGCACCTTGCCTAATCCCGTGCCACAGGAATTTCACTTGATCCGTTTCGGCAAGATGCGCATCTTGTCAGCGCGACGTTACCACGATCTACCACTGTCTCCTCTATCGGCGCAGTCTCTCGATCCTCTGCACTGACGAGCCGATCCGCTGCATCCCGCGAGCGGAGTAAACTGAAGGATACAGTGATATGGCCACTGGCACAGTCAAATGGTTCAACACCACCAAGGGGTATGGCTTCATCGCCCCCGAGGACGGCGGCAAGGATGTCTTCGTCCACATCTCGGCGGTCGAGCGGTCCGGTCTGACCGGCCTCGCCGACGACCAGAAGGTGACCTACGAGTTGCAGGAAGGCCGTGACGGCCGCAAATCCGCGGTCGACCTGGCGCTGGCCTGAGGCCCGGCCGCCCCCCGAGAAACTCTGGACGCCCGGGCCGGCATGTCCGGGCGTTCCGCCACCCGGGCCTCAGTCGGCCCGCGCGACGAGGTCCAGAACCGCCGGCCCCATGGCCGAGACGATTCGCTTCACACCGTCGGCATTGGGGTGGATGCCGTCCGGCTGCATGAAGCGCGACCGGGCGCGCGACAGATCGTCGGACATGATTCCCGCGAAGAAGTTGTCGAACAGCAGGCTGTCGTGGGACTCGGCGAGGTCGGCATAGATCGAATCGAAGGCGGCCTTGTAGTCGGGGCCGTAGTTGCCCGGCGCCTCCATGCCCACCAGCAGGACCGGGGTATCGGCCTCCGCGGCCGCTTGCATGATCCCGTCGAGGTTGGCGCGTACCACCTCGGGCGCGATGCCGCGCAGCATGTCGTTGCCGCCCAGCGCGACGATCATGGCGTCCACCTCGGGTGTCAGGGTCCAGTCCACCCGCGACAGCCCCCCGGCGGTGGTATCGCCCGACACGCCGGCGTTGATGATCTCGACATCCGCGCCCTGGTCGCGCAGCCAAGCCTGCATCTGCGGCACGAAGCCCTCCTGCTCGATCAGCCCGTAGCCCTGGGTCAGGCTGTCGCCCAGCGCGGCGATCGTCACCGTCTCGGCCTGCGCGGCCCCGGACAGCACTAGGATTGCAATCGCCGCATTGCGGGCCGCGACAATCGCTCCATATGTGAGGGACCGCAACGTGCCGAAGGCCCGCGCCATGAATGACCCCGCCCTTTCCCTGAATGATGTCTCGTTGTCCCTGATGGGTAACGCGGGCCGCGTCGACATCCTGCACGAGATCTCGCTGCAGGTGGCGCGCGGGGAGACCATGGGGCTGGTCGGGCCGAGCGGGTCTGGCAAATCGTCACTCCTCATGTTGATGGGCGGGCTGGACACCGCGACATCGGGGCGCATCACCGCGCTCGGCACCGACATCACCCGGATGGGGGAAGACGCGCTGGCGCGGTTCCGCAGGGACAATATGGGGGTGGTCTTCCAGTCCTTCCACCTCATCCCGACGATGACGGCGCTGGAAAACGTCGCCACGCCGCTGGAGCTGGCCGGACACCGCGATGCCTTCGACCGCGCGCAGGCCGAGCTGTCGGCCATGGGCCTGTCCGACCGGGCCGGGCATTACCCCGGCCAGTTGTCGGGGGGCGAGCAGCAGCGCGTGGCCCTCGCGCGGGCCGCCGCGCCGCGGCCCAAGATCCTGCTGGCCGACGAGCCCACGGGCAACCTTGACGAGACCAACGGCGCGGCGATCATCGACATGCTGTTCGGCCTGCGCGAACGCCATGGCGCGACGCTGGTCCTTGTCACCCATGCGCCCGATCTGGCTCGGCGTTGCGACCGCGTGGTTCACTTGCGCGACGGACGCCTGGACACCAGCAGGCAGGCGGCGGAATGAACACCGGGATGGCGTACAGACTGGCGCGGCGCGAATTGCGCGGCGGGCTGCGGGGCTTTCGCATCTTCCTGGCCTGCCTGGCGCTGGGGGTCATGGCGATTGCCGCTGTGGGCACCATCCGCGCCTCGATCCAGGCCGGGCTGGCCGACGAAGGCGCGGAATTGCTGGGCGGCGACGCCGTTGTCACCTTCACCTATCGCTTCGCGACCCCCGAAGAGGAAGCGTGGATGGAGGCGACCGCAGAGGCGGTCTCGGAAACGGTGGATTTCCGATCGATGGCGGTGGTTCCCGGCGATCCGCCCGAGCGCGGCCTGACGCAGGTGCAGGCGGTCGATGCGCTTTATCCGCTGATCGGGGCGGTCGAGCTGGACCCGGCGATGCCGCTGGAGCAGGCCTTCGCCGGCACCGAGGACTTGCCCGGCGCGGTCGTTGAACAGGTGCTGGCCGACCGGCTGGCGCTTGACCCCGGCGACACCTTCCGGCTGGGCACGCAGGAGTTTGTGCTATCCGCCGTGCTGGAGTCCTACCCCGACAATTCCGGCGGCGGCTTCGGGCTGGGCCCGCGCACGCTGGTGCGGCTGGACGATCTGGCCGACAGTGGTCTTCTGGGCGAGGGCACGCTGATGGACAGCAACTACCGGTTGGACCTGCCCGAGGGATCCGACCTCGCCGCGCTGCAGGCCGAGGCCGAGGCGCGGTTCAGCGACAGCGGGCTGCGCTGGCGCGATGCCCGCGACGGCGCGCCGGGGGTCAGCCAGTTCGTCGACCGCATCGGCGCCTTTCTGGTGCTGGTGGGCCTGTCGGGGCTGGCCGTGGGCGGGGTCGGCGTCTCGGCGGCCGTGCGCGCCTATCTTGCCGGAAAGACCGAGGTTATCGCCACGCTCAAGACCCTTGGCGCGACCAGCGGCACGATCTTCCTGACCTATGTCATCCAGATCGGGATCCTGACCCTTATCGGCGTCGGAATCGGCGTGGTGCTGGGCGCGTTGGTGCCGTTGGCCCTGTCGCCGCTGATCGTCGACCGCCTGCCGATCCCGGCCGCGTTCACGCTCTACCCCGCGCCACTGGCCGAGGCCGCGCTCTACGGCGTGCTGACCGCCGGCATCTTCACCCTCTGGCCGCTGGCCCGGACCGAGCAGATACGCGCGGCCACGCTGTTCCGCGATATCGGCGGCGCGGCGGGGCGTTTGCCGGCGCCGCGCTACCTCGTGGCCATGGCTGCGCTGCTGGCCGGGCTGGTCGGGGCGGCGATATGGTTCTCGGGCACCGCTGTCCTGACGCTGTCGACCACGGGGGGGATCGCGGCGGCGCTGGTGCTGTTGGTGCTGGCCGCGCTGGGGATCGGCTGGCTGGCGCGCCGCTTCAAGGGGGCCGCGCGCGGCCGGCCGACCCTGCGGCTGGCCCTCGGCGCCATCGGGGCGCAGGGGGGCGAAACGACATCGGTGGTGCTGTCGCTGGGCCTCGGCTTGGCGGTTCTGGCTGCCGTGGGCCAGATCGACGGCAACCTGCGCCAATCCATTTCCGATGACCTGCCGGAGGTTGCACCGTCTTATTTCTTCGTGGACATCCAGCCCGACCAGATCGACGGCTTTCGCGCCCGGCTGGACGAGGACCCGGCGGTCCGAGACTACGAGATCGCGCCGATGCTGCGTGGCATCATCACCCGCATCAACGGCCAGCCGGCCGAGGACGTCACCGACCACTGGGTGATCGAGGGCGATCGCGGGCTGACCTATTCGACGGACCCACGGCCGGGCACGGTGATCACCGACGGGCAATGGTGGCCGGCCAATTACGGTGGTCCGCCCCAGGTCAGTTTCAGCCGCGAAGAGGCTGCGGAAATGGGCCTGTCGCTGGGCGATACGCTCACGGTCAACGTGCTCGGGCGCGACATCACCGCCGAGATCACCAGTTTTCGCCAGGTGGAGTTCGACGACGCGGGCATGGGCTTTGTCATGTCCATGAACCCGGCGGCGCTGCGGGGCGCGCCGCACAGCTGGATCAGCACCGTCTATGCCGCGCCGGAGGCCGAGGCCGCCATCCTGCGCGACCTGGCCCAGGCCTATCCGAACATCACCGCGATCCGCATCCGCGACGCCATCGACCGGGTCCTGGTGGTGCTGGGCGGCATCGCGGCGGCCACGCGCTATGCCGCGCTGGCCACGCTGGTGACGGGCTTTCTGGTGCTGATCGGCGCGGCGGCTGCGGGTGAACGGGCGCGCACTTACGAGGCGGCGGTGCTCAAGACACTCGGCGCGTCAAGGGCCCGCGTGCTGCGCAGCTTCGCCCTGCGCGCGGCGCTGCTGGGGCTGGCCGCGGCGCTGGTCGCCCTGGCGGCGGGCATGGCCGGGGGCTGGGCCGTCTCGACCTATGTGATGGAGACCGGGTTCACGCCGATCTGGCCGAATGCTCTGGGGATCGTCCTCGGCGGGGTGCTGACGACCCTGCTGGCCGGGCTGGCCTTCGCGCTGCGCCCACTGTCCGCGAAACCGGCCCGCGTGCTACGCGGCCGGGAATGATCGACACCACACCGCCCCCCGCGTTCTTCGGCTACGGCTCGCTGGTGAACCTGGCGACGCACGCCTACCCGGACCCCGTCCCGGCGCGGCTGCAGGGCTGGCGGCGGGTCTGGAAACATTCCGCGCGGCGCCCCGTGGCCTTTCTGTCGGTCGAACCTGTGGCGGGCGCCGAAATCCGGGGCGTTCTGGCGCATGTGCCCGGTGGGGACTGGGCCGCGCTGGACCGGCGCGAACAGGCCTACCGGCGCCGCGACGTGACCGATCAGGTGATCCACGAGCGCTCGCGCCGCCGGGTCGCGGTCTATGAGGCCGCGCGGGGGCATCTCGCGCCGCCCTCGACCGAACATCCCATCCTGCTGAGCTATCTGGACGTGGTGATTCAGGGCTACCTGAACCTACTGGGCCGCGAGGGCGTGGCGCACTTTTTCGCGACCACGGCCGGGTTCGCCACGCCGATCGTCGACGATCGGCACGCCCCGCGCTACCCGCGCCACCAGCCCCTCTCGCGCGGTGAGCGGCGGCTGGTGGACACGGCGCTGGCGGATATCGGGGCCAGGGTGTTCCCGGCCCGGTCCTGAGTGGCAGCGCACGCGCTGTCGACAGCGCGTGCCCGCTTGCGTCGACGCAAGCGGCGCGATCCGTCACCGGATCGCCCGCCCCGTCAGGCCCGGGGCTTGACCTGCATCAGGCGCATCACGTCGGCCATCTCCGGCCCGCGGTCCATGCCCGTGACCGCCCGGCGCAGCGGCATGAAAAGGCTCTTGCCCTTGCGGCCCGTGGCCGCCTTGACCGCGGCGGTCCAGTCGGCCCAGGTCTCTGAGGTATAGGGCGGATCGCCTAGCAGCCCCAGCGCCGTCGCGACGAAATCCGCGTCTTCCTCGGCGACCTTGGGCTTGGCCCCGTCGCGGAAAAGCCGCCACCAGTCGGCCATGTCATCAAGCGTGGCGATATTCTCGCGCACCACCTCCCAGAACACCTCAGCCAGGTCATCCGGTACGCCCAGCGCCCGCACGCGGGCTTCGACCTCCAAGAACGGCCGGGCAGCCAGCCAGCGATGGGTCAGCGGCACAAGGTCGTCGCTGTCGAACTTGGTCGGCGCGCTGCCGAACCGCGACAGATCGAAGCCCGCGACAACCTCGTCGATGCTTTCGCGCAGCTCCACAGGATCCGCGGACCCTAGCCGCGCCATCAACGAATTCACCGCCATGGCCGCGATCCCCCGCGCGCGCAGGTCGCGCAGCGCCAGCGTGCCCAGCCGCTTGGACAGCGCCTCACCCTGCGGTCCCGTCAGCAGCGAGTGATGCGCGAAATTCGGCACCGTCCCGCCCAGCGCCCGGATCATCTGGATCTGCGTTGCGGTGTTGGTGACGTGGTCCGAGCCGCGCACCACGTCGGTGATCCCCATCTCGGTGTCATCCACGACCGAGGCCAGCGTATACAGCACCTGCCCGTCGCCGCGGATCAGCACCGGGTCGCTGACACTGGCCGCGTCGATGGAGACCTCGCCGAGAATACCGTCGGTCCACTCAATCCGCTCGTGATCCAGCTTGAAGCGCCAGTGACCCGTGCGCCCCGCGTCGCGGTAGGCCTGTTTCTGGTCCTCGGTCAGGTCAATGCCTGAGCGGTCGTAGACCGGTGGCCGGCCCATGTTCATCTGCTTTCTGCGCTTGAGCTCCAACTCGTCGGGCGTGTCGAAACACTCGTAAAGCCGGCCCATCTCGATCAGCCGCGCCTTGGCGGCGGCGTATCGGTCCAGCCGGTCCGACTGGCGTTCCACCCGATCCCAGGTCAGGCCCAGCCAAGTCAGGTCCTCCTTGATCGCCGCGACATAGGCCTCCTCCGACCGGTCCGGGTCGGTGTCGTCGATGCGCAGGATGAAGGTGCCCCCGGCCTGGCGCGCGATGCAGTAGTTGAACAGCGCCGCGCGCAGATTGCCAATGTGTAGGTGACCCGTGGGCGAGGGGGCAAAGCGGGTGATGGTCATGGGGCTCTCCAGTTACGGATGCAGGCTCTTTCACAGCCGCTCGAAATTGTCCATATCGCCCTCATGGAAACGCCCAGCCTGGCCCGTATCGAGGAGATCGCCCGCGACACCGTCGCCGGGCTGCCCGCCCCCTTCGCGGCGCTGGCCCGCGACGTCGCGATCCAGGCCGCGGACTGGTTGCCCGATCATCTGCTCGACCCCGGCGACGATGCGCAGGCCCAGCGTGAAGAGATCACGGGAATGTACGACGGCATCCCGCTGACCGAGAAATCCAGCCATGACGTGCCGCACGGCCCGGACATCGTCTGGCTGTTCCGCCAGCCCATCCTGATGGAACTGGCCGAGCGCGACGTGACGCTGACAAATCTCGTCGCCCATGTGACGACACACGAATTCGCCCATCACTTCGGCTGGTCCGACGCCGACATCGCCACAATAGACCGCTGGTGGGAGTGAGCACCGGTCCGGGGCACGGCCCCGGCGAAAGGTCCGGTGGACCTTTCGAGATGCGAACGGGCGGAGCCCAACCGGTCCGGGGCACCGCCCCGGCGAAAGGTCCGGGGGACCTTTCGAGGTGCGAACGGGCGAAGCCCAACCGGTCCGGGGCACGGCCCCGGATCGGTGCTTTGAGCCTTGCAGAGTGAAAACGGGAAAAGCCGCCCCCGGGAAGCCGCCTTGGCATCGGCCGCATCCTGTGGCTATGTTAGCGCCAACAGGAGGCCCTCGATGCACGATATTCTCACCGTCACGCTCAACCCGGCGTTCGATCTGTCGACCTCCGTCGCGCAGATGGAGGCCAACGCCAAGATGCGCTGCGCCCCGCCTGAAACGGACCCGGGCGGCGGCGGGCTCAACGTGGCGCGTGCCATCCATCAACTTGGCGGGGCCTCTCGCGCCTTCGTCGCGCTGGGCGGCGACACCGGCACCGCGCTGGAGCACCTGCTGCGCGACACCGGGCTGGACATCGTCGTTCATGCCGCCCCCGGCGACACGCGCCAGAGCCTTGCCGTCACGGACCTGAGCACCAACGACCAGTTCCGCTTCATGCTGCCCGGCCCCGACTGGACGGGCGCGGATATCCGGCGCGTCCGCGACGCCATCCGTGACAGTGCCACGCGCGACGGCTTTATCGTGCTTTCGGGCAGCGGGCCGCACGGGGCCTCGCCCGATCTTTACGCCCGCATCTGCCATGATGTCCGCGAAACCGGCGCGCGCGTCGTACTGGACACCTCCGGCCCGGCGCTGGCGCATCTGGCCGCCGGGCAGGACACGCCGCCGTTCCTGCTGCGCATGGACAGCCACGAGGCCGAGACCCTGGCGCGCCGCCCCCTGCGCAGCCGCGCCGACAGCGCCGCCTTTGCCGAACGTCTGGTCCGGCAGGGAGCGGCGCAACTTGTGATCGTGGCCCGCGGCGCCGACGGGTCGGTCCTGTCGGACGGCACCCGCCAGCTGCGGGTCAATGCCGCCAATATCGCCGTGCGCAGCCGGGTCGGCGCTGGCGACAGCTTCGTCGGCGGATTCGTCATGGCGCTGGCACAGGATCACCCGGTTGACGAGGCCTTCCGCCGCGGGTCGGCCGCCGCCTCGGCGGCCTGCATGACCGAAGGCACGCAGCTCTGTTTGCCGCAGGACTTCGAGGCGCTGCTGGAGCAGACCGAGGTCGAGGTCCTGTAGTCCCAAAAACAGGCGCGCCGGCCGGCCGACGCGCCTGTTGCTGTCATCATGCCGGATGTCAGCCGCCGAGTCTTGCCGTGACTTCTGTCAGCCGGCGGGCCTGGTGGGCGACCGATCTTTGGCCGATATCGTCCAACGCGCCCGGCGTGGTCGAGAATCCGTACGGATTGCCGCCGTCCTCGAATTTCACCGCGTCGGTGTAGCCCGGCGGCACGATGATCGCGCCCCAGTGCATGAAGGTCGTGTAAAACCCAAGCAGCGTGGATTCGGCCCCGCCGTTGGGGTTCTGGCTGGAGGTGGTTGCCGTCACGGTCTTGTCCGCGAGCTTGCCCTCCATCCAGAGCGGGCCGAGCGTGTCGATAAAGGCGCGCATCTGGCTGGCCACGGTGCCGAACCGCGTGGGCGAGGAAAGGAACAGCCCGTCGGCCCAATCAACGTCATCGAGCGTGGCCTCGGGAATATCGGATTGCGCCTCGGCGGCAGCCTTCCAGGCGTCCTGGCCGGCGACGACCTCGGCCGGGGCGGTTTCAGCAACGCGGCGCAGGCGGACCTCGGCGCCGGCATCCTCGGCGGCCTTGGCGGCGGTTTGGGCAACACCGTGGTTGGTGCCATAGGTGGAATAGT
Source organism: Salibaculum halophilum (assembly GCF_002094885.1). GTDB lineage: Bacteria > Pseudomonadota > Alphaproteobacteria > Rhodobacterales > Rhodobacteraceae > Salibaculum > Salibaculum halophilum. Next base: position 111,140 of record NZ_MSIT01000003.1, read on the forward strand.
AGATGATCGTGATCTTGGGCGTGCTCATCGCAGGCTCCTTGCGTCAGAAATTTGAACACGGAGGAAATAATCGCCCTGTCTGGCGCTGTCGCCGCCCATGGGTCCGCAGACCTTGTGCACTTGCGCACTGAGTAACCCAATTCGACCGAAGCGCCGCGAAATCGCGCTATCAGCCCTCGTCGCGCCAGCGGTTCACGATGGGATAGCGCCGGTCCAGCCAGAAGGCGCGGCGTGACAGGCGCGGCCCGGGGGCCGACTGGAACCGCTTGTATTCGCTGGTATAGAGCAGGCCCTCGACCTGCTTGACATCATCGCGGGCATACCCGGCCGCCACGCACTCGGCGACGCTGGCCTCGTCGTCCACCAGCATCTGGAGGATCCCGTCGAGCACCGGGTAGTCGGGCAGGCTGTCACTGTCCTTCTGGTCGGCACGCAGCTCGGCCGAGGGCGGCTTGTCGAGGATCGCTTGCGGCACGACCTCGCCGGCCGGCCCAAGCATCCAGTCGCGGTGATTGGCATTGCGCCAGCGGCAGATGTCGAAGACCCGCGTCTTGTAAAGGTCCTTGATCGGGTTGTAGCCGCCGGCCATGTCGCCGTAGATCGTGGCATAGCCCACGGCCACCTCGGACTTGTTGCCGGTGGTCAGCAGCATCTCGCCGAACTTGTTGGACTGCGCCATCAACAGCAGCCCGCGGATGCGCGACTGGATGTTTTCCTCGGTCAGGCCTTCGGACAGGCCCTCGAACAGCGGGGCCAGCGTGCCGGTCACCGCGTCGCGCACCGCGCCGATGGGCACAGTGTCGTAGCGCACGCCCAGCGCCGTGGAGGCGGCCCGGCCATCGTCCAGCGAGCCCTGCGAGGTATACGCTGAGGGCAGCATGACACAGCGCACGTTGTCGGGGCCCAGCGCATCCACGGCGATGGCCGCCACGGCGGCCGAATCCACTCCGCCGGACAGGCCCAGCAGCACCTTTTCGAAGCCGCTCTTGGCGATGTAGTCGCGCAGGGCGAGCACCATCGCGTTGTAATCATCCTCCAGGCTGTCGGGGACATGCGCCATCAAGCCGGCCTCGGCCTGCCAGCCCTCCGCGCTGCGGGTGAACTCAACCTCGGCGATGGCCTCCTCGAAATGCGGCAGCTGCACCACCAACGCCCCGTGGCGGTTGAGCACGAAAGAGCCGCCGTCGAACACCTGGTCGTCCTGCCCGCCGACCGTGTTCAGATAGACCAGCGGCAGGTCGCATTCGGTCACCCGGGCGACCATCTGGTTCATGCGGACTTCGCGCTTGTCGCGGAAATAGGGGCTGCCGTTGGGCACAAGCAGCAGGTCGGCCCCGCTCTCGGCCATGGCCTCGCAGACATCCGGATACCAGGCATCCTCGCAGACCGGCGTGCCGATGCGCAGCGGCCCGGCATCCCACGGGCCCTGCATGTCGCCGCGCGAGAACACCCGGACCTCGTCGAAAACGTTGAAATTGGGCAGGAAATACTTGCGCGTCGTGGCATGCACCTTGCCACCCCTGAGAATGAAATAGGTGTTGTGCAGCTTGTCGTCCTCGGCCATCGGCCCGCCGACGCCGAGGATCGGGCCATCGGCACAGTCCGCCGCCAGCGCCGCGATGGCCTCGACCGCGCGGCGCACGAAGGCGGGTTTCATCACCAGGTCCTGCGGCTGATAGCCGGTGATGAACATCTCGGGCAGCATCACCATGTCGGCGCCGGCCGCCCTGCCCTTGTCCCAGGCCGCGCGCGCCTTTGCGGCATTGCCCGCGATATCGCCCACGGTGGGGTTGAGCTGTGCCAGTGTCAGGCGGAAGCGGTCGGCCATTGCGGAACACCCTCGGTAAGTCCTGCGGGCCATGTAGCAGATCGGCGGGCAAGGTGAAGCCGAATGCCCAGGGGCGGGCCGGTTTCTCCGTTGTCTTGTCGCGCCGTGCTGATTACCCTTGGCGCAAATTGTGGGGAGAGCCGCCGATCATGCCGCGCACCAAGTCGCATCACATCCTTGCCGCCACGCTGGTCGCGCTGGCCGCACTGCCAGCCGGGGCGCAGTCGGTGCAGACCAAGCAATACGACGACGGTGGCGTCTACGAGGGCCAGTTCCTGAACGGTCTGCAGCACGGCCAGGGCACGTACCGGCTGCCCAACGGCTATGAATACACCGGCGAATGGTTCGAGGGAGAGATTCGCGGCGAGGGCACGGCGAAATTCCCGAATGGCTCGGTCTACGAGGGCGAATTTGCCGCGGGCAAGCCGCACGGAACCGGCAAGATCACCTTCGCCGACGGCGGCACCTACGAAGGCGACTGGACCGAGGGCAACATCACCGGGCGCGGCATCGCGCGCTATGCCAACGGCGTCGTCTACGAGGGCGAGTTCCGCAACGCGATGCACCACGGCCAGGGGGTCATGCGCAGCCCCGACGGCTATGTCTATGAGGGGCCCTGGGTCAACGGCGTCAAGCAGGGCGTCGGCCGCATCACCTATCCCGACGGCGCGGTCTACGAGGGCAACCTCGTGGATGGCACGCGCCAGGGCGAAGGCAAGCTGACCATGCCCGACGGGCTGGTCTACGAAGGCACCTGGGAGGACGGCCAGATCCAGGGCGAGGGGCGCCTGATCCAGCCCAACGGCGACATCTACGAAGGCGACCTCGTGGCCGGCAAGCGCGAGGGCGAGGGCACCGTGACCTTTGCCAACGGCGACGTCTACCAGGGCGACTTCAAGAACGACATGCGCCACGGCGAGGGAACCTTCACCGGGACAGACGGCTATCGCTACGTCGGCCAGTGGTCCGAGGGCCAGATCGAGGGCGAAGGCGAGGTGACCTATCCCGACGGCTCGACCTACGTGGGCGAGTTCAAGGACGACATCGCCCACGGCACCGGCAAGATCACCTATCCCGACGGCTCCACCTACGAGGGTGAATGGCGCAACGGCGTGATCCATGGCGAGGGCGTCGCCACCTACGCCAACGGGCTGGTTTACGAGGGCGAGTTCAAGGACGGCAAGAACCACGGCCAGGGCACGATGACCTATGCCGACGGATATTCCTACACCGGGGAATGGGCCAACGGTCAGCGCAACGGCACCGGCACGGCCACCTATGCCGACGGAACCGTCTACGAGGGCGAGTTCAAGGACGGCCAGCGCCACGGCACCGGAAAGATCACCATGGCCGACGGCTTCGTCTACGAGGGCGAGTGGGAAAACGGCGAAATCAGCGGCCAGGGCGTGGCCACCTACGCCAACGGCGATGTCTACGAGGGCACCTTCCGCTCGGGCCGCCGCCAGGGCGAGGGAACCATGACCTACGCCACCGGCCAGGTGGCCGAGGGCGAGTGGCAGGACGGCGCCCTCGTCAGCCAAGACAGCGGCAGCCCGGCCGCCGACCCCGTCAGCGACGAGCAGGCGACCGAGTAGAGGTCGGCGTCACGGTCATTGGCGGACCGCCGCTCAACGCTCGGTTTCGGTTTGGTCAGTCCCGTCGGCCGCGCCGGACTTCTGCAGAACGAGGAACGTCATCATGCCGAGCGGCGGGAGGGGCGCCTGCTCCGCGATCGCCAGTGACGGGTCTTGCAAAACAGTGTCCATTTCAAAATCCGAGTGCCAGCCAAGGACATTGGCAAAGGGAGACGAGACACGTTCGAGGAACGCCAGAAACCCGCGTTCTCGCACAAAGTGGTTCGTGATCACCACGCGCCCGCCGGGCTTCAGGACCCGCACAATCTCTGCCATCACCTTTTCCGGTTCTGGAACCACGGACAGCACGTGCATGGCCGCAATCGTGTCAAAGCTGGCATCGTCGAACTCCAGCAAGCGCGCGTCCATCTGGCGCAGCTCGACCACCTGCGCGAGGTTCAGCCGCTGAACCTTGGCCCGGGCCTTGGCGAGCATGTCGGTGCTGAAATCAATTCCGGTGACCTGCAGATCGGCCTTGTAATACGGCAGGGCAAGGCCGGTTCCGACACCGACCTCCAGCACGGTGCCGGACAGCCCGTTGATATACCGCACGGCCCGGCGTCGGCCGACATTGGTGACAGCGCCAAAGGTCTTGTCATAGACCGGTGCCCAGCGTGCGTATGAGGTCTGAACGGCTTCGATTTCCAAGTCAGTCTTCCTTCCCGTAAGTGTCTGAGAACGCGGCAATCTGGCTCCAGATGACCATTGCCACGTATCCAAACGAGAAGACCACCAGCGTGATCCAAGCGTAGGTCAGCAACGTGGCGACGATCAAGGCGAACCCGAGCAGAAAGTACTTGATGTTCCCGCGTGAAATTCGGAGCCGCTTGGGCGACCATGTCGGGATGCGACTGATCATGGCCATTCCGACCAGGACCATATGGCCGCAAATCAAAACGTCGGGCAGAAGCGGTTGATTTGAAAAGGCAAAGGAAACGGACATCGGCAGGAGGACCAGGATCGCGCCTGCCGGTGCCGGGACACCGACAAAATCGTCGTCAGGGGGGCGGGCGTCTCCATCGGCATTGTTGCTCACGTTGAACCGCGCCAAGCGGAGGACACAACAGATCGCGAAGACCAGCACGCACAGCCACGCCGCACTGGGCATGTCCTGCAGCGCCCACAGATAGATCACGAGCGGGGGGGCAACACCGAAATTCACGAAGTCAGCGAGCGAGTCCAGCTCGGCCCCCATTTTGCTGTCACCACCCAAGAGCCGTGCGATCTTTCCATCCAGGCCGTCGAGGATGCAGGCCGCCACAATCAACAGCACCGCCAATTGATAGTCGCCCTGCACGCCGAAACGGATGGCCGACACCCCCGCGCAGATGGCCGCGATGGTCAGCATGTTCGGGACCAACTGGACCAGTGGGAGGTCGGTGAAGGATTTGCCGTTATTCGTCGGCATCGGCGCCTTCCGTCCCGGCCATGTCCAGCTCCGCCAGCACCGTCTCGCCCGCGATCATGGTCTGCCCGACAGCAACGAGGGGGGCGACATCAGGGGGCAGGTACACGTCCAGCCGTGAGCCGAAGCGGATCAGGCCGAACCGGTCACCGGTGCTCAGCCGGTCGCCCTGTTTCACGAAACAGACAATGCGACGGGCCACCAAGCCGGCAATCTGGACGACAGCAAGCTCTTGTCCGCCGGCAAGGCGCAGGCACACACCATTGCGTTCGTTATCCGTGCTGGCCTTGTCAAGCGACGCGCTGACGAACTTTCCCGGGCGATAGGCGACCGATGTGATTTCCCCTGCAATCGGGCTTCGGTTCACATGGCAATCGAAGACACTCATGAACACGCTGATCCGCGTGAGCGGCGTGTCGGCCATACCCAGTTCGGCCGGCGGAACAGCCGGTTCGATCAGTGACACGATCCCGTCGGCCGGGCTCACGATCACGCCGGGCCGTGTGGGCGTGACGCGATGCGGGTCGCGAAAGAAGTAGTAACACCAGATCGTAAGCCCGACACCGATCCAGCCGAGGACAGAGGCAACCAGGAAAAGGCCAACAGTCCCGGCCGCAAAGATCGCAACGAACCTTTTGCCCTCGGGGTGCATCGGCTTGATGAATGTCGAAAGCAGGTTCAATGCATCTTTCCTCGATGCTGGCAGGCACTTGTCATGGAGGTATTAGTGCCACGTGCAGACCACAGTCGCCAGAGCATGTTTCGCAGCTGCGTTGCCTGGCCGCGTGTCCTTGCGGATTTGCACCGGCTCGGGCCCACCCCGTTGCGCCCTACACCACCTCGCCCGCGTCCAGCCGGGCCAGTACCTGCTCGGCCTCCGACAGGATCACCTCGCGCTTGTCGGCATCCATGCGGTCCCAGGTCCGGTACATTTGCGCCATCCGCGGGTTGCCCGCGAAGCGGTCGCGGTGCCGGTCCATGAAATGCCAGTAAAGCAGGTTGAACGGGCAGGCCCCCTGCCCCGTCTTCTTGGTGACGGAATAGGCGCAGCCCTTGCAGTAATCCGACATCTTGTTGATGTAGTTGCCGCTGGAGACATAGGGCTTGGAGGCGATGATCCCGCCATCGGCGAACTGGCTCATCCCGATCACGTTCGGCGCCTCGACCCATTCGTAGGCATCCGCGTAAACCGCCAGGTACCACTCGTGAACCTGCGCCGGGTCGACCCCGGCCAGCAGCGCGAAGTTGCCCGTCACCATCAGCCGCTGGATATGGTGGGCATAGGCCTCGGTCCGGGTCTGGCCCACGGCCTCGGCCATGCAGCGCATCCCGGTTTCCCCGCCCCAGTAGACCGGTGGCAGATCGCGCGTCTGGCCCAGCGCGTTGCGCGCGGTGTAGTCCGGCCCTTCCAGGAAATAGATGCCCCGCACGTATTCGCGCCAGCCGATGACCTGGCGGATGAACCCCTCGGCCGCGTTCAGCGGGGCGCGCCCGTCGCGCCAGGCCTGTTCGACCGCCGCGCAGACCTCCATCGGCCCCAGCAACCCGGCGTTGACATACATCGAGATCACGCCATGCCAGAGGAACCGCTCGCCGGTCACCATCGCGTCCTGGTAGTCGCCGTATTTCGGCAGGCCGCCCGCGACCCAATGCGCCAGCGCCCGGCGGGCCTGCGCGCGATCCGTGGCGAACCAGAAATCCTCCAGGTCGCCGAAATTGTCGCCGAAACGGTCGGCCACCATGTCCAGAACCTCGCGCGTCACCGCATCCGGCGCGAACCGCATCGGCCCGTCGAAATCCACCGCCCCCGGCGCGGGCTTGCGGTTGTCATGGTCGAAATTCCACTGGCCCCCGGCGGGGTGGTCCCCCTCCATCAACAGGCCCGTGGTCTTGCGCATCTCGCGGTAGAAATATTCCAGCCGCAGGGCCTTGCGCCCGGCGGCCCAGGCCTCGAAGTCGGCGTGCGAACACAGGAACCGGTCATCGGGCTGCAGCGTCACCGGCAGCGGGCAGGCCCGCAGCGCCTCGATCAGGCGCCACTCGCCCGGTTCGGTCGCGAGGACCTCGGTCGCGCCGACCTCCTCGCCACGGCGCAGCAGCTCGGCACAGACGCTCGCCCCCGTGGCCCGATCGTCGAGGCGGCCGTATCGCACATCCCAGCCCGCCGCGCGCAGCTCGGCGGCGAACTTGCGCATCGCGCTGAACACGAAAGCGATCTTCTTGGGGTGATGGGGCACGTAGCCGGCCTCGTCGGCCACCTCGGCCATGACCACCACGTCGCGCGCCTTGTCCGCCGCACGCAGCGCCGACAGGCCTTCGCTCAGCTGATCGCCCAGGACAAGGACCAGCCGCGTCACCAGGGGATCTCCGTGCCGGCATAGTCGTAGAACCCGCCCGACTGGGCCGGCTCGAGCCTCGCCATGACGTCGCACAGCCGGCCGGCGGCCACCTCCGGCGTGACCTTGTCATGCCCCGGGTACCCGGCAGTGAAGGCTGTCTCGACCGTGCCGGGGTGCAATGCAGCGACCACGGCCTGCTTGCGCTTGCGCCCGATCTCGATCGCCGCGCCATGGATCACCTGGTTCACGGCGGCCTTGGAGGCCCGGTAGGAATACCAGCCGCCCATCCGGTTGTCGCTGATGGACCCGACGCGCGCCGACAGAACGCCTACCGCCGAGCGCCCCTCGCGCGGCAACAGCCGCGGCACCTGCGCCAGCACCAGCGCCGGGCCGATGGTGTTGATCGCGATGACTCTGGCCATCTGCTCGGGCGTGATGGCCGAAAGGGCCTTCTCGGGCGCGCCCCCCGCGGCCAGCGTGCCCGTGGCGACGAAGACCGCCGCGAAGGGGCCTTCCAGCGCACCGAGGTGACGCTCTACCGACTCCGCGTCGGTCACATCCAGCCCGTCGGCCGACCGCGACAGCCCGGTCACCCGATACCCGCGTGTTTCCAGTTCCGCGGCCAGGGCCGCGCCGATCCCGCCCGAGGCGCCGATGACAAGTGCGTTTTCCATGCTGGCGAGGTTAGGGCGCGGCCCGCGGCTTTCCAGTTGTCTCCGCGCCGGTCGCGTGCCACGCAACGACAGCAGCAACATCAAGAGGCAGAAGATGGGCGAAATCGTCATGGTCCGGCACGGCCAGGCCAACACGGGCGCCACAAGCGAAGCGGACTACGACCGGCTCTCGCCGCTGGGCCACCAGCAGGCGGCCTGGCTGGGCGCGTGGATGCGCGGCCACGACCCCGCCTTCGACCAGGTCCTCAGCGGCACCATGCGGCGGCACCGAGAAACCGCGCAGGCCATGGGCGTGACCGCCGACCGCACCGACGCGCGCCTCAACGAGCTGGATTATTTCGCCCTGGCCCGGGACATCGAGATCACCCACGGGCTGGCCCAGCCGGCCTCGGAACAGGATTTCGCATCGCACATCCCGCAGACCTTCAAGGCCTGGCACGCCGCCGAGATCACCGGTGCCGAACCCTTCGCCGCCTTCGAGGCGCGCATCCGCACCGTGCTCGACGAGGCCGCCGCGCCAGGCCGCCGGGTGCTTTGCATCACCTCAGGCGGGGTCATCGCCATGGCCCTGCGCCTGGCTCTCGATCTGGACCCGGAACGCCTGGCTCAGGTGCTGCTGCCGATCTACAATTCCTCGGTCCACCGCTTCCGCGTGCTCGAAAGCGGCACCTTCCTGTCCAGTTTCAACGCCATTCCCCACCTGGACCCGCCCGAGCGCGCCGACAGCCGCAGCTGGATCTGACTCCCCGCCTCTTCGGGTCGGCAAATACCGCCGCCGGAGGCAGGCGCCGGGTCCATCCGCGCCGTCGGCAGGGTCCGGCGCGGCACCGCGCCGGTGGCCGGATAAAGAGCGCGCGGAAGCGCACATTTTTGCAGCCGCCCCCTTTGCAAACACGTTTGGCCCGTATAGTGCGGTTCCATGACGCGCATCGCTCTCAGCCCGGCCCTGCCCGGCCTGCTTCTCCTTAGCCGCCTCTGAGCGTGCCTTTCGGCGCGACCGCTCAGGGGAGATGACGCGCCGGACACCCGCCAGACCATCGCTAAGGACACCAAGGACCACATCCCATGACCGACCACGTGTTGATCTTCGACACCACGCTGCGCGACGGCGAGCAGAGCCCCGGCGCGACCATGACCCACGACGAGAAGCTGGAGATCGCCGAGATGCTCGACGAGATGGGCGTCGATGTCATCGAGGCGGGCTTTCCCATCGCCTCGGAAGGCGATTTCAAGGCCGTCGCCGAGATCGCCCGGCGCAGCCGCAACGCGACGATCTGCGGGCTGGCCCGCGCCAACCCCACCGACATCGACCGCGCCTGGGAGGCGGTCCGGCACGCCGCCTCGCCCCGCATCCATACCTTCATCGGCACCTCGCCGCTGCACCGGGCCATTCCCGACCTGACCCAGGACGAAATGGCCGACCGCATCCACGAGACGGTCACCCATGCGCGCAACCTGTGCGACAACGTGCAGTGGTCGCCGATGGACGCCACTCGGACGGAATGGGACTACCTGTGCCGGGTGATCGAGATCGCGATCAAGGCCGGGGCCACGACGATCAATATCCCCGATACCGTGGGCTACACCGCCCCCGGCGAAAGCGCCAACCTGATCCGGCGGCTCATCACCGAGGTGCCCGGCGGCGAGGAGGTGATCTTTGCCACGCATTGTCACAACGATCTGGGCATGGCCACGGCCAATGCGCTGGCCGCGGTCGAGGGCGGTGCGCGGCAGATCGAATGCACCATCAACGGGCTGGGCGAACGCGCCGGCAACACCGCGCTGGAAGAAGTCGTCATGGCCCTGCGCACCCGCGGCGACATCATGCCCTTTCACACCGGCATCGACACCACCCGGATCATGGCGCTGTCGCGCCGGGTCAGCACGGTGTCCGGCTTTCCGGTGCAGTTCAACAAGGCCATTGTCGGCAAGAACGCCTTTGCCCACGAAAGCGGCATCCACCAGGACGGGATGCTCAAGAACCGCGAGAACTTCGAGATCATGCGCCCCGAGGACATCGGGCTGGCCGCCTCCTCGCTGCCGCTGGGCAAGCATTCGGGTCGCGCGGCGATGCGTGCCAAGCTTGACGAACTGGGGTTCGAGCTGGGCGACAACGAGGTCAAGGACATCTTCGCCCGTTTCAAGGAACTGGCCGACCGCAAGAAGGAGGTCTACGACGACGACCTGATCGCGCTGGTGCGCATCAACGAGGGCGCGGAGGATCATCTGCAGCTGCTCGATCTCGGCGTGAGTTGCGGCACCGGCGGCCCGGCCGAGGCGACGCTGACGATGGCGGTGGACGGCACCGGCCACACCGTAACCGACACCGGCGACGGCCCTGTCGATGCCACCTTCAAGGCGGTGCGCGCGATCTGGCCCAACGCGGCGCGGCTGGAACTCTATCAGGTGCACGCGGTGACCGAGGGCACCGATGCCCAGGCCACGGTCTCGGTGCGCCTGGTCGAGGACGGGCGCATCGCCACGGGCTCCTCGGCCGACACCGACACTGTCGTCGCCTCGGCGCGGGCCTATATCAACGCGCTCAATCGCCTGATCGTGCGCCGCGAGAAGACCGCGCCGGGCGCCGACGTCAAGGAAATCCGCTACACCGACGCGGGCGAATGACAAGGATGCGCCGGGCCGGGGCCACGGCGCCCCGGCCCATGGCAGACGCCCCGCCAGGTCCGGCGGAATAACGCCCCTGCGCGCCAAGCCCCCTTTTCCCTGCCCGGCCACGCGCCTATAAGCACCTGCAGTCCGCGCTCCAGGGGGAGTCGCGGACCAATATCCAATGGGGGACGGGCCGCAGGATGGCTGGATTTGCAAGTTTGTTTTCGTCGGACATGGCGATCGACCTGGGCACGGCGAACACCCTGGTCTACGTCAAGGGCCGCGGCGTGATCCTGTCCGAACCGTCCGTGGTGGCCTACCACGTCAAGGACGGTGTCAAGAAGGTGCTGGCCGTGGGCGAGGACGCCAAGCTGATGCTGGGCCGAACGCCCGGCTCCATCGAGGCCATCCGCCCCATGCGCGAAGGCGTGATCGCCGACTTCGACACCGCCGAGGAGATGATCAAGTATTTCATCCGCAAGGTGCACAAGCGCTCTACCTTCTCCAAGCCCAAGATCATCGTCTGCGTGCCCCACGGCGCCACCCCGGTTGAAAAGCGCGCCATCCGCCAGTCGGTGCTGTCCGCGGGCGCCCGCCGCGCCGGGCTGATCGCCGAACCCATCGCCGCGGCCATCGGCTCGGGCATGCCGATCACCGACCCCACCGGCAACATGGTCGTCGACATCGGCGGCGGCACCACCGAGGTGGCGGTCCTGTCCCTCGGCGACATCGTCTATGCCCGATCGGTCCGCGTGGGCGGCGACAGGATGGACGAATCGATCATCAATTACCTGCGCCGCCAGCACAACCTGCTGATCGGCGACAGCACCGCAGAGCGTATCAAGACCTCGATCGGCACCGCGCGCATGCCCGACGATGGCCGCGGCCAGTCCATGCAGATCCGCGGCCGCGACCTGCTCAACGGGGTGCCCAAGGAGACCGATATCAGCCAGGCCCAGGTGGCCGAGGCGCTGGCCGAACCGGTCCAGCAGATCTGCGAGGCGGTGATGACAGCACTGGAAGCCACCCCGCCGGACCTGGCCGCCGATATCGTCGACCGGGGCGTGATGCTGACCGGGGGAGGCGCGCTGATGGGCCATCTGGACCTGGCCCTGCGTGAACAGACCGGCCTTGCCGTGTCGGTCGCCGACGAGAGCCTGAACTGCGTGGCCCTCGGCACCGGCAAGGCGCTGGAATACGAAAAACAGCTGCGGCACGTGATCGACTACGAAAGCTGAGCTGTCGGCAGACGTTGGAATGACGCCCCATGGCACGGGACAGAGCCCAGTCCGAGGACTATGTCAGCCCGGTTCGGCGCCTGCTGATCGGGGTGCTGGTGCTGTTGCTGCTTGGGTTGTTCCTGCTCTGGCGGATCGACAGCCCGCGCGTTGAACGCGTCCGGGCCGAGATCATCGACCGCGTCGTGCCATCCTTCGAATGGGCCATGGCGCCCGTGACGGGCGTTGCCAACCTGGTGTCGGACTTCCAGTCCTACCAGCGGCTGGCCGAACAGAACCGCGACCTGCGCCGCGAGCTGCAGGACATGAAGGCCTGGCGCGAGGCGGCGCTGCAACTGGAACAGGAAAACGCGGTGCTGCGCGACCTTAACAATGTGCGGCTGGACCCTGAACTGACCTGGGTGACCGGCGTCGTGCTGGCCGACAGCGGGTCGCCTTTTCGGCAGTCGGTGCTACTGAACGTGGGCGCCCGCGACGGCATCCTCGACGGCTGGCCGGTGATGGACGGCATCGGCCTGGCCGGGCGCATTTCGGGCGTCGGCCAGGACAGCAGCCGGGTGCTGCTTCTGACGGATACCTCCAGCCGCATCCCGGTGACGATCCAGCCCTCGGGGCAGCGAGCGATCCTGGCCGGCGACAACACCATGACGCCGCCGCTGGATTTCATCGAGGACCCAGACAGCATCCGCCCCGGCGACCGGGTGGTGACATCGGGCGATGGCGGGCTGTTTCCTGCCGACATCCTGGTGGGGCAGGTCGTGCGCGGCACCGACAGCCGCCTGCGCCTGCGCCTGGCGGCCGATTTCGAACGGCTGGAGTTCCTGCGCGTGCTGCGCAGCCAGAAGGCCGAACGGATCGACGCCAACGGCGCCCTGATCGCCCCGGTCACGGCGCCCGAACCCGAGGCACAACCCGCGCCCGCCGAGATCGCCGGCGACCGCGGCCCGACAGATGGCCCCGAAGATGGCTGAAGCCTCGCGCCGCCGGATCTGGATCGGCCGCGGGATCTATGTCTGTCTCTGTGCTGTCATCATGTTCCTGCACCTGCTGCCCATGGATACCATGCCGCGCAGCTGGGGCAGTCCCGATTTCGTGCTTCTGATCACGCTGGCCTGGGCGGCCCGCCGGCCCGACCATGTGCCCGCCCTGCTCATCGCTGCCGTCTTCCTGATGTCCGACATGCTGTTTCACCGGCCGCCGGGGCTCTGGACGGCGCTGGTGCTGCTCCTGACCGAGGTCCTGCGCGCGCGGTCCCGCTCGCTCCGGGTGGTGCCCTTTCCGCTGGAATGGCTGGGCATCGCCGCCGGGATCGTGGCGATCACGCTGGCCTACAGGGTCGCCCTGTCGCTGACGGTGGTGCCGCAGGCGCCCTTCGGGCTGACAGTGACGCAAATGATGCTTACCATACTGGCCTATCCTCTGGTGGCACTGCTGTCGTTCCTGCTGTTCGGTGTCAGTCGCCCCGCACAAGGTGAAGTCGACTCACTGGGGAACCGGCTATGAAGCGCGGACCGAAGGAAACCGAAACCAGCGCGCGCCGCGTCTCGCGCCGGGCCCTGCTGCTGGGAGGCACCCAGCTGGGCGTCGTCGGAATCCTCGGCTGGCGCATGCGCGCGCTGCAGGTGGACCAAGGCGACACTTACCGCAGCCTGGCCGAGCGCAACCGCATTGACATCGAGCTTCTGCCCCCCGACCGCGGGCTGATCTTCGATGTCAACGGCGTTGTGCTGGCCGAGAACGAACAGTTCTACAACATCACCATCACCCGCGAGGACGCGGGCGACGTCGACACCGTGCTGGCCAAGCTGGCCCGGCTGATCCCGGTGACCGAGGTTCAACTGACCCGCGCCCGCGCCGAACTGGACGAGGTGCGCGGCGACATTCCCGTGACCGTGGCCGAGCGCGTGGCCTGGCGCCATGTCAGCCGCGTGGAGGTCAACGCCCCCGCCCTGCCCGGCGTCACCGCCGAACTTGGCCTGAGCCGGCTCTACCCCCAGGCCGAGGACATGGCCCATGTCGTCGGCTATGTCGGCCCGGTCAGCGATTACGACCTGAACCGCATAGAAGATCAGGACCCGCTGTTGCGGCTGCCGCGGTTCCAGATCGGCAAGACCATGGTCGAGGCCAATCTGGAGCGGGTCCTGCGCGGCAAGGCCGGCACGCTGGAAGTCGAGAAGAACGCCTCGGGACGCGTCATGCGCGAGCTTAACCGCACCGAGGGCGAGCCGGGTGCGGACGTGCAGCTGACCGTCGATGCACGGTTGCAGAACTACGTGCAGGAACGGCTGCGCGGCGAAAGCGCGGCGGCGGTGGTTCTCGACCTGGACCAGGGCGATATCGCCGCCATCGGCTCGGCCCCGTCGTTCGATCCCAACATGTTCGTGCGAGGGATTTCGCAAGCCGACTGGGACGCGCTGAACGAACGTGGCCTCGACCCTCGCAAGCACCGCCGCCCGCTGTCGGCCAAGACCGTGCAGGGGGCCTATCCGCCGGGGTCAACCTTCAAGATGGTGGTGGCTCTGGCGGCCCTGGAAGCCGGCGAGATCGACCCCGAGGAAACCGTGCGCTGCCTGGGCCACCTCGATGTGTCCGACGTGCGGTTTCACTGCTGGAAACGCGGCGGGCACGGCAACATGAACCTGCACGAGAGCCTCAAGCAGAGCTGCGATGTCTATTACTACGACGTCTCGCAGCGGGTGGGCATCGACAAGATCGCCGCCATGGCCCGGCGGCTGGGCCTGGGCCAAAGCCACGACCTGCCGATGTCCGCGATCACGCCGGGCATCGCCCCCGACAAGCAGTGGAAGCGCAGCCAGCGTGGGCAAAGCTGGCGCATCGGCGACACGGTCAATGCCTCGATCGGACAGGGATACGTGCTGGCCTCGCCGCTGCAACTGGCCGTGATGACCGCGCGAATCGCCACCGGCCGGGCGATCACGCCGCGGCTGGTGCGCTCGATCGACGGGGTCGAGCAGCCGTCCGGCGGCGGCGAAACGCTGGGCCTGAACGAGAATCACCTGCGCCGCGTCCGCGCGGCGATGTACGATGTCTCCAACCATCGGCGCGGGACGGCCTATCGCACCCGGATCGTCGCCGAGGACATGCGCCAGGCCGGCAAGACCGGCACCAGCCAGGTCCGCCGCATCACCGCCGAGGAACGCGCCCGCGGCGTGTCGCGCAACGAGGACCTGCCCTGGCACCGCCGCGACCACGCGCTTTTCGTATCCTTCGCCCCCTACGACGACCCCAGGTATGCCGTTGCCGTGGTCGTGGAACATGGCGGGGGCGGGTCCACCGCCGCCGCCCCGATCGCCCGCGACATCATGCTGCAGGCCCTGCACGGGGGCACGCCGCCGCTGTCGTCCTACCCAAGTGCCGACCGGCGGCAGATCGAGCAACAGCAGCGCGCGCTGGAACTGCGCGACATCCGCCCCGGCCGCAGCGCCGACCGGGCCTGAGGGGCGCCGCATGAGCTATCTCGAATATCAGGTCAAATACGTCCCCACAGGACTGCGCAAGCTGCTCTACCTCAACTGGCCGATCATCTTTCTTGTCGTGGCGGTCTGCGGCACCGGGGTCCTGATGCTCTATTCCGTCGCGGGTGGCAGCATGCAGCCCTGGGCCGAACCGCAGATGCAGCGCGTCGGCCTCGGCCTCGGGCTGATGATCGGGGTCGGCTTGGTACCGATCTGGTTCTGGCGCAACATGGCGCTCTTGGCCTATGCCGTCTCGCTGATCCTGCTGGGCCTGGTCGAGCTTGTCGGGGTCGAGCGCAACGGCTCGCAACGCTGGCTCGACCTGGGCCCGATGGACCTGCAGCCCTCGGAACTGATGAAGATCGCGCTGGTGATGCTGCTGGCCGCCTATTACGACTGGCTGCCCCTGAACAAGGTCAGCCGCCCGGTCTGGATCGCGATCCCGCTGCTGCTGATCGCCATTCCCGCCGCGCTGGTCCTGCGCCAGCCCGACCTGGGCACCACGCTGCTGCTGGTCATGGGCGGCGGGGCGGTGCTGTTCGTCGCCGGCGTCCACTGGGCCTATTTCGCCAGCGTCATCGCGGCGGGCGCGGGTCTTGTCACAACGGTTCTCGTCTCGCGCGGGACCTCCTGGCAGCTCCTTAAGGATTACCAGTTCGCCCGGATCGACACCTTCCTCGAGCCCAGCCGGGACCCGCTCGGCGCGGGCTATCACATCATGCAGGCCAAGATCGCCCTGGGCTCGGGCGGCTGGACCGGGCGCGGCTACATGCAAGGCACGCAAAGCCGCCTGAACTTCCTGCCCGAGAAACACACCGATTTCATCTTCACCACCCTGGCCGAGGAATTCGGCTTTCTCGGCGCCTCGACGCTGCTGGTGCTCTATGCGCTGATCATCATGTTCTGCATCGCCTCGGCGCTGACCAACAAGGACCGTTTCGCGGCGCTGCTCACCCTCGGCGTGGCCGCGACCTTCTTTCTTTACTTCGCGGTCAACATGGCCATGGTCACGGGGCTGGCCCCGGTCGTCGGCGTGCCGCTGCCGCTGGTCAGCTACGGCGGCTCGGCCATGCTGGTGCTGATGATCGGCTTCGGGCTGGTGCAATCGGCCCATGTTCACAAGCCAAGGTAGACCATGATCCGCGTTCTCTTCGCCGCCGGGGCGCGGTGCTGGCCCGACTACGAGAAGGTGCTGCGACAGGCCCTTGCCGAAGCCGGGCTGAGCGCCGATCTGTCCCCCAATCACGCCCCCGAGAGGGTCGATTACATCGTCACCGCGCCCAACGGGGATGTGCAGGATTACAGCCCCTATACCCGCTGCAAGCTGGTCCAGACCATCTGGGCCGGGGTCGAGACCCTGACCGACAACCCCACCCTGGTGCAGCCGCTGGCGCGCATGGTCGACCCCGGCCTGACACAGGGCATGGTGGAGTGGGTCACCGGCCATGTGCTGCGCCATCATCTCGGCATGGACCGGCACATCCTCGGCCAGGACGGCAGCTGGCGCAGCGAGGTGCCGCCGCTGGCCGCGGACCGGCCCGTGTCGGTACTGGGCCTCGGCGCGCTGGGGACCGCCTGCGCCACGACGCTGGCCGGCCTTGGCTTTGCCGTGCGCGGCTGGGCCCGGCGCGACAGGGAAATCCCGGGGGTCGAGGTGTTTTCTGGGGACGATGGCCTCGCCGCGGCGCTGCGCGACGCGGAGATTGTCGTCCTTCTGCTGCCGCTGACCGCGCAGACCCGGCACGTCATGCGCCCTGACCGGCTGGCCCTTATGGCGCCGGGGGCCGTGCTCCTAAACCCCGGTCGCGGGCCGCTGATCGACGAGGCGGCGCTGCTCGCCGCCCTCGACAGCCACCTCGGCCACGCCACGCTGGATGTCTTCGAGACCGAGCCCCTGCCCGCCGACCACCCCTTCTGGGCGCACCCCAAGGTGACCGTGACGCCGCACATCGCCTCGGCCACCCGGCCGGCCACGGCCGCCACCGTCATCGCCGAAAACATCCGCCGTGGCGAGGCCGGCGCGCCCTTCCTGCACTTGGTGGATCGCGACACCGGCTACTGACCGGCGCGCCCCATCCGCCACCCGCGCCCCGCCCGAGGTGGCGCCGCAGGCGACGCCGAGACAGGACAGCGTGGCGCAGCCACCCCGCCGGGTCAGCGCAGCCGGGGCGGCTTGTCCGGGTCCATTCCGGGATCGGACCCCGGTGCCGTTCGAACCTCGGGCCGGGGCAGATCGAAGCGCAGCCCGACCCGCGCCAGGCGCGCGGCCATGTCGGAACCGGCCGCAAGGTGGGTGACGTCGATGCCACCCGTCTCCAGCCCCGAGAAGGTCAGCGCCTCGCCCACCGCGCGGGCCAGGGCGGCCTCGGCCCCCGGTGCCGTTCCGACAAAGGCCAGCAGCAGGCCCCGGGCACCATCCTCGGCCACCGCGCCGGCCAGGTAGGCGCAGTCGGCCAGGCCCGCGGCCTGCGCCAGCTTGCGGTCCAGCGCCTCGAGCAGCCCGCCGGGCAAGTCGAACGGGGCGGTCAGTTCGCGCAGCCGTGTCTCCACCTCGGTCGGCGCCGCGTCCAGCGTGCGGGCCAGCCAGTCCACACCCTCCGGGCCGATCAGCATCGCCGAGGGCGCAACATCAAGGTTCAGCGCCAGCCCGGTTTCCTGACCCGCAAGCATCCTGGCCAACTCACGACCCGACAGGCCGGCATAGGGCGCAGCCCCGCCCGAAAAAGACGACAGCCGCTCGATCCGGTCGAAGACCAGGACATGGGACTGCCCCGCGACCTCGACGACCTCGGGCGCGACGGAGTCCGCCCCAGGGTCCTCCTGCAAGAGCACGAACACCTCGCCCTCGGCCAGCCGCTCGTAGAAGCGCAGCCGCGCCGCGTCGTCCTCGGGCGCGGCCTGCATGGCCGCATGGGCCCTGTCGATCTCGGTCGTCTCGGTCATCGCGCACCTCTCCGCGGTCGGCGGTAGTAAGTCGCGGCGCGGTTTGCAAGCGCCCTCCTGTCACTCGTCGCTACGTCGCGAACGAGACCGCAATGCCGCTCGCCATTGCCAAATCCATCACCGATCCGACATATTATCGCCAGATTGTCACGCTAGCGAGAACAATACAGAGTCACGCGGACCCGCGCGGCGAGTTGCTTGCGCCCGCCGCGGGAAACGAGGCACCGATGCTGGAATTCGACACCGTCAGCAAGTCCTTCTGGACCGGCACGCAGCGCAAGGTCATCCTCGACCGCGCCTCGTTCCGGGTGGACCTGGGCCGGTCGCTCGGCATTCTCGCCCCCAACGGCACCGGCAAGACCACGGTCATCAACATGATGGCCGGTCTGGAAAAGCCCGACGAGGGCGAGGTACGCCGAAACTGCCGAATCTCCTTCCCGCTGGGGTTCATGGGCGGCGTCGTGGGCCGCCACACTGCGCGCGAGAACGCCCGCTACATCGCCCGCCTCTACGGCCTCGATCCCGACTACATCGAGGCCTTCACCCGCTGGCTCGCCGGGATCGCGGAATACTACGACATGCCCGTGGGCACCTATTCCTCGGGGATGAAGGCGCGTTTCACATTTTCCCTGATGCTTGCGCTGGATTTCGATATATACCTCATCGACGAGGGGATGCCCCATACGACTGATGCAGAATTCAACCGCAAGGCCGGCGAGATCCTCAGGGAGCGGCTGGCCACCACGACCGTGGTCATCGTCTCCCACCAGCCCGAAACGCTGGAAAAATTCGCAAGCTCGGCGGCGGTTCTGCACGATGGCCGCTTGCAGATGTTCGACACCCTGGACGAGGCGAAACAGCTTTATGACTACCAAGCCCAAGGCTAGGAAATACCGCATCCGGCGCAATGCCTCGCTGGCCTCGCAGGCCCAGCCGGAGGCGGCCGCCGACCCCCAGCCGGACGCCGGGCGCGTGGTGCGCTCCGACAGCGCCCCGGCCGCGGCGGCCAACGCCAATGTCACCAGCCCAGAGGGTGTTGCCACCGAAGCCGACCTCGACGCGATCCGCAAGGAGGGGCTGACCGGACGCCAGTTGCGCATGGCCCGGCGCGTGGCGCACAAGCACGGGCTGGCGGTGACCTCGGATTTCGACGCGGTCCGGCAGTTGCGCAAGCGCGGCATCGACCCGTTCCAGCGCAACAACGTGCTCGAACTCGTCACGCCGGGGGACAAGCAAACCGACAAGGCCTCGAAAGACATGGCCAACACCGCCCGGCCCGCCAGCGGCGGCGCCCAGGCACAGGGCGCCGGGCAGGAGCAGGACCGGGTGCAATTGCCGCAGACGGTGGTGCACAAGACCAACGTGGCGTCGCCGGATCAAAGCGCGCGCCCGGAAATGGACCAGCGCGCGAGCGAGATCCGCGCCATGCAGCGCGACATCGCCAAGCGCCGCCGTCGCAAGCTCCTGGCCCTTTTTGCCCGGCTGACCGCTTTCGTCTTCCTGCCGACCTTCGCCATGGGCTGGTATTTCTTCGTCATCGCGACACCGATGTATGCGACCAAGTCGGAGTTCGTCATCCAGCAGGCCGAAGCGCAGGGCAGTTCCGGTTTCGGCGGGCTTTTCCAGGGCACGGGGCTGGCCACCCAGTCAGAGGCGGTCAACGCACAGGCCTTCCTGACCTCGCGCGAGGCCATGCTGCGGCTGAACGAGGATCACGGCTTCAAGGCGCATTTCCAGACCCCCGAGATCGACGCGATCCAGCGTCTGGAACCGGATGCCACGAACGAGGATGCCTATGATCTTTACCAGGATCACGTGCAGGTCGGCTACGACCCCACCGAGGGCGTGGTGAACATGGAGGTGATCGCCGCCGATCCCGAGAAGAGCCAGGAATTCGCGCAAGCGCTAATCCGCTATACCGAGGACCGTGTCGACGCCCTGACCCAGCGCATGCGCGAGGACCAGATGGCCGACGCCATCGCCAACTACGAGGCCGCCGAGGCCGACCGGCAAGAGGCCCTGAGCACCCTCACACGCGTCCAGCGCGAGGCAGAGGTCGTGGACCCGGCCAGCGCGGTATCCGCGCTGCAACAGCGGATCAGCGCGCTGGAAATGCGGCTCGACGAAAAACGGATCGAACTGGCGAGTTTGCAATCCAACACGCGCCCGAACGAGGCCCGGGTTTCCGCCGTGCAGGGCGAGATCGACCGGATCAGCGACCAGATCGACGACCTGCGC
The DNA here is from genome assembly GCF_002094885.1 of Salibaculum halophilum. GTDB lineage: Bacteria > Pseudomonadota > Alphaproteobacteria > Rhodobacterales > Rhodobacteraceae > Salibaculum > Salibaculum halophilum. The sequence continues at coordinate 131,525 of NZ_MSIT01000003.1, forward strand.
GGCCAGCTTTCCGAAGGGCGCAACGGCGGCCCCAGCCAGGCCGAGGTCGTGGCCAAGCTGCGCGAGGCCGAGGAAAACTATGCCTTTGCCATCGAACGTGTCACGGCGGCGCAGGCGGCGATGGACCAGGCCCGCATCGAGGCCAACCGCCAGGTGCGCTTCCTGTCGGTCTCGGTCGCCCCCGTCGCACCGGACGAGCCGACCTATCCACGCGCCTTCGAGAACACGCTGTTGTCCTTGCTGATCTTCTCGGGCATCTACCTGATGATTTCGCTCACGGCCTCCATCTTGCGGGAACAGGTCAGCTCATGATGAAAGACGTCTCCCTGAAGGGCCTGACCGTTTCCAACGACCGCCCGCTGACGGTGATCGCGGGGCCGTGCCAGTTGGAAAGCGCGGCGCATGCCCTCATGATCGCCGAGACGATGGCCGACATCTGCGACCGGCATGGCGCGCAATTCGTCTTCAAGGCCAGCTACGACAAGGCCAACCGTACCTCGCTGGGCGGCGCGCGGGGCCTCGGGATGGAGGAGGGCTTGCGCGTGCTTCAGACGGTCAGGGACAGCCTCGGCTGTCCGGTCCTGACGGATGTTCACGGCCCCGATCACTGCGCCCCCGTTTCCGCCGTCGCGGACGTGCTGCAGATCCCCGCGTTCCTTTGTCGACAGACCGACCTTCTGCTGGCGGCGGGCGAGACCGGCGCGGCGATCAACGTCAAGAAGGGCCAGTTCATGGCCCCCTGGGACATGCCCAACGTGGTCTCCAAGATCGAAAGCACCGGGAACGACCGGATCGTGCTGACCGAGCGCGGCACCTCCTTTGGCTACAACACCCTGGTGGCCGACATGCGGGCGCTGCCGCAGATGGCGGCCACTGGCTATCCGGTGGTGATGGACGCGACCCACTCGGTGCAGCAGCCCGGCGGCCAGGGCGGCAGCAGCGGCGGCCAGCGCGAATTTGCCCCCGTGATGGCCCGCGCGGCGGTCAGCTTGGGCGTGGCGGGCGTCTTCATCGAAACGCACGAGGTCCCCGACACGGCGCCCTCGGACGGGCCGAACATGATCCCGCTGGACAGGATGGAGGCACTGGTCGGCGCGCTCATGCGCTTCGACACCCTGGCCAAGCAGGAGCCGGTCCGACTGTAGCCGCACCGGGCAGGCCGGCGCCGCCGATGCCTTTGGCCGGATCGGCTTTTCAGGGGCCACCGCGGACACCGCCAAAGAATGGGCCGGATCAGCACATTGAGGGCTTGAACCCCGGCGGCCTTCGGCGTATGACGCCCCCTGCTGCTGGGGTGTAGCCAAGTGGTAAGGCAGCAGTTTTTGGTACTGTGTATCGTAGGTTCGAATCCTACCACCCCAGCCAGCTTTTCTTGAAATCAGCGATTGACGGGCGCTTTCGCGGCCCCTTCTCGCAGGCGCACCCGGGCCCGGAATCCCGGTGGCACAGGCTTGCGAAACGCGGCTGCAAGGCAGCTTCACTCAACAGACGGGCGGCGACGTTGCGCTTCGGCCTTTCCTTAGGTGTCTGCCCTGCCCGCTGCGCCTTCTCGACCCAGTGAGGAGTCTGCGCAGGCCGGCGCGGTAGACCGCGAAAGAATTCGGCCTCATATGCCCTTATGCGCGTTGTTCGCGCCGGGGGCCGTCAGGTGTTGAACAGGAAGTGGAGCACGTCGCCATCGCGGACGATGTAACCCTTGCCTTCGGCGCGCATCTTGCCCGCCTCCTTGGCGGGCTGTTCGCCGCCCAAGGCGACGAAATCGTCGTAGGCGATGGTCTCGGCCCGGATGAAGCCCTTTTCGAAATCGCCGTGGATCACGCCGGCGGCCTTTGGCGCGGTGGTGCCCGCCGGGATGGTCCAGGCGCGGGCCTCCTTGGGGCCGACGGTGAAATAGGTTTCCAGGTGCAGCAAGGCGTAGCCCGCCTTGATCAGGCGATCGAGGCCCGCCTCGTCAAGGTCCATCTCGGCCAGGAACATCGCGGCCTCTTCGGCGTCGAGCTGGCTGATCTCTTCCTCGATCTGCGCGGAGATGACGACATGGGCGTTGCCCTGCGCAGCGGCCATCTCGGCGGCGGCGGCGGAATGGGCATTGCCGGTGGCCGCGTCGCCCTCGCCGACATTACAGACATAGAGCACTGGCTTGGTGGTCAGCAGTTGCAGCCCTTTCCAGGCCTTGGCGTCCTCGGGGTCGACTTCGGCCATGCGGGCCGGCTTGCCGTCTTCCAGCATGTCCTGGGCCGCGGCCAACAGGCGGTCCTGTTGCCGGGCGTCGGGGTCGTTGCCCTTGAGCTTGCGCACCAGCCCGGCGCGGCGCTTCTCGATGCTGTCCAGATCCGACAGCATCAGTTCGGTCTCGATGACCTCGGCGTCGGCGACGGGGTCGACGCGGCCGTCGACATGCGTCACGTCGCCGTCCTCGAAGCAGCGCAGAACATGGGCGATGGCGTCGACCTCGCGAATGTTGGCCAGGAACTGGTTGCCGAGCCCCTCGCCGCGGCTCGCCCCCTTCACCAGCCCAGCGATATCGACGAAGGTCATGCGCGTGGGGATGATCTGTTTCGACTTCGCGATCCCGGCCAGCGTGTCGAGGCGCGGGTCCGGGACGTTGACCTCGCCAACGTTGGGATCGATCGTGCAGAAGGGGAAATTGGCGGCCTGCGCGGCGGCGGTCCGCGTGAGCGCGTTGAACAGCGTCGACTTGCCCACGTTCGGCAGGCCGACGATCCCCATCTTGAAGCCCATGGCGCGTTCCTCTCGCTGGTGGTTGCGCGCCTCATAGGGGCTGGGGCGCGGGGCTGCAAGGCCGCGGCGGGGCGATGCGCTTGATCTCGGGGCGGAATTGCCGCACATCGGGGCATCATCTGGAAAGGACCGCCCATGACCCGCATCGACGCCAAATTCGCGGAGCTGCGCGCCGCCGGCCGCAAGGCCTTCGTGGCCTATGTCATGGCCGGCGACCCGGATTACGAGACCTCCCAGAAGATCGTGACGGGCCTGCCCGCGGCCGGGGTGGACATCATCGAGCTGGGCCAGCCTTTTACCGACCCCATGGCCGACGGCCCGACGATCCAGCGGGCCGGGCAGCGCGCGCTGGAGGGCGGCCAGACCCTGGACCGAACGCTGCAGATCGCCCGCGAGCTGCGCAAGTCGGACGACACCACGCCGATCGTGCTGATGGGCTATTACAACCCGATCTATTCGCGCGGCGTGGCCCGGTTCCTCGAACAGGCGCAGGAGGCCGGGATCGACGGGTTGATCATCGTGGACCTGCCACCCGAAGAGGATGGCGAACTGTGCCTGCCCGCGCAGCAGGCCGGGCTGAACTTCATCCGGCTGGCCACGCCCACGACGGATGATAAGCGCCTGCCCAAGGTGCTGACCAACACCTCCGGTTTCGTCTACTACGTCTCGATCACCGGGATCACCGGCGCGGCCACGGCGCAGGCGGGCGATGTCGGCCCCGAGGTGGCGCGCATCAAGGCGCAGACCGATCTGCCGGTCATCGTGGGCTTCGGGATCAAGACGCCCGAGGGCGCGCAGGCCATCGCCGAGGTCGCCGACGGCGCGGTCGTGGGCTCGGCTATTGTCGAGCGCATCGCGCAGGGCGACAGCGTCACGGACGTTCTGGCTTTCGTGAAGACCCTGGCCGACGGGACCCATTCGGCCTGAGCGCCGGGGCCGCCGCACCGCGACCCGGCTTTATCATTGCGACACGCTGGTCCGATTGGTAACAGAACCTAACCAATATGGATCAAAGGCGCCGCCATGCCCGTCATAACCTGCATCGACGACCTCAAGCGGCTTCACAAGCGCCGCACGCCGAAGATGTTCTACGACTACGCGGAGTCGGGCAGCTGGTCGGAGCAGACCTTTCGCGAGAATTCCAGTGATTTCGACAGGATCTACCTGCGCCAGCGGGTGGCCCGGGACATGACCGGCCGCAGCACCGAAAGCCGCATGATCGGGCAGGACGTGGCGATGCCCGTGGCCCTCGCCCCGGTGGGCCTGACGGGCATGCAATCGGCCGATGGCGAAATCAAGGCGGCCCGCGCGGCGGAGAAGTTCGGCGTGCCCTTTACCCTGTCGACGCTGTCGATCTGCTCGATCGAGGACGTGGCCAGCAACACCGACAAGCCCTTCTGGATGCAGGTCTACACCCTCAAGGACGACGCCTTCATGCAGCGCCTGTTCGACCGGGCGAAGGCGGCCAAGTGCTCGGCCGCCGTGATCACCGTCGATCTGCAACTGATGGGCCAGCGCCACAAGGACATCAAGAACGGCCTAGGCGCGCCGCCCAAGCTGACGGTCAAATCCGTGGCCGACATGATGACCAAGGTGCGCTGGGGGCTGGGGATGCTGGGCACCAAGCGGCGCTTTTTCGGCAATGTCATCGGCCATGCCGAGGGCGTGACAGACGGCTCGTCGCTTGCCACCTGGACGGCCGAGGCCTTTGACCAGGCACTCGACTGGGACCGCATCCGGCAGTTTCGAAAGATGTGGGACGGCCCACTCATCATCAAGGGCATCATGGACCCGCGCGACGCGCGCGAGGCGCTGAACGTGGGCGCCGACGCGATCATCGTGTCGAACCACGGCGGGCGGCAGCTGGACGGGGCGCTCAGTTCCATCCGCGCGCTGCCAGCGATCCTGGATGCCGTGGGCGACAAGATCGAAGTGCATCTCGACAGCGGTATCCGCTCGGGCCAGGACGTGCTCAAGGCGCTGGCCATGGGGGCCACGGGCACCTACGTCGGGCGCGCCTATACCTACGGCCTCGGCGCGATGGGCGAGGCCGGCGTGACCCGCGCGCTCGAGGTCATCCACAAGGAACTGGATGTCTCGATGGGGCTGTGCGGGCGGCGCGATGTCACCACGCTGGACCGCGATATCCTGATGGTGCCCGAGGACTTCGAGGGCCGCTGGCAGTGATCAGGCCGCAAGGACGGCCCGGCGGGCCTGCAGCGCGCGGATCATGAGCGCCAGCGGCACCGCCAGCAGCAGCGTCCCCGCGACCCCGGCAAAGGCCACGCGCAGGCCCCAGACCTGGCTCGACCAACCCATGAGGACCGGCGCGAAGAAAAACGCCGAAAAGCCCATGATCGAGACGCGGGCGATGGCGCGCGACCGTTGCCGCGGCGTGACCAGCTTGCCCACCAGGCCCAGCGCCAGCGGCCCGATCACCGAAACGCCAAGCCCCAGAACCCCGAAGCCCAGGTAGGCCATGCCCGGCGCGGGGGCGGCGGCGGCGATCACGGCCCCGGCGGCGGCGATGCAGGCCGCGACCATGACGACATGCGTTTCGCGGAACGTCTGCGACACCGCCTGCCCGGCGAAGCGGCCGAAGGCCATGGTCAGGCCCAACGTGGCGGGGCCCATGGCGCCCTCGGCCGCGCCGCCGGCCAGAGTGCGCTCGATATGCAGGGCCGACCACGCCTCGACCGTGGCCTCGGCCCCGAAGGCGACCAGCACCACCAGCCCGCAGAGCAGCACCGGCCCCAGCGGCGACCGCGTGCCGGCCGGGTCGGTGCCCGCCTCGGTGGCCGGGGTCATCCGCAGCCGCAGCACCATCAGCGCCATGATGGCGGCGATCCCGGCGAAGATGGCCAGCGCGGGCAGGCCCGCCTCGCGCCCCAGCCCGGCCAGAATCGCGCCGGTCGCGTAGCCCACCGAGAAGAGCGCGTGATTGGCATTCATCAGGGGCTGGCCGGTCTCCGCCTCCAGGTCGCTGACGCGGGTGTTCATCAGCACGTCCAGCAGGCCCGAAGACAGCCCCAGCAGCACCATGACCAGGAAAAAGGCCACCGGCGCGGTGACAAGACCCGGCAATAGCATGGCCAGCGCCACCATCAGCGCCGCCGTCTGCATGCTGCGCGCGCCCAACCGGGCATCGACGCGCGGCGCGATCAGCATGGCCGTCACCAGCCCGAAGGAGGACCCCAGCAGCAGCGTGCCGAACAGCCCGTCCGACGCCCCCAGCCCGGCCTTGAGCGTCGGGACCTGCGCGGCGAAACTGCCCCAGAACAGGCCCAGCGCCAGGAAGGCGGAGCCGGGCACGCGGGACAGTCTGATAGCGCTCACGATCGACATGTCCGGCAGTCATCACAGACACGCACCGGCGGCAAGCCCCCACCGCCCGGGCCGCCCTGGGAATTCCGCGCGGCCCGCACAAGACCCCCCTTTTCAACGGTGTCAAACCGTCTTATACGCGCGGCTTCACCGGGGCGCCTCCCAGACAGGGGGCCCTCTCATGGCAAAGTGGGCCCCGACCAGACCGCGGGGTGCGCGAATTGAAAGGACAGACCTATGGCTGGTGAGATTCCCGATCTCGTCGCACATGAACGCAAAGGCACCGGCAAGGGCGCGGCCCGTCAGGCCCGGCGCGAACACATGGTGCCCGGCATCGTCTACGGCGGCGAAGCCGATCCGCTGCCCATCAACATCCCCTTCAACGTCCTGATCAAGCGGCTGCGCGACGGGCGGTTCCTGTCGACGCTGTTCAACCTCAAGGTCGAAGGGCACGACGACGTGCGCGTGATCTGCCGCAACGTCCAGCGCGACGTGGTCAAGGACCTTCCGACGCACCTGGACCTGCTGCGCCTGAAGCGGTCCACCAAGATCAACCTGTTCATCCCCGTCGAATTCGAGGGCGAGGACGACTGCCCGGGCCTCAAGAAGGGGGGCATCCTCACGGTCGTCCGCCCCGAGGTCGAGCTGATCGTCACCGCCGGCGACATCCCCGAAAAGCTGACCGCCTCGGTCGCCGGGCTGGAGATGGGCGACACGATCACCATTTCCTCGATCGACCTGCCCAAGGGCACCAAGCCGACCATCGACCGTGACTTTGTCATCGCCAACGTGCAGGCCCCGTCGAGCCTCGCCGCCGCGGATGACGAGGACGAGGACGAGGCCGCAGCCGACGACGTGCCCGCCACCGCGCAGGACGACCCGGATAGCTGACCCGCTGCAGGACCGGCATGCAAGACACGGGATCCGGCGACGGGTCCCGTTTTTGCGTCAGGCGGATCGTATCACGCCGGGCGGCTGGCGAATCTTGGGCCGCCCAAGGTAATAGCCCTGCCCGTGCGAGACACCCAACCGGCGCAGCATGTCCAACTCTGCCCGCGTCTCGACCCCCTCTGCGACCACCCGGGCCGAGGTGTCCGCCGCGAATTTCACCATCGCAGCGGCCAGGGACCGGCGCGCCGGGTCAGTGTCGATGTCCCGAGTCAACGACATGTCCAGCTTGATGACGTCCGGGCGCAAGCGGATGATCTGTTGCAGGCCGGAATAGCCCGCACCGGCGTCGTCCACGGCCAGCCTCGCCCCGCGACGGCGCAGCCTGGCCGCTTCGAAAGCGAACAGGTCAGGGTCCGCGATGACCGCATGTTCGGTCACTTCGACCTGCACACGCCCGCTCGGACCATCTTGCAACAGCGGCGCAAGCCGACCTGCCGCAAGGGTGTCCGGCGAAATGTTGATCGAAATGTACTGGTTCGGGTCCAACGCGGGTAAAAACTCTAGGGCACGCTCGATCACGCGGCATTCGAGGTCCTGCGACAGGTCCACCGTCGCGGCCAGATCGAACCACTCGTTCGGGGGGCGATACGGGTCCGGCGTGAAGCGGCACAGCGCTTCGTGGCCGGCAACCCGGCCGGTGGCGATATCCACGATGGGCTGCATGGCGATATCAAAGGCGGACTGGTCAAGAACGCGCTCGACCATCTGCACCGTTTCGCGATACTCGGCCTCGCGGGACAGCCGGGTGTTCACCTGATCGGCCGACACGTCGGCGAAGGCGCGCATGACCTCCAGGTCGCGGGGATTCAGCCCGGACTTGGGCTCGCGGCTGAGACAACAGAACATGCCGTAGGGGCTACCGTCGGGCCGACGGATCGGCACACTGACATGCGACCGGATGGGCAGGTCATGCGTGATTGCGATGCCTTGTGCAAAGGGTTGATCGGCGGTGTCCGGGATCAATTCGGGAAGCCGCCCTTCAAGGATGTGACGACAATAGACCCGGTCCAGCGGCATCGTGCCGCCCACCTGCACAAGGTCTTCGAACCCCGGCGCACTGACCGCCCGGAACACGAAATCGTCGCCCTGGAATTCGGAAAGATAGGCAACGTCCATCCCGAGGTGTTTGCGCACGAACGTCAGCGACGAGGTGATGACGGCGTCGGCATCCCCGCTATCGACGTTCAGGACATGCAGCAATCCGTCGGTCGGCGGCAGGCCGGTGTGCGATTGTTCGTTTCGACCGGTGTTCACGACGCATTCCCTTGCAAGTTGATACCGTGTCGTCGCCCTGCAGGCCCTAAGACACGGTTATCCCGCTAGGGCGTTTTCCATCGCATTCGGTTTGAATTGTGCAGGTGGCGTGCCCCGCGTTATAGCGGTGGCATGAAACTCTTCGTCGGACTCGGAAATCCGGGCGCGAAATACGCGCGCAACCGTCACAACATCGGCTTCATGGCCGTTGACCGGATCGCCGGGGACCACGGCTTCGCGCCCTGGCGGTCGAAGTTCCAGGGCCAGCTGACCGAGGGGCGGCTGGGCCCGCAAAAGGTTGTTCTGCTCAAGCCGCAGACCTTCATGAACCTCTCGGGCCAGTCGGTTGGCGAGGCGATACGGTTCTACAAGCTCGACAGCACCGACGTGGTGGTCTTTCACGATGAGCTCGACCTGGCCCCGGGCAAGGTGCGCCTGAAATCCGGGGGCGGGCACGCGGGCCACAACGGGCTGCGTTCGATCCATCAGCACATCGGGCCGCATTACGACCGGGTGCGGCTCGGCATCGGGCATCCCGGCGACAAGACCAAGGTGTCCGGCTACGTGTTGTCCGACTTCGCCAAGGCCGACGCGGACTGGCTTGACGACGAGATGCGCGGCATCTCGGACGGCGCAGTGCAGCTTGCGCAGGACGAGGGACCGAAGTTCCTCAATGCCGTGGCCGCGCGGGTGGCGCCCAGCCGGCCGGCGACAGCGGCGCCGAAACCCGCGGCCAGGCCCGAACCGGAGCCCGCCCCAGAGGACGATCGCAGCGCGCTGCAAAAGCTGGTGGACCGGTTCAAGTGACACGGCTGGCCGAGGCATTCACCTATCAAGCCCGGTCCTGCGAAGACCTCGGTTCGCCCTTTATGGGCCAGCTTTGCGCCCTTTTCGCCGAACGTCTGACACCCGCACATCCGCTGGGGCCGCGCCTGTTCGACTGGCCGGGAGATCTTGGCCCTGGCGCGGAAAGCGTGCCCCTGCGCCTGTGCAGTGCATTGCACGCGCTGCGCCTTATGGACCGGGGCGGGCTGACCCCGGCCTATCCGCCCCAGCGGGTCGACGACGATGCGCTTTGGGATGCCGTCGAAACCGCGCTGGCGCTCGAGACCGCGTTCATCGACGACTTCATCAAAAGCCCGCCTCAGACGAACGAGGTGCGCCGCTCTGCCGCGCTGATCCTGGCCGGTCACGTGATTCACGACCGTTTCGCCCTGCCCTTGCGGCTTTCGGAACTGGGGGCCAGCGCGGGGCTGAACCTTTTCTGGGATCGTTTCGCATTGCAGTTGGGCAATCTTCGGTTAGGGCCGGGGCACAGTCCGTTGGTCCTGACCCCGGATTGGCACGGGCCGACGCCACCCCCCAACAACCCCACCGTGATCGAACGACGCGGCGTCGACCTGAACCCGCTGGACACGGTGCGCGACAGGCTGCGCCTGCGCGCCTATCTCTGGCCTGACCAGACCGACCGCCTGCACTGGACCGACGCGGCCATCGCCATGTCGGACCATGTTGTGGACCGGGCCGACGGGATCGACTGGCTGGAAAGCCGCCTGCCTCACCAGTCCGGAACGTGCCACATGGTCTATTCCACGGTCGCCTGGCAGTATTTTTCCGCCGGCGCTCGCGCCCGTGGCACCGCGCTGGTCGAGGCGGCCGGCCGCTCCGCGACGGACCTGTCACCGCTGGCCTGGTTCACCGTGGAAAACGACGGCAACTCACCCGGCGCGGCCATGACCCTGCGGCTGTGGCCCGGCGATATCACGTTGAACCTCGGGCGGATCGACTTCCACGGTCGTTGGGTCCGGTTCAGCGGCTGATTATTGCCCGTCCGTCGGGCCGACGAAACTCAGCCACACCAATGGTGTGCTAGATGACAAAGGCTTTGAACTGATGGAAAAAGACGCTTCCGTGAACGTGCTGGGCGAGCCGCTCGCCCAGTGCTCGATGGACCCGGTGACCGGATTCTTCCGCGACGGGGCCTGCAATACCTGCGCCGAGGATCGGGGCAGTCATACCGTTTGCGCGGTGCTGACGGCCGAATTCCTGGCCTATTCGAAATACGTCGGCAACGACCTGAGCAGCCCGCGGCCCGAGTTCGGCTTTGACGGGCTGAGCCCCGGCGACCAGTGGTGCCTGTGCGCCAGCCGGTTCCTGCAGGCCCACGACGAGGGCTGCGCGCCCCGGGTCAGCCTGGCGGCGACGCATCAGCGGGCGCTGGAGATCGTGCCGCTGGAGGTTCTTCGGCAATACGCGCTGGACGCCCGGTGACGGGGCCGTCCATCAGGTCCTCGATGAACAGGCTGAGCAGTTGCGGGCGTCCGCCGACGCCGGCCTTGCGGTAGATCGCGTTGGTCTGGGCCTTGACCGTCCCTTCCGAGGTCTCGCGCATCGCGGCGATCTCGGCCGTGGACAGGCCCTTGATTGAAAACTGCGCCACGTCCCGTTCCGCCGCGGTCAGGCCCCATTGGGCGAACCGCTCCTGCATCAGGTCCATGAAGGCCCCAGAGGCCGCGCGCAACTGGGCTTCGACGCGGGCCGTGCGGCGACGCGCCCGGCGCAGGGCAATGCCGCCCATCACGATCCCGAGGACAAGCCCGAGGGCGGCCCCGATCTGTATCAACTCGTAGGCCTGCCAGCCGATCGGTGGCAGACCGAGCAGGGATTCGAGGATCGTCCAGACGAAAAACGCCGCGCAGGCGACCTGCACGACCAGCGCCGCGACGATGAAGCGATCCGCTGACATCGACGGGTCAGGCGACCGGATCAATCGTCGTCTTCATCATCGTCGTCATCATCTTCACCATCGTCATCATCGTCGTCGTCTTCGTCGTCGCTGTCGTCGTCGTCGGTGTCGTCGTCGTCGTCGTCCTCGTCGTCGTCGTCCTCGTCGTCGCGCCGCACCTCTTCGTCTTCCCTGTCCGCGCGGTCATCGTCCCGGTCGTCGTCGTCCTCATCATCACGCCTGTCGCCGTCTGCGCCATCGGGGATGAAAACGCGCACACCATCATCATCGTCCTCATCATCTCCGTCCCGCTCTTCCCAGTAGTCTCGCAGGATTGCGCCGCTGCCCGGATTGATGACGATCTCTCGGCGATGGGTCTCGCTCGTCGCGACCACCCTCAGGCGGCCCAGCAGGGTGCGCCGCATGTCGATCTCGGTGAACCCCTGCGCGCTGAGCTGGCTCCGGACCTGTTCCTCGACGCTTTGCGCCAGGGCCGGTGAGGCTGTCAAGGCGAGTATGATCAGGGCGATGCGGATCATGGCGATAGGTATAGCACGGGTGCACGACGAACAGCACTTGAAAAGGTCATGCTTTGGCCTTCCGGAAGGTGGCGTTGAAGGCGATCGACCAGCGTTCCTCGTCGGTTTCGTTGGGGTAGACCCAATGGACGAGGTAGGAGGGGAACAGGATCATCTCGCCCGGCGCCGGGCGCAACTTCTTTTTCATTCGAAACGGCGGGGCCTGGAGGATGCGCCAGTTCGGAAGATCGCTGCGCGGGTCGACGAATTCGATCATCCCGGAATTGCCCGCCTCGATCTCGGGCTGGGCAACGTAGTAGACGCCCGACCAATGCGCCCCGGGGTGGGTATGGGGCGCATTGAAGGCCCCCCGCGGGTTGGCGTTCATCCAGCCGAAGATCTTCAGGGCCAGTGACTCGCGCGGGGCCTGCGCGCCGATCCTGTCATTGGCCGCGAAGATCGCCTCGGTCGCGAGGCGGCGCAGCCGGGTGACACAGGCGGTGTCGCGGTCGAAGAGGTTCCCCTCGGAATGCCATCCGCCGCGGTTGGACTTCGCCGCCCCGTCAGTGTCGGCGCGCAGGCGCGCGCCCTCGTCCAGAAGGGCGGCGTTGAACGCGGCGTGATCCGGGACCCGAAACCGGAATACCGGGGTCGAGAAGAGCTTTTCGTACCGGGTCTGTTCGAGCGTCATCTTTGGCCTTTGGATTTGGGGGGAAGCGGACCGCCCCGCCGACAAGGCATCGACGGGGCGGTCGGGACGGGCGGCGGCAGGGAAACTACCCCGCGGGATCAGTCGTCTTCGCCCTCGTCATCGTCTTCGTCTTCGTCGTCCTCGTCATCGTCTTCGTCGTCCTCGTCGCCTTCATCATCGTGCTCATCGTCGTCGTGCTCATCGTCGTCGTGCTCTTCATCGTCGCGCTCTTCATCGTCGCGATCTTCATCGTCGCGTTCGTCGTCCATCTCGTCGTCGTCGGCCTCGTCCATATCGTCGTCATCGAGGAAGTCCTCGTCATCGCTGTCGACCTCGACACCCGTGCGCGTGGCATAGTCGCCCTCGGCCGCCTCGGTCTCCTGCTTGAGGATCTCGCCGGTCGCGGAATCATAGACCACTTCCAGTTTCCTGCCGTCGCGGACGGCCTCGGCCTTGATCTGGCTGGGGCCTTCCTTGACCTCAATGTATGTGTAGCCTTGGCTCTGCAGGTCAGCAACGATCTGGTCGGTGGCCGATTGCGCGAATACTGGCGATGTGGCCAGGGCGAGGGCGGCGGTGGTGCTCAGAAGGGTCGTTTTCATGGGTCAAACTCCGATGTCTGTGTTGCGCCGCGACTGCGACGTGCCCCGACACTGGACGGCCCCGTAGCCCTGATCCATTGACACAGGGTTTAGCCAGGCTGCGATAAACCGCGGGTAGCCGCCCCTAAACCGAGGTTTACGGTCGGCCGGCCGGGTCTCAGGCGATGTCGCGGCCTTCCTCGGTATCGGTCATGTCGAACCCGAGGTGCCTGGCCACGGTCTGCACGTCCTTGTCGCCGCGCCCGCACATGTTCATGACGATGACGTGGTCGCGCGGCAGGTCCGGCGCGATCTTCATCAGGTGGGCAAGGGCATGGCTGGGCTCAAGCGCCGGGATGATCCCCTCTTTGGCGCAGCACAGCTGGAACGCCTCCAGCGCCTCGGCATCGGTGATCGAAACATATTCGGCCCGGCCGATATCGTGCAGCCAGGAATGTTCGGGTCCGATGCCGGGATAGTCCAGACCGGCCGAGATCGAGAACCCTTCGAGGATCTGCCCGTCATCATCCTGCAGCAGATAGGTGCGGTTGCCGTGCAACACCCCCGGACGCCCGCCGGTGAGCGAGGCGCAATGCTCCATCTGATCGTCAACGCCCTTGCCGCCGGCCTCGACCCCGATGATGCGCACCTCCTTGTCGTCGAGGAAGGGATAGAACAGCCCCATCGCGTTGGACCCGCCGCCGATGGCCGCGATGATCGTGTCGGGCAGGCGGCCCTCGGCCGCCTGCATCTGTTCCTTTGCCTCCTTGCCGATGATCGACTGGAAATCGCGGACCATGGCCGGATAGGGGTGCGGCCCGGCGACGGTGCCGATGCAGTAAAACGTGTCGCGGACATTGGTGACCCAGTCGCGCAGCGCGTCGTTCATGGCGTCCTTCAGGGTGCCGCGCCCGGAGCTCACCGGGATGACCTCGGCCCCCAGCAGCCGCATCCGGAACACGTTGGGCGCCTGGCGGCGCACGTCATGCGCGCCCATGTAGATGATGCACTGCAGGCCGAACTTGGCGCAGACCGTGGCGGTGGCCACGCCGTGCTGGCCGGCGCCGGTTTCGGCGATGATCCGGGTCTTGCCCATGCGGCGGGCCAGAAGGATCTGGCCCAGCACGTTGTTGATCTTGTGCGCCCCGGTGTGGTTCAGTTCGTCCCGCTTAAGGTAAATCTTCGCCCCGCCGAGATGCTCGGTAAGGCGTTCCGCGAAATAGAGCGGACTGGGCCGGCCAACGTAATGTATCCAGAGATGCTGCATCTCATCCCAGAAGGCCGGGTCGTCCCTGGCCTTGTCGTATTCGGCCTGAAGCTCGAGGATCAGCGGCATCAGCGTTTCCGAGACGAAACGCCCGCCGAAATTGCCGAAACGGCCCTGCTCGTCCGGGCCCGTCATGAAGGAATTGAATAGGTCGTTGGCCATGGGAACCTCCAGGCTTGGCTTGATCGTTCCTAATGAAGCGATCTGGCGGAAACAAGCGCAAGGCGCGTCGATGCGCCTTGGTTACACGCGCGGTGACCGCGCGTGCGCCGCTGCGTCGACGCAGCGGGCCGCGGTCCGTCGACGGACCGCCTACAGCACCCGCAAGACAGGGGCGGCGTTGCAGATGATGAAAGGCTTGCCGTTGCGCAGGATCTGAAAGCCCCGCTTGCGCGCCTCGTACAGGAACAGGTCCAGTCCGCAGATGCGCTCGACATCGCGTACCTGCCGTTTGAGCACACCGCCCCTGCGCGCTTCGGCCGCGGCAAAGACGTTGTCGAGCCATATCTCGGGTGTGAGATAGTCGGGCAAACGGGTCATGACCGCAGCCTTGCCCGTGGAAGGTAAAGGCACGGTTAACCGCGGGCGGCGGCGCAGAAGGCGGCCATCCTGCCCGCATCCTTGACCCCGGGGGCGCTCTCGACGCCCGAGGCCACGTCGACCTGTGTCGCGCCGGTCCGGCGCACGGCCTCGCCCACGTTTTCGGGGGTCAGCCCGCCGGCCAGCATCCAGGGCCGGTCCCAGGACCCGCGCCCGGCCAGCAGGCGCCAGTCGAAGGCCAGACCGTTGCCGCCGGGCAGCGCCGCCCCCTCGGGCGGCTTGGCATCCAGCAGGAGCTGGTCGGCCACGTCGCTGTAGCGGTCGATTGCCTCCAGATCCCCGGGACCGGCGATCCCGAGGCATTTCATAACCGGCAAGCCGTAGCGCGCGCGGACCTCGGCCACGCGCGCGGGCGACTCGCGCCCGTGCAATTGCAGCATGTCCACAGGCACGGTTTCGACCAGCGCGTCGAGCGCCACATCGGACGCATCGACGACAAGCGCCACCTTGGCGACGCCCGGCGGGACGTCCAGCGCGAGCGCACGAGCGACATCCGGCGTCACCGACCGGGGCGAGGGGTCAAAGAAATTGAAGCCGAGATAGCGCGCGCCCGAAGAGACAGCCGCACCGATGTCCGCCGCGCTCCGCAGACCGCAGATCTTCACCGCTATGTCGGGCACCGTCAGCTGGCCTTGTCGAGCACGGCGAGGATCTCGTCCTGGCCCTCGTGCTTTTCTTCCTTCAGCCGGTCAACCTCGCGGCGCAGCCGGTCCAGCTCGCGCGATTTCGACCGCGCATCCGAGCGCAGACGATGTTCGCGCAGCCACTCCCAGAGAAAGCCGATGACGAGGCCAAGCCCGACGCCGAGGAACAGCACGACAAACAGTGGCAGTTCGATCGTGGGTGACAGGCCGAGGAATTCGGCCAGCTCGTCGGGCATCGCGCGCAGCTGCGTCGGCGTGCGGTTGGCCAAACCAACGACGACCAGCACGATCGCGACCACGCCCCAGAAGGTATATCTGATATAGCTCATGGACCTGTCCTACCCGCCGTTCAACCGGTCGCGCAAGAGCTTGCCAGTCTTGAAGAACGGGACATGCTTCTCGTCGACCTGAACCGCCTCGCCGGTGCGCGGGTTGCGCCCGATACGGGCGTCCCGCTTTTTCACCGAAAAGGCACCGAATCCGCGCAACTCTACCCGGTTGCCCTCGGACATGGCGTCGATGATGCGCTCGAACACGGTGTTGACGATGCGCTCGACGTCCCGCTGGTAGAGATGCGGGTTCTCCTCGGCAATCTTCTCGATCAGCTCCGACCGGATCATGTGATCGCCCCCCTGCGACTGCGGCGCCCGTCTGTCCGACGCGTGAACACTATAGGCGCGATGACGCCATCGTGAAATAGCCGTGACGGCGTTTACCGACGAAATTCGACCATAGACCCGCGGGGCTGCAGCGTGACCGCCCGACCGGTCGGGCTTGTCCGCCGGTGCCGCACCGGCCCGCCCGACGTCGATTCGCAAAAGAAAACCCCCGCCGCGGGTGCAGCGGGGGCCTCGGGCCGGACCAGTCCGGCCGGCGTCAGTCGTCGTCACCCTTGAGCGCGGCGCCGAGGATATCGCCCAGCGAGGCGCCCGAGTCCGACGAGCCGAACTGCTCGACGGCCTCTTTCTCCTCGGCGATCTCGCGTGCCTTGATCGACAGGCCGAGGCGGCGGGACTTGTTGTCGATGTTGGTCACGCGCACGTCGACCTTGTCGCCGACCTGGAACCGCTCGGGGCGCTGCTCGGCGCGATCGCGGCTCAGGTCGGAGCGGCGGATGAAGGACTTGAGCCCGTCGTATTCGACCTCGATGCCGCCCTCCTCGATCGAGGTG
Organism: Salibaculum halophilum; assembly: GCF_002094885.1. GTDB lineage: Bacteria > Pseudomonadota > Alphaproteobacteria > Rhodobacterales > Rhodobacteraceae > Salibaculum > Salibaculum halophilum. The sequence continues at coordinate 147,993 of NZ_MSIT01000003.1, forward strand.
ACCGCGACGGTGATGATCGACCCGCGCTTGATGCCGCCGACGGCCTCGGCGTAGGGATCGCCCTCCAGCGCCTTGATCGACAGCGAAATGCGCTCCTTGTCGACGTCGACCTCGGTGACCTTGGCCTTGACCACGTCGCCCTTGCGGTAGTTCTGGATGGCGTCCTCGCCGCGCTCGTCCCAGCTGAGGTCGCTGAGGTGCACCATGCCGTCGATGTCGCCCTCCAGGCCGATGAACAGGCCGAACTCGGTGATGTTCTTGACCTCGCCCTCGACCTCGGTGCCCTCGGGGTGGGTTTCGGCGAAGACTTCCCAGGGGTTGCGCTGGGTTTGCTTGAGGCCCAGAGAGACGCGGCGCTTGGCCTCGTCGATCTCGAGAACCATGACCTCGACTTCCTGGCTGGTCGAGACGATCTTGCCGGGGTGCACGTTCTTCTTGGTCCAGGACATTTCGGAGACGTGGACCAGGCCCTCGACACCCGGTTCGAGCTCGACGAAGGCACCGTAGTCGGTGATGTTCGTCACGCGGCCCGTGTGCACCGATTCCAGCGGATACTTGGCCGCAACGGCATCCCAGGGATCGTCCTGCAGCTGCTTCATGCCGAGGCTGATGCGGTGGGTTTCCTTGTTGATCTTGATGACCTGCACCTTGACCGTCTCGCCGATCGAGAGGATCTCGGAGGGGTGGTTCACCCGGCGCCAGGCCATGTCGGTGACGTGCAGCAACCCGTCGACGCCGCCAAGGTCCACGAAGGCCCCGTATTCGGTGATATTCTTGACCACGCCGTCCACGGCCTGCCCCTCGGCCAGCTTGGCGATGACCTCGGCGCGCTGTTCGGCGCGGCTTTCCTCGAGGATGGCGCGGCGCGAGACCACGATGTTGCCGCGGCGGCGGTCCATCTTGAGGATCTGGAAGGGCTGCTTGAGGCCCATCAGCGGGCCGGCGTCGCGCACCGGGCGCACGTCGACTTGGCTGCCGGGCAGGAAGGCCACGGCGCCGCCGAGATCGACGGTGAAGCCGCCCTTGACGCGGCCGAAGATCGCGCCCTCGACGCGCTCCTCGTCGGCGTAGGCTTTTTCCAGACGGTCCCAGGCGGCTTCGCGCCGGGCCATCTCGCGGGAAATCACGGCTTCGCCGCGGGCGTTCTCGGAAGCGCGCAGGTAGACCTCTACCTCGTCGCCGACAGCGATTTCGGGAGTCTCGCCAGGATTTGCGAATTCCTTGGTATCGACGCGGCCTTCCATCTTGTAGCCGACGTCGATGATGGCCTGGCCCGCCTCGATGGCGATGACCTTGCCCTTGACGACCGAGCCCTCTTGGGGCGTGTCCATTTCGAAGCTTTCGTTCAGGAGGGCTTCGAATTCCTCCATGGATGCGTTCTGAGCCATGTGGCGTGTGGTTCCTTATAGCGTCTTATTCCGGCCGCGCGGTTGTCTCCGCGGGTCTTGGGGTGGATTGGTCGACCCCGCGGGGGTGATAGAACGAGAGAGGGCCGGGGACCCCGGCCCTGCGCCTCGTGCGGCTGTCCCAACGCGTCGACAGACGCGCGTATAGGCGATAATCGCACCGCCGGCAAGGGGCGCGGGCGCTGCGTCGACGCAGCGCCGGCCCGGGCCTCAGGCCCGGGCTGCGGCCACCGCGGCGATGGCCCTGTCCACGGCCGCGGCGATGGTCAGCTCGGATGTGTCGATGTAGACGGCACCCGGTGCCGGCCGCAGCGGGGCCTCGGCCCGGTCTGTATCGCGCGCGTCGCGCGCGCGAACGTCGGCGAGCACATTTTCGTAACTTGCCGGGTGGCCGGCCTCGACAAGCTCCTTCAGGCGGCGTTCGGCCCGGCGTTCGGCGCTGGCGGTGACGAACAGCTTCGCCTCGGCCTCGGGGCAGATCACGGTGCCGATGTCGCGCCCGTCCAGCACCGCGCCCCCGGCCCGCCGGGCGAAGGCGCGCTGGAAGTCCACCAGTGCCGCGCGCACCTGCGGAATCGCGGCCACCTTGCTGGCCTCCTGTGCCACCTCGGGCGTGCGCAGGCCGGCGACCTCCAGATCCTCGGCCCGCAGAGCGCAAGCCGCGGCAACCGGGTCCTCGCCTGCGAGCACACGCTTGCCGACGGCCCTGTAAAGCACCCCCGTATCAAGGTGGGCCAGTCCGAAATGCGCCGCGACCGCCCGGGACACCGTGCCCTTTCCGGCGGCGGCAGGGCCGTCGATGGCGACGGTGAAACTCATGGTTGGGGCCTCCTCAGATGCCAGATCAAGACAAGCACGACCAGGTAGAGCGATGCAAACTTCGCCTGTGTCAGGGCCGACGCGGCGCGCACCGCGGCCGCATCCGGTGCCGCGCCGACGACAAGACGTTGGATCGCCGCATTCTCGGCCAGGTCGATCCCGGCATAAAGCGCCGCAAGCCCCGCCACCAGCACCCGCAATCCGCCCCGGCGCCAGCCGACCAGCGCCAGCCAGGCGGCCAACGCGACCGCAAAGACCCTGTCCCAGCCGGCCAGCACGGCGGCATAGGCCCGGCCCGCCTCCGGCGTCAGGGCCGCCAGGAAGGGCGTGATCGCCGCGGCATCATAGCCCAGAAGTTGAAAATCGGGCGGGTAATGCCCGCCGGCACCCGGGATGACGGTGAAATAGAGCAGCGCCCCCATCACAAGGTAGGTGCCCAGGGCCACGGACCCGGTGATCCGCCGCGCCAGACGCATCTCAGTTCGACCGGGTGAGGCCCGCGCCCAGACCGGTCATCAGCCCCTCGAAGATCGGGAACGAGGTCCCGATCGGCCCGCAATCGTCAACGCGCATCGGCCGTTGCGTGGCCAGCCCCATCACCAGGAAGGCCATGGCGATCCGGTGGTCCAGGCGGCTTTGCACCGTCACCCCGCCGGGCACGTCTCCCGGCCCGCGGCCGTGAACGATCCACCAGTCCGCGCCGTCCTCGACGATGACACCGGCGGCGCGCAGCCCCTGCGCCATGGCATCGATCCGGTCGCATTCCTTGACGCGCAGTTCCCTGACGCCGCGCATTTCGGTCTTTCCCTTGGCAAAGGCGGCCACCACCGACAGCACCGGGTATTCGTCGATCATGCTGGCCGCACGCTCTGGCGGCACCGCGACCCCTGTCATGTTCGGCGAGAACCGCGCGCGCAGGTCGGCGACGGGTTCGCCACCCTCTTCGCGACTGTTCTCGAAGGTCAGGTCCGCGCCCATCTCCTGCAGGGTATAAAACAACCCCGCCCGCGTCGGGTTCAGCCCGATATTGGGCACCAGCACGTCCGAGCCCTCGACCAGCAGCGCGGCGCAGACCGGAAAGGCCGCCGAGCTCGGGTCGCGCGGCACGGCAATGGCCTGCGGCGTCAACTCGGGCTGGCCGGTCAGCGTGATGACGCGGCCGTCTTCGGTATCCTGAACCGATAGCTCGGCCCCGAAGCCCGCCAGCATCCGTTCGGTGTGGTCGCGGGTGGCCTCGGCCTCGATCACCACGGTTTCGCCCGGGGCGTTCAGCCCGGCCAGCAGCACCGCGGATTTCACCTGCGCCGAGGGCACGGGCACCGCGTAGCGCACCGGCACCGGGTCCGCCGCCCCGACGATGGTCATCGGCAGACGCCCGCCCGCACGCCCCACGGCCTGCGCCCCGAAGAGCGCCAGCGGCTCGGTCACCCGGCCCATGGGCCGGGCGGTCAACGAGGCATCGCCGGTGAAGGTCGCCACCACGGGCGAGGTCGCCATTGCCCCCATGATCAGCCGCACGCCGGTGCCGGAATTGCCGCAATCGATCACCTGGTCCGGCTCGGTGAAACCGCCGACACCCACACCATGCACTGACCACTCGCCGCCGCCGTGGTCTGTCACCTCGGCGCCGAAGGCCCGCATGGCCCGGGCGGTATCCAGCACGTCCTGGCCCTCCAGCAGGCCGGTGATCCGCGTCTCGCCCACGCTCAGCGCCCCGAGGATCAGCGCCCGATGCGAGATGGACTTGTCACCGGGCACATGCGCCGCGCCTTGCAACGGCCCGCCCTTGCGGGCGGTCATCGGGATGGGGGCACCATGGCGTGACATGCGGGTCTCCGGTCTTTCAGTCTACCGCCTGATAGACCGGCCCGGCCCAAGGGTCCACACCGTCCGCTTCTTTGGGTGCCAAGTACCGCGGGGGCTTGGGCCGTCGCGCAATCGCTCCGGTGCGCGATCATGGCCGAGGCGGGGATGGGTATCGCTCGATCGCTTCTTTGGGTCGGAAATACCGCGGGGGAGTCGGCCAGCGGCCGACGGGGGCAGCGCCCCCGGCCCGGCTACAGCCTGCGGAAGGTCAGGTAATGCGGCACGCGGCCTTCACGCAGCGCCTTTTGCTCGTACCGGGTCGGCACCCAGTCCGCCCAGGGATTGCGCCAGTCATCCGGTCCCTCGGCGAGCCATTCGAAGCCGTACGCGGGCACCTGTTCCAGCGTCTGGCGCACGTAATCGGGGATATCCGTCGCCACGCGAAACTCGGCCCCGCGCCGGACTACCCGGGCCAGCGCCTTCAGGTAGTCCGGCGTCACGAAGCGGCGGCGATGGTGGCGCGTCTTGGGCCAGGGGTCGGGGTAGAGCAGGAAGGCCCTTGCGATCGAGGCGTCGGGCAGCACGTCGAACAGATCGCGCACGTCGCCGGGATGCACCGCCAGGTTCGTCACCCCGGCGGTGCGGATCTTGCCCAGCAGCATGGCGACACCGTTGATGTAGGGCTCGCAGCCGATGAGGCCGATCCCGGGGTTATGCGCGGCCTGGTGGACCAGATGCTCGCCCCCGCCGAAGCCGATCTCGAGCCAGACCTCCCTGCCGCCGAACAGCGCCACCAGATCAAGCGGTGTGCGTTCGGGGTTCGCGTCCCAGTCGACCGGCCCGGGCGAGAGCCTGGCAAGGTCCTCGTCCAGATAGGCCTGCTGGCTGTCGCGCAAGCCCTTGCCCTTGGTCCGGCCGTAGAAATTGCGCCAGGGGGCGCGGGGGTGTTTGCGCTCGCTCATGCCGGCGGTCTCTAGCCGCACTCCCGCGATGGCGCAACGCCAACACTGGCCGCACCGTCAGAGGCGTGCGCAATCGCACAGAAACTCCGCGTCTCAGCCCAATTGCGCCCAAACCGCGCCGCTTGCAGATAGTGGCGGTATCGCAATTCAAGGAATGACACCGATGACAAACCTGACCCCCTACGCTGCGCCGCTGGCCCGGCTGCTGCTGTCCTTCATGTTCATCATGTCGGGGCTGCAAAAGATCACCGGCTATGCCGGCACCCAGCAATACATGGAAGCCATGGGCGTGCCCGGCGCCCTGCTGCCGCTGGCCATCTTCACCGAAGTCGTGGGCGGCCTCGCCCTGCTGCTGGGCTGGCAGGCCCGCATCGCTGCGGTCCTTCTGGCCGGCTTCTCGGTGCTTTCGGGCGTACTGTTTCACCTCGTCCCCTCTTTCGGGATGGAGGGCATGGCCGCCCAGGGCGAGATGATCAGCTTCATGAAGAACATGACCATTGCCGGCGGCATGCTGATGGTCGTGGCGTTCGGCGCCGGCGCGTGGTCGCTCGACGCGCGGGCCGGACGCGCGCCATCCGCAAGCTGAGCCACTCGCAAACCTGCAAACGGCCCCGCCCCGGCGGGGCCGTTTCCCGCTTGGTCAGACTGCGCCCCGCAGCGCCTTGACCAGGTCGGTGCGTTCCCAGCTGAAGCCGCCGTCGGGCTCGGGCGCCCGGCCGAAATGACCATAGGCGGCGGTGCGGGCATAGATCGGCCGGTTCAGGTCGAGATGCCTGCGGATGCCGCGCGGGGTCAGGTCCATGACCTTGCCGATGGCGTCCTCGATCGCCGTTTCCGGCACCTTGCCCGTGCCGTGGGTGTCGATGAAGACCGACAACGGGTGCGAGATGCCGATGGCATAGGACAGCTGAAGCGTACAGCGCGCCGCCAGACCCGCGGCCACGACGTTCTTGGCCAGATACCGCGCGGCATAAGCCGCCGAGCGGTCCACCTTGGTGGGGTCCTTGCCCGAGAAGGCGCCGCCGCCGTGGGGCGCGGCCCCGCCGTAGGTGTCGACGATGATCTTGCGCCCGGTCAGGCCGGCGTCGCCATCGGGGCCGCCGATGACGAAGGTGCCCGTGGGGTTGACCCACCATTCCGTGCGGTCGGTGATCAGGTCGGCCGGCAGGATCTCGCGGATGTAGGGCTCGACGATGTCGCGGATCTCGGCGCTGCTCTGGCCCTCGTCGGAATGCTGGGTTGACAGAACGATCTGGGTCGCCTCGACCGGCTTGCCCCCCGCGTAGCGCAGGCTGATCTGGCTTTTCGCGTCCGGGCCGAGGGTGGGTTCGGTGCCGTCCTTGCGGACCTCCGCCAGGCGCTTGAGGATCGCGTGCGAATAGAGGATCGGCGCCGGCATCAGGTCCGGCGTCTCGTCGCAGGCATAGCCGAACATGATGCCCTGGTCGCCCGCGCCCTCGTCCTTGTCCGCGCCGGCATCGACCCCCTTGGCGATATGGGCGGACTGTTCGTGCAGCAGGTTGGTGATCTCGCAGGTGCGCCAGTGGAACTTGTCCTGCTCGTAGCCGATGTCGCGTATGCAGTCGCGGGCGATCCCCTCGATCGCTTCCATCTTCTCGGCCAGCTTGCCGGTGTCGGCCAGGCCGATCTCGCCGCCGATCACGACGCGATCGGTCGTGGCGAAGGTTTCACAGGCGACACGCGCCTCGGCCTCCTCGGCCAGAAGGGCATCCAGAATGGCGTCAGAAATCCGGTCGCAGACCTTGTCCGGGTGCCCCTCGGAGACGGACTCCGAGGTGAAGGTGTAATTGTCGCGTGTCATGGGAAGTGCTCCGTTGAGGATTTGCCGCGCCACGCCAGGAAGCCGTTGTGGGCGGATTTCTTGTTGCAGTCGGCCTAGCGGGCGGCCGCGTCACCGTCAATGTCAATCCGCCGGCCGCGCACCGCGACCAGCCCCAGTGTGCCCAGCAGCACCACCAGGACGGGCCAGTCCCCGGCCCGCGCATAGAGCGTCGGCGGCAGCGTGTCACCCACCTGCACGTCCAGGTGCCCGGTCTCGCCCAAGGGCAGGCTGGCACCGACGCGCCCGCGCGCGTCAATCACCGCCGAGATGCCGGTGTTGGCCGCGCGCAGCACCGGCAGGCCCTGCTCGATGGCGCGGGCGCGGGCCTGCAGCAGATGCTGGCGCGGCCCCGGCCCGGTGCCAAACCAGGCGTCGTTGGTCATCACCACGAGGACATCCGGGCGCGGGCCCTCCGCGATGATCTCTTCCGGGAAGATGCCTTCGTAGCAGATCAGGATGCGGGCCCGGCCCAGCCCGGCAACATCCACCGTGCCGCCGCCGGTGCCCGGCGCATAGCCGCGCGCCATGTCTACGACGCCGGTCAGGCCGATCTTGCCGAAGATCCAGACCAGCGGCACGTATTCGCCAAAGGGCACCAGGTGCTGTTTGTCATAGAGGGCGGCGACGCTGCCGTCGCGCTCCACCACCACGGCGCTGTTGTGATAGCCGGCCTCGGGCGCCCAGCGCTGCAGCCCCGCCAGAACCGGCGCACCGCGCGCGGCCCGCCCCATCCGTTCCAGCTGCGGGTCGGCATTGCGCAGCAGCGACGCGACCGAGGTCTCGGGCCAGATCACCACGTCGGGGGGCGGGTCGGCGGCGGTCGCCGCGATGGCGCGGTCGAAGAAGGTGGGAATCGAGGCCGGGTCCCACTTCAGGTGCTGCGGCGCATTGGGCTGGACCAGCCGCACCGTGGGCGCCTGCGGGTCCGTCTCCGGCACCGGCATGGCCAGGCTGCCGCCGGCCACCCCCGCGCAAATCAGCACGGGCATGGGCCAGAGCCTCGCCCGACCGGGCTCCAGCGCCAGCGCGGCCAGAACAGCGACCGCGGCCAGACCGGCACTGGCCCCGTGCGGCCCCACCTGCGCGAACAGATAGTCCGCAGGGCCGCCGATCAGGCTGTAGGACAGCATTGCCCAGGGAAAGCCCGTCAGAACTTGCGCGCGGGCGTATTCCGCCGCGATCAGCGCGGCCGCGACCCCGACCGGCCTGAGGGCCGGGTTCCGCGCCAGGCGCGCGCCCAGCCCGAAAGCCACGGCCCAGAACAGCGCCAGGCCCCCGGCCATGCCGACCGCGGCGAAGGGCGCCATCCAGCCGTGGCGCACCGGGTCCACGAAGAAGGGCTCGACGATCCAGCGCAGGGTGATGCCAAAATAAGCCAGGCCCATGGCCCAGCCGATCCACGCGGCCTGCCCGGCCGAGACGCCACGGGATAGTCGCAGGGCCAGCACAAGGCCCGCCAGAACCCAGACGACCCGCAGCGGCCCGTCACCCATCTGCCCCAGCGCCAGGCAGGCACCGATCGCCAGGCCCGCCGCCAGGCGCGGCCAGCGCCCCTTGCGGCCAGCGATCGCCGCCGCGGGGCGCGAGGTGTCAGCCACCCTCGCGTCCGCGCAGACGCACCCGCAGCCGCTTGATGCGGCGCGGATCGGCCTCGACCACCTCGAACTCGACGCCGTCGGGGTGCGGGATCACCTCGCCGCGCGCGGGCACGTGCCCGGCCAGCATGAACACCAGCCCGCCCAGGGTGTCGACCTCGTCCTCGTCGATCTCCTCGGGGCCGGTCAGGGGCAGGCCGATCTCGGCCTCGAACTCGTCCAGCGGTGTGCGGGACTCGACCATATATACGCCGGGCTGCTCCAGCTTCCAGGGCACCGACTCGTCGGTGTCGTGTTCATCCTCGATCTCGCCCACGACCTGTTCCAGCAGGTCCTCGATCGTCAGCAAACCGTCGGTGCCGCCGTATTCGTCGATCACTAGGGCCATGTGAATCCGGTCCGACTGCATCTTCTGCAGCAGCACCCCGAGCGGCATCGAGGGCGGCACATACAGCAGCGCCCGCAGCAGGGCGTGCAGGTCGAAGGTGTCGTTGTCGCAGTCAAAGCCGTGGGTCAGCGCCAGGTCCTTGAGGTTGGCAAAGCCCACCGGCGTGTCCAGCGTGCCGTCGAAGACCGGAAGCCGCGTGTAGCCGCTCTCGCGGAAGATTTTCACAAGGTCCTCTTTCGAGATGTCTCGCGGGACGGCGACGATCTCGGCCTTGGGGATCATCACGTCCTCGACCCGCATGCGGCGCAGGTTGGCCAACCCCGGGCGCGGCGCGGTAACCGCCTGGCCGTTGGCCTCGGTGGTCTGGGTCTGGGACATGTCAGAGGGATTGAACGCCTCGACGATGCGGTCGAAGAAACCGCGCTGAACGTGCTGGGTGGCATCCGGTGGCGCGCTTTGCGCCGCGTCAGAAGACCCGTCGGTCGTGTCGCCCATTTTCTCCTACCGGTGCTGGCCCCTGGAACACGCCGGGCCGGAAAGCGTCTGTCACCTATATGGGTCAGGAACACCCAGTTTGCCAAGTATCTCCACCTCCAATCGCTCCATGAGGGTGGCATCCCCGTCACGCTCGTGGTCGTAGCCCAGCAGGTGCAGAGCGGAATGGACGATCAGGTGTATCACATGCGCCTCCAGCGGCTTGCCCTGCGCGGCGGCTTCGCGGGCACAGGTGTCAAAGGCGATGGCGATATCACCCAACTCCGGGTCCGACGGCGGGTGCGGCTGGCCGCCCTCGGCTTCGGCGCCACGCTCCTCAGAGGGCCATGACAGCACGTTGGTCGACTGCGGCCTGTCACGGAAATCGGCATTGAGTTCGGCGATGCGGGCGTCGTCGCAGGCCAGCAAGGCGATCTCGAACGCCTCCGCATCGTGGCCGAGGTGCGCAAGTGTCGCCGCCGCTGCCCGATCCGCCAGGGATTGAAGGTCGACACTTTCCCAACCCTCGGCCTCGATCAGGCAATCCACCGTCACCGCCGCCTTTTTCCCCGGTCGGAGACTGTCGTACATGACCATCCGTCCCGGTCGGCGCTACAGGGCCGCGTCGGCATCATAGGCCTCGATGATAGCGGCCACCAGAGGGTGGCGCACCACGTCGCGGGCGCTGAAGTAGTCAAAGGAAATCTGGTCGATGTGCCCCAGCAGCCGTTCGGCGTCATGCAGGCCCGATTGCTGGCCGCGTGGCAGGTCCACTTGGCTGCGGTCGCCCGTGACCACCATGCGGCTGCCCTCGCCCAGGCGGGTCAGGAACATTTTCATCTGCATCGTGGTGGCATTCTGCGCCTCGTCCAGGACGACGAAGGCGTCGGACAGGGTGCGCCCGCGCATGAAGGCCAGCGGCGCGATCTCGATCTTCTTTTCCTCCATCAGCTTGGCGACCTGCTTGCCGGGCAGGAAATCGTTCAGAGCGTCGTAAAGCGGCTGCATGTAGGGGTCGACCTTGTCTTTCATGTCGCCGGGCAGGTAGCCCAGCTTCTCGCCGGCTTCGACGGCCGGGCGCGACAGGATCAGCCGGTCAACTTGCCCGCCAATGAACATGTTCACCCCAACGGCGACGGCCAGGTAGGTCTTGCCGGTGCCGGCCGGGCCGATCCCGAAGGCCAGTTCGTTTTCGAACAGCGACCGGACATAGGCCTTCTGGGCATCGGTGCGCGGCTCTATGATCTTCTTGCGGGTCTTGATCTCGATCCGCGCGCCGGGCAGCAGGTCCAGCTGATCCCCCTTGCGCGCGATACCGGGGTGGCTTTCGGCCTCGCTCATGCGCATCTCGCGGTCGATATCGGCAGCCTCGACGGATCGGCCGGCCTCCAGCCGTTCATATAGCGACGTCAGTATCCCGGCCGCGTCGCGGCGCCCGGCCTGCGCGCCGTGGATCGTCAACCTGTTGCCACGCCGCAGGATCTGGACGCCCGTCTTCGACTCGATGTCGGCCAGATGCGCGTCGTGTTCGCCACACAGGTCGATGAGCAGGAAATTGTCGGGAAATTCGAGCACCTCTGGCGCGTCTGCGTCAGGCTGGGACGGGGGCGGTGCGGATATGGCCAAGCAAGACTCCGGGTCAGCGTTTGCCTGATGTTGGCAATCAGGGCCGACCAGCGCAAGGGACCCCGGCACAATGTCACATGTTTGAGACGAAAAAGGGCGCCGCCGGTCCGGCCGCGGCGCCATTTTTAATTGTCCCGGCGGGCCAGGACAGGAACGTCAGGGCAGGATGTCGATGAAGCCGGTCCGCTGCGGGTCGCTGATGACGGCGCCGGGCGGCAAACGGTCGGTGCAGACAGGTTCGCCGGTCACCGGGTCGTATCGCGCGTTCGCATAGCCTTCGGCACCGTCGTCGCCCACCCAGTGCATGCAGCCATCCGGGTCGACCGCGATCGCCATGGGGCGATCGGACAGAAGATCGGTGTTGTTGACAGCGCTGTCGGTGGGCCGCGCCAGCAGTCGGGTGCCATCGGCCGTGGTCGACTGGCCCATCTCGCAGGCGGCGAGCGCGGGCGTCAAAGCCAATATGATGAAATGGATGCGCATGACTTACCTCGGCATGTGATAGCAGACGACCTCGACCCGGCGGTTCTGCCGCCAGGCGCGCTCGTTGTGACCGGTCGCGACCGGGCGCGTTTCGCCGAAGCCTTCTTCGACTTCGACGAAGGCCCCCACCGACCGCGCCACCGAGGCGACCGTTCCCGCGCGTCGCTCGGACAGCGCCTGGTTATAGGCCTCCGAGGCGCGCTCGTCCGTATGGCCGTAGACGGCGTAGGAGAAGGCCCCCTCGGATCGGAAGAACCGTTCCAGCACGTCACGCTGCCCGGGCTTGAGGTGATGGCTGTCGGTGTGGAACAGCGTGTCTGTCGACTCGGTCAGGCAGCTTTCTTTCTGCAGGCACAGCGGACGCCCGGTTTCCGGGTTGAAGCGGGTGGTCATGTAGCCCTCGAGCCCGCCATCGGCCCACCAGTGCATGCAGCCGTCGCGGTCGACGAATATGCCCCATTCGATCTCGCCCGACACCACGACCCGGTCCTGAGCGACCGCAGGCTGGACCAGCGCCATGGCCGCAAGCGCGGCCGCCGCGAACCCGGCCGGGATCGCCTTTGCATGTCTCGTCATCAGTCCTGCCACTCCACTACTCCCCGAAATTGCAACCGGGCCGGGCCGGACTCCAGCCCGACATGAATTGATGCCTTGGTAACAGCAATGTCTAATAAAAAACACTATCTGGTCAAACTTAAACGCGATTTGTCCAGATTTCGTGTCATTTCGCGCGACAGAAGACCGTTTTGCGGCGCATTGTTCACCGAAGCGCGCGTCACCCGGGCGCGGCCCGGGGCAATTTCAATTCACGGTTGCGTTTCTCGGCGCGGTTACCAGTTCACCGGCCAGGGAATTGGGCGCGCTCTGCGTGATCCGGACCCGGTGGATCTGCCCCGGTGCGATGTCATCGGCCGTGACATGCACAGCGTGCAGATGCTCGGACTTGCCCACCATCTGCCCCGCCATCCGGCCGGGCTTCTCGAAGAGGACCGACACCTCGCGCCCGACCATGGAATCCTGCAGGGCCGTCTGTTGCGCGGTTATGCGGGCCTGCAAACGCTGCAGCCTTTCGCTGGCGACCTCGGGGGCGACCATCTTCGCCGTCTTCTCGGCCGCGGGGGTGCCGGGCCGCGGCGAATACTTGAACGAGAACGCGGTTCCGAACCCCGCCGCGCGGGTGATCTCCATCGTGTCCTCGAAATCCTCGTCGGTCTCGCCCGGAAAGCCGACGATGAAATCCCCCGACAGGTGCAGATCCGGCCGCGCCGCGCGGATGCGTTCGATCAGGCGCAGGTAGTCCTCGGCGGTGTGCTTGCGGTTCATCGCCTTGAGAATGCGGTCCGAGCCGGACTGCACCGGCAGGTGCAGGTAGGGCATCAGCTTGTCGCAGGTGCCGTGCGCCTCGATCAGGGCCTCGTCCATGTCGTTGGGGTGGCTGGTGGTGAAACGGATGCGCGCCAGCCCGTCGATCCTGTCAAGCTCCCAGATCAGCCCGGCCAGGCCCTGCGGATGGCCGTTGTAGGCGTTCACGTTCTGGCCCAGCAGGGTGATTTCGCGCACGCCGGCGGCGACCATGTCCTGCGCCTCGCGGATCACGCGATCCGCCGGGCGGCTGACCTCGGCGCCGCGGGTGTAGGGCACCACGCAGAAGGCACAGAACTTGTCGCAGCCCTCCTGCACGGTGAGAAAGGCGGTCGGGCTGCGCCCGGCCTTGGGGCGCCGTTTCAGCTCTTCGAACTTGTCCTCATCGGGAAAGTCCGTATCCAGCGCCTTGCCGCCCTGCGTCACAACATCGTCCATCGCCGGAAGGCGGTGATAGCTCTGCGGGCCGACGACCAGATCGACCATCGGCTGGCGGCGCATGATCTCCTCGCCCTCGGCCTGGGCGACGCAGCCGGCGACACCGATCTTCAGGTCGGGGTTGTCGGACTTCAGACCCTTGTAGCGCCCGAGCTCGGAATAGACCTTCTCGGCAGCCTTTTCGCGGATGTGGCAGGTGTTGAGCAGGATCATGTCCGCGTCGTCGGGGCTTTGGGTCTGCACGTAGCCCTTGCCGCCCAGCGCCTCGACCATGCGCTCGCTGTCGTAGACGTTCATCTGGCAGCCGTAGGTCTTGATGAAGAGCTTCCGGGGCGCGGACATTCGGGGCACTTTCAGGGGTCTGGAGTGTAGCTACGCAGGTCATATAGCGCATGGGGGGCGCTTGCAATGAAAGACGATTTGACGGAGTCTGCCGCCGATCGGGCAAGACCACGGGCAAGATGCGGTATTCCTCGCTTTCCGACTTCCTCTCCAACGGGAAAACTGCCCTGGCCAAGGGCCCGGTAGCCCTCGTCATGGCCGAGGACGAGGTCGAGTTGGACAGCACGATTCGCCACAACCTTGATGCCGGGTTCCGGGCGGTGTTGGTCTTCGCCCTGCCCCATTTCACCCTGGCCGACGATGTCGCCGACCGGGTGCATCGCGTCGACTACGAAACCTGCAACGAGGGCGCGCTGGAACGCGCGGTCAACGCCGTGATCAACGCGGCCGGGCCGATCTGGTTCTACTACTGCTACAACGCCGAATACCTCTTCTACCCCTTCTGCGAAAACCGCAGGGTGGGCGAGATGCTGGCCTTCAACACCGAGGAACGGCGCGACTCGGTCCTGACCTACGTGATCGACCTCTACGCCGGCGACCTCGGCCAGCACCCCGGCGCCGTCGCGCTGGAAGACGCCCACCTTGACAAGTCGGGCTATTACGCCCTGTCGCGCAAGGACCGATGGAACAACGACCTGGACCGCCAGATGGATTTCTACGGCGGGCTGCGCTGGCGGTTCGAGGAACATATCCCCAAACCGCGCCGCCGGATCGACCGGGTGTCATTGTTCCGCAACGCGCCGGGGCTGGAACTTCTGCCCGGGCACCTGTTCAATTTTCCCGAGTACAACACCTATGCCTGCCCGTGGCACCACAACCTGACCGCGGCCGTGTGTTCGTTCCGCACGGCCAAGGCGCTCAAGCGCAACCCGGGCAGCACCTTCGAGATCGAGACTTTCCGCTGGCACAATTCTGCACCGTTCGAGTGGCATTCCCAGCAGTTGCTGGACCTCGGCCTGATGGAGCCGGGGCAGTGGTTCTGACCGGCCCCGCGGGCCGCGTCAGGCCGGGGCGGCCTCGGCCTGCGGCGCCCCGCGCCGATGCAGCGAACTGTAGGGCCAATCGCCCGCGTCGCGGACCAGCCCCGCCCGCACCGGCGCCGACAGCAAAAAGCGGCGCCGGGCGGCCAGCGCCGCGGCCGGCACCTCGACAACGGTCATCTCGCGGTCCCATATGGCGCCACCCTCTCCTGCGTGGCGCGCGAAGCCGGCGCGGATCGCGCGCAGGGCCGCACCCGGGTGCTCGCCCGGCATGAGGCGGCAGAGCAGATGCATCTCGGCGGGAAGGACGGCGGCGCTGTCGACCTCCACGCCCGTGCGCCGCTGTGCCAGCGCAACGCAATCGCGCAACAGCGCCATGCGCCGGACAAACAGGTCGGATGTGGCGTCCGCCAACCGCATGGTGACGAAGAAATGGGTGAAGAATCGGCCGGAGGCGGGAAAATCTGTCATGCCCGGCAGTCTGGGCCGGCAGGGTTAACGCCCGGTGAACGGCCGCGCGGTCAGCCCTTGCGCAGACGAATCACCACGTCCACCGCCGCGATCTCGGCCCCCTCGGGCGCGTCGGGCAGGCTTGCGATGCTCAACTCCTCTGAGGGGGCGTCGGACAGATGCCCGTCCTCTTCCCAGAAGAAATGCGGATGGTCGGTCATGTTCGTGTCGAAATAGCTTTTCGAGCCATCAACGGTGATCTCGCGCAGCAGGCCCGCGTCGCAGAAGGCCTTGAGCGTGTTGTAGACCGTGGCCAGTGAGACCTTCTCGCCCGAGCGCTCGACAGCCGCGAACAGGCTTTCGGCCGTGACGTGCCGATCCTTGCCGTCACCGACCAGAAGCTCGGCCAGGGCAAGCCGCTGCCGGGTGGGGCGCAGCCCTGCCTCGGCCAGCCAAGTGCTGGTGCGTTCGGATCTCGTCTCGGTCATCTCGCAACCCGTTTCCTTACAGTGCAGAATATGGCTGACTGCGAGCCGTTTTCAATAGCAAAGCCCGCCCTGCGGCCCCGACCGGCGCGCGGCGGTCGGCCTTGCCCTGGCGCGCCCGCGGGTGCTAGGGGGCGTGAACGGTACCGACCAGGAGACCCTCAGCACATGTCCGACCTTCCGCGCAGCTTCGACCGCGACGATCTTCTCAAGTGCGCGCGGGGTGAGTTGTTCGGCCCCGGCAATGCCCAGTTGCCCGAGCCGCCCATGCTGATGATGGACCGGATCACCGACATCAGCGGCGACGCGGGCCTGCACGGCAAGGGCCATGTCGTGGCCGAGTTCGACATCACGCCCGACCTTTGGTTTTTCGAGTGCCACTTTCCCGGCAACCCGATAATGCCCGGCTGCCTCGGGCTCGACGCGCTTTGGCAGTTGACCGGGTTCAACCTCGGCTGGCGCGGCTGGCAGGGGCGCGGCTATGCCCTGGGCGTCGGCGAGGTCAAGCTCAAGGGCATGGTCCGCCCCGAGCGCAAGATGCTGACCTACAAGGTGGATTTCACCAAGGCCGTGCAAAGCCGCCGCCTGACCATGGGCGTGGCCGACGGCATCGTCGAGGCCGACGGCGAGGTCATCTACGAGGTCAGCGACATGAAAGTGGCGCTGAGCGAAAGCTGAGCGGGCATAACGCGACCGATGGCGGCCGCGCCTAACCGCTTGCCCCTCGCCCCCCGCATCCCCTACACCGGGGCCTGCAATGCAAATGGAGGCCGCGCATGCGCCGCGTCGTCGTTACCGGGCTGGGGATCGTCTCGCCCATCGGAAACAGCGCCCAGGAGGTGACCGCCGCCCTCAAGGCCGGGCGTTCGGGCATCGAGGCTGTTCCCGAAATGGCCGAACATGGCTTTCGCAGCCAGATCGCCGGCACCCTCAAGATCGACCCCGCCGACCACGTTGACAAGCGCACCCTGCGGTTCATGGGCCCCGGCGCGGCCTACGCCCACATCGCCATGGGGCAGGCCATCGCCGATGCGGGGCTGGACGAGGACGACGTGGTCAACCCGCGCACCGGGCTGGTGGCCGGGTCGGGCGGCCCCTCGACCAGCGCCATGCTGGCCGCGCACCAGACGGTCCTCAACTCCGGCAGCCCCAAGCGGATCGGCCCCTTCGCGGTGCCCAAGTGCATGAGTTCGACCATCAGCGCCAACCTGTCCACGGCCTACCGGATCAAGGGGTTGAACTATTCTATCACTTCGGCCTGTTCGACCTCGCTGCACTGCATCGGCAATGCGGCTGAGCAGATCATGATGGGCAAGCAGGACGTGATGTTCGCCGGCGGCGGAGAGGAACTGGACTGGACGCTGTCGTGCCTCTTCGACGCCATGGGCGCGATGTCATCCAAGTTCAATGACGACCCCGGCCGCGCCAGCCGGGCCTTCGACACCGACCGCGACGGCTTCGTGATCGCCGGCGGCGGGGCCATGCTGGTGCTGGAAGAGCTCGAGCACGCGAAGGCCCGCGGCGCGACGATCCATGCCGAGGTGACGGGCTATGCCGCGACCTCGGACGGTCACGACATGGTCGCCCCCTCGGGCGAAGGCGGCGAACGCGCCATGCGGCTGGCGCTGGAGGGCCTGCCCGAGGGCCGCGCGGTCAGCTACATCAACGCCCATGGCACCAGCACGCCGGTGGGCGACGTCGGCGAGGTCGAGGCGGTGCGGCGGGTCTTTGGCGCAGGGCGCACGCCGCCCATTTCTTCGACCAAGTCGATGACCGGCCACAGCCAGGGCGCCACCGGCGCGCAGGAAGCGGTCTATTGCCTGCTGATGCTGGCCGGGGATTTCATCACCCCCTCGATCAACGTCGAAACCCTCGACCCGGCGATCACCCCCGGCGAGGTCGCCACGGACCTGGTCGAGTCCGCCGGGCTGGACTCGGTGATGACCAATTCCTTCGGTTTCGGCGGAACCAACGGGTCGATGATCCTGTCGAAATACACCGGCTGAGCGCCGCGCGGGCCGGTGCCTGCGACACGCAATCCGCCCGCCTTCGCCGGCGCCCTCGGCGGTCGGCTGCGCGTTGCGCGCGCCGGCCACCGTCCGCTTGACGGCTGCGGCCAAAAGTGAACAAACCCTCGGGATCATCGGAAGGACGGGCCATGCAATCACTCTCGGGAAAGCGCGGACTCATCATGGGGGTCGCGAATGACCGCTCCATCGCCTGGGGCATCGCCAGGTCCATGGCCGACGCCGGGGCCGAACTGGCCTTTTCCTACCAGGGCGAGGGCCTGAAGAAGCGGGTCGAACCGCTTGCCGCCGCCGCTGACAGCGACTTCCTGATCGAGGCGGACGTGAGCGACGACGCCTCGATGGACGCCTGTTTTACCGAGCTGCGGGAGCGCTGGGGCAGCCTCGATTTCGTGGTCCATGCCATCGCCTTTTCCGACAAGAGTGAACTGACGGGGCGGTTCTCGGACACCAGCCGCGCCAATTTCACCAATTCCATGCTGATAAGCTGCTATTCCTTCGTCGACGTGGCCCGCCGCGCCGCCGACCTGATGCCCGAGGGTGGCTGCCTGCTGACCCTGACCTACCAAGGCAGTCAGCGGGTGACGCCGAATTACAACGTCATGGGCGTGGCCAAGGCGGCGCTGGAAAGCGCCACGCGCTATCTGGCGGCCGACCTCGGGCGGCAGGGCATCCGGGTGAACGCCATCTCGCCGGGACCGATGAAGACCCTCGCCGGGGCGGCCATCACCGGCGCGCGGCGCACTTTCAAGCACGCCGAACAGAACGCGCCACTGCGGCACAACGCGACGCTGGAGGCCGTGGGCGGCACCGCCGTCTACCTGGCCTCGGAGGCGGGCAGTTGCACCACAGGCGAGATCATCCGCGTCGACAGCGGCTACCATGTCCTGGGCATGCCGGTGCTGGACAACCTGTGACAGCCGCGGGCCGCTGACCCGCCGGCCAAACGAAAAGAGGCGCCCGAAGGCGCCCCTTTGAAACGGTCCGCGAAACGGTCCGGCCGTCGGCTCAGGCGGCCTTGATCTCGACCAGTTCGATATCGAAGTTCAGGTCCTTGCCGGCCAGCGGGTGGTTGGCGTCGAGCGTGACCTCTTCCTCGGAGAGTTCGGCCACGGTGACCGGGATCGCCTGTCCGTCGGGCGACTGCATCTGCAGCTGCATGCCGATCTCGAGCGTGATCTCGGGCGGCACCTGCGCGCGCGGGACGGCCTGCTTGGCGTTCGGATCGGTCTCGCCGTAGGCGTCGGCGCAGGGCACGGCGACGGACTTCTTTTCGCCCACGGCCATGCCGGGGATGGCGTTGTCGAGGCCGGGGATGATCTGGCCCGAGCCCACGGTGAATTCCAGCGGCTCGCGGCCTTCGGAGCTGTCGAAGGTTTCACCGTCGGCCAGCGTGCCGGTATAGTGAATGGATACGGTGTCACCCGCTTTGACTTGCGTCATGAGTTTTCCTTTGTCGGGGATTGCTTGCAGGGGCCGCGCAAACGCGCGCGGGTGCCCTATCGACTCGACACAGGGTACCGCTCGACGCCCGGAATTGCAAACCGGCCCTTTTCCCCCGCGCGGGCGCGTGCCAGTCTACCCGCCAAGAGGGAGAGAGCGATGACAATCACCACCTGCGTCTTCGATGCCTACGGCACGTTGTTCGACGTCAACGCCGCCGCGCGCGAAGTGGCCAAGGAGCCGGGCCAGGAGGCCCTCGCCGACCTCTGGCCCGACTTGGCCGCGCTGTGGCGGCAGAAACAGCTGGAATACAGCTGGCTGCGGGCCGTGGCGGGCCGCCACCTGGATTTCTGGGAGATCACGCAGGACGGGCTGGATTACGCCATGGAGGCGCTCGGGCTGCACGACAACGCCCTGCGCGCGCAGCTTCTGGGCGTCTACAAGGAACTGCCCGCCTACCCGGAGGTGCCCGGGATGCTGCGTGCGCTCAAGGACCGCGGGCTGACGACGGCGATCCTGACCAACGGCAGCCCGGAAATGGTGGTTTCGGCCGTCAGATCCGCCGGGATCGGCCCATGGCTGGACGATGTCCTGACCGTCGAAGAGGTGCGTACCTACAAGCCCGACCGCCGCGTCTACGACCTAGTCTTCGACCATTTCGGCGCGGTTCAGCAGCAGGTGCTCTTCGCCTCGGCCAACGGCTGGGACGCGGCGGCGGCGGCCGGCTACGGCTTTGCCACGGTCTGGGTCAACCGCGCAGGGGCCCCGCAGGACAGGCTCTGGGCCGCGCCGCACCGGGTTCTGCCCGACCTGTCCACGATCCCGGACCTCGTTTAATGCCGCATTTCAAGGCCGCCGACGGCACGGGGCTGTTCTACACCACCGCCGGAACCGGCCCGCCGGTGCTGGCGCTGGCCGGGCTGACGCGAAACACCGGCGATTTCGACCATGTCGCGCCGCATCTGCCCTGCCGCCTGATCCGGATGGATTACCGGGGGCGCGGGCAATCGGACTGGGCCGACCCGGCGAGTTACACCGTCGCGCAGGAAGCCGCCGATACCGTCGCGCTGCTGGATCACCTCGGTCTGGACAGGGCGGCGGTGCTGGGCACCTCGCGCGGCGGGCTGATCGCGATGATGCTGGCCGCGACGCACAAGGACCGCCTGACCGGCGTGGCGCTCAACGATATCGGCCCCGAGATCGCCCCCGAGGGGCTGAAGGTCATCGAAGACTACATCGGCCGCAACCCGGACCAGACGACTTACGACGAGGCCGCCCGGGTCCGCGCCCGCACCTGGGTGCAGTTCGAGGGTGTCGATCACGCCCGATGGCTGCACGAGGTGCACAATCACTACGCGCAAACGCCCGAGGGCCTGGTGATCCGCTATGACCCGAGGCTGCGCGAGGCGGTGTTCGAAAGCGCGAACGTGCAACCCGCCTCCGACCTCTGGCCGCTTTATGACGCATTGCACGGCTTGCCGCTCTGCCTGATCCGGGGGGAAAATTCCGACCTTCTTGCCCCTGCGACCTGGGACGGGATGCGCGCCCGGCGCCCCGACGCGATCGCCGCCGAGGTGCCGGGCCGGGGCCACGTGCCATTCCTGGACGAACCGCAGGCGGTGCAGGCCCTGCAACGCTGGATCGCGGCGCTATGAACATCGACATGATCCGAGCGGCGGCCGACAGGCTGGCCGGCCATGCGCGGTACACGCCGCTGCTGTCCTCGCCCTTTCTGGACGAGGTCGCGGGGCGGCGCATCCTGGTCAAACCCGAATGCCTGCAGCACACGGGCAGCTTCAAGTTCCGTGGCGGCTGGGCGGCGCTGTCGGCGCTGGACCCGGCGCAGCGGGCACGCGGTGTCATCGCCTATTCCTCGGGCAACCATGCGCAGGGCGTGGCGCTGGCCGCGCGGATGCACGACGTTCGGGCGGTCATCGTCATGCCCTCGGACGCACCGGCGCTCAAGATCGCGAACACCCGCGCGCTGGGGGCCGAGGTCGTGCTCTACGACCGCGCCCGCGAAAGCCGCGAGGACATCGGCGACGGCCTCGCCACCGCGCATGGCCTGACCCTGATCCGGCCCTATGACGAGCCGCAGGTCATCGCCGGTCAGGGCACCTGCGGGCTGGAAATCGCCGCCGATGCGAAAATGTGTGAAATTGACGAAGCCGAGGTTCTTGTTTGTTGCGGCGGTGGCGGATTGACGTCCGGCATCGCGCTGGCCTGCGCCGCCGATCAGCCCGGCCTGACCGTGCGCCCGGTGGAGCCCGAGTGCTTCGACGACGTGAAACGCTCGCTCGAAACCGGCACGATCCAGAACAACGACCGGCGCGACGGCAACATCTGCGACGCCATCTTCACCCCCGCGCCGGGCGACTTGACCTTCCCGATCATGGCGCGGTTGTGCGGCGCCGGGCTGACGGTGTCGGAAGACGACTGCCTGCGCGCCATGGGCCTGGCCTTTCAACGGCTGAAACTGGTGATCGAGCCGGGCGGGGCCGCCGCGCTGGCGGCCGCCCTGTTCCACGGTGAGCACTTGACCGGCGACACGGTCATCGCCACCGTCACCGGCGGCAACGTCGATAGGCCCATGTTCACCGCCGCGCTGGAGACCCTTCCATGACAGAACGGTCCCCTGAGACAGGCCCACAAGCGGGCATGACAGCCGGATCGGTCGACTGCGGCGACCATGCCATCGCCTACGACGTGGCGGGCGACGGGCCCGACGTCGTCTTTGCGCACGCGCTGGGGTTGGACCGGCATATCTGGGATGATGTCCTCCCCCACCTGCCGGGCCACCGCCGCATCCGTCTCGACATGCGCGGGCACGGGCAGTCGGATGTGCCCGATGGACCCTACACCATGGGCGGGCTGATCGCCGATGCCGAGGCCATCTGCGATGCGCTGGGGGTGCGCGACGCGGTCTTCGTCGGCCTGTCCGTGGGCGGCATGATCGGCCAAGGGCTGGCGGTCAAGCGGCTGGACCTGCTGCGCGGGCTGGTCCTGTCCAACACCGCCGCCAAGTTCGGCCAACCCGTGCAGTGGCACGACCGCGCCGCCCTCGTGCGCGCCGAGGGGTTGGGGGCGTTGGCCGACGGGGCGCTGGACAAGTGGTTCGGCCCCAAGGGGCGCGACAGCTCGGCCGCATCATGGGCGCGCGCGCAACTGCTGCGCTGCCCGCCCGAAGGTTATGCCGGATGCTGCGCCGCCATTGCCGGCACCGATTTCTACACCCCGACCAGCGGGCTGCGCCTGCCCACGCTGGGCATCGCAGGCGATCGAGATGGCTCGACCCCGCCGGACCTGGTGCGCGAGACGACCCATTTGATCCCGGGGGCCGGTTTCACCCTGATGCGCGGGTCGGGCCACCTGCCCTGCCTGGATGCGCCCGCGGAGTTCGCCGCGCATCTGGCCGCATTCTTTCGCCGCATCGGCCACGTCTGACCGGTCGAGGCTTCCGGGCGCGCCCTGCTCCGGGTAAACACCTGCCATGGACCCTGCCAAGCGCCGCCGCACCTTCACCTTCATCCTGATCACGCTGGTGATCGATGCCATGGGCATCGGCCTGATCCTGCCCGTCCTGCCCGACCTGATCGCCGAACTGAACGGATCGGGCATCGGCGCGGCCGCCGTCTGGGGCGGCATCCTGACCACCAGCTTCGCGGTCATGCAGTTCCTGTTCGGCCCGGTGCTGGGCGCGCTGTCCGACCGGTTCGGGCGCCGGCCGGTGATCCTGACGGCGCTTTTCGTGATGGCGGTGGACTACCTGATCATGGCGACGGCGCAGACGATCTGGCTGCTGCTGTTCGGGCGTGTCATCGCCGGGATCACCGCCGCGACCATGTCCACCGCCAGCGCGGCCATCGCCGACATGTCGGAGCCCGAGCAGAAAAGCGCCAACTTCGGGCTTGTCGGCGCCGCCTTCGGCGTGGGCTTCGTGCTGGGCCCGATCATCGGCGGGCTTCTGGGCGAACTGGGCGTGCGCGCGCCCTTCTTCGCGGCCGCCGCGCTGGCCGGGGCGAACATGGCATTCGGGCTGGTCGTCCTGCCCGAGACCGTGACCGAGGCGATCCGCCGCCCCTTCGAGGCGCGCCGGGCCAATCCCTTCGGCGCCTTTCGCAAGCTGGCGGAGCTCGACGGGGTGCGGCGGCTGTTGTTTCTGTTCTTCACCTACGAGTTTGCCTTCATCGTCTACCCGGCGATCTGGGCCTATTTCACCAAGGCGCGGTTCGACTGGACCCCGGGGATGGTGGGGCTATCGCTGGCGCTGTTCGGCATCGGCATGGCCATCGTGCAGGGCGCGCTGATGGGGCCGATCCTGCGCCGCTTCGGCGAACGGGCGACCATCGTTTACGGGCTGGTGTTCAACCTGTCGGCCTTTGTTGTGCTGACGCTGATCGGCACGGGCTGGCTGGCGCTGGCCTTCATTCCGCTGACATCGCTGGGGGCCGTGGTCACGCCGGCGCTGCAGGGCCGGATGAGCCGGATCGCCGATGACAACCAGCAGGGCGAACTGCAGGGGGTCATCGCCTCGGCCAAGTCGCTGGCGCAGATCCTCTCGCCACTGGTGATGACCCAGATATTCTGGGCGGCCACGGACCGCGGCGCGCTTGACCTGCCCGGCGCGCCCTTCCTGTTGTCGGCGGCGCTGATGCTGGTCTGCCTGACGGTCTTTCTCGCGCCGCGTACGGGAGCCAGGACCCCCGCGGCCTGAGCCCGCGCTATTGCCGCGTCCGGCAAGAAGCACCCTTCGCCATTCCCGCAAGACCGGCGGCGCATTTCCGGGTGCCCGCGGTATCGTCCTCTGCTAGGACTGAAAATAAATTCACCCTGTGCACGACCGTATACCGCCCGCCGGTTCGGTCGCGGCCCACGACGCGGGAACGAAAATGACCGATTCGCCCACACCCGAGCAGATGACCGAAACCGCCGGATTGCAGATCGACACCGGCCTCAAGCACTTCGTCGAAACCGAGGTTCTGCCCGGACTGGACGTCAGCGCAGACCGGCTGTGGTCGGGCCTCTCCACGCTCGTGCAAGAATTCAGCCCACAGAACCGGGCCCTGCTGGACAAGCGCGACCTGATCCAGAGCCAGATCGACGACTGGCACAAGTCGAACCGGGACGTCCCCCACGACCGGGCGGCCTACAAGGCCTTCCTCGAGGAAATCGGCTATCTGGTGCCGGAAGGCCCGGATTTCGAGATCGAGACCGAGAACACCGACCCCGAGATCGCCACGGTTCCCGGCCCGCAGCTGGTGGTGCCGGCGACCAACGCGCGGTTCGTTCTGAACGCCGCCAATGCCCGCTGGGGCAGCCTCTATGACGGGCTGTACGGCACCGATGCCATGGGCGGCCCGCCGCCCGCGGACGGCTTTGACGACGGGCGCGGCGCGCGGGTCGTGGCCCGCGCCGCCGTCTTCCTCGACGAGGTCTTCCCCGTCACCGGAACCAGCCACGCCAAGGCCGGAGCCTATCGTATCGAAGCCGGCCGCCTTACGGTCGACGGCATGGACCTTGTCGCCCCGGACGCCTTCGCGGGCCATACCGGCGCGGCCGAGGACCCCGCCACCGTCGTGCTGCGCAACAACGGGCTGCATGTCGAACTGGTCTTCGATCGCGCACATCCGATCGGCAAGACGACCCCCTCGGGACTGGCCGACGTGCGCATGGAATCGGCGGTCTCGGCCATCGTCGACTGCGAGGATTCGGTGGCCTGCGTCGATGCCGCCGACAAAGTGCTGGCCTACCGCACCTGGCTGGGGCTGATGCGCGGCGACCTGGAGGAGACTTTCGAGAAAGGCGGCAAGACCATGACCCGCCGCCTCAACCCGGACCGGCGCTATACCGCGCCCGACGGGTCGGACCTGACGCTCAAGGGCCGGGCGCTGCTGCTCGTGCGCAATGTCGGGCATCTTATGACCACGCCGGCCATCCTCGACCGCAACGGCGAAGAGGTCTTCGAGGGGCTGATGGATGCCATGCTGACCGTGCTGATCGCCATGCACGACCTGAAGAAATCCGCCGGCCCGCGCAATTCGGCCCGCGGATCGGTCTATGTCGTCAAGCCCAAGATGCACGGCCCCGAGGAGGTCGCCTTTGCCGACGCGATCTTCGGCCATGTCGAGGACGTGCTGGGCCTGCCGCGCCATACCGTCAAGCTGGGCGTGATGGACGAGGAACGGCGCACCTCCGTCAATCTCAAGGAATGCATCCGCGCGGCAAAACACCGGGTCTGTTTCATCAACACCGGCTTTCTCGACCGCACCGGCGACGAGATCCATACCTCGATGGAGGCCGGTCCCTTCAGCCGCAAGGACTTCATCAAGGGCAAGGGCTGGATCACCGCCTACGAGAACCGCAACGTCGATATCGGGCTGGAATGCGGGTTCTCGGGCCGCGCCCAGATTGGAAAGGGCATGTGGGCTGCCCCCGACCGCATGGCCGAAATGCTCGAACAGAAGATCGCGCATCCGCGCGCCGGGGCCAATTGTGCCTGGGTGCCCTCGCCCACGGCCGCCACGCTGCACGCCACGCATTACCACCGTGTCGACGTGATGGCGGTGCAGGACCGGCTCGCCCGGGGCGGGCGCCGCGCCCATGTCGAGGCGCTGCTGGACATCCCGCTGGCCGCCTACCGCAAGTGGACGGCCGACCAGATCCGCCGCGAGGTCGAGAACAACGCGCAGGGCATCCTGGGCTACGTGGTGCGCTGGATCGACCAGGGCGTGGGCTGTTCCAAGGTGCCCGACATCAACGATGTCGCCCTGATGGAGGACCGCGCCACCTGTCGCATCTCGGCCCAGCACATCACCAACTGGCTGCACCACGACGTGGTCAGCCAGGACGAGGTGATGGAAATCCTGCAGAGCATGGCCCGCGTGGTGGACCGGCAGAACGCGGACGATGCGCAGTATGAACCCATGGGGCCGGGGTTCGACGGGGTCGCCTTCCAGGCGGCCTGCGACCTGGTGTTCCTGGGCCGCGAACAGCCCTCGGGCTACACCGAGCCGGTGCTGCACCAGCGGCGGCAGGAGCGGAAAGCGCAGTCGTGATCGGGACTTGATCGGGAAACGGTGGGCGGCCGCCGTTTCCCGCATTGCTCGTGTTTGGCCCGCATTATCAAACCGGTTAGAAAGGTGCTGTTGCGCAGTGGGCTGTGGCGTCGTGCCCCGCGGCGGCGCATAGTGACCGAATAACACCGCCGGTTGCAGGAGCTGCGATGACCAACCGCTATCATGCGCCCGTGGGGGGCCACCCGGGGCAGGACCAGCTTCTTACCGACCGGGCGGTCTTCACCGAAAGCTACGCGGTGATCCCCCGCGGCACCATGCGCGACATCGTGACCAGTTTGCTCCCGT
Organism: Salibaculum halophilum; assembly: GCF_002094885.1. GTDB lineage: Bacteria > Pseudomonadota > Alphaproteobacteria > Rhodobacterales > Rhodobacteraceae > Salibaculum > Salibaculum halophilum. The sequence goes on from NZ_MSIT01000003.1 coordinate 174,283, forward strand.
TCTGGGAGCAGGCCCGCGCCTGGGTGCTGGCACGGCCGCTGTCGGGCTTTGCCGAGACCTTTTCGCAATACCTCATGGAGGTGCAGCCCGGTGGCGGCTCGGACCGGCCCGACACCGACCCGCGCGCCGAGGCGGTGCTGTTCGTGCTCGACGGCACCGCGACCCTGACTGTGAACGGCACCACGCACGAGATGACACCGGGTGGCTATGCCTACCTGCCGCCCGCAAGCGACTGGCGCCTGCGCAACACGACCGAGGCGCCGCTGCGGTTCCACTGGATCCGCAAGGCCTACCAGGCGGTCGAGGGGCTCGATGCGCCCGATGTCGTGATCACCAACGAGAATGACATCGCGCCCACACCCATGCCCGGCACCGAGGGCAACTGGGCCACGACCCGCTTTGTTGACCCCGCCGACATGCGCCACGACATGCATGTCACCATCGTCACCTTCGCGCCCGGCGCGGTGATCCCCTTCCTTGAGACCCACGTGATGGAACACGGGCTCTACGTGCTGGAGGGCAAGGCGGTTTACCGGCTGAACACCGACTGGGTCGAGGTCGAGGCGGGCGATTTCATGTGGCTGCGCGCCTTCTGCCCGCAGGCCTGTTACGCGGGCGGGCCGGGCCAGTTCCGCTACCTGCTCTACAAGGACGTGAACCGGCACATGCCGCTGGGGTAGGACCGGCTACCCTGCGCCGCACAATGGCGCGACCGGACGGGTTGTCGCCGTCCTGGACGGGCCCGCGCCCAATGCTGGCCCGCCGCGCCGCTTTGGGCTATCCAGCGTCAGGCGGCGGCGTCCCGGACGCGGCCCGCGTCCATCATGCCCCGGAGGCCCCCTGCCCATGTCCCGCCCCCTCCGCGTCTTCATCAACGGCTTCGGCCGGATCGGGCGCAGCCTGTTTCGCCAGATCCTGACCACGCCAGTCGGAGCGGGCATCGAGGTCGCGGGCGTCAACGACATCGCGCCTCTGGAGACCTGCGCCTACCTGCTGCGCTTTGACAGCGTCTACGGGCCGTTTCCCGGATCGGTCGAGGCCGGGCCGGGGTGGCTCCAGGCGGATGATGCCCGCCTGCCCTTCCACCATGTCTCCGACCTGCGGCAGCTGGACCTGGCCGAGGTGGACGTCGTGCTGGAATGCACCGGCCGCGCCAAGGACCGCCAGACCGCCGACGCGGGGATGACGGCGGGGGCCGCGCAGGTGCTGATCTCGGGGCCCTCTGGGGCGGCCGACCGGACCATCGTTCTGGGCGCGAACGAGGCCGATTTGCGCGAGGCGCGCATCGTCTCCAACGCGTCCTGCACCACGAACGCCATCGCGCCGCTCTTGCGGGCGCTGGATGGCGCCTTCGGGATCACCCGCGCGCATGTGACCACCGTGCATTGCTACACCGGCAGCCAGCCCACGGTGGACCAGCCCGGCGCCAACCTGGAACGCAGCCGGGCGGCGGCGGTCTCGATGGTGCCGACCACGACCAGCGCCATGGATCAGGTCACGCGGGTGCTGCCCGGTTTCCGCGACCGGCTGAGCGTTGCCGCTGTCCGGGTGCCGACGATCTCGGTCTCGGCGGTGGACGCGGTGCTGCAACTTGACAGGCCGCCCCGGGGCGACGCCGCCAGCGCCCTGGCCGAGGCCCTCGCCGACCGAACGCTGTTCGGCATGACCCACGACCCCTGCGTATCGACCGATTTCCGGGGGCGTTCAGAGTCGCTGGTGCTGGCCCTGCCCGAAACCCAGGTCCTGCCCGATGGGCAGCTGCGCCTCCTGGGCTGGTACGACAACGAATGGGGCTTTTCGGCGCGGATGCTGGACATGGCGCGCCGCATGGCCGCGCGCGACCTGTGACACCGGGCGCAATCCGGGCCCGGCGATCCGCGCGGAGCGTCAGGCGCGGAGGACCTCGTAGGGCTGATCGAACCAGTGTTCCTGCAGGTTGGGCCCCGCGCCGATCCGGTCGACCACCGCGAAAAGGCCCGGGTCGGCCAGCGGGGTCAGCACGCCGTGCCAGGTGCCGCGGTGGTAGTTCACCGCCTGCCCCGGCGCGGTGACGAAGGCCAGCGGCTGGCCCGGCCGGCCGCCCGCATCGGGGGCCACGATCACCAGAAAGGGGTCCAGGCTCATCGGCAGGAACGCCTGACTGCCCTCGGGGTGGCGTTCCATCATGTCGAGGTGGACTGGCAGCGCGCGCGGCTGCGCCTTGAACAGGCTGATCCCCGCGCGGCCCGTGCCGAAGTCGAGCCGGGCGCGGTCATGATGGCGCCCGCAAAGCCCCTGGTTGATGATCTTGTCAGGCTCATCGGTGGCGTCGAGGACGTCGCCGAAGGGGGCGAAGGCCGCGGCCGTCAGGGGCTGGGTTCGGATGCGGCCGGTCATGCGCCCAGCTTGTCGATCAGGCGCAACTCGGCGATACGCTCAACCTGGCGGCAGGCCTCGGCGAACTCAGTGGCGCGGTCGTTGTCCAGCCGCCGCGCGAAGGCCGCCATGATCGAGGCCTTGTCGTGGTCGCGCACCGCGATGATGAAGGGAAAGCCGAACCGCGCGGTGTAGGTGTCGTTCATCCGCAGAAAGGTTTCGCGTTCGTCATCGGTCAGCGCGTCCAGCCCGGCGCTGGCCTGTTCGGCGGTCGACTCGTCGGTCAGCCGTTCGGCGGCGGCAAGCTTGCCGGCCAGGTCTGGGTGCGCAGTCAGCACGCCCAGGCGCTTGTCCGCGGGGGCCGACCGGAACACGCGGGCCAGGGCGTTGTGCAGGCCCTTCGCACTGTCATGGGCCGGGCCGAGTTCCAGCGCCCAGGCGGCCTCGGCGATCCAGGGGCTGTGCTCGAAGACGCCGCCGAACCGGTCCACGAATGCCGCCTTATCCAGTTGCGAAGGACGCGGCCAGGCCATCGGCGGATGCTCGCGCGCCCAGTGGTCGGCGATGTCTTCGCGGGTGGCGAACCAGACCCCGTCGTGTCGGCTGATATGATCCAGCACGCGCGCCAGCGCGGCGGCGCGGCCCGGCCGCCCGATCAAGCGGCAATGCAGCCCGATGGACAGCATCTTCGGCGCGCCCGCCTCGCCTTCGGCATAGAGATAGTCGAAACTGTCCTTGAGGTAGCTTTCAAACTGTGCCCCGTTGGTGAACCCTGCCTGGATGGCAAAGCGCATGTCGTTGCAATCCATGGTGTAGGGCACGATCAGCTGGTGCTTGCCGCCGGCCTCGATCCAGTAGGGCAGGTCGTCGGCGTAACTGTCGGCGATATAGGCGAAGTCACCCTCCTGCGCGGCCAGGTCGATCGTGTGCATGGAACAGCGCCCGGTGTACCAGCCGCGCGGGGGCGTGCCCGTCACCTCGGTGTGCAGGCGGATCGCCTCGCGGATCTGGGCGCGTTCCTCCTCGGCGTCCATGTCCTTGTGCTCGACCCATTTCAGGCCGTGGCTGGCAATCTCCCAGCCCGCGGCTTGCATCGCCGCCACCTGCTGCGGGGCGCGGGCCAGCGCCGTGGCCACGCCGTAGACGGTAATCGGCGTGTCCCCCAGCAGGCGGTGGATGCGCCAGAACCCGGCCCGGCTGCCGTATTCGTAGATCGATTCCATGTTCCAGTGGCGCTGGCCCGGCCAGGGCTGCGCGCCGGTGATCTCGGACAGGAAGGCCTCGGAGGCGGCATCGCCGTGCAGCACGTTGTTTTCGCCGCCTTCCTCGTAATTGAGCACGATCTGAACGGCGATCTTCGCCCCGCCCGGCCAGTTCGCGTGGGGGGGTGTGGGCCCGTAGCCGATCATGTCGCGGGGATAACGTGCCAAGGCGGGCTCCTTTCGTCGGCTCCGTGATACACGAGGCATTACCAGATGTTTTTCAAAACCGCCAAAAAGCTGCTTCGGCTTGCCCCGCTGCGCCCGGTGCGCGAGAACCGGGCAAGCTTACGGGAAGGACTACGCCATGACCGGATACCTGACGACCCATGTCCTTGATACCGCCCGCGGCCGCCCGGCCGAGGGTCTGCGGATTGAGCTGTTCCGGCTGGACGACGAGTGGCGCTTGCTCGGGGGCCGGGTCACCAACGCCGACGGGCGCACGGACAGTCCGATCCTGCCCGCCGCCGACTTCGAGACAGGCACATACGAACTGGTGTTTCATGCCGGTGCCTACCTCGATGCCATCGGCACGCCCTCCGAAAGCCCGCGGTTCCTGGACGTGATCCCGATCCGCTTCGGCATGTCCGAGGCGGCCCACTACCACGTGCCGCTGCTGCTGTCGCCCTTTGGCTATTCGACCTATCGGGGCAGCTGACACGACACCGGCCGCCCGCGCGGCCACCTATCCGCCCGCAACCGCCTTGCCGATGCGGTCGATCATGAATTCCATGAACAGCCGCGTCTTGGGGTCTTGCCGGCGCCGGTGGGTGAACAGGCAGGCCATCTGGATCGGCTCGGGCGGGGTGTCTTCGGCGACAGGCACAAGACGGCCGGCCGCCAAGTGGTCGGCGATCTCGAAGACGGGTTTCATGGCGATCCCCTGCCCGGCCAGAGCCCAGTCGGTCAGCACGTCGCCGTCGTCGCATTCGTAGCGCCCCGAGACGCGGAACCGCTGCGGCCCCTCGGGCGTCGAGAGCCGCCACTGGAACTCGGTCGCGCCCGGAAACCGCAGCGCCAGGCAATCATGCCCGTCCGCCACAAGGTCTGCCCCGGTTTCCGGCATGCCCCGCCGCGCGATATAGTCGGGGGCGGCGCAGAGCACCCGGTCGACGTCGGCGATCTTGCGGATTCGCAGGGTGCTGTCCTCGGGCCGGCCGAGGAAAAAGGCCAGGTCCAGCCCCTCGGTCGTCAGGTCCACCTTGCGGTCGGTCAGGCGCAAGCGCACGCTGACCTCGGGGTAGTCGGCCAGGAACTCCGGTACCTGCGGCGCGATCAGCCGCCGCCCCAGCCCCAGCGGCGCGGCGACATAGAGTGACCCGCGCAGGTTCTCGGTGATGTTGACAATCTGCGCCTCGGCGCTTTCCACGGCGTGGAGGATCTCGGTCGCGCCGCGATAGAACGACTGGCCCTGTTCGGTGGCGCTCAGACTTCGGGTCGTGCGCTGGAACAGGCGTACGCCCAGATGGTCCTCCAGCTGCGAAATCCGCGAGGAGGTCACCGCCGGGGAAATCCGCAGGTCGCGGCCCGCGGCGGACATGCTGCCCAACTCGTAGACACGCACGAATGTTCGGATATTGTCGAAATAGGACATTATTTTGTTATTTTTGATGCTGCTTGGATTTTCCCGGCGATAGCAGAATAAATCCGGCGCGCCTAGTCTGCGGGCCACGGCGAAGCCAAGAGGGGGCCGCATGTACGACCTGGCAATCATCTGGGACTGGATCGCCTTCTCGTTGCGCTGGCTGCATGTCATCACCGCGATGGCCTGGATCGGGGCCTCGTTCTATTTCATCGCGCTCGACCTGATGCTGCGGCCCGCCCCGGACCTGCCCGAGGGGGCGGCCGGCGAGGAATGGGAGGTTCACGGCGGCGGGTTCTATCACACCACGAAATACACGGTGGCCCCGGCGCGCCTGCCCGAGCACCTGACCTGGCACAAGTGGCAAAGCTACTGGACATGGCTGTCGGGCGCGGCGCTTCTGATGATCGTCTACTGGGTCGGCGGTGAGCTTTACCTGCTGGACCCGACCAAGGCCGACCTGGCGCTGTGGCAGGGCATCGCGATCTCGGCGGCCTCGCTCACCGTCGGCTGGATCGCCTACGACCAGCTGTGCAAGTCGCGGCTGGGCGACACCCCCACCGCGCTGATGCTGATCCTCTTCGTTATCCTCGTGGTCATGGCCTGGGGCTATGACCAGGTCTTCACGGGGCGGGCGGCGCTGCTGCACCTCGGCGCCTTCACCGCAACGATCATGACCGGCAACGTCTTTTTCCAGATCATGCCGAACCAGCGGATCGTCGTGGCCGACCTCAAGGCCGGGCGCACGCCCGATGCGAAATACGGCAGGATCGCCAAGCTGCGCTCGACCCACAACAACTACCTGACGCTGCCGGTCATCTTCCTGATGCTGTCGAACCACTACCCGCTGGCCTTCGCCACGCAGTTCAACTGGCTGATCGCCAGCCTGATCTTCCTGACGGGTGTGACAATCCGGCACTACTTCAACACCATGCACCGCACCGGCAAGGGCCCGCACTGGACCTGGTTCGTCACGGTGCTGCTCATGATCGTGATCGCCTGGCTGTCCACCTACGACGCGGGGGAGACCCGGCAAGAGGCCGAGGCGCGCGCCCTGAGCGCGCGCGAACAACGCTATGCCGGCGCCGAGGGCTTCGAGGAGGCCTATTTCGCCGTGGTGGGCAACTGTTCCATGTGCCATGCCCGCGATCCGGCCTGGGGCAACATGCACTGGGCGCCCAAGGGCGTTCACCTGGAAACCCGTGCGGACGTGGCCCGACAAGCCGGGCAAATCTACCTGCAAGCCGGCGTCAGCCACGCCATGCCCCCGCCCAACGCGATTCAGATGGACGACGCAGCGCGAGAGACGATCGTCGCCTGGGTGCGCGAGGTGCGCGACGGCGGCTGAGGCGGGCCTTTTTTCATCGCGGCCGTTCCGTGCTATGCCCTGCGGGAAAGCCACCCCGGAGTGCCCACCGTGGCGGACGCAAGACGCCGTCGCCGCCCATCCGTGCGAGAGCCTGGCCAGATGCAAATGGACAAGACCCACCCCATGACCCCCCGACAGGCGCATGTGCCCGCGGGGGCCTTCACCTACCCGATCGACACGCCGCTGCCGACGCGCTGGTTCGGGTTCCTGCTGCTGCGCGAGTTCACGCTTCTGGCCTTCAGTTCCGCGCTCGACCCGCTGCGGGTGGCCAACCAGCTTGCCCAGCGGCCGCTTTACGGCTGGGTCGTGCTGTCGGAAGACGGCCGGCCTGTGCCTTCCTCCTCGGCGGTCGAGATGGGGGTCCACGGCGGCCTGGAGGCGCTGGACGACGCGCTGGAGCTTTTCGTCTGTTCCGGCAACCGCGGCACCGAGGTCGCCTCGGCGCCGGTGCTGGCGGCCATCCGCAGGCACGCCCGCTTCGGCGGACAGGTCGGCGGCATCTGTACCGGGGCCATGACGCTGGCCCGCGCCGGGCTGCTCGACGACAAGCGGTTCACCCTGCATTGGGAAAACCAGCCGGGCTTTCGCGAGGCCTTCCCCGACCTGACCCCCAGCCTGACCCGCTTCGAGGCGGACGGCGCGGTGCGCACCTGCAGCGGCGGGTCGGCCGCGACCGAGATGATGCTGTCGATCATCACCGAGGATTACGGCGAGGCCTTCGCCGTGGCTGTGGCCGACATGTGCCTGAACGACCCCAACCAGCGGCCGGGGCGCGAGCAGCGCTCCTCGATCGCGCGGGCCATCGACAGCCGCAATCCCAAGCTGCTGCGCGTCCTGCGCGCGATGTATGCCAACATCGAGGAGCCGCTGAGCCTCGAGGAGCTGGCCGAGGACGCCGGCGTGTCTCGCCGCCAGATGGAGCGGCAGTTCACCCAGAGCCTGGGCGAGCCGCCCGCCGCGATCTACCGCAACATCCGGCTGGACCGGGCGCATTCCCTGCTGGCCGAAACCGACATGACCGTGATGGATGTGGCGACGGCCTCGGGGTTCAACTCGGTCTCGGTGATGTCACGCCATTTCAAGCGGCGCTTCGGCATGACGCCGTTCGGCAAGCGCAACAGGCCGTAGCTTACCCGATGCGCCGCGGCGGGCGGTCGAAAATGCCACTGCGGTCGCGCGTGTCGCAGAACCAGCCGCCGGGGCCGCAGATATCGTCGGGCAGCCAGGCCTCAAGCCGCGGCAGCAGGCGAAAGATCGCCCAGTCCATTGCCATCCAGGCCAGCACTGCCAGGCCGGTGCCAAGCGCAAAGTTCCAGAACATCTCGGTCATCTGTTTCCCTCGAGGCTGCCGTAATCCGTGCTCAGCGCTTGTAGAGCAGAGTTTCACGACGCCCGCGTGACAGAAACGGCGTTATCCCAGCGCATAGCCCGCGCCGCGTACCGTGCGCACCGGGTCATCCCCGCCGTGCTGGGTCAGCGCCTTGCGCAGGCGGCCGATGTGGACGTCCACGGTGCGCGTGTCGACATAGATGTCGCGGCCCCAGACCCGGTCGAGAAGCTGTTCGCGCGACCAGACCCGACCGGGTTTTTCCATGAAGGTGGTCAGCAGGCGGAATTCGGTCGGGCCGAGCTTGAGCAGCCTGTTCGACCGCTTGACGCGGTGCGTCTCGCTGTCCAACTCAATGTCGTCGAAGACCAGAACCTGCCCCACGGTTGCAGGGCGCACGCGCCGCAGCTGGGTACGTACCCGCGCCAGCAGCTCGGACACCGAATAGGGTTTGACGACATAGTCGTCCGCGCCGGTTTCGAGGCCGCGGACCTTGTCCACCTCCTCGGAACGGGCCGAGAGCATGATGATGGGCACGCCGCGCGTTTCGGGCCGGGTCTTTAGCTGGCGGCAGACCTCGATCCCCGAAACCGTGGGCAGCATCCAGTCCAACACGATGACGTCCGGTACGTCCTCTTCCACCATCATCAAGGCCTGTTCGCCGTCCTCGGCCCGGGTGGTGCGAAACCCCTCGGCTTCGAGGTTGTAGCCGAGGACTTCGCGTTGCGCCAGTTCGTCCTCGACCACAAGAACATGTGGCTGGGTGGCAGGGGACATGGGACTTACGTTTCGCCGGAGATGAAGGCCGTCTCGTCGCTCTTGGGGCGGCTGTCATCGGGTATGTCGCCGGTGACGACATAGACAACCTGTTCGGCCATGTTGGTGACGAGGTCCCCCATACGTTCGACGTTCTTGGCAATGAAGTGCAGATGCATGCAGGCCGTGATGTTGCGCGGGTCCTCCATCATGAAGGTCAGGAACTCGCGGAACAGCGCGTTGTACATCTCGTCGACTTCCTCATCGCGCTGGCGAACGTCCTCGGCCAGTTCGACGTCGCGGCGCACATAGGCATCCAGCGTGTCCTTGAGCATGCGCTGGACTTCTTTGGACATCCGCTTGAGCGACTTGTCCGGGCCGCTGATCGGGCGCTGGTCGGCCAGGACCTCGGTGCGCTTTGCCAGGTTGCGGGCATAGTCCCCGATTCGCTCGAGGCTTGCCGAGAGCTTGAGCACGGAAAGCACAACCCTGAGGTCACTGGAGACCGGCGCCCTCAGGGCGATGGTCCGCGCGGATTCCTCGTTGATGCGTTCCTCCAGTTCGTCGATGGCCGCGTCGCCCTTGCGCACCTGTTCGGCCAGTTCGGTGTCGCGGGTCGTGACGGCCTTGGCCCCGTCGAGGATGGCGGCCTCGACCAGCCCGCCCATCTTGACCATCAGCGCCTGGATCGCCTCGAGGTCGCGGTCGAAAGCCGAGGAAATGTGTTCCTGGTTCATGATATCACCCGATCCGCCCGGTGATGTAGCTTTCGGTACGCTCATCCTCGGGGTTGGTAAAGATTTTCCCGGTCTCGCCGTATTCGACGAGGTTGCCGAGGTGGAAAAACGCCGTCTTCTGGCTGACGCGGGCGGCCTGCTGCATCGAGTGCGTGACGATGACGACGCAGTAATTCGCGCGCAACTCGTCGATCAGTTCCTCGACCTGGCTGGTCGCGATCGGGTCCAGCGCCGAACAGGGTTCGTCCATCAGCAGCACCTCGGGCTGGGTCGCCACCGCCCGGGCGATGCACAGCCGCTGCTGCTGGCCACCCGACAGGCCCGTGCCGGCGGTGTCGAGGCGATCCTTCGCCTCGTCCCAGAGCGCCGCGCGGCGCAGCGCGGTCTCGACGATTTCATCCAGCTCGGCCTTGGTCGCGGCCATGCCGTGGATCTTGGGGCCGTAGGCGACGTTCTCGTAGATCGACTTGGGGAACGGGTTCGGCTTCTGGAACACCATGCCGACCTTGGCGCGCAGTTGCACCGGATCAACCTGCCTCGCGTTGATGTCCTCGCCATCGAGGTGGATATCGCCCTCGACCCGGCAGACATCGATGGTGTCGTTCATCCGGTTCAGGCAGCGCAGGAAGGTGGACTTGCCGCAGCCCGACGGCCCGATGAAGGCGGTCACGGTCTTGTCCTCGATATCGACGCCCACGTCCTTGATGGCGTGATTGTCACCGTAGTAGACCTGCACGTCGCGGGCCGAGATCTTGATGTCGTCCATATCCACCGCTCTTTCAATCAGTCGCATATCGTTCATGGTCGGTCCCCTTTACCAGCGGCGCTCGAAACGCTTGCGCAGGAAGATGGCCAGCGCATTCATAACAACAAGGAAGGTGAGCAGCACGCAAATCGCCGCTGCCGTCTTGGCTTCGAAGGCACGCTCGGGAAAGTCGGACCAGCGGAACACCTGCACCGGCAGGACCGTCGCGCTGTCCGTGATACCCGAGGGCACGTCGACGATGAAGGCCACCATACCGATCAGCAGAAGCGGCGCGGTCTCGCCCAGGGCGGCGGCCATGCCGATGATGGTGCCGGTCAGGATGCCGGGCATCGCCAGCGGCAGGACATGGTGGAACACCGCCTGCACCTTCGAGGCGCCAACGCCCAGCGCGGCCTCACGGATCGAGGGCGGCACGGCGCGCAGGGCGGCGCGCGCGGCGATGATGATCGTCGGCAGCGTCATGAGGGCCAGCACGATACCGCCCACCAGTGGCGCCGACCGCGGCATCCCGAAGAAGCTGAGGAACACCGCCAGGCCCAGCAGGCCGAAGACGATCGACGGCACCGCCGCAAGGTTGTTGATGTTGACCTCTATGAAGTCGGTGAAGCGGTTTTTCGGCGCGAATTCCTGCAGGTAGATCGCCCCGAGCACACCCACCGGGAAGGTAAGGCTGAAGGTGACGATCATGGTCCAGAACGAGCCCACGACCGCGCCCCAGATACCGGCCAGTTCCGGTGCGCGGCTGTCGGCGGCGGTGAAGAACCGGGTGTTGAAAACCCGCTCGATCAGGCCGGCCTCCTTCAGGGTCTCGGTCCAGGCGATCTGGTTGTCGCTGAAGGGGCGGTCGGCCTCGGGCGAAGGCATGATGTGAAAGGACCAGTTTTCGCTGTCCTCGATGGGCAGGTCGACCTGCGTTAGCATTTCGCCTGTTCCGCTCTGGCGGTTCACTTCGGTCAGGTGCATCCAGCCCCCGCCGGCCTTGAGGAACAGCGACACGTTCTCCTCGTCCACCTCCTCGGCGCCGCCGGCCCCCTCGGCACGGGCGACAAGCGCCTCTGCTTCGGCAAGCAGGGCGTCGCGCTTCTCGATCGCGTCGGCTTGGTCGGCGAGGTTTTCCTCGCGTTCTTCCGCCGTCTCGGCGGCATCGGCGCGTTCGCCATAGACATTCACAGCGTTCTGCTGGCGGTCGGCCTGGGCGCGCAGCCTTTCGGCGTCGTCGTAAAGCTGCGCCTTCACCTGCCGCAGAGCGTCGGCAAAATCGTTCGCGCTGGACGACACGGCAAGGCTGCCGTCCTCGAGCTGCGACACCGAAAGCAGCCCGTTGACCGGCTGTTGGTCGAGCTGCCCGTAGGCGCCCTGCTTGTAAAGGTCCAGCGTGTCTGACCCGATCAGGTCGAAGTTGATGCTCTGGCCCAGAAGGTCCGGGGTCGCCGCAACATGATCGGCCAGCTCGAAACTGGCCCCGCCCGAGACGAGATCGTGCAGTTCGCGCAACTCCTGCCGCCCGGTGGCGAGAGGGAACCGCTGCTCGAGGCTGCGGTCGATCAGGGCGTCGAAATCGGCGCGGCGGATGGTTTCGGGGTCCGAACTCGGGGTGACCTCCAGAAAGTCGGTGTCGAGCCGGATTTCCTTGTCGAAATAGGTGGTGAACAGGGCACCGCCGGCCTGGAAGACGACCGTGGACAGCAGCGCGATCAAGGCTGCCGCGGCGATGCCGATGGCCGAAAGGCCGTAGATTTTCAACCGCAGCTCGGCGCGGCGGCGCTTGCGCAGGCGCGCGGACCCGGCGGCAAGGCTGCCGGGGCGCGGTGCTGCGGCGGGGCTATCGGAGGCGAGGTCAGCCATGATCGTTTCCCGTCAGTCGTAGGCTTCGCGGAAGCGGGCAACCAGCCGCTGGGCGAGCATGTTCATCAGAAGTGTCATCACAAAGAGCGTGAAACCGAGCGTGAAGGCCGGACCGGCGGCCGTCTCGGCCTCGGTGTCGCCCGTGATCAGCGCGACGATCTGGACCGTCACGGTCGTCATCGCCTCCAGCGGGTTGCCGGTCAGGTTGGGCCCCTGCCCCGCGGCCATGACCACGATCATGGTCTCGCCGATGGCCTTGCTGACGCCGAGCACGATGGCCGAGACAATACCGGGCAACGCCGCCGGCAAGACAACCTTGCGGATTGTTTCGGCCTTGGTGGCGCCGAGGCTCAGCGAGCCGTCGCGCAAACTCTGCGGGACCGAGGTGATCACGTCGTCGCTGAGCGACGAGATGAAGGGGATGATCATGATTCCCATCACCAGCCCGGCCGCGAGCGCGGATTCCGAGGCTACGCGGATGCCGATCGCTTCGCCGGTGTCGCGCAGCAGGGGCGCGACGGTGATCGCGGCGAAGAACCCGTAAACAACCGTCGGGATACCGGCGAGCAGTTCCATCACCGGCTTGACCACGGCGCGCACGCGATGGTTGGCAAAGTCCGACAGGTAGATCGCTGCGAAGAGGCCCACGGGCACTGCCACCAGCATGGCGATCAGCGTGATCATCAGGGTGCCCGCGAAGAGCGGCACGATACCGACCTTGTCAGCGTCCATCTCGCCCTCGAAGACGCCGGACAGCGGGCTCCAGGTGGTGCCGAACAGGAATTTGTGCAGCTGCCAGTCGATGGCGTTGAAAAAGCGGACGGTCTCGAAAATCAGCGAGAACACGATTCCGATGGTCGTGAGAACGGCGACCGTCGCCATAACGGCAAGGCCGCGTCGAATTATGGTCTCGGACTGGACGCGGGCGCGCGCCTCGACGGTGATGCCCTTGTAGGTCCACCAGGCCGCGGCGGCCGCTCCGCCGAGGGTCGCCAGAACGGTCAGCCATAGCCGCGTGCCGTTCATCCAGGAAAAGGCGCCGGCAATCCGTTCGCGCAGCGGGTCCATCTCCGAGGACACCGCCCCCTGGGCAAAGCTCCGCGCATCAGACAGGACGAGGTTCCACTGCAGCGGCCCCTCGTCGGGCAGGGCATCGCTGATCCGGGCCATGAGAACCCGCTGGATCAGCGCCTCGCCCACCACCGTCAGGACGATCAGCGCACCCCAACCGGCGATGAGGACCCACAGGGCGCTGTGCAGGCCGTGATGCTGCGGGCGCGAATGCAGCCGCTGCCCGGCGGCCGTCGACAACGCCGTCGCGCGCTGGCGCGCCGTGACATAGGCGGCCGCGGCCGCGACGGGAACAAGCAGGAAAAGAGCGAAGAGCATGCAGGAACCCCGGTGGTTCCGACCCGGCAGGACAATCGGGCCGTGCTTGAGTGAAAACGCCGGGGGCGGCGCAGCGCCCCCGGCCAGGTCCGATCAAAGGGATCAGTAGGTGTCGGTGGTCAGCGCCGGCAGGTTCTCGATGGCGTCGAGGTTGGCCTGCTGCATGTCCTCCGAAACCGGGATCATGCCGAGCTCGACGAGGTAGCCGTCGGGACCTTGGGCGCTCACGAATTCACGGGCATAGTCCAGGACGCCGGGGATCACGTCGACGTGGGCGTGCTTGATGTAGAAGTACATCGAACGCGACACCGGGTAGGCTTCCGAGGCGATGTTCTCGAAGGTGGGCTCGACACCCTCGATCACGGTGCCCTGCAGCGAGTCCTGGTTCTGGTCCAGGAACGAGAAGCCGAAGATGCCCAGCGCGCGGTCGTTGGCTTCCAGCTTGGAGACGATCAGGTTGTCGTTCTCGCCGGCTTCGACATAGGGGCCGTCTTCACGGATCTCCATGCCGGCGCCTTCGCAGTCTTCGCCACCGGCGTCTTCACACCCAGCTGCCATCATCAGCTCTTCGAAGGCGTCACGGGTGCCCGAGGTCGGCGGGGGGCCCAGCACTTCGATTTCCTCGGCCGGCAGGGCCGGGTCGATGTCGGACCACATGGTCGGCATCGGGCCTTCGGCGGCCAGGGCTTCCCAGACCTGCGCCTTGCTCAGCTCGTAGGCAGGGCCGGATTCGGCATTGGCCATGACGATGCCGTCATAGCCGGCCACGACCTCGGTGAACTCGACGCCGTTCTCGGCGCAGGTCTCGACCTCGGACATCTTCACACGACGCGAGGCGTTGGTCACGTCGGGATGCTCGACGCCGACACCGGCGCAGAACAGCTTCAGGCCGCCGCCCGAGCCGGTCGATTCGACGACGGGGGTGTCGAAGTCGGTGGAGTTGCCGAACTGCTCGGCCGCGGCCGTGGCAAACGGGAAAACGGTGGACGAGCCGACGATGCGGATCGTGCTGCGCTCCTGCGCGGCCACCGCGGTGGCCGAGACGGCAGCGATCGCCACGGCAGAGGCGGTCATTTTTGCAAGCGACATGGGATACTCCTGATATTGTCTTGCAGGCGGTCAGCCGCGAGCCGACTGACCTTGGGCCGCAGGGCTAAGGATTGCCGATGATGCTTATGCAACAGTTATATGACGGTTTTGTAACAGCCCCGGCGGCGAGGCCCGTCCGCAAAGGATTTTTCGCCGGGTTGCCGCGCGGCCTTGCAGGGTTGACGCGGGGTTTACCACCGGCGGTTGTCGACCCCCGCGCAGGAACCCCCGACGCCCGGACCCCGGCTCGAATCGTTGCCCGCGCGCACCCGGGATTGACGCGGCGCGCGCCCCGGTCCAACGCTTGCCGAATGACCGATCTGACCACCTGCATTGACGAGCTGCGCACCCTCGTCGGTTTTCCGACCGTTTCGGCGGACAGCAACCTCGGGCTGATCCATCATGTTGCCGGCGTGCTGGAACACCACGGCGCGCGGGTCGAGGTGCAGCATGACGCCAGCGGGCAGAAGGCCAACGTGCTGGCCACCTTCGGGCCCGATCGCGACGGCGGCATCGTGCTGTCGGGGCATACCGATGTCGTGCCGGTGGCCGATCAGCCCTGGAGCAGCGATCCGTTCGAGCTGACGCAAGCCGAGGGCAAGCTGTTCGGCCGCGGCACCTGCGACATGAAGGGCTTCATAGCCGCCTGCCTAGCGCTGGCGCCCCGGTTTGCCGCGGCGGCGCAGACCCGCCCGTTGCACATGGCCTTTACCTATGACGAGGAGGTGGGATGTCTCGGCGGGCAGGCGCTGGTCGCCCGGCTGCGCGAGACGGGCCTGCGGCCGGCGATGGCGATCATCGGCGAGCCGACCGAGATGCGCGTGATCGAAGGGCACAAGGGCTGCTTCGAATACACCACCCGGTTCACCGGGCTGGAAGGGCACGGCTCGTCGCCCGACCTGGGCGTCAACGCCGTGGACTACGCCGTTCGCTACGTCACCCGGCTGCTGGACTTGTCCGACCGCCTGCGGGACCGGGCGCCGGAGGGGTCGGCTTTCGACCCGCCCTGGAGCACCATCAACACCGGCGCGCTGCATGGCGGCATCGCGCACAACGTCATCCCCGGCATGGCCGAGGTGGAGTGGGAGATGCGCCCGGTGCAGGCCTCCGACGCCGAGTTCGTGAAGGCCGATCTGGCCACCTACGTGTCCGACACGCTGCTGCCCGCCATGCGGCGGGTGGACCCGCGCGCGCGGATCGAGACCGAGACCATCGCCGAAGTCGAGGGCCTCGCGCCCATGGACGACAATGCCGCGCGCGATCTGTGCATGGAACTGACGGGCGCCAATGGCTGTGGACTGGTGCCCTTCGGGACCGAGGCCGGGCTGTTCCAGACCCTGGGCTGTTCGGCGGTGGTCTGCGGGCCGGGGTCCATCGCGCAGGCGCACAAGCCCGACGAATATGTCGCGGTGGACCAGCTCGAGGCCTGCCTGGCGATGCTGACCCGGCTGACGCGCAAGGTGTGAGACGTCGTCGGGGGGCGCTGCCCCCCGTCGCGCAAGCGCGACTCCCCCCGCGGTATTTGGCACCCAAAGAAGCCGGGCGCGCGTTAACCTTGAATTGTCGGCGAATTCAGCCCGATTCCAGCCGTTTCAGGATCGGGCAATCGGGGCGGTCGTCGCCGTGGCAGGCGGCGACGAGGTCGGACAGGGTCGCGCGCATCTCTTCAAGACCGGCGATCTTTTCCTCGATTTCGGCCAGGTGTGCCTTGGCGATGGCGCGGACATCGCCGCTGGCGCGGTCGCGGTCCTCCCACAGGGCGAGCAGCCCACGGCAATCCTCGATGGAGAATCCCAGGCCCCGGGCCCGGGCGAGGAAAGCCAGCTTGTGGACATGGGTGCGGTCGAAACTGCGATAGCCGTTGTCGGCCCGGTCAGGGGTGACCAGGCCGATGTCCTCGTAGTAGCGGATGGTCTTGGCCGGCAGGCCGGTGCGGGTCGCGACCTCCTTGATGTTCATGACAGAGCCTCCGTCTTTACGCGGCGCAGGCGCAGCGCGTTGGTGACCACCAGCACCGACGAGAGCGCCATGGCCCCGGCGGCAAGCTGCGGCGACAGGAGCGGGCCGTCGAAAACGTAGAGCAACCCCGCCGCGACGGGGATCAAGGCAACGTTGTAGCCGAAGGCCCAGCCGAGGTTCTGCCAGATGTTGCGCAGGGTGCGGCGGCTGATCTCGACCGCCTCGGCCACGCCGCCGGGATTGCCCGAGACCAGCACCACGTCGGCGCTTTCCACGGCGACATCGGTGCCCGAGCCCATGGCGATGCCGATATCGGCGGCCGCCAGCGCGGGGGCGTCGTTGATCCCGTCGCCGACGAAGGCCAGCTTGCGCCCGCCCTGCTGCAGATCGCGGACGGCCGCGACCTTGCCGTCGGGCAGGACACCGGCGACGACATGGTCGATGCCCAGCTCGGCCGCGATGGCGCGGGCGGCCGGTTCGCTGTCGCCCGAGATTAGCGCGGTTTGCACGCCCCACGCATGCAGGGCCGCAACGGTGGCCCGGGCCGTGGGCTTGAGCGTATCGGCCAGGCCCAGCACCCCGGCGGGCACCCCGTCGATGGCGACCATGACGACCGTGCGCCCCTCGCGGGCCAGCGCCTCGGCCTGCTCGGTCAGGCCGCCGGCGTCCACGCCGGCCTGCTCCAGCATCCGGGCGTTGCCGATGGCCACGGACCGGCCGTCCGCCGTGCCGGACAGCCCCTGCCCCGGCACCGCCTGCACATCACTGGCCTGTGGCAGGTCCAACCCGCGCACCTCGGCGGCGGCGACGATCGCCCCTGCGAGCGGATGGTCCGAGGCGGACTCGACAGCGGCGACGGTGGCGAGGAAATCGTCCTCGTCCCCCTTGCTGGCAACATCGGTCACCTGCGGCGCGCCCATGGTCAACGTGCCGGTCTTGTCGAAGGCCACGACGTCAACTGATTGCAGGCTTTGCAACGCGTCACCGCGGCGGAACAGCACGCCGAGGTCAGCCGCCCGCCCTGTGCCGACCATGATCGACATCGGCGTCGCCAGCCCCATGGCGCAGGGGCAGGCGATGATGAGCACGGACACCCCCGAGACCAGCGCGAAGGGCAAGGCGGGCGCAGGCCCGACGGCCAGCCAGAGCGCGACGGTGACGAGCGCCACGCCCATGACGACCGGCACGAACCACGCCGTGATGCGGTTGACGAGGTCCTGCACCGGCAGACGGGTGCCCTGCGCCTCTTCGACCATCTCGATGATCCGGGCCAGCATCGTGTCGGCGCCCACGGCGGTGGCCCGCATGACGAGGGCGCCGTTGCCATTGACGGTGCCGGCGACGAGCGCGGCGCCAGCCGTCTTTTCCACCGCGACGGGTTCGCCCGTTACCATGCTTTCGTCGACGAAGGAACGGCCGTCGATGACCTCGCCGTCGACGGGGATGCGGTCCCCGGCGCGCAGGTACACGCGGTCGCCGCGCACGATCTCGCCGACGGGCACCTCGCGGATCGCGCCGTCGCGGTCGACGCGGGCGGTGTCGGGGCGCAGCCCCACCAGCCGCTTGATCGCCGCGCCGGTGCGACCCTTGGCGCGCGCTTCCAGCCAGCGGCCCAGCAGGATCAGCGTGACGATCACCGCCGCGGCCTCGAAATAGACGGCCACCGTGCCCGCGGGCAGCCAGCCGGGGCGGAAGGTCGCAACGCTCGAATAGGCCCAGGCCGCGCCGGCGCCCATGGCCACCAGCGCGTTCATGTCCGGCGCCCGCCGCATTAGCGCGGGCAGGCCCTTGGCGAAGAAGATACGGCCCGGCCCAGCCAACACCAGCGTGGCCAAGACGAACTGGATCATCCAGCTGGCCTGCATCCCGATCGTGGCGGCGATAGCGTCGTGCAGGGCGGGCACCGCATGGCCGCCCATCTCGACGACGAAGATCGGCAGGGTCAGGATGGCAGAGACCACGACGGAGCGGCGCAGGTGACGGATCTCGGCGCCGACGGTATCCGCGGCGGTGGTGCCGGTCTGCACCGGGCGGGCCTCGTAGCCGACGGACTTGACCGCCGCGATCAGCGGCGCGGTGTCCTTGTCCAGCGTCGTCACCGCGGCGACGCCATCGGCCAGGTTCACGGTCACCCCCGTCACGCCGGGCACCTGCTCCAGCGCAGACTCCACGCGCGCCACGCAGGAGGCGCAGGTCATCCCCGCGATCTCCAGCCGCTGTCGGTGCGGCACCGCCGGGTAGCCCGCCGTGTCGAGCGCGCGGCTGACCTCCTGGGCATCGCCACCCTCTAGGGCAACGCGCGCCGACTTTGTGGCCAGGTTGACCTCGGCCCCGGATACCCCGGAAACCCCCTTGATGGCGGTCTCGGCCCGGCCCACGCAGCCGGCGCAGCTCAGCCCGTCGATCTCGAAATCCAGTCGTTGAACAGTCATGCAAGTCCCCTTTCGACAGGGGATATAAAGGTTCCAGTAATGGGAAGGTCAAGCCCCGCGCGACGAAACAGGGCCCGGGGCACCGGGCGGCGGTCAATCCACCTTGACCCGGCCCCCGCCGCCCGCGCAGATTATCGGCGAAAGCGTCGGCCACCGCGCCCGGCCGGGCGGTGCCGCGCAACCCCGGAAAGGCCCCGCATCATGGACGGCACGCTCAGCCCCAACGACATTTCCCGTGTGGTCGAGGCCGACCGCGCCAACGTCTGGCACCACCTGGTACAGCACAAGCCCTTCGAGACCGGCGCGCCGCGCATCATCATCGAGGGCCGCGGCATGCACGTCTGGGACCAGGCCGGCAAGGAGCACATCGACGGTGTATCCGGCGGGGTCTGGACGGTGAACCTCGGCTACGGCCGCGAACGCATCGCCAATGCCGTGCGCGACCAGTTGATCAAACTGCCCTATTTCGCAGGCGCGGCCGGCACGGTGCCCGGCGCGCTGTTCGCCGAGAAATTGATCGACAAGATGCCGGGGCTGTCGCGCGTCTATTACTGCAACTCCGGGTCCGAGGCGAACGAGAAGGCCTTCAAGATGGTGCGCCAGATCGCGCAGAAGCGCCACGGCGGCCGCAAGCACAAGATCCTGTATCGCGACCGCGATTACCACGGCACGACCATCGGCTGTCTGTCCGCGGGCGGGCAGGATGAACGGGGCGCCCAGTATGGCCCCTTCGCGCCCGGTTTCGTGCGCGTTCCGCATTGCCTGGAATACCGCAAGCACGAACAGGACGGCGCGCCCGAGGAACACTACGGCGAATGGGCCGCCGACCAGATCGAACAGGTGATCCTGCGCGAAGGCCCCGACACGGTCGGCGCGCTCTGCCTCGAACCGGTCACCGCCGGGGGCGGCGTGATCGTCGCGCCCGAGGGCTACTGGCCGCGGGTGCAGGAGATCTGCCGCAAATACGATATCCTGCTGCATATCGACGAGGTCGTCTGCGGCGTGGGCCGCACCGGCACCTGGTTCGGCTACCAGCACCATGGTATCGAGCCGGATTTCGTCACCATGGCCAAGGGCGTGGCCAGTGGTTATGCCGCCATCGCCTGCTGCGTGACTTCGGAACGGGTCTTCGAGATGTTCAAGGACGATGCCGAAGA
Organism: Salibaculum halophilum; assembly: GCF_002094885.1. Taxonomy (GTDB): domain Bacteria; phylum Pseudomonadota; class Alphaproteobacteria; order Rhodobacterales; family Rhodobacteraceae; genus Salibaculum; species Salibaculum halophilum. The sequence continues at coordinate 194,305 of NZ_MSIT01000003.1, forward strand.
CCCGCTGAACCATTTCCGCGACATCTCGACCTTCGGCGGCTGCACCGCCGGCCCCGCGGCGGCGCTGGAAACGATGGCCATCATCGAGGACGAGGACCTGCTGGCCAACACCCGCGCCATGGGCGACTATATGCACGACCAGTTGCAGGCCCTGGCCGAGCGGCATGCCGTCATCGGCGACGTGCGCGGCAAGGGGCTGTTCCTTGGCGCGGAACTGGTGGCCGACCGCGACAGCCGCGAACCGGTGGACGAAAAGCTGGCCGGGCAGGTCGTGGCCGAGTGCAACGCACAGGGCGTCATAATCGGCGTCACCAACCGATCGGTGCCCGGGCGCAACAACACGCTGTGCTTTTCGCCCGCCCTGATAGCGACGCGCGACGACATCGACCGGATCGTCGCGGCCACAGATACCGCGCTGGCCCGCGTTTTCGGATGACCGACCCGCTGATCACCGGCCAGCGGAGCAACGAACACGGCCAGCCCGTGGGCCTTCCCATGGCGCAGACCGCCGACTGCCCGCACCCCACACGCGCGCCGATGGCGGGGCGGTACTGCAGGCTCGACCCGCTTGATCCTGCCCATGCCGGGGCGCTGCACGCGGCCTTCGCCGAAGATCACAGCGGCGCGCTGTGGACCTACATGCCGCACGGCCCATTCGACAGCGCCGCGGCCTTGCAGGACTGGATCGCGCGGGCCGCCGCGGGCGACGATCCGCTGTTCTTCGCGGTCATGGTGGAGGGGGCGCCGCTGGGTCTGGCCAGTTATCTGCGGATCAAGCCTGCGGCCCACAGCCTCGAGACCGGCTGGATCACCTTCGCCCCGCGCCTGCAAGCCACCCGCGCCGCGACCGAGGCCCATTACCTGATGATGGCGCGCACCTTCGCGCTGGGCTATCGCCGGTACGAATGGAAATGCGACGCGCTCAACGCCGCCTCGCGGCGGGCGGCCGCGCGGCTGGGCTTCACCTACGAGGGCACCTTTCGCAAGGCGACGCATTACAAGGGGCGCAACCGCGACACCGCCTGGTTCTCGGTTATCGACAGCGACTGGCCGGCGGTGCGGGCCCGGTTCGAGGCCTGGCTGGACCCGGCGAATTTCACCGCCGCTGGCGCCCAGCGGCGCCGGCTGGGCAGCGCTGCGTCGACGCAGCGCGCTCGCGCTCGGTCGACCGAGCGCCCGCCCTGTTGATGCCGCAGCGCCGGGGACACACCGATCCGTCACCCAGAGGAGCCGCCATGACGCCGCCGTATCCCTTCCTGTCTACACGCGCACCGCGGACGCCGCAGCGCCTGCTGGACCAGGCCCGGGGCCTGCCGCGCCCCCGGGTGGCGCTGGTCAACGCCGGCGCGGCGCACCCCCTCGCGGGAGTGCGCGAGGCCGCCCAAGCCGGCCTCGCCGAGCCTGTCCTGATCGGCGACCGCCCGAGGATCGAGGCCGCCGCCGATGAAATCGGCTACGACATCGCGGGGCTGCGCCTGGTCCACGCCCCCCGCGCCGAGGCCAGCACCCGGGCCGCCGACCTCGCCCGCGCGGGCGAGGTCGATGCCATCATGAAAGGGCAGGTCCATACCTCGACTTTCCTCAAGGGTCTCCTGCCCGCCGCCGCTGGGCTGCGCGACCGCGACACCCGCTGCGGCCATGTGTTCCATATCACGGCCCCGGGCAGCGACCGGCCGCTGCTCATGACCGATGCCGCGCTGAACGTGGACCCGGACGTGGAAACCCGCCAGGCCTGCCTGTCGCTCGCTGTGCAGCTGTCCGAACTTCTGGACGTCGAACGGCCCCGCGCCGCCCTGCTGGCCCCGACCGAGGACCCGATCCCGTCGGTCGCCAACACCATGGAAAGCGCGGCCATCGCGACCTGGGCACGCGATCACCTGCCCGATGCGGACGTGGCCGGACCCATGGCCATGGACCTGATCCTGTCGCGCGAGGCCGCCCGCATCAAGGGCTACGACAGCCCGGTGGCGGGGGATGCGGATATCATCCTGACGCCCAACATCACCACCGGCAACGCCATCTTCAAACTGATGGTGCTGGGCATGGGCTGCTGCGCAGGCGGGCTGGTGATGGGGGCCAGGGTGCCGATCCTGCTGACCTCGCGCAGCCAGGCCGCCCCGGCACGGCTGGCCTCGGCGGCGCTGGGCATGATCGTGGCGGCGGCCGGGTGATGCTGCTGGTGCTCAATACCGGGTCATCCTCGATCAAGATGGCCCTGTTCCGCCCCGACCTGGAGCAGGTGTTGGAAGGCCAGGTCACCGCAATCGGCGGGCAAGCGCGGCTGAGCCTCGGCGCAGCCAAGAAGCGATTGGATGCGACCAGCCATTCCGCGGGGATCGCGGCGATCCTCGACGCGCTGGAGGATCAGGGCATCACCGCCACCGACATCACCGCCGCGGCCCACCGGGTGGTCCATGGCGGCACGGCGCTGACCGCGCCTGCCCGGCTTGACGACGCGGCCATCGCCGCGATCGAGGCCAACGTGCCGCTGGCCCCGCTGCACAACCCGCCGGCGCTTGCGGGCATCCGGGCGGTGACCGAGACCCTGCCCGATCTGCCGCAATACGCCAGTTTCGACACGGCCTTTCACGCGGATCAGCCCGCGCTGGCCACGACCTACGCGATCCCGGCGGCGTGGCGCGCCAAGGGGCTGCGCCGCTACGGGTTCCACGGGCTGTCCTACGCGGGAATGGTGGCGCAGTTCGGCGATGCCCTGCCGGACCGCCTTCTGGCCCTGCACCTTGGTGCGGGCGTCAGCCTTTGTGCCATCCGCGACGGGACATCGCTGTCCACCTCGATGGGGTATTCGCCGTTGTCGGGGCCGACCATGGCCACCCGGTCGGGCGACATCGACGGCATGGCGGTCCTGCGGATGGCCGAGGAGATCGGCATCGCGGCGGCGGGCCACCTGCTGAACACCGACAGCGGGCTTGCGGCCCTCGGCGGCACCCCCGACATGCGCGACCTGCTGGCCGACGACTCGGATGCGGCACGCTTTGCCGTCGATCACTTCGTCTGGTCCGTCACCCACCAGGCCGGCGCCCTGATCGCCGACATGGGCGGGGTGGACGCCGTGGCCTTTACCGGCGGCATTGGCGAGCACTCGGAAGAGATTCGCCGGCGGATCATGGATCGCCTCGCCTGGGTCGGCCCGCTGCCCGTGCATGTCATCGCGGCCGAGGAAGAGCGCCAGATCGCCCGCGACGCGCTGGCCGTGATCGGCCGGGAGGGCTGAAATCGACCGCCCCGCCCGACAATTCCGACCCGTCAGACCGCCTGCCCCCTATGGCCATCCGGGCCAATTGATATACAATTGATGCAGGGAGGAGCCTGACCGATGGCAAAGGACCAGCCGCATCTGGACACGTCGCCGCATGTCTCGGACGAGGTGCGCAAGACGACCTGCTACATGTGCGCCTGCCGCTGCGGGATCAACGTGCACATGAAAGAGGGCAAGGTCGCCTATATCGAGGGCAACCGCGACCACCCTGTGAATCGCGGCGTGCTCTGTGCCAAGGGCAGCGCCGGGATCATGCAGGTCAACGCGCCCTCGCGGCTGCGCGCGCCGCTCAAGCGGGTCGGCCCGCGCGGGTCGGGCGAATTCGAGGAGATCAGCTGGGACGAGGCGCTCGAGATCGCCACCGGCTGGCTGAAACCCCTGCGAGAGACCGCCCCCGAAAAGCTGGCCTTCTTCACCGGGCGCGACCAGTCGCAAAGCTTCACCGGGCTCTGGGCGCAATCCTTCGGCACGCCCAACTATGCCGCGCACGGGGGCTTTTGTTCCGTAAACATGGCGGCGGCGGGCATCTACACCATGGGCGGGGCCTTCTGGGAATTCGGCCAGCCCGACTGGGACCACACGAAACTGTTCCTGCTGTTCGGCGTGGCCGAGGATCATGACAGCAACCCCATCAAGATGGGCATCGGCAGGATCAAGGAACGCGGCGCGCGGATGATCGGCGTCAACCCGATCCGGTCGGGCTACAACGCCGTGGCCGACGACTGGTTCGGGATCACGCCGGGCACCGACGGGCTGCTGATCATGGCGCTGATCCACGAGCTGATGAAGGCCGGCAAGGTGGACCTCGACTACCTGGCGCAGTTCACAAATGCCGCCTGCCTGGTCGACAGCGACCCGAAATCCGACAGCCACGGGCTGCTGCTCAAGGACAGCGAGGGCCAGCCGCAGGTGATCGACCGCCGCACGGGCCAGCTTGCGCCCTGGAACGGACAAGGCGTGCAGCCGGACCTGAGCGCGACCCACCGCCGCGCCGGTGTCACCCACCGCCCCGTGTTCCATGCCATGGCCGACAGGTTCCTTGATCCGCAATGGGCGCCCGAGGCCGTTGCCGACCGGACGGGGATCAGCGCCGACCGCATCCGCGCCCTGGCCGCCGAGCTGGCCCGCGTGGCCTTTGACGAGGCCATCGCGCTTGACCGGGAATGGACAGATTTCCGCGGCATCACGCACGACCAAATGATCGGCCGGCCGGTGTCCATGCACGCCATGCGCGGTATCTCGGCCCATTCCAACGGGTTCCAGACCGCTCGCGCGCTGCACACGCTGCAAATCCTGCTGGGCTCGGTGGAAACGCCGGGCGGCATGCGCTTCAAGCCGCCCTACCCCAAACCGCACACGGGGCACCCGAAACCCCATTGCAAGGTCACGCCGGGCGCGGCGCTGGACGGCCCGCACCTGGGCTACCCGCAAGGCCCCGAGGACCTGTGCCTGACGCAGGCTGGCGGCCCGGCCCGCATCGACAAGGCGTTTTCCTGGGACAACCCGCTGTCGGCGCACGGGATGATGCACATGGTCATCTCCAACGCCCATGCGGGGGACCCCTACAGGATCGACACGCTGTTTCTCTACATGGCGAACATGTCGTGGAATTCGTCGATGAACACCCGCCAGACCATGGATATGCTGACAGACACCGACGCCCACGGCGATTACGTCATTCCACGGATCATCTATTCGGATGCCTACAGTTCGGAAATGGTGGCCTATGCCGACCTGGTGCTGCCCGACACGACCTACCTGGAACGCCACGACTGCATCTCGCTGCTCGACCGGCCGATCAGCGAGGCCGACGCGGTGGCCGACGCGATCCGCTGGCCGGTGGTGGAACCAGACCGTGACGTGCGCGCCTTCCAGTCGGTGCTGTGCGATCTCGGCGCGCGGCTGGGCCTGCCCGGCTTCGTCAACGCCGATGGCAGTCGGAAATACGCCGACTACGCCGACTACATGACGAATCATATCCGCCGCCCCGGCATCGGGCCGCTGGCCGGCTGGCGCATGGGCGAGACCGGCCTGCAGCACGGGCGCGGCGAGCCGAACGCGGGCCAGATCGACAGCTATATCCGCGAGGGCGGTTACTGGATGGAACACGTCCCCGAGGGCGCGGCCTATTACAAGCCCTTCAACAGCGCCTATCAGGACTGGGCGGTGCGGATGGGCTTCTACGACAGCCCGCAACCCTACGTCTTCTCGCTTTATTCCGAGCCGCTGCGGCGCATGCAGATGGCCGCCGAGGGCAAGGGCGCGCACCAGCCGCCCGAGCACCTGCGCGCGCGGCTGAAAACCCACATGGACCCGTTGCCCTTCTGGTTCGAGCCGCTGGGCGACGAAACGGCCCAGGGCTACCCGCTTCACGCCCTGACCCAGCGGCCCATGGCGATGTATCACTCCTGGGGGTCGCAGAACGCCTGGCTGCGCCAGATCCACGGGGTGAACCCGCTCTTCGTGCCCACGAAAATCTGGCAAGAGCACGGCTTTGCCGAGGGCGACTGGGCGGTGGTCTCCTCGCCCACCGGGTCGATCACCGTGCCGGTGGCCCACATGGCCGCGCTGAACGAGAACACCGTCTGGACGTGGAACGCCATCGGCAAGCGCAAGGGCGCCTGGGCGCTGGACGCCGACGCCCCCGAGGCAACCAAGGGCTACCTGCTCAATCACCTGATCCACGAATTGCTGCCCGAAAAGGACGACGGGATGCGCTGGTCCAATTCCGACCCGGTCACGGGCCAGGCCGCCTGGTTCGACCTGCGCGTGAAAATCGCCAAGGCCCCGGCCCCGCAAGAGGCGCAACCGGCCTTCGCCCCGGTCGCCTCCCCCGTGCCGCCCGCGACGGAAACACTCGCGTGGAAGGTCGGAAAATGACCGTTTGTCTTCTGGCCTTAAATATCCCGGGGTCTGGGGCAGAGCCCCAGTCCGGCGGGCGCAAACCTTTTAAGGAGCGAACATGACCGCCTTGCCCGAAACGACCGACCGCAAGCTCGGCCTTGTCATCGACCTGGACACCTGCGTGGGCTGCCATGCCTGCGTGATCTCCTGCAAGGGCTGGAACACCGAGAACTACGGCGCGCCCCTGGCCGATACCGAACCCTATGGTGCCGATCCCTCGGGCACCTACCTCAATCGGGTGCACAGCTACGAGATCCAGCCCAACGACGGCCCCGCCCAGCTGGTGCACTTCCCCAAGTCCTGCCTGCACTGCGAGGACGCGCCCTGCGTGACGGTCTGCCCCACCGGGGCCAGCTACAAGCGCAGCGCGGACGGCATCGTGCTGGTCAACGAGGCCGATTGCATCGGCTGCGGCTTGTGCGCCTGGGCCTGCCCCTACGGCGCGCGGGAAATGGACCCGACCGCGGGCGTGATGAAGAAATGCACCCTCTGCGTCGATCGCATCTACAACGAGAACCTGCCCGAAGAGGACCGCGAGCCGGCCTGCGTGCGCACCTGCCCGGCCGGGGCGCGGCATTTCGGCGATTTTGCCGACCCCGACAGCCATGTCAGCAAACTGACGGCCGAGCGCGGCGGCATGGACCTGATGCCTGAACAGGGCACCAGGCCGGTCAACAAGTACCTGCCGCCGCGTGCGCGTGACGCGCAGATGCAACCCCCGGCGCTGAAACCCGTGGCCGAGGATGCCAAGGGGTTCGTCGGCTGGCTGGACAAGGCGCTGTCCAGGGTCGGGGGCGGCTGATGCATCCCGCGCCGTCGGTTATCCTGTTCACCTCGCTTTCGGGGCTGGGCTTCGGGCTGCTGGTCTGGCTGGGGCTGGGGGTGCTGGCGCCCACGGGCTGGGTCGCCTTCGTGTTCTTCACCATCGCCTATCTGCTTGCGGTGGGCGGACTCATGGCCTCGACTTTTCACCTGGGCCACCCGGAACGGGCGCTCAAGGCCTTCACCCAGTGGCGCACCAGCTGGCTCAGCCGCGAGGCCTGGGCCTCGGTCGCCGCCCTCGTGATAATGGCGGTTTACGGCGCGGGGCTGGTGTTCTTCGACAACCGCTGGGCGGTGCCGGGCTATCTCGGCGCCGCGCTGAGCCTGTTCACCGTCGTCACCACCTCGATGATCTACGCGCAGATGCGCACGGTGCCGCGCTGGAACAACCCGACGACTCCGGCGATGTTCCTGTCGTTCAGCCTGGCGGGCGGGGCGCTGCTGGCCGGGCAGGTCACGCTGGCCGCGGTGTTGCTGGCGCTCGCGGGTGCCGCGCAGGTGGCGCACTGGGCGGTGGGCGACCGGGCGCTGGCGGGCTCGGGCACGACCATGGCCAGCGCCACCGGGCTGGGCGATCGCGGCGCGGTGCGCAGCTTCGAGCCGCCCCATACCGGCACCAACTACCTGATGGATGAATTCGTCCATGTCGTGGGCCGCAAGCACAGCCGCACCCTGCGCGCCATCGCGCTGGTCTCGGGCTTCGGGCTGCCGATCCTGATCCTGCTGGCCGGCGCCGGGCATATCCTGGCCGCGGTGGCGGTGCTGCTGCACCTGGCGGGTGTCTTCGCCGCGCGCTGGCTCTTCTTTGCCGAGGCCGAACATGTGGTTGGTCTCTATTACGGAAAGCGTTAGCGTTACCGCGACCGTTCCAAGGCAAGGCCCGCCATGATCCACGACGAAACGCAATGCACGCTCGGCGAAGGCCCGCTCTGGCACCCCAAGCGGCAGGAACTGTTCTGGTTCGACATCCTCGGCAAGCGGCTGCACCGCAACGGCCAGCACTGGCAGTTCGACGATTACGTCTCGGCGGCGGGCTGGGTCGACGACGCGACGCTGCTGGTGGCCGATGCCGCGGGTCTTTTCCTGTTCGACCTCGAAACCGGCGCGCGGGAGGATCTTGTCGCGCTGGAGGCCGACAACCCCGCCACCCGATCCAACGACGGCCGCGCCGACCCGCACGGCGGGTTCTGGATCGGCACCATGGGGATCAAGGCGGAACCGGGCGCGGGCGCGATCTTTCGCTATTACCGCGGCGAGTTGCGGCAGCTTCACGCGGGCCTGACCATTCCCAACGCGATCTGTTTCAGCCCGGATGGTGGCCATGTCCATTTCACTGACACGCCGACGCGCCGCATCCTGCGCCAGCGCCTGTCCGCGCGCGATGGCTGGCCCGAGGGCGCGCCGGAACCCTGGCTGGACCTGGCCGCCGAGGGCCTGAACCCCGACGGGGCCGTGATCGACGCCGCGGGCAATTTCTGGAACGCCCAGTGGGGGGCCGGGCGCGTCGCCTGTTACAGCCCCGACGGGGGCTTTGCCGGGGCAGTGGAATTCAACGTCACGCAGACAAGCTGCCCCGCCTTTGGCGGGCCCGACCTGAAAACGCTGTTCTGCACCTCGGCCGCCGAGGGGCTATCGGACCCTGACCCGGACGACGGCAAGACCTTCTCGACCCCGGTCGCGGCGACGGGGCAGCAAGAACACCGGGTCATTCTCTGAGGGAGGGCGCCATGCGCGCGTTCGGAACCACAAGGGCGGGCGAGACCGTCCACGCCATCGACCTGCGCGCGCACGGCCTGTCGGTCACGGTGCTGACCCGGGGCGGCATCCTGCAGGACCTGCGCCTGGACGGCATGGCGCACAGTCTTGTCCTGGGGCGCGACAGCCTGGCCGATTACGAAGGCGCCTGCGGCTATTTCGGGGCACTGGTGGGGCCGGTTGCGAACCGGCTGCGCGATGCGACAGCGCGGATTGGCGGCGTGTCTTATCATTTCGAGAGGAACGAGAACGGCAAGACGCTGCTGCACGGTGGCTCGAACGGGCTACACACCAAGATATGGCATGTTGATGAAACGGCCGATAATATGGTCACTATGTCCGTCCATTTGCCTGATGGCGAGGGCGGCATGCCCGGCAACCGCCACATCAAGGCGCGCTACGAGATCACCGCGCCGGGCACCCTGCGCCTGACGGTCACGTCCCACACCGATGCCGAGACGCTGATCAACGTGGCGCATCACGGCTACTGGAACATGGACGGCAGCGACAGCGTGATCGGGCATCACCTGCGCATCGCCGCCGATCACTACCTGCCCGTCGATGGCGACACCCTGCCCACCGGGGTGATCCGGCCCGTGGCGGGCCGCGCCTTCGACTTTCGCGACGGCAAACCGTTTACACCCGGCGCGCCCGATCTGGACCACAACTTCTGCCTGTCCCGCGCGCGGACCGAGTTGCGTGATGTCCTTTGGCTGACGGGAAAATCCGGCCGGCGGATGACCCTGGCCACGACCGAGCCGGGCCTGCAGGTCTTCGATCACAGCGACATGGACCCGCTCTATCACGGGCTGGCGATCGAGGCGCAAGGCTGGCCCGACGCCCCCAATTGCCCGGGTTTTCCAGATGTCACCCTTCGGCCGGGCGACCCCACGAACCAGATCACCGAGTGGCGCTTCAGCTGACGCCCCAACCGCCGCCGCCCGGGGTTTCCATCACGAAGGCCGACCCGGCCGTAAGGTCGATCTCGTCGTCACCCGCAAGGTCCACGCGCGTGCCATCGGGCAGTTCGGCCCAGTTGCGCCCGGTCTTGCCCGGCGCCCCGCCCTGCGCGCCAAAGGGCGGGATGCGCCGATGCGAGGACAGCGTCGTGACGGTTACATCGGTCAGGAACCGCATGCGCCGCAGCACGCCGTGCCCGCCGCGATACTGCCCCGCGCCGCCCGAGCCGGGCCGGATCGCGAAATCCTCCAGCCGCACCGGGAAGCGTTTCTCCAGCACCTCCGGGTCGGTCATGCGGGTGTTGGTCATGTGGCTTTGCACCGCGTCGCAGCCCGCGAACCCCGGCCCCGCGCCGGTGCCGCCGGCGATGGTCTCGTAGTTCTGGAAGTCGTCATTGCCCCAGACGAAATTGTTCATCGTCGCCTGCGATCCGGCGATCACCCCCAGCGCGCCGTAAAGCGCGTTGCACGCCGCCTGCGAGACCTCGGTGTTGCCCGCGATCACCGCTGCCGGGTAACGCGGGTTCAGCATGCAGCCCTCTGGCGCGATGATGTTCAACGGCTTCAGGCAGCCCTCGTTGAGCGGGATGTCCGTGCCCACCAGCGTGCGGAACACGTAAAGCACCACCGCCCGGCAGACCGCGAATGGCGCGTTGTAATTGCCTGCGTGCTGGGCGCTGGTGCCGGTGAAATCCACCGTGGCCGCGCGCGCCGCGTGATCCACCGAGACGGCCACCTCGATCTGCTGGCCGTTGTCCATCGGGTAACTGAAGCGCCCGTCACCCAGCCGATCCACGACGCGGCGCACGCTCTCCTCGGCGTTGCGCTGGACGTGGCCCATGTAGGCGGTGACAACCTTGGCCCCCTGCTCGTCGCAGACGCGCAGCAACTCGCGCCGCCCCGTGGCGTTTGCGGCGACCTGCGCCTTGAGGTCGGCGATGTTCTGGTCCGGGGTGCGGCAGGGGTAGCGCCCCGAGGCCAGCACGCGCCGGGCCTCGTCCTCCAGGAACCGACCCCGGCTGACCAGCTTGACATTGTCGATCAGCACGCCCTCGTCGTCGATATGGGTGCTGTCGGGCGGGGCCGACCCCGGCGTGCGCCCCCCGATATCCGCATGATGGCCGCGGCTGCCAAGCCAGAAGGCCGGCGCGTCATCTACGAACACCGGGGTGACAACGGTGACATCGGGCAGATGCGTGCCCCCGCGATAGGGCGAGTTGAGCATGAAGACGTCGCCATCGGCGGCATCCGGGTTCAACCGCATGACTGTCCTGATACTGTCGGACATAGACCCGAGGTGCACCGGCACATGCGGCGCGTTGGCCACCAGATCGCCCGCCGCATCGAAGATCGCGCAGGAAAAGTCGAACCGTTCCTTGATATTGACCGACCACGAGGTATTGGCCAGCGTCGCGCCCATCTGGTCGGCCACGTTGCGAAAGAGGTTCGACATGACCTCGAGCACCACCGGGTCGGCCTCGGTGTCGGCGGCGAGGGCGCGCCGATTGGCCCCGTCACGCGACAGGACGAGGTTACCCATGGCATCGACCGCGGCCGACCAGCCGGGTTCGACGATATTTGTTCCCGTCGGCTCAAGGATGATCGCGGGGCCGGTCACTGTCTGCCCCTCGGCCAGATCGGCGCGCTGGTAGATCGGCGCGTCGCTGCGGCGGCCGCCGGTATGGACCGCGCCGGTCGCGATGGGTTCTGCCGGTGTCGCGACACTGGCGCCGATCCGTTCAGGCATCTCGCCGGCCGCGCCGATGGCCTCGAGGCTGAGCATCTCGAAGAGAATGGCCCGGTCCGGGCTGGTGAACCCGAAGCGCGCGGCATGTGCTGCCTCGAAATCCGCTTGCATCCGCTCGGGCGGGGCGAAGTCCACGGGCAGCGGCTGATGAGACCCGTCATAGCGCAGATGCGCGCGGGCGCGCGTCTCTATCCCGTCGCCGATCCCCTGCGCCTGCAGCGCCGCGCAGGCCTGCGCGGCCAGCGCGTCGATCCGCGCGGCCGCGCCCGCGTGATCGGACAGCGGCGCATCGTATTGTTCCTCGACCATCTCGCGCAGCTCGGCCAGCCCCATGCCGAAGGCCGAGAGCACCCCGGCGAAGGGATGGATCAGCACTCGCCCCATGCCCAGCGCCTCGGCGACGCGGCAGGCATGCTGTCCCCCGGCCCCGCCGAAGCACTGCAGGGTGTAGCCGGTCACGTCATGGCCGCGCTGGACCGATATCTTCTTGATCGCGCCCGCCATGTTGTCGACGGCGATCGCCAGGAACCCCTCGGCCATGTCCTCGGGCGCGCGGGGGGGCTCGCCGGTTGCCCGCGCGACCTCCTCCGAAAGCGAGAGGAAAGCCGCGCGCACCACGTCGGCATCCAGCGGCTGGTCGCCCTCGGGGCCGAAGACGCGCGGGAAATGGTCGGCGGTCAGCTTGCCCAGCATGACATTGCAATCGGTCACGGTCAGCGGCCCGCCGCGGCGATAGCAGGCCGGGCCGGGATCGGCCCCGGCACTTTCCGGCCCGACCTGGAAGCGGCCGTCGCGGAACGTGCAAATCGACCCGCCCCCGGCCGCCACGGTGTGAATATCCATCATCGGGGCGCGCATGCGCACGCCAGCGACCTCGGTCTCGAAGCTGCGTTCGTAATCGCCCGCGTAGTGGCTCACGTCCGTCGAAGTGCCGCCCATGTCGAAGCCGATCAGGCGATCATGACCTGCCGCGACGCCGGTCTTGACCATGCCGACGATCCCGCCCGCCGGGCCGGACAGGATCGCGTCCTTGCCCTGGAACCGCATCGCGTCTGTCAGGCCGCCGCTGGACTGCATGAAGAGCAACTGTCCCGTCACACGGCCCACGTCCAGCGCCTGCGCCACCTGTTCCACGTAGCGCCGCAGGATGGGCGAGAGGTAGGCATCGACCACCGTGGTATCCCCGCGCCCCACCAGCTTGGCCAGCCCGGACACCCCGTGCGAGGTGCTGACCTGCGCAAAGCCCAACTCTTGCGAGATCGCGGCGGCACGCGCCTCGTGCACGGGGTTGAGGTAGGCATGCAGGAAGGCGATGGCGACTGCCCTGAAGCCGGCGGCGCGGGCCGCCTCAAGTTCGGTGCGCAGCTGGTCTTCGTCCAGGGGCGTCAGAACCTTGCCCGTCGCGTCCAGCCGCTCGGTCACTTCCGCCACCCGGCCGAAAAGCGGCGCGGGCCGTGCCACGTTCAGCGCGAAAAGATCCGGCCGAGCCTGATCGCCGATCCGCAGCAGGTCGCCGAAGCCCCGCGTCATCAGCAGGAGCGTCGGCTCGCCCTTGCGTTCCAGCAGCGCGTTGGTCGCGACGGTCGTGCCCATCTTGACCGACCTGATCGCGCCGGGCGCCGGGGCGTCGGTGCCCATCAGGTCGTGAATTCCCTGGACGGCCGCATCGCGGTAGCGCTCCGGGTTCTCCGACAGCAGCTTGTGGGAGACCAGCCCGCCATCGGGCCGGCGGGCGACGATGTCGGTGAAGGTTCCGCCGCGGTCGATCCAGAATTCCCAGGCCGCGTTCGCCGTTTCTGCCATCGTCCTGCCTCCTGCGCGTCGCGGCAGCATCGTCAAGATCGGGCGGCCGAACAAGGGGGCGAAAAGCGGCAAGTCCCGCCACGCGGGTGCAGAATCGAATTGACAGGCTCCGGCCCCGCGAGTAAGCGGCCATCGGTGATGGCGTGGTAGCTCAGCCGGTTAGAGCACAGCACTCATAATGCTGGGGTCGGCGGTTCAAGTCCGCCCCACGCTACCATCACGTCCCCTTTCCAAGCCGGTCGCTTTGCGGCAGTGTTTTCACCGGGGGGTTGTGCCATGACATCGCTGCGCGCGTTCACGGAAATCGTCGGGGCCGACCACGCCATGATCGGCGCGGACACGGCGAGGTGGGCGCGGGACTGGACCGGCACCTACATCGGCGCGCCGGGCGTGGTGTTGCGCCCCGCCGATACCGCGCAGGTCGCGGCGATCCTGCGCAAGGCCTCGCAATTGCGGCTGTCGGTGACGCCCGTGTCGGGCAACACCGGGCTGGTAGGCGGGGCGCATGCGCCCGGCGGCGTGCTGCTATCGCTGGACAGGATGAACGCCATCCGCGAGATCAATCCCCGCGCCCGAACGGCAACGGTCGAGGCCGGGGTGATCCTGTCCGGCTTGCACGCGGCCGCCGAAGCGCAGGACCTGATCTTTCCGCTGACCTTCGGTGCACGCGGCTCGGCCATGATCGGCGGGGTGCTGTCGACCAACGCGGGCGGGTCCAACGTGCTGCGCCACGGCAATGCGCGGGACCTGTGCCTCGGGCTCGAGGCGGTTCTGGCCGATGGCCGCGTGGTCGACCTGATGAAGGCCGTTCACAAGGACAACTCCGGGCTGGACCTGCGCAACCTCCTGATCGGGTCGGAGGGGCAGCTGGGGGTCATCACCGCCGCGGTGCTCAAGCTGTCGCCCCGACCGCGCGCCCATGCCACGGCCATGGTCGCCGTGCCCGAGCTAACGGATGCGCTGGACCTGCTGAACCGGCTCAACGATGCCTCGGGCGGCGCGGTGGAGGCCTTCGAATACATGCCCCGCGCCTATATCCAGACCCATCTGGACAGGGTCGCGGGCGCCCGGCCGCCCTTCGACGCGATGCACGAGGTCAACATCCTGGTCGACCTCGCGGCGACATCGGAGCGCGACGCCACCCCGGGCGGCGATGGCCAGACGCCGATCACCGACCTGCTGGAGCAGGAACTGGGGGCGATGCTGGACGCGGGGCGGGTCCTCGACGCCACGGTTGCCCGGTCCGAGGCCCAGCGCGCCGAGATCTGGGCCCGCCGCGAGGCTGCCGCCGAGCTGACCTTCTGGCGCAAGCCCGTCATCGACACCGATGTCGCCGTTCCGCTGGACTTCGTGCCGCGCTTTCTGGAACTGGCCGATGCCCGCGTGACGGCCCATGATCCGGGGGCGGAGCCGTTCTACATCGCCCACCTGGGCGACGGGAACGTGCACTACTGCGTCTACCCGAGCGGTGACTCCTCGGCCCTGAAGGACGCGATCGTCACCATCGTCGAGGACGTGGTAACCGAGCTTGGCGGCAGCTTTTCGGCGGAGCATGGCGTGGGCCAGTCCAAGCTGGCCACCATGCGCCGCCGCAAGGACCCGACTGCGCTGGCGATGATGCGGCGCATCAAGCAGGCGCTCGACCCGCAGGGCATCCTGAACCCCGGCAAGACCATCCCGGATTAGGTCGTCGTTAGCTGCCCGGAACCACCGTCAGGCCCAGCATCTGCCAGTTCTGCATCCCGCCACGGTAATAGTGGATCTTGTCCGCCGGAAAGCCCGCCTCGATCATGCGGCGGGCCGCGGTGGGGGACTGGCCGCACCACGGGCCGTTGCAGAACAGCGCGACGCGCGGCACATCGGCCGGGCACTCGAACCCGTCGAAGTCGATGGTGCAGCCCAGCTCGCCCAGCCTGTCGGCGGCCTCGTTGTAGGGCACCGAGACCGCGCCGGGGATCGTGCCCTGCTCGAACTGGGGGCGGATGCGGCCGTCGATCACGACGGCCTCGGGGTCCTGCAGAAAGTCCATCACTTCCAGTTCCCCGATGGGCGTCACGCCCGGGGCGGGCACGATGGGCTGTATGCAGAAGTTGGGACAGGGCCGAGAGGTCAGGGTCCATTCGGTCCCGAGGCGGTTGTCATTGTCCTGAACCCGGCCGATCTCGACCGGGCCATCGGGGGTTTCGACCGTCACCGACATGGTATCGGGGGTGATCCCCACCGGCTCGGCCCGGGCCACGCCGGCCATGAGCAAAAGGGCAATCAAAACGCGCATCAGTATACCTCCACGACGTCGTACATTACGGGCTCGAAGCCCTTGGTGAGTTGATTGATCTCGCGGTTGCGGCGGCGCATTTCCTCGGTGCGGAGCATGGCCTGGTAGTCCTCGCGCCGCGTCCATTGCGAATAGTTGGCGATGCGGGTCTGGGCATCGTTCACGTGCAGCCCCGCCGAGATGAAACCCGGCTGTTTCGAAATGACCTCGGCATAGGCCGCGCGCAGCATTTCCAGCACGTCGTCGCAGATCGCGGGGTTGACCTCGAAGGTGGTGATGACCGTCTGGCAGGCCTTGCCCGTCTCGATGCGTGTCATGTGGCCTCCTTCCGCTGTCGACTAGACCGCAAGGCCGGTGCGGGGTCAACGGGTTCTGGCGCGCATCGAATGCTCGCGCTAGGGTTGTTTCATGCTGCGATTGGCCGCAATGTGCCTGCTGGGCCTGACCATCGCCACGCCGGCCAGATCGGGGGCGTGGCTGCGCGACGAGCGCGCGGTTTTCCTGTCCTTCGGGGCGAATGTGCTGCTGTCCGAGGGCACGCACGTGCCTGTGGGCCGAGACCCGAGCCTTTACCTGGAATGGGGCTACGGGCCGCGGACGACCCTCGCCTTCGGTCTCCATACCGGGGGCCGCGGCGACAGCCGCACCGCGGAAATCCGCTTGATCCGCCCGCTTCCCCTGCCTGAGCGTCTGGGCGTGGCCACGGTGTCCGGCGGGTTGGCCCTGCGCGAATTCGACAGCGTCCTGTATGATGCGGACGGGGCCGAAACCGACCGGCAGGACCATCTGGCCTCCCTCGGGCTGGCCTGGGGGCAGGGGTCGGACGCCGGCTGGATCACCGCCGAGGGCCGGGTCATGACCGATCTGGCCGGTGGCGACATCGAGGCCAAGCTGGACCTGACCGGCGGCTACCACATCACGCCGGCCTGGTCGGCCATGGTGCAGCTTCAAACGGGGCGTGGCCGCAGCGGCGATGACTACGCCAAGCTGTTGCCCTCGGTGATCTACCGGGTCAACGACCGGCTCCGGATCAACGCCGGGGCCAGCCATGCCCTGACCGGGGATCGCGGCACCGGGCTTTTCCTGGCCGGTTGGCTGGAGTTCTGAGGGGGCGCGTCAGCGCAGCACATGCACCGCGCACTGGGCATGGCGCACGACCCGCGCCGCGGTCGAGCCGAGGAAGTAATCGGCCAACCCCGGGCGATGCGAATCGATTATGATCAGGTCCACCCCGTTGTCCCCGGCCCAATCCACGATGGTCCGGCCGGAATGGCCATGGATCACCTGCGCCTCGCCCTTGGCGAAGTTCCCCGCCTTGCCGTCAAGCTGGGCCTGAACGGCATCGCGGGTCTCCTTGTCATAGCCCTCGGGGATGTAGTTAACCGCATAGGCGGGCAGCTCCTCCATCACGT
Source organism: Salibaculum halophilum (assembly GCF_002094885.1). Classification (GTDB taxonomy): domain Bacteria; phylum Pseudomonadota; class Alphaproteobacteria; order Rhodobacterales; family Rhodobacteraceae; genus Salibaculum; species Salibaculum halophilum. The sequence continues at coordinate 211,262 of NZ_MSIT01000003.1, forward strand.
GCAGGAACGTCACGCGCGCACCGGGCGCCGACAGGGTGTGGGCGACCTGCTCGGCCGGTTTCGTGGGGTGGTCGCCGTCAAAGGCGACGGGAATCAGGATGTGGCTGTACATGGCATTCCTCCTCTTCTCGAGGCAGGATATGCCCAGCCTGCAAAACCCGCCTTGATCAGGATCAGACGTCGCGTTCCGTCGCGCCGTCGGCCTCGACCCAGTCCTTGTAGCCGCCGAGATTGCGGACATCCCCGAACCCCATGGCCCGCAAGGTCTGCCCCGCCAGCGCGGCCCGCCCGCCGCCAGCGCAATAGACGATCACGGTCTTGTCTTCCGACAGCGCCTCGGGGCGGTTCTCGGCCGAGCCGACCTGGAATTCCAGCACCCCGCGCGGGATCGCGACAGCCCCCCGGACCTTGCCGGCGGCCACCTCGGCCGGTTCGCGCACATCGAGGAAAACCGCCGCGCTGCTGCCGTGCAGGCGCTTGGCCTCGGCCGGCGAGATGGCGGGCACCTCGGCACGGGCGGCCTTGACCAGGTCTTCAACTGTCTTCGTCATGAGGGTCCCCAGGTGCCAGTGCGCTTGTGCCAAGACGCTACCCCGGCTTGGCGGCAGGCTCAATGGATTGTTGGACCGCCGACCGACAGGGGCTAGGCTTGCGACACCGACGACCAGACGCAGCAAGGAGCCTTCCCCCGTGCCCGCGACCACCCCCTTCCGCGACGTGGATGCCGAGGCCCTGGCACTGACCCGCCGGCTCTTGATACAGGCACGCCATGCCGCGTTGGGCGTGATCGACCCGCAGACAGGCGCGCCGATGGTGTCGCGCATCGCCTTTGCCGTGCTGTCGGGACGGCCGCACACGCTGGTTTCCGACCTGTCGCACCACGCCGACGCTCTGCGGGTTAATCCGGCCGCCTCGGTCCTCGTGGGCGAGCCGGGCACGAAGGGCGATCCGCTGGCCCACCCGCGCCTGACCCTGCAGGTCCGGGCCGAAGCGGCGGACAAGGCCGCGCTGAAAGAGGCTTGGCTGGCGGCCTGCCCCAAGGCGGGGCTCTACTACGACTTCGCCGATTTCAACCTGCTGTACCTGGCCCCGACATCCGCGCTGCTTAACGGCGGGTTCGGCAAGGCCTACCGCCTCGATCCGGGGTCCATTCGCACGGCGCTGGCTTGACACCGGATCGGCGTGGGGCCAAACAGGCAGCCGACTCGTGGGGCCGTAGCTCAGTTGGGAGAGCGCGTCGTTCGCAATGACGAGGTCAGGGGTTCGAACCCCCTCGGCTCCACCAAATTCCCGCAGGTCCGATCGGCTGGGCACACGTCAAGTCAGGGTGCCCCCGTGCTACTTGTGGCGATGGCATCGCGCAGCACGCCGCCCGCGGCATCAAGCGCGGCCGCCGCCGTCTGCGCGTCCTGGCCGCTGATCTGCATCAGGATCGCCAGTTTCACCTTGCCGCCGCTGGCCGCCAGCGCCGCCTCGGCCTCTTCGGCGGTGCAGCCGGTGGCCTCCTGCACGATTCCCGCGGCCCGGCGGGCCAGCTTGGCGTTGGAAATCGCGACATCGACCATCAGGTTGCCGTAGCTCTTGCCGATGCGCACCATGCTGGCCGTGGACAGCATGTTGAGCACCATCTTCTGCGCCGTACCGGATTTGAGCCGCGTCGAGCCGGTCAGCACCTCAGGGCCGACGACGGGGCAGATGGCTATCTCGGCAATCTCGGTGACCGGCGCACCGGGGTTGCAGCACAGCGCCACCGTGCCGGCGCCCTCGGCGCGCGCGTGCTCCAGCGCGCCGACGACATAAGGCGTCTTGCCGCTGACCGCGATGCCCACGACCACGTCCGCGGCACCGACCGCGACACTGTCGAGATCCGCCGCGCCCTGCGCGCGGTCATCCTCGGCATCCTCGACCGAATGGCGGATGGCCTGATCGCCGCCCGCGATCAGGCCGATAACCATGCCCGGCGGCACCGAATAGGTGGGCGGGCACTCCGAGGCGTCCAGCACGCCCAGTCGCCCGCTGGTGCCGGCGCCGACGTAGATCAGCCGCCCCCCGGCGCGGAAGGCCGCGACGATACGGTCCACCGCGGCGGCGATAGCCTCCGCCTCGGCGCCCACGGCGGCGGCGACGCCGGCATCCTCGGCGTTCATCAGGGCGACGATCTCGCGCGCCGACAGCCGGTCCAGGTCCGTGCTGCGCGGGTTGCGCCCCTCGGAGACGAGGGCGCGACGGTCACTGTCCCGGGTCATCGCGCGATCCCCTTTCATCAGCCGATCAGCGCGTTGCGGTCGCGCGGCGCGAAGGCCGCGCCCTGCGCATCGAACAGGTGCAGCGCCTGGGGCGGAAAGGACAGGCCCACGGTCTCGCCGCTTTCGTGCGTGGCCGCGCCGTCGGCCTTGACCACGAAATCGCCCTCGTCGCCAAGGTCGAAGTGCAGGAACGTCTCGCCGCCCAGGCGCTCGGCCACGAGAATACGGGCGTCCAGGTCGCCCGCCCCGGGCGCGACCAGCCCGACATGTTCGGGCCGGATGCCCAGGGTGACGGCCCCTTCCGTGTCGCGCGGCTGGACCGGCACCTCGATGGGGGCGCTGCCATGGGTCGTCACCGTCGTGCCGTCGCCGCTGCGCTCGGCGGACAGGAAGTTCATCTTCGGCGAGCCGATGAAGCCGGCGACGAAGCGGTTCTCGGGGTGGTGATACAGCTCCAACGGGGTGCCCACCTGCTCGATCCGGCCATCGCGCAGGACGACGATGCGGTCGGCCAGGGTCATCGCCTCGACCTGGTCATGGGTGACATAGACCATTGTGGTCTTCAGCCGCTGGTGCAGCCGCAGGATCTCGACGCGCATCTGCACGCGCAGCGCGGCGTCGAGGTTCGACAGCGGCTCGTCGAACAGGAAGATCTCGGGGTCGCGAACGATGGCGCGGCCGATGGCGACGCGCTGGCGCTGGCCGCCCGACAGCTCCTTGGGGCGGCGTTTGAGCAGGTCCTGCAGGCCGAGGATATCGGCGGCCTTGCGGACGCGTTCGTCGATCACCGCCTTGTCCTCGCCGGCGTGGCGCAGGGCAAAGGCCATGTTGCCGTAGACATCCTTGTGCGGATAGAGCGCGTAGGACTGGAACACCATGGCGATGCCCCGGTCGGCGGGCGCGATGTCGTTGACCTGCTCGCCGCCGATGACGACATCGCCGCCGGTGATGGATTCCAGCCCCGCGATCATGCGCAACAGGGTGGACTTGCCACAGCCCGAGGGGCCGACGAAGACCACGAATTCACCGTCCTTAACGGCGAGGTCGACGCCGTGGATCACCTTGGCCTCGCCATAGGATTTGCGGACGTCTTGAAGCGTGAGTTCGGACACTTTTTCGAACCTCCCAAAGGTGGTGCGGGGTCAGCCCTTGACGGCGCCCGAGGTGATGCCGGCGATGAGCTGGCGCGAGAACAGGGCGTAAAGCCCTAGGACGGGCAGGATGGCGATCGAGAGCGAAGCAAGCACCGCGCTCCAGTTCACGGTGTATTGCCCGATGAACTGCTGCACGCCCAGCGTGACGGTCTTGGTGGCATCCCCCGAGGCGAGGATCAGCGGGAACCACAGGTCGTTCCAGATCGGGATCATGGAAAACACCGCGACCGTGGCCAGAACCGGCCGGATCAGCGGCACGACCACCTCGAAGAAGATGCGGTATTCGCTGAGCCCGTCGACGCGGGCGCAGTCCTTGATGTCGCGCGACAGGGTGCGCATGAATTCCGTCAGGATGAAGACGGCCACCGGCAAACCCTGTGCGGTATAGACAAGGATCAGCGCCAGCAGCGTGTTGACCAGGTTCAGGTCCACCATCAGTTCCAGGATGGCGACGGTGCCCAGCCGGATCGGCACCATGATCCCCAGAATCAGGTAGATGCCCAGCAGCGTGTTGAACCGAAAGCGGTACTCGGCCAGCGCGTGGGCCGCCATCGCGCCCAGCCACAGGATCAGGAACAGGGCCGTGACCGTGACGATCAGCGAGTTCGAGAAATAGGTCGCGAAATCGCCCTGGGTCAGGACCGTTGCATAACCTTCAAGGCTGAAGGTCCCCTCGCCGGGCAGGCCAAGCGGATCGGTGAAGATGCCGCGCCGGTTCTTGAAGGAATTGAGGATCACCAGGAACACCGGGAAGATCGCGATCAGGGTATAGCCCGCCAGCACCATGTGCACGCCGGCCCGGGTCGAAAGGCCCCGGAGGCGGCTGGCGCGGGCGCGATGGCTGGATGCGGTCTCGGTCATCTGCGTCCCTCACATCTCGTAGCGTTGCAGGCGGCGCTGGACCAGCGCCAGGTAGATCGACACGCCCACCAGGATGATGAAGAACATCATGCTGGCGATCGTCGCGCCCATGTGGATGTCGCCGACCTGCAACTGCTGGCCGAAGAACGTGCGGAACAGCAGCGTGCCCATCACGTCGGTGGCGAAGTTCGGGGCGCCCAATGCCCCCTGGATCGAGTAGATCAGGTCGAAACTGACGGTGAAGTTGCCGATGTAGGTCAGGATCGCGACGATCCCCAGCGTCGGCAGGATCAGCGGCAGCTTGACCTTCCAGAAGATCGACCACCCGTTCAGCCCGTCCACCCGGGCGGCGTCGATCAATTCGTCCGGGATCGACAGCAGCGCCGCGTAGATCAGCATCATCGGGATGCCGACGTATTGCCACACCGAGATCAGCGACACCGTGGTCAGCGCGCTGGACTCCAGCCCCAGCCAGGGCTGGTAGAGCCAGGCCAGGCCGATGGTACCCAGCAGCGTCTCGGACACCCCCCACAGCGGCGAGAGGATCAGTTCCCAGATGAAGCCGACAATGACGACCGACAGCAGCGTCGGCACGAAGATCAGCGTGCGGTAGGCCGACCCGAAGCGCGGCGCGAGGCTGAGCAGCGCCGCCAGCAACAGGCCCAGCGGGTTCTGCACCACCATGTGGATGAAGAACAGCACGAGGTTGTTCCAGAAGGCCCGCCAGAACTGCGTGGCCCAGTTGGGATCGAAGAGCAGCGTGGCGTAGTTCTCGAGGCCGGCCCAGACGGCCGTGCCATCCTCCAGCCCGTCGAAGAGGCTCAGACGCAGACTCTCGACCAGCGGGTAGATCGAGAAGACGGAATAGATCAGCACCGCCGGCGCCAGGAAGACGACGATATGCAGCCCCCCGGACCGGCGGCGCTTGCGACGCGTGCGGACGTCTTTCGCGGTATCTGTCACGGGGTCGGACACGTCCGGTCCTCCAATCTGGCGCGGCGGCGGGACCCGCCCCCGCGCGAGGCGGGGGCGGGCCTGTCAGTGCGGCAGGGTCAGTCCTGCTGCGGTTCGTACCATGACTCGAGGCCCTCCTGCAGCGTCTGCGCGGCCTCTTGCGGAGTCGATGCCTCGTTGAACACGTTGGCGCTGACGCTCCACATGGTGTTCCAGGTGTTGGGCTCGCCGCGCGACAGGATCTGGTGGGCGACGCGGATCGTGCTTTCGCAATCCTGCCGCCACGAGATCATTTCCTGCGCCAGCGGGTCCTCGACCTCGAACTGCGCGTTCGACAACGAGAAGAAGCCGGGCAGCTCGTTGGTGTAAAGGCTGGCGAATTCCGGGCTGGCGACCCATTCCAGGAAGGTGCGCGCAGCTTCGGGGTTGTCGGTACCCGCGTTCATGCCGATGCCGATGTCGGTGTGATCCGAGATGTAGCAGGTATCACCCGCGGCCTCGACGGGCGGGGGAAAGGCGCCCATCTCGAAGACGGCCTGATCGTTGAAGCCGCCGATTTCCCAGGACCCGGCCGGGTAGATCGCCGCGCGACCCAACGTGAACAGGTTCTGGCTGTCGGTGTAGCCCTGCGCCTGGTAGGCGCGGCCCATGTAGTCGTTCCAGCGCTGCATCACCTCGAAGGGCTTGACGAACTGCGGGTCGGTGAATTCCGCCGACCCGTCGAGCAGGGCCTGCCGGCCTTCCTCGCCGTTCCAGTAGGTCGGGCCGATGTTGGTATAGGCCATGGTGGCCGCCTCCCACTGGTCGGCCGAACCGATGGCCAGCGGCGTGTAGGTGCCATCCTCCTTGATCGCGTCGAGGACACCGAAGAACTCCTCGACGGTCTCGGGCTCCTCCAGGCCCAGCTCCGCAAAGGCCTCGGCATTGTAGATGAAGCCATGGATGACCGAGGCCATGGGAACGCAGAAGGTGGCGCTGCCGTCGTCGGTCTGCCAAGCGGCCTTGGCAAAATCAGGGAAATTGTCCAGCCCGTCGAGCCCCGAGATATCCGCCAGCTGGCCGCGCTGATAGAGCGCGAGCGAGCCGTCGAAGGGCCGGCAGGTGATCAGGTCGCCGGCGGTGCCGCCGTCGAGCCGCGCGTTCAGGGCCGCGTTGTATTCGGTGGGCGAGGTCGGCGTGAACTCGACGTCGATCTCCGGGTGCTGGGCCTCGAAGGCGGGGATCAGGACATCGTCCCAGATCGCCTGGTCCTCGGACCGCCAGCTTTCGATGGACAGAGTGGCGTCCTGCGCCAGCGCCGCCGTCCCGGCAACGCATAGCGCCAGGGTGGCCGTGGTGGTCTTCATGATGCGCGTCATCTCGCACTCCCTCTTGTTTTGGTCTGGCGTCGTTGTTCCGTGTGACCCCTCGAAGGCATGCGCCAGGTGCACGCCGGCAAACGAGGAGCGATCGGGCCACCCCGGGCCGCCGGAAACGGCAAGTTGGGCGACGAATCGATCTATCTTTGACAATCGCGAATCTTAACTCCAATAGCAAGACCAATTTGCAATATGTAATACCAAATATGATTTTGGTATTGTAATTGGACGGGCGGTTGGATACGCTGCACCCGAACCGCACACAGAGGAAAGGTCCGCGACCGATGGCACCCCCTATCCCCCTTGTCGTGATCGACGGCGGCGGTACAGGCTCGCGCCTGCGCGCCATCGCCGGCGACGGGGGTGTTCTGGCCGAGGCCAGCGCCGGCCCGTCGAACCTGACCTACGGTGTCGAGGCCGCCTGGCGCAGCGTTGCCGGCGGCCTTGCCGACCTGTCTGACAGGACCGGCCTGTCAATCGAGGGCACGCGCCTTTGGTGCGGCTTCGCCGGCGGGCGCTCGCCCCAGCGGCAGGCCGAATTCCGCGCCGCCAACCCGGTCGCCGCCTCCGATATCGCCATTGTCACCGACGGCTTTGCCGCGCTGGTGGGTGCCCATGGCGGACGGCCCGGCATCGTGCTGGCGGTGGGCACCGGCGTTGCCGCCTATGCCCTCTCGGCGCGGGGCGCCGTCGCGTCGTCCAGCGCCTGGGGCTACAAGATCGGGGACGAAGGCAGCGGCGGCTGGCTCGGCAACCGTGCGGTGGCCCTACTGGCCCGCCATCTGGACGGCCGTCACCCCGGGAACAGCGCCCTGTTCGACACCCTGCGCGGCGAGGTGGGCAGTGATTTCAACGCCATCCAGGCGTGGCTGGCGCAGGCCGATGCCACGCGCTTTGCATCCCTCGCCCCGCGCGTCATCGAAGCGGCGGAGGCGGGCGACGCCGTCGCGCGCGACCTGCTGGAAACCGCCGGGGCGGAACTGTCCTGTGCTGTCCGCGCGGTCGATTCGGGTCAGCCGCTGGCAGTGCTCGGTGGCTTGGCCGGGATCATGACACCGTACCTTGCCGCCGACCTGCAGGCCCGGGTGGTCCCTGCACGCGGCACCGCGCTTGACGGACTGAGGATCATGGCCGCACGCGACTGGCGCAGCGAAGAGAGTCTGGCCGCGGAGGTCGGGCCATGACCGAAGTCACGCAACCCGCACAGGCCCGGTACAAGCGTCTGGCCGACGGGCTGATACGCCAGATCGAGGCGGGCGAGCTGGCCCCCGGCACCGCGCTGCCGCCCGAACGCAGCCTGGCCGAGATGCACGGGGTCAGCCGCGTGACCGTGCGGCGCGCCATCAAGCACCTGGGCGAGCGCGGCCTGATCGAGCAGCGCCGTGGTGCAGGCACCTTCGTGTCCCAGCGCGTCTCGCAGCCGCTGTCGGTGCTGACGAGCTTTTCCGAGGACCTGGCCGCGCGCGGCATGACCGGGCAGTCGCGCGTCATCTCCAGCGGCCGGGGCCGCGCCACCCCCGAGGAGGTCATCGCACTCGGGCTCGGGCCGAACGCGCCGGTCACGCGGATCACCCGGTTGCGGTCCGCCGACGGCCAGCCCCTGGCCGTGGAGGCCACGACCGTCCTGTCCGAGGCGCTGGCCAACCCCCGGCTGATCTCGGACTCGCTCTATGAAACCATGGAAACCTGCGGGATGCGCCCGGTGCGGGCCGTGCAGCGGCTGACCGCCGTCGCCATCGAGCCCGAGATGTCCAGGCGTCTGGACGTTGCCCCCGGCGCCCCGGGGCTGCTGATCACGCGCATCGGCTATACCGCCGCCGACCGCGCCGTCGAACTGACGCGGTCGACCTTTCGCGGCGACCGCTGGGACTTCGTCACGGAGCTTTCATGACATCACCGGAGCCGACACCGCCGCGCAGCCTGACCGGCTGCATCCTGACCGAAACCGGCTGGATCGACGGCACCCTGCATTGCGGCGACCGGATCACCGCGATCGAGGGCGAGACGGTCGAGACCCCGGCCGCGCCCTACATCCTGCCCGGTTTCGTGGACCTGCACGTTCACGGCGGCGGGGGCCACGACATGATGACCGGCGCCGGGGCGATCCGCGGGGCGGCCGCGCTGCATGCCCGCCACGGCACCACCGCGATGCTGCCCACCTCCGTGACCGCGCCGACCGCCGACCTGAGCGCCTTCCTGTCGGCCGTCGCCGCCTGCATGGACCGGCCCGATCCCGGGGTCGCGCGCATCCTCGGCGCGCATCTGGAGGGCCCGGTCATCAATCCCCACAAGCTGGGCGCCCAGCCGCCCCACACCGCCCCGCCGGACCCGGACCAGCTGCGCGCCTGGGCGGCGATGGCCCCGATCCGGGTGATGACCTTCGCCCCCGAAATGGACCCGGGCCACGCCCTGGAGGATACCATGCACGCGCTGGATATCCGCGCCCAGCTGGGCCATTCGCTGTGCGACTATGCCACCGCCCGGGGCGCCCTGGCGCGCGGCTGCGGCGTCACCCACCTGTTCAACGCCATGAGCCCGCTGTCACACCGGGACAACGGCCTGGCCGGCGCCGCGCTGGCCCATGCCGATCATGCCGAGATCATTCCCGACCTGATCCACGTCGAACCCGGCGCCATCCTCGCTGCGCGGCGGGCGATCCCGCACCTTCACGGCGTCACCGACGCCACCGCGGGCGCCGGGATGCCGGACGGGCCCTACCAGCTGGGCCGCCACGCGGTGACCAAGGCGCGCGGGGCCATGCGGCTGGACGACGGCACACTGGCCGGGTCGGCGCTGACGATGGATGTGGCGCTGCGCAATCTGGTCGGCCTTGGCCTGCCGCTGGCCGAGGCGGCGCGGCGCCTCTCGACCCTGCCCGCCGATTGGCTTGGCGAGGCCGAGATCGGCCGGCTGACCCCCGGCGCCCAAGCGGATGTCCTGCACTTCGATCGCGACCTGGCACTCGTTGACGTGATGATCGGCGGCCAGTCCCTGCCACCCGAGGAGACCTGATGGAAATCCTGCCCTGCAAGAGCCGCGCCGACGCCGTGGCGCTGACCGCCAAGCTGATCGGTGCGCGCCTGGACGCGACACCCGAGATGGTGCTGGGCCTGGCCACCGGGCGCACCATGGAAGAGGTCTACGACCACCTGGCCACCAATGGTGCGCGTTTCGACCGCTGCACGACCTTCAACCTGGACGAATACGTCGGCCTGCCGCCAAACCACCCGCAAAGCTACGCCGCCTACATGGCCGGGCACCTCTTCGACCGGGTCGATATCGACCGCGCATGCACCCACCTGCCCGATGGCATGGCCGCGGACCTCGGCCACGCCGCGCGCGACTACGAGGCGCGGATCGCCGCCGCCGGCGGCATCGACCTGCAGCTACTGGGGATCGGCGCGGCGGGCCACATCGGTTTCAACGAACCGTTGTCGGCCTTCCGCTCGCGCACGCGCGACAAGATCCTGACCCCGACGACCCGTGACCAGAACGCCGGCATGTTCGGCGGCGACGCCGCGCGCGTGCCCAAGCGGGCCCTGACCATGGGGGTGGGCACGATCCTCGAGGCGGGCGAGCTGATCCTGCTGGCCTGCGGCGCGGCCAAGGCCGAGGTCGTCGCCCGCGCTGTCGAGGGGCCGCTGACCGCGCGGGTCAGCGCCTCGGCGATCCAGCTGCACCCGGCCTGCAAGGTGATCCTGGATCCGGAGGCCGCCGCGGCCCTCGAGGATATCGCCTACTATCGTTTTGTCTGTGCCAACGAAGAGAAATGGGACCCCTACCGCGACCACCTGTGAAGGGCCGCCCCGCGGCCGCCTGCCGACCCGAAAGAACTTGACCCCGCAAGGTCCGGTAATATCCCGCCAACACGAATGAACAGGTCCGACGTGAACGCCAGTGCCGATACCCTCTTCGCAGCCTCCGCCTGGCACGCGCCCGGGGACGGCCCGCGGTATCTGCAACTGTCGCGCCACATCGCCGATGCCATCAAGGACGGCACCCTGCGCGAGGGCGAGAGACTGCCTGCCGAACGCGACCTTGCCGATCTGGCCGATGTCAGCCGCGTCACCGTGCGCCGGGCGGTGGCCGAGCTTGTCCGCTCGGGCCTGATCGCGCAGCGCCGCGGTGCGGGCAGCTTCGTGACCGGCACCGCACCCCGGACGGAACAATCCCTGTCGACCCTCGTCTCGTTCACCGAGAACATGAAGGCGCGCGGGCGGATCTCGACCAGCCGCGTGCTCGGCCGGGGGCTGCATGCCCCCAGCCCCGACGAGATGATGGCGCTGGGCCTGTCGCCCGCGCGCCAGGTCGCGCGGCTGGAACGGTTGCGCAGCGCCGATGGCACGCCAATGGCGATCGAGCGGTCCTCTCTGCCGGCCGATGTGCTGCCCGATCCCGGGGCGGTTGAAACCTCGCTCTACGAGGTGCTGCGCCGCCGCGGACAGGCGCCCGGCCGGGCCGTCCAGCGGGTCACGGCCGTGAACGTGACAGGGCCGGACGCCGAGTTGCTCTGCCTGCCCGAGAATACCGCGATCCTGCGGATCGACCGGACCGGCTATCTCGACAGTGGCCGCCCTGTGGAGTTCACGCGCGGTTTCTACCGGTCGGATTTCTACGATTTCGTCTCGGAATTGCGCCCGGACCGCGAATGAAGGCCCACCAGCCGGACCCCGCCGCACGCGCCCGGGCCACTTGACCTTGCCCGCGCCGCGGCGCAGCCTCGCTGCAGGCATCAAGGAGACGGCCGACATGAAGAAGATCGTTCTCACCGGGGCCTGCGGCGCCCTTGGCATGCAGATCCGCGAGACCCTGGCCGGTCAGGCCGCGGAGTTGCTGTCGGTCGACATATCGCCCACACCCGAGACGCTTCTGCCCAACGAGCGGTTCGAGCAGGTGGACGTGGCCGACATGGCCGCCTTCGCGCCGCTGGTCGCCGGGGCCGACATGGTCGTCCATTTCGCCGCCATCGTCGACGAACGCCCTTTCGAGGAGCTTCTGGGCCCGAATTTCATCGCCGCCTACAACGTCTGGGAGGCGGCCTGGCAGCACGGCGCCCGGCGGGTCGTCTATGCCTCGTCGGTGCACGCGGTGGGCATGCACGAGACGACCGCCGGCATCGGTCTGGACGCGCCGCACCGGCCCGACACCTACTATGGGCTGGCCAAGTGCTTTGCCGAGGACATGGGCCGGATGTACTGGGAAAAGCGCGGGCTGGAAGCGGTCTGCCTGCGCATCTTTTCCTGCACCGCCGCGCCGCAGAACCTGCGCGCCCTGCAGACCTGGCTGAGCTTCGATGACCTGCGCCAGCTGGTCCGCCGGGCGGTCGAGGCGCCGGTGACCGGCTTTGCCACCGTCTACGGGGTTTCCGCCAACACCCGCGCGCCGATCCGTAACGACACCGCCGGGTTCCTCGGCTTTCGCCCCGTCGACAATGCCGAGGACTGGGCCGAGGCGCTACAGGCCGATAGCCCCCACCCGGCGCCCGACGACATGAACTTCACCCGGCTGGGCGGCCCCTTTGCCGCCGTGCCGCTAGGCGAGTCCGGCCTGGCCGGGATCAGGGCCATGAGTGGCGGCGACGGCGCCCCGCCGCCCGAGGCCGAAACCGCGCCGGCGGCGGGGTCGAACGCCGACAAGCTGCCCCGCTTCCTGTCGCGCAAGATGGGTGACTGAGGCCCGGCGTACTCCGCGGCTGCGCCCGGGCGCCGGGCGCGGCATGGGGCGCCCATGACCGAGGCGGGCACCCCTGTTCTGGCCTTTCCCGAGGGGGTTTTTCCGGGTGCGACGCACCACCTGGTGCGCGCGGAACTGACAGCGCGGCGGCCGCGCCGCCTGCACGGGCACGCATTTCATGAACTGCTCTGGGTGCAGAACGGGCGCGTGCGCCATCACCTGCCCGACCGGCGCGAGGACCTGACCGAGGGCGACCTGATCTTCCTGCGCCCCGGCGACGTCCACGGCCTGCAGGGGCGGGGCGCGGCGGCCATGGTCGTCTCGCTGTCGATCCGCGACAGTGCCATCGCAACGCTGGGTGCGCACCACCCGACGCTGGCCGGAACGGGCTTCTGGTCGGAGGCGGCCGACCCGCCCCGGCATCACCTGGACATGCGCCGCATGGCCGAGGTCAATCACGCCGCCCTGCGGCTGGAACGCGCGCCGCGCGATGCGCTCGCGCTCGAGGCCTTCCTGCTGCCGCTGTTGGCCGACCTCGCGCAGGTGCCCGCGGACGTCCCGCCCGAGGCGCCGGCCTGGCTGCACCGGGCCTGCACCGGCGCGCAGCGGCCCGAGGTCTTTCGCGAGGGCGCCGCGGGGCTGGTCCGCGTGGCCGGCCGCGCCCACCCGCACGTGGCGCGCACGATGCGCCGCTTCATGGGCCAGACACCGTCGGACTACGTCAACGCCCGGCGCATGGCCCATGCCGCAACCCGCCTGCTAGGCAGCGAGGACAGCCTGGTCGAGATCGCCGCCGAGTGCGGGGTTGCCAACCTTTCGCATTTTCACAAGCTGTTCCTGGCCGCCCACGGCCAGACGCCGCAGCGGTTCCGCCGCGCCCGCCGCCAGCAGTTGATACAGCCCTGACGCCGCGCCACGTCTTGCCAGCCCACGCCCCCCGTGACAGGCTTCGCCCATCGACGGGAGGCCCCTTTGAACACCACCGACACCCACGTGACGCGCGCCGACGCGCACCTGCCGCAGGTCCATGAGCCCCGCAACGCCGGGGTGGCGGTGGACCTGTCCTGGGTGCGCGCCGTGCAGGCCAATACATCCGCCATCGAACGCCGCGCCGCGACCCTGCCGGGCCGGCGCAGCGTCAAGAAGGATCACCAGGCCGCCTGGCTCTGCAAGGCCATCAGCCTGATCGACCTGACCACGCTGGCCGGTGACGACACGGAGGGCCGCGTGCGCCGCCTCTGCGCCAAGGCGCGCCAGCCCGCGCGCGCCGATATCCTCGACGCGCTGGGGATGCAGGGCCTGACCACTGGCGCGGTCTGCGTCTATCACGAGATGGTCGCACCGGCGGTTGAGGCGCTTCGCGGCTCGGGCATTCCCGTCGCGGCCGTCTCCACCGGTTTTCCCGCGGGCCTGTCGCCCTACCGCCTGCGCCTCGCCGAGATCGGCGAAAGCGTCGCCGCCGGGGCCGACGAGATCGACATCGTGATATCCCGCCGCCACGTCCTGCAAGGCAACTGGCAAGCTCTCTACGACGAGATGCGAGAGATGCGCGCGGCCTGCGGCGAGGCGCATGTCAAGGCCATCCTCGCCACGGGCGAGTTGGGCACGCTGCGCAACGTCGCGCGCGCCTCGCTGGTCTGCATGATGGCGGGCGCCGATTTCATCAAGACCTCGACCGGCAAGGAGGGCGTGAATGCCACCCTGCCCGTTTCACTCACAATGATCCGCGCCATCCGCGACTACGAGACACGCACCGGCTTCAAGGTCGGCTACAAACCCGCGGGCGGCATTTCCAAGGCCAAGGATGCACTCACCTACCTGGCCCTGATCAAGGACGAGCTGGGCAACCGCTGGCTGCAGCCTGACCTGTTCCGCTTCGGCGCCTCGTCCCTGCTGGGCGACATCGAGCGGCAGTTGGAGCATCACTTGACCGGCGCCTATTCCGTGGGCTGGCGGCACGCCGTCGGATAAGTCGGGATCGTAAGTTTATTCGCCAATATGAAGACAGGAGCGGGTCGCGCATGACAGTCAAGGAGATTTTCGAGACTATGGACTACGGCCCCGCCCCGGAATCCGCCGCCCCGGCGCTGGAATGGCTGGTGGACATGGGCGACCGGTTCGGCTGTTTCATCGACGGCAAATTCACCGACCCGGGCGAAACCTTCGAGGCGAAGAACCCCGCCACCGGCAACGTGCTGGCCCATGTCACGCAGGCCGGGCAGGCGGACGTGGACGCCGCCGTTACCGCCGCACGCAAGGCACAGGCGAAATGGGCGAAGGACGGTCACAAAAGGGCGCGCACGCTCTATGCCATCGCGCGGCTGCTGCAGAAACACGCCCGCCTCTTCGCGGTGCTGGAAACCCTCGACAACGGCAAGCCGATCCGCGAAAGCCGCGACATCGACATCCCCCTGGCCGCGCGGCATTTCTACTACCACGCTGGCATGGCCGAGCTGATGGACGAGGAACTGCCCGACCAGGTGCCGCTGGGCGTCTGTGGCCAGATCGTGCCCTGGAACTTCCCGCTGCTGATGCTGGCCTGGAAGATCGCCCCGGCGCTGGCCATGGGCAACACCGTGGTGCTGAAACCGGCCGAATACACCTCGCTCACGGCGCTTCTCTTCGCCGATATCTGCCGCCAGGCGGGCCTGCCGCGCGGCGTCGTCAACATCGTCACCGGCGACGGCGCCGTGGGCGAGATGATCACCGCCGCTGACGTGGACAAGATCGCCTTCACCGGCTCCAGCGCCGTGGGCCGCCGCATCCGCGCGGCCACCGCCGGGTCGGGCAAGGCGCTGACACTCGAACTGGGGGGCAAATCCCCCTACATCGTCTTCGAGGATGCCGATATTGACTCAGCTGTCGAGGGGCTGGTCGACGCCATCTGGTTCAACCAGGGCGAGGTCTGCTGCGCCGGCTCGCGCCTGCTGGTGCAGGAGGGCATCGCGCCGCGGTTCTACGACAAGCTGCGCGCGCGGATGGACACGCTGCGCCTGGGCGATCCGCTGGACAAGGCCATCGACGTGGGTGCCGTGGTGGACCCTGTTCAGCTGCAGGCCATCACCAAGATGGTCGATGGCGCGCAGGGCGACATTCACCGCACGCCCGGCCCGCTGCCGGCGCAGGGCTGCTACTATCCGCCCACGCTGATCACCGGCCTGTCCCCGGCCGACCGGCTGATGCAGGAGGAGATCTTCGGCCCGGTCCTCGTCTCGACAACCTTCCGCACACCGGCCGAGGCGGTCGAGCTGGCCAACAACACGCGCTACGGGCTGGCAGCTTCTCTGTGGACCGAGAACATCAACCTCGCCCTCGATATCGCACCCGGACTGACCGCGGGCGTGGTCTGGGTCAACGCCACGAACCTTTTCGACGCCGCCGCCGGCTTCGGCGGCGTCCGCGAGAGCGGCTTCGGCCGCGAAGGCGGCTGGGAGGGGCTGATGGCCTATACCCGGCCCAGGGGCACGGCCAAGAAACTGTCCCCGATCGCGCCCTACACCACCGATGACGGTGACCCGATCCCGCCGCTGGACCGCACCGCCAAGCTCTATATCGGGGGCAAGCAGGCCCGCCCAGATGCCGGCTATTCGCGCCCCGTTTATACCCGCACGGGCAAGCTGCTGGGCCATGCCTCGCTGGCCAACCGCAAGGATCTCCGCAACGCGGTCGAGGCCATGACGGCGGCAAAGGCCTGGTCGGCGACCACCGGCCACCTGCGCGCGCAAATCCTGTATTATATGGCCGAGAACCTCTCGGCCCGCGCGGACGAGTTCGCCAGCCGGATCAACGCCCTGACCGGCGGCCGCTCGGGCGAGGCGGAGGTGACGCAGGCCATTCGCACCCTGTTCAAATGGGCGGCCTGGGCCGACAAGCACGACCACCGCGCCAAGCCGGTGCCCCTGCGCGGCACGGCGCTGGCCATGAATGAACCGGTCGGCAACATCGGCGTGCTCTGCGACGACGCCCGCCCCCTGATGGGCCTGATCGAGCCCGTCGCGCCGGCCCTTGCCATGGGCAACCGCGTTGCGGCCGTCGCCTCCGGCCCCTACCCGCTGTCTGCCACGGATTTCTACCAGGTGCTCGAGACCTCGGACCTGCCCGGCGGCGTCCTCAACATCCTGACCGGCGACCACGCCGACCTCGTCCCGCACATGGCCGCCCACGCCGGGCTGGACGCGGTCTGGTCCTTCTCCTCGAGCGCCCTGTCGGCAGAGATCGAGCGCGCCTCGGCTGCCACGCTCAAACGCACCTGGGTCAACAACGGCCAGACCCGCACCTGGCCCAGCGCCACCTGGCTGGCGCAGGCGACCGAGGTCAAGACCGTCTGGATTCCCTACGGCGAATAGCCCGGCTTCTTTGGGTGACAAATACCGCGGGGGAGTCCGCGCCGCGCGCGGACGGGGGCAGCGCCCCCACCTCCCGAGACGCCGCCAAAGGCGGCGGCGAGACAAGCAGGCCTGCGCCCGCGGCGCAGACCGTGCGGTCACTTGCCGCGCAGGCGGTCCCACCAGCGCCGCAGCCGACCCCGCCGCTCGGCGAAATCGGCCTGGACGTGGTCGATGCGGTCCTCGGCGCTCTCGGCCAGCGGGTCCAGCGTGCGTTCGCGGAACTGCCGCCACATCGCCCGCACGAAGAGCACACCCGCCAGCATCAGCACGTAGATCACGATGTTCGACCAGGGCACGGGGCGGAAATCCTCGCCCGGGGCGGGGCGGATCGACACCGCGTTGGGATATATCGACAGCCAGTTGATGCGCCAGCCGTAGTGGGTGATCACCACCCAGTCATACGGCGCCTCGGTCGAGATCGCCGCCCCCGCCTCGGCCTGCAGGTCGGCGCTGTCGAACTTGAAATAGGGCGGGTAGATCCAGCCGGTATCCTCGTTGCGATACACCATGGTCTGGTTGCCGCCCCGGATCAGGCCGAACAGGTAGGTCCGTTTGCGCTGGGAATTGATGAACCTGAGGTCGCGCGACAGGCTCTCGGCGTTGCCCGTGTCCGTCTGCGCGAAAAAGATCCGGTTGAGCCCCGACAGATCGGTGCGCACGACCTCGGTCGAGGTCACCCGGGCGACGTCGCGATGCGGCAGCACGTAGTGCAGCCAGAGGGCGAGGATTACGAGGATCGTGATGCGGAACGCACGGCGGATATTGCGCATGTCGGACTCTTTTCAGTTTACGACAAGTATGATGGCACCGACCAGGATCGGCGGGATGACGTAGACAAGCAGGATCAGCCGCCGTCTCAGGCTGGCCTCGTACTCTTTCATGCCCTCCTTGACAAAGGCGTCGCGGTGGATGCCCTCGGGCCGGGTCTCTTCCCATTCGGCCTCCAGCTTCTCGCGCCGGACCGAGCGCGAATAGAGTGACACGCAGACATAGACCACGGTAAGGACGAGGAACCCGAAGATAACCAGCCGGACAAAGTTCATCTCTCGCACCTCTTGAACGCATGTGCCGAACGGGCCCGTCGTCCCGGCCCATCCTGTTTACAGCATATCGGGGCGGGCGAAAGGCCGCGATGGGGCTCCTCCGCGCAGCCGGCTTCTCCGACCTACCATTCCTTCTCCCGCCACCGTTTCGGCAGGCTGGCCACACCGAGCACCATCACCGGCCCCCAGAGCAGGGCCGAAATCGCCCCAAGTTCCAGAAAATGCCCCAGGAATGCGACCCATCCGTCGCGCAACAGGGCCGACCAGTCGATGCCCTGCGCGAGGTAGAGCACCGTGAAAAAGGCAATCCCGAGCACCATCATGACCAGGGCCGAGCACAGGCCGAGCAGGATAAGCGCTTTCACCCCCTCGGGAAAAACGTGGAACAGCAGGCGTGGAACGGACCACCCCATGGCCGCCAGCGCAAGCGCCGGAACGATCAGGTCAAGCCCCACACCTCCGGTCAAATCCGAACCCTTTCCTCCGCGGCCGCGCTGACCCCTGTCAGTCGCATACGACAAACACGGACGCGGCTCATTCAGGCCTCATCCGGCGCCGCCGGGGCCTCGTCAGCGGTCACATCCGTGGCGCCGTAGATGGAAGCAGGGTCCACGATAGTGGGCGGCAGCTCCTCGCCGCGGTTGGCCAGATCTTCGCCCTCGGCAGCGACGGATTCCTCGTAGGTCCGCACGGTCACGCGCGCGCCACGTTCGACCCGTTCGTAGAGGTCGATGATATCCTGGTTGAACAAGCGGATGCAGCCCGCGGATCCGGAATTGCCAATCGAGGGCAGGTCGTTGGTGCCGTGAATGCGAAAGAAGGTGTCGCGCCCGTTCTGGTAGAGGTAGAGCGCCCGCGCACCCAGCGGGCTGGCCAAGCCGCCCTCGACGCCGTCGGCGAAGGGGCCGTAAACCTCGGGCTGCGTGCGCAGCATGTTGGCAGTGGGCGTCCAGCCGGGCCATTCGCGTTTCATCCCCACGGTGGAATCCCCCCGCATCCGCAGCCCGGCGCGGCCCACGGCGATGGGATAGCGCATGGCGGCACCGTCTTCCTCGACGAGATAGAGAAACTTGGCATGGGGATCGACGACGATGGTGCCCGGCGATTCGGAGCCGTCGTAGACGACGGGCATGCGCCGGTTGACCCCCTGCAGGTGCTTTGCCGGGACCGGCGGCAGGACATATTCACCGTCCTCCAGCGCGCCATACCCCGCGACCGGGCCACCCGGGATCAGCCCGGCGCCGCCGGAACACCCCGCGACGGCCAACAGTGACGCAAGCGTAAGCACGAGGCGGAAAACATGGCGCATGGGACGGTATCCTGTTGAATTCTGGCGCAGCCTAGCAGGCCCGCGCGCCGAGGCAATCCCGCCGATCCCGGCCGGGCCCATTCTATCCCCGATGGACCCGGGAGCCGGAAACGCCCGGTCGGGCCTCAGCCGACCACGTTGAACTCCGGGCCATAGGGATACCCGGTGATGCGATCGTTGCCGTCATCA
The DNA here is from genome assembly GCF_002094885.1 of Salibaculum halophilum. Taxonomy (GTDB): domain Bacteria; phylum Pseudomonadota; class Alphaproteobacteria; order Rhodobacterales; family Rhodobacteraceae; genus Salibaculum; species Salibaculum halophilum. The sequence goes on from NZ_MSIT01000003.1 coordinate 230,437, forward strand.
GTAATGACCAGGATATCATGTTCCCGGTACCCGCCGGCGCCGGGCTGGCCCTCGGGGATGGTCAGCATCGGCTCCATCGAGATGACCATCCCCGGTTCGAGGACCGTGTCGACATCCTCGCGCAGTTCCAGCCCCGCCTCGCGGCCGTAGTAGTGGCTGAGTATCCCGAAGGAGTGGCCATAGCCGAAGGTGCGGTAGTGCAGCAGGTCGCGCTCTGCGAGGAAGTCGTTGATCTTTTCGGTGATCGTGGCACAGCTCACGCCGGGCTTCAGCAGGGACATGCCGTATTCATGCGCCGCGATGTTGGCCTGCCAGATCCGCAGGCTGGCCACGTCGACCTCGCCCAGGAACATCGTCCGTTCCAGAGCCGTGTAATATCCCGAGATCATCGGGAAGGTGTTCAGGCTGAGGATGTCGCCGCGCCCCAGCCTGCGGGCCGTCACGGGGTTGTGGGCGCCGTCGGTGTTGATGCCCGACTGGAACCAGACCCAGGTGTCGCGATACTCGGCCTGGGGAAACCTGTCGGCGATTTCCAGTTCCATCGCGTCGCGGCCGGCCATGGCCACGTCGATCTCGCGCGCGCCCTCGCGCACCGCCTCGCGGATGGCATAGCCGCCCGTGTCGGCCACCGCGGCGCCGGCCCGGATCAGCGCGATCTCGGCGTGCGACTTACGCATGCGCTGGGCCATGGTCGCCGGCGCGATATCCAGAGTCAGGGCCGGTTCCAGCATATCCTCCAGCAGATCCCGCTGCGCGAGGGTCATGTGGTCGGCCTCGATCCCGATCGCGGCACCTGTGCCGGTCACGGACCTTATCGCGCGCCAGTAGTTGTTCCGCCGCCAGTCCGTGTAGGTGATGCTGTCATCGAAGGATCGCCGCCAGGGCTGCGCGGCGTCGATGCCCGCGCTGATAGTCACGCAGTCGGTCTCGGTCACGACCAGTCCATAGGGCCGGCCGAAGGCGCAGTAGAGAAAACCCGCGTAGTAGGCGATGTTGTGCATCGAGGTGAGGACGCAGGCCCCGATGCCGCTCTCGTCCATCGCGGCACGCAGGCCGGCGAGCCGCGCCTCGTATTCCGAGGCCTCGAAGGGCAACACCCGGTCGCCCTGGTGAAAACGATAGAAGTCGGGACGGTCCATGTCTGGCCCCCTTTGCTGAAAGAGGTCCCGGCGTTCAGGACGACAAGGCGCAGGAAACCGGGGGCGACGCCATCGCGCCCAGCGCGGTCACGTCCGTAGGCGAGCGGGGAACAAAATTCCAGAATTTTGTTGCCGCCCGGCCCCGTCTGCAGTGCATTTTAAACAGTGGGCCGACCGGCCGGCATATTCCTCTCCGCCCGATCAAAGGCCGACCATGACCGAAAGCAGCCGCGCCCTCATGCCCGACTACCTGCGCCTCGTTGCACTGTTCGGAATCGTCGTGGTGAACGTGCAATACATCGCCTTCTCCTCGCTTCACGGTATTGTCGATCCGGGCGGCATCACGCCCGCGGACGCCGTCACGCTCTGGCTGGTCAACGGGCTTGCGACGCTCAAGACCTATGGCCTGTTTTCCTTCATGTTCGGGGTCGGGCTGGGCTTTCTGATGCGATCGGCAGACCGGCAGGGACTGGCTTTCGGCCGCATCTACCGCAACCGCATGCTCGGCCTGCTGTTTCTGGGCATCGCGCATGGCTGCCTGTTCTTTCCCGGGGATATCCTTGTCATCTACGCGGTGGTCGGCACCATCCTCTACCGCGTTCGGAGCTGGCCGGCGGGCCGGCTCGTGCGCCTCGGCGCGGCGCTATTGCTGGTCCAGGTGGTGATCGCGCCGCCCATCCTGTTGTCGATACCGGACGCGCCGGCCGATATGATTGCCCGCGAACGCGAGATCATCACCCGAGGCAGCTTTGCGGAGGTGGTGCTGTTCCGGGCCATCGGCTTCGCCTTTGCCCTGCCCGTCTTTCTGATTGTCCAGGGCACCGCCGCGCTGGGATGGTTCTGCCTGGGACTGGCGGCGGTGAAAACAGGCATGATCGACAATGCGGCGCATCCGCTCTGGCGGCGGGCGCGCCGTGCTTGCCTTGGTCCCGGCCTCATCCTAAGCCTCGGCGCCGCCGCGGCATGGCAATGGGGTCCGGGCGTTGCAGGCGCTGCCCTGACCATCGCGGTCGCGCCGATCGCAACGCTCGGCTACCTCGGTCTGATCGCCGCCACCGCCCGTCCGCCCGGCCCGCTTCTGTCCCGCGCCCTCGTGGCCGGCGGATCGAGCCTGAGCATCTATCTCGGCCATTCCATTCTGCTGTCGACACTTTTCGCAGGCTACGGCCTGGGGCTGTGGGGCGCGGTCGACCGGGCCACCGCGACGGGGATCGCCCTTGCCGTCACCCTCGCCCTGATCTGCGTGGTCGCGATCTGGCGCATGCGCTTCTCTCTAGGACCGTTCGAATGGGTCTTGCGGCGGATCACCCATGCCGGCGGCGCACGGGCCTGACAGCGGGCCGGGCACGGATGGCTGGTCATTGGCGGCCTGATGGCGCAGGGTGTGCGGCATGACCGATCGCGCCATGGCAACCAACGGCCCCGGGCGCCGCACCCGATGACGGCAGGTGCACGCAACCTCATCACCGACGTCGCCGGCCTGCGGGTGGGCAACGCGCAGGACGCGCGGTTGAAATCCGGCGTCACGGTCCTGACCGCCGAGGACCGTTTCACCGCCGGCGTCGCCGTCATGGGCGGCGCCCCCGGCACCCGCGAGACCGACCTCCTGGCCCCCGACAAGACGGTGCAGCAGGTTGACGCGCTGGTCCTGTCGGGCGGCAGCGCCTTCGGCCTCGCCGCCGCCGACGGCGTCGCGACGGGCCTGCGCGCGATGGAGCGCGGCTTTGCCGTTGGCCCCCACCGCGTGCCCATCGTGCCCGCCGCGATCCTCTTCGACCTGATGGCCGGCGGGGTACAAGACTGGCAGGACACTCCCTATCCCGGTCTCGGCCGGGCCGCACTGGTGGCCGCCGGACCCGACTTCGCGCTGGGCAGCGCCGGGGCGGGCACAGGCTGCACCACCGCCACGGTCAAGGGCGGGCTGGGCTCGGCCTCGGCGCGGCTGGCCTCGGGGCATACCGTGGGCGCGCTGGTCGCCGTCAACGCGCTGGGCAGCGCGACGGTGGGCACCACGCGCCACTTCTGGGCCGCGCCCTTCGAGCAGGGCACCGAGTTCGGCGGCCTCGGCCCCGCCCCGACCTTCCCAGCGCATCACCCGACCAAACTGGACGCCGCGCCCAACACGACCCTCGCCGTCGTGGCCACCGATGCCGCGCTTGACCAGGCCCAGTGCACCCGCATGGCCACCGCCGCGCATGACGGCCTGGCCCGAGCGCTGGTGCCCGCGCATACGCCCATGGACGGTGACCTTGTCTTCGCCGCCAGCACCGGGGCAAGGCCGCTGTCGGAGCCCGTGGCCGAAACCCTCGCGCTGGGCCATGCCGCGGCCACCTGCCTGGCCCGGGCCGTCGCCCGGGGCGTCCATGCGGCGAGCCCGGCGCCGGATGATCCCCTGCCCTGCTGGTCCGCCGGATGAGGGCCCCGCCCCCTTGGCCGGGCCGCGCCGGGGCCATAACCTGCCACGTAGCACCCGAATCGAAAGGCCGAGCATGACAGCGCCCACATCCCTCGAGGACATCCTCTCCCGCCCCGACCTGGTGATCGAACAGGCCCTTGTCGGGGGCGAGTGGATCGACGGCCCCGAGGGTGCCACCTTCGATGTGACCAACCCCGCCCGCGGCGATGTCATCGCCCGCGTCGCCGACCTCGACCGCGCGCAGGCCGCCCGGGCCATCGCGGCCGCCGAAGAGGCCCGCCACCCTTGGGCCGCGCGCACCGCCAAGGACCGCGCCGGGGTCCTGCGCCGCTGGTTCGACTTGATGATGCGCCACCAGGAGGACCTCGCCCGCATCATGACCGCGGAACAGGGCAAGCCGCTGGCCGAAGCGCGCGGCGAGGTTGCCTATGGCGCGTCCTTCATCGAGTGGTTCGGCGAAGAGGCCAAGCGCCTTTACGGCGAGACCGTCCCCGGCCACCAGCCCGACAAGCGCATCACCGTGATCCGCCAGCCCGTGGGTGTCTGCGCCTCGATCACGCCCTGGAACTTTCCCATCGCCATGATCGCGCGCAAGGTGGCCCCGGCGCTGGCGGCGGGCTGCGCTATGGTCGCCCGGCCGGCCGAACTGACCCCGCTCTCGGCGTTGGCCATGGCGAAACTGGCCGAAGAGGCCGGCGTGCCGCCGGGCGTCTTCTCAGTCGTGACCGGGACCGACGCCGCGGGGCTGGGCCGCGAGTTCTGCGAGAACCCGCTGGTGCGCAAGTTGACCTTCACCGGCTCCACGCAGGTGGGCCGGCTCCTGCTGCGCCAGGCCGCCGACCAGGTCATGAAATGCTCGATGGAGCTGGGCGGCAATGCCCCCTTCATCGTCTTCGACGACGCCGACATCGACGCCGCCGTCGCCGGGGCCATCGCCTGCAAGTTCCGCAACACCGGCCAGACCTGCGTCTGTGCCAACCGAATCTACGTGCAGGACGGCATCTACGACACCTTCGCCGCCCGCCTGAAAGACGCCGTCGCGGCCCTGCGCGTCGGCGACGGACTGGCCGACGACGGCGCCGACCTCGGGCCGCTGATCTCGGCCGCGGCGGTCGACAAGGTGCAGGATCACCTCGACGACGCGCTGGCCAATGGTGGCACCGTCCTGACAGGCGGCAACCGGATCGGGGGCCAGTTCTTCGAACCAACGCTGCTGGGCGAGGCCACGCCCGCGATGAAGGTCGCCACCGAGGAAACCTTCGGCCCCTTCGCCCCGCTGTTCCGCTTCACCGACGAGGACGAGGTCATCGCCATGGCCAACGACACGATCTTCGGGCTGGCCTCGTATTTCTACGCGCGCGACATCTCGCGCGTCCACAAGGTCGCCGAGGCGCTGGACTACGGCATCGTCGGCATCAACACCGGGATCATCTCGACCGAAGCCGCCCCCTTCGGCGGCGTCAAGCAGTCGGGCCTGGGCCGCGAGGGCTCGGCCCACGGCATCGACGAGTTCACCGAGATGAAGTACATGTGCCTTGCGATCTGAACCGCGCGCCCGCGTCTTCGGGTGCCCAAATACCGCCGCCGGAGGCCCCCGCCTGCCACCGGCGCGGCCTGGGGGCGGCGCGTCACCCCGCCGCTGGCGGAATGAAAGCGCGCGGACGCGCTCAATTCGGCAGCCAGTCCAACCCGTCCTGCGTCGCCTCGCGCGGGTGGTAGTCGGCCCCGACCCAGCCGTCGTAGCCGTCGGCGTCCAGCCGCGCGAAGAACGCGGGATAGTCCACGGCCCCGCCCGCAGGCTCATGCCGGCCCGGCACCCCGGCCACCCGGACGTGGCGCACCCAGGGGGCCACCGCGGCCCAGGTGCCCGGCACGTCGCCGGTGATGCGATGGGCGTGGTAGGCGTCGAACTGCAGGCCGAGGTTGGGGGCGCCGATCTCGTCCAGCAGGGCCAGCGCGACCGAGAAATCGTCGAGGAAATCGCCCGGCCGGTCGGCGGGATTGACCGGCGCGATGGTCAACTGCCGGCCCTGCGCGGCCTCGGCGGCCCAGGCCAGGTTGTCGGCGAAGACGCCCGCCGCCTCGGGGCCTTCGGCGACGCCCGACATGACGCGCAGCCGCTGCGCGCCCAGCGCGTCCATCGTGCGCAGGCTGCGCTCGAACACCGCGCGGAACCGCGCCTCCTGCCCCGGCACAGCGGCGAGGCCCGCCGGGTCGGGTGGCGGGCATGTGACCAGCGCCAGAGGCAGGCCCGCCGTGTCGAGCGCCCGCTGCAGCGCCGCGGTGTCCGCGTCATGGGGCAAGGCGATCTCGGCGCCCGCGAAACCGGCCGCGGCGGCCTGCGCGGGCCGCTCCAGCAGCGGGGCTTCGGTGAAAAGCGTCGTCAGGTTGGCGCAGAATCGGGGCACGGCGCGCCGCGGCCTAGGGAAGCTCGGCCGCGGGGATGATCGGAAAGAACACCCCCTGCGAGCGCAGGCCGAACCAGTCTTCCCCGTCATGCGGCGCCGTCTCGCCGATCTCGACCAGGCGGTAAAAGGACTTGCGGTCGATCAGCGCCTCCAGGTTACGCCGGATCAGGACGTAAGGAGACGGCTCGCCCGTCTCGGGGTCACGCGCGACGCGGATAGGGTGCTCGGGCCCGGCCATGGCATGATCGCCCACGTTGGTCTCGAACCGCAGCGCATCGCCGTCGCGTTCGAAATCCACCGCCACGAAGGGCGCATCCTCCACGGTGATGCCAACCTTTTCGACGGGGGTGACGAGGAAATAGTCGTCCCCGTCCTTGCGCAGGATGGTCGAGAACAGCCGCACCAGTTCGGGCCGGCCTATGGGCGTGCCCAGGTAGAACCAGGTGCCGTCGCGGGCGATGCGCATGTCCAGGTCGCCGCAGAAGGGCGGGTTCCAGTCCTCGACCGGCGGCAATCCGCGCCCCTTGCTGGCGGCGCGCGCCGAGGAGGCTATGTTTTCAGCCGAGACGGTCACGGAGGTGTCAGAGGGGTTTGTCTTTGCCATTGGGGCCGGGCGCGATATCTGTTCCATTGCAGGTTATACATAGTCTTTGCAGGAGAATTTGCCATGGCCGATGATGCCGAGCTAGTCGCCGAAATGGACGCGCTGGGCGAGCGTCTTGCCGCGGCCCGCAGCGCCATCGCGCGCCGCTTCATCGGCCAGGAAAGCGTGGTCGACCTGACCATGGCGGCGCTGCTGTGCGGTGGCCATGCGCTGCTGATCGGGTTGCCGGGGCTGGGCAAGACGCGGCTGGTCGACACCCTGTCCACGGTCATGGGCCTGACGGGCAACCGCATCCAGTTCACCCCCGACCTGATGCCGGCCGATATCCTAGGCTCCGAGGTGCTGGAAACCGGCACCGATGGCGCGCGCAGCTTCAAGTTCATCGAGGGGCCGATCTTCTGTCAGCTTCTCATGGCCGACGAGATCAACCGTGCCAGCCCGCGCACGCAGTCGGCCCTGTTGCAAGCCATGCAGGAAAAGGAAGTCACCATCGCGGGCGCGCACCGCCGCCTCGCGCCGCCCTTCCACGTGCTGGCCACTCAGAACCCGATCGAGCAGGAAGGCACCTACCCCCTGCCCGAGGCGCAGCTGGACAGGTTCCTGGTGCAGGTCGACGTGCCCTATCCCGACCGCGACACCGAGCGCGACATCCTCATGGCGACCACCGGCGTGGCCGAGGACACCGCGCCCAACGTCCTGACCGCGGATCAGTTGCTGGAGGCGCAGACCCTGCTGCGCCGGATGCCGGTGGGCGAGGCCGTGGTCGAGATGATCCTCGATCTGGTGCGGGCCTGCCGCCCGCAGGACGAGGCCGCCCCGCAGATCGTGCGCGACACCGTCAGCTGGGGGCCGGGGCCGCGCGCCGCGCAGGCGCTGATGCTGACCGTGCGGGCCGAGGCGCTGCTCCATGGCCGGCTCGTGCCCGGCGCCGAGGACGTGCGCCGCATGGCCGCGCCGGTCCTGAGCCACCGCATGGCGCTGTCCTTTGCCGCCCGCGCGCGTGGCGAGAGCCTGGCGCAGGTCATCGCGCAGGTCGCCGACCGCATCACCCGCATCGAGGCCGCCGCGTGACGGAACGGCCGCTTTCCCTGCGCAGCGGGGCCGAGGCGCTGGCCGCGCCGCTGCCGCCGCTTCTGGCCGAGGCCGAGCACCTGGCGAGCACGGTGATCGTGGGTGACCACGGCCGTCGCAGGGCAGGGCTGGGCGACACCTTCTGGCAATACCGCCCGGCGCAGTACCACGACGAACGCCGCCACATCGACTGGCGCCGCAGCGCCAAGTCCGACGCCCAGTTCGTGCAGGACAAGGAATGGCAAATCGCCCAGTCGGTGCAGGTCTGGGTGGACCAGTCTGCCGCGATGGCCTTTTCCTCGACGGCCCAAGGCGTGACCAAGGCCGACCGCGCGCGCGTGCTGGCGCTGGCGGTTGCCATCCTGCTCCTGCGCGGGGGCGAGCGTGTGGGGCTGACAGGCGACCTGCTGCCCCCGAAACGGGGCGAGGCGCAGGCCGCGCAGATGGCGCGGCTGTTGTCCGAGGATCACCCCGACGATTTCGGGGCGCCGGTGGCCGACGGGATGCTGGCCCATTCGCGCGCGGTCTTCCTGTCGGATTTCCTGGGCGATCTGGACGCGGTCGAACGCGCGCTTGGCCGGGCCGCCGACCGCGACGTGCGCGGCGCGCTGGTGCAGGTCCTCGACCCCGCCGAAGAAGCCTTTCCCTTTGACGGGCGCACCGTATTCGAGAGCATGACCGGCGCCATACGGCACGAGACGCTCAAGGCCGGCGAGCTGCGCGCGCGCTACCTCGACCGGCTGGCCGAACGCCAGGCGCGGCTGGCGGAACTGGCGCGGCTCTCTGGCTGGCAGTTTCACACCCATCACACCGGCGACAGCGCCACCGCGGCATTGCTGTGGCTATACGCGGCGCTGGAGCGGCACGCCTGATGTGGACGCTGGGGCCGATCGCCTTTGCCGCGCCCTGGCTGCTGCTCGGTCTGGTGGCGCTGCCGATCCTGTGGCTGTTGCTGCGCGCCGTGCCGCCCGCGCCGATCCGGCGGCGCTTTCCCGGTGTCGCCCTGCTGCTGGGGCTGACCGACGACGAGAGCCAGACCGATCGCACGCCCTGGTGGCTGTTGCTGCTGCGCATGCTGGCGGTGGCGGCGGTAATACTGGGCTTCGCGGGGCCGGTGCTGAACCCGCAGGAAGAGCGGCCCGGGGGCGGACCGCTGCTGGTGCTGGTCGATGGCACCTGGGCCGATGCGCGTGACTGGCCCCGGCGGCTCGACCGAATCGAGGCGGCTTTGCGGGACGCCGCCAGCGACGGCCGCCGCGCGGCGCTGGTCCGGTTGACCGACCTGCCCGCCGAGGGGCCGGTGTTCCGCGACGCGCAGGCCGTCGCGCAAGAGGCCGCCGGTATGGTCCCCGCCCCGCATGGCCCCGACCCGGAAGGCCTGTCCGACTGGGCCGACAGCCTGTCAGGCGATTTCGACACCTTCTGGCTGTCCGACGGGGTGGCCCGCGACAGCCGGGCGGACCTGCTGGCCGCGCTGGAAGAACGCGGCACGGTTCGCGTTTTCGAAAGCCCCCGGCCCGTCTACGGGCTGACCCCGCCGCGCTTCGAGGATGGCACTATCACGCTTGACGCCCTGCGCGCCCGCACCGGGGGCGCGGCCGAGGTCCGCGTCAACGCCATGGGGCCGGACCCTGCCGGCGTCGAACGCCGGCTGGCCAGCGAAAGCCTGGCCTTCATAGCCGGCGAGGGCCGCGCAACGCTGGAGCTGTCCCTGCCGCCGGAACTGCGCAACCGGATCACCCGGTTCGAGATTCAGGGCGTGTCCTCGGCCGGGGCGGTGGCGCTGACCGACGACGCGCTCAAGCGGCGCGAGGTGGCGCTGATCTCGGGCGGCAACGACCGCGAGGAATTGGAACTTCTTGACCCGCTGCACTACCTGCGGCAGGCGCTGGCCCCCTCGGCGGAGCTGATCGAGGGGACACTGGCGGACGTGCTGCTGGCCAACCCGGACGTGATCATCCTGGCCGACGTCGCCACGCTGTCGTCGCTGGAGGCCGAGGACCTGCAAGCCTGGGTCGAGGACGGCGGCCTGTTGGTGCGCTTCGCCGGGCCGCGGCTGGCGGCCAGCGATGTCAGCCGGCAGTCGCTCGACCCGCTGATGCCGGTGCGCCTGCGCGCCGGGGGCCGGTCCATCGGCGGCGCCATGAGCTGGGGCGAACCCAAGGCGCTGGCCCCCTTCGCGGCCGACAGCCCCTTCTACGGCCTGACCATCCCCGACGATGTCTCCGTCAACGCCCAGGTCATGGCCCAGCCCGACCCGACCCTGGCAGCGCGGGTCATCGCGCAGCTGGCCGACGGCACGCCGCTTGTCACCCGCAAGGACTCGGGCCAGGGCAACATCGTTCTGTTCCATGTCACCGCCAATGCCGAATGGTCGACGCTGCCGCTGTCGGGGCTGTTCGTTCAGATGCTCGAACGGCTGGCCGTCTCGACGCGTCCTGCGGTGCCCGACCTCGAGGCGCTGGAGGGCACCAGCTGGATGCCCGAGGACGTGCTCGACGCTTTCGGCGTTCTTGAGGATGCCGGGGCCCTGCCGGGCGTCGACGGGGACCGGCTGGCCGATCTCACCCCCGGGGCGGAGATGCCGCCCGGGCTTTATGCCGGAGAGGAGCGCCGCATCGCCGTGAATGTCTTCACCGCCGACAGCACCCTGCAACCCACCGCCTGGCCTGACCGCATCCCCGTCGAGGGGCTGGAGGTAACGCGCGAAACCCCGCTCAAGGGCTGGCTGATCGGAGGCGCGCTGATGCTGCTGATGCTCGACATCCTGGCCGCGCTGGCCCTGTCGGGCCGGTTGCGCGGACCGCGCGCCGGGGTCGCCGCCGCCATGCTCGGCCTTGTGCTTGCCGGGCTGCCAACGCCGCCGCAGGCACAGGAGGACGACGCCGACCCGCCCGTGTCCGAGGACTTCGCGGTCGCCGCGACCTCGGACGTTGTCCTCGCCTATGTCGAGACGGGCGTGCCCCGCGTCGACGAGATGTCCGAGGCCGGGCTTTACGGTTTGTCCAACACCCTGTTCCAGCGCACCTCGATCGAGCCCGCTATGCCCATGGGCGTGGACCCGGAAACCGACGAACTGGCCTTCTTTCCGTTCCTCTACTGGCCCGTCACCGCCGAGCAGGACCTGCCCAGCCGCGCGGCCTATGCCAAGCTCAACCGCTACCTGCGCACGGGCGGGATGATCCTGTTCGACACGCGTGATGCGGACCTGGCACGCTTCGGGTCCTCCAGCCCCGAGGGCAAGCGCCTGCAGGCCATCGCGCGCGGGCTGGACATCCCGCCGCTGGAACCCATCCCGCAGGATCACGTTCTGACCCGGACCTTCTACCTGTTGCAGGATTTTCCCGGCCGCCACGCAACCCGCGACGTCTGGGTCGAGGCCGCGCCGCCGGATGCGCAGGCCGCCGAGGGCATGCCCTTTCGTGATCTCAACGACGGCGTCACGCCGGTGGTAATCGGCGGCAACGACTGGGCCGCGGCCTGGGCCACCGACGAGGATGGCAACCCGCTGGTGCCCATCGGGCGCGGCATGGCCGGTGAGCGCCAGCGCGAGATCGCGCTGCGCTTCGGCGTCAACCTCGTGATGCATGTGCTGACCGGCAACTACAAGTCCGACCAGGTGCATGTGCCCGCGCTTCTCGACAGGTTGGGCCAATGACCGGACAGATCCTCCTTGACCCGCTGATCCCGCTGCCGCTGATCTACGCGCTGGCGGCGCTGGCCGCCCTGGGCCTGGGGCTGGCCGTCTGGCGGCGGCTGGCGGGCTGGGCGCTGCGGGCTCTGGCCGCGCTGGTCCTGCTGGCCGCCATCGCCAACCCGTCGCTGCAGACCGAGGACCGCGCGGCGCTGTCGGATATCGTCATCGCCGTGGTCGATCGCTCGGCCAGCCAGCGCATTTCGGACCGTCCCGCGCAGACACAGGCGGCACTGGACAACCTGCGCGCCGAGGTCGCCGACCGCGCCAATACCGAACTGCGCGTGGTCGAACTGGGCGACGGCGAGGGGGACCGCGGCACGCAACTGATGACCGCCCTGTCCGAGGCGCTGTCCGAGGAGCCGCGCGGCCGCGTCGCCGGCATGGTGCTGATCACAGATGGCCGCGCCCACGACATGGCCAGCGCCCCGCTTGACCTGCCCGCCCCGCTGCATGCCCTGCTGACCGGGCAAGAGGATGACTGGGATCGCCGCCTCGTGGTCAAGAACGCGCCCAGCTTCGCCATCCTGGGCGAGTCCGTCACCCTGACGCTGCGGATCGAGGATCAGGGCGCGGCCCCCGAGGCCGGGCAGGTCGACCTGACCATCGCCGTGGACGGCGGCGAGCCGATGGAGTTCGAGGTGCCCGTCAACGAGGATATCGAACTGCCCGTGGATATCCCGCATGGCGGCATGAACGTGCTGCAATTCGCCACCCCCGAGGCCGAGGGCGAGTTGACCGACCGCAACAATGCCTCGGTCGTGCAGATCAACGGCGTGCGCGACCGGCTCAGCGTGCTGCTGGTCTCGGGCGAGCCGCATGCCGGCGAACGCACCTGGCGCAACCTGCTCAAGTCCGATTCGGCGGTGGACCTGGTGCATTTCACGATCCTCAGGCCGCCGAACAAGCAGGACGGCGTGCCGGTCAACGAGTTGTCGCTCATCGCCTTTCCGACGCGCGAGCTGTTTCTGGAAAAGATCGACGATTTCGACCTCATCATTTTCGACCGCTACCAGCGGCGCGGTATCCTGCCCTCGGTCTACCTCGACAACGTGTCCAACTTCGTGCGCGAGGGCGGCGCGGTGCTGATCGCCGCCGGGCCGGACTATGCCAGCGCCGATTCGCTCTACCGCTCGCCCCTCGGCGCGGTGTTGCCGGGCGCGCCGACGGCCGGGGTCTACGAACAGGGCTTCCGCCCCACACTGACCGAGCTGGGCAAACGCCACCCGGTGACCGAGGGCCTGACCGATTTCGCCCCGGCCCCCGAGACCGAGGACGGCACCCCCGGCTGGGGCCGCTGGTTCCGCCACATCGAGGTCACGCCGACGCCTGGCGCCACCACGGTGATGAACGGCGTGGACGACCAGCCCTTGCTGATGCTGGAACGGGTCGACGAGGGGCGCGTGGCGCTCATGGCGTCGGACCATGCCTGGCTGTGGAACCGCGGCTTCGAGGGGGGCGGGCCGCAGCTGGAACTGCTGCGCCGGCTGGCCCACTGGATGATGAAGGAACCCGAGCTGGAGGAAGAGGCGCTCTGGGCCGAGCCGACCGGGCAGACCATGCGGATCATCCGCCGAACCCTCGGCGAAGAGGTGGGCGATGTGGCCATTACCCACCCCGACGGAACGGAAACCGTCGTGGAACTCGACAAGGTCAGCCCCGGCCGGTTCGAAACCCTCTGGGAGGCGCCCGAGATCGGGCTTTACCGCCTCACAGACGGCGAGGAGGAGGCCGTGATCGCCCTCGGCCCCGCCGCACCGCGCGAGTTCGAGGAAACGATCGCCAGCGCCGAGGTCCTCGCCCCGGCCATCGACACCGTGAACGGCGGGACGCCCCGCATTTCCAATGGCCTGCCGGACCTGCGCGACGTGCGAGAGGGCCGTCCCGCCGCGGGCAATGGCTGGATCGGGATCACCCCGCGCGACGCCTACCGGACGGCCGATATCACCGTCGCGCCGGTGCTGCCGGCCTGGGCTTTCCTGCTGCTTGCCGCGGCCTTGATCATCGGGGCCTGGCTGCGCGAGGGGCGCCGCTAAGCGAACGAATTTCTGGAAATTCGTTCGCCCGCTCAGGGAAGACCGAGCGCGACCCGATCGGCGTTCCAGCCATCGACGGAGCACTTGGCGCGGATATACACGGTTTCGATGCCCTCCGGGATATCGACCCCTGACAGGGACCGGGTGAAGGGCTGTTCGGTCACATGCGGATGCGCAAGACCCCGCGTGCCCAGCACCGTGCCCTCCGCGGTCTCGATCCGCCATCCATCGGCGTAGTGATCCCAGCCGATGTCGGGGTGCGAGAGGGTGACACGGAAGGTCCATCCGCTGCCCGCGGCCCGCGCCTCGGCATCGGTGATCGCGGGGGGATCGGCAAGGGCCGGACCGGCAAGGCAGAGAAACGGCAAAAGGTAACGCATGGTCTACGCATAACAGCTTGCCGCCTCCTGCGCTGTCACATCCACGAGAGGCTGTCAGAACGGCTTGAAGACGACGAGGTAGAGCACCACCAGCGTGCCCAGCACGCTGACCTCGTTGAAGACGCGCAGGTAGAAATCGCTTTCCTCGAACCGGCCCTGTTTTGCCCGCGCCACCAGCCGCCCGGTCCAGCCGTAGTGCAGCGCCAGCAGCGCGACCAGCGCCAGCTTGGCCCAGACCCAGCCCTGCCAGTTCCAGTAGAAGGCGAGGATCAAGCCGGTGATCACCGCCAGAACGCCCAGGCCCAGCGAAAAGCGATAGACCCGGAAGGTCAGGTCGCCCGCCGGCCCGAACGCGCCGGTCGCCGTATGTTCGCGCTTCCAGTAGATCAGCCCGCGCGGGGCCACGAAAATGCCCGCCATCCAGCCCATGACGCTCAGCAAGTGTACGACCTTGATCCAGTCCATGCGCCCTAGATGCCGTCGCGCGGCGGCGCCTGCAAGCCAAAGCCGGCTAGGCTTGTGGCGAATCCGTTTTTGGTATAGAAAACTTACCAATCCATTGGAGGAGTGAGATCATGGAAATGCCAGACCCCGATGCGGCGATCCTGTCGCGCAAGGCCAATGTCGTCGACCGGCTGCAGGCGGTGCTGCCCAAGGGGTCCGTGATCCACGAGACGACCGAGTTGCGCGCCTACGAATGCGACGCGCTGACGGCCTATACCTGTCCGCCGCTTTGCGCCGTGCTGCCCGGCAGCACCGAGGAGGTCGCGGCTGTGCTCTCGATCTGCCACGAAGAGGGCGTGCCGGTCGTGCCGCGCGGGGCGGGAACCTCGCTCGCCGGGGGGGCGCTGGCCACCGCCGATGCGGTAATGCTGGGCACCGCGCGGCTGAACGCGGTGCTGGAGACCAGCTTTGATGACCGCTACATCCGTGTTCAGGCGGGCCGCACGAACCTTTCGGTCACCGGCGCGGTCGAGGACGAGGGGTTCTTCTATGCCCCGGACCCCTCCAGCCAGCTGGCCTGCGCCATCGCGGGCAACATCGCCATGAATTCGGGCGGGGCGCATTGCCTGAAATACGGGGTGACGACGAACAACCTTCTGGGGGTCAAGATGGTGCTGATGGACGGCACCGTGACCGAGATAGGTGGCGCACATCTGGACGCGGGCAGCTATGACCTGCTGGGCCTGATCTGCGGGTCCGAGGGCCAGCTCGGTGTGGTGACCGAGGCAACGCTGCGTATCCTGCACAAACCCGAGGGCGCGCGCCCGGTCCTGATGGGCTATGACAGTTCGGAAGTGGCCGGACAGGTGGTCACCGAGATCATCAAGGCCGGGGTCCTTCCTGTCGCGATCGAGTTCATGGACCGCCCCTGCATCGAGGCCTGCGAGGCCTTCGCCAAGGCCGGCTACCCGATGTGCGAGGCGCTGCTGATCGTCGAGGTCGAAGGCTCGGACGCCGAGATCGACGCGCAACTGGGCCGCATCACCGAGATCGCCGCACGGCACGAGCCCGTAGAGCTGCGCGAGGCCCGCGATGCCGACGAGGCCGGGCGCATCTGGCTGGGGCGCAAGTCCGCCTTCGGCGCCATGGGGCAGATCAACGATTACATGTGCCTTGATGGCACGATCCCGGTCAGCGAACTTCCCCACGTGCTGCGCCGGATCGGCGAACTGGCGCAGGACTACGGGCTGGCCGTGGCCAATGTCTTTCACGCCGGCGACGGCAACATGCACCCTCTGATCCTCTACAATGCCAATACCCCCGGCGAGCAGGAAAAATGCGAGGCGCTGGGCGCCGATATCCTGCGGCTCTGCGTCGAGGTGGGCGGCTGCCTGACCGGGGAACACGGCGTGGGCATCGAGAAACGCGACCTGATGCTGGTGCAATACGACGCGCCGGACCTGGAGGCGCAGATGGCCGTCAAGGATGTCTTCGATCCCGCCTGGCTGCTCAACGCGGCCAAGGTCTTTC
Organism: Salibaculum halophilum; assembly: GCF_002094885.1. GTDB lineage: Bacteria > Pseudomonadota > Alphaproteobacteria > Rhodobacterales > Rhodobacteraceae > Salibaculum > Salibaculum halophilum. The sequence goes on from NZ_MSIT01000003.1 coordinate 246,159, forward strand.
CGCTCTCCGTCTCCGCATCGCGGCGCGCGGCGTGACACCATCGAACCCCGGGGGCGCTGCCCGTCGTCATTGTCTCTCGGATCCATGGCGCGACAATGACGACCCCAAAAAAATTTCGAGCCAGAAGATGCCAGCATGACACCGACAACCGAGGCCGACCTCGCCGAGATCATCGGCCATGCCAGCGGGCCGCTGCGGATCGCGGGCGGCGGCACGCGCAGTTGCGGCACCCCCGCGCCCGCGGAGCTTTTAAGCACCAGCGGGTTGCGCGGGATCACCCTGCACGAACCGGGCGCGCTGACGCTGGTCGCCAGGGCCGGCACGCCGGTGTCCGAGGTGCGCGCGGCCCTGCGCGCCGAGAACCAGCGCCTTGCCTTCGAGCCGATGGACCACCGCGCCCTGCTGGGCACGACCGGGGAACCCACCATCGGCGGCGTGGTCGCGGGCAATGTCAGCGGCCCGCGCCGGATCGCCGTGGGCGCAGCGCGCGATTTCATGCTGGGCGTGCGCGTCGTGGACGGCGCGGGGCGTATCCTCAAGAACGGCGGGCGGGTGATGAAGAACGTCACCGGCTACGACCTGGTGCGCCTGATGACCGGCAGCCACGGCACGCTGGGCGTGCTCTCCGAAGTCTCGCTCAAGGTGTTGCCGGACGTGGAGTCGGCGGCGACGCTGACGCTGTCGGGGCTGTCGGACGCCCAAGCCGTCGAGGCGCTGTCCGCCGCGCTCGGCTCGCCCTTCGAGGTGACCGGCGCCGCCCATGACCCCGAGGCGGGCAAGACCTGCCTGCGCATCGAGGGCTTTGCCGACTCGGTGACCTACCGCGCCGGGCGCCTGCAGGAACGGCTCGCCCCCTTCGGCCCGGTCGAGGTGCACGCGGGCAAGGACGCGACCGCCGCGACCTGGGCCGCGATCCGCGACGTCACCGATTTTGCCGATCGGGCGGGCGATGTCTGGCGGCTGTCGGTCAGACCCTCGGACGCGCCCGCGCTGGTGGCGCGGTCCGGCGCGGAGACCGTGCGCTACGACTGGGGCGGCGGGCTGGTCTGGCTGCTGATGCCCGAGGGCACGGACCTGCGCGCCAACCTCGGCCCATTCCAGGGCCACGCCACGCTGATCCGGGCGGGCGAGGCCACGCGCCGCGCCCTGCCCGTCTTTCAACCGGAAAACCCCGTGCTTGCCCGGCTGTCGGCCGGGTTGCGGTCGAAATTCGACCCGCGCGGCATTCTCAACCCGGGGGTCATGGCCTGATGCAGACGCATTTCACCGCCGAACAATTGCAGGACCCCGGCACCGCGCGGGCCAACGAGATCCTGCGCGCCTGCGTGCACTGCGGGTTCTGCACCGCCACCTGCCCGACCTACCAGGTGTTGGGCGACGAGCTCGACAGCCCGCGCGGCCGCATCTACCTGATGAAGGACATGCTGGAAAACGAGCGGGTGCCCGACGACAAGACCGTCACCCATATCGATCGCTGCCTGTCCTGCCTCGCCTGCATGACGACCTGCCCCTCGGGCGTGCATTACATGCACCTGGTCGATCACGCGCGCGAGTACATCCAGGCGCATTACAAACGGCCCTGGCATGACCGCGCCCTGCGCTGGGTGCTGTCGAAGATCCTGCCCTATCCCGGCCGCTTCCGGCTGGCCCTGCTGGGCGCCAAGATCGGGCGGCCCTTCGCGCCCCTCGTGCCCGATGCGCGCCTGCGCGCCATGCTGGAGATGGCGCCGAAGCGCATCCCGCCGGTCAGCCGCAACGACGACCCGCAGAGCTTCGCGCCGCAAGCGCCGCGCCGCAAGCGCGTCGCGCTGATGACCGGCTGCGCCCAGCGGGCGCTGAACACCGATATCAACGATGCCACCATCCGCCTGCTGACCCGACTGGGCTGCGAGGTGGTTGTGGCCGAGGGCGCAGGCTGTTGCGGGGCGCTGACCCATCACATGGGCAAGACCGACGAGAGCCACGCGACGGCGGCCAAGAACATCCGCGCCTGGGCGGCCGAGATGGACGGCGACGGCCTCGACGCCGTGGTCATCAACACCAGCGGCTGCGGCACGACCGTCAAGGACTACGGCCACATGTTCCGGGGCGGCCCGCTGGCCGAGGATGCCGCGCGGGTCAGCGCCATCGCCAAGGACGTCAGCGAGGTCCTGACCGAGCTCGACCTGCCCGAAGGCGCGGCCAGCGACCTGACGGTCGCCTACCACGCCGCCTGTTCGCTGCAGCATGGCCAGCAGATCAAGACCCACCCCAAGGACCTGCTGAAACGCGCCGGCTTCGCGATTGCCGAACCGGCCGACGCGCATCTGTGCTGCGGCAGCGCGGGCACCTACAACCTGATGCAGCCGACGATTTCCAAGCAGCTCAAGGATCGCAAGGTGCAAACGCTCGAGGCTGTGCGGCCCGACGTGATCGCCGCCGGCAACATCGGCTGCATGATGCAGATCGGCGGTGGCACGGATGTGCCGGTGGTCCACACGGTGGAACTGCTCGACTGGGCCACCGGCGGGCCGCCGCCCCCGGCGATGCGGGCCGACCGGCCGGGTGTGCCGATGCTGAGCTAGCGCCTTATTCTTGCCCCATGTCGGCGATAGGCGCATGGGTGTGACGATGACAGGCCCCCTCGCGATGCACCGCCCCCTGATTGCCCTTCTGTTGACGCTGCTTGCGGCGCTGGCCCTGCCCGGCGCGGGACAAGCGCAGGACAGCGCCCTGCGTCCGCTTCTGGATGGCAACGCGGCCCGCGGCTGGGAGGCGGTGGGCCGGATCGACGTGGCCGGCGGCGGGTTCTGCACCGGCACGCTGATCGCGCCCGACCGGGTTCTGACGGCCGCGCATTGCCTGTTCGACCGCGAAACCGGCCGCCGGCTGGACACCGCCGACCTCGAATTTCGCGCCGGCCTGCGCGGCGGCCGGGCCGAGGCCAGCCGCGGACTGCGGCGGGCGGTCATCCATCCCGACTACGTCTTCACGCGCGCGCCCTCCGCCGGCGAGGTGACCAAGGACCTTGCCCTGCTGGAACTGGATCAGCCAATCCGCAACACTCGCATCCATCCCTTTCGCGTGTCCAGACAGGTCGGGCGGGGCACCGAGGTCGGGGTCGTCTCCTACGCCAAGGGGCGGGCCGGGCATCCCTCGCTGCAGGAAATCTGCAACGTGCTGGGCACGGCCGGCCCGGCCCTGGTCATGGACTGCGCGGTGGACTTCGGCGCCTCGGGATCGCCCATCTTCCGCGACGAGGCCGGGGCGATGCGCCTGGTCTCGGTCGTGTCATCCATGGCCGAACTCAACGGCCGGCGCGTTGCCCTCGGGATGGACCTCGCCCGGCCGCTCGCGACCCTGCGCGCGGCGCTGGAGACGGACACCGAAGTCTTCGATACCGTTCCCGGCCGGGCCCGGGTGCTGGCCCCCGGCGAACGATCCGAGACAGGGGCGCGTTTCGTGCGGCCCTGAGGGTCTTGAAACCCGCCACCGACCTTCCCAAATCTTTTGTGCGAGGCGCCGGTTTAGGGTCTCGCACACCCGCCTGTCCCGGATCGGGAAGGCATGACCCATAGGTATCGCTCAAAGGAGGATGACCATGAGACACTTCGATCTTGCACCGCTTTACCGTGCGACCGTCGGCTTCGACCAAATCGCCGACATGATGGATCGGGTTCTGGACAATGATCCCAGCACCCAGACCTATCCGCCCTACAACATCGAGAAGACGGACGATGACGCCTGGCGCATTTCCGTCGCCGTTGCGGGCTTTTCGGAAAGCGACCTGACAGTCGAGGTACGTGAAAACGCCCTGCTGATCACCGGCCGCAAGGCCGAGGAGGCGGACAGCGAAAACGATCAGGGGCGGACGTTCCTGCATCGCGGTATCGCGACGCGCGCCTTCGAGCGGCGCTTCACCTTGGCGGATCACGTCCGTGTCGAGGGGGCGACGCACGAGAACGGCATGCTGCATGTCGACCTTGTGCGCGAGGTGCCCGAGGCGCTCAAGCCACGCCGGATCGAGATCGCCAAGGCCGACGCACCGAAGAACGCCGGCGTGCTGGAGGCCGACAAGGTCAACTGATCCGGCGACATCAGCAGTGGCGCGGGCCTGAGCGGCCCGCACCCACGGGCCGGGGTGCTGCCTCGGCCCTTCTTGCTTCATGACGTTTTACCGCACCACGTAGACCGAACAGGCCGCATGCGCGACGACATGGCTGGCGGTGGTGCCCAGCAGGTAGTCCTGGATCTTCGGGTTGGCGGCCTCCATCACGATCAGGTCCACCCGTTGTTCGCGCGCCAGCTTAACGATCTGGCGATGCACCGCGCCCTTGCGCACGATCAGGTCCACCTCGACGCCCTCGGCCGGATGCGCCTCGACGAAATTGCGCAATTCCTGGCCCCAGTAGGCATCGCTGTCGTAGATGTTCAGGTTGCGCTCGATCTCGGGGGCGATGGTGGCCACGATCAGCCGCGCCCGGCGCCGCTGGGCCATTTCGACGGCTTCCTCGTAGGCGGCAAAGTCGTGGCGGACGTGCCGCAGGTTCAGCGGGCACAGGATCAGCTCGGTTTCGCGGGACATGGCGGCATCCTTCTTGTCGGAGTGTGCCCTTTAGCCCTAACACGCCATCCCGCGCGTCCGAAAACGGCACACGCGGGGCCTAATGCGCCCCGCCCCAGGTTTCGCCCTGCCCGGCATCGACGACGAGCGGCACGTCGATCTTCACCGCCGGGTCGGCCGCCCGTTCCATGACGTCGCGCGCAGCACCGATCAGGTCATCGACCGCCGCGGCCTCGACTTCGAACAGCAGTTCGTCGTGGACCTGCAGCAGCATCTTCGCCGGCAGATCGGCGATGGCATCGGGCATCCGCACCATGGCCCGCCGGATCACGTCCGCCGCCGCGCCCTGGATCGGCGCGTTTATCGCGGCCCGCCTGGCAAATCCCGCGCCGGGACCCTTGGCGTTGATCTCGGGGGTGTGGATCTTGCGCCCGAAGAGCGTACGGACGAAGTGGTGTTCCTTGGAGAAAGCGACGGTCTCGTCCATGTAGGTGCGAATCCCCGGGAACCGCTCGAAGTAGCGGTCGATGAAGCCCTTGGCCTCGTCGCGCGGAATGCGCAGGTTGCGCGCGAGCCCGAAGGCCGAAATCCCGTAGATCACCCCGAAATTGATCGCCTTGGCCTGCCGGCGCACCTCGGACGTCATGTCGGCCAGCGGGACGTTGAACATCTCCGAGGCGGTGGCCGCGTGAATGTCCTGCCCCTCGCGAAAGGCCTGCTTGAGGGCCGCGATGTCGGCGACATGGGACAGGATGCGCAGCTCGATCTGCGAATAGTCGAGACTGACCAGCACGTTGCCCTTTTCGGCGACGAAGGCCTCGCGGATGCGGCGCCCCTCTTCGCTGCGCACGGGGATGTTCTGCAGGTTGGGGTCGGTCGAGGCGAGCCGCCCGGTGTTGGCCCCGGTCTGCACGTAGGACGTATGCACCCGGCCCGTCTCGGCGTTGATATGGGTCTGCAGCGCGTCGGTGTAGGTCGATTTCAGCTTGGACAACTGCCGCCAGTCTAGGATGCGCGCGGGCAGGTCGTGCTCAGTCGCCAGATCCTCGAGCACGTCGGCCGGCGTGGAATACTTGCCGGACTTGCCGCGCTTGCCACCCTCGAAGCCCATCCTGCCGAACAGGATCTCGCCCACCTGCGCCGGGCTGCCGACGTTGAAGGATTCGCCGGCCAGCTCGTGGATCTCTGCCTCCAGCCCCGCCATCTTCTGGGCAAAGGCGTTGGACATCTGCGACAGCGTGTTGCGGTCAACCTTGATCCCGTGCCGTTCCATCCGCGCCAGCACCGGCGACAGGGGCCGTTCCAGCGTCTCGTAGACGGTCGTGACCTGTTCGCGGTGCAGCTGCGGCTTGAAAAGCTGCCAGAGCCGCAGGGTGATATCGGCGTCCTCGGCGGCGTAACGCGTGGCGTCCTCTATCGGCACCCGGTCGAAGGTTTTCGCGGATTTTCCCGTGCCAAGCAGCGCCTTGATCTCGATGGGCTTGTGCGACAGGTAGCGTTCGGCCAGCGCGTCCATCCCGTGCCCGTGCAGCCCGGCATTGAGCGCGTAGCTCATCAGCATGGTGTCGTCGAAGGGCGCGACGGTGATTCCGTAACGGGCCAGCACCTTGCAGTCGTACTTGGCATTCTGGAATATCTTTAGGACGCTGTCGTCCTCCAGCATGGGGCGCAGCATCTTCAGGCAGGTGTCCATGTCCATCTGCCCCGAGGCGCGGGCCTCGGCGCCGAACAGGTTGCCGCCCGCGTCGGAGACATGCGCAAGCGGGATGTAGCAGGCCGCGCCGGGATCGACGCTCAGGCAGATGCCCACCAGTTCGGCGGTCATCTCGTTCAGGCCGGTTGTCTCGGTGTCCAAGGCCACGGTCCCGCGCTCGTGGGCGCGGTCGATCCAGGCTTGCAGGGCGTCCGCGTCGCGCACGGTCTCGTAGGTGTCGGGGTCGAAGGGCTGCGCCTCGGGGCCCGCGTCCTGTTCGGGGGGCGTGGCCCCCTCGGGCGCGCGGTCCTCGATCACCGGTGGCTCGACGCCAAGCTTGTCTGCGATGCGCTTGGTGATCGTGCGGAACTCCATCTCCGACAGGAAACCCAGCAGCGTCTCCGGCTCGGCGTCGCGGACCTCCAGATCGTCCAGGGTGAAGTCGAGGTCCATCCCGCCGTCCAACTGCACCAGCTTCTTGGACAGCTCGATCTGGTCGCGATGCTCCACCAGGGTCTGGCGGCGCTTGGGCTGCTTGATCTCCTCGGCGCGGTCCAGCAAATCCTCCAACGAGCCGAACTCGTTGATCAGCATGGCCGCCGTCTTGATCCCGATTCCCGGCGCGCCGGGGATGTTGTCGACGCTGTCACCGGCCAGCGCCTGCACGTCGACCACCCGGTCCGGGGGCACGCCGAATTTCTCGGCCACGCCCTCGCCGTCGATGGTGCGGTTCTTCATCGGGTCGAGCATCTCGACCCCGTCGCCGACCAGCTGCATCAGGTCCTTATCCGAGGACAGGATGGTGACGCGCCCGCCGGCCGCGCGCGCCTGCGCGGCCAGGGTGGCGATGATGTCGTCGGCCTCGAAGCCCTCGATCTCCTTGCAGGCGATATTGAAGGCTTGCGTCGCGCGGCGCGTCAGCGGAATCTGCGGGCGCAGGTCCTCGGGCATCGCGTCACGGTTGGCCTTGTATTGATCATAAAGGTCGTTGCGAAAGGTGTGGCTGCCCTTGTCGAAGACCACCGCCAGGTGCGTCACGTCCGAGCCGATGTTGCCCTCGACATACCGCTGGAGCATGTTGCAAAAGCCGCTGACCGCGCCCACGGGCATCCCGTCGGACTTGCGGGTCAGGGGCGGCAGGGCATGGTAGGCGCGAAAAATATAGGCGGACCCGTCGATCAGGTGCAGATGACAGCCTTTTCCGAATTGACCCGCCATGCTAACCGACTCCCAGTGTTGTCCGAGTGAGGTTCTGCCATGTTACGCCACCTGTTGCCAGTTGCGACTTTGATCGCCGCGCCCGCCACGGCCCAGCAGCTCGAACTTCCCCCGATCACCGCTGATCCACCGGCGCAGGCCGCGCCGGCGTGCCGCAACATACCCCACAGTCCGGAAAACTGCGTCCGGGTCCTGGCCTGCATCGGGACCGCGGGGCGCTATTTCGACGGACAGGCCCGGGGCTGGGACCAGGGCACCGTGACGGGCACGACCAGCGACGGCGTAACCTGCACCGGAACCTGGCGGTCAGACGGGCTCATGGGATCGGGCACATCGCGGATGAAATGTCGCGACGGCGTCACGATCGAGGTCCTATACTACACGCAGGACAACAGGACCGGCACGGTGATCGGCCGCGGCCGCGACAGTGCCGGGCGACCGATCCGGGTCTGGACCGGCACCAACGTTCTGGCCTACCTCACCCCCGAGGGGCGCCCCTCGGCGGAACTGCCCTGCGGCGACGCACCGATCCCCATCAGCTGAGACGGAGCCCCGCGCCACCGGTCAGACCTTGCCCGCGAAATCCTCGTGAATGAATTTCGCATCGCAATAGGGGCATTCGACCCAGCCGGTCTCTTGCGGGATCTGCAGCCACACCCGCGGATGGCCCAGCGCCCCCTCGCCGCCATCGCAGGCAATCCGATGGCGTTGCACGATCCGGGTCTCGGGCGGGGGAATGGACATCTGATTGCCTCTTTCAGGGCTGCGGTCTAGGACCCTCATATACCGCATGGCGGGCCGCGAACAAGAGAGGGACAGGGCGACATGGCCGAGAACGCGATCGAGATCGAGGGGCTGCACAAGACCTATGCCGCCGCGCGCCGATCCCCCGAAAAGGTGGCGCTCGACGGCGTCGACCTCGCGGTGCCGCGCGGGTCCATCTTCGGGCTGCTGGGGCCCAACGGCGCTGGCAAGTCCACGCTGATCAACATCCTCGCCGGGCTGGTGATCAAGTCGTCGGGCACCGTGAAGATCTGGGGCTTCGACCAGGACGCCAACCCGCGCCAGTCGCGGGCCAGCATCGGCGTCATGCCGCAGGAACCCAACCTCGATGCCTTCTTCACACCGCGCGGCTCGCTCGACGTGCAGGCCGGCCTCTACGGTGTGCCCAGCCACAAGCGCCGCACGGACGAGTTGCTGGACCTCATCGGCTTGGCCGACAAGGCCGAGGCCTACGCCCGCTCGCTCTCGGGCGGGATGCGGCGGCGGCTGCTTCTGGGCAAGGCGCTGGTCCATTCCCCGCAGGTGCTGGTACTGGACGAGCCCACCGCCGGCGTCGATATCGAGCTGCGCAACATGCTCTGGCAGAACGTGCGCAAACTCAACGACCAGGGCATGACGATCATCCTGACGACGCACTACCTCGAAGAGGCCGAACAGATGTGCGACCAGATCGCCATCATCAACCACGGCTCGGTCATCGCCAACGACAGCACCGCCAACCTCCTGTCACGGCTCGACCGAAAGACCATGGTGATCCGCCCGGAAAGCGCCGCCGCCCTGCCCGCGATGCCCGAGGGCGTCAGCGCCGAGGCCCGCCCCGACGGCACCATGCATTTCACCTATCGCACCTCTCTGACCCCGGCGGAGTCGGTCCTCGCCGCGGTCCGCGCCGCCGGCATCTCCATCGCCGATGTCCGCACCGAGGAAGCCGACCTCGAAGACGTCTTCCTGTCCCTGACCCGCGCCTGACCCCGTCTTCTGGCCAGAAATATCCCGGGGGTGATTGAGGGGGCAGCGCCCCCTCATCCCCTCACGAAAAGAGCGTGCGCAGCACTCAATTTGCCAGCATCGGGCCCATGGAGCGCCCGCCCATGATGTGCAGGTGGAAATGCGGCACCTCCTGCACGCCATCTGCGCGGGCGTTGGAAATGGCGCGAAAACCGCCCTCGACCCCCTCGCCCTCACAGACGGCGGCGACAGCGGCGAAGAACCCGGCCTGTTCCTCGGCGCTCGCATCGCGGGCGAAGTGATCGAGCGAAACATAGGGCCCCTTGGGGATCACCAGCACATGCACCGGCGCCTGGGGCCGGATATCGCGAAACGCCAGGGCGTGGGCGTTCTCGAAGACCGTGTCGTTGGGGATCTCGCCCCGCAGGATTTTTGCAAAGATGTTCTGGTCGTCATAGTCGAAGTCCATTCCGCTCTCCTCAATCGGCAAAAAGATGGGGGGTCTCGGCAATACCGCGTGCGCTCTCCTCGGGCAGGCTCAGGAAGGCGGCGATCGGCGGGGCATTCTGCTCGGGCGTGTTGGACTCGCGGATCCGCGTATGATTCGGGAAACCCGCATCGCGGATGCGGTCGGCCTCGAAGACGACATCATAGCGGATCGTGGGCAGCAACTGCTTGAGCGTTTCCTCCGAAGTCTGCGCCCCCGCAAGGCCCACGCGCTGGGCATGGCCGATCAGGAAGTCGTCCGAAAACGTGCACTCGATTTCGAGCAGGCGGGTGACGTTCCGATCCGAGAAGAAGTCCTGCATCAGGTCCAGGTTGGCCGTGTCGATGCAGAAGATAAGCCGATCCGTCTCATGATAGTCGAACAGCATCCGCATCAGCGCCCGGCGGTGCCGGGTGCGCTTTTCCAGGGTGCTCTGGATACCGCCGAGGTCGGGCAACGGGGTGTCCTCCTCGTTGAACAGGTATTCGATGGCGGGGATGTTGGTGTGGTGCTTGATCGACCCCACCAGCCGCTTGGCCACGTGCCATTTCTTGCAGGCCACGATCAGCAGTTCCCGCTCGCGGCCCAGCGATGTCTCCGTCTCCCAGAACCGCGGGGCGAAGCGCCGCCCGATCCGCCCGCGCCCGGTCAGGAAATGGTACAAGCGCCGTCCCTCGTCGGAAATCTGGAACTCGATCCGGTCCGAGGCGTAGAGGTCCCCCAGCCAGGCGCGCAGGCGCGCCGCCTCGGGGCTGATCTTGCGGGCGAACAGGTAATCCTGGCTCAGCAGCAGGTCATAGTGATCGTCGTGGAAAGTCACCGGCATGCCGTAGTCGGTGAACATCAGGAAGGTCAGCGTCCGGGTGCGTATCTCGGGTTCGGGCACGAGGTGGCGAACCAGCGTCTGAAAGAACGTCTCGTCGGGGATCCAGGTCGTGCGGAAGAAGCGCACGACATCGCGCCGCCGGCGCACGAAATCCATAATCCACTCGATCGTGCGGCGGCGCAGGCACCACCACTGGCTGCCGATCATGACCTGGATGTCGGCCGGAATCTCGCGTTCCAGGCCCAGCCGTCGCTGCAACCACCAGGACCGGTAAAACCACGTCTTCTGCGTGCGTTCGTTGAACCAGTGCCGGTAGATCAGGCGTTCTTCCTTCATGCCGGTCTTGATCCAATCGCTTTCGAAGAAATCGAAGCTTTCGATGTAATCGACATCGTCGGCGTCCAGCACCGCATGGGCATACTGCGCCGACTTGATCGCCATGCAGTCGCCCGAGACCATGTAGAAATGCGTCGCGCGCGGAAAGGCCTCGACCGCGGCCTCGACCGCGTGCAGCGTGGCCTGCACCAACGACCATTCGCCCCAGCCGCAGCGCACCCTCTTTTTCGCGAAGGTCACGCTGGGATCGTCCGCCAGCGCCTCGCGGATCATCGCGTAAGACGCGGCCGGAGCGCGGGCGTCGAAATGGATCGAGATGCAGTCGCCAACCGCAGTCAGCTGCCTGGCCTGGCGAATGATCGCCTCGGGGTCCTTGTGACACAGCAGTATGAAGGCAATGCGCGCCATGCTGGAAACGGTCTACCCCCTCGGCTCGGATTGTCTTAAATGTCTAAACGTGAACACAGATTGAATAAACACGATTTCTTTGCTTTTTTGCTCGACGGGGGCAAAGCCGAGCAGGATCGGCTCTTCTGGAGGCAGCGCACATGGGGTTTCCCGGGACCTGGATGACCGAGAGCGAGAGCGTCGTTTACCGCGTCGTCCCGAAATGCGCCTGTTCGACCATCGGACAGGTCATGTTCTATTCAGACAACGGCAGGTTCTTCGATGGGGACATCCACGATGCCGACCACGGCATGCACAAGTGGGCCTTCGAGGCGAGCCAGCCCAGGATCACCGAGAATGTCCAGGCGCACCGCAGCTATGCCTTCACCTGCGTGCGCAACCCCTACACGCGCATCCTGTCCAGCTTCTTCGACAAGATTTGCGGCATACAGCGCAACGGCAAACGCTACCGCGGCAAGCTGGTGCCGCTGCTGATCCAGAAATACGGCATCGAGGTCGGCAGCCCCGAGGACGGCTTCGAATTCGACCAGGTCAAGAGTTTCCGCCGGTTCCTGCTGTTCGCGCGCGACACCATACGCTGGCGCCGGCCCATGGATCCCGACATTCACTGGTCGGCCATGTCGGGCCATGTCAGCACTTTCATCCTCAACGGCGGCACCTACGACAACATCTTCTGGACCGAGCGGTTCAACGAGGGCATGCAATCCGTTCTCGACGCCATCGACACGCCGGTTCAGGTCAAGCTGGACGAGGTGCCGCGGTTCAACGAGTCCGAAGGCCACGGACCCAAGCGCGCCCATCCGGTCGAGGACTATTTCGACGACCTGTCGATGCACCTTGTTTACGAGATCTACAAGAAGGACTTCCAGCTGTTCAAATACGACTTCGAGGACCCGTCGAACAAAATGCCGGTGGGCGAGATCGACCTGGACGAGGTGCACGCCAAGCTGGGCGAGTAACGGCGCGCCGGCGCCGCCCCGGCCGCCCGGCTAGCCCAGCCCGTGATTGCGGAACAACTCGCGGATGTCGGCCTCGGGCCGGGCGCCGTAGTGGCTGATGACCTCGCGCGCGGCGATGGCGCCCAGCTTGCCGCAGGTTTCCATGTCGTGCCCCAGCACCAGCCCGTAAAGGAACCCGGCGGCGAACTGATCGCCCGCGCCGGTGGCGTCCATCGGCACGATCTTTTCCACGCTCACGTCGGTGCGATGGCCCTCGCGCATGATCGTCACCCCGTCGCCCGACCGGGTGCAGACCACCAGTGAACAGATTTGCGACACCGCCGCGAGGTCGGCCTCGAGGTCGTCATTGCGATAGAGGGCGCGGATCTCCGCCTCGTTTCCGATGACGAAGTCCAGCTCGTTCTCGATCAGGTCCAGGAAATCGGCCCGGTGACGGTCCACGCAGAACGGATCGGAAATCGCGATGCCCGCGCGCCCGCCGTGCTCGCGGGTCAGGCGGGCGGCCTTGTAGAAGGCCTCTTTCCCCTTCGGCTTGTCGAAGAGGTAGCCTTCCAGGAACATCACCTGCGCCTCGGCGCAGACCGCCTCGTCCACGTCGTCGGAGTCCAGTTCGGCCCCGTTGCCGAGGTAGGTATTCATGGACCGCTCGCCATCGGGGCTGACGAAGATCATCGACCGCGAGGTCGGCTCGCCCCCCTCGGTGGCGGAATTCACATAGGCGCAGCCGTCGACCTCGGTCGCCTCGATGAAGAACCGGCCCAGCGCGTCGTCCTTGACGCGGCCGATGAAGGCCGACGCCAGCCCCAGCTTGCCGATCCCGGCCAGGGTGTTGGCCACCGATCCGCCCGGCGACTGGCTGCGGTGGTCCATCGCGGCATAGAGGACCTCGGCCCGGTCGCGCTCGACCAGTTGCATGATGCCCTTCTCGATCCCCATTTGATCGAGAAAGGCATCGTCGGCCGGCGCGATCACGTCGACGATGGCGTTGCCGATGCCGACCACTTCGAATTTCTTGTTCATGCTGTCTTGTCCTCGTATCGGCACAGGTCACGAATGACGCAGGCGGCGCATTTGGGGTTCCGGGCGGTACAGACATAGCGGCCGTGCAGGATCAGCCAGTGGTGCGCGTGCCGCTGGTAATCGACCGGCACGTTGTCCTCGATCGCGCGTTCCACCGCGACCACGTCCTTGCCGGGGCAGATGCCGGTGCGGTTGCCGACGCGGTAGATATGCGTGTCCACCGCCTGCGCCGGGTAGCGCCACCACATGTTCAGGACCACGTTGGCCGTCTTGCGCCCGACACCGGGCAGCGACTGCAGCGCGGCGCGCGAGTTGGGCACCGTGCCGCCATAGTCCGTGACAAGGATGCGGCAAAGCTTGATGACGTTCTTCGCCTTGTTGCGATAGAGTCCGATCGTCTTGATATGATCGATCACGCCCTCTTCGCCCAGGGCCAGCATCTTTTCGGGGGTATCGGCGACCTTGAACAGCGTTTCGGTCGCCTTGTTCACGCCCGCGTCCGTGGCCTGCGCCGACAGCGCTACCGCCACCACCAGGGTAAAGGCGTTGACGTGGTTCAGCTCGCCCCGCGGGTCGGGTTCGGCGGCCTGAAAACGCTCGAAAACCGCGCGCATCTCGGTGTAGGGAAGCTGCTTTGCCATCCCCGGCTTATGCCGTGTCCGCGCCGTCGGGGCAATCCGCGACACACCGCCGATTGCCCCGCCTTGGATGACGAGACCGGATCAGAAAGACCAGACCTGCGTCGCGTCACCAAGCATCGCACCGGCCATCTCCGGTGGCTTGGCCACGCCCACACCGTCTACCAGGGCCGACTCCCCGACGCCCTCGCCCGGCAGGTAGATCGCGCAGACCTCGGCGGTCGCCCCTTTCGAGATCGCCGCCTGAAGCAGCTGCTGCGGGCTCATGTCCTTGGGCGGCTGGCCCGCAGTTGCGCTTTGCGGGGCATCGGTCAGGGCGATGTCGCCGCCCGGCCCGCACAGCAGGATATGAACCGACTTGTCCTGCCCCAGTGCCTGATTGGTCAGAACCATCGACATCAACTGGGTCTGGGCGTTGTCACTGGTCACCACTGTGACGAGATCGGGGGCGTCTTGCGCCAAGGCCGGGGCCGCACAGAGGGCAAGGGCGGCGGCGGAGGGGAGTCGCATGGGTCGTGTCCTTTCGGATTGGGGTTGGCTTTAACACGACAGTCGTCGAGTTTTACATATAAGAAAACTGTATTATTTGTCGCAGCGGGCATTCGCGCAAGAACCGGGTCGCCCGGATATTGCTCCCGGCCTATGCTGCGGTCATGACACCCGACGCCAGTTACCATTACCACGTGATCCGCCGCGCCATTGCCGAGATCGACGCCGCCCCGGTGCCGCTGTCGCTGGATGATCTGGCCAGCCGGATGGGTATGTCTCCCGCACATTTCCAGAGGGTGTTCTCGCGCTGGGTCGGCGTCAGCCCCAAGCGTTATCAGCAATACCTTGCGCTGGGACATGCCAAGACGTTGCTGCAAGAGCGTTTCACGACACTGGACACAGCCGATGCGGTGGGGCTGTCCGGGTCCGGGCGGCTGCACGACCTGTTCCTGCGGTGGGAAGCGATGAGCCCGGGCGACTATGCCCGCGGCGGCGCCGGGCTGACCGTGCACTGGGGCCGGTTCGACAGCCCCTTCGGTCGGGCGCTGATCATGGGCACAGACCGGGGGATTTGCGGCATCGGCTTTGCCGCGGAAACCGGCGAGGATGCAGCGATGTCCGACCTCGCCGCGCGCTGGCCGCAGGCGACATTCGCCGAGAATCCCGCGGCGTTGCAGCCATGGGCACAGGCGGCCTTTGACGGGGCCGGGGCGCGTGCGCCGTTGCACGTCATCGGCACGCCGTTGCAAATCAAGGTCTGGGAGGCGCTGCTGGCGATCCCCTCGGGCAAGGTGACAACGTATTCCGAGATCGCAAGCATGATCGGCAAGCCGCGCGCGGCCCGCGCCGTGGGACATGCCGTGGGCCGGAACCCCATCGGTTTCCTGATCCCCTGCCATCGGGCAATCCGCAAGTCTGGCGGCCTGGGCGGCTATCACTGGGGCCTGCCTGTCAAGCGCGCCATCCTCGCCTGGGAATCGGCGCGGGCAGAGACAGGCGCATCGGCGACAAACCGCGTGCCCGGTGGCTGATATTGGATATCAGGATTGCCCCGAGACTATGCTAGGGTCATCACTGTGCCAAACCGCGGCATCCAAAAGATGAAAGACGACTCATGACGATTTCAAAGCTGACCACGGCCCTCCTCGCCGCTTCGCTGTTCGTTGTCGCCGGCTGCGAAGAGATGACCGACCCCAACAACCCCAACCGCAACCAGCAGACCGGCGCTGCCGTGGGCGCGGGCCTCGGCGCCCTGCTGGGCATCGCCTCGGGCGACACTGCCGACGAACGCCGCCGGGGGGCCGTTGTGGGGGCCATTGCCGGTGGCGGCCTGGGCGCTGTCGCCGGTGCTCAGCTTGACCGGCAGGAGGCCGAGTTGCGCCAGCAGATGGGCAACAACGCGCAGATCGTGAACACTGGCGAGCAGCTGGTCGTGACCCTGCCGCAAGACATCCTGTTTCCCACCGACAGCGCCCAGCTGACCGGCGCGCTGCGCTCGGACCTGACCACGCTGGCCGCCTCGATCAACCGCTACACCGGGACAACGGTCAACGTGATCGGCCATACCGACAACACCGGGCCGGCCGCTTACAACCAGGACCTGTCGGCGCGGCGCGCGCAGGCCGTCAGTTCGGTGCTGATCGGGGCAGGCGTGGCCCCCAACCGCATCCGCTCAATCGGGCGGGGCGAGGACGCGCCGGTGGCCACGAACCTGACCCCCGAAGGCCGGGCCCAGAACCGGCGGGTCGAGATCACCATCACACCGAACGCCTGAGCAGGGGGCGCGCACCCCGACCATTGAGGCCCGCCGGCGTTGGTCATATAACCTGACCAGCGCCAGCGGAGGCCCAATGCCATTCGAACCCGTCCGACCGGAAAAGCTCTCTGACTCGGTGGTCAGGCAGATCGAGCAATTGATCCTGCGGGGCATACTGCGCCCGGGTGAGCGTCTGCCCTCGGAACGGGAGATGTCCGAACGGCTGGGCGTATCGCGCCCCTCGTTGCGCGAGGCCCTCGCCGAGTTGCAGGCGGCGGGGCTTCTGACCAGCCGCGCCAGTTCCGGCGTCTACGTCGCCGAGGTCTTCGGCAACGCCTTTTCCGACGCGCTGGTGCGGCTGTTTTCCACCCATGATGAGGCGGTCTTCGACTACATCGCCTTTCGCCGCGACATGGAAGGGCTGGCAGCCGAGCGGGCCGCCACCCACGGGACTGAGACCGACCTCAAGGTGATCGAGGCCATTTTCGGCAAGATGGAAGCGGCCCATTCGAAGCGCAATCCGCAGGAAGAGGCCGGACTGGACGCGGATTTCCACCTGTCGATCATCGAGGCCAGCCACAACGTCATCATGCTGCACATGATGCGCTCGATGTATCAGCTGCTGCGCGAGGGGGTCTTCTACAACCGCCAGATCATGTTCAAGCAGCGCATGACACGCGACAGCCTGCTGGGCCAACACCGCGCCATCAACGACGCGCTTCAGGCGCGCGACGCAGCGGGCGCGCGCTCGGCGGTCGTGGCGCATCTGTCCTTCGTCGAACAGGCCCTGTGGGATCACAAGCGCGCCGAACGCAACGAGGCCATCGCCCGGCAGCGCTACGACCACGAGGTCGGACGCTGACGGCACGCCGGGCCGCGTTGCCGCGCATGAAAAAGGCCCGGGCGCTGGACCCGGGCCTGTTCATGGGGATGCCATCGCGCGTCAGTGCAGTTTCGCGCCGACCTCGGCGATCGCATCGTCGATGAGCTTGTTGGCCTCGGTCGCCGTGGTCTGCTTGGCGATCACGTCCTGCGCGGCGCCGATCGCAACGGTCACGGCCTGGGCCTGAACATCACGCATGGCCGCGTCCTTGGCACTCTCGATCTGGTCTTCGGCGGCGGCCAGACGCCGCGCGACAGAGGCCTTGATGTCCTCCTTGGCCTGCTCGGCCGAGGTCTTGGCCTCTTCGCGCGCCGTCTTGACGATCCGCTCCGCCTGGGCCTCGACTTCTTTCTGCTTGCGTTCATAGGACGCGAGCAGGGTCTGCGCCTCTTCTCGCAGCGCTTTCGCCTCGTCCAGTTCGGACTGGATACCCGCGGCCCGGTCGTCCAGCATCTTGCCGAGCATGCCGGGCACCTTGAAATAGACCAGCACGCCGATGAAGACGATGAAGCCCAGCAACACGATGAAGTCGGTATTATTCAACGAGAGAAAGCCATAGTCGCCACTGGCCGCAAGGGCGGGCGAGGCGGCCAACCCGAGGGCGGCGGTTGTGATGAGCCGTTTCATGACGCTTGCCCCTTCAGTCTGGCGTTGACCGCCGCGGTCACGGTACGCCCGTCGGCCTCACCGCCCATCGCGCCGACGATATCCTTGGCCACGTCCTTTGCCACGTCCTTGACGCTGTCCATGGCGCTGGCCTGGATCTCGGCAATGGCCTTCTCGCTCTCGGCGGTGCGGGCCGCGATCTCGGCATCGGCCTTTTCCATCTCCGCGTCCAGTTCAGCCTGGATACCGGCCTTGGTCTCGGCGGCAATGCGCTGGGCTTCGGCACGGGCGTCGGCGAGCGCCTTCTGGTAGGCCTCCTCGGCCTCTTTCGCCTTCTGCTTGAGCTCTTCAGCCGCGGCGATGTCGTTGGTGATGGTGCCCGCGCGCTCGGCCAGCACCGCAGAGATGCGGGGCAGCGCGACGCGCGACAGTACCACGTAGATCACGACGAGCGTGAGTACGAGCCAGAAAATCTGGTTGGGCCACCAGTCGAAGCAGAGCTGCGGCATGCCGATGGCAGAGCCATCCGCACCCACGCAGGTGCTTGCTGTTTGCCCGGTTGTTTCGGTCGCCATGGCGTCCTCCGTCGGAACCTGGTCTCACTGTCGGGCGGCCCGTTACCGCGCCGCCCGCGCGCAAGGATGGTGTTCCGTAAGGCTCAGACGGCGAACATCAGCAGCAGGGCGACGAGGAACGAGAAGATCCCCAGGGCCTCTGCGAAGGCGATACCGATGAACAGGGTCGCGGTCTGGCCGCCGGCCGCCGAGGGGTTGCGCAGCGCGCCGGCCAGGAAGTTGCCGGCCACGGTGCCCACACCGATGGCCGCGGCGCCCGAGCCGATTGCAGCCAGACCGGCGCCGATATGTGCGAGTTCGCCTTCCATGAGAGTTCTCCTTACGGTTGATTTGGAAGTTTCGGGATTGGGGTTCGGACCCTAGTGCGACGGATGCAGCGCGTCCTTGAGATACACGCAGGTCAGAATTGTGAAGACGTAGGCCTGGATGAAGGCCACGAGGACCTCGAGGCCGTACATCGCGGTGATCGCCAGCACCGAGAGCGGGCTGACGAGCGCGATGGCGGCAAAGCCGGCGAAAACCTTGATCACGGCGTGGCCGGCCATCAGGTTGCCGGCAAGCCGGATCGAGTGGCTGACCGGCCGCACGAAATACGAGATGATCTCGATCACGGCGAGGATCGGGCGCAGCAACAGCGGCGCGCTTTCGACCCAGAACAGGCCGAGGAACTTGGTGCCGTTCTTGACGAAACCGACGATTGTGACGGTCAGGAAGACGGCCAACGCCAGCAGCACCGTGACAGCAAAGTGCGATGTGGTGGTAAAGGCCGTCGGCACCAGCCCGAGGAAGTTGGCGAAGACGATGAACATGAACAGCGTCATGATGTAGGGAAAGAAGCCGACGGCATCCTTGCCGGCCACGTCCTCGACCATCTTGTAGACGAAGCCATAGGCAAGCTCGGCGATCGACTGGGTGCGGTTGGGCACGATGGCGCGGCGGCTGGTGCCCAGCACCAGCAGCAGGATCACGCCGATGACCGCCAGCGCCATCCAGAGCGTCACGTTGGTCGGGGTATACCAGCTGACCGGGCCGTTGCCGAACAGCGGCTCGACGATGAACTGGTCCATCGGGTGGAAGACCAGGCTGCTCTCTTCTCCGGTTGTCTCAGTCGCCATCGCGTTCGTCTTTCCCGTCTTCGCCGCCCGGCCCGGGCAGCTGCGTGTTCTGCATCTCCTGGGCGCTTCGCATCATGGTTTTTACACCGGCCGCGAAGCCCAGAAATACGAATAGCACCATCAACCACGGTTGCGTGCCCAGAAGGGCGTCCAACCCGTATCCTATGCCGAAGCCGATCCCGAGACCGGCCACAAGTTCAATCACCATTCGCCAGGCATGTTGCGCCTGGGAATAATGTTCCTCGGAATGGTGCGTGTCGGCCTCGCCGCCCCTGGCCGCCGCGATCTTGTCCTCCAGCGCCTTCAGGCGATCCGCCGGGTCATGATCGGACAAGGTTCTGCCCCTTTCCTCGGTTGATGCCGTGCTACGCCGGCGGCGGTCCGGAGTCAACGCTGACTAAAGCCTCCACAAGTCACTGGCAGATATAAAATTTTTCGGCACCGCGCGAGCCTGCCGCACCCCGCGCGACCGCGGGGTATATTCAACCGCATGGTTGACGTTTCGCGCGAGTGCCGCTTGATGGAGGCATGAGCGTCTCTCTCGATACTGTCTTCGCCGCCCTGGCCGACCCGACCCGCCGGGCGATCCTGTCGATGCTGCTCGAGGACGACATGGCCGTCACCGACGTGGCCGCGCCCTTCGAGATGTCGCTGGCCGCGATCTCCAAGCACCTCGGCATCCTGACCCGTGCGGGCCTGATCAGCCAGGAGCGGCGCGGCCGGGTGAAATGGTGCAAGCTGGAACCGGACGCCCTGCGCGCGGCCAGCGTCTGGATGCAGGGCTTCGGCCAGTTCGACCAGATCGACCTGGACGCCTTCGAGCGGTTTCTGGAGGGCGAATTGGCTACCGCCGGGGCGCCAGCGGCCGAGCCGGGATAAACCCTCCGGACGGGCGGGTCTCTATCCCCGTTCGGCTCGCGCCCAGTCCTTGAGGTGCTTGAGAAAGGCCTGCACCTTGGTCGTGCGGTGCAGATCCACATGGGTGACCAGCCACAACTGGCCGCCCCAACCTTCCTGCGAGGGCAGCACCTCGATCAGGTCTGGGTGGCGCTCCATCTCGCCCAGGCCGACGAACCCGATCCCGATGCCCGAGAGGATCGCGTCGACGTTGTTGCGCGCGGTCGAGGTCCGGAAGATCACCCGGTCCGCGGGCACGGCATCGGCCAGCCATTGGTTGTAGGGGGCGCGGCTGGACTTGTCCTCGGGGCCGACGAACCAGTGGTCGGCCAGGTCTTCCTCGCCCGCAGGCTGGCCGTGCTGCGCGATATAGCCGCGCGAGGCCACGAGGTGCGCCGACTGGCGGATGAATTTCTGCACCACGTTGTCAGGCTGATCGGGGGCCTTGCCGGCGCGGACGGCGACATGGGCCTCGCCGTATTCCAGGCGAAAAAGGCGCTGGCCGGTCAGATAGCGGATGCTTATGTCGGGGTAGGCTGCCCGGAACGAGGCCAGCACCGGCGTCAACTCGGGCGAGAACGCCTCGAGTGAGGTGACGACCAGTTCGCCGCTCACGCCCTCGCCCTGCCCCTTGATCCGGCCGGCCAGCTGGGTCAGCTGGTCATCGGTGGTCGCGGCGACCTGCATCAGGTCCTGGCCCGCCTCGGTCGGCGTGTAGCCGCGCGCGTGGCGCTGGAACAAACGGGTGCCCAGACGCTCTTCCAGCGCGTCGATGTGCCGGATCACCGTGGCGTGGTGGACGCCCAGAACCTCGGCGGCGCCGCTGACCGTGCCGACCCTTGCCACCTGATACGCGGTGCGAATCTCGTCCCAGTTGTCCATTGATCGCACCCCCTTCGCTGAGGGCCAGTTACGCGGATCGCACGCCCGATTGCAACGGGCCGGCCTTGCCCGGTGGCGGAATCGTGGTCTAGGTTCGCGACGGTTTCGAGGGGAGGGGCGTCATGACCCGCACAACCCTGCACGCTCGCATCACCGGCAGGGTCCAGGGCGTGAGTTTTCGCGCCTGGACACGAGAGCAGGCCCGCGCGCTGGACCTCGCCGGCTGGGTGCGCAACCGGCCCGACGGCTCGGTCGAGGCGCTGATCTCGGGGCCGGAACGCGCGGTCGCGGACCTGCGCACCCGGCTGCACGACGGCCCGCCAGCCGCCCGCGTTGACAAGGTCGAGACGCGCACCGCCGCGGACACAGACGCGCCGCATCCCTTCGAGGTGCGCACCTGACCGGCCGGGAGAGCGCATGAAGATTGCTCACGACACAGAGGATCTCCTGATCTTCGATCGCATACCCTGGGTCGCGGGGACCCTCCTCACGATCTTCGTGGCCCTGCCGCTTGCAGCAGGTATCGCGGCGGGCATCACCGTGATCCTGCCTGGTGATATCAGTCTTGTTAATGCGGTCATGATGATCCTTGGCGGCGCGGTGTTCATGTCTCCGTTCGTGCTGATCATCTACGCGCTCGTTCGGCGCCGACAGGTGATACTCGACCGGCGCGCCGGCACCGTCACACTGCGCCGCCGGACCATTTTCGGCTACCAGCAGGAAGTTCACGCGCTTGAGGACCTCCGTGGTGCCGAGATCGAGAGCCGCCGGCTATCGGCACGCAGCAGCCGCCTTTCGCACCGCGCCCTGTTGCGCCTCGACACGCAGACCCGTCCCGTCGCGCCGGACTTTGGCGGCCTGTCCGTCGCGCAGGAGCACGCCGAGCGCATCAACGCGTGGCTGGGCACGGATCGTAAGGCTTGACTCGACCGCGCCGGCAGCCTAAGCGACCTCCCATATACGGAAAGCCCTGCCTTTCCGGTCCCTGCCCGGCCAGGGATCGCCCCCCGTCAGCGAGGTTTCGCCCACGGGGGCATAGCGCGTTGGCCCGGTTTGCGCGACCGGCAGGGCGTTCCAGAACGAGCCGTCCGGTCCCATATGAGCCGGGCAAAGCGACACGGCCCCGAGGAGGCGCATGATGTTCGAAAGTCTTTCCGATCGCCTGTCCGGGGTCTTCGATCGGCTGACCAAGCAGGGCGCGCTGTCCGAGGAGGACGTCAAGACAGCTCTGCGCGAGGTCCGCATCGCCCTGCTCGAAGCCGACGTGTCGCTGCCGGTGGCGCGCGATTTCGTCAAGGCAGTGCAGAAGAAGGCCACCGGGCAGGCGGTCACGAAATCGGTCACGCCGGGCCAGCAGGTGGTCAAGATCGTCCACGACGAACTGGTCCGTGTCCTGACCGGTGACACTGACCCGGGCAAGCTCAAGGTCGACAACCCGCCGGCGCCGATCCTGATGGTCGGGCTGCAGGGCTCGGGCAAGACGACGACCACCGCCAAGCTGGCCAAGCGGCTGAAGGAACGCGAGGGCAAGAAGGTCCTCATGGCCTCGCTCGACGTGAACCGCCCCGCAGCCATGGAGCAGCTGCAGATCCTCGGCACGCAGGTCGGGGTGGACACCCTGTCGATCGTCAAAGGCGAAAGCCCGGTCCAGATCGCCAAGCGCGCGAAAACCCAGGCCAGCCTCGGCGGCTATGACGTCTACATGCTCGACACGGCGGGCCGGCTGCACATAGACGAAGAGCTCATCCAGCAAGCGGCCGAGGTTCGCGACGTCGCCAATCCGCGCGAGACGCTACTGGTCGTCGACGGCCTGACCGGCCAGGACGCGGTGAACGTCGCCACCGAGTTCGACGACAAGATCGGCGTCTCGGGCGTGGTCCTGACCCGGATGGACGGCGACGGGCGCGGCGGCGCGGCCTTGTCCATGCGCGCAGTCACCGGCAAGCCAATCCGTTTCGTCGGCCTTGGCGAGAAGATGGACGCCATCGAGGAGTTCCACGCCGAGCGCATCGCGGGCCGCATCCTCGGGATGGGCGACATCGTTTCCCTCGTCGAGAAGGCGCAGGAAACGATGGAGGCCGAACAGGCCGAACGCATGATGAAGCGGTTCCAGAAGGGCCGGTTCAACATGAACGACATGAAGACGCAGCTCGACCAGATGCAGAAGATGGGCGGCATGGAAGGTGTCATGGGCATGATGCCGGGCATGAAGAAGGCCGCCAAGCAGATGCAGGACGCCGGCGTCAACGAGGACGTCTTCAAGCGGCAGGTCGCGCTCATCAACTCGATGACCAAGACCGAACGCGCCAACCCGCAGATCCTGCAGGCCAGCCGCAAGAAGCGCATCGCCAAGGGCGCGGGGCTGGAGGTGTCCGAGCTCAACCAGCTTCTCAAGATGCACCGGCAGATGGCCGACATGATGAAGAAGATGGGCAAGATGGGCAAAGGCGGCGCGCTCAAGCAGGCCATGCAGGGCATGATGGGCGGCAAGGGCGCCGGCGGTGGCGCCGTGCCCGATATGAACGACCCCAAGGCCATGGAAGAGGCCGCCAAGGCGCTTGGCGGTGGCAAGGGCCTGGGCGGTGGCATGGGCGGATCGCAACTGCCACCGGGTCTCGGCGGTTTCGGAAAGAAGAAATGAGGCGGCCCGTGAGCGACACACCCGATCCCGGCGGGCCAACCCCGCGCGCCGAAAAACTTCGGAGCAGCCGATGAGTGACACGCCTCAAGGCGCCGCCGACGTGCTGACCGGCCATCGCGACAGTATCGACCGGCTGGACGCCATCCTCGTCTATACCCTGGCCGAAAGGTTCAAGCACACCCAGGCGGTGGGCCACCTCAAGGCCGAGCACGACCTTCCGCCGTCCGATCCCCAGCGCGAGGCGCGCCAGATCGAGCGGCTGCAGAAATTGGCGCTGGATGCCGATCTGGATCCGGACTTCGCCACGAAGTTTTTGAACTTCATCATCGCTGAAGTCATTCAGCATCATCGAAAGCACCAAGGATAACGGGGCACCCGCCCCGGCCAGTCAAAGGAGAAACCCCATGGCCATGAAGATCCGCCTCGCCCGCGCAGGCTCGAACAAGCGCCCCTTCTACCGCATCGTCGCCGCCGACAGCCGCATGCCGCGCGACGGCCGGTTCCTTGAAAAGCTGGGCACCTACAACCCGCTGCTGCCCAAGGACCGCGAAGACCGTGTCAAGATGGACGTGGACGCCATCAAGGCCTGGCTCGACAAGGGCGCCCAGCCCACCGACCGCGTCTCGCGGATGCTCGAGGCCGCCGGCGTGCTCGAAAAGAAGACCCGCAACAATCCGGGCAAGGGCACCCCGGGCAAGAAGGCCCGGGAACGCGCCGAGGAAAAGGCCGAGAAGGCCGCCGCCGCGGCCGCCCCAGCGGACACCGCCGAGTGATCGGCCCGCGCCGGGGCACCCGTGCGGTGTCCCGGCGGGCTCACCGCCCATGAGTGACGAGACCATCACCCTCGCAAGCATCGCCGGGGCCTTCGGGGTCAGGGGCGAGGTGCGGCTTAAGAGCTTCTGCGCCGAGCCCGCGGACATCATCGACTACACGCCGCTGACACGGTCCGACGGAAAGGTGGTTCAGACCATCGTGCTGACGGGCCACGCCAAGGGGGCGCTGGTCGTGCGCATGGACGGGATCACCACCAAGGAAGAGGCCGACGCCCTCAAGGGGGTCGAACTGCGCGCGCGGCGCAGCCAGCTGCCCGCCCTGCCCGACGACGAGTTCTATCATGCCGATCTTGTGGGACTAGCGGTTTTCGACACCGGCGGCGACAGCCTCGGCCGGGTCAAGTCGGTGCAGACCAACGGCGCCGACGACCTGCTCGAGGTGCAGGCGCCCGGCCTGCGCGACACCGTCCTGGTGCCCTTCACCAGGTCCATCGTGCCCACGGTGGACCTTGCCGCCGGCCGGCTGGTCGTCGACCCGCCCGGCGGGCTGTTCGAGGACTGAAGGGTGACGGGCCGCAGGATCGTCATTCACGGCGGCTTTCACAAGACCGGCACGACCAGCGCGCAGAAATTCATCCTTGATAACGGGCCGTTGATCTGGCCGCACGCAGCAACGGTCCTGCCGGGTCGCAGCCGGGGCCCTGTCGCGCGCCATGCGGTGCGCTATTCCCTTACCAGCGCCGGACCCGACATGAACCGGTTTCGCCGCAGCCTGGCCGACCTTCTGGGCGGGCTGAACCTGGGCAAGCGGGCGCTACTGATCTCGGACGAGAACTTTTGCGGCCGGATGCCCGGCCGCGACGGACAGCAGGGCTATGACAGTGCGCCCGACCTGATGGCCGCCGTGGTCAGGGTGATCCGGCGTTTCATCGACAAGGACCCCGAACTGCACTTCGTATTCATGACCCGTGCCCCCGACGGCTGGCTGCGCAGCACCTGGCTGCACAACCTTGTGCACACACGCCTGACACTCGATTACGCGGACTACGCTCGCGCGCACGGGCAAACTGCGCATCTTGACCGGACGGCAGAGGAGATCCGCGCGGCCGTCGCCCCCTACCCGGTGCATGTCGTGCCGCTGGAAGCCCTGTCCGAGAACCCCGAGGGGCCCGCCGCGCCATTGCTGCAACTGCTGGGTTTGCCAAGTGACAAGCGGAATCGGCTGACCGGCGCGACCCGCGCCAACCAGGGGCCGGACCCGGCCCTGGCGCCCCGGCTGCTGGACCTGAACCGCTCGGCGCTGTCAGACGCCGATCTGGAGGCGCAAAAGTCCGCACTGCGCGACTCGCCTTTGCCCGAGGTCTGACCTATGACGCGCACATGACAGATCAGCCCAACAGTTCCGCGCCCCGCTCGCACGGCCGCAAGACCCTGCGGCCCACTGCGCAGCCGCAAGAGCTGATGACCGATCGCCCTGTCCTGGCCCGTGCCTGGACCGCGCAGGTCATCACGCTGTTGCCCGACGCCTTTCCCGGCCTGCTGGGGACCAGCCTGACCGGCAAGGCCCTCAAGGACGGGGTCTGGCAACTGGAGACGACGGACCTGCGCCGCTTCGGCGTCGGCAAGCATCGCAACGTCGATGACACGCCCGCGGGCGGTGGTGCCGGCATGGTGTTGCGAGCCGACGTGCTGGGCAACGCCATCGAGGCCACGCGCCGGGGGGCGCGGGGCCGGATGCCGCTGATCCACCTCAGTCCGCGCGGCGTGCCCTTCGACCAGGCCATGGCGCAAGACCTGGCCCGACAGGACGGGGTGACGTTGCTTTGCGGCCGGTTCGAGGGCGTGGACGAGCGCGTGCTTGAGCATTTCGACATCCTCGAGGTCTCGATGGGCGACTATGTCCTCACCGGCGGCGAACTGCCCGCGATGACCCTGATCGACGCCTGCGTGCGGCTGCTGCCGGGTGTGCTGGGCAATGCCGAAAGCGCCGTGGAGGAAAGCCATTCCGCCGGCCTGCTGGAGCATCCGCAGTATACCCGCCCCGCCGAGTGGCAGGGACGGACGATCCCCGAGGTGCTGACCTCGGGCGATCACGCCAAGGTGGCGGCTTGGCGACGCGACCAGAGCGAACGCCTGACCCGCGCACGCCGGCCCGACCTTTGGGCGCGCCACGGCGATAAGTCGTCCGAACAGGGTTGATCGGGCCGCGCGTCGCGACTATACGGCGACGGTCCGGGGCTGCGACGAGTCGACCGGGCCTGTTGCGTTATGGCAGATGCCCCGCTTTCTTCGGCACCGGGCGCCGGACGTGACGGTGATACGAACAAGCAATGCTGCGTGACCTCTGGCGGGCGCCATCGGGCGGACCCGGAAGAAGACACAGAGCTCTGACGCGCCCGAACCTTCGCGGAGCAACCGCGAGCCATATAGGAGAAGATCAGATGGACCTGATCGCACAACTCGAGGCGGAACAGATCGCCGAACTGGGAAAGACCATCCCGGACTTCAAGGCCGGCGACACCATCCGTGTCGGCTACAAGGTGACCGAGGGCACCCGCACCCGCGTGCAGAACTTCGAAGGCGTCTGCATTTCCCGCAAGAACGGCAGCGGCATCGCCGGCACCTTCACGGTGCGCAAGATTTCCTTCGGTGAAGGGGTGGAACGGGTCTTCCCGCTCTACTCCACCAACATCGAGGCCATCACCGTGATCCGCCGCGGCAAGGTGCGGCGCGCCAAGCTCTACTACCTGCGGTCGCGTCGCGGCAAATCGGCCCGCATCGCGGAAAAGACCAACTATCGCCCGCTGCGCAGCGGCGCCGACGCGTGAAGGAAGCCCGGTCATGAAAAAAGACATCCATCCCGATTATCATACGATCAACGTCAAGCTGACCAATGGCGACGTGGTCGAGATGCGCTCGACCTGGGGCGCCGAAGGCGAGACGCTGGTGCTCGACATCGACCCCAGCGTGCACCCGGCCTGGACCGGCGGATCCTCGCGCCTGATGGACCAGGGCGGGCGTGTCTCCAAGTTCAAGAAGAAATACGAGGGCCTGGGCTTCTGAGAACCCCGCCCCTGTGATGCGAGAATGCCGCCGATTTTCGGCGGCATTTTTCGTATCTGGGCTGACGTTAATCATTTGTTTCGGTCTGCCGTGGACGGTCCCGACGCGGAAAGGGGCGCGGCATGATGCACCGAATCTACAAGTTCCTGGGCGTGAAGGGTCCCGACGATTTCGCCCTCAAGTTCCTGATGTTCTGCGCCATGATCGTGGCGCTCAACTACGTCTTCCACCTGCTGTGGCCGGGCGACGGGGCCTTGCGGCACGGGTTCATCATCGCCAACGGGATCTGTGTCGGCGGACCCTTTGTCGGGTTGTTCTTCCTGCTGGTGCGCAAGCAGATGCGCCTGCAACGGGAACTCTCGGTCCGGTCGCGCACCGACGACCTGACCGGCCTGTCCAACCGGCGGTTCTTTCTCAAACAGGCCGGTGCGCTGCTCGACGACGGCATACCCGGCGTCCTGCTGATCATGGACGCCGATCATTTCAAGGCCGTGAATGACACCTATGGCCACCAGGTGGGCGATGCCTGCCTGGTGTCGATCGGATACCGGCTCAAGCGCGCGTTGCGCACCGACGACGTAATCGGCCGGATCGGCGGCGAGGAATTCGGCGTCTTCCTGGCCAATACCGCGCCCGCCAACACCGGCACGGTCTGCCGCGAGTTGCTGATGCCGATTCCCTTCGACGGCGGCGCGGCGCATCCGCATCTGACCATCACCCTGTCCATGGGCGCGGTCGAGGCGCGGCCGGGCATGTCGCTGGACGACCTCATGCGCGCCGCGGACGAAGCACTGTATCGGGCCAAGGCCAATGGCCGGGCACGACTGGAATTCACCGTGCCCGATCAGGCTCGATCGGTAACGATGGCGGCGCGGGCCCCGGCCATGCGCGACACGTTCCGCCGGCAATCGGCGTGACAGGGCCCAACCGCCTTTCGGGCGGAAGGGCCAGCCGCCACGCGAGGGTCAGGCCGCCCGCGAGCCGCGCCGACGGCGGCGCCCGGCCCCGGCGGACGTCTTGTTGCCGCCCCCGCCGGCCGGGGTGGCTCGGCGACGCCCTCCACCCCGCTTGGGCTTGGGGTCTTCCACCTGCCAGGGGCGGCCCGAGGCCACGGGGATGTCGGCCTTCATCGCTTTCTGGATAGCGCGCAACTCGGCCATTTCGTCGGGCGCGCAAAAGGCGATGGCCATGCCGTCGGCCCCCGCTCGCGCCGTGCGGCCGATACGGTGCACGTAGTTCTCGGGCACGTTGGGCAGGTCGAAATTGTAGATGTGCTTGACCTCGGGAATATCCAGCCCGCGCGCAGCCACGTCGGTGGCGACCAGCACCTTGACCTCGCCGGACTTGAAAGCCTTGAGCGCGCGGTCGCGCTGGCCCTGGCTCTTGTTGCCGTGGATCGAGGCGGCGGCGAACCCGGCCTTCTCGAGCCTGCGATAGAGCTTCTCGGAGCCGTGCTTGGTGCGGCCGAAGACGATGGCGCGTTCCTCGCGGTGCTCGCCCAGAAGCTCGACCAGAAGGTCGGGCTTTTCCGCCTTGGCGATGAAATGCACCGTCTGGGCGATCTTGTCGGCGGCCTTGCCCGGTGGGCTGACCTGCACCCGGACCGGGTCGGACAGGTAGGTGTCGGCCAGTTCCGACATCTGCTTGGGCATGGTTGCCGAGAACAGCATCGTCTGACGATCGTCGGGCAGCAGCGGCGCGATCTTGCGCAGCGCATGGATGAAGCCCATGTCCAGCATCTGGTCGGCCTCGTCCAGCACCAGGTATTGCGTCTCGTCCAGCCGCACCGCGCCGCGGTCCAGCAGGTCGATCAACCGGCCCGGCGTGGCCACCAGCAGGGCGCAGCCCCGCTCCAGGCGCCGCATCTGCCCGGTGATTCCGGCCCCGCCCACGACCAGCACCGTCTTGAGGTGCGTGCCCGCGGTATAGGCGGTCAGATTATCGGCGATCTGCTTGGCCAGTTCGCGCGTCGGCGCCAGGATCAGGCCGCGCGCGGTCTTCGGCGCGGCCTTGCCCTGGCTTTTCAGCAGCGCATCGATCATCGGCAGGCCGAAGGCCGCGGTCTTGCCGGTGCCCGTCTGGGCCAGGCCCATCACGTCGCGGCCGTTCATGGCGTGCGGGATGGCCTGGGCCTGGATCGGCGTCGGCTCGGAAATGCCCTGCTCGGCAAGGGCCGTGGTGAGGCGGGGCGCAAGGCCCAGCATGTCGAAATCCATAATCATTCCTTCTGCGCGGCCCGGCGAGACCGGCACGACAAACTGCCCGCAGGCATGCGGGCCGGTCGGAGGGTTGCACCGGTGACCTCGCGCACAGGCGTCATTGCCTGCACACCGGTCCGGCGCGGCACCCCTGCGTGATGGTGGGAACCTGTTCGACGGATGCCGGTTTCGCGCCCTGCCCCCGGTTTGGGGCGGCGCCCTGCTCACGCGGCAGCGGCATCGGTCACTGTCCGGATGGGGGTTTTGACGCCACAAGTCAAGCCTGTCCTGCCGCCCGGTGCTTTTCCTTGCCCCCGCACCCCCCTAAGGTTACGCCGGCATCCCGGGACGGGGCCCGGGGCCAGAGGAAAGGGCAGTGTCTTGGCGCATATCATCGTTGTCGGGAACGAGAAGGGCGGCGCGGGCAAGTCTACGGTGTCCATGCACGTGGCCGCAGCCTTGTCTCGCCTGGGTCACAAGGTCGGTGTGCTGGACCTGGACCTGCGCCAGAAGACCCTCGGTCGCTACATCGAGAACCGCCGCGCCTTCACGGCGGCGCAGGACCTCGCCTTGCCGACGCCGACATGGCACGACCTGCCCGAAATCGACCCGGAGTCCCTCGACGAAGGCGAGAACGTCTTTGATCACCGGCTGTCCATGGCCGTTGCCGGGCTGGAACCCGACAGCGATTTCATCCTGATCGATTGCCCGGGCAGTCACACGCGGTTGAGCCAGGTGGCGCATTCGCTGGCCGATACGCTTGTCACGCCGCTCAACGACAGCTTCATCGATTTCGACCTGCTGGCGCAGATCGACTCTGACGGCGAGACGATCAAGGGGCCGTCGGTCTATTCCTCGATGGTCTGGAATGCGCGGCAATTGCGCGCGCAAGCCGGGTTCGACCCGATCGACTGGGTTGTCGTGCGCAACCGGCTGGGCGCACAGAACATGGTCAACAAGCAGAAGATGGAAAAGGCGATCGGCAAGCTCAGCAAGCGGATCGGCTTTCGCCCCGCACCCGGCTTCAACGAGCGGGTCATCTTCCGGGAACTGTTCCCCCGCGGACTGACGCTGCTCGATCTGCGCGATATCGGGGTGAAAAACCTCAACATCTCGAATCTGGCCGCGCGGCAGGAATTGCGCGACCTGATGAAGGCGCTGCAGCTACCGGGCGTGTCCGTCGACTTCTGAAGCGGCCCGGGCCGGGGGGGGGGAGGGGGGCGCATTTCTGTCGCCATGGGCACCCATTTGGTCGTTTGCAGGAGGGCGAAAACCAGATTCAGCCGAACGCGCCGCGGACAGGGTTGAAATCGCCCGGGCATTCCACTAACTCTACCGCCATGGCCAATGACCATGACACGCCGCGACATCCAGATTTCTGACAACAGGGCGCATATGACCCGCTGTTGTATCGAGATCACGGAGCTTCCCGATGCAGGACCAAGTGGTTTGCACCCTTTCGCCATGCGAAAGGTAGGGAGAGGCGTGAGAAACTGAAAGGACTGACAGATGAAAAAGCTACCACTCATCCTGGCCGCGGGCGCCTTTGCCGCCCCGATGGCCGCACAAGCGCAATCCGGCGACTGTGGCGAGGTGTCGATCACCGAGATGAACTGGGCCTCGGCCCAGGTCGTGACCAGCGTCGCCTCTTTCATCATGGAGCAAGGCTACGGCTGTGACGTCAGCGTGGTCTCCTCGGACACCATTCCGGCCGTCACCTCGGTCGCCGAGAACGGCGAACCGGACATCGTGACCGAACTGTGGCTGAACTCGACCGGTGACACCTACACCGAGCTGAAAGAGGCCGGCAAGGTCGTCGAGGCGGCGCCGGTGCTCGACCCCGGCGGTGTCGAAGGCTGGTGGATCCCCACCTACCTTGCCGAGGAGCATCCCGAACTGACCACCATCGAAGGGATCCTCGAGAATCCCGAGTTGGCCGGCGGCCGCTTCTACAACTGCCCCGAAGGCTGGGGTTGCCGCGTGGTCAGTGACAATCTGGCCGAGGCGCTGGACCTTGAAGGCAATGGCGTCGAGGTCTTCAACTCTGGCTCCGGCCAGGTGCTGGCCACCTCGATGGCCGACGCCGTGCTCGAAGAAGAGCCGTGGTTCGGCTACTACTGGGGCCCGACGGTTCCGCTCGGCAAGTATGACATGACCAAGGTCGACCTTGGCGAGGTCAATCCGGAAATCCACAGCAACAACCAGAACGCGGATACCGACAACCCCGGCGTGTCGGACTTCCCGGCGGCCCCGATCGTGACCGCCACCACCAGCACCTTCCAGGAAAGCAACCCGGAAGTGTTCGAGCTGCTGCAGAACATGACCTTCAAGACCTCGGACATGAGCAGCGTGCTGGCCTGGAAGGACGAGAACAACGCCTCCGCCGACGAGGCCGCGGTCTATTACCTGACCAACTTCCAGGATGAATGGACCGGCTGGCTCAGCGATGAGGCGCGCAGCAACCTCACGGCGATGCTGGACCAGTAAATCGCTTGTAGATCGTGACGGGGCCGGCTTAGCATCGGCCCCGTCTTTTTATGCGCTGGGGGGACGGATGCCGCCGCGGCACTGATGGGGATGAAGATATGGCAACTTACGATTTCGTATTCCGGGCCCTGGGGCTCGAGGACTGGTGCAGCGCTGACACTGGCGGCGACGCCCCGATGTCCATGGAAGCGCTTGTCGCGCAGAGTTCGGGCGAAGAGACCTCGACCTCGATCTGGGAACTGCCGTTCCCGTCGATGGACGCGCTCAACGAGGCCTGCGCGGCCTTTCCGCAATCGCGCAACGTGACGCTCGGGCTCGAAAACGGGTTCCTCGCGGTCAAGGACAGCATGAGCGTGGTGCTAGACCCGATCACGCAGCCGTTGTCGTGGCTGCTCGACGGGGCGCTCTACGGCATCCTCAACACGCCGTGGTGGATCGTGATCCCGCTGTTGCTGGCGATTGTCTGGTTCGTCTCCAAATCCTGGCGGCTGCTGGCCTTCGTGGCGCTCAGCATCGGCGGCCTGGCCTTCATCGACTACTACAGCTACGCCATGCAGACGCTGGCAATCATCATGGTGTGCGCCTTCCTGTGCGTGCTGCTCGGGGTGCCGATCGGCATCGCCATGTCCCGATCCGACAGAATGCGGGCGGGCACGATCCCGATCCTGGACATGCTCCAGACCCTGCCGCCCTTCGTCTACCTGATCCCGCTGATTTTCCTGTTCTCGGTGACCGAGCCGAAACTCTACGGTATCGCGATCATCCTTTATGCCATCGTGCCGGTGATCAGGCTTACCGATCTTGGCATCCGCATGGTTGATGAGTCGGTGATCGAGGCCGCCGAGGCTTTCGGCATGACCGACCGGCAGAAACTCTACGGGGTGCAGATCCCGCTGGCGCTGCCCAACATCATGGCCGGCGTGAACCAGACAATCATGATGAGCCTCGCGATGGTCGTCATCGCCTCGCTGGTCTCGGCGCCGGGACTGGGCGTTCTCGTACTGCGCGGCATCAACAACCTCGAACTGGGTGTCGGCCTTGTCTCGGGCCTGGGCATCGTGCTTCTGGCGGTCATGCTCGACCGCACGACGAAAGCCGCCCTCGACCGCGTCAACGCTGCGCAGAAAGGCTGACCCATGAGTGCATCGGACAAGAAAACCAAGATCGCGATCCGCGGGCTTTACAAGATCTTCGGGGCCGATCCCGCCAGTGTCCTCGACGAGGTGCAGGCCGGGATGGGCAAGGAAGAGCTGATGGAGACGCACCGGCATGTGCTGGGGCTCAACAACATCAACGTCGACATCAAGGAAGGCGACATCACGGTGATGATGGGGCTGTCGGGGTCGGGCAAGTCGACCCTGATCCGCCATCTCAACCGGCTGATTGATCCGACCGCGGGCGAGGTGGAACTTGACGGCACCGACATCGTCGGGGTGAACGAGAAGGACCTGCGCCGCCTGCGCCGCGAGGAAATGTCTATGGTGTTCCAGCACTTCGCGCTGCTGCCGCATCGCACGGTGCTGGAAAACGCCGGCATGGCGCTGGACGTGCGCGGCGTGGCCCGCGCCGACTACGAGAGCGAGGCGCAGAAGTGGCTCGCCCGGGTCGGCCTGCAGGGGGTTGGCGACCAGTTCCCGCACCAGTTGTCGGGCGGCATGCAGCAGCGCGTGGGCATCGCCCGGGCGCTGACCTCGAACTCGCCGGTGATGCTCATGGACGAGGCCTTCTCGGCGCTCGACCCGCTGATCCGGACCGACATGCAGGACCTGCTGCTCGAGCTTCAGGCCGAGTTGAAAAAGACCGTGGTCTTCATCAGCCATGACCTGGACGAGGCGCTCAAGCTGGCCGACCACCTGGTGATCCTCAAGGACGGCTACGTCGTCCAGCAGGGCGAGCCGCAGGAAATCCTGATGAAGCCCAACGACCCGTACATCGTGGACTTCATCTCCGACATCAACCGCGCCCGCGTGCTGCGCGTGCGCTCGGTGATGGAAGAAACCGGCCAGCGGCCCGAGACCGTCGCCGGCGAGGTCGACTGGGATGACACGCTCGAGTCCGTGATCGCCCGCTCCGAGGGGCAGACCGATCTGATCTACAGCGTCACGCGCGACGGCGCGCAGGTGGGCGTTCTCAGGATGACCGACCTCGTCAAAGCGCTCGTGCCGACCGCCGCCGCAGAGGACGGCTTGCGCTCCGGCGCCGCCTGACACCGGCCACACGCACCGACCCCGGGAAACGGCCCGGCGCCCGC
>NZ_MSIT01000030.1 GCF_002094885.1 Salibaculum halophilum
TTTCGCGTTGATGCTTGGGGATATTGGTCATGCCGCCACCTCGCGCGCTTCGAGCCATGCGACGATATCGGCCTCGCGCCAGTAGCGGCGGCGTCCGATGTATTGCGGCTTGGGAAAGTCCAGATCGGGGTTGTTGATCCAGCGGTGCAGCGTCATCGCAGAGATATCGCCGCACATCTGCTGCACCGTGCCCGCCGGTATCCGGCGGTGCGGGTTGCAGGTGTCGTTGGTGCTATTCATGGCCAAGGCTCCTTTTGGATTGTGCCTTGGCCTTCCCTCTGTCGGGGTGTTCGCGGCCAAGGCGGTTACGACTTGGCCTACCGTTGGCAATTATGTTCTGTTACCGATCAGGGGTGTGTCGTAACTTTTTGCAATGCCGATACCATAGCGCCCGGTTCGCCTCCTTGTTCTTACCAAACCCTCTCTTGGCAGTGAAGGCCGATGCATCAGAAATGGAATATCCTTCTGCTCTCAAACGCGCCATTTCGGAAAGAACAGATTTTGTATGCGGCGCGAAATCACCACGCCGCTTTTCAGCGCCCTCGTTAGATTTGACTGAATATTTATACCCCATTTCAGCATAGCTGAGCGCAATCCGCCGCACGTCAATTTCGGACTGATATAGCCCAAGGCGCATTGAGTGATGAGACACCGTCAGCAGATCATCCTTTTCTAGATGGTCCTCTATCGCCTGAAGCGAGAAAGCCATCTTTCCAAGGAAATAGGCCTCGCTCAGCGCAGGTGCGGCATCTTCGATCCATAGGAAAGACCAGCGGAACATTTCGCCGTCCCCCACTTCCTCGCGCCCCTCGATA
>NZ_MSIT01000031.1 GCF_002094885.1 Salibaculum halophilum
GCTCAGGTCGGCGTCGGTGATGCGGCCCGCCGCGATGGCCTCTGCATGGGCCGCGTGCGGGCGCACCGCCTCGGCCCCCGCGACCCGGCGCAGCCGCGCCGCCGCCGTGGCGAGGTCTTCCCCGGTCTGCCCGAGGAAGGGGTTGACCGCCACGGTCGCGTCCAACGGAAAGGCCGGGGGCAGGGCGCGGGTCGCGGCCTCGACCGCGGCCAGGATATCGGCCTGGGTGTCACGGGTCGTTTCGTCGTGCGTCATCAACATCGGTCAGCCCCTTGTCAGCCGGATTTTTGCAGCCGTAGCCCGCCGATGGCACGGTCGAGCAAGGCATTAAGGTAAAGCCCGTTGGCCAGGTGCACCCGAAGTCCGGCCGTGGCCGGGTGATGCGCCCAGAGCGGGAACAGCGCCTGTGCCAGCGCCACTGCGCCGAAGGACAGCACCGCCAGCAGGATCAGCGCCCAGTCCAGCGGCCCGGGTATGGGCGCGGCGGGCAGTTGCGGCGACCAGAGCACCTCGGCCCCCGCCTGGAAGGCGAAATAGCCGATGGCGGCGGCCAGCGATGCGCCCGCCGTGCGCTTGGTCAGCGCGGCGGGGGCCATGTCGGCCAGGCCCTGCGCGACCAGGTAGGCCACCCCGAAGATCAGGATCGCCCCCAGCGCCAGCGCCTGCGGCGATTTCGGCCCCAGCAGCGCGGTGAAGACCACCGCGATCACCGCGTAGAGGACCAGCGCCAGCCCGAAAGCGCGCAGCACCGCCCCCGGTCCCGGCACCGCCACGGGGCCGGGCCGCCGGATCGCGGCCACGTCGGCCACGGCCCCGCCCGAGGACAGGAACGCATGCGCCTTGTAGAGCGAATGAGCCAGGATATGCAGCACTGCCAGCGGCCAGAGCCCCAGCCCGCATTGCAGCAGCATGAAGCCCATCTGCGCCACCGTGGACCAGGCCAGCGCCGTCTTGACCGCGCTTTGCGTCAGCATGACCGTGGCCCCGAAGAGCGCGGTAAACCCGCCCGCCATGACCAGCGCCGCCATGGCCGCCGGGCTGTGCTGGATCAGGCCGGCGCTCGCGACCAGCAGCACACCGCCGGAATTGATGATGCCCGCGTGCAGCAGGGCCGACACGGGCGTCGGCGCTTCCATGACCTCGGTCAGCCAGCCGTGCAGGGGAAAGGCCGCGGTCTTGAGCAGGGCGACCAGCACGATCAGGCCGATGGCCGCGTGACCGGCCGCACCGGGGCCACCCTGCGCGACCAGGGTGGCGAGCGCCGCGGTATCGGCCGTGCCGAAGGCCGTGACCAGCAGCAGCGTGGCCAGCACCAGGGCCGCGTCACCGCCGTGCCAGACCAGCGCGAACTTGGCGGCGGCGCGGCGCGCCTCGGGGCGGTCGGGGTAGAACAGCAGCAGCCGCTTCAGGCCCAGCCCCACGGCAAGGGCCGCCGCGGCCATCACCCAGAGGCTGCCCGCCTGGACAAAGACGAGCACCGCCGCCAGCACCGCCAGCATCAGCCCGTGAAAGGCGCCCTCGCGCGGCTCGCCGTCCATGTAGCGGCGGGCATAGCGCATCACGACCCAGCCGATGAAACCCACCAGCAGGGCCAGCGCCAGGCTGATCGCGTCGGCCCGCAGGGGGCCGTGACCCGGCCCCTGCAGGACGAGCTGCACCAGCCCCGCCGCGGCCAGCGCCAGCGCGGCCAGCGCCGCCCCTTCGGACAGGCGCGGCAGCGCGCCGGGGCGTGGCCCGGGACGGCGCAGGGCCAGCGCGGCCGCGGCCAGCAGGACGAGCGGGGCGAGAAAGGACAGCGAGAGGGCGGTCGGCATGGGTCACCTCGGAAACGTTGGTCTGGCGCCCCGTTTATCGACTAGCCGGATGAGAAAAAATTACATAGTTTGTCAAAACCATTCGGTTTATTGAAAGGATTGGCGGATGCTCAATCTTCACCATCTTCGGCTGTTCCGGGCGGTGGCGCGGGACGGCACCCTGACCGGGGCGGCCCGGGCGCTCAACATCTCGCAATCGGCGGTCTCGACCCAGGTCCGGGCGCTGGAGGCCGCGCTGGGCCAGGACCTGTTCGCGCGCAGCGGCCGCGCCCTGATCCTGACCGAGGCCGGGCGCATCGCCCTGGACCATGCCGAGGAGATCTTTCGCACCGCCGAGGATCTTTCGGCCACGCTGCGCCACGCCGGAACCCGGCGCCAGGCGTTGCGCGTGGGCGCGCTGGCCACCCTGTCGCGCAACTTCCAGATGGCGTTTCTGGCCCCGCTGCTGGGACGCGCGGATGTCGAGGTCGTGCTGCGCTCGGGCGGGCAGGAGGACCTGTTGCGCGGGCTCGAGGCGCTGTCGCTCGACGTGGTGCTGACCAACCTCGTGCCCGCGCGCGACGCCGCCAGCCCCTACCTGTTGCATCGTCTGGACGCGCAACCGGTCAGCCTCGTGGGGCCGCCGGGGCAGGCCGCGCCGGGCCCGCTGGCCGATCTGCTGGCGGCGCATCCGCTGATCCTGCCCACGCCCGAGACCTCGCTGCGGGCGGGGTTCGACGCGTTGCTGGACCGCCTCGATATCGTCCCGCGCATCGCCGCCGAGGCCGACGACATGGCCATGCTGCGGCTGCTGGCGCGCGCCGGGGCGGGGCTGGCCGTGCTGCCGCCCATCGTGGTTCGCGATGAACTGGCGGCGGGTCAACTCGTCGAACGCGCCCGACTTGACGGCATCGCGGAGGTTTTTTGCGCGGTTACCATGCGGCGGCGCTTTCCCAACCCCTTGCTGGCCGAGGTTCTGACCCCGGACGAGGCCGCCCCGTGATCAGCCGCGCAGACGGTGCGGGGTCAGCTGCGCCACGATCCCGGCCTCGATTTCTGGCGCGCGTCCGGCCACGAGATCGGCCACCAGCTGGCTGGCGGCCGGCGCGGTCTGGAAGCCGTAGCCGCCTTGCCCGGCCATCCAGACGAAGGCCGGATCGTCGGGGTCCGGTCCAAGCACCAGCTGCCGGTCGGGGGCGAAGGTGCGCAGCCCGGCCCAGTTGGCCAGCATCCGCGTAACCTCGTAGTGCATGACGGCCTCGAACCGGGCCAGCCCCTCGGCCAGGACCATGTCGTCGGCCCAGGCGTCCATGGGCGGCTGCGGGTCCTCGTCGGCGGGCGAGACGATCAGCGCGCCCGCGTCGGGCTTGGCATACCAGGCCTCGCCGGGGCCGAAGATCATCGGCCAGGGGGCGGGGTCCATGCCCTCGGGCGCGGGGAGGCGCGCCATGGACCGGCGCCGCGGCTGCACGCCCAGCGGCGCCACCCCGGCCATCTGCGCCACCCTGTCCACCCAGGCCCCGGCGGCGTTGACGATCACGCGGGCCTCGAGTTGGTCGGTGCCGGTGTCCACGCGCCAGCCCGCCGCGGTTCTGTCGATGCCGCGCACCTCCGTGCGTGGGCGCAGGGTGCCGCCCTGCGCGCGGATCTCGGCCGCGAAATTCTGCACCAGCCGGTCAGTGTCGATGTCCCAGGCCTGGTCGTGATAGCCCACCAGCGGCGCGGCGTCGGTGTCGAGGATGGGAAAGAGCGACCGCGCCTCTTCTGCCGTGATCCGGTCCAGGCCCATGGCGGCGATGTCGGCCTCGAACCGGTCGCGGTCGGCCGTGGCCGCGGCCAGCATCAGGCCGCGCGGGGTCAGCACGCCGCCTTGAGCCGTGCGGTGATGGGCGGCGCTGGCCCGGCTGAGCGCCTGTGTCGAGGGCTTGCCGTAGCGCATCTCGAACAGCGCCGCCGACCGGCCCGAGGCGTGAAAGGCCAGCGCGTCCTCGCGTTCCAGCAGGGTGACCTGCCCGAGATGTGACAGCCGCGCCCCGACCGAGACCCCGGCGATGCCGCCGCCGATGACCAGGAAATCCGTCATGCTGTTCGTGTTCGAGGCCATGTCCCTGCAAGACAATCACGGCGACGGGGAAAGGAAAAGGGCGCGGGCCACCACACGACCCGGCGATTTGAAGCCGATGCCCGGCTGCCGCGCTGCAAACCGGTTCGGTCGCCGGTTGCGCCCGGAAACAGCGAAGGCCCGCCGTGCGGCGGGCCTTCTGCCTTGCGTCGGAGCCGGATCAGGAGGGGATTTCGCCCTCGATCCCTTCGACGTAGAAGTTCATGCCCACAAGGGTTTCGTCATCGGCGGTCTCGCCCTCGGCGAGGAACTGGGTGCCGTCCTGTTTGCTGAGCGGGCCGGTGAAGGGATGATACTCGCCCGCCGCGATGCTGTCGCGCAGGGCCTCGGCCTCGGCCTTCACGTCGTCGGGCACGGCCGAGGAAATCTCGCCGATGCCGACCATGCCGTCACCTATCCCCTGCCAGGTGTTCACGCTTTCCCAGGTGCCGTCCATGACCGCTTGGACACGGTCGATGTAGTAGGGCGCCCAGTTGTCGATGATCGAGGAAATCCGCGGCTTGGGCGCGAACTCGGCCATGTCTGAGGCCTGCCCGAAGGTGTAGACATCGCCGGCCTCCTGCGCGGCGGCGTGCGGCGCGGTGGAGTCGGTGTGCTGCAGCACCACGTCGCAGCCCTGTTCGATCAGGGCCTGGGCGGCGTCGGCCTCTTTCGCGGGGTTGAGCCACTCGAAGATCCAGATGATCTTGAACTCAACGTCCGGGTTGACCTCGCGGGCGTGGATGAAGGCCGAGTTGATGCCGCGCACGACCTCGGGAATGGGAACCGAGGCGATGTAGCCCACCCGGTTCGACCGGGTCATGTGCCCGGCCAGGTTGCCCTGAACCGCGCGCCCCTCGTAGAAGCGGGCGGAATAGACGCTGACGTTCGGGGCCGTCTTGTAGCCCGTGGCGTGTTCGAACATCACGTCGGGGAACTGGGCGGCGACATTCACCGTCGGGTCCATGAAGCCGAAGGAGGTGGTGAAGATGAGCTTGCAGCCCTGCAGGCACATCTGCGTCAGCACCCGTTCGGCATCGGGGCCTTCGGGCACGCTTTCCTGGTAGACCAGTTCGACCTGGTCGCCGAAGTGGTCGACCATTTCCTTGGCCGAATGGTGGTGGTGCTGGGTCCAGCCGCCGTCATTGATCGGGCCGACATAGACGAAGCCGACCTTCATCGGCGCGTCCTGCGCGCGCAGCGGCGCGCCCACGGCGGCGGCAAAGGCGGCGGTGGCCCCGGTTTTCAGTAGCGTTCTGCGTTTCATGGTCTTCTCCCGGTTGGTGGGGCGCTGACCGCCCCGGTTTGGTGTCCGGCCTCAGCGCGAGGCGTGGAAGGTCTGGCCCAGCGAGCCGGGCTTGCGCCCCGCCGCCAATACGACAAGGACGATGATGGTGGCAACGTAAGGCGACATGGACAGGTACTCGACGGGGATCGCCAGCCCCGCCGCCTGCAGGTTGAGCTGCAGAACGGTCACGCCGCCGAAAAGATAGGCACCCAGCAAAAGCCGGCCCGGTTTCCAGCCGGCGAAGACGACGATGGCCAGCGCGATCCAGCCGGCGCCGGCGGTCATGCCCTCGGTCCACTGGGGCACGCGCACGAGGCTGATGTAGGCCCCGCCGAGGCCCGCGCAGGCACCGCCGAACATGATCGCGCCGAACCGGATCAGCACCACCGGGTAGCCCAGCGCATGGGCGGCGTCGTGGTTCTCGCCGACCGCGCGCAGCACCAGCCCGGCGCGCGTGCGGGTCAGGAAATACCAGACCGCGGCCACCAGCCCCAGCCCGAGGTAGACCATCCCGTCGTGGCGAAAGGCGATCTGGCCCATGACCGGCAGGTTTGAGAGCAGCGGAATGTCCAGCTTGGGAAAGGCGGGCGGCCGCGTCCCGGCAAAGCCCTGGCCAAGCAGCGCCGACAGGCCCAGCCCGAACAGCGTCAGCGCCAGCCCCGTCGCCACCTGGTTGGACAGCAGGAGTTGCGTGAGCACGGCAAAGAGGAACGACAGCAGCAGCCCGCCCAGCGCCGCCCCGGCGAACCCCAGCCAGGCATTGCCGGTCAGCGTGGAAAAGATGATGCCGCAGGCCGCGCCGGTGATCATCATGCCCTCGACCCCGAGGTTCAGGACGCCGGCCCGTTCCACCACCAGCTCGCCCAGCGCGGCCAGCAGGATCGGGGTCGAGGCCACCATGAGCGAGGCCAGAAGCAGCAGCGGGTCGATCGCGGTCAGGTCCATCACGCCACCCCTTTCCGGCCCAGCCGGATGCGGAAATTCGTCATCACGTCCACCGCCAGCAGGAAAAACAGCAGCATTCCCTGAAAAAGCTGGATCGCCGAGCGGGGCAGTTGCAGGTTCATCTGTGCCAGTTCGCCGCCGATGTAGGTCAGCGCCATGAGCATCCCCGCCAGCAGGATGCCCAGCGGGTGCAGCCGGCCCAGGAAGGCCACGATGATCGCGGTAAAGCCGTAGCCGACGTTGAAACTGGCCAGCACCTGGCCTGCGGGGCCGGCAACCTCGAACATGCCGGCCATGCCGGCCAGCCCGCCCGACAGGCCGAGGCAGATCAGCACCATGCGGTTGGCGCTGACCCCGGCGAAGGCCGCGGCGCGCGGGCTTTGCCCGGCCAGCCGCACGTTGAAGCCGAAGATGTGGCGCGACAGCAGGATGTAGGCGGCGACCACCGCGAAAAACGCGGCGATCACGCCCCAGTGCAGGCCGGTGTTGGCGATCAGCTCGGCGTTGTGTGCGGACGGGTATTGCTGCAGGTTGCGGCTGCCCGGAAAGCCCATGCCCTCGGGGTTGCGCAGCAGGCCCAGCGCCATGGCGTCCAGCAGGAAATCGGCCACGTAGACCAACATCAGCGACACCAGGATCTCGTTGGTGCCGAAGCGCACTCGCAAGACCCCCGGGATCATCGCCCAGAGCAGCCCGCCCAGGGTGCCCGCCACCACCATCAGCGGAAAGATCAGCCAGCGCGCCTCGATGGGGTAGAAGGCCAGCGCGACCCCCGCCCCGAACAGCGCGCCCATGATGTACTGCCCCTCGGCGCCGATGTTCCAGACCCCGGCGCGAAAGCCGAAGGACAGCCCCGTGGCGATCAGGATCAGCGGCGCGGCCTTGACCAGCAGCTGCGGCCGGAAATACCCGGCAAAATCCCCGAAGAGCGGGTCCCAGAAGATCGTGCGGATCGCCTCGACCGGGGGTTTGCCCAGCGCGGCAAAGACCAGCCCGCCCACCACCATCGTGATGAGCACGGCCAGTATCGGCGAAAGATAGGACCAGGCCCGCGAGGGCTGCGGGCGGCGTTCGAGGGTGATCATCGCCGCGCCTCCGGTGTCGTGCGCTCAGGCCTCCGCATGGGCCACCTCCATGTCGTGGGCGCCGCCGAGCATCAGGCCCACCTCCTCGATGGTCAGGCCCCTGGCGGGACGCGGGGCGCTCAGACGGCCGGCGTTGAGGGCGGCAAAGGCGTCGGCGATCTCCATCACCTCGTCCAGGTCCTGGCTGATGACCACGACGGCGGTGCCCTCGGCCGCCAGGTCCATGATGGCCTGCCGTATCGCGGCGGCCGCGCTGGCATCGACCCCCCAGGTGGGCTGGTTGACGACCAGGACATCCGGGGCCTGCAAAATCTCGCGGCCGATGACGTATTTCTGCAGGTTCCCGCCCGAGAGCGACCGCGCCACGTTTTCCGGCCCCGGCGTGCGCACGTCGAAACGGTCGATGATCGTGGTCGCGAAATCGCGCGCGCCGCCCCAGTCCACCAGGCCGTTGCGCACCAGGTTCTTGCGCGTCTTGCCCGACAGCGCGGCGTTTTCCGTCAGCGTCATGTCCGGCGCGGCGGCGTGGCCCAGCCGTTCCTCGGGCGCGGCGCAAAGGCCCAGCGCCCGCCGCGCGTTCGGAGGCAGATGGCCGATGGCCTGCCCGCGCAGGCGCACCATGTCCGGCGCGACGGCCATCTCGCCCGACAGGGCCAGCAGCAATTCGTCCTGACCGTTGCCGGCGACGCCGCCGATGCCCAGCACCTGGCCCGCGCGCACCTCGACCGAGATGTCGCGCAGCGGCGTGCCGAACTCCTGCGGCGAGGGCGCCGAGAGGTGATCGAGCGTGAGCAGGACGGCGCCCTCCGGCCCGGCCTCGCGTTCGGGGACGTGCAGCGTGCCGCCGACCATCATCTCGGCCATCTCGCGCGCCGAGACTTCGCGCGGGTCGCAATCGCCCACCACCTCCCCCAGGCGCAGGATCGTCGCGGTGTCGCAAAGCGCGCGGATTTCCTCGAGCTTGTGCGAGATGTAGAGGATCGCGGTGCCTTCGGCCTTGAGCTTGCGCAGGGTCTCGAACAGGATCTCGACCTCTTGCGGGGTCAGCACGCTGGTCGGCTCGTCCATGATCAGCAGCTTGGGGTCTTGCAGCAGGCAGCGGATGATCTCGACCCGCTGGCGTTCCCCCGCCGACAGGTCGCCGACGATGCGCGTGGGGTCCAGCGGCAGGCCGTACTGGTCCGAGACATCGCGGATGCGCGCCGACAGGTCGCGCAGGGGCGGCGGGCGCTCCATGCCGAGGGCCACGTTCTCGGCCACGCTCAGGGCGTCGAACAGGGAAAAATGCTGGAACACCATGGTGATGCCGGCTGCGCGGGCGGCCTTGGGATCGGCGGGCGCGAAGGGCTGGCCGTCCAGGTGCATGGCCCCGCTGTCGGGCTTGACCAGGCCGTAGATCGCCTTGACCAGCGTCGATTTGCCGGCGCCGTTCTCGCCCAGAAGCGCGTGCACCTCGCCCGGCGCGATCTCGAGGGAGACATCGTTGTTGGCGATGACGCCGGGATAGGCCTTGGTCAGCCCGGCCAGGGCCAGAAGCGTTTCGGTCATGCTGTCCCGTCCCCCTGGGCCGTGCTCTGGCCCGTCGCCGACAATAGACCCGCCGCCGTGCCAACGGCAATGGCCTGCGGATGCTTGCCCAGCGCGGGGTCGCCGATGGGGCAGGCGATGCGCGAAATTTCGGCCTCGCCGTGGCCCAGCGCGGCAAGACGTGACCGGAACCGCGCCCATTTGGTCGCCGAGCCGATCAGACCGCAACTGGCAAAGCCGTGGCGCAGCAGGGCGTCGCAGAGCTTCAGGTCGAGGTCGTGCGAATAGGTCACGATCAGGTGGTCGGCCCGCGCGGGGGCATGGGGTACCAGCCGCGTCGGGTAGGCCGCGACGACAGGCGTGACCC
This sequence comes from Salibaculum halophilum, assembly GCF_002094885.1. GTDB lineage: Bacteria > Pseudomonadota > Alphaproteobacteria > Rhodobacterales > Rhodobacteraceae > Salibaculum > Salibaculum halophilum. Next base: position 9,107 of record NZ_MSIT01000031.1, read on the forward strand.
CGTCGGGCAGCGCCTCGGGAAAGCGATCGGCATGCACGTCGATCAGGGTGGGCGCGAAATCGGGCAGGGGCGCGAAGACGCCGGCCAGTGCCCGGCCCACGTGGCCCGCCCCCCAGATCCAGAGCGGGCGTCCCGCGGGCGCGGTCAGGCTGTCGGCCGTCTCGAAGTCAAGCACGACAGAGCCGCCGCAGCACTGGCCCAGCCCCGGGCCGAGCGGCATGGTCTCGCGGTGGGTCGCGCGGCCCTCGTGGATCATCCGGCGCGCCGTCGCGATGGCCTGCCATTCCAGCGCGCCGCCGCCGATGGTGCCCTCGATATGCTCCGGGCCGACCAGCATCTCGGTGCCCGCCTCGCGCGGGGTCGAGCCTGCGGTTGATGCGACCCGGACGCGGATCATGCGCCCGCCCTGCGAAGCGCGCGCAGCACTTCCTCGGCCGTGGCCGGCGCCTGCAGGTCGGGATACCGCGGCCCGCAGGCCGCGCAGGCATCCGACAAGGCAAGGTGCGCGGAAATGCCCAGCATGAAGGGCGGCTCGCCCACCGCCTTGGAGCGATAGATGGTCTCGGCGCGGTTCTCGCCCTCCCACAATGCCACGTTGAAGATGTCGGGCCGGTCGGAACAGGCCGGGATCTTGTAGGTGGAGGGCGCGTGGGTGCGCAGGCGGCCGCGGTCGTCCCACCACAGCTCCTCGGTGGTCAGCCAGCCCGCGCCCTGCACGTAGCCGCCCTCGATCTGGCCCATGTCAAGCGCCGGGTTCAGCGAGGCCCCGGCATCGTGCAGGATATCCGTGCGCAGGATGCGGTTCTCGCCGGTCAGGGTGTCGATGACGACCTCGGTGATCGCCGCGCCATAGGCGAAATAGAAAAACGGGCGGCCCTTGCCGGCCAGCCGGTCCCAGGCGACCTCGGGCGTCTTGTAGAACCCGGTGGCCGACAGGCTGACGCGGTTTTCATAGGTGATCTTGGCGGCTTGCGCGAAGGTCAGCACCTCGGCGGCGACCTGGACCTCGCCATCGGCAAAGCGCACGGTCTCGGGCGGGACCTGGTGCAGCTCGGCCAGGCACGCGGCCATGCGGTCGCGGATCGTGTCGCAGGCGGCCTTGACCGCCATGCCGTTCAGGTCCGACCCCGACGAGGCCGCGGTGGCCGAGGTGTTGGGCACCTTGCCGGTATCCGTGGCCGTGATCTTGACCGCGTCGAGCGGCAGGCCGAAGCGGCTGGCCGCGACCTGGGCGACCTTCTGGAACAGGCCTTGGCCCATTTCCGTGCCGCCGTGGTTCATGTGGACCGATCCGTCCTGGTAGACATGCACCAGCGCGCCGGCCTGGTTGAGGTGGGTCAGCGTGAAGGAGATGCCGAACTTGACCGGGCTGAAGGCGATGCCCTTTTTCAGCCGCGCGTGGTGCGCGTTCCAGTCGGCCACGGCGGCCTTGCGCGCGGCATAATCGGCACGCGCCAGCAGGCTGTCCGTCATCTCGTGCAGGATGAAATCGGTGACCTCCATGTGATAGGGGGTCGTGTTGCTGTCCTCGGCCGGCCGGGCGGGCGCGTGGGCGCCGCCGAACCGCTGCGCCGCGCCCGGTCCGGGGGTGGCCGTCGGCGTGGCCCCCGCGGGCGGGGCGGCGCGGTAGTAGTTGCGCCGGCGCACCGTCACCGGGTCGAGGTTAAGTGTGTGCGCGAGGTGGTCCATCACCCGCTCGATCCCGACCATGCCCTGCGGGCCGCCGAAGCCGCGAAAGGCCGTGGCCGAGGCCGTGTTGGTGCGCAACCGGTGCGAGGTGATCCGCGCATGCGCCAGCAGATAGGCGTTGTCGGCGTGCAGCATGGCCCGGTCGGCAACGGGCAGGCTCAGGTCCTGCGCCCAGCCGCAGCGGGTGTACTGCGTGAAATCCACCGCCAGGATGCGGCCGTCATCGTCATGGCCCACGTCGTAGTCGATGCGGAAATCATGGCGCTTGCCGGTGATGGTCATGTCGTCGTCGCGGTCATAGCGCATCCGGGCGGGCCGTCCCGTGGCCGCCGCCGCCACCGCGCAGGCGACGGCCAGCGCGTTGCCCTGGCTTTCCTTGCCGCCGAAGCCGCCGCCCATGCGCCGCGTCTCGACCCGCACGGCGTGCATCGGCACGGCCAGCGCATCGGCCACCTTGTGCTGGATCTCGGTCGGGTGCTGGGTCGAGGACTGCACGACCATGTCGCCGCCCTCCTGCGGCAGGGCCAGCGCCGCCTGCCCTTCGAGGTAGAAATGTTCCTGCCCGCCCATCTCGATGCGGCCCGACAGCCGGTGCGGGGCCTGCGCCAGCGCCGCGTCCACGTCGCCCTTGGCGTAGACGCGGGGGCCCTTCTCGAAGCGCCAGTTTCTCTCCAGCGCGTCCGCGATGGTCAGGACGGGCACCTCTTCGTCGTAGCTGATCGCGCCCAGCCGGGCGGCCTTGCGCGCGGCCATGTGGCTGTCGGCGACGACCAGGAACAGCGGCTGGCCGTGGTAATGCACCGCGCCATCGCACAGCAGCGGCTCGTCGTGCAGGCTGGGCGAGACATCGTTGTCGCCGGGCAGGTCATCGGCCGTCAGCACGGCGATGACACCCGGCGCGCCGCGCACCGCCGCAAGGTCCATCGCGGTGACGCGGCCGTGGGCGATGGTGCTCAGCCCGAAGGCCAAGTGCACGGTGTTGGCGGGCACGGGAATGTCGTCGACATAGCGCGCCTGGCCGGTGACATGCAGCGCGGCGGCGTCATGCGGGGTGGGTTTGTGCACGCTCATGCGCTGACCTCCAGCACGTGCGTGGCCCGCCCGGACAGGTCATCGAAATAGCGGGGCAGCAGGCCCTGCGCCGCCTGCAGCCGGTAGTCGGCCGAGGCGCGCATGTCGCTGAGCGGCTGGAAGTCCTGCGCCAGCGCCTCGGCGGCGTTGGCGAGCGTCTCGGCCCGCCAGGGCCGGCCCACCAGCGCGGCCTCGGTCGCGGCGGCGCGTTTGGGGATGCCGGCCATGCCGCCGAAGGCGATGCGCGCCCGCGTGATCGTGTCGTCCTCGACCGTCAGGTTGAAACAGCCGCACAGCGCCGAGATGTCCTGGTCGAAGCGTTTGGAAATCTTGTAGCAGCGCAGGGCCGGCGCGGATCGGGGCAGGGTCACCGCCTCGACGAATTCGCCGGGGCGGCGGTCCTGCTTACCGTAGTCGAGGAAGAAATCCTCGATCGGCATTTCGCGGCGAGCGTCGCCTTGGCGCAGGTGCAGCGTCGCCCCCAGCGCGATCAGCGCCGGGGGGTTGTCGCCGATGGGCGAGCCGTTGGCGATGTTGCCGCCGATGGTGGCGGCGTTTCGCACCTGGTCCGAGCCGTAGCGGCGGATCAACTCGGCGTAGGAGGGGTGCAGGGGCCGCAGGGCCGCCAGCACATCCGTCATGGGGGTTGCGGCGCCGATGCGCAGGGTCTCTCCTTGATCCGTTATCTCTTTCAGATCGGCACAGCGGTTCAGAAAGGCCACCGGGGCAAGCTCGCGCAGGTCCTTGGTGACCCATAACCCAACGTCGGTTGCCCCGGCGATCAGCGTCGCCTCGGGGTTGGCGGCGTACCAGTCGGCCAGCGCGTCGCTCGTTTCGGGTAGAAAGGGGGCCTGCGCGCCGGTTTCGGGTGGCGCGACCCCCTCGGGCCCAGCCAGATCGGCCGACAGGTGTGGCGGCACCGGCGCGCCCTCGGCGGCCCGGGCGGCGCGGATGATCGGCGCGTAGCCGGTGCAGCGGCACAGGTTGCCCGCCAGCACGTCGTCGTGATCGGTGCGGCCCGCCGCATGGGCCGTGGCCATGGAGACAACGAACCCGGGCGTGCAGAACCCGCATTGCGAGCCATGATGCGCCACCATTTCCTTCTGCACCGGGTGCAGGCTGCCGTCGGGGGCGGCCAGCCCCTCGACAGTGCGCACGGACTTGCCGTGCAGCTGGGGCAGGAACAGGATGCAGGCATTGAGCGCCCGCGGGCCGTGTTCGTCCGTCACCATGACGGTGCAGGCGCCGCAGTCGCCCTCGTTGCAGCCTTCCTTGGTGCCTGTCAGGCCGCGGCCCTCGCGCAGCCAATCCAGTAGCGTGGCCGTGTCCGGGGCTTGGGCGTGCACGGTCTCTCCGTTGAGAAGAAACGTGATTGTCATAAGGTAGACCTGCCGCGATACCGTGGTGTTGCCGGGTTTGTCAGGCGCTCCGTCGATGCGGCGTAGACAGGCGCCCCCGCTCTTTGACCAACGCCATCAAAACCCCCGGCGCCGGGCTTTGACAAGCCTTTTCCCGGGCGAAAGGACCGTTCCGGCAAATTTGAAACAGCCCCGCGCCCAAAAAGAAGGCGGCCGCGCCTCTGGCGCAGGCATTGGCACGGGGCTAGCCTGCGGGCATGACCAGCCCCCGATTCATCCACCTGCGCACCCATACCGAGTATTCGCTGCTGGAGGGGGCCGTGCCGGTGAAAGAGCTGCCCAAGCTGGCCGCGGCGGCGGACATGCCGGCCGTGGCCGTCACCGATACCGACAACATGTTCTGCGCGCTGGAGTTTTCCGAAACCGCCGCCAAGGCGGGCATCCAGCCCATCGTGGGCTGCCAGGTAGACCTGCGCTATCTCGACCCTGAGCCGGGCAAGCGGGCCGAGGCACCCGCGCCCGTGGTCCTGCTGGCGCAGTCGGAGCGCGGTTACCGGAACCTGATGAAGCTCAACACCTGCCTCTATCTTCGCGGCGACGGGGCGCTGGCCCATGTCACGCTGGCGGAACTGGCCCGGCATTGCGAGGACGTGATCTGCCTGACGGGCGGGCCGAACGGGCCGGTGGGGCGGCTGTTGCGCGCCGGGCAGCGCCCGGCGGCCGAGGCGCTGATGACACGTCTGGCCGAGATATTCGGCGACAGGCTTTACATCGAGTTGCAACGCCACCCGGGCGAGGACGGTCTGCCCGAGCCCGAGGCGATGACCGAGCGCGGCCATGTGGAAATGGCCTATGCCATGGACCTGCCGCTGGTGGCGACCAACGATGTCCATTTCCCGAAATCGGAGATGTACGAGGCGCACGACGCGCTGCTGTGCATCGCCGATGGCGCCTATGTGGACCAGAACGAACCGCGCCGCCGCCTCACGCCGCAGCATTATTTCAAGACGCAGGACGAGATGGCGGCGCTGTTCGCCGACCTGCCCGAGGCGCTGGACAATACCGTCGAGATCGCGCGCCGCTGCGCCTTTCGCGCGCAGACGCGCGACCCGATCCTGCCGCGGTTCGCCGATGACGAGGTGCAGGAGCTGCGCCGCCAGGCCAACGCGGGGCTGCAGGCGCGGCTGGCGGTCATCCCCCATGCGGCCAGCGTCGAGGACTATCAGGCGCGGCTCGATTTCGAGCTGGACATCATCGAGGGCATGGGCTTTCCCGGCTACTTCCTGATCGTGGCCGATTTCATCAAGTGGTCGAAGGATCAGAACATCCCCGTTGGGCCGGGGCGTGGCTCGGGCGCAGGCAGCCTGGTGGCCTATGCGCTGACCATCACCGACCTTGACCCGCTGCGCTATTCGCTGCTGTTCGAACGCTTCCTGAACCCCGAACGCGTCTCGATGCCGGACTTCGACATCGACTTCTGCATGGACCGGCGCGAGGAAACCATCCGCTACGTGCAGGAGAAGTACGGCCGCGACAAGGTGGGCCAGATCATCACCTTCGGCGCGCTGCTGTCCAAGGCGGCGGTGCGCGACGTCGGCCGGGTGCTGCAGATGCCCTACGGCCAGGTCGACAAGCTGTCCAAGATGATACCGGTCGAAGGGGTCAAACCCGTCAGCATCGAGAAGGCCCTGGCCGACGAGCCGCGCCTGCGCGAGGCCGCCAAGGAGGAAGAGGTCGTCGAGCGCCTGCTGACCTACGGCCAGCAGGTCGAGGGGTTGCTGCGCAATGCCTCGACCCATGCCGCCGGGGTGGTGATCGGGGACCGTCCGCTCGACGAGCTGGTGCCGCTCTACCAAGACCCGCGCTCGGACATGCCGGCGACGCAGTTCAACATGAAATGGGTGGAACAGGCCGGGCTGGTGAAGTTCGACTTTCTGGGCCTCAAGACCCTGACGGTGATCCAGAATGCCGTGGACCTGATCCTGCAGACCGGCCGACCGCTGCACGTCGCCGCCGACGGCACGCAGCTCTACGACCCCCCGCCGGGGACCGAGAACCGGATCAACGCCATCCCGCTGGATGACGCGAAGGCCTATGCGCTTTATGCCGCAGCCCAGACCGTGGCCGTGTTCCAGGTGGAAAGCACGGGCATGATGGACGCGCTGCGGCGCATGAAACCCGACTGCATCGAGGATATCATCGCGTTGGTCGCGCTCTACCGGCCCGGCCCGATGGAGAACATCCCCAAATTCTGCGAGGTCAAGAACGGCCAGTCCGACCGCGACTACCTGCACCCCTCGATCGACCCGATCCTCGACGAGACGCAGGGCATCATCGTCTACCAGGAACAGGTGATGCAGATCGCCCAGGACATGGCCGGCTATTCCTTGGGCGAGGCCGACCTGCTGCGCCGGGCCATGGGCAAGAAGATTCAAGAGGCCATGGACGCCGAACGCCCCCGCTTCATGAAAGGGGCCAAGGCCAACGGCGTGGACGAAAAGAAGGCGGTCGAGGTCTGGAACCTGCTCGACAAGTTCGCCAACTACGGCTTCAACAAGTCGCACGCGGCGGCCTATGCCGTGGTCAGCTACCAGACGGCCTGGCTCAAGGCGAACCACCCGGTGGAGTTCATGGCCGGGGTCATGAACTGCGATATCCACCTGACCGACAAGCTGGGCGTCTATTTCCAGGAGGTGAAGAAAGGCCTCGGCCTGCCATGGGCCGCACCCTGCGTGAACCGCTCGCGGGCGATGTTCGACGTGCAGGAGGGCACGCTGGTCTACGGGCTGGGCGCGCTCAAGAACGTCGGCGTCGAGGCGATGAAGCTGATCGTCGAGGGCCGGCAAGAGGCGGGCCGCGACAAGCCCTTTGCCACGCTGTTCGACTTTGCCCGCCGGGTGGACCTCAAGCGCATCGGCAAGCGCCCGCTCGAGATGCTGGCGCGGGCCGGCGCCTTCGACGTGCTCGACCCCAATCGGCGTCGGGTTTTCGAAAGCCTTGAGGCACTGATGGGCTATTCATCGGCGGTTCAGGATCAGAAATCGTCAAGCCAGGTCTCGCTATTCGGCGAGGCGGGCGACGATCTTCCCGAGCCGCGCCTGTCGGCCGCGCAGGACTGGCTGCCCGCCGAACGGCTGGCCGAGGAATTCAGGGCCGTGGGGTTCTACCTGTCGGGCCATCCGCTGGACGACTACATGCCCGCGCTGCGCCGCCAGAAGGTCATGACGCTGGACGAAGTGACTGCGCGGGCCGAACGTGGCCCGCATGTCGCGCAGATGGCCGGCACCGTCTCGGCCCGGCAGGAACGCAAGTCGGCGCGCGGCAACCGCTTTGCCTTCGTGCAACTGTCGGACCCGACGGGCAGCTACGAGGTCACGATGTTTTCCGACACGCTCGAGGCGGCGCGCGCGCACCTGGAAACCGGCGCGCAGGTCGTCGTCACCGTCGAGGCCACGCTGGAGGCCGACCAACTGAAACTGCTGGGCCGCAAGGTCGCGCCCATCGACGCGGCCGTCGCCGATGCCGGGGCCGCGGGCCTGCGGGTTTTCCTGGCCGAGGAAGAGCCGCTCTCGGCCATCGCCACGATCCTGGAGGACGCCAAGTCCGGCGGCAGTCGCGGCGCGCGCGGGCCGATCACCTTTACCGTGGACACCCGCAGCGAAGCCGGCGAGGTCGATATCGACCTGCCGGGCGAATTTCCCGTCACCCCGCAGATCAAGGGCGCCCTGCGCTCGCTGCCCGGCGTGATCGAGGTGCAGGAGGTCTGAGCGCCTACCAGTGCGGCGGCACCTGGTCGGCCAGCGGCACACCCTCGCCGCTGTCGCAATCGCGCTGGGCCTCGCGCTGCATCAACAGCGCGACCCGGCGGTTCAGCGTCTCGATCTCGCCCTCCTGCCGGGCGATGACGTCGGAAAGATCCTCCACCGTGCGCAGCAGGTGGGCGACCTTTTCCTCAAGGGCGGTGCGGTCTTCCATGCGCGTGACATAGACGTGAAACCGCCCGGGTGCCAAGCCCCATCCGTTGCGCCCCGGCGCGGGCCGGGTTAAACGCGCGCCAGACGTGACGCGCAAGGACCCCCGCATGGCCAAGCAGAAGAAACCCCCGCGCCCCAGGGCGGTGACGCCCAAGGGGTTCCGCGACTATTTCGGTGCCGAGGTCGAGGGCCGCGCCGAGATGCTGCGCCAGATCGCCGGGGTCTACCATCGCTACGGCTTCGAGGCGCTGGAAAGCAGCGCGGTCGAGACGGTCGAGGCGCTGGGCAAGTTCCTGCCCGACGTGGACCGGCCCAACGAGGGCGTCTTTGCCTGGCAAGAGGCCGAGGTGCCCGGCGGCGGGGGCGGCGACTGGCTGGCGCTGCGCTATGATCTGACGGCGCCGCTGGCCCGGGTCTATGCCCAGCACCGACAAGAGTTGCCGACGCCCTATCGCCGCTATGCCATGGGGCCTGTCTGGCGCAACGAAAAACCGGGGCCGGGGCGGTTTCGGCAGTTCTATCAATGCGATGCGGATACGGTCGGGTCCGGCTCCGTCGCCGCCGACGCCGAAATCTGCGCCATGCTGGCCGACACGCTGGAGGCGGTGGGCATCGCGCGCGGCGACTACGTGGTGCGGGTGAACAACCGCAAGGTGCTGAACGGGGTGCTGGAGGCCATGGGCCTCGGCGACGATGACGAGCGCAGCGCCGCCGTGATGCGCACCATCGACAAGTTCGACAAGGTTGGTGAAGCCGGGGTGCGGGAGCTTCTGGGCAGGGGGCGTCGGGACGCCTCGGGCGCCTATATCGACGGGGTGGGGCTGAGTGACGAGCAGGCCAAACCTGTTCTGAATTTTCTGACAGCCAAGTGCGGCGACAATGCCGCGACGCTGTTGAAGCTGAGGGCGACTGTCGATGACAGTGCGATCGGCATCGAAGGAGTCGCTGAATTGCAGGAAATGGAGCAACTCCTCGGGGCCCAGGGCTACGGCCCCGACCGCATCGTCATCGACCCCTCGGTCGTCCGCGGCCTCGGCTATTACACCGGCCCGGTCTTCGAGGCCGAGCTGACCTTCGAGATCCCCGACGACACGGGCCGCCCGCGCCAGTTCGGCAGCGTCGCGGGCGGCGGGCGCTATGACGATCTGGTCAAGCGCTTCACCGGGCAGGAAGTGCCGGCCACGGGGGTCTCCATCGGGGTCGACCGGCTGCTGGCCGCGCTGCACGCCAGGGGGCAGATGCAGGGCGACAGCCACGGCCCCGTCATCGTCACCGTCATGGACCGCGACCGCATGGCCGATTACCAAGCCATGGCGGGCGAGTTGCGGCGGGCGGGCCTCCGGGCCGAGGTCTACCTCGGCAACCCGAAAAGCTTCGGCAATCAGCTCAAATACGCGGACAAGCGCCAGTCCCCCGTCGCCATCATCGAGGGTGCGGAGGAAAAGGCCAACGGCATCGTCCAGATCAAGGACCTGGTGCTGGGCGCGCAGATCGCCGAAACGGCCAGTGTCGAGGAATGGAAAGACCGCCCCAGCCAGGTCGCGGTGCCGCGCGACCAGATGGTTGCGAAGGTGCAAGAGATACTCGCCGGGCAGGGCCGGTGACACGGTCCGCCCACCGTGCCGAGGGCCGCGCGATCGGTGAGCGCTGCCTGTCCGCCCTGCGCGCCGCCGGGGCCGCACCCGTGGACGCCGATATCCTGCAGCCGGCCAGCGTTCTGCTGGACCTTTACGGCGAGGATATCCGCGGCCGCGCCTATGTCACCGCCGACCCGCTGCGCGGCGAACTGATGCTGCGCCCCGACTTCACCGTGCCCATCGTGCGCCGCCACATGGACGGCGGGGCGGACCCGGCGCGCTATACCTATCTCGGCCCGGTGTTTCGCCAGCAGGAGGCCGACGAGGCCCGCGCGACCGAGTCCCTGCAGGTGGGATACGAGCTTTTCGACCGCGACGCGCCCCGTGCCGATGCCGAGGTCTTTGCCACCATCGCCGACCTGCTGGGTGATGCGCCGCTGCGCGCGGCCACCGGCGATATCGGCATCCTTCGCGCCGCCGTGCTGGGCCTGAACACGACCGACCGGCGCAAGGCGGCGCTGCTGCGGCACCTGTGGCGGCCGCGCCGGTTCCGGCAACTGCTGGATCGCTTCGGCGGCCGCACCCCGGTGCCGCCCGCCCGCGCCGCGCTGCTGGCGCAGGCCGACCCGATGGCGGACTTGCCCCCGGTCATGGGCAAGCGCACCGCCGCGGAGATCGCCCGGCGCATCGACGCCCTGCAGGAGGACGTTGCTGCGGCCCCGATTTCGACCACCGAGCTCGAACTGATCGACGCCCTGCTGGCCCTGTCGGAGACCTGCCCCAACGTGCTGGTCGCCCTGCGCGACCTGTCGGTCGACATGCCGGCCATCGGGGCGGCGGTCGACGGACTGTCGGCGCGGCTCGACGCGCTGGCCGCACGCGGCGTTGATGTCGATGCCTTGCCCTTCGAGGGCAGCTATGGCCGCACCTCGATGGAATATTACGACGGCTTCGTCTTCGGCTTCTACGCCGAGAGCCGGCCCGACCTGCCGCCCATCGCCACCGGCGGGCGCTACGACGCCCTGACGGCGGTGCTGGGCGGCGGCCGCGGCGTGCGCGCCGTGGGCGGCGTGATCCGGCCCGAACTGCTGGCCGAACTGGAGGCGGGCGCATGACGCTGAAACTGGGCGTGCCCTCCAAGGGGCGGCTGATGGACAAGACCTTCGAGTGGTTTGCCGCGCGCGGCGTGACCCTGCGCAAGTCCGGGGATGAGCGCGAATACGCCGGCGCGGTCGAGGGCATCGCGGGCGTCGACCTGGTGCTGCTCTCGGCGGGCGAGATCCCGCGCGACCTCGCCGCGGGGCGCATTCACCTCGGGGTGACGGGCTCGGACCTGGTGCGCGAGAAACTTGCGGGCTGGGACAGCCGCCTGCGCGAACTGGCACGCTTGGGCTTTGGCGGGGCGGACCTGGTGATCGCCGTGCCGCAGGCCTGGATCGACGTGGACACGCTCGATGATCTGGACGCGGTGGCGGCGGCCTTTCGCGCCGCCCACGGCCAGCGGCTGCGCATCGCCACCAAGTATCACCGCCTGGTGCGCGACTTCCTGCGCCAGCACGGCGTGGCCGACTACCAGCTTGTCGACAGCCAGGGCGCGACCGAGGGCACGATCCGCAACGAGACCGCCGAGGCCATCGCCGACATCACCTCGACCGGGGAAACCCTGCGCGCCAACGGGCTGAAAATCCTGTCCGACGGGCTGATCCACTCAAGCCAGGCCACCCTGTTCCGCGGCCGCCGCCGCGGCTGGACGGAGGACCAGCGTGAGGCGTTCACGGCCTTGGAGGCCAAGCTGGACCTTTAGCGTGGCAGGATTTTCCAGAAAATCCTGCGCCCCGCTCAGATCACCCCGATCTCGGCCAGCGCGGCGCTCAGGTCAGGGGGCAGGTCCTCGTCTTCGGCGCGGCCCTCGGGCAGGTCGCGCGGCGCGTCCTCGGGCTTGAGGTAGCGCCAGCCCTGGAAGGGCCGCCTAGGAACGGGCGTGACGCGGACGATCTCGGGGTCGAGCACGATGGCGCAACGGCGGATGCCGTCGCCGCCCTCGACCGTGTCCAGCCGCAGGATACGCTGGCGGCACCGGATCACCCGCTTGACTACCCAGTAGATCGACCCGCCCTGCAGCAGGTCGGCCTCGCGCTTGGGCCACATGCGGGTGATGTGGCAGGGATAGCCGTCGGCCGTCTGCGCGCGCCTTCGCGCTTGCCAGCGCGCCATCGCCTCGACAGTTTCACTGCCGACCGAGAGTTTTTGCAGATGCAGTTTTGCCGTCACGGCCGCTACCCCATATGTTCGCGTGATGTTCCCATGGCGCGCTATATTTGGTAAGTTAAGTCTCCGGTGCCGATTCTGCCACCCGCAGCCCCAACGTTACTGTCCGGAGGGACCATGACCCGCTTCGCCGCGCCCATCGCCGAACAGATTTGGGATATGAAATACCGCCTGAAAGAGGCCGACGGCACCCCCGTGGACGCCACGGTCGAGGACAGCTGGGACCGCATCGCGCAGGCGCTCGCCGCGGTCGAGGATACTCCGGCCGAGTGGGCCCCGAAATTCCGTGCCGCGCTTGAGGATTTCCGGTTCCTGCCCGCGGGCCGGGTCACCGCCGGGGCGGGCACGGATCGCAGCGTCACACTGTTTAACTGTTTCGTCATGGGAACGATCCCCGACACCATGGCCGGCATCTTCGACAGCCTGAAAGAGGCCGCGCTGACCATGCAGCAGGGCGGCGGGATCGGCTATGACTTCAGCACGATCCGCCCGCGCGGCGCGGTGGTCAAGGGCGTGGCCGCCGATGCCTCGGGGCCGTTGTCCTTCATGGATGTCTGGGATGCCATGTGCCGCACCATCATGTCCGCCGGCAGCCGACGCGGCGCGATGATGGCCACGATGCGCTGTGATCATCCGGACATCGAGGATTTCATCACCGCAAAGGCCGACGCGGCCCGGCTGCGCATGTTCAACGTCTCCGTGCTGGTGACCGATGCCTTCATGGAGGCGGTGAAGGCCGATCAGGCCTGGGATCTGATCTGGGATGGGGCGGTCATGCGCACGGTCCGCGCGCGCGACCTGTGGGACAGGATCATGCAATCGAACCATGACCAGGCCGAGCCGGGCGTGATCTTCATCGACCGCATCAACCGGATGAACAACCTCAATTACTGCGAGACCATCGCCGCCACGAACCCCTGCGGCGAGCAGCCCCTGCCGCCCTATGGAGCCTGTTTGCTGGGCTCGATCAACCTTGCGCGTCTGGTCTACGGCGCCTTCGAGGACGGCGCGGGAATAGACGAGGCCGAGCTGGACGAGCTGGTCGCCACTGCCGTGCGGATGATGGACAACGTCGTCGACGCCTCCCGCTTCCCGCTGGAGGCCCAAGCGCAGGAGGCTCGCGCCAAGCGCCGGATCGGGCTGGGGGTGACGGGACTGGCCGATGCACTGCTGATGTGCGGGCTGCGCTACGGCTCCGAGGAGGCGGCGCGTCAGACCGAACGCTGGTTGCACGCCATCGCCCGCGCCGCTTACCGCGCGTCGGTGCAATTGGCCAGGGAAAAGGGCGCCTTTCCGCTGTTCGATGCACAGGGGTATCTGGCCAGCGGCGCGATGCAGCAGATGGACGGCGACGTCCGGGCCGAGATCGCCGAACACGGCATCCGCAATGCCCTGTTGACCTCGATCGCGCCGACGGGCACGATCAGCCTCTATGCCGGCAACGTCTCCTCGGGCATAGAGCCGGTCTTCGCCTACAGCTATACCCGCAAGGTCCTGCAAAAGGACGGCAGCCGCACCGAGGAAGAGGTCGTCGATTACGCCGTCCAGATGTATCGCGAGAAATTCGGCACTCAGGCCGACCTGCCCGACCATTTCGTTAACGCCCAGACCCTGGCGCCCGAGGACCATGTGCGCATGCAGGCGGCGGCGCAGAAATGGGTCGACAGTTCCATTTCCAAGACGATCAACGTGCCCGCGTATATCTCGTTCGAGGCCTTCAAGGACGTCTACATGCAGGCCTGGGACAGCGGCTGCAAGGGCTGCACGACCTACCGGCCCAACGAGGTCACCGGCAGCGTTCTGTCGGTGGACAATGAGAGCAAGGCCGAGCACAGCCCCGAGGTCCTGGCCGACGCCAATGCCGGCGACGTGATCTACATGACCGAACCGCTGGAGCGGCCCACCGAACTGGAGGGCGCGACCTACAAGCTCAAGTGGCCCGACAGCGCGCATGCGATCTACATCACCATCAACGACATCCACCACAACGGGCAGCGGCGGCCCTTCGAGGTTTTCATCAATTCCAAGAACATGGAACACTTCGCCTGGACCGTGGCGCTGACCCGCATGATTTCAGCGGTGTTCCGGCGCGGCGGCGACGTGTCCTTCGTTGTCGAGGAGCTCAAGGCCGTCTTCGACCCGCGCGGGGGCGCCTGGATGCGCGGCCGCTACGTGCCCTCGATCCTGGCGGCCATCGGCGATGTGATCGAAAAGCACATGGTCGCCATCGGGTTCCTGGCGGGCGAGGGAATGGGCCTCAAGTCAGACCCCCGGGCCGAGGTGATCGAGATGAAACCCAGAACGGCCTGCCCGTCCTGCGGCAGCTACGATATGCGCATGATAGAGGGATGCATGACCTGCGCGGCCTGTGGGCATTCGAAGTGTTCCGGCTAGGCGTGTGACGAGAAACCTGTAAATTCCCCCATACTTTTTCCATTATGGGGGATTTTTACCCCCCTCGTACCCCCTATTTTCTTCCACTGTCGCGTAACCCATTGAAAAATATAGAAGTCGAAAATGCCGCTCCGGAAAAAGCGGCGTTTATGCTGACCTACGGCGCAAGCCTTCTCCCCGATTGACGAGCGTAGCCCCGCCGGTCAATCACAGCCCCCAAGACACCCGGGTTCTTTTCTTCCAACACGCCTGCCGCGGCCCCTCGCCCCGGTGGGGCGGCGTGGCGGCTCTTGCCGTGCGCCGCTGCTTTCAGAAAAGGACAGTACCATGGCCGGAGAGCCTTTCCTCCTGACGCGCCTCGACAGCGACATCCCGCACCGCTCCGACATATCCTCCCGACTGCGCGAGCACCTCATGCGCCTGCGTGGTCACGAAATCGACGACACGGTCGAGATCTGGGACGATACGACCGGGGCGGTCTCTGAGCACGACCTCACCCGCATCCATCGCCGCGCCACGGCTTATGTCGATCGGCTCCGTGCGGCGAGTGGCACTGCCCACTTGAAGCCCGACGAGAAGGCGCGCCTCGCGGCGGTCAAGGACGGGGTCCGGGCCACCACTATCACGACCGAGGCCCGGGCCGACGAGATTGCCGCGGGGCTGCATGCGCAGATGCCCTGGATGGCCCCGGCGACGGAGAACGCTTGGCACGCGATGCGCCGTTGCGCGCAGGAGGGCGCGCCGGTCTTCCGGCTGCCGCCGATGATCATGGTCGGCCCGCCGGGCATCGGCAAAAGCCATTGGGCGCGCGCCCTGGCCGCAGCGCTCGGGGTGCCGAGCACACTGGTCGACGCGGCGGCGGAGGCGGCGAGTTTCGTGGTGGCGGGGATGCAGCGCGGCTGGGCCAACGCGGGCCCGGGCAAGCCGCTGGACACGATTCTGAACCACCGCGTTCTGAACCCCATCGTGATCGTCGATGAACTCGAGAAAGCGGGGGCCGTGCGCGACACCTCCGGCACCCGCCACAACCTGACCGAGGCGCTCCTCGCGCTGATGGAGCCGAAGACGGCGGCCCGCTGGGAGTGCCCGTTCTACCGCGTGCCGTTCGACATGTCCGGCATAGGCTGGATCATGACCGCGAACAGCCGCAGGGGCCTGCCCGAGCCGCTCCTGAGCCGCTGCCCGCCGCTGGTCCTGCAGCCGCTGACCCTGTCGGACCTTATCGGCTTCGCGCAGCGCGAGGGCGCGGCCCGGGGCCTGACCGCCCCGGCGCTGGACGCGATAATCGAGACCCTCCAGCACCACCGCGACCGCGCCGACGCCCTGAGCCTGCGCGTGGTCCAGCGGATGCTCGACCGGGCCGAGCAGCTGGAACGGCGGCCGGTGTTGAATTGAGGGGAGGTATGCCGCTTGGAACCGGGACACCGTAGTATATGGCGTCCCGGCTCACCCTCACTCGGGTCGTATGGCGGCTGCACCGCGTATAAGGGGTGGAAATGCCCCCTTAATTCCTCTTTCTTGGTCGAATGGCAGCTCTTGCGCGTGAGGGGACGAGGTTGACTTGCAAAACACGGTCATTTCTCGCGACGCGCTCGGCCCGAAGCCGCCGTTGGCCACCGGTCAAACTCGCTGCGGTGCAGCCCTTCGAACCTGTCATTCGCTGCGCCAGCGACTTCGTGCGTTCCCAGAGGTCGGAGGAATGGACATGCCCGCCATTGAACAATTCAGTAAGTTAGTCTTGCCCACCGATCATCTACTGCGTCGGCCAATCATGGGGAACTAAGGCAATTTCGCCACGCCATTCTTCAACGATTGCGTCTTCGAACCACTTATCACGCAAATGAGCGTGATCGAGCACGATCAATTGAAAGGGCCTCTCAATTTCACCGCATGATTTTTTCATGAGCTGAAAGAGCTGCTGCACAGCTAGCCGGTCATCATCCTTCTCAATTTCTTCCAACGCACCGCGCTTAACATCAGACGGATAGTACGCTTGAGTGGGCTGATCGAAGACTAGGAACCCAGGCACTGGGCGCGCTTTGCGTCTCAGCCACCAATGAAGTGCCAAATGGGTAAGCACATGGTATCCAACCCAATTCTCACCACTGCCCATGCGGCTCAGGGGGATCGGGCCGTCCTCGGTATCAGCCACAACGGTAAGTTTCTTGACATCTAACCTCAATGAGCTTCCGCTGTGCTCAAGGCTAAGCTCTTGGGAATAGGCGGTCATCTTGTCGCCTATTAGATTCAAGAAGGTGTCCATGCGCGACGCAGTCTCTTCCGAGTTGATTTTCGATTGGACAGCTTCGATTAGGATTTTGAGCTCTGCAATTTGCTCCTGGACATCATCGTCTTCAGAGTCAGGTGATAGGGTTTCAAGAAAATCAGACAGGCGACCAAGATACCTTGCTCTGGCAATAACCTGATCTTGGGCTGCTTTGGCTTCTTGATCAGAAGAAATCGCAGTATTGAGCTCACGCTGAACATCGCGCAAGCGATCCGTTAACTCAGCGATGTTCTTTTCTAAATCCGTAACATGTGACTGCAGATGCGGGCTCTCTCGGTGCACAAATGAAAGCGCTGAACTCACCTTCTCAAGCGACTCGGTGATTTGTTCAACTGAAGGCACGGGTGCATCGAGCGAAGACTCGCAAATCGGGCATATCCCCTCCTTGCCGCTATCTCCCTTGAATAGTCCGATACTTCTGAGTCGAGATTGCTGTTCAGTGGCTTCACGGGAGAAATCGGTCTGAGCGGATAGGAACGCCATCGCAGCGCGTCGATCCTGATTGAGCTCTTCCAATCGTAGAGCTAGTGCCCTGCGGTCACCTTCCAGTCTTTGGATGGTCTCACCGAAATCCTGCATGAGGGTCGGACCATCTACCTGTGTCTGAGCAACATCTGACAGAAAGGAAAACACCGTATCATCAACGGCCTGGTATTCCTGAGGGATCAAGCCTAAGCGCTTTCCTTCATTGACGATTCTGCTGACGCGGTTGCGACTGAGCTCGATCGCCTGAAGTTTCTTGGCTTCCTGCGCTTCTAAAAAACGCAGTCTTCTTTTGTGCTCATCGAGCTCGTAAAGATATCTAAGGTGGTCCTCCTCCACTGCGCCGATCAGGTAGGGAAACGTGTCCTTAAGCGCCTGCGGTAAGAACGGCTCGTTCATCCTGTGAAAGAGCTGATCCTTGCTGGCGATAGTTCCTTGCGGCTGAAAACACAACAAAAGGGCATGAGAAATATTGGCTTCAAGCGGCGGACGCGTTCCGGTTTCTGGCCGGTTTTCGTTCTCCAAAATACCAGCGAACTGAGTAACGAATGTTTTCAGGCTGGTTTCTGTCGTGTTCTTCCCGATATCTTCTACGTCAGGATACTCAGCAATCACTCCTCTGCTGAAGTAAACCATTGAACCAGTCGATGCGCCCGGCCCTGGGTTATCGCGGGCAATGAATACTTCATCTCCTTTATTGCTGAGATGTAGACCAAACCAGGATACCCGTTTTCTGATTTCGCCTTCCGCTACGTTGAAGCTGCCTCGTCCAAGGCAGTAATCTATGATGTCGATGATCGCAGACTTACCCGTCTTAGACTTTCCCGTAATGACATTAAGACCAGGACCAAAGCGCAGAATGCGCTTCTCGCCGTCATGGCTGTAGAGAACAATCGCTTTGATCGAAAAGCTCATGGCTTGACTCCCCAGCCTGCCAGCACCGAAGTTTCCGATCCTGATTTAGCGAACCATCTAGCAAGAAACTTCATTTGCTTTGCAATCTCTTTTGTCTCGGTTGTTGCATCCTGAAGAAAGGCAGCGGGCAAACCTCCCCGCGACTTGTTTGTCCTAATGTTGTGACCATCTGCGAAGGAAATCATCTCTCGTCCAAGCATGAACATGAAAGCTTCTCGGAAGTATGGCATCACACCTGAAATCCGACCATCCAATCCAATCCTTAAGTCCTCATTCGATTGAATCCATTCATACATCGACGTGATTGTAGATGACGGGAGCCTCTCTCTCGTCGGTTTGTGTAGAGCCAATCCCAAAGCTAAGGCAGTGTAAGTCAGCGGCGTGCCATCAGCTCTGGATTTTTGATGTTCCTTGGTGAAGTCGAATATCAGTGCACCAAGGAACGCTGGATTGAAGAGGCTGCGCTCCTCAGGTGTTCGATTTTCCCAAGCTTCAAGACCCGCCATCATTGCTCTCCGTCTTGAAAAGGGTTTTGAACTTCGGGTGCCAGCCGATCTTCAGCCTATCTGAAAGACCGTGATAAGAACCGGCAGTTATCCATGTTTCTACGACATTCCTGAGCGGTTGCGAATCCTTGGACGCCCACAGGAACAACTTGCGACCGACGGATATTTCTTCCTCGCTGGACTTGGCGTCGGCCAAGAGCACATCTTCATCAAATTTTCTTTCCCACCGGTCACTGAGCTTTGCATCGAAACGTGCAAGCTCATCGTCTAGTATCAAGTTTTCTCTAGCCCATCTGGACCGCTGTGCGTAGGCCTTGTAATAGTCACTAGCACCGCGCTCGACCATGCTATCGGGAAGTTCCAAAACACGCATCTGTCGAACGAATGTCTCCGATTCATCGTCGAGGGAGTATTCTTTCGCCCCAAGCTCCTCGATATTTGAAAGTGGAAGGGCTGAATCCCCAAACGACTTTCCAATCTCACTAGCCTTCATGAGGATTTGTTGAACGGGAATGGATGCAGTCTTGTCATCGACCAACCTTTTTCCAAGCACATCAAACCACCAGCCTTCAAGATGCTGAGCTATCGCCGTGACCTGCACTGGATCTATTACAATCAGTTCGCCTTCTATCTCGCTCGAAACATCGCCAAGGTTTGGATGTAAATCGATGACCTCTACTTTGGATAGGAGAGCGATGGCCTCGGGTTTTGG
>NZ_MSIT01000032.1 GCF_002094885.1 Salibaculum halophilum
GGGCGGCGGGGGCGGCGCGGCCGCCGGCATCGCCACGCCCTTCGACTGGCACCCGGCCGAGGGGCGCGGCCAGCCTGCGCCGGTGGACCCGCAGCCGGACGGGCCGGCCAACAGGCTGGCGGCGCTGGATCACGACGCCACGGGGCTGATGCTGCGCTGGGCCGACGGGGCCGAACAGCGCCTGGCCGACCGAGACCTGCGGCTGGCCTGTGCCTGCGCCAAGTGCCGCGACGAGATGTCGGGCAAGCCGTTGCTCGATCCGGCCAGCGTGCCGCTGGACATCGCCCTGACCCGGGTCTGGAGCGTGGGCAATTACGCGCTGGGCCTGGCCTTCAGCGACGGGCACGACACCGGCATCTACACCTTCACGGCGCTGCGCGCGATGCAGGGATCGGAGATGGAGGATGTCTGAGGCGGCCACGCAGCGGCGCATCCGCGCCCAGGCCTCGTCCCGCGATGCACATGTGATGAGCTTCGTGCTGGACGCCGAGGTGCAGCCGGGCCGCGCCGCCCGCTTCGACGGGCCAGAGGATGCGCCGTTGTCCAAGGCGCTCTTCGGCGTCAGCGGCGTGACCCACGTCGAGGTCAGCGGCGCGACGATCCGGGTGCAGAAGTCCGAAGGCGCCGACTGGGCCGACCTGAAAGCGGCGATCGCGGCGGCGATCCGCACGGTGCTCGATTTCACCGACACGCCGCTGGGGCAGGCGGCCGAGGACCGCGAGTCCGACGCCGCGCTCCTCCAGCGGGTCGAGGACTTGCTTCAGGCCCAGGTCAACCCGGCCGTCGCGGCGCATGGCGGGCACATCTCGGCCGACCGGGTCGAGAACGGCACCGTCTACCTGCGCATGTCCGGCGGCTGTCAGGGCTGCGCGGCCTCGGCGGCAACCCTGCGCGAGGGGGTGGAACGCATGCTGCGCGCCGCGCTGCCGCAGGTCGCGGACATCGTCGATGTCACCGATCACGCGGCGGGCACCAATCCGTTCTACACCGCCGACACCGGCACCTCGCCGGTGTTCAACCGCCCCGTTCCGCCCGGTGTCATCGCCCGCGAGGACGGCCAGGTCAGCGTCGATCCCGACTACCTTGGCCCCCGCCTCGGCCTGACGCCCGAGACCCTGCGCGCGGGCATGCAGCGCGGCGATGTCGTCGGCGTGACCGAAACCGGCGAGGGCGCGGACGCGGGCAAGACCCGCATCGTGATCCGCAGCCCCACCCGGGCCTGGGCCGCCGAGATCGCCGAGGACGGCAGCGCCCGCGAGATCCCGCCGCCCCCGCCCGCCGAAGAGGCCGCCGGGCAGGAAAGCGCCCTGTCGACGCGGGTGCGCGCCTACTTGTCCGGGCTGACGGGCGACACGGCGGTCGTGACCTACGGCGCGCTGGCCCGCGCCCTGGGGCTGTGGACACCGGGCTCGGTGCGCAGGGTGACCGCCGCGCTCGAGGCGACGATGCGCGCCGATGCCGCCCATGGGCGCCCCTTCATCGCCGCCCGCGCCGTGGGCCGGGGCCGCGACGCCCTGCCCGGCAAGGGCTTCTTCGACCTGGCGGCGGCCCTCGGCCGCGGCCCGGCCGAGGGCGAGAGCGCGCAGGACTACCATGCCCGCGAACTCGCCCGGCTGGGTGGCACGGTCGACGACGCGGCCGGGGCCTGAGCCCGCCGCCGGCGTGGCCACGGGCCTGGCAACCGAAAGGGGGGCGTTTTGGCCCATGATTTCCAGGCCGCGGTGATCGGGGGCGGCGCTGTGGGCCTTGCCTGCGCCGCCGCGCTGGGGCAGCGCCTCGGGCCGACGCTGGTGCTCGAGGCCGCGGCGCAGTGGGGCAGTGGCATATCGTCCCGCAACAGCGAGGTCATCCACGCCGGGCTCTACTACCCCACCGGCAGCCTCAAGCATCGCCTCTGCCTGCGCGGGCGGCAGATGTTGTATGACCACTTGGCGCGCCTTGGCATTCCGCATCGCAAGTGCGGCAAGCTGGTCGTGGCCACCGACGAGGGCGAGCTGGAGCAGATCGAGGCCCTGGCCGGGCGCGCGCGCGACAACGGCGTAGAGGGGGTGCGGATGCTGTGCCGGCAGGACGTGGCGCGCATGGAACCCGAGCTGCGGTCGGTCGGGGCGCTGTGGTCCCCCGAGAGCGGCATCTTCGACAGCCATGCGCACATGCTGGCCCTAATTGCCGAGATCGAGGCGACGGGCGGCCATGTCGTCAACGCGACGCCGCTGGACGGCGCGTCCCCTCTGGCGGATGGCTATAGGGTGCGCACCGGCGGGGCGGACCCGGCCGAGGTAACGACCCGCGTCCTGGTCAATGCTGCGGGACTGTCGGCGCCGGACGTGGCAGCGCGGGTCGAGGCGATGCCCGCCGGCGCGATCCCCCGCCAACGCCTCGCCAAGGGCTGCTACTTCGGCCTGACCGGGCCGGCCCCCTTCCGGCATCTGGTCTACCCCGCGCCCGTGGACGGCGGGCTGGGCGTGCATGCCACCATCGACCTAGCCGGACGGGTGCGCTTCGGCCCCGACGTCGAATGGCTGCCACCGGGCACGACGGTTGCGCAGGTTGACCACGGTGTGCCCGCCGACCGCGCCGCCGCCTTCCAGGAGGCGATCCGGCGCTACTGGCCCGGCCTGCCGGACGGCGCCCTTTTTCCCGATTATGCCGGGGTGCGCCCGAAACTGACCGACCCCGGCGCCCCGGCGGCCGACTTCGTGATCCAGGGCGTGCGCGACCACGGGTTGCCCGGCCTGGTGAACCTCTTCGGGATCGAAAGCCCCGGCCTGACCGCCGCGCTGGCCATCGCCGAGCAGGTCACCGGGATGCTGGCCGCCGACGCCTGAGCAAACAGCGGGCGCGTCGGTGCCGCCGCGCGGTCGGGGCCGAGGGACCATCGCACACGCTGAGACGGTCCGCAGACCCTTCGGCATGCGACATGCTGTCCGACGGAGGTCGAAGACGATCGTCGCATTGGTCCCTTGGGGTCCCTGTTTGGCGGTTCGCCGTCCGCACGGGGCTGTTGCTCGATCCGCAGCACGGGCCCGCGCCTCCGCATGGATGAGCACGGCAATCGGACCCACCATAATGGCACCGGTCGGACCCGAGGTTGGTGGTGACCACTTCTTCACGCGAGACCGACACCGGATCGCCGAAAACCGCCGTTGCCCTGCGGGTCGGGTCATCCGAGGCCGCACGCCCCGGAAACAGCCAAAATCTCGCAGATGACACCCTGATGCCCTCGAAACGGGCTATCTTGTTGGCCAGGGTGACGGCGCGCTTGAAAAGACGCGAAAGATCCGCCAGCGTGGCGTTAGTAACAGGTCTCTTGAGCCGGCGCATTGCCCGCCCAGCCCCATCGTGCGGCGCCGCGGCAGTTCGTATCGTGGTGTGCGAGGCGCTTGATACCGCCCGGCACGCACTACCCTGATCGTGGAGATCAGAACGGGAAGGCCCGCCATGCCCCGCACCGTCTTTCTCACCGGGATCACCGGCTTCATCGCCAAGCATGTCGCGCTGAAGCTCCTTGAGGCCGGCCATACGGTCGTCGGCTCGACGCGCTCGCTCGACCGCGCCGGAGAGCTGAAGGGCGCGCTGCGCCCACATCTGACCGACCCGCAGGTGGTCGAGAATCGGCTGCGGCTGGTGGCGCTGGACCTCACGCAGGATGCCGGTTGGGCCGAGGCTCTTTCCGGGGCCGACGTGCTGGTCCACACCGCCTCGCCCTTCCCGATGACCCAGCCGAAAGAGGAGGCGGCGCTTATCCGACCTGCGGTGGACGGCGCGCGCCGGGCGCTTCGCGGCGCGCAGGCGGCCGGCATCGACCGGGTGGTGCTGACCTCCTCGGCCGTGGCGGTGATGAACACCGAACTTGCCTCCGGCAAGCCGGCCTATGACGAGGCCGACTGGACCGACACCGCCCATCCGGGCGTCACGGCCTACGAGAAATCCAAGACGCTGGCCGAGCAGGCCGCCTGGGATTTCGTGAACGATGACGCGCCCGGCATCGCGCTCACGGTCATCAACCCGGTGCTCGTCCTCGGCGCGCCGCTCGATCTCAACTACGGCACTTCCGTCCAGGTCGTCGAACGAATCCTGAAGGCGCAGGACCCGATGCTGCCCCGGATCGGCTTCCCGATCGTCAATGTGACCGACGTGGCCGAGATGCATCTGCGCGCGGTGGATTGGCCCGAGACGGCGGGCAAGCGCTACATCGCGGCGGAGGAATTCCTCTGGTTCCGCGACATTGCCGAGGCCATCAAGGCCGAGTACCCGGGCCGCAAGGTGGTCACCCGCGAGGCGCCGGACCTGGTGGTGCGGGCGCTGGCGGTCTTCGACCCGGCGATCCGCACAGTGCTGCCTTCGCTTGGCAAGCGGCGGGACGTGTCGGCGGCACGGGCGCGCGATGAGATGGGGATTGCCTTCACCCCGGCGGCGGAAAGCGTGCGCCGCTCGGCGCGCTTCCTCGTGGAAAAGGCCGGGCTCTGAGCGGGAGTGAGCGCGGGCCGCGGGGCCGTCCGACCCCCGCGCCCATGCTTCGTTGTTCCTGACCCTGCCGATCCCCTTCGCCTCTTGCCCGGGGGACGAGACGAACTCGGGCTATGCAGGTTCGACCGGTACGACATCAAGTAAGTGTGCCGCCGGAGATGGTGTGTCGTCGGTAGGCGCCGACGGGTCGAGGATATCGGTCGCCGCACGTCCGACGATCGACGCACAGGACGCGCGGGATCAACGCTCGGGCGAAATCCATGCGTCCTTGCGGACGAGCCTTTTGCAAACCACTGACCGACTTCGCATGTCGGCCTTGAGTCGCCTGACGCGGCAGGATGACGGGGCGGTCGCCAGTTTCCGGGGCCAGCTCGAAAGCCGTGGCCCGGCAGGCGGATCATTACGGGTTGACGTGTCGGGTCGTGGCAGGACTTTGAAGAGGGGGTCCGGCGTCGCCGCCGCTCGGACGTGGATGCAGGCAGTGGCGGCCGGCTCCGAATTTTCTGTCGCGCCGAAAATACGGCGCGGTCTGCTCGGCGCCTCCGGTAATTCCGATTTCTGGGTCCCGGGGCGGGAGTCCACATCGGAGGTCGGCACCGTGTCGTTTGGCGCATACGGAAAACACTCGGCCGGGCCTGTTGTATTTTCGGGGGCCTCACGGCGTTGAACGATTTGCCGGGTTGGCCTGTGTTGAGGTAAACGCCTGTACATTTTTCCGAAATCGGCGGCGATGCTGCCTTTAATGTCGCGTCCGGCCGCTCCGACAACCTGATGAAGACAATCGTCCCGAGAGCCCGGACACAATTGGACGTCGGCGCCCGGCAGATCGAGCTTGGCGGGATGGCTGCCTCGCAACATGACGTCGGTGACGATCCGAGATTAACGATGCGTTTTGCCTCCGGTGGAGATGTGGTCGACGTGATCGGTTTTGGGCGCTCCGGCGACAGTCTTCGGTTGGAAACCGGTGTCGACCTGCCTTTGGCAGAGCAATCCGGACCCGTCGCTGTCACGATTGGGCCGGCAATCCGGCGTCGCGCGCGACACTTGCAGCAGCGTGCCCTGCCGCCGTTTGCTCAGATCATAAACCCTCGCGGCCCGTAGCCGAGCAGGTTAACGGGAGGCCAGCCACCTGGTCGTGCAGCCCAGATGGTCCACGTAACAGTGGCGCGTCCTGCGCTTGCGGCGACCGGATCACGCCGCCGACCCCCGAAGTGATCAACCGGCGGCCGTCGCGCGCTGTCGGCCGTTCGTGGCCGGTTGACAATCGCGGCGGGGCGCGCAGGTTTGGAGCGCATCGCCACCCGGGAAACTGTGCCTTGTCCCCTTCGCCGAAACTCGACGGATATGATCGCGCGATCCTGCGCCAGTTGCAGCGTCACGGGCGCATGACCAAGGTCGCCTTGGCCGAGGCGGTAAACCTGTCGCCGACCCCCGCGCACGACCGGATGAAAAAGCTCGAAAGGGCCGGGCTGATCACTGGCTATCGCGCCCAGGTGGACCTGCGCCGCATCGCGCCGATGACCGAAGTCATGGTCGAGGTCACGCTGGCCAACCACCGCGCCGCGGATTTCCGCCGCTTCGAGGCGGCGCTGGAGGACCGGCCCGAGGTCTGCACCTGCTGGGCACTGGGCGGCGGGGTGGACTATATCCTGCGGCTGGTGGTCGCCGACGTGGATGCCTACCAGCGGCTGATGGACGAGATGCTCGACAGCGATCTCGGCATCGAGCGCTATTTCGGCTATGTCGTCACCAAGCCGGTGATCGACCGGCCCGCGCGCATTCCCGACTGACCCGCGAAATCCTCGCGGCAGACCGGCTTGCGCCCGAGAATCTTCGGATCGGGGGGCTGAACTCGGACGGATCGTCTGGCGCGGAAAGTGTAGGATGTCACCAACCCGACACGTCTGCCAAGGAGTGCGCCATGCCCGACGATTTCCGCGCTGCCTCGCCGCAGTTGACCGACGCCCGGTTGCTGCGGTCGTTTTCCTATGTCGGCGGCAAGTGGGTCGCCGCCCAAGACAACGCGACCCGCCCGGTCACCGACCCGGCCAGCGGCCAGGTCATCGGCCATGTCGCCGCGCTGTCGGGGGCGCAGGCACACGCCGCGGTCGATGCCGCCCAGGCGGCCTTTGCCGGATGGTCAATGACCCTGCCGCAGGACCGCGCCGTGATCCTGCGCCGCTGGTTCGACCTGATGATCGCCCACCGCGAGGACTTGGCCCGGATCATGGTGGCTGAACAGGGCAAGCCGCTGTCCGAGGCCCGCGGCGAGATCGACTATGCCGCCTCCTTCGTCGAATACTATGCCGAGGAATCCAAGCGCCCCAACGTCGAGGGTGTCACCAGCCACCTGCCCGATGCCGAGGTTGAGCTCTGGCTGGAACCGGTGGGCGTGGCCGCGCTGATCACGCCGTGGAACTTTCCCGCGGCCATGCTGACGCGCAAGGCCGCGGCGGCGCTGGCGGCGGGCTGCACCGTTGTCGCGCACCCCAGCGTCGAGACGCCCTTTTCCGCGCTGGCGCTGGCCGAACTGGCCGAACGGGCCGGGGTGCCCGCCGGGGCCTTCAACGTGATCACCGGCGATGCACCGGCTATCGTCGAACCCTGGACGCAGGACGCCCGCGTGCGCGCGCTGTCCTTCACCGGCTCGACACAGGTGGGCCGGCTGCTCTACCGGCAGTCCGCCGAGACGGTCAAGAAACTGGTGCTGGAGCTTGGCGGCCACGCCCCGGTCATCGTCTTCAAGGGCTGCGACCTGGACGAGGCCGTGGCCGAGGCCATCAAGGCGAAATTTGCCACCTCGGGGCAGGACTGCCTGGGCGCGAACCGCATCTACGTCGAGCGGCCCGTCTACGACGCCTTCTGCGAGAAATTCACGGCCGCGACCCGCGCGCTCAGCGTCGGGCGCGGGATGGACGACCCCGACATCGGCCCGCTGATGAACGAGGCAGCGGTGCAAAAGCAGGAAGACCAGGTCGCCGATGCGCTGGACAAGGGTGCGACCCTGGCCTGCGGCGGCGCGCGGCTCGACCTCGGGCCGCTGTTTTACGCGCCCACGGTGCTGACGGACGTGCCTGACGACGCGGCCATCATGTCCGAGGAAACTTTCGGCCCCGTGGCCGCGATCACGCCCTTCGATACCGAGGAAGAGGTCGTCACCCGCGCCAACGACACCGAATACGGGCTGGTCGCCTACCTGCACAGCCACGACCCGCGCCGCATCTACCGCGTCAGCCGGGCGCTGCAGTTCGGCATGGTCGCGGTCAACCGCACCAAGGTGACGGGCGCGCCGATCCCTTTCGGCGGGACCAAGCAATCCGGGTTGGGCCGCGAAGGGGCACGGCGCGGCATGGAAGAGTTCATGGAATTGAAATACGTCTGCCGCGACTGGGCGTGACGACAGCGACAGGGCGGCAAGGAAATTCCAGAATTTCCTTCGCCCCCGGCAAGCGAAAGGACGAAAATGCTGAAGAACGACATGCTTGAACAGTGGGACAGGGACAGCTTCCTTCATCCCTCCACCCACCTGGCCGGGTTCGCCCGGGGCGAGGCGCCGCAGCGCGTCGTCACCGGCGGCAAGGGCTGCCATATCGAGGATCGCGCGGGCAATCGCCTGCTGGATGCCTTTGCCGGGCTCTACTGCGTCAACGTGGGCTACGGCCGCCCCGAGATCGCCGAGGCTATCGCCGACCAGGCCCGCGAACTGGCCTATTACCACGCCTACGTCGGCCACGGCACCGAGGCCTCGATCACCCTGGCCCGGATGATCCTCGACCGCGCGCCGGCGGGCATGTCCAAGGTCTACTTCGGCCTTGGCGGGTCGGACGCGAACGAGACCAACATCAAGCTGCTGTGGTACTACAACAACATCCGCGGCCGCCCCGAGAAGAAGAAGATCATCAGCCGCTGGCGCGGCTACCACGGCTCGGGGCTGATGACCGGCTCCTTGACCGGGCTGGAGGCGTTCCACAACAAGTTCGACCTGCCGCTGGCCCAGGTCATCCACACCGAGGCGCCCTATTACCTGCGCCGCCCCAACCCGGACATGAGCGAAGAGGCCTTCAGCGCCTGGTGCGCCGCCGAACTGGAGGCGCTGATCGAGCGTGAGGGTGCCGACACCATCGGCGCCTTCATCGGCGAGCCGCTGCTGGGCACCGGCGGCATCGTGCCCCCGCCGGCCGGCTACTGGGAGGCGATCCAGCCGGTCCTGAAAAAGCACGACATCCTGCTGATCGCCGACGAGGTGGTAACAGGCTTCGGGCGGCTGGGGACCATGTTCGGCTCAACCCATTACGGGATCGAGCCCGACATCATCACCATCGCCAAGGGCCTGACCAGCGCCTATGCGCCGCTGTCGGGCTCCATCGTGGGCGACAGGGTCTGGCAGGTGCTCGAACAGGGCACCGACGAGAACGGCCCCCTCGGCCACGGCTGGACCTACTCGGCCCATCCCATCGGGGCGGCCGCCGGCGTGGCCAACCTCAAGCTGATCGACGATCTGAACCTGGTGGAGAACGCGGGCGAGACCGGCGCCTACCTCAACCGCGTCATGGCCGAGGCGCTTGGCGCACATGCCCATGTCGGCGAGGTGCGCGGCGCGGGCATGCTCTGCGCCGTGGAACTGATGCAGGACCCGGCCGCGCACCGCTTCTTCGATCCAGCCGACAAGGTCGGCGCGGCGGTGGTGGGCGCGCTGCTCGACCAGGGGGTGATCGCGCGGGCCATGCCGCAGGGCGATATCCTGGGCTTCGCCCCGCCGCTCTGCCTGACCCGGGCCGAGGCGGACGAGATCGCCGACAAGACCGCTAGGGCGGTAACGAAGGTTCTCGGCTGATCGCGCCGGCCTGCGCCGGGGGTGCCCCGCGCGCCCCCAGCGCGTCCAGAACCGCGCCCATCCAGGCGCGCTGCGTCTCGGGGGCGGCGAATTTCGCCACCAGCGCGCGCGAGGCCGCCGCCATCTCGCGGCAGTGCGCGGGGTTGGACCGGGCCCAGTCCAGCCGCGCCTCGATGTCGTCGCCGCCAGGGGCGAGCGGGATGTAGTGTTCCCAGGGGCGGAAGGCGGCCGTGTAGAACAGCTCCCACTCGTCCTCTTCCTTGAGCACGACGGCATTCGAGGCCGCCGCCGACAGGAAATTCGAGCCGGTGTCGTTGCCCGACAGCGACAGCACGTACTTGCCCCGCTGCACCCAGGTTTCGGGCACGCGGCCGGTGACAAGATGGGCCAGCATCCGGTCCTGACCGGCGGTCTGATGCTTGGGCGGTAGGACGAATCCCATCTCGAAGCCGGGCCGTCCGTGCAGGCGCGCGACCACGCGGTAGCGTGTCACCGCCCCAAGCGCCTGCCCGATATGGTGGCGGCGCTCGGCCTCGGGCCCCTCGGCCAGCGCGCGCAGGTAGTGATGCGCCATGCGCCGCTCGCCCAGCTCGGGCGCGAGGTGCGGCCAGGGTTTGCCTGTCAGGTTGCCATACCACAGGCAGAGGTCGGGCTTGTCCTTGAAGGGCACGTCGTCGGCCGGAAAGGCCCCGGGCCGCCCCTCCGGGGCGAGGTCGTGATAGCCGGGCAGGGGCCAGAGCACCAGGTTCGCCGCGCCGGGCCGGCGGTTGTAGGCCAGCGTGCGCTGCGCCGGGGGTGGCCGGCCGCCGGCGCCCGCCTCGCGCGCGTCCTGCATGTCGAGGGCCAGGGGCGGGCGCGCGCCCAGGTCCTGCAGCCCGTTCACCACCGCCTGCACCCGGTCGCGGGCCTGGTCGTGCGCCTGCGCGAGGTAAGGGCCATCGGCCGAGCGGAGCAGGGGCAGGGGCTGGCCGTCCTTGCCCGCGATCGTACCGTCCGGGTGCCAGAAGGCCGCGGCGGGGCTGAGCGCGCCGTTGCCCCCGCCCTCGGCCACCGTGCCCAGACAATGTGCCGCCACCGCGTCGGCGAAGGCTTGGTCGGGCCGGCCCGGCCGGCGGCGCGGGCGCCGGGCGCGGGCGTGCAGGTCCTCGGCCAGGGCGTCGATCTGCGCGACGCTCTCGGCCGCGCTCTCGATGCCGCGGTCGGTGGGCAGATCGCCCAGCGTCACCCAGGGCGCTGCCCAGTCACGCAATTTGTCGTCGGCATCGTGGCTCAGGTCGAAATGCAAAAAGCGCGGCTTGCCCTCGAAATGCCGCAGCACGCGCAGCTTGTGCGCTGCACGCTCCTTGAGCCAGGCCTGCGGCAGATCGCGCCGATGACAGCCCCGGTGCCGCGCCTCGCAGTCGGCAAAGCGCCCCGCGCGGTGAAAGAAGCGGCTGGCGATCCAGTCCGCCGGGTCGCGGTCGTTGTAAATGAACAGGGCATCGGGAAACTGCGCCTGAAGAAAGGCGAAGTGGCGAAAGGCCTCGATCTTGGGCAGATGCGGCTTGTTCCAGCGTTGCAGCCCGGAGACCCCCACCAGCCGCGGCCAGCGGTCCAGCGGCCGCGTGCCCTGCGCGGCATGCCAGGCGATATCGGCGGCCAGGTCGCCCGTGCGGTCATGCCGCCAGCGCAGCCCCGCGGCCTGAAAAACATCGCGGAACCACGCGCCGCCACAGCGGTTGAACCCGATCAGGAAGATGCGCGAAACCTCGCCCTCGCTCATTGGCGGCCTGCCCCCGGTTTGCCTCGCAATCAGCCTAGCCAGCGCGCGCGCAAATGTCAGGGCAGGACCGGGGCGATTTTGTGGGTCCTTGCCTGTGGTCCCCGGCCCGCCTAAACTGAAAATTTAACCGACCCGGCCCAAGACCGGGGGAGGATCATCGGTTCAGGGGGCGGGCACATGGCGGAGCTTTCGAGGGGCAACCACCTGTTCTACGGCGACAACCTGGACGTGCTGCGCGCCATGCCGGACGGCTTTGTCGATCTGGTCTACCTCGACCCGCCGTTCAATTCCAACGCCTGAGACGACCTGCGGGGCAAGAAGTGAGCGGCTGCTTTGCGCCGGGAGCGGGGTTTGCATAGTCAGGGCCGTTACTCGACAGCGGCCTTTTGTGCAGTTTGCGACGAGCGCAGCTTCAGAGGTCACCTTGACATTGATGTCTAGGTCTTGTGACGAGCCTGCATGTGTATTACGACTTACATACAGTCGGTCGGTGTCGGTATAGGACAAGCTTTTGGCTCTTGCTCTCCAAGCAATAAAATATATGATTTGGCTTAACGTTCTTGTGGGCGTGATGGTTCTGGTACTTTTTGGAATGTCGCCGGATCGGGTCGGCCATTTACCATTTATCCCCTTCTTGGTAAATATAGGTTTTCTATATGTTTTTTTCATTGGACTAAGACGAGAATATTTGTAGGTCGCGATTTTATTCTCTTTGTTTTGCATTTTCGACATCTTGGGCGCAATAAATGGCGGCCTTGAGCCCATGAATATTGCTAACCTTCTAGACGCTGTTCTTTCTTTTGTGGCTATCTGTGGGATGGTGATTTGGTTTCGCAATCGACCCACTACGGGAAGTCCTGGAAAAATATCATGAGTGATGGCAACGGCATAGTCTCGCACTGCTGCCGCGCGACTGACACAGCGTGAAGGTCCGCTCCACCCTGCACTGCAGTTCCACGCTACGTCCGCTCAGGGGCCGACAACCGCCATTCCCTGCTGCTCGCGCGAACAGCGCCAAAGGCCCCGCGCGATCGGTCATGCCGGAGGCATGCTTTCAGCATGACCCGCTCCCCGGGCTGGCGATTTCGGGGGCTGGGCGCGCCGTTCCACGCTTTTGTGGATTGGGCAGACATAAAGCGCGTCGACCGACCGCCGGATCGCCATCCCGCGGTCTGGCCATCGCGCGTCTTGGGCCTCCACCGCGCACCATGCCCCATTGCCAAAGCCCGCAAACCCCGACATATCGGGGCGCATGACCGACCTGACCCATATCCGCAATTTCTCGATCGTCGCGCATATCGACCACGGCAAGTCCACCCTGGCCGACCGGCTGATCCAGGCCACCAACACCGTGCCCGACCGCGACATGAAGGAACAGTTGCTCGACGCCATGGACCTCGAGCGCGAGCGCGGCATCACCATCAAGGCCAACACCGTGCGCATCGAGTACGACGCGCTGGACGGCCAGCACTACGTGCTCAACCTCATCGACACGCCCGGCCACGTCGATTTCGCCTACGAGGTCAGCC
Source organism: Salibaculum halophilum (assembly GCF_002094885.1). Classification (GTDB taxonomy): domain Bacteria; phylum Pseudomonadota; class Alphaproteobacteria; order Rhodobacterales; family Rhodobacteraceae; genus Salibaculum; species Salibaculum halophilum. The sequence continues at coordinate 12,596 of NZ_MSIT01000032.1, forward strand.
GGTCCATGCGCGCGGTCGAGGGCTCGCTGCTGGTGGTGGACAGCACGCAAGGAGTCGAGGCGCAGACCCTGGCCAACGTCTACCAGGCCATCGACGCCGATCACGAGCTGATCCCGGTGTTCAACAAGATCGACCTGCCCGCCAGCGACATCGACCGCGTCGCCGAACAGGTCGAGGATGTCATCGGCATCGACGCCTCGGGCGCGATCCCCGTTTCGGCCAAGTCGGGCGAGGGCATCCGCGACGTGCTCGAGGCCATCATCGCCCATCTGCCCCCGCCCGAGGGCACGCGCGACGCGCCGCTCAAGGCCATGCTGGTCGACAGCTGGTACGACCCCTACCTCGGGGTCATCGTGCTGGTGCGCATCCGCGACGGGGTGCTGAAAAAGGGCGAGCGCATCCGCTTCATGCAGAACGGCACCGTCCACCAGGTGGACCGCATCGGCGTCTTCAAGCCCGCCATGCAGACGGTGGACGAACTCGTGCCGGGCGAGATCGGCTTCCTCACCGCCTCGATCAAGCAGGTGCGCGACACCCGCGTGGGCGACACCATCACCCACGACAAGCAGCCCTGCGACACCGCCTGGCCCGGCTTCAAGCCCGCCCAGCCGGTGGTGTTCTGCGGGCTGTTCCCCGTCGACACCGCCCAGTTCGAGGACCTGCGCGAGGCCATCGACAAGCTGGCGCTCAACGACGCTTCGTTTTCGTATGAGATGGAAAGCTCGGCCGCGCTGGGCTTCGGCTTTCGCTGCGGCTTTCTGGGGCTGCTGCACCTCGAGGTCATCCGCGACCGCATCGAGCGCGAATACGATATCGAGCTGATCACCACCGCGCCCTCGGTCGTCTACCACGTCTACCACAAGGACGGCACCTTCGAGGAGCTGCACAACCCCGCCGACATGCCCGACCCCTCGCTGGTCGCCCATGTCGAGGAACCGCGCATCAAGGCCACGATCCTGGTGCCCGACGAATTCCTGGGCGAGGTGCTCAAGCTCTGCCAGGACCGGCGCGGGATACAGCACGACCTCAGCTATGCCGGCTCCCGCGCCATGGTGGTCTATGACCTGCCCCTCAACGAGGTGGTCTTCGACTTCTACGACCGGCTGAAATCCGTCACCCGCGGCTATGCCAGCTTCGACTACCAGCTGACGGGGTATCGCGAGGACAACCTCGCCAAGATGCAGATCCTGGTGAATGACGAGCCCGTGGACGCCCTGTCGATGATGGTCCACCGCGACCGCGCCGAGATGCGCGGCCGGGCCATGTGCGAGAAACTCAAGGACCTGATCCCGCGCCACATGTTCAAGATCCCGATCCAGGCGGCCATCGGCGGCAAGGTAATCGCCCGCGAGACGCTGTCAGCGATGCGCAAGGACGTGACGGCGAAATGCTACGGCGGCGACGCCTCGCGCAAGCGCAAGTTGCTGGACAAGCAGAAGGCTGGTAAAAAGAAAATGCGCCAGTTCGGGAAAGTGGACATCCCGCAGGAGGCGTTTATTAACGCGTTGAAGATGGATGGTTGATAATGAGTAAGCGCGACGTTCCCGTACTCGATCTGCCAAACCGCTGGGAAAAGCTTATTAGCCGGGCAGAAGGAACGGGTATTGATCCAAAAGAATTTGTCGAGCGAGTTGATGATGCTGCTGAGCGTGTTGACGAACTTTTAAATCTTGTCCAGGCATCAGGTGGAGGAATATTCGAGGTATTTCTAGGCTTTTCTGGATCCGGGAAAACCACATTCGTAAATACACTTCCCCGATTTTTTGACGGCATTGAAGTTGAGTCCTTCCCATCGGATCAGCCTCTCGACACCTTGAAGGAGTTTATTTCGAAAAAATATGTCTCATCGCGTGACAGAAAGAGAATTATTCTCATTGAAAGACGAGACAATCCTGATTCTCACGATTTGGACAGTGTGCGCGATTGTTTCGTAAAGCTATTGGATTTTTTCCGCACATCCAAAGGAACAGTCCTCGTTCTATGGACCGTCACAGACGAGCCCGCTGCTGAAAAAATTACGGAAACAGCTTGGGCAGTCGGGCGAGACTCAATTGTAGATCCACAAAGCAGGGGCCTTTATAGATTTAATGGATTAAGCCGAAATAAATACAAGTCTGTAGCCGACAACACTGCTCGTAATCTAACTGGGGATGGACTAGAAGTTTTTGGTATAACAGACGAAATCGCTACTGATTTATTAACAGATTGTGAGACTATTTCGGATTACTACGGCAAACTCGTTCGAAAATCACGTCAGGTGCAGGGTGCAACTTGGACCATCCTTAAAGAGCGAGTGCATCCCAAGCTCTGGATCGTACTGCCTGGAGATACTCGTGATACTATCAACTCAACAGTACGTGCGTTAACTCAAGGAACGAGGAGCCGAATAGACGTCGACCTTCTACGGGAATTTATTACAGATCCGAATAATAATGCACAATATGTCAAAGACTGGAAGCAACGCCTTGGTACCTTGGCGCACATATTTCGCACCTTGGACGTTCGCTTGTTTTCTATGCCTCCCAATGTTTCCGTTGCAGCGATACGGTGTTTCGCCAACGATGACTTGAAGACTAGGCTTGAAAAGAGGACCGCCTCCAAGACGCAAAGCGCGACTGCACTAAAAAAGACCCGTGTTTACAAAGAGATTTTGGCTGAGCTTTCCGTTAAAGCGCAGCCATTTGCGGAGGGAGGAAAGATTTCGAAGAGCACTGAAGATGAATATCGTAGGATACAGCGGCAAGCGGCTGATACAGACAAACCTTTGAACAAAGCTCTTGGGGAATTGATCAGGTTTACACTTCAGGAGGACTCGCCGAGCTCTGAAATTTCAATTGAAAAAAAGGATCTAGCTAACACTGGTTTGCAACCGGACATTTTGGTCAAGCTATCACCGAACGATTTTATTTGTCTCGAGCCAACCTGGCGAAGCTCAGGTCATCCAATTCCACCTCAAAAGCACAAAAATCAAAATACATTGGCTGAGGCCCATATTAAGCAATATGTACTTAACAAAGCACTCGATTATACTAAGGCGATGGGCCTCTAATTTTCGCGTGAAGGAAGATGCTTAGGTAACGATCTAATTGCCTAACGCTCAACCTGCCTTGGCCCTGGACCGCGATGGATTGCGCCGCGGGACAGCCCCCTTTGACCCATATCAACGCCGCCCGCCCCGACACATGCCAGACATCCCATGCGACCACTCAAGGGAGTCTCACATGGGCCGTCTTGCCGCCATTCTGTTCTTTGTCATCGGCACCTCGCTGGCCGGGACCTTCATCATCGCCGGTCTGGTCATGGGCCTCGATACCGCCCGGCCGATCATCATCGCCGCCGCGCTGGGCTTTACCGTCGCCGTGCCGGTCTCGGTCATGGTCGCCAAAGCCATCCTGAACCGGGGATGACGCATCTGGCCCGGGCCCTTTTCGGCGTCATCGCCTCGACCCTCGCGGGCACCGGCGTGGTCATCGCGCTGGTGGCCGGGGTGACGGGGCTGTGGCCGCTGCTGGCGGTGGCCGCGCTCGGGGCTGTCGTGGCGCTGCCCGTCTCGGCGCGGGTGGCGCGGGGCCTGGGCGGCTAGGCGAGGAAAACCCTCAGGGTCTTCTCGACCTCCTGCGGTTTCTCGGCGTGCAGCCAGTGGCCCGCCCCCGGAATGCGGGCAAAGCGCGCGCCCGGGAACAGCGCCCGGATCGTGGCGCGATGCCCGGGCTGCACGTAGTCCGAGGCGCCGCCCGACAGGAACAGGGCGGGGCCGTCGAAGCGGCCGTCAACCTCGGGCCAGCCGATGATCCTGTCCATCTCGCGTTCCAGCACGTCGAGGTTGAGTTTCCAGCGCCCCTGGCCGGCATCCAGCGATTGCAGCAGGAACGGTTTGACCGCCGCATCCACGTCCAGCTGCGCCGCCGCCTGCGCCCGGCGGGTGATCCCCGAAAGGTCGACCGCGCGCATGACGGCGATGTTGTGCGCCTGCGAATGGGTATAGGCGACGGGCGCGATATCGGCCACGACAAGGCGCCTGACCAGTTCGGGCCGGGTCAGCGCCAGCATCATCGCCGCCTTGCCGCCCATGGAATGGCCTACCACGTCCGCCGGACCGTCCAGCAGTTCGGCCAGGTCGTCGGCCATCTCGGGATAGGACTGCGTGTCGAACCAGGGGCTGTCGCCGTGGTTGCGCATGTCGGGGGCCAGCACGTGAAAGGCATCCGACAGGCGCTTGCCGATCGCGCCCCAGTTGCGCCCCGAGCCGAACAGGCCGTGCGCGATCAGCAGGGTCGGCCGGCCCGGTTGGCCGTGTTCGGTCACGTTCAACATTTCAATACCTTAGCCCCACGCGCGCGGAATGGAAAGCGCGGCCCCGCCGCCTAGGCATCGGTATCCAGCCAGAGCGTGACCGGCCCGTCGTTGACCAGCGACACCGCCATGTCGGCGCCAAACTCCCCGGTTTCCACCGGGACCCCCTGCGCCGCCAGCGCGCGGGCGAAGGCGGTGTAGAGCCGCGCGCCCTCCGCCGGGTCGGCGGCGCGGGAAAAGCCGGGGCGGTTGCCGCGGCTGGTGTCGGCGGCCAGGGTGAACTGGCTGACGACAAGCGCCGAGCCGCCATGATCGCGGATCGATCGGTTCATGCGCCCGGATTCGTCCTTGAAAATCCGCAGCTTGGCGATCCGCGTGGCCAGTTTGTCGGGCTGGGCGTCGGTGTCGCCCTGCATGGCGCAGACCAGCACCAAAAGGCCCGGTCCGCATTGGCCGATGACCGCGCCGTCGACCCGGACCGCGGCCTCGGAGACGCGCTGGACCAGCGCCCTCATAGCTCCGCCCGCGTCGGCGGATTGGCCCCGGCGCGCGCAACAGTGACGGCCGCCGCCCGCGCGCCCAGGTCCAGCGCGGCGCGCAGTGTCTCCGCGTCGAGCGCGGCCAGCGCCGGTTTCGTCAGCGCCCCGGCCGCGTCCAGCCCGGCCAGAAGGCCCGCGTTGAAGGTGTCGCCGGCCCCGACCGTATCGACGACCTGCGCGGCGGGGGCCGGTACGAAGACCTCGTTCTCGGCGGTGTAGCCGGTGACCCCCTTGGCGCCCTCGGTGATGCAGACAAGCCGGGTCCGCGCGCTCAACAGCCCGCTGGCCAGGTCGCGCGTGGCGCTGTCACCGCGCAGCCAGGCAAGGTCCTCGTCCGACAGCTTTATGATGTCGGCCGCCGCCATCATTCGCTCGATCCGGTCGCGATAGGCCGCGGCATCCCGCACGAAGCCGGGGCGGATGTTCGGGTCGAGCATGGCCACGCGGGTGTCGGCCTGTGCCAGCATCAGGTCCTCGTAGACCTGGCCGCAGCCCGCACCGACCAGGGAAATCCCGCCGAAAAACAGGGCGTTTGCCGTGATGTCGGGCAGGTGTTCGGGCCGCAGCGACCGCAGCGCCGAATGCTCGTCGTAGAAGGCGTAGCTCGCCTGGCCGTCCACCAGCCTCACGAAGGCGAGGGTGCAGGGCGCGTCCAGCCGGGGCGACGGGCTGGCGTCGACGCCGCTCTGCGCCAGGCGGTCGCGCAGCAGGTCGCCCAGGAAATCCGACGACATCCCGCAGAGGAACTGCACCCCCGCGTCCAGCCGCCCCAGCGCCACCGCTGTGTTGAAGACCGCGCCGCCGGCATGGGGGGCGAAGGCCGCTTCGCCCTGCGTGGACTGCCGGGGCAGCATGTCGATCAAGGCTTCGCCGCAACAAAGGATCATGTGTTCACCAGCATGTAGGCCCCAACATAATGTGGTCCCTCGTAAACAGGACGGGACAAAGCCCGGTCAAGCGCAAACTGCCCTCGCAATCGCCCCTGACCTGGGTCAACGGCAAAATCGACGGCCACGGTTTGCAAGGCATGGTGCCCAAGGGCCCGATCACGGCAGCGCATACAGGAACACCCAGCCGGCAAGGAAAAAGCGGGCCAAGAATTCGAATGTGTCGGGAGACAGAAGTTGCTGCATCAACTCTGCCCGCCCATGATCTCGCGGGCAATATCGCGGGCGATGGGGGCGGCCTCGGCGGCGGTCATGCCGGCCCTCAGCCGGTCGTCATACAGGATCCGCAGCAAAAGCTCGTCATGACGGGTCAGCAGGCCGAATTCCTCGTCGTCGTTGAAGATCGAGGGGCGCGCCTGCGGGCTGTCGTTGGCCAGGCCCAGCCCTTGCGCGATCTCCTCGTGGATGCAGGCCAGGCGCATCAGGTCGGGGTGCTCGCCCCGGATCAGGGCCACCGCCCGGTCATAGCCCGGCCCGCCGCGCGCCGAACTGGCGAGCACGAGGCAGAAGGTCTCGCGCGGCATGTCGGTGACGGCGCGCAGGGTGGTCTCGGTTATGCCCGGGAACAACCGGCGCAGGCGGGCGCGCAGGCCGGCTCGGTCGTCCTCGTTGAGGAACAGGACATGGAAATTCGGGTCCTGCCGGGTGACGGACATCTCAAGCCCCGAGACGCGCGCCAGCCGCGCGACATAGTCGCTGACGGCGGCCCGGTCGGCGCGGCGCTGGGCCTGAGGGATGGTGTCGCCGAATTCGACAGCCATGCGCACGGGGGTTTCCCAGCGGCGCAGGCGGCTGACGTTGTCCTGGGCGCGCAGCCTGCCGCCGGTGTCGAGGTATTCGTTGAAGAGCGCGATGCGCACGAAGTTGCGCGCCAGCATGGTATCGGTGAACCGCGCCCCCGGCCCGCCGCCGTCGGTGCGCAACAGCCCCTGCGCCAAAAGGTCGTTCTGGACGCGTTGGTAGTGCCGGCGCAGGGCCCGGCTCTCGGGCGACAGGGTCTCGGCCTCGGGTGACCGGCCTTGTTCGCTTTCGGCGGGATCTGGGCGGGGCGCGCCGTTCATCCCGCTCAGGTCGTCACACCCGGCAAGCAGCAGGCCCAGAACGCCCGCGGCCAGCGCCTTGCCCATCCCGCGCCCGGCCATGCGATCAGGCCCCGGCCGCGGCCGAGCGGGCCGTCGCGTCCTCGGGGGGGCGCCCGGCCCTGGCGGCGGCAAGGGTGGATTTCAGCTCGGCCTCCATGGTCTGCAGCTCGGATTCGGCCGCGGCGCGGCGGCGCTTGCCCTCGTCGGCGATATGCAGGCTTTCCTCGATGGTGCCGATCAGGTCGGCGTTGGCCTGCTTGACCGCCTCGATGTCGAAGATGCCGCGTTCCATGTCCTCGCGGACGGTCCGGTTGGCGCTGCGCAGGTTTTCCGCGTTGGCGGTCAGCAGGTCGTTGGTCAGGTCGCTGGCCTCGTGCACCGCCGCGGCGGCCTCGGAGGACCGCTGGATCGTCACCGCCTGCGCCAGCTGGGTTTCCCACAGCGGCACGGTGTTGATCAGCGTCGAGTTGATCTTGGTGACCAGCGACTTGTCGTTCTCCTGCACCAGCCGGATCGAAGGCAGAGACTGCATCGTCACCTGGCGTGTGAGCTTGAGGTCGTGCACCCGGCGTTCCAGATCGTCGCGCGCGGCGCGCAGGTCGCGCAGTTCCTGCGCCGTCATCACGCCGGCTTCCTCCGACGCGGCCTCGACCGCCGCCTGCTTGGCGGGGATGGTGGTCTCGTCCAGCTCTTTCAGCTTGGCCTCACCGGCGGCGATGTAGAGCGCCAACTCGTCGTAGAAGGCCAGCGTCTTTTCGTACAGCCTGTCGAGGCTCTCGATATCCTTGAGGAGGACGTGTTCATGCTTCAGCAGATCGTCGGTCACCCGGTCGATCTGGCCCTGCACTTCCTCGAACCGGGCGGCGAACCTGGCCGCCGGCGCCGCGCGGCCAAGCAGCTTTTCCCACCACGAGCGGTCGCGGCGCACGTCCAGTTCGCTGACGTTGAAACCGCGGATGGTGGTGACAATCTCGCGCAGGCTGTCGCCGGCCGGGCCCACGTCCTTGTTGCGCACGCCCTGCAGCATGGATTGGCTTATCTGCTGCAACTCGGCCTGGCCCGCCGATCCGAACGAGATGATCGAGTTGGTGTCGGTCAGGTCCAGCTCGGCCATGCGTTTGTTGATCTCGGCGGCGGTGGCGGGGTCGGCCGTGTCGGCGGTCACGACATCGGCACCCGGCTCGGGCAGGACGGTTGCCGAGACCTGCGCGACCTCCGCCTCCGCCGCCTGTGCCTTCTGCTTTGTATCGGCTGTTCTGTCGGACATTTCAATTCGCTCCAATGGAAACGGGCGTCATAGCCCTTCACGCTGCAAACGGTCGCGCAGCACCTTGATCTCGACCTCCATGTCGCTGCGGTCATCCAGCAGCATTTTCTCGGTCCGGGCGGCGAAATTCTCCTCCAGGTCGCCCAGCAGGGCCTCGAAATCCGCGCGCGCCGTGGCGTCGCCGGTGCGGGCGTAGTGCGCGGCGAACCTGGCTGTCGCGTCACGCGCGCCCATCAGGTAGACGCCGAGGAACTTGCGCGCGCCGGCCAGGTCGCGGGGGTCCTGCTCGACGGTGCGGATCATGCGCCGCGCGGTGGCCTGGAACTGCATGACGCGGCCCTCGAGGCGGCGGTCCTTCAGCTTGGCGACATGGTCGCGCATGGCGTCCAGATAGGCCTCGGCCTCGTCCACCACGCGGGCCACGCGGTCCTGCTGGAAGGTATCCACGCCCGCGGCGCGCTTGTCCCGCAGAGGGTCGGGGCCGAAGGCGGCGACGTGCAGCCCGGCCGCGGCCAGCGCAAAGAGCGCGCAGGCCAGCAGCCCGTCGCCATTGGCATGGGCGGCGATGCCGATCCCCAGCCCGGTGAGCGCCGCGCCCGGCATCTTGCGCGGCAGGGCGGGGCGGCGCGCCACCCGGCGCGCGTCATAGGCCGCGTGGGCGCGTAGTCCCTCGCGCGTCAGCCAGGCCGCGAGCGTCAGAACCGTCGCGCCGGCGAGGCCGAGGACCAGCCCCGTCGCGCCCTCGTTGAGCGAGGTGAAGGCAAGAACGACCCCCGGACCGAACAGCAGATTGGCCCGCGCCCCCGCCGCGTCGACCCGGCGATCCTCGTGCAGCACGGGGTCGCGCGGTGCGCCCGGATCGCCGCCGGGGCTGTGCTGACCGCCATAACGCCGAGCCATCGTCAAAGCCCTCCGAGCCAGCCGGTCACCACCCCGAACATCAGGACGATCAGCAGCGCATAGGCCATGGTCTTGACGCTGTCAGGCACCTGGCGGCCCCCGCCGCTGGACCCGGGCCGCGGGGCTCCCGGGTCCAGCGGCGCCGACAGTCGCGCGATGATGGCGGCGACCAGTACCAGCGCCGCAACCCCGGCAAGGATGAGGATGAGTCGTGCCATCGTGCTCCACGCGTCTTTCCCTGGAAAGATAGGCGAAGGGCCGCCCCGTTACGAGGGGGCCGATCCGCCGAAGGCCGCCCCGACGGCAAGGATGCACAGCCCGCCGGGCCCGGCAAGGGTCAATCCGGTCGGGGTTTGCCCGCCCCGGCCCGCCGCGCCGGGCGCTTGCGGTTGCGCCCGCGCGTGGTTTCCGCGTCCAGCCCCAGCTGGTCGCGCACCACGCG
>NZ_MSIT01000033.1 GCF_002094885.1 Salibaculum halophilum
CCTGGCGCTCGCCGGACTCGGGAACATCGTCATCTTTCAAAAAACCGGTGACACGGCCGATTTTAGACAACGCAGGAATATCGTTTGAACCTGTCAGCTATCATAGTGCCGTGAGAGGTGGACATTGTTCTTGGACTGGGCGGCCTTTCACCGTCTTTAACAATTGCTTTCGGCGACTGACCGCTCCTGGAAGCCGATTGCAGCCTCAGGTGGTAAGGTCGAATGCCAGGTATGGGCCGTTCGTTTCTTCGATGAGCCCCAATTACAGTTTACTTGGCCGGGTCCCTACGTCGGTCTTCCCGTCGTGCATATCCCGGCCTTCGTGGCTTTGCGCCTGAATCGATGAGAGCGGTCCTCTTAGGGGACACACCATCACGAGCCGACTCGCTGTATGTTAGGAGCCCATGAGGACAGAGTGCTTTGGCTTGAAAGGCTCCTGGCGGCGTTCAGACCTTCGGCTTCCAGAAAACTCCCAGCGTTTTTCCTCTTAGACGAGCCACATCTGAAAAATAATCAGCGGTTTGAAGTAATTCTACACAGTCTGATAGAATAACAGGTGATTGAATGCGCACCGAAAACGGCCCTTCTGCGCAGCAATATACCCCATCGACAACACGAATGGATTAAATGGCGATCCCGGGAGGACTCGAACCCCCAACCTGCTGATTAGAAGTCAGCTGCTCTATCCGGTTGAGCTACGGGACCGCTGGGTATCTGATGCCGGGTTTCGTTGCGCGGCTCAAGGCAAACGTCGCGCAGGCGGGTGTGGCGGCAGCGGTGCGGACCGGGCACTACCCTTCAGACAGATCGGCATTCAGTGCGTCCAGGCGCCACGGCGGTCGGAGGCGAAGTTCTCGCCATAGCCGCGCGGGCGGATGTTGGCGGCGCGTTTCTTGGGCTCGCGCACGATGGCGTCAATGCCATGGGCCTCGGCATAGGCGAGGGCCGCGTCCTTGGTGTCGAAGGTCAGGCGCACCTGGCTCTGGGTGTCGTCGCTGCTGGTCCAGCCCATCAGCGGATCAACCTCGCGCCGGGACGCGGGCGCGTATTCCAGCACCCAGTGCTGGCTGCGGGCGTTGCCCGACTGCGTTGCGGTGCGTGCGGGCTGATAGATGCGTGCGCGCATGGGATATCCTCGATCAAAGCTCACCTTTTTATCGCCTATCGCGAAGCACGCGACAAGGGCAATGACCGGGCCGCGACCATCGCGGCACGTGGCCGCAGGAGGCGCCACCGGCCTTGCGCAGGGGCGGATATATTGTAAATCCCACATGTGTAATCCCGGTTTTCGAGGAGGTCTCGATGTTCGACGCCCTTACCGCCGAGACGCTGGCGCGCATGCAGTTCGCGTTCACCGTCTCTTTCCATATCATCTTTCCGGCCTTCTCGATCGGCCTGGCCAGCTACCTCGCGGTGCTCAACGCGCAGTGGCTGCGCACGCGGGACCGCACCTACCTGCAGCTGTTCGACTACTGGAAGAAGATCTTCGCCGTCGCCTTCGGCATGGGCGTCGTTTCGGGCATTGTAATGTCCTACCAGTTCGGGACCAACTGGTCGGTCTTTTCCGACCGGGCCGGGCCGGTGATCGGGCCGCTGATGGCCTACGAGGTGCTGTCGGCCTTCTTCCTCGAGGCCGGGTTCCTCGGGATCATGCTGTTCGGCCGCGACAAGGTCGGCGAGAAGCTGCACATGTTCGCCACGGCCATGGTCGCCTTCGGCACGCTGCTTTCGGCAACGTGGATTCTGTCCGTGAACAGCTGGATGCAGACCCCGGCGGGCTATTCCATCAACGAGGCCGGGCAGTTCGTGCCCGAAAACTGGTGGGAGATCGTCTTCAACCCCTCGTTCCCCTATCGCCTGCTGCACATGGTGCTGGCCGCCTACCTTACGACGGCGCTGGTCGTCGCCGGGGCCGCGGGCTGGCAGATGCTGCGCGGCCGGGCCACCACCGCCAGCCGCACGATGTTCTCGATGGCGATGTGGATGATCGTCGTGGTGGCGCCGCTGCAGATCGTCGCGGGCGACATGCACGGGCTGAACACGCTGGAACACCAGCCCGCCAAGGTCATGGCGATGGAGGGGCACTACGAGTCGCACCCCGAGGGCGCGCCGCTGATCCTGTTCGGCATCCCCGACCCGGAAAACAAGGAGATCGACTACGCGCTCGAGATCCCCAAGCTGTCGTCCTTCATCCTCAAGCACCACTGGGACGCGCCCATGGCCGGGCTGGACACCATCCCCGATGACGAGGAACCGCCCGTGGGCATCGTCTTCTGGTCCTTCCGCGTCATGGTCGCGCTCGGCTTTGCCATGCTGGGCCTGGGCGCCTGGAGCCTGTGGCGGCGCTGGCGCGGCGGGCTGTATGACAGCCCTTGGCTGCAACGCGCGGCCGTTGCGATGGGGCCGGCCGGGTTCATCTCCGTGCTGGCCGGGTGGGTGACCACAGAGGTCGGCCGCCAGCCCTTCACCGTCTACGGGCTGATGCGCACCTCCGACTCCCTCGCCCCCGTCGAGGCGCCCGCGGTGGCAACCTCGCTGCTGGTCTTCATCGTGGTCTATTTCTTCATCTTCGGCGCAGGCACCTTCTACATCCTGCGCCTGATGGCAAAGGCCCCCGGTGACAAGGGCCCGGACGCGACCGCCGAAGGCCCCCTGCGCAGCAGCGGCATCACGCCGGCCGCGCAGGTCGACCCCAACGCCGTGCCCGGCGAATGAAAGGAGACTGAGCCATGTTCGATCTTGCGACAATCTGGGCCGGCATCATCGCCTTTGCGGTGCTGACCTACGTCATCCTCGACGGGTTCGACCTGGGCGTCGGCATCCTGTTCCCCTTCGCCCGCGACGAGTCCGAGCGCGACGTCATGATGAATTCCGTCGCGCCGGTCTGGGACGGCAACGAGACCTGGCTGGTCATGGGCGGCGGCGGGCTGTTCGCGGTCTTCCCGCTGGCCTATGCGGTGGTCATGCCCGCGCTCTACATGCCGATCATCCTGATGCTGCTGGCGCTGGTCTTTCGCGGCGTTGCCTTCGAGTACCGCTGGCGGACCACGCGGTGGCGCGGCGTCTGGGACGCGGCCTTCATCGGCGGATCGACGGTGGCGGCCTTCACGCAGGGGATCGCGCTGGGCGCGCTGGTGCAGGGCATCGAGGTGGCCGATCGCGCCTATGCCGGCGGCTGGTGGGACTGGCTGACGCCCTTCTCGCTGCTCACCGGTGTGGCGCTCGTGGTCGGCTATGCCCTGCTGGGGGCGACTTGGCTGATCATGAAGACCGAGGGCGGCCTGCAGGCGGTAATGCGGCGCCGGGCCGGGCCGCTCGCGCTGGGCACGCTCGGCCTGATCGGGATCGTCAGCCTGCTGACGCCGTTTCAGGACCCGGTCTATTTCGAGCGCTGGTTCAGCTTTCCCGCGGCATTCTACTCGGCGCTGGTGCCGGTGATGCTCTTCGTCGCCGCGATGTACCTGTTCCGCGGCCTGGCCACGGACAGCGATCACGCGCCCTTCCTGGCCAGCCTCGCGCTCTTCGTGATCAGCTTCGTCGGCATCGGCATCAGCTTCTACCCGATGATGGTGCCGCCCGCGCTGACCATCCAGCAGGCCGCGGCCCCGGACAGCAGCCTGGCCTTCGCGCTGGTGGGCACGGTGATCCTGGTGCCGATGATCCTGGGCTACACGGCCTATGCATACTGGGTGTTCCGCGGCAAGGTCGACCCGGACGCGGGGTATCACTGATGCGCCGCACGACGCTGAAACGCCTCGCCTGGTTCGCCGCGCTCTGGCTGGCGTCGGTCTCGGTCCTGGCCGTGGTGGCCTACGGGATCCGGCTGATGATCACCTGAGCGGGTTGAACCCGGCGCGAAACGGATCAAGTCTGTCAGAGTACGCGAGGAGAGCCGCCCAATGCCTTACGCCCTGACAGACCGGTCCGACCCCGAGACCTACCTCGCCAACCCGGCCGAGGACGTGCGCCAGCGGGACAAGCTGGAGGGCGGCAAGACCTTCGTCATGCAGACGGAGTTCAGCGCCGCCGGGGACCAGCCCACCGCCATCGCGGAACTGTCGCAGGGCGTGACCGAGGGCGAGCGCGACCAGGTCCTGCTGGGGGCCACGGGCACCGGCAAGACCTTCACCATGGGCCGGGTGATCGAGGAAACCCAGCGCCCGGCCATCATCCTGGCCCCGAACAAGACGCTGGCCGCGCAACTTTACGGCGAGTTCCGCAACTTCTTTCCCGACAACGCGGTGGAGTACTTCGTCAGCTACTACGACTACTACCAGCCCGAGGCCTATGTCCCGCGGTCGGACACCTACATCGAGAAGGAATCGCAGATCAACGAACAGATCGACCGGATGCGCCACTCGGCCACCCGGGCGCTGCTGGAACGCGACGACGTGATTATCGTCGCCTCGGTGTCCTGCATCTACGGCATCGGCTCGGTCGAAACCTACGGCGCCATGACGCAGGACCTGCACGTCGGCGGCGAATACGATCAGCGCCAGGTCATGGCCGACCTGATCGCCCAGCAGTACAAGCGCAACGACCAGGCCTTCCAGCGCGGCACCTTCCGGGTGCGCGGCGATTCGCTGGAAATCTTTCCCGCCCACCTGGAGGACCGCGCCTGGCGGCTGTCCTTCTTCGGCGAGGAACTGGAGGCGATCACCGAATTCGATCCACTGACCGGCGACAAGACCGGCACCTTCGACAAGATCCGCGTCTACGCCAATTCGCACTACGTCACGCCCAAGCCGACGCTGCAGCAGGCCGTCATCAATATCAAGAAAGAGCTGCGCCAACGGCTCGACCAGCTGGTGGGCGAGGGCAAGCTGCTCGAGGCGCAGCGGCTGGAACAGCGCACCAACTTCGACCTCGAGATGCTGGAAGCCACCGGCGTCTGCAACGGGATCGAGAATTACTCGCGCTATCTGACGGGCCGTGCGCCGGGCGAGCCGCCCCCGACCCTGTTCGAGTTCATCCCCGACAACGCCATCGTCTTCGCCGATGAATCCCACGTCTCGGTCCCCCAGATCGGCGGCATGTTCAAGGGCGACTACCGGCGAAAGTTCACGCTGGCCGAACACGGCTTCCGCCTGCCGTCCTGCATGGACAACCGCCCCCTAAAGTTCGAGGAATGGGACGCCATGCGCCCGCAGTCGGTCTTCGTCTCGGCCACGCCGGCGAAATGGGAGCTGGAGCAATCCGGCGGCGTCTTCACCGAACAGGTGATCCGCCCCACCGGCCTGCTGGACCCCGAGGTCGAGATCCGCCCCGTGGAAACCCAGGTCGACGACCTGCTTGACGAGATCCGTCGTGTCGCCGCCGATGGCTACCGCGTGCTGGCCACGACACTGACCAAGCGCATGGCCGAAGACCTGACCGAATACCTTCACGAACAGGGCATCAAGGTCCGCTACATGCATTCCGACATCGACACGGTCGAACGCATCGAGATCCTGCGCGACCTGCGGCTGGGGGCCTTTGACGTGCTGGTGGGCATCAACCTGCTGCGCGAGGGTCTGGACATCCCCGAATGCGGGCTGGTGGCCATCCTCGACGCCGACAAGGAGGGCTTCCTGCGCTCGGAAACCTCGCTGATCCAGACCATCGGCCGCGCGGCGCGCAACGCCGAAGGCCGGGTCATCATGTATGCCGACCAGGTGACCGGCAGCATGGAGCGCGCCATCGGCGAAACCAACCGCCGCCGCGAGAAACAGCTGGCCTACAACGCCGAGCGCGGCATCACCCCCGAGACGATCCGCAAGAACGTCGAGGACATCATGCAGGGCCTCTACAAGGGCGACGTGGACATGAACCGCGTGACGGCCAAGGTCGACAAGCCCATGCACGGGGCCAACCTCGAGGCCCACCTCGACGGGCTGCGCGAGCAGATGCGCAAGGCCGCCGAGAACCTGGACTTCGAGGAGGCCGCCCGCCTGCGCGACGAGGTCAAGCGCCTGGAAACCGTGGACCTCATGGTCTCGGACGACCCGCTGGCCCGGCAACAGGCGGTCGCGGACGCCGTGGACGAGGCCGCCAAGTCCGAGGGCCGCTCAACCGCCGGCCGTCCGGGGCAACGCGGCGGAAATGCGGGGCGCAAGCGGAAGACCTGAGACGGGCCGGTCCGCGCCAACGCCAGGGGGGGAACGGCCCGGAGTTGCTCGGTGACTGCGCCTGCCCCGTCCCTCAGGCGCCCCCGTGCAGCGTCGGCACCTGCAGCGCGCTGAACCCGTAGTGGCGCAGCCAGCGCAGGTCGCTCTCGAAAAACGCGCGCAGGTCCGGAATCCCGTATTTCAGCATCGCCAGCCGGTCGATCCCGATGCCGAAGGCAAAGCCCTGCCAGTCGTCCGGGTCGATGCCGCCAGCCCGAAGCACCGACGGGTGAACCATGCCCGAGCCCAGAACCTCGAGCCAGTCGTCGCCCTCGCCCACGGTCACGGTACCGCCCGCGAAGGAGCACTGGATGTCCACCTCCGCGCTCGGCTCTGTGAAGGGGAAATGCGAGGCGCGGAACCGGGTCTCGACATGGGTGCCGAAAAAGGCACTGAAGAACTCCTCGAGCACCCATTTCAGGTTCGCCATCGAGATATCGCGGTCGATCGCCAGCCCCTCGACCTGGTGGAACATCGGCGTGTGCGTCTGGTCGTAGTCGGCGCGATAGACCCGGCCCGGGCAGATGATGCGCAGCGGTGCGCCCTGCGCCTCCATGCTGCGGATCTGCACCGGGCTGGTGTGGGTGCGCAGCACATGCGGCGGCCGGTCGTCGCCCGCGGCCCGGTGGGTGTAGAAGGTGTCCATCTCGGCCCGCGCGGGGTGATGGCCGGGGATGTTCAGCGCGTCGAAGTTGTACCAGTCACTCTCGATCTGCGGGCCCTCGGCCACGGCAAAGCCCATGTCGGCGAAGATCGCCGTGCATTCCTCCCAGACCTGGCTGACCGGGTGGATGCTGCCCATCTTGCGGTCGCGCGCCGGCAGGGTCACGTCCAGCCACTCGGCCTTCAGGCGCTCTTCCAGCGCCGCATCCTCGAGCGCGGCCTTCTTCGCGGCCAGGGCGGCGTTGATCTCGTCCTTGAGCGCATTGAGCCGCGGCCCCTCGACCTGCCGTTCCTCGGGCGTCATCTTCCCCAACTCGCGCATCTTCAGGCTGATCTCGCCCTTCTTGCCGACGGCCTGCACGCGCAGATCTTCCAGCGCGGCCTCGTCGCCCGCCGCGGCAATGGCGGTAAGGTACTTGTCGCGCAGATCGTCCATCATCTTGCCCCTTGTCGCATTGGCAAGACTGCTAGCCAGAGGGGGCGCGGAATGCAAGCGGCGAGGGCCGGGTCAGTCAGGCGAGGAAAGCGACCACAACACGTCCGGAGCAAAGGCCCCCGCCGCCAATGCTGCTGCGAGCTCTGTTTCGGGGTGAATCGCAATCGGCGGGCAGGTGCCGTCTTCCTCGAACCCGGCGCAATCGCAGCCCGGCAGCAGCAACATGGCCGCGGCGGCGGCAAGCAGGGCGAGGCGGCGCGTACGCCGGAGCCGGGGGTCTATCTGGGGCATGGCCGGTACGTCCTATCGATGAAGGCAGGATCAGGGGGATGAGACGCCCCACATCGGCAAGTCCGGCAGGGGTGAGCCTAACGGTGGGCCCAACAAGACGGGTGTGACGGGCGATGCATCAGGCGGCGGATCGAAGGCGTCATCGGGAGGCGGCGGATCGTCAGGCGGTTCACAATAGCCGAGCCACTCGCCGACGTCCCCGCACGTCGCGCAGCCCGACCGCAGCAGGGCCGCCGCAAGGGCCAGGCCGGCCGGACCGATAAGGCGGGCGGGGCGCGACCCGCGTTCAGAATTCGAAGCCATAACCGATCATCCCCATGACAGCGCTGCCGGAAAAGGCAGGGTCGTTTGCATTCACATCCTGGTAGGTCAGCCCTGCGCGGATCGTGCCGCTCTCAGTGACACGATAGACAAGCTGGCCGCTGAAGGAGGTGATGGTCTGCCCGGTGCGGCCCGCCGCGACGAAATCGGTGAAGCCCATGCCGGTATCGCGGTCGGTATAGCGGATATCGAGCGCGCCATATAGATTGCGCGCCAGCGGCCCGCCGATCCCGGCGCTGAGCCTGATGGCGTCGTAGGACCAGTCGGAGCCCTCGGCATCGTTGTGCTCAATGGCGAGGCCCGCGCGCAGGGTCCGGCCGCCCGGCTCGACCACGTAGACAAGGCCGAGCCCCGCCTCGGTATAGGTGGCGTCCCGGTCGCGGGTGGGTTGCGGGAAGACCACGCTGAAATCGTTCTTCTGATGGATCAGGTGGCCATCGACGCGGAGCTGCTCGGTGGCCTGGTAGCGCGCGTCGAGACGGAACTGGTGACTGGTCAGGCCGAGCGCCTCGACCTTGGCATCCGATTCTTGGCGCAGGGTGTAGCTTGGCACAGCTCAAGCTGCCCGCCCGGACCGCCCGGCACGTAACGGGCATAGACGGAGGCAGAGTAAACGGCGTTGGAATAGTCGCTCGGGTCGTCGACGAAAGCGGGCATGCCGCCGGGCTGTTCCCCGAAATAGCGGGTGGCGCCTGCGCCTGCCAGGACGCCGAAGCTCAGATCGCTGTCGGAGGGCCATTCGTAGGCGGCGCTGACACTGAGATTGACGAAGGAGGCCGACTCGTCGCCACCGGCCGGGAAGAACAGCGGCTGGTCGGCCACGAAGAGCAGGTTGTCATTGTATCCGTAGCTCAGCACTGCCTGCCCCACGATCTGCCCCTGCGCGATCGCATCGGGCGGCGCGGCGCTTTGCACCGTTTCGTTTGACCACGCCGCCCCGGCGCAAAAAAGCGTCAGGCCGATGGCCGACACCGGAAACCTGCCGTATCCCGCCATTCTGTCCCCCGCCCGGGCAATGGCCCGCTGGAATCGCGTTCCGCATAATTCGCGGTCGAAGGTACCGCGCCGCAACACGACGGCCTATGGGCCGAAAGTTGGGGAAAACCGCGATGCCCCCCTGTGACATTGCCTTTTCGGGCCGCCTGCGCTTCCCTTTCGGGAGTTGTCTTCGGGGGCAGGGGTCGGGATGGATGAGACGCTTCGAAATGTGAGGGACGTCTATCGACTGCTGGATGCCTGCCTGTGCCATGGCGGCGTTCCGTCAGGCTGGCGGCTGACCCTGTCGGAGGGCCTGCGCGACCTCTTCGGTGGCATCAATGCGCATTGCGGCGAATACCGCCATATCCTTTGTCCCGACCGCGCGACGGTCCTGGATTTCGTCGCAACCGACTGGCCGGCACCGGAACAGGGGCGCCTGTTTGCGCGCTATCAGGTCTCCGGCAAACACAGGGATGATCCCCTTTTCAAGGCGATCCGGGCACGCGGCAGACGGTTCATCGTAACCTCGGTCGCCGATCTGATGCCACCGGAGGCGTATTTCCTCGGCGCATTCTACCGCGAGAATCTGGCCGAGGCCGGGATCGGGGATTTCCTGATCGCCAAGGCGCCCGTCCAGGGGACCGACAGCGATGGCCGCTCGATCATGCATGTCTGTGTCCGAGGGCGCGACATGCCCTTTTTCGCCGCGGCGGATCGGCGGCTGATGCAGATACTGACTGTGGAGCTTGTCCGGCTGGTCGGCACCAGGCTGGCGGACACCACCAGCCCGGTTCACGGGCTGACCGCGCGCCAGAGAGAGACGCTGGCCCATCTGCTGCGCGGGGCCAGCCTGACCGAGGCGGCCGCGGCTATGGGGTTAAGCGTCGGCACGTTCAAGAAATATGCCGCTGACCTCTATGCGCTGTTCGGCACAAGGGGCCGCGCCGAACTGCAGGCCCGTTTCGGCGGAACCGAGGGGCTACGCCTGCCGGGTGCCGAGATCTCGCCCATCCGCAACCGCATCCGCCGCATCCGCCCGCCGATGGCGCAGCCTTGGGCCTCGCCCGACCATCTGTTGCGTCTCGGTTGAGGGGGTCGGGCATCTTCGCCCACGGGCGGTCGCAGGCGACGCCGTTTGCAACCCTGGGGTGGCGCCCCGGCGGGGGCGGCACGCAAAAGGCCTGCCAGCAAGATTCTGGCAGGCCCTTGAAGGGGGTCGCAGTGGGTGGCGTTACGCCAGTGCGGCTTTCGCCTTTTCCACGATGGCGCCGAAGGCCTCGGGCTCGTGCACCGCCAGGTCGGCCAGGACCTTGCGGTCAACCTCGATACCGGCCTTTGTCAGCCCGTTGATGAAGCGCGAATAGGTCAGGGTCTCGTCTTGGGCCCGGACGGCCGCGTTGATCCGCTGGATCCACAGGGCGCGAAAATTGCGCTTGCGATTGTGCCGATCGCGGGTGGCATACTGATTGGACTTGTCCACGGCCTGCGTCGCCACCTTGAAGGTGCTCTTGCGCCGGCCGTAATAGCCCTTGGCCTGGTCCGTGATCTTCTTGTGACGACGATGGGTGACGGTTCCGCCTTTGACTCGCATCTCCGGGCCTCCTCAGCGCGCGTAGGGCATCATGGGCTTGACGATCTTCTCGTCAGCCTTGGTCAGGGTCGTGGTGCCACGCGCATCACGGATGAACTTGTTGGTGCGCTTGATCATGCCGTGGCGCTTGCCGGCCTGACCGGCCTTGACGCGGCCGCTGGCCGTCACCTTGAACCGCTTCTTGCAGCTCGACTTCGTCTTCATCTTGGGCATTTCCGTCTCCTTGAACGTATCGGTGACACGCGACTCGGCATGCCGCTCCGGGCCGGCCGCGTGATGGAGCGAGCCGTATAGGCCCCCGTGGCCCGTTTGGCAAGGCCCTCAGTCGATGTAGCGGCCCACCACCTCGACAAAGACCGTGGGGATATCCCCGACCGCATAGCCGCCCGGCTGCTGGTTGACCGCGAGCGCAACCAGCCCCCCGCCCACGAGCACGGCGATGGAGGCCACCCGGGGCGCGCGACCATCGGCCAGCGCCCCCATGATCGCGGGAATGGAGAATCCCGCGACCACGAGGCCCGACACGAACATCAGGTCAGTATCCAAGAGGCGAACTCACGCACAAGATGCAGGTGCGCAATGTTACTCCGCTTCGGCGGCGAAAATCAAACGTTCCTCGCAGGGGGCGACCCGCAGGATGTTCGTGGACCCCGGCGTGTTGAAGGGCACGCCGGCGGTGACCACGACCATGTCCTCCTTGCCTGCGATTCCGGTCTTGAGCGCGGCGCGCACGGCCTCGACCACGGCCACCTTGAAACGGGTGACCTCGGTGGTGGTGCGCACGCAGTTCGTGCCCCAGGACAGGCACAGCCGCCGGGCCGTATCGGTCCGGGTCGACAGCACGATGATCGGCACCCGCGGCCGTTCCCGCGCGGTCAGAAGGCCGGTCGTGCCGCTCTCCGAATAACAGCAGATCGCGGTGATATTGGTGGTCTCGGCGATCTCGCGGGCAGCGGCGACGATCCCGTCCGCGACGCTGTCCCGGTCGGCAGTGCGGCTGGACTCGATGATCGTGGTGTAGTTCTCGTCGCTCTCGACCTCGAAGGCCACGTTGTCCATGGTCGTGACCGCCTCCACCGGGTAGGCGCCGGCGGCCGATTCCGCGCTCAGCATGATGGCATCGGTGCCCTCGTAGATCGCCGTGGCCACGTCCGAGACCTCGGCCCGCGTGGGCATGGGGCTTTCGATCATGCTTTCGAGCATCTGCGTGGCCACGATCACGGGCTTGGCCGCCTTGCGGCACTTGCGCACCAGGCGCTTCTGGATCGGCGGCACGTTCTGCACGGGCAGTTCCACGCCGAGGTCCCCGCGGGCGACCATGATCCCGTCCGAGGCCGCGAGGATGGACTTGAAGTTGTTCACCGCCGCCGGTTTCTCGATCTTCGACAGGATCGCCGCGCGGCCCTCGGACAGCGTGCGTGCCTCTTCCACGTCCGAGGCGCGCTGCACGAAGGACAGCGCCAGCCAGTCGACGCCAAGCTCGCAGACGAAGGCCAGGTCCGCGCGATCCTTGTCGGACAGCGCGGCCAGTGGCAGCACCACGTCGGGCACGTTCACGCCCTTGCGGTTGGAAACGGTGCCGCCCACAACGACCTCGCAATCGGCGAAATCACGGCCGCAGTCGCGCACGCGCAGCTTGATCTTGCCGTCGTTGACCAGCAGATGCGCGCCCGGCTCCAGCGCGTCGAAGATCTCGCGGTGGGGCAGTTGCACACGGGTGGCATCGCCCGGCGTCTCGTCCAGGTCCAGCCGGAAGTCCTGGCCTTCCTCAAGATCCGCACCCGCCGCATCGGCAAAGGTGCCGACGCGCAGCTTCGGCCCCTGCAGGTCGGCGAGGATGGCGATGGGGTTTCCCACGTCCTCTTCGACCTTGCGGATCATCGCGTGGCGTTCGCGGATCTCGTCGTGGCTGCCGTGGCTCATGTTCAGGCGGAACACGTCGGCGCCTGCCTCGTGCAGGGCGCGGATCATCTTGTAGTCGTTCGAGGCCGGCCCGAGGGTGGCGACGATCTTGACATTGCGGTGGCGTCTCATGTCTGGCCTTTCATCGGCTTCGGGCATCCCGGTGGACAGGCGGCACTGTGCAGAGCTGGCCCGACACCGCCGGAGTTATCGCTAACGGCTCGCCGCCCTTATTGCGCATTTCCCTTTCGGCCTCAACTGTCCTAAGTCGGGCGCATGACGAGGACAGCCGCCGATCGCCGCCGATGACCTATCAGCCGTTCCATCTGCACGGGGGCGCGCGCCGGTCGCGCTGGGTGGTCACCTGCGATCATGCGACGAACACCGTGCCGCCCAGTGTCGGCGGCGGCGACCTCGGCCTCGCGGCCCCCGACATGGAGCGTCATATCGCCTATGACGTGGGCGCGGCCGGGGTCACGCGCGCGCTGGCCGATCTTCTGGACGCCCCGGCGGTGCTGTCGAATTTCTCGCGTCTCGTGATCGACCCCAACCGCGGCCCGGACGATCCGACTGTCCTGATGAAGCTCTACGACGGTACGGTGATCCCCGCCAACCGCGCCGCCGACACGGCCGAGAAACAGCGCCGCATCGCGGCCTTTCACACCCCCTATCACGATGCTGTGGAGGAGATCGCGGGGCGCTATGACGACACGGTGCTCGTTGCCGTGCACAGCTTCACCCCGCGGCTGAGCGG
Source organism: Salibaculum halophilum (assembly GCF_002094885.1). GTDB lineage: Bacteria > Pseudomonadota > Alphaproteobacteria > Rhodobacterales > Rhodobacteraceae > Salibaculum > Salibaculum halophilum. The sequence continues at coordinate 13,083 of NZ_MSIT01000033.1, forward strand.
GCGCCACCCGCGGCCCTGGCACGTCGGCATCCTGCACGAGGCCGACCGGCGGCTGTCGGACCCGCTCCTTGACTTGCTGCGCGCCGAGCCCGACCTTTGTATCGGAGATAATGAGCCCTACGCCGGGCACCTGCCGGGGGATTCGGTGGACCGCCACGCCCTGCAACCGGGCCGGCCCAACGCCTTGATCGAGTTGCGCAACGATCTGATCGTGACGCCCGAGCAGCAGGCGCATTGGGCCCAAAGACTGGCCCCGATCCTGACGCAGGCCCTGCACCTGATGGACCAGCAAGACACGAGGACCGCATGACCCGGATCGACGACCAGACCCGCCTGGAACTGGAGGCCGCCGCCTTTCGCCGCCTGCAAAAGCACCTGATGGAAGACCGCCCCGACGTGCAGAACATCGACATGATGAACCTGGCCGGGTTCTGCCGCAACTGCCTGTCGCGCTGGTACCAGGAGGCCGCCAACGCCCGCGGTATCGAGATGACCAAGGACGAGGGGCGCGAGGCCTTCTACGGCATGCCCTACGCCGACTGGAAGGCCCAGAGCCAGACCGAGGCCAGCCCCGCGCAACAGGCGGCCTTCGACAAGGCGTTCAGGGACAACGTGGGGGAGTAGAGGCCCGGAGGTTCGTTCCGGACCACGGTGCGGTCAAAGTGCCGTCATTGCCATCTGCCCGCGCGGAACAAGGCCGAAGGCCGCCGCGCGATCGCCAGACCGCCCCCCGGGCTGGCGATCTTATGACGCGTTCGCGCAGATCGACGCTCTTGCGAATTTGGTAGAGATAAAGCGCTTCGACCGATCGTCGGATCGCCACCCCGCGGTCTGGCAATCGCGCTACTCACTCTGGACGGCAGCTGGTCGTCCCTTGGGTCGGCGTTCACCCTTGCAAACGCTCTCACCTTTCACACCGCCGTCTTGCGGCTTTCCTCCACGTAGATCTCGCGCAGGCGGCGGGACACCGGCCCCGGTGTGCCGTCGCCCAGCACCGCCTCGTCGACCTGCACGACCGGCATCACGAAGGTCGAGGCCGAGGTGACGAAGGCCTCGTCCGCGGCCTTGGCCTCATCTATCGTGAAATTGCGTTCCTCGACCTTCATCTGCGCCTCGCGGGCAAAGCGCAGCACTGCCGCGCGGGTGATCCCGTGCAGGATGTCGTTGGATAGGTGCCGGGTGACGATGGTGTCACCCTTGACGATATAGGCGTTGTTGCTGGTGCCCTCGGTCACGTGGCCGTCCTCGGTCATCCAGGCGTCGTCGGCCCCGGCCTTCTTGGCCATCATCTTGCCCATGGACGGGTAGAGCAGTTGCACCGTCTTGATGTCGCGCCGGCCCCAGCGCATGTCGGGGATCGAGATGACCTTGATTCCGGTCCTCGCTGCGGGACTGTCGGCCAGCCCCGGCTTGGACTGGGTGAACAGCACCACGGTGGGTTTCACCGCCTCCGGGTCGGGAAAGACGAAATCGCGATCCGCGGCCGCGCCGCGCGTGACCTGCAGGTAGACCATGCCGTCGCCGATGTCGTTGACGCGCACCAGCTCGCGGTGGATCGCCAACAAGTCGTCGAATTCCGCCGGTTTCTGCATATCCAGCTCCGACAGTGACCGCTCCAGCCGCGCGAGGTGCCCGTCGAAGTCGATCAGCTTGCCGTCCAGCACGCTGGTCACCTCGTAGACGCCGTCGGCCATCAGGAAGGCCCGGTCGAAAATCGAGACCGTGGCCCGGTCCTCGGGCAGGTAGTCGCCATTGACGTAGACGGTGCGGGTCATCGGGGGTTCCTCCGTGCGGGGTGGCCGGGCAGACCGGATTCGGCGGTGACATAGCGCGGCCGGGGCGCGAGTGAAACAGGGCTCAGCCCCAGAGCTCGGGCGGCGCCGGGTGGACCGCGCCGGCCGCATACCTCAGCGGCGGCGCGCGGTCCTCGGCCAGCAGCAGCGGCCCGTCCAGGTCCACGATCTCGGCGCCCTGGGCCACCAGAACCGCCGGCGCCATGGCCAGCGACGAGCCCACCATGCAGCCGACCATGACCTTGTACTCCGCCTCGCGCGCGGCGGCGCGCAGGGCCAGGGCCTCGGTCATGCCGCCGGTCTTGTCCAGCTTGATGTTGACCATGTCGTACTTACCCGCCAGCCCCGGCAGGCTGTCGCGGTCATGGCAGGATTCGTCGGCGCATACGGGCACAGGCCGTGAGATCTCGCCCAGCATGGCGTCGTCCCCGGCAGGCAGGGGCTGTTCCACCATCTGCACGCCCAGCCGCAGCAGATGCGGGGCCAGATCGGCGTAGACCTCGGCCGTCCAGCCCTCGTTCGCGTCCACGATGATGCGAGCCTTCGGCGCGCCGCGGCGCACCGCCTCCAGCCGGGGCATGTCCTCGGGGGTGCCCAGCTTGATCTTCAGAAGTGGGCGGTCGGCGTGTTTCGCCGCCGCCGCCTGCATGTTCTCCGGCGTATCCAGCGACAGGGTAAAAGCGGTGACGCAGGGCTTGGGCTTCGGCAGACCGGCCAGTTGCCAGACCGGTGCGCCGGTGCGCTTGGACTGCCAGTCCCACAGCGCGCAGTCGACCGCGTTGCGTGCCGCTCCGGCGGGCAGGGCATCCTGCAGGTCGTGGCGGCTGATCGCCTCGGGCAGGCCGGCGATCTGCGCCGCGACGCTGTCGAGCGTCTCGCCGTAGCGGGCGTAGGGCACGCACTCGCCCAGCCCCTGCACGCCCTCGCGCGTGACGCGGACGGTCAGCACCTGTGCCTCGGTCCGGCTTCCCCGCGCGATGGTGAACACTTCGGCCAGCCGGAACCGGTCGCGTGTGACGCTCAAGGTCATGGCGGCCCCTCCATCTTGGCAATTAAACTCATCCACGCGCCGGTGCCATCGGCGCGCGCTCAGATCTGGTCAAGGGCGTCGACAAGCCGCGCGGCCCCCTGCCGGAACGGATCGGCCGCGGGCAGGCCCATGCGCTCCTCGACCCGCGCGAGGTAGTCCAGCGCCTCGGCCTCGGCCATGGCCGCGGTATTCACGGAAATCCCCGCCACTGTGCAGTCGGGATTGGCCACCCGCGCCAGCGGCAGGGCGGTATCGCGCAACTGCTCCAGCGTCGGCAGCGCGTGGCCCGGCAGGCCGCGCATATGCGTGCGGGTTGGTTCATGCGCCAGGATCAGTGCATCGGGCTGGCCGCCGTGCAGCAAAGCCATGGTCACACCGGAATAGGAGACATGGAACAGGCTGCCCTGCCCCTCGATATGGTCCCAGTGATCTGCGTCGATGTCGGGGGTCAGGTATTCCACCGACCCGGCCATGAAATCGGCCACCACGGCGTCGAGCGGCACGCCCCCCCCAGTGATCAGGATGCCGGTCTGGCCCGTGGCCCGGAAGCTGGATTTCAGGCCCCGCTTGCGCATCTCGGCGTCCATGGCCAGCCCGGTGTACATCTTGCCCACCGAGCAATCCGTGCCCACGGCCAGGCAGCGCTTGCCGCGGCGCTTTTCCCCGGTGGCGATCGGATAGCTGACCGAGGGCACGCGCACGTCGTGCAGCTCCCGCCCGGCGCGCCCGGCGGCGGCGGCAAGGTCGGGATCGTCGCGCAGCAGGTTGTGCAACCCGCTGGCGATGCCATAGCCCATGTCCAGCGCCTCGATCAGCACCTTTTTCCAGGCCGCGCTGATGACGCCGCCGCGGTTGGCTACGCCGATCACGAGCGTCTGCGCCCCGGCGGTGCGGGCTTCTTGCAGCGTCATGTCGGGCAGGGCCAGGTCGGCCTTGCAGCCGCGCAGGCGGAACTGGCCCACGGCGTTTTCCGGGCGCCAGTCCTTGATGCCGATGGCCACCTTGGCGGCCAGCTGGTCCGGTGCGTCGCCGAGGAAAAGAAGATAGGGGGTGGGAATCATGGTCGAACCTCCTGCCGTGCCAGCCTAGCGAAGCACGCCATGGACCCAAACCGATTCGAAATTCGCGCGGTGCGGCGCGCAAACCTGAACAATATGGGCGCAATACTCCAAAATGATGCAAGATTGTTGCAGACCCGCGCACCTGCACGGCGCCAGTGACGCAATGCTGCGCCTGCAAATTCGCGCTTGCAGCGTGATGCGCAAGAATATACCCACCAAGGCAATCACGGCGAAATATACTTACCGAAAGGAGCCGGTCATGTCCTTCCGCCTGCAGCCTGCGCCCGTCGCCCGCCCCAACCGTTGCCAGCTTTTCGGCCCCGGCTCCAACCCCAAGCTGTTCGAGAAGATGGCGACGAGCGCCGCCGACGTCATCAACCTAGACCTCGAGGATTCCGTCAGCCCGGCCGACAAGGCCGCGGCGCGCGCCAACGTGATCGCGGCCATCAATGACGTGGACTGGGCCACCAAGACCCTGTCGGTGCGCATCAACGGGCTGGATACGCCCTGGTGGTATCGCGACGTGGTGGATGTGCTGGAACAGGCCGGCGACAGGCTCGACCAGATCATGATCCCCAAGGTCGGCAACGCCGCCGACATCTATGCCGTCGATGCCCTTGTCACGGCCGTGGAGGCCGCCATGGGCCGTCGGAGGCCCATCGGCTTCGAGGTCATCATCGAATCGGCCGCCGGCATCGCCCATGTCGAGGAAATCGCCGCCGCCAGCCCACGGATGCAGGCGATGTCGCTCGGCGCGGCGGATTTCGCGGCCTCCATGGGCATGGCCACCACCGGGATCGGCGGCACGCAGGAAAACTACTACATGCTGCGCGACGGCGAAAAGCACTGGTCCGACCCCTGGCACTGGGCGCAGGCGGCCATCGTCGCCGCCTGCCGCACCCATGGCGTTCTGCCCGTGGACGGGCCGTTCGGGGATTTCTCGGATGACGACGGCTATATCGCGCAGGCGCGCCGCTCGGCCACGCTGGGCATGGTGGGCAAATGGGCCATCCACCCCAAGCAGATCGCCCTGGCCAACCAGGTCTTCACCCCGTCGGAGGACGCCGTGGCCGAGGCGCGCGAGATCCTCGCGGCCATGGAGGAGGCCAAGGCCCGCGGCGAGGGGGCGACGGTCTACAAGGGCCGTCTGGTCGATATCGCCTCGATCAAGCAGGCCGAGGTCATCGTGCGCCAGGCCGAGATGATCGCGGGCTGACGACGGCGCGAAAGGCAGGATCGGGGTGCGTTGCCCGCAAACGCGCCTGTCCGCGCGCACGCCCGGCCGCCGGACCGTAGGCCCGTTGCATCCCGCGGCCCCGCGCCCCTATATGGGCGCAGGCTCGGCAAAGGGTGATCCATGACCAACTATCTCGACTTCGAGAAGCCCCTCGCGGAAATCGAGGGCAAGGCGGCCGAACTGCGCGCCATGGCCCGGGCCAACGCGGAAATGGACATCGAAACCGAGGCGCAGGCGCTCGACAAGAAGGCGGCCGATCTGCTGAACAGCCTTTATGCCGACCTGACGCCCTGGCGCAAATGCCAGGTCGCCCGCCACCCCGAGCGGCCCCACTGCCGCGACTATATTGAGGCGCTCTTTACCGAATACACGCCGCTTGCCGGGGATCGCAACTTTGCCGACGATCACGCCGTGCTGGGCGGGCTGGCCCGGCTGGACGACCGCCCTGTCATGGTGATCGGCCATGAAAAGGGCCATGACACCCGCTCGCGCATCGCCCACAACTTCGGCATGGCCCGGCCCGAGGGGTATCGCAAGGCGATCCGCCTGATGCGCCTGGCCGACCGCTTCGGCCTGCCGGTCGTCACCCTGGTGGACACCCCCGGCGCCTATCCGGGCAAGGGCGCCGAGGAACGCGGCCAGTCCGAGGCCATCGCCCGGTCGACCGAGACATGCCTGGACCTGCGCGTGCCGCTGGTCAGCGTCATCATCGGCGAGGGCGGATCAGGCGGGGCCGTGGCGCTGGCCACCGCCAACCGGGTCGCCATGCTGGAACACGCGGTCTACTCGGTGATCTCGCCCGAAGGCTGCGCCAGCATCCTTTGGAAGGACGCCGACAAGATGCGCGAGGCCGCCGAGGCCCTGCGCCTGACCGCGCAATACCTGCGCGAGTTGGGCGTCTGCGACCGGATCATCCGCGAACCGCTGGGCGGCGCCCATCGCGCCACGGCGCAGACCATCGAAAGCGTCGGAGAGGCGATCCGGGCCATGCTGGTGGAGATGGACGACATGAGCGGCGACGACCTGCGCGCCGCGCGCCGCCGCAAGTATCTCGACCTCGGCGCCAAGGGCCTGGCGGCGTGAAGACGGCACTGGCCGCCCTGGTGCTTGTCGCCCTGGCGGCCCCGGCCGGGGCCGAGGGGCTCATGGGGCGCGACGTCACCTTCGGCACCCGCGCCTGGGAGGAGCGTGAAACGCCGATTTTCGTCGGCCGGCGCCACCCTGCCCGGGTCTCGGACGCGGTGGAATACGGGCTGGGGCCCGAGGGGGTGCAGAACGGCTGGGACGTGGTCCCCGCGATCATCGACATCCGCGCGCACAGTATCGTCATCACCTACCCCGAGATGCCCGCGGCCCGCTTTCCGGTGCTGGACTTCAACGGCTATGTCCTCGACTTTCTGACCGAGTGCGTGCTGTTCGACGGTGTTGCGCAGAACATGGACCGCTCCACCGAGCCGCTGACCGACGGCGCGCTCTTTACCGAAGCGGGTCGGCTCTTCATCGACATGAGCGGCGTGACCTTCGGCTCCGAGACCCGTGTCGTCATTGACGTCGACGTGACCCCCTGCCCGCTGGGCTAGGTCGCGCTTGCCCGTCCTGTCAGTGCCGCGACAAGCGCCTCGGTCAGCGTCTCGGCGTCGTGCTTGAGGGGGTCCTCCAGCGCCGCTGCCAGCCCCTGCATCGTCATCAGCCCCAGAAGCGCCGCGTGCAGGGCCAGCGCCTCGGCTCGGGCACCGTCCGGGTCGGCCGGGTCCAGATGCCGGGCCAGCACCCCGTAGAGCCGGTCGGTGACCGGGTGCACCTTGTCGACAAGACCCGCGCCGCCGGGCCGTCCCCGGCTGGTTTGCGGCGCAAGATACATCATCCGAAAACGGTCCAGGTCGGCCAGGTGAAACCGGGCCAGCGCCCGCAGCGCCCGGTCGATGGCCTGCGCCCGGCCGTCGGCACCCTCCAGCGCGGCGATGACCGCCTCGGCCTCGGCCTCCAGCGCCGGCAGGAACAGCGCGGCGAGCAGGTCCCGCTTGGTCGGAAACCAGTAGATCACCGCCTGCTTGGTCCGCCCCAGCCGCCGCGCCACGGCGTCAAATGTGACGGCCGAAGGCCCCTTTGACAGTACCAGGTCATGGGCGATGGCGAGGATATGGTCACGGGTCGGGCGGTCGGGCATGGGGGGGTGCTCTTGACTGCTTACCACCGGTAGGTTGTTTACTTACCCGTGGTAAGTAAACCGTGGATCGTCCCGTGCCGCTGCTGAACCTCGAGAACCCGGTCTTTGCGGCCTACGCCGTCGCCGCCGCGCTCATGGTGCTCAAGGTCATGGGGCAGGGCTGGATGACAGTGGCCCGGATGATGCGTGTCCGGGGCGGCTGGGCCAGTCCCGAGGATCTGCGCCCCGGCCCGATCAACCCCGCGCCTGACCCGTCGCAACTGGCCCCCGACGACTATGTCGACCGATCCCGCCGAATGCACCGGAACGACCTCGAGAACATTCCCGCCTTCTGGGTGGTCGGGCTGCTCTTCGTTCTGATCGATCCTCCGCGCGCCCTGGCGCAGGGGCTGTTTGCGGGCTTCGTTCTGGCCCGGATTGGCCACTTTCTGGCCTATGCGCGCGAAGCGTCACACGAGGTCCGCGCCACGTTCTACAGTATCGGATCGCTGATCGTGATCTACATGGCCGGTCATGTGCTCTGGTCCTCGGTGACCTGACGCACGAGGGCTGCGCCGACCCCGGGAAACCGCCGCGATTCGGCGCGGTCACGGCCCGGGCCCCTGCCTCGACAATTTGCCGCAGGTCACGGCGCCGGCAGTTTGGGCGCTAACAGTATGCTTTTGTATACGACTAACGCCTGCGCACCTTTCGGCGCGCGGCTCACTCTGTCCGGGAAAACAAGGAAAAATCGGAAATTGCAAAAATATTTACTCGACATGCGCCATCACGCAAAAGCAATTTACAAGAAATAGCAGCAGAACCGATACCCAAGTCCCGTCATTTACAAGATTTGTGTATGACGTCGTCAAGCCATCGTCCGCCCCGCCATGCCGGGGCGCGGCCCCGGCGAGACGTGAGGAGGACACCATGACACCAGATGAAT
>NZ_MSIT01000034.1 GCF_002094885.1 Salibaculum halophilum
GATGCGCGCGCGCATGTGCGCCACCGCGCCGCGCACGCCCTCGCCGCCCGCCTTGGCCGCCAGCACGCGGGCGCGGGCGGCCTCGACATCCCTTGCCAGATCGGATGGCCCGGCGACCACCCGCGCCCGGGTCAGCGCGAGATGTTCCCAGGTCCAGGCCTCGTCCATCTGGTAGCGCTCGAAGGTGGAAAAGGCGGTGGCGACCGGCCCCTGCCGGCCCGAGGGGCGCAGGCGCATGTCCACCTCGTGGAGCTTGCCCTCGGCCATGGGTGCCGAAAGGGCCGTCACCAGCGCCTGCGTCAGCCGCGCGTAATAGGGCCGCACCGACAGCGGCTTGCGGCCGTCCGAGGCCTCCTGCCCCGCCCCGTCGTAGATCACGATCAGGTCGAGGTCGGATTGCGAGTGAATCCTCCCGGCCCCCAGAGAGCCCATGCCCAACACCACCGCCCCGCGCCCCGGCGGCGGGCCGTGCTTTTCGGCGAACTGCGCGATCACGCGCGGGTAGAGCCCCGCGATCACCGCCTCGGCGAGGTCGGCGTATTGTGTTCCGGCCTCGCCCGCGTCGATCAGACCGCGCAGGTGATGCACACCGATTCGAAAGTGCCATTCCTTGGACCACCGGCGAGCCGTGTCCAGTTGCGCCTCGTAATCGGGGGCGTCATCCATCTGCCCCGCCAGGTCCTCGGTAAGGGCCGCGCGGCCCGGCCAGGCCTCAAAAAAACTGCCGCCGATGACCGCGTCCAGCACGCTGGAATTGCGCCCCAGGTACTGCGCCAGCGCCGGGGCCGTCGCGGCGATATCCACGATCAGCCGGGTCAGCTGCGGATTGGCCTCGAAGAGCGAGAAGAGCTGCACGCCGGCCGGCAGCCCGCGCAGGAACCCGTCGAAGGCCAGTAGGGCCTCGTCGGGTTTGGCGGCCTCCTGCAGGCGGGCCAGCAGCATGGGTTTCAAGCGGTTGAAGATCTCGACCGCCCGGTCCGAGCGCAGCGCCGGGTAGGTCAACCAGCGCTCGGTGATCTCTTCGCCGAACCCCGGCGCGGCGGCGGTGGGTTCGGACGGGGCGAAGAACCCCTCGGTCATCTCGTGGACCTCTTCCAGACGGTCGTGCAGCACGGTCTTGAGGCTGTCGGCATCGGTGCCGCAGAAGGCGGCGAGCCGGTCGAACTCGTCATCCGTCTGCGGCAGGTCGTGGGTCTGGGCGTCGCGCAGCATCTGAACGCGATGCTCGATCTCGCGGTGGGCGCGGTAATGGTCGGTCAGCCTCTGCGCGTCGGCCTGCGGCACCCAGCCCGCGCGGGCCAGCGCCGCCAGGCCCTGCGCGGTGCCGCGCACCCGCAAGCTGTCGTCGCGGCCGCCGGCGATGATCTGGCGGGTCTGGGTGAAGAACTCGATCTCGCGGATGCCGCCGCGGCCCAGCTTCATGTTGTGGCCCGGCAGGGTGATCGGCCCGCCCAGCCCCTTGTGGGCACGGATGCGCAGGCGCATGTCGTGGGCGTCCTGGATGGCGGCGAAATCCAGGTGCTTGCGCCAGACGAAGGGGCGCAGCGTGTCGAGAAAACGCGCGCCCGCCGCGATGTCGCCGGCGGCCGCGCGCGCCTTGATATAGGCCGCGCGTTCCCAGGTGCGCCCGACGCTTTCGTAATAGCGTTCGGCGGTTTCCATGGACAGGCAGACCGGCGTCACGCTGGCATCGGGCCGCAGGCGCAGGTCGGTGCGAAAGACATAGCCCTCGGCGGTGGTCTCGCCGATGAGCGCGCAGAGGCGGCGCGTGACCTTGATGAAACCCGCGCGCGCCTCGTGATAGGCGTCGGGGTCGAAGCGGGTCTCGTCAAACAGGCAGATCAGGTCGATGTCGCTGGAATAGTTCAGCTCGTGCGCCCCGCCCTTGCCCATGGCCAGCGCGACCATGCCGCCGGCGGTCTCGGCGTCCTCCGGCGCAAGGCCCGGCAGCTTGCCGCGCGCGATCTCGGCAGCGACCAGGCGCTTGAGCGCGGTGTCCACGGCCATGTCGGCCAGCCGAGTCAGCGCGCCGGTCACGTCCTCCAGCGACCAGACCCCAGCCAGGTCGGCCAGCCCGGCCAGCAGCGCCACGCGACGCTTGGCCTGGCGCAGCCCGCGCCCCAGGTCGGGCAAGTCCAGCGCGGCCTTGTCGGCAAGTTCGGCCTCCAGCGCCGCCTCGGGATCGTCCAGCGCGGACGCCAGCCAGTCGGCCTCCTTGCGCATCAGGTCCAGAAGGTAGGGGCTGCACCCTGCGGTGCCCGCGATGACCTCGGCCACCTCGGGCGGTTGGTCGAGGACCAGGGCGCGGCCATCGGCCCCGTGGTCGGCATCGAAGGGGCGCGGGGATCGCGTGATACGGGCGGCAAAGTTCATGCGACGGACCCCGCCGCAATGCCGCGCCGCATGGCCATCACCTCGTCCAGCAGATCGCCCATGCCCTTGCCTCTCGCCCCCGGATTGCTAGCCTCGGCGCGACGCTAGAGAGGGTGCCGGCCATGAGCAAGAGCCTGAAACGCGTGCGCGCCGCGCTGCGGGCGGCGGGCCTGGACGCCGACCCGCTGGAGATGGCAGACGGAACCCGCACCGCCGACGAGGCCGCGGCGGCGGCGGGCTGCATGCCCGACCAGATCTGCAAGTCGATCATCTTTCAGGGGCACGACAGCGGCGAGTGTCTGCTGTTCCTGACCGCTGGCGGCAACCGCGTGGATGCGGACAAGGCGGCGGCGGTGGCCGGCGAGGCGCTTGACCGCGCCGATGCCGCGACCGTGCGCGCCTGCACGGGCTTCGCCATCGGCGGCGTGGCCCCCATCGGCCACCTGCACCCGATCCGCGCCTTCTGGGACCCGCGCCTGGCGGATTTCGCGGAAATCTGGGCCGCGGCGGGCACGCCGCGGCATGTCTTTCCCATAGAACCGGCCGATCTGCGGCGCCTTTCAGGGGCGCAACAGGCTGATTTTACAGCCTGAGTCCCGCCGCGGCGAAAAATGTAATAAACATTTACATAAGGTCTTGAAGCCGGCGGACACCGGGTCCATCTGGTATAATGTGAAGCACATTCACATCCGCACACAACCCTGGAGCCGACATGACAACAGCAATACCGCCCATCGACGACACCGCGCCCGATCCCCGTCAGACGCGGGCGGGCACCTGGTTCAGCCGGGCTGAAAACTGGCTGGACGACCGTGGCAAGGGCGCCTGGATCGCCGCCATGGTGCTGGGATTCATCTTCGTCTGGCCCGTCGGGCTGGCCATTCTCGCCTACATGATCTGGAGCAAACGCATGTTTTCTGGAAACTGCGCCGCAAAGCGCCACCGCCATTCCCTTCGCACCGCCGCCACGTCCAGCGGCAACAGCGCCTTCGATGCCTACAAGCAGGACACGCTGCGCCGCCTCGAAGAGGAACAACAGCAGTTCGAGGCCTTCCTCGAGCGCCTGCGGGAAGCCAAGGACAAGGCCGAGTTCGACCAGTTCATGGAAGACCGTGCGCGCCGCGACGACACCTCCGGCAACGGCGAACCCGCTGCCTGACGGACCATCTCCGGCCGCTCGCGATTGCCGCGGGCGGCCCCTCCCTATGAGAGGCCCCATGCGACCATCCCGCGCCCCGACACCCGGCCATCCCGACCCCGACCGCCTGCCGGCGTTCTATGGCGGTGTGCCCGGCAAGCGCGTCATCGCCTGGCTGATCGACTGGGTCGTGGCCAGCGTGATCGCGGCGCTGCTGCTGCCGCTGACGCTTTTCCTGGGGCTTTTCGTCTTTCCGGTCATGGTGGCCGTGGTCGGCTTTGTCTACCGCTGGTCGACGCTGGCGGGCGGGTCGGCCACCTGGGGCATGCGCCTGATGGCGATCGAGCTGCGCGACACCGAAGGGCTGCGCCTGGACGGGGCGACGGCCTTCTGGCACGTGGCCCTGCATTACGGGCTTCTGATCGTCTCGCCGGGGCTTCTGATCTCGGGCGTGGTCACGCTGATCACGCCCAAGCGCCAGGGGCTGCACGACCTCGTGCTGGGAACCGTGGCCCTCAACCGCGCGCTGTGACAATGGGTGCAAGATGGGCTTGGCGTCCCGGCCCGGCGTTGCTAGGCTTACGTCACAGCGCCCTTCCATTGCACAAGAAAGCCCGATGCGTCACTCGCTTCCCATCGCGCCGCAGTTCTACGTGACCGCCCCGCAGCCCTGCCCCTATCTGGAGGGTCGGATGGAGCGCAAGCTGTTCACGGCCCTGCAGGGCGAGAACGCGGAAAAGCTCAACGATACCCTCTCAAAACAGGGCTTTCGCCGCTCGCAGAATGTGCTTTACCGCCCTTCCTGCGCCGAGTGCACCGCCTGCATGTCGGCGCGCATCCGGGTCGCGGATTTTGGCATGTCGCGCAGCCAGCGCCGCGTCTGGAAGCGCAATGCCCACCTGCGGCGCCGCGCGTCCTCGCCCTGGGCGACCGAGGATCAATACGCGCTGTTCCGGCGCTACCTGGACAGCCGGCACACGGATGGCGGCATGGCCGACATGGACCTGTTCGAATTCGCCGCCATGATCGAGGAAACGCCGATCCGCACGCGGCTGATCGAGTATACCGACCCGGAGGCGGCGCACGATCCCGGCGACAGCGGGTTGCGCGCGGTCAGCCTGACCGACATGCTCGATGACGGGCTCAGCATGGTCTATTCCTTCTTCGATCCCGCGCTGGAGCGGCAGTCGTTGGGCACCCATCTGATCCTCGACCATGTCGAGATCGCGCGCGAGCTGGGGCTGCCCTACGTCTACCTCGGCTACTGGGTGCCCGGCTCCGACAAGATGGGCTACAAGGCGCGGTTCTCGGCGCTGGAGGTCTATCGCCAGGGCAACTGGGAGGACCTCAAGGACCCCGCGGCCTACGAGGCCGAGACCCACCCGCTGGAGGTGGACCCGATCGCCGAGCAGGTGGCCCGGATCACCCTGCCCGACGGCGACCGCTGACGGATCGGGCGCGGCCCGATCCCCACACGCGAAAAGGGCGCCCGCGGGCGCCCTTTCGTCATCTCGTGCTTCGCGCCGTTACCCCAGCAGGTTGGGCACGATGGTCACGACCTGCGGGAACCACCACAGCAGCAACAGCCCGACCACCTGAATCAGCACGAAGGGGATGACCCCGCGGTAGATGTGCATGGTCGTCACCTCTTTGGGGGCCACCCCGCGCAGGTAGAACAGTGCAAAGCCGAAGGGCGGCGTCAGGAAGGAGGTCTGCAGGTTCACCGCGATCATGATCGTCACCCACTTGGGGTCGAAATACGAGCCGTAGATCACCGGCCCGACGATGGGGATGACGATGTAGATGATCTCGAGGAAGTCCAGCACGAAGCCCAGCACGAAAAGCACCAGCATGACGATCAGGAAGGCCGTCGCCGGGTTGTCGAAGCTGCGCAGGAACTGCTGGATGTAGTGTTCGCCCCCGAATGAGATGACAACGAGGTTGAGCAGCTGCGACCCGATCAGGATGGTGAAGACCATCGAGGTGACCTTGGCGGTCTCGCGCACAACAGGGCTGAGCACCTTCGAGCGCAGCAGCACCCAGCAGGCGTAAAGCAAACCAAAAAGCGAGAACAGAAAGGCCGCCATGGCCACGAAGAAGGCGATCCAGTTTTCAAGCGACAGGTCGGCCTGGCCGATGCGCATGTCGAAGTTGATCCCCACCAGCAGCATCAGCAAGACCGCACCCGTGGTCATCAGGATCAGCCGGCCGGATTTCTCCTGTTCCTGCAGCTTGCGATAGGCGGCCAGCATGATCGCCCCGGCCGCGCCCAGCCCGGCGGCGGGGGTCGGGTTGGTGATGCCGCCCAGGATCGACCCCAACACCGCAACGATCAGCACAAGCGGCGGGAAGACGACGCGCAGCAACTCGTTTCGGGCCAGCCGCGCGAAGGCGTGCCAGATCCCGTAACCGGCCAACAGCAGGGGCAGCGCGATGATCAGCGTCGTCACACCCGGGGTGGTCGTCGGCCCGATCACCAGGATGTCGGCCAGCAGCATCAGCCCAAGTCCGGCCGCACCGACCATCAGCGGGCGCGCATCAGCCGAGGGCGCTATGCCCCGCGCCGTCGTCAGGATCAGCGCCAGCACCAGCGCCCCGACAGCGATGCCGGTGCCGATGGGCGGCGCATCGGCGATGGCCTGTTCGACGCGCGCGGCGCGCTCGGCGTCGCTCAGCTCGCGCGCCTCGGCCACGCCGCCGCTTTCCTCGATGGCCTGCTGTTCGGCCACGGCCGCATCCCAGGCCTCTTGCCCGTGCAGCTCGATCATCGAAGCCTGGCATTCGTCGGAGACGTTGGTGCGCAGGCTCGCGGTCTGGCCGGCGTCGGTGAAACTGTCCACGACCACCGACTGGCCGCCCACGACACTGAGGTTCATCAAAAAGACGAAGGCAACGATCAGCCCGCCGGGCACCGCCAGGAACCAGGTCAGCCCCTCGTTGCGAGTGATGATCTCGTGGCTGGAGTGGCCCAGTTCCACGGGCGGCGCGTTGCGCGGGTTCAGCAGCGCATAGCCGAAGGCATAGGCGGCATAGAGAAAGGCCAGCATGATGCCCGGCAGCAGCGCCGCCTGGAACAGCGTGCCGACCGAGACCACCGCCGGTTCGCCCAGGTAGGTCAGCGCGTCGGTGCAGCCGGCCAGTTGCGCGCGTTCCTCCTGCGCGGCCGAGTAGAGATCCCCGGCCAACGTGCCCAGAAGAACGATCACGATCGAGGGCGGGATGATCTGGCCCAGCGTCCCGCTGGCCGAGATCACGCCCGTGGCCAGTTCCTTTGAATAGCCCGCGCGCAGCATGGTCGGCAGCGACAGCAGGCCCATGGTGACGACCGTGGCGCCGACAATGCCGGTGGAGGCGGCCAGGAAGGCCCCCACGACCACCACCGACACCGCCAGCCCGCCCGGCAGCGGACCGAAAACGCGCGACATGGTCTTGAGCAGGTCGTCGGCGATCTTGGAGCGTTCTAGCGTGATCCCCATCAGCACGAACATCAGCACCGCGAGCAGGGTTTCGATGGACTGGCCCGCCAGAACGCGCTCGTTCATGCGGTTGACGACGAAGGAAATGTTGCGGTCCAGCGCCATTTCCCAGCCGCCGGGGAACAGGCTTTCGCCGATCCGCGGCAACTCCGGGTATCGGAAGATCGAGATCGACTCGGGCCGGACGCCTTCGGCAATCAGCGCCGCATAGGCCTCCGAGCCCCTGTCGATCGCTTGGTGGATCAGGAAACCGCCCGAATCCAGCGCCGCGATGATCGCGAAAGACACCACCGCCGAGCCACCGATGGCAAAGGCCACCGGAAACCCCGACAGAATGCCCGCGAAGAGGCAGAGGAAGACGATGATCAGGCCGATCTCGACGCCATCAAGTCCGAAAAGCATGTGTTGGTGCCCCTATTGCCTAGTGCGTGCCTTCATAGGCGTCTTCGCCCGCGCCGAGGCTGTCCTTGTCGAGGTATTTGCCCGCGCTGTCCTCGCCCTCGACCCATTCCAGCCAGGAGCGGTAGAAAAAGGCGACCGCTTGCAGCAGGACCAGCGCGGTGAAGGCCACCAGCAGCACCTTGAACAGGAAGTAGGCGTTGAACCCGTTGGGCGAGAAACCGATGGTCTCGACGTTCCAGCGCAGCGCCCGGGCCTTGAGCAGCAGCCGGTCCAGCGTGTCCGAGGCCGAGGGGTTGGGCACGATCAGGTGCCGCCATAGGAAGTACCAGCCGTACATCCAGGTCAGCACCGCGGCCGGCACCATGAAGACCAGCGATCCGAACATGTCGATAACGCGCTTGGCGCGGTGGCCGATGGCGGCATAGACCAGGTCCACCCGGACGTGGCCGCCCTGCACGAAGGTGTAGCTCACGCAAAGCGTGACGATCATCGCGTTGTAGAACTTGAGGCTTTCGGACCACCAGCTGACATCGTAGCTGGGCAGGCCGAAGCCGGGGATCGCCGAGACCGCGAAAACCCGCTGCATGAAGATGATCACCACCTGGATGAGCACCATGAGCAGCCCCGCCCAGGCGACGGTGCGGCCCACCTTGTTGGCAAAGCCTTCCAGCACCCGCACGGTGCCCCACATGAAACCGCGCCGGGAAAAGCCGACAATTGTCAGCGCAAGAAACAGCGTGAAGACCACGAAGAAGAACTCGGTCGAGCCGCCGTAGTATACGACACGCATCAGCGCTTCCTTGTCCGCGGTGGTGCCCGCCCAGCTCAGCCAGTCCAGCCAGAGCCCGGGATGGGTCACGGCGAAGAGGATGTTGTAGACCGCCTCGAGGATGTTGCCGATGACCCAGAGCACGGCATCGACGAGCGCGCCCAGCGTGCTCTCGGCCGGCGCGATCGGCTCGGCGCCCTCGGGGGCGTTGCCCTGCATCCGTTCGACCCAGCGGGTGAACCCGTTTTCGTAGGATGACCAGAACCCGGCTTGCGCCGCCTCTTCTTCCATGTCCCCTGCCCCCGGTTGTCAGTGTCGCGGCATCGCCTGGTCCGACAGGCGGAACCGGGCCCCGCGCGGGGGCCCGGTCGGCGGGTCCGGCCGGGCGCCGCGCCCGGCCAGCCAAGTGTGGTTCAGCTCATGACGCGGTCGCGCTGGGCCCGGTAGGTGCCCTCGGACTCGGTGATCCAGCCCGACGAGGCCGCCATGGACTCGTTGTAGCTGGCGCGGACGCGGTCATAGATGTCGTCGCCCGCGTACTGGTCCAGCGTCTCCTTGGCGGCAACGCCCATGGCATCCCAGACGCTGTCGGGGAATTCCAGAACCTTGACGCCACCGGACTGCAGACGCTGCAGCGCCGCGCCGTTGTTCATCAGGAACTGGGCCAGGTTCCACTGGTGGGCTTCGCCGGCGGCGATCTCGCAGACGCGCTGCTGGGCAGGGGTCAGGCTTTCGAAGACATCGCGGTTGAAGGCCAGCGACAGGCCCGCGCCCGGCTCGTGCATGCCGGCGGTGTAGTAGAACTTGGTGATCTCTTGGAAACCGGCCTTCTCGTCGGCCCAGGGGCCGATCCACTCGGTCCCGTCGAGCGCGCCGGACGCCAGCGCCTGGTA
This sequence comes from Salibaculum halophilum, assembly GCF_002094885.1. Lineage (GTDB taxonomy): Bacteria > Pseudomonadota > Alphaproteobacteria > Rhodobacterales > Rhodobacteraceae > Salibaculum > Salibaculum halophilum. Next base: position 9,052 of record NZ_MSIT01000034.1, read on the forward strand.
GACCTCGGCGCCGGGGATGTTCTGAACCGAGGCGCCCATGTTGCCGAGCGTTTCGCCGCCCAAGCCGGGCATGCGGAACTTGAGACCCTGGAAATCCTCGGGGCCGGTGATCTCCTTGGAGAACCAGCCGCCCGACTGCGCGCCGGTGTTGCCACCCAGGAAGGACTTGAGGCCGAAGATCTGGCCCAGTTCGTCGTGCAGCTCGTGGCCGCCGTCGTGGTAGTACCAGTTGGCCAGTTCCTGCGCCGTCATGCCGAAGGGCACCGAGGTGAAGTAGGCATAGGCCGGGTGCTGGTTGATGAAGTAGTAGTCGGCCCCGTGGTAGAGGTCCGCCTGGCCCGCGGTGACGGCGTCGAAGACCTCGAAGGCACCCACAAGTTCGCCCGCGGCCTTGAGGTCGACGGTAAGCTGGCCGTCGGTCATGGCGGTGATGGTGTCGGCCGAGCGCTGCGCGGCGTCATGCACACCGGCCAGGCCGCGGCCCCAGGTCGTCACCATGGTCAGTGTGCGCTTGCCTTGCGCATAGGCCGGTGCGGCCAGCGTGCCGGTTGCGGCCGCGGCGGCGCCGCCGACGGCGCTTTTGGTCAGAAAAGAACGACGATCCATATTGGTCCTCCCAAGGTTGTGTGCCCGGTCCCCTCCCGGGACACGGGCCGATCGTTTACGTTGGCGGACCCTAGCCAGAGGCCGCGCGCGACGAAATACCCAATGCCACGGAGCGCGGCCGATTCTGTCAGAAAACCTTACCGGTGATAGCGCTAAACCAGCCAAACGGCCCGGACCCGGGGCCGGCGGCACCTAGGCAGCGGTGCGAATCTGACGTAATCGAATCGCCATGACAGAACGCGCACAGGCGATGCGGCCCCGGCTGAGGCTAAGCTACGGGCAGAAGCTCTTTCTGCTGGCCACGGTGCCGCTGCTGGTCTCGGTTGCGGTGATTTCCACGCTGGTGGCCAGCCAGTCGCGCCAGTTGGCCGACCGCGAGATCGCCGCGCTCGAGAGCAAGCTGATCGAGGCCAAGCGCGAGGAACTGAAAAACTACCTGTCCATCGCCCGCACGGCCTTCGTCAACATCTACGGCCGCGCCGCCCCGGACGACGAACGGGCCAAGCTGGAGGTCACGCGCATCCTGGCCGCGATGCTCTATGGCCAGGACGGGTATTTCTTCGTCTTCGACTACGACGGCACCAACCTGGTGGCCCCGCGCCAGACCCGGCTGATCGGGCGCGACTGGGCCGGGCTACGCGATGTCGACGGCGTGCCCATCACCGACGAGTTGATCCGCATCGCCCGGTCGGGCGGGGGCTACCACGAATTCCGGTGGCCCAAGCCCAGCACCGGCGAGACCGCGCCGATGATCGCCTATGTCAACGGGTTGCAGGACTGGCGCTGGGTGGTGGGCACCGGCATCTTCGTCGACGAAATCCGCGCCAGCGTCGCCGCCGCCCGGGCCGAGGTCGAGGCGCGCATCCGCACCACCACCTACCTGATCCTCGCGATCACGATCGTCGCCCTGCTGACGGTCTTTGCCACGGGCATCGCGCTCAACATCCGCGAGCGCCGCCTGGCCGATGCCAAGCTCAAGGACCTGACCGAACGGATCATCGACACCCAGGAGGAGGAACGCGGCCGCGTCGCGCGCGAATTGCACGACGGGATCAGCCAGATCCTGGTGTCGGTGCGTTACGCGCTGGACCTGGCCCAGCGCCGGCTGGCCAAGGGCGACGACCGCGCTGGGGAAAGCCTGGCCAAGGGCACCGAGGCCCTGAGCGGCGCCATTACCGAGGTCCGCCGCATCAGCCGCGACCTGCGCCCCGGCGTGCTGGACGATCTCGGGCTGGGTCCCGCGATCAAGGCGCTGGCGGATGATTTCAGCACCCGCACCGGTATTGCCACCGAATTCGAGACGGTGGTCTTTCGCGGGCGCCTCGACGAGGAGGCGCGCATCGCGCTCTACCGCGTCGCCCAGGAGGCGCTGACCAATGTCGAACGCCACGCCGATGCCACCGCGGTGTCGATCCAGTTGCGCGGGCGCCGCACCGGCGCCTACATGCGCATCGCCGACGACGGCGCGGGGATCGACCGACGGGCCGACCGGGCCTCGGCGGGGCTCGGTCTGCGCAACATGACCGAACGGATCGAGCAACTGGACGGCACCCTGCGCATCTCCTCCTCCGAACAGGGCACGGTCGTCGAGGCGCTGGTCCCGCTGAGCCACATGCTGCGCCCCGGGCGCAGGACGAACGGGACAAACGGGAAGGACACCACATGATCCGCGTGCTCATCGTCGATGACCATCCCATGGTGGCCGAAGGCATCGAGGCCCTGCTGGAAACATATGACGAGCTGCAGATCGTCGGCGTGCTCAACAACGGCCAGGAAGCCGTCGACAGGGTCTCCGACCTAGCCCCCGACGTGGTGCTGCTGGACCTGAACATGCCCGGCGTCAGCGGGTTGTCGGCGACCGAGATGATCCTCGAGCACCGCGCGCAGACCCGCATCCTGATCCTGTCGATGCATGACAGCCCCGAGTATATCTCGACCGCGCTGGCCCATGGCGCGCAGGGCTACGTGCTCAAGGACGTGCCCACCGACGAGATCAGGACGGCCATCGACGCGGTCATGCGCGGCGAGGAATACCTGTGCACCGGCACCACCCGCGCGCTGGAGCCGCGCATCGCCGACGGGCGCGAGCCGCTGACGAACCGCGAACAGCAGATCCTTCTGGAACTGGCCCAGGGCAAGTCCAACAAGCAGGTCGCCACCGACCTCGACATCTCTGTGCGCACGGTCGAGACCCACCGCAAGAACCTCAAGCGCAAGCTGGGCATCGCCTCGACCGCCGGGCTGACCCGCTACGCGCTGGAACACGGCGTGTTGCAGGGCACCGGGCGCTGACCCGGCTCGGTGCGCGCGTCATGAAAAAGGGGCCGCCCGGTCAGGCGGCCCCTTGTCCGTGCGGTTCGTCGCCGACGTGGCTTAGAGGCCGGCGGCCTCGCGGATCTGGTCGATCACGCCCGGAATCATCTCGGGGTTCTCGGCAGCCTGGTCAACGGCGGTGGTCAGCGTCTGCTTGACCGCCGGGTTAAGGTCGGAATTCTCGACCCAGTCGGAAACGGCGGCGGGATCGAAGCTGTCGGCAGTCAGCAGGCTGGACAGATCGGTGCCATCGGTGGCGGCTTCGGCCGCCTGCTCTCCTGCCTCGGCGGCGTCCCCGGTGCTCTCCGCGCCTGCGTCTGCGGCGTCTTCGGTGCTCTCCGGGCTCGCTTCGGCAGCGTCCCCGGTACCGGCCTCGCCGGTGGACACGGTATCCTCCGCGGGCGCATCCTCGATCGTGGTATCGGCTGCCCCGGTCGTATCCGCCGCCTCTTGCGCGGCGTCTCCGGCCGCGTCGGTCGCAGTCTCGGCGGCGTCCTCGGCCACATCCGACGCCCCCTCGGCGGCCTCTGTCGCAGCCTCGGCGGCGTCTTCGGCCATGTCCGACGCGGCATCGGCGGCGTCCTCGGCCGCTTCGGTGGCCTCGGCGGCGGCGTCACCGGCGGTGTCCATGGCCTCGCCGGCCATGTCTTCGGCCGTCTCGGTGGCGCCCTCGACCGCCTCGTTGACAGCCTCGCCCGCGGTCTCTGCCGCCTCGGTCGCGGCATCGGCGGCCTCTTCTGCAGCCCCCTCGGCCGCGTCGGTCACCTCCTGAACGGTCTCGTCAACCGCCCCGGCGGCGTCCTCGGCCATCTCGGAGGCCTCGGTCGCGGCCTCTTCAGCCTGCCCGGTCAGGGCGGCAAAGGCCTCGGCCGGGGTGCGGTCATTGGCGGCATACTGATAGCCGAAATAGCCCAGCCCGGCGACGACGACGATAATGATGAGCGCACGCATTGTGTCAGTCCTTTCGAAAATCATGACTCGGCCTCCAGTCGGGCCTCACCCCGTCTATTCCACGCCAGCAGCGCCAAGGGAAGCGGGAAGCGCGGCCCGGCCTTGCGCCTTGCGGAAATCGGCCCGGTTCGGCCGCGAATGGGGCCTTGAACGCCACCGGGCGCCCGTTTAACTTGCGAGGCCGAACGATCTTGGAAAAGGACAGGACCCATAGCTCGCAGACCTCACAACGCGCCGCCAACGCGCGACACCGGCCCCCGCGTCAATGACCGCATTCGGGCCCCCGAAATCCGGTTGATCGGCCCCAACGGCGAAAATGTCGGCGTGGTCAGCCCGGACCGCGGCAGGACCCTTGCCACCGAGGCCGGCCTCGACCTGGTCGAAATCTCGCCCAACGCCAAGCCGCCGGTCTGCAAAATCATGGATTTCGGCAAGTACAAGTACGAACAGCAAAAACGCGAGTCCGAGGCCAAGAAGAAACAGAAGGTCATCGAGGTCAAGGAGGTCAAGTTCCGGCCCAACACCGACGAGCATGATTACTCGGTCAAGATGAAAAACGTCACCCGGTTTCTCGAGAAGGGCGACAAGGTCAAGGTCACGCTGCGGTTCCGCGGCCGCGAGATGGCCCACCAGAATCTCGGGCGCGAGCTGCTGGAACGGGTGGCCGAGGACGTCAAGGACCTGGGCAAGGTCGAGAACATGCCCAAGATGGAAGGCCGCCAGATGGTCATGATGATCGGGCCGCTGCCCCAGAAGGGCTAGGCGCGCGTGATCCAACCGGGGCCCTCTCGGCATTTTCACAGAAAACGCCTTGGAAGGCCGCCAGATGGTCATGATGATCGGGCCGATGCCGCAGAAGGGCTGAGGCGTCGCGCCTGCAACGCCTGGGGCCTCTCCGCGCTGGAGAGGCCCGCGTCATGTCAGCGGCGCGTCGTCACCCTTTCTTCGGGTCTTGTCCGCTGCTGCTGTCCTCATCCGGCGCGAAGACCTTGCGGCTCAACTCGACCATCTTGCCGGTCTCGCGCGTGTAGTCCTCGACCGCGGCCTGCAGGAACTCGGTCTGGATCTTCTGGACGTCCTGAGGCGATTTTGCCTGCAGCATGCGCTGCTGGAAATCCACGTCCTTGGCCACCCGGTCCGACACGAACTGCAACCACTGCCGGCCCATGTCCGACATGGCCTCCATCCAGCCCGTGCTCATGGCGTTCATCCCGCCAAGGCCCATGCCCTGCCACTGGGTCATCATCTCCTGCATCTGGGCCATGGGGTCGTCGCCCCCCTGCGCCTTCGACGTGTCACTCTTCTTGGTCATGAAGCACCTCCTTTGGGGCGAGACTCGCATATCCCGCCCGGCCGGTCACTGATTCCGATCCGGCGGTCAGGACCGTGGCGGCCAGCCCGCGCCTAGCGCGCGGCGGCGACGGCCCGTCCCGTCAGCACCTTGGCCAGATGCGCGCGATAGGCGCCCGAGCCGTGCAGGTCGCTGATCATGCCGTCGCCTGACAGGCTCAGCCCCGAGAGCGCCTCGGCCGAGAAGTCGGCCGAGAGCGCCGCCTCGGCCTCGGACCAGCGGAACACGCCCTCTTCGGAGGCCCCGGTCACCGCCACGCGCACGCCGTCGGCGTATTTCGCCACGAAGACGGCCGTCAGCGCAAAGCGCGAGGCGGGCTGGTCGAACTTCTCGTAATGGGCTTTTTCCGGCACCGGAAAACGCACCTCGGTGATGATCTCGCCCTCGTCCAGCGCGGTGGTGAACATCCCCTGGAAGTAATCATCCGCCGCGATCTCGCGCGCGTTGGTGATGATCCGCGCCCCCGAGCCCAGCGCCGCCGCCGGGTAACAGGCCGAGGGGTCGTTGTTGGCCAGGCTGCCGCCGATGGTGCCGCGGTTGCGCACAGCCGGGTCGCCGATACCGGCCGCCAGCGCGGCCAGCGCGGGATAGGCCCCGGCCTCGGCGGCCACGGTCGCATGGGTCGTGGCCCCGCCGATGCAGACCTCGCCCGCGTCGGACAGGCAGACGCCCTGCATCTCGGGGATCGCGGTCAGGCTGACCAGCCGCTCGGGCATGGCCAGCCGCTGTTTCAGCGTCGGGATCAGCGTCTGGCCCCCGCCCAGCGGTTGGCTTTCCTCGGAATCCGAGAGCAGCTTGACCGCATCGGCGATCCGGCCGGGCCGTTCGAGATCGAATGCATACATGGCAGTCTCCTCAGCTGTTGATGGCCGACCAGACGCGCGCGGGCGTCAGCGGCATGTCGATATGGGTGACATGGGTGTGGCCGCCCGCGTGCAGCGCGTCGATCACCGCGTTGACCACCGAGGGCGGGCTGCCGATGGCCCCCGCCTCGCCGCAGCCCTTCACCCCCAGCGGGTTGTGGGTGCAGGGCGTCTGGCAGGAGTGATCGACCTCGTAGAACGGCAGGTCATCGGCGCGCGGCATGGCGTAATCCATGTAACTGGCCGATATCAGCTGGCCCTCGGAATCGTAGGTCGTCTGTTCCAGCAGCGCCTGCCCGATCCCCTGCGCCAGCCCGCCGTGGACCTGGCCGGTCACGATCATCGGGTTGATGACATTGCCGAAATCGTCGGCGGCGGCAAAGCGGTCAACGGTGACCTTGCCGGTTTCCGGGTCGACCTCGACCTCGCAGGCATAGGCCCCCGAGGGATAGGTGAAATTCGCCGGGTCATAGAAGGCCGTTTCCTCCAGCCCCGGCTCGACTTCCTCCAGCGGGAAGTCGTGCGGGATATAGGCCTTCAGCGCCACGTCGCCGAAGCCCACGGATTTGTCCGTGCCGGCCACGCTGAACTGGCCGTCAGTGAATTCGATGTCCGCCTCGGCGGCTTCCAGCATGTGCGCGGCGATCTTCTTGCCCTTGGTGATGATCTTGTCGGTGGCGCGCACCACCGCCGAGCCGCAGACCGCCAGCGAGCGCGACCCGTAGGTGCCCATGCCGAACGGAATCTTGGACGTGTCGCCGTGAACGATCTCGATGCTGTTCTCGTCAACGCCCAGCATGTCGGCCACCACCTGCGGAAAGGCGGTCTCGTGACCCTGCCCGTGGCTGTGGGCGCCCACCATGACGGCGATGTTGCCGGTGGCGTTCACCCGCACGGTGGCGGCATCGTAAAGCCCCACGCGCGCGCCCAGCACCCCGACGAGGTTCGAGGGCGCGATGCCGCAGGCCTCGATGTAGGTGTTCACGCCGAGGCCCCGCAGCTTGCCGCGTGCCGCGCTGTCGCGGCGGCGCGCCTCGAACCCGTCGCGGTCGATCATCTCTTCGAGCGTGTCGACCAGCGCGCCGTAATCGCCAGTGTCGTATTCAAGGCCCGCGGCGCTGGTGAAGGGGAACTGGTCGGGCTGGACGAAGTTGCGGCGCCGGATTTCCAGCGGGTCGATCCCCAGTTCGCGGGCGGCCATGTCGATGACGCGTTCGAGCGAATAGGTCGCCTCGGGCCGCCCGGCCCCGCGATAGGCATCGACCGGCGCAGTATTGGTAAAGACCGCCTTGACGTTCACGTAAACGTTGGGCACCGCGTAGTTGCCCGCCATCAGCGTGCCGTGCAGGAAGGTCGGCGTCGCGGTCGAGAAATTCGACAGGTAGGCGCCGACATTGGCCATGGTCTCGGTGCGGAATGCGATGAAGGTGCCGTCCTCCTCGCAGGCCAGTTCGATTTTCGTGACGTGATCGCGGCCATGGGCATCGCTCAGAAAGCTCTCCGAGCGGCTCGCCGTCCAGCGCACGGGCCGGCCGATCTTCTTGGCGGCGGCCAGCACCAGCGCCTCTTCGCCGTAGTGGTAGATCTTGGAGCCGAAGCCGCCGCCCACGTCGGGGGCCACGACCTTGAGCTTGTTTTCGGGGATGCCCAGCACGAAGGCCGAGATCAGCAGCCGCGTCAGATGCGGATTCTGCGAGGTGGTGTAGAGCGTGTAGTCGCCGGTGCCGGGATCGTAGTCGGCCATCGAGGCGCGCGGCTCCATCGCGTTGGGCACCAGCCGATTGTTGACCAGCTCCAGCGTGGTGACATGCGGGGCGGCCTTGATCGCCGCGTCGGTGGCGGCGCGGTTGTCCTCGATCCAGCCCCAGTCGAAGCACTGGTTTGTGCCGATCTCGTCATGCACGAGCGGCGAACCGTCCTCCAGCGCCTTGCCCATGTCCACCACGGCGGGCTGTTCCTCGATCTCGGCGACGATGGCCTCGGCGGCATCGCGGGCCTGCTCCTCGGTCTCGGCGATGACGGCGGCATAGGCGTCGCCCACGTGGCGCACCTTGCCATGGGCCAGAACCGGGCGCTTGGGTTCCTTCATCGGTTCGCCGTCGCGGCTGTTGATCTGCCAGCCGGCCGGGTTGCCGCCGACATCGGCGAAATCGGCGCCTGTGAAGACGGCCAGAACCCCGGGCATCGCCGCGGCCTCGGTGGTGTCGATGGACGTGATGACCCCGTTGGCCACCTGGCTGCGGACAAAGACCGCGTGGGTCTGGCCCTGCAGGGCGATGTCGTCGGTATACTTGCCGCGTCCGGTCAGGAACCGGACATCCTCTCGGCGCGCGGAACTGGCGCCAACTCCATGGTCTTTGGGCATTTTATCTCTCCTCCCTCAGAGCGCGGGCGCCGCTCCTCACCGCGCTGCGCACATGAAAACATGAAATTCCTATTCGGCGGCCACGGCGCTCACGTCCTGGCCCGAGGCCGCCATGATCGCCTTGACGATGTTGTGATAGCCGGTGCAGCGGCAGATGTTGCCCTCAAGGTAGTCGCGGATCTCGGCCTCGGTCGGCTTGGGCGTCTCTTCCAGAAGGGCGGCCGCGGTCATCACCATGCCCGGCGTGCAAAAGCCGCACTGCAACCCGTGATGATCCTGAAATGCCTGCTGCACGGCCGTAAGCCCACCATCGGCGGTGCCCATGCCCTCGATCGTCGTCACCTGCGCGCCCTCGGCCTCGGCGGCGAACATGGTGCAGGCCTTCACCGCCTTGCCGTCCACATGCACCACGCAGGCCCCGCACTGGCTGGTATCGCATCCCACATGGGTGCCGGTCAGGCGCAGGTCCTCGCGCAGGTAATCCGACAGCAGCGTGCGCCCCTCGACCTCGCCGCTCACGGATTTTCCGTTCACCGTCATCGCGACCTGTGTCATGCCAATCCTCCCTTGGTCCATCTTTCGCCAGTCAAGCACGCCGCCCCTGCCCTTGGGAAGCCCGCGTTTGCCGCCGCCCCTGGATCGGTCGCTTTCCGCCCGGCGCGGCTCAGTCCGCGCGGGGGCGGCCCCGGGCCGGGCTTTCCTTGAGCAGCCCGCCCAGCCCCATCGCGGCGATCTCCTCGGGGCCGACCGGCAGGCCGCAGGCGACCCGGTCCAGCACCCAGTCGGCGCCGTTGAGCGCGGGGCTGCGCGCGCAACCCGGCAGGCCGATCACCGGCCGCCCGGACACCGCGCCCAAAAACAGCAGGTTGCCGGGGTCCACGGGCATGCCGAATTGCGCCACCGTTCCCCCGGCCCGGCGCAGCCCCTCGGGCGCCGTGTCGTGGATATCCGAGGTGGCCGAGGCCGTCAGGATCAGCACCAGCTCACCCTGTGCCGCGGCGAGCGCCTCGGCGACCGCGTCCGTGTCGTGCGCGACAACGACACGCGGTGACAGCGACAGGCCCAATGCGGCGAGCCGGGCGCGCATGGCCCGGCGGCCCTTGTCGGGGGGCGTATCGGGGCCGACGCGGGTCTCGATCAGGGTCGCGGTCGCCAGCACGGGGCGGGCCAGCCGCAGCGCGCCCTGCCCCGCCGCCTCGGCCCGCGCCACGCTGTCCGCGGCCACGCCGTAGGATATCACCTTCACGGTGCCGACCATCTCTGACGCGGCAAGCCGGCGGAATGGCGGCAGCGTGGCCAGCGTCAGCATCGGATCGACGCGGTTGAGCGCGCCCACCCTGGCGGAATCGGCCACCAGCACGCCCGGCCCGGCCGCGCGCAGGTTGACGCGGCCCGTCGCCGACGGGCCCTGCGGCGCGATACCGTCGCCGCAGATGGCCGCCGCCAGCCGGTCGGCGGCGGTATCCTCGTGCAGATCGCCCGGCTCCAGCCGGGCCACGACGACCTGCCTGCGCCCCGCTGCCGCCAGCGCTGCGGTGTCCTCTTCGGTCAGCCGCTTGCCCTTGCGCAGCCGCCGGTCGCCCAGGTCCTCGGAATGGGCCAGGATGGCCCCTACGGCCGCCCGCGGCGGGACCGGGCCGAACCTCATGGCCGGCGCAGGCGCTCGGTCACCTGCGCCATGATGCTGACGGCGATCTCGGCGGGGCTGCGCGCCCCGATATCAAGGCCCACGGGGGCATGGATGCGCGCGATCTCGGCGTCGGTGAACCCGGCCTTGGTCAGCCGCGCCACCCGCTTGGCGTGGGTCCGGGTTGAGCCGAGACAGCCAAGGTAGAAGACATCAGAGCGCAGCGCGGCCATGATCGCCGGGTCGTCCAGCTTGGGATCGTGGGTCAGGGTCACCACGCTGGCGCGGGCATCCAGGCCGATCCGCGCGAGGGCGTCGTCGGGCCAGTCCTCCGCGATGGTCTCATGGGGGAACCGCGCCGCGGCGCCGAAGGCCGGGCGCGGGTCGACCAGCACCGGGTCATGGCCGCAGGCCCGCGCCATGGGCAGCAGGGCCTGGGCGATATGCACCGCGCCGACCACGATCATCCGCAGCGGCGGGTTGTGCACGGCGACGAAGGTGCGGCCGTCGTCCTCGACGCTCGAGCGGTCGGCGCGGAACCGGTCGGGGTAATCGGCGGCCGGTGCCAGGCGGCGCGCGCCGCTCTCAAGGTCGGCGACCACTGCCACCGGCGCACGGGCCGCCCGTTTCTCGGCCAGTTCGGCCAGAAGGCCCGCGGGCAAGGCGGTGCCGACCGGATCCACCAGCACCCGGATGCGCCCGCCGCAGGCCAGACCCACGGCAAAGGCGTCGTCGTCGCTGACGCCGAACTCCAAAAGCCGCGGCGCGCCGTCCTCCAGCGCCTCAAGCGCCTCGGTGATGACCGCGCCCTCGACGCAGCCGCCCGAGACGGAGCCCTCCATCGCCGCCTGCGCGTCCACCACCAGCTGGCTGCCCACCGGGCGCGGGGCCGAGCCCCAGGTCTCGACCACGGTGGCCAGGGCCGCGCCGCGCCCCGACCGGTACCAGTCCAGTGCAAGCGCGGGGATGTCCTCGATCATTCCTCGATCCTGGGCAGCGTGAAGACCTGGCCGGGATAGATCAGGTCCGGGTCGCGAATGCGGTCGCGGTTGGCCTCGTAGACCTCGACATAGAGGATGCCCTCGCCGTAGCGGTCCTCGGCGAAGGCCCAAAGGGTATTGCCGGGCTGCACCGTGCGGGTGGCGACGGCGAAATCGGGGTCGGCGGTGTCCTCGGCCATGGCCTCTGCGACCTTTTCGGGGTCCTCGCGGCGGAAGGGCGACTCGATGCGCGAGACGACCTCGCCCGAGGGGGCCACCTCATCGATGCGCAGGGTATAGACCCCGGTATCGACGTCGGGCAGATCGCTGCGCCAGCGTCCGTCGGCATCCACCGGGAGCGTCCCGACCGGCTCGTTGTCGAGGTAGACGCGCACGAAGCCGCGGCTTTCGGCCCGGCCCGACAGCACCACGTCGCCCCCGGGGTCGTAGGTGATCGTGTCAAGCGCGACCGTGGACATGACCTCGGGCGGGGTGTCCGCGGGCAGGTTGGGCTGCACGACGCGCACGCCCTCGGCGCCCAGCGCGAGGACCGGGCCGGGCGCGGCGGGGCGATCCTCGGCCCGCTGCGGG
>NZ_MSIT01000035.1 GCF_002094885.1 Salibaculum halophilum
GAGGCGGCCGCGGCCCCGCCGCGCCGCGCGGGCCCGCGGCGGATGACGATGGCCGAGCTGTGTGCCGAGCAGGCCCGAACCGACCGGCGCTTCGTGAACGCGCGCACCGGGCGGCCCATCTCCTGCACGCTGCCCGGTGTCACCTCTGACCCGGGCGCGGCGGCGCGGCCGCGCGGGCGGCAGATCGCGCTGTCTCGGCCGCAAGGGGGCTATGCCACCCCGCTCGACCGGGCGCCGGGTACGACCGCGGCGCGCCCCGGCCCAACAATGGGCCGCGCCGGCCCTGCCAGCTATTCCAACCCGCTGGACCAGGCCCCGGGCAGCACCGGCACCACGCAGCCCCAGGTCACCCGGGCCAATACGGGGTGGGGGTTCGGGGCGCCAGCGCCCTATTCCAACCCGCCGGGCGCTCGGCAGGATATCACCCCCGCCCCGCCCGAGGGCTACGAGACCGCCTGGAGCGACGGGCGCCTGAACCCCGACCGGGGCCTGCCCGACCGGGTGCGTTACGCTACCCGAAACGCGTCGTCCACGGCCAGCCCTTCGTCCGCGCCGGCACCGTCCGCCGGCGACGCGCCCGCGGACCATCGCTATGTCCAGGTGCGCACCTTCACCAGCCGCACCGCCGCGCAGCAGACGGCGCGCGGGCTGGCCGACCGCGGCCTGCCCATGAAGATCGGTGTCTATACCAGTGGGGGCACGGACTACCGGATGGTCTTGGCCGGGCCGTTCTCGTCACCCAGCGGGCTCCGGCACGCCTTGGCGACCGCGCGCGGCGCGGGCTACCCGGGCGCCACCACCCGCCGCTGAGCGGATCGCATGAAAAAGGCCCCGCATGCCGGTGCGGGGCCTTCTCCTGTCGCCTCACGGCCGCGATGCGCGTGGTCAGGCCGCCTTGCTGTCGTGGCCCGCGCCGAAGCGTCCGTAAAAGCTCTGCCCGGTCTCGGCCATCTCGCGCAGCAGGGCGGGGCAGGCGAACCGGTCGCCGAACCGTTCCGTCAACTGGTCGCAGCGTTCGGCGGCATAGGGCGCGCCCAGCATGTCCAGCCAGGCGAAGGGCCCGCCCGACCACGGCGCGAAGCCCCAGCCCAGGATCGCGCCCACGTCGCCCTCACGGATGTCCTCCAGAACGCCCTCTTCCAGCGCGCGCACCGCCTCCAGCACCTGCGCAAACAGCAGCCGGTGCTGCACATCGGTCAGGTCGGGCTGGTCCGCGGCGGGTGCGTATTTCTCGCCCAGCCCGGCCCAGAGGCCCTGCCGTTTGCCGGTGTCGTCATAGGCGTAGAACCCCGCGTTGGCCTTGCGGCCCAGGCGGCCCTCGCCCTCCATCCAGAACAGAACCTCGTCCACCTCGCCGTCGGGATAGGCCTCGCCCATGGCGGCCCGGGTCGCCTTGGCGATCTTGACGCCGAGGTCGATCGAGGTCTCGTCGGTCAGTTGCAGCGGACCCAGCGGCATGCCCGCCAGCTTGGCCGCGTTCTCGATCAGCGGCGGGGCCACACCCTCGCGCACCATGCGGATACCTTCGTTGATATAGGGAATGATGCAGCGGTTGGCGTAGAAGAACCGGGCGTCGTTGACCACGATCGGCGTCTTGCGGATCTGGCGCACGAAGTCCAGCGCCTTGGCCACCGCGCGGTCGCCGGTCTCGCGGCCCTTGATGATCTCGACCAGCGCCATCTTTTCCACCGGGCTGAAGAAATGGATGCCGATGAACTGGTCGGGCCGTTCCGAGGCTACGGCCAGCTCGGTGATCGGCAGGGTCGAGGTGTTGGAGGCGAAGATGCAGTCCGCGCCCACGACATCGAGCACCTTTTTCGTCACCTCGGCCTTTACGTCGATGTCCTCGAACACCGCCTCGATGATCAGGTCGCAGCCCTCCAGCGCGGCATGGTCATCCGTAGCGGTGATCAGGTCGAGCGCGGCCTGTTTCTTGTCCGCGGTGGCCTTGCCGCGCTTGATGCCCTTGTCCATGTAGTCGGCCGTGTGGGCCTTGCCCTTCTCGGCGGCCTCGGCGGACTGGTCGACCAGCACCACCTCGATCCCGGCCATGGCCGCGACCAGCGTGATGCCGGCCCCCATCATGCCCGCGCCCAGAACGCCCAGCTTTTGCACCCTCTGGTCGGGCACCTCGGGCCGGTTCGCGCCCTTTTCCAGCGCTTCCTTGTTGACGAAAAGGCTGCGGATCATGTTGGCCGAGGACGGGTTCATCAGCACATGGGTGAACCAGCGCGCCTCGATCTTGAGCGCGGTGTCGAAGGGCACCTGCGCGCCCTCGTAGACCGCGCTCAGCAGTGCCTTGGCCGCCGGATAGACGCCCTTGGTCCGGCCGTTGACCATGGCGCTGGCGCCCACGAAGGTCATGAAGCCCGCCGGGTGGTAGGGCGCGCCGCCGGGCATCTTGTAACCCTTTTCATCCCACGGCTTGACGATGGCGGGCTGCGACAGGACCCAGTCTTTCGCCGCGGCCACGGGATCGTCGACCACTTCGTCGATGACGCCCGCCGCCTTGGCCTTTTTCGGGTCGTTCAGCTTGCCCTCCAGCAGCAGCGGGCTGGCGGCCATGGCTCCCAGCTTGCGCACCAGCCGCGTGGTGCCGCCCGCACCGGGAAAGATGCCGACCTGGATTTCCGGCAGGCCGATCTTGGCCTTGGCGTTGTCGGCGGCAAAGATGCGGTGACAGGCCAGGGGAAGTTCCAGCCCGATCCCCAGCGCGGTGCCGGGCAGGGCGGCGGCGATGGGCTTGCCGCCCTTGTTGCGGTCATCCATGCCGGCGCGCTCGATCTTGCGCAGCATGTGATGCCCGGCCATGGTGAAATCGAACAGCGCCTTGGCGGGGTCGTCGCCGGCCTCGTCGCGGATCGTGGCCAGCGTGTTCAGGTCCATGCCGCCGGCGAAATCGCGCTTGCCGCTGGTTATGACGATGCCCTTCACGGCGTCATCGGCCAGGGCCGCGTCGATCAGGCCGTTCAATTCCTGCATCGAGTCGCGGGTCATGACGTTCATGGACCGGCCCGGCATGTCCCAGGTGATGATGGCGACGCCCTCGGCGTCGGTTGTCATGGTGAAATCGGTCATCTCTGCCCCCTTACACGCGTTCGATGATTGTGGCCGCACCCATTCCGGAGGCGACGCAGAGCGTGGCCAGGCCGACCTCCTTGTCGCGCCGCTCCAGCTCGTCGAGCAGGGTGCCGATGATGATCGCGCCGGTGGCCCCCAGCGGATGGCCCAGGGCGATGGCCCCGCCGTTAACGTTCAGCTTGTCGTGGTCCACGCCGAAGGCCTGCATGAAGCGCAGCACCACCGCCGAAAAGGCCTCGTTCACCTCGAACAGGTCGAAATCTGCCGGGGTCATGCCCGTCTCGGTCAGGATCTTGCCGGTCACCGGCACCGGGCCGGTCAGCATGATCGTGGGGTCGGTGCCGATCTTGGCGCTGGCCTTGATGCGGGCGCGCGGGGTCAGGCCCCATTTCTCGCCGAATGCCTTCGAGCCGATCAGAACGCCGGCCGCCCCGTCGACGATGCCCGAACTGTTACCGGCGTGGTGGATGTGGTTGATGCCCTCAAGGTGCGGGTATTTCATCAGCGCGACCTGGTCGAAGCCGGGCATGACCTCGCCCTGTTCCTTGAAAGAGGGCTTGAGCGCGCCCAGCGACTGCATGTCGGTGCCCGGGCGCATGTGCTCGTCACGGTCGAGGATCGGCAGGCCGTTCTGGTCCGTGACGGGGAGGATCGAACGGTCGAACCGGCCTGCGTCCCAGGCCGCCTTGGCCCGGTTCTGGCTTTCCACGGCAAAGGCATCGGCGTCGTCGCGGGAAAAGCCGTATTCGGTGGCGATGATGTCGGCGGCGATACCCTGGGGGACGAAGTAGCTGTCCATCGCCACGGTCGGATCCACGGCCACGGCGGCGCCGTCGCTGCTCATTGGCACGCGGCCCATCATTTCCACGCCACCCGCGATATAGCCTTCGCCCGCGCCGGCGCGCACTTGGTTGGCGGCCAGGTTAACGGCCTCCATCCCAGAGGCGCAGAAGCGGTTGATCGACAGGCCCGGGATCGACTGGTCGAGCTGCGAGCCCAGAACGGCCGTCCGCGCCAGGCAGCCGCCCTGTTCGCCGACCTGCGTGGCATTGCCCCAGATCACGTCCTCGACGGCGTGGCCTTCCAGGCCGTTGCGGTCTTTCAACGCGTCGAGCACCTGCGCGGACAGGCGCAGGCTCGTGACCTCGTGCAGGGCGCCGTCCTTGCGGCCCTTGCCGCGCGGGGTGCGTGCCGCGTCGTAGATATAGGCGTCGGTCATGGGTCCTCCTTCAGGCATCCGGTAATTTCCCGTGCAAGTGTCACATGGGCTTTCCCGCCGGGCCGCGCCAGATCGCGCCTGGTGCGCGGGCTCATCGCTTGCGCGCCTCCAGTTCGGAATTGAACATCCGCAGGCGGTGGCCGAAGGTGTCGGCGTCGATCACGCTGTCGAAGTTCTCGAACAGAAAGGACAGCGCCTCGCCCTCGTCCAGGCCCGCCTCGGCGGCGAAGCGGCGCAGACGGCGGTAGCCGTCCTCGGTCATCGAGACGGGAAAGCGGCGTGTCAGGCGAAAACGTTTGGGCATGCTGGCCTCCGGCTGGGGTGAGGGCACGGGCCGTTTGCGGCCCGTGCGTCACCGTTCCATCAGAACTGCGCCGGCTCAAGCGCCATGACGGTTGCGGCGCCGCTGTTGATCCGCGCGAGGTGCGTGGCCGTCGCCAGCAGCTGGCGCGCCATGTAGTAGCGCCCGGTGGCGATCTTGGTCTCGTAGAAATCCATGTCGCCCGCGCCGGCCTCGAGCGCCGCCATCGCCGCCTTGGCCTGGCGCGCCCACATCAGCCCCAGGCAGACATGGCCCATCAGGTGCATGAAGTCGTAGGAGCCCGCCAGCGCGTCGTTGGGGTTCTTGGTGCCCTGCTGCATGAAGTATGTCCCCGCTGCCTGCAGGTCCTTCGAGGCGGCCTTGAGCGGGTCAAGGAAGTCGGCCTTGAGCGCCGCGTCGTCCTCGTTCTCCTTGATGAAGGCCTTGACCATGTCGAAAAAGGCCATGATCGCCTTGCCCCCGTTCTGGGCCAGCTTGCGCCCCACCAGATCGAGCGCCTGGATGCCGTTGGTGCCCTCGTAAACCATGGTGATGCGAGCGTCGCGGACGAACTGTTCCAGCCCCCATTCGCGGGTAAAGCCCGACCCGCCCAACGTCTGCTGGGCCAGCACGCAGGTCTCGAAGCCCTTGTCCGTCAAAAAGCCCTTGATGACCGGAGTAAGCAGCGAGATCATCTGCTCGGACTCTTCGTCGCCCTTGCGATGGCTGGCGTCGATCATGGTGGCGCCCCAGTAGGTGAAGGCGCGCGCGCCTTCGACAAAGGCCTTCTGGTCCATCAGGTTCCGGCGCACGTCGGGGTGCACGATGATCGGGTCGGCCGGCCCGTCGGGGTTTTTCGTGCCGGTGGCGTCGCGGCCCTGCAGGCGGTCGCGGGCGAACCCCAGCGCGTTCTGGTAGGCGATCTCGGCCTGGGCATACCCCTGCAGCCCGACGCCCAGGCGGGCCTCGTTCATCATGGTGAACATGGCGCGCATGCCCTTGTGGGCCTCGCCCACGAGGTAGCCGGTCGCGCCGTCGTAGTTCATCACGCAGGTGGCGTTGCCGTGAATGCCCATCTTTTCTTCCAGCCCGCCGCAGGACAGGGCGTTGCGGTCGCCCAGGCTGCCGTCCGCGTTCACCAGGAACTTGGGCACGATGAACAGCGAGATGCCCTTGACCCCCTCGGGGCCGCCGGGGATCTTGGCCAGCACCAGGTGGATGATGTTCTCGGCCATGTCGTGCTCTCCCGAGGAGATCCAGATCTTCTGGCCGGAAATGCGGTAGGTGCCGTCGTCCTGCGGCTCGGCCTTGGTGCGGATCAGCCCGAGGTCGGTGCCGCACTGCGGCTCGGTCAGGTTCATGGTGCCGCCCCAGTCGCAGCTGACCAGCTTGGGCAGGTAGGTCCGCTTCTGCTCGTCCGAGCCGTGGGCGTGGATCGCGTTGTAGGCGCCGTGGGTCAGGCCCTGGTACATGTTGAAGGCCATGTTGGTGGACACGAAGGCCTCCTGCGCGGCGGTGTGCATGATGTAGGGCAGGCCTTGGCCGCCATAGTCCGGGTCGCAGTCCATGGCCGTCCAGCCGCCCTGTTTCATGACGTCGAAGGCGGCGTTGAAGCCCTCGGGCGTGCGCACAACGCCGTTTTCCAGGGTGCAGCCCTGGCGGTCGCCGACGGTGTTCAGCGGCAGCAGCACCTCGGTGGCGACCTTGCCGGCCTCTTCCAGCACGGCGCCGGTGAACTCGCGGTCCAGCTCGTCGAAGCCGGGGATATCCTGGTCGCTGACGGCCAGCACGTCGTGCAGCAGGAATTGCATGTCCTGGGTGGGGGCGGTGTAGATGGGCATGTCTGGTCTCTCTCCCTTGGGTCTTGCTGTCAGCCGGCGGCGCTGTTCCGCCGCAGCTCGGCCAGGCGCCGGGCGCCCCAGGCCATCTGGTCCTTGAGTTCCGCGATGGCCTCGTTCAGCTCGTCGCGCTGGGCTTCCATTTCGGCCAGGTGCGTTTCGGCCAGTGCGTAGGACTTGCGCAGCTGGGTCTCCTGGCTGTCGTCCATGTGGTAAAGGTCCAGCAACTGGCGGATTTCCTCCAGGCTGAAGCCGAAGCGCTTGCCGCGCAGGATCAACTTGAGCCGCGCGCGGTCCCGCTTGCCGAACAACCGCCGCTGCCCCTCGCGCCGGGGGTGCAGCAGCTCCTTGGCCTCGTAGAACCGCAGGGTTCTCGGGGTCACGTCAAAGGCCTCGCACATCTCGCGGATGGTCATGGTCCGGTCCGTCATCGTTTCTGGCGTCCTCGTCTACGGCGTCTTGCCCGCGATTTGAGGCGTCGCCGCCGATCCTACAAGGAAAGATGACGTGAACGTAAACGTAACGCCGCGTCACGTTTTCGATGACGGCGGGTCAGCCCGCCTGACGTCGGGCGGCGCGGTGGGCGGCCTTAAGCATGTCGCGCAAAAGTGGGAACCGGTTTTGCGCTCCCCGGACATGCGGAGTCAGATAGTCAGAGTGTGCCGCGTGACTGCGAATGAACGCGATACACTCTAGTCCAGCGACCCGGCGGTCTCGTCCCGCAGCGCCTTGAGTTCGCGCATCATCTCGTCGAGCTGGTCGCGTTGGCGGGCCAGGTCGGCCAGCTGCCGGTCGGCCAGGTCGACGAAGGCGCGCATCTGCGCCTCGGTGCCCTCGTGTTCGTAGATCAGCAGCCACTGGCGGATTTCCTCGAGGCTGAAGCCCCAGCGCCGGCCCCGCAGGATCAGGGTCATCCGCGCGATGTCGCGCGCGCCGTAGATGCGCGACCGGCCCTCGCGTTCGGGGGCCAGCAATTCGATATACTCGTAGTAACGCAGGGTCCGTGGCGTCACCTCGAAGCGGTCGCACATGGCCTTGAAGCCGAGCCGGGTATCGGTCATGGAATCCTCCGTAGCCCAGAGCCTAGACCTCTGGTGGCCACGGGGCAATCTCGCCCGGGGGCTTGCCCCGGCCCGCGAGGCGGGCGACGATCGGGCCAGCGAAAGGACAGCCGATGCACGAGGAGACCGACGACGCGCGCCGCGCCAAACTGGCGCGTCAGTTCATCGAGGCGATCCCCCATGCCCGGGCCATGGGGATGCAACTGGGTGAGATCGGTGAAGGCAAGGCGATGCTGACCATGCCCTACGACGCCCGGCTGATCGGCGACCCGGAAACCGGGGTGATTCACGGCGGGGCGGTTTCGGCGTTGCTGGACACCTGCGGCGGGGCGGCGGTGATGATCCACCCGGTCGCCCCGGCCTCGACGGCGACGCTGGACCTGCGCATCGACTACATGCGCCCGGCCACGCCGGGCCAGGCGATCACCGCGCGCGCCGAGTGCTATCACGTCACCCGCTCGGTCGCCTTCATGCGGGCGGTGGCGCTGGACGACGACGCCGACCGGCCCGTGGCCAGCGCCGCCGGGGCCTTTGCCATCGAGAGGGCCGCCTCATGAAACGCCCCGATCCCGTGCAAGTGGTCAAGCAGCGCCGCGACGCCGCGCTCGAGGCGCTGGTCGCCGCGGTGCCCTACATCGGCTTCCTCGGCATCCGGTTCGACCGGCGCGGCGACGAGCTGACGGCCGTGCTGCCCTACCGCGACGACCTGATCGGCAATCCCATGCTGCCCGCGCTGCACGGCGGGGTGACGGCGGCCTTTCTGGAAACCACGGCCATCGTGGAACTGGCCTGGTCCACCCGCTGGGACGAGATCGAGCAGGGCGGCGCCGACATTCAACTGGAGGACCGGACGCCGCGCCTGCCCAAGACCATCGACCTGACGGTGGACTACCTGCGCTCGGGCCTGCCGCGCGATGCCTATGCCCGCGCCCGCGTGGTGCGGTCGGGGCGGCGCTACGCCAGTGTCCAGGTCGAGGGCTGGCAGGACAACCGCGACCGCATGTTCGCCCAGGCCACCGGGCATTTCCTGATGCCCACCCGCGAAGGCTGATCGCCATGGAAGAGGCTCTGACGCACCGCCGGGTGCTGAATATTGCCGTGCCCATCGTGCTGTCGAATGCCACCGTGCCGATCCTCGGCGCTGTGGACACCGGCGTGGTGGGCCAGATGGGGGCGGCAGCACCCATCGGCGCGGTGGGCATCGGGGCGACAATCCTGACGGCGATCTACTGGATCTTCGGGTTCCTGCGCATGGGGACGACCGGCTTCGCGGCGCAGGCGCTGGGCCGCGGTGATACGGCCGAGGGCGCGGCGATCCTGACGCGCGGGCTGGCCATCGCCGCGCTGGGCGGTCTGGCCATCATCGCGCTGCACTGGCTGATCCTGCCGCTGGCGCTGATGCTGTCGCCGGCCAGCGCCGAGGTCGAGGGGCTGGCCCGCGGCTACATGGCGATCCGCGTTTGGTCGGCCCCGGCGCTGATCGCGATCTACGCCATCACCGGCTGGCTGATCGCGGCCGAACGCACCCGCGCGGTGCTGGTGCTGCAGGTGGTGATGAACGGGCTCAACATCGGGCTCGACCTGCTGTTCGTTTTGCAACTGGGCTGGGGGGTCGACGGCGTGGCGATCGCGACCTTCATCGCGGAATGGTCCGGCCTGGCGCTGGGGCTGTGGTTCTGCCGGGGCGCTTTCGCGACACCGGCCTGGCGCGACCGGGCGCGCGTCCTCGACCCCGCCCGCCTGCGCCACTTCGCGCAGGTCAACACGGATATCCTGATCCGGTCGCTGCTGTTGCAGGGCATCTTCGTGTCCTTCCTGCTGCTGGGGGCGCGGTTCGGCGACGTCCCGCTGGCGGCCAACCAGATCCTGTTGCAGTTCATGACGATCACCGCCTTCGCTTTGGACGGCTTTGCCTTCGCCGCCGAAACGCTGGTGGGCCAGGCCATGGGCGCGCGTCGCCGCGCGGCCCTGCGGCGCGCGGCATCGCTGTGCTCGGTCTGGGCGTTGGTGTCGGGCACGCTGCTGGCCGGAGCTTTCGCAACATTGGGTGGCACGATCATCGACGTGATGACCACCGCCGATCCGGTGCGCGAGGTCGCGCGCGTCTACCTGCCCTACATGGTGCTGGCCCCGGTGCTGGGGGTGGCGCCCTTCATGCTCGACGGCATTTTCATCGGCGCGACCCGCACGCGCGACATGCGCAACATGATGGCCCTGTCGGCGGGGATCTACGCGCTGGCCGCGCTGGTGCTGATCCCGGCCTTCGGCAATCACGGGCTCTGGATGGCGATGCTGACCAGCTTCGTCGCCCGTGCCGTGACCCTCGGTCTGCGGTATCGCGGGCTCGAGGCCGCGGCAGAGGCGTAAAAAAAACCCCCGCCGCGGGTGCGACGGGGGCCGGGTTGATGCGACGGGCTGCGCGTCACTCGCTGATGACGGTGATGCGGCCGTCGGTGTAGGGCTCGTAGGGGCTGTTCTCGGCCAGGAACTCGGCCGTGACATCGGCCAGGTCGGGGCCGTAGTCATAGGCGTTCTCGGCGCCCACGAACATGGAATAGCCGTCGCCGCCGTTGCGGACGTAGTTGTTGGACACCACGCCGTAGGTCGCGCCCGGGTCGATCGCCTCGCCATCGACCATGACCTCGGAAATGCGGCTACCCGGCTCGGCGGTCAGGTCCACGGTAAACGACATGCCCGCGACCTGCGGGAAGCGGCCCGCGCCCTCGTCGACCTGGCCGACACCGTTCTCGAGCGCCGCCACGATGGTCTCGCCGGTGACCTCGAAGGTCGAGAGCGTGTTCTGGAACGGCAGCACGGTCAGGACGTCGCCCATGGTGACCTCGCCCGCCTCGATGCTGGCGCGCAGCCCGCCGCCGTTCTGGATGGCGACCTGGATCCCCTGATCTTCGACGCGGTCGAGCATGGCGTCGGCCACGAGGTTGCCCATGGGGCATTCCATGCTGCGGCAGACCTCGCGCGACCCGATGATCGGCTTTGCGGTCTCGGCGACGACCTGGGTCTTCATCTCCTCGATGGGGGCGCCCATCTCGGCGATGCGCGCCGACATCTCGGGGTCCGGCGTGACCGAGGCGTCCAGCAGGATCGGGTCGCCCGTGGCCTCGATGACATTGCCGGCATCGTCGAAGGTGAGGCTCAATTCGCCCAGGTACTTGGTATAGGCGTAGGCCTGCGCCACCGGCGTGCCCTCGATCATCGCGGGATAGGCCGGGGTGTCGGCGTCGTCGTTGGTCATAAGGGTGTGGCTGTGGCCGCCGATGATGACGTCGATCTGCGGCACCGCGGCGGCGATGCGGCGGTCCAGCGGCAGGCCGACGTGGTTGAGCGCGATGATGATATCCACGCCCTCGTCGGTCAGGGCCTGGGCATCGGCCGCCAGGCTGTCGATCTCGTCCTGGAAGGTCACGTTCGGGCCGGGGCTGGAGGTCTCGTCGGTGTCCGAGGCCAGCGCCGAGATCACGCCGATCTGCTGGCCGCCCACCTCAAGCACGACGTGGTTCTGCACACGATCCTTGAGCAGGTCGGACGACGACAGGTCGAGGTTGCCCGAGATCACCGGGAAGCTGACCATGTCGATGAACTCGGCCAGTTTCGGCGGGCCGTCGTCGAATTCGTGGTTGCCCACGGCCATGACGTCATAGCCGATGTCCTCCATGAATTCGGCCTCGGCCGCGCCCTTGTAGGTCGTGTAGAACAGCGAGCCCTGGAACGGGTCGCCGGCATCCAGCAGCACGAGGTTCTCGTCGGACAGTTCTTCGCGCTTCTGGTCGACCATGGTGGCGACGCGGGCGATGCCGCCGAAGCATTCGCCGGCGTCCTCGTCCTCGGCGCTGCAGGTCGAATCGAAGCGGCTGATCGATTCGATGCGGCTGTGCATGTCGTTGGTGTGCAGGATCGTCAGTGAATACTCGGCCGCCGCCATGGAGCCGGTCAGCGCCAGCGCGGCAGTCGTGGAAAGAAGGCGGAAGGTCATGTCTCTACCCCTCAGGTGTTGGAACGCGAACAGCTTGCGCGCAAGCCATGCGGGAGTCAAAGCCCCCGTCAGTATGGTGACCTAGCCGGGCCGCGTGACGCCTGCATGACAGGCAGCTTGCTTGACGGGGCGGCCGTCGCGGGCCAAACCCGGCGCATGCTGATCTACAAGATACTGACCGCTGCCGAATGGGCGGCGCTGGAGGCGACCGGGCGCTTCGACGGGGCTGCCATCGACCTGGCTGATGGCTATATCCACGCCTCGACGGCCGAACAGGCGCAGGAGACGGCCGAGAAACACTTCGCCGGGCAGACCGGGCTGATGCTGGCCGCGCTGGAGGCCGATACCTACGGTGACGACCTGCGCTGGGAGGTCTCGCGTGGGGGGGCCGAGTTCCCGCATATCTACAACCGCCCGCTGCTGCGGTCCGAGGTGGTCTGGGCCAGTCCGATCCCGGTGGTAGACGGCGTCCCGCAGGTGCCGGTGCCGTGAGCGTGCTGGAACGGGCCGGGCTGCGCGCCCTGCGCGCGCTGGACCCAGAAACCGGGCACGACATGGCGCTGCGGGCACTGACGCTGGGCCTCGGGCCGCGGGGCGGGCCGGTGACCTCGCCGCGGTTGCGCACGCGGCTGGCCGGGCTGGAGCTGCCGAACCCTGTCGGGCTGGCCGCCGGGTTCGACAAGAACGCGGTCGCGCTAAACGCGCTGGCCCGGACCGGGTTCGGCTTTGTCGAGGTCGGGGCGGCAACCCCGCGCCCGCAGCCGGGCAATGCCAAACCGCGCCTGTTCCGGCTGGCCGAGGACGGGGCGGCGATCAACCGGTTTGGGTTCAACAACGACGGGATGGCGGCGATCGCGGCGCGCCTGGCCCGCCGCCCGGCGGGGGCGATCGTTGGCCTCAACCTCGGGGCCAACAAGGACAGCGCCGACCGGGCGGCGGATTTCGCCACCGTCCTAGGCCACTGCGGCCCGCATGTCGATTTCGCCACCGTCAATGTCTCCAGCCCAAACACCGAGAATCTGCGCGACCTGCAGGGCAGGGCGGCGCTGTCGGCGCTGCTGGCGGGGGTGATGGCGGCCAACGACGCGGACGTGCCCGTCTTCCTGAAGATCGCGCCGGACCTGTCCGGGGATGATCTGGCGCAGGTCGCCGAGGTGGCGCAGACCGCGGGGGTGGCGGCGATCATCGCCACCAACACGACCCTGGCGCGCGACGGGCTGAAATCGGCGCACCGCCACGAGGCGGGCGGTCTGTCCGGCCAGCCGCTGTTCGCGGCCTCCACGCGGGTGCTGGCGCGGCTGTCGGGGCTGACGGACGTGCCGCTGGTCGGGGTCGGCGGGGTCGGGTCGGCCGAACAGGCCTACGACAAGATCCGCGCCGGGGCCTCGGCGGTGCAGCTCTACACCGGGCTGGTCTATGGCGGCCTCTCGCTGGCCGGCGAGATCGCGCAGGGGCTGCATGGCCTGCTGGCGCGCGACGGCTTTGCACGTGTCGCCGACGCCGTGGGCACCGCGAAGGGGCACTGGACATGATCTTGTGGCACAATCCGCGCTGCGCGAAATCGCGACAGGCGCTGGTGCTGTTGCGGGACAATGGGGTGGAGCCGACCCTGCGGCTCTATCTGAAGGACCCGCCGACCGAGGCCGAGATCGAAGAGGTTCGCGATGCGCTCGCCGTGCCGCCGATGGCCATGATGCGGCGCGGTGAGGCGCTGTTCAATGACCTGGGCCTTGCCGATGCAGATGACGCCGCGCTGGTCGCGGCGATGGCGGCCAATCCGATCCTGATGGAGCGGCCGATCGCCATTTCCGCGACAGGCGCCAGGATCGGGCGCCCGCCGGAGCAGGTGCTAGTCCTGCTGGGCGACGGCGGCGAGTAGCGCCGCGTTGCCGCCCGCCGCGGTGGTGTCGATGCAGACGTGGCGTTCGTGCAGGACATGGGCGGCGTCGGGGCGCGCCGTGACCAGCGGAACGATGGCACCGTCGCGCGCGGCAAGCGCGGCCTCGCAGGCGCGGCCCGTGTCCGTGTCCCCCCACCAAAGCACCGCCTGAACGGACAGGTCCGTCAACGCTGTGGGCGGGACCGCGCCATCGGCCTGCACCGGCTGGCCGCCCAGCGCGCGGACGGCCTCGGCCTGCGCCGCCGCCGTCTCCGCCCCGGGGCCGAGGCACAGGACCGGCCCGCGCGGCGCTTCCGAAAGGCGGTTGGACTCGCCGGTGGGGCCGGGTAGGTCCGCGGGCGTTCCCGGCGGGGCCGGGGCAGTGTCGGCAAGGGCCGTGTGCAGGGCGGCGAGGTCGGCGTCACCCGCCCATGCGCCCGCTTCCCCCGCCGGCGTGGGCGACAGGAAGCGGGGCAGGTAGTGCGGCCCGCCGGCCTTGGGGCCGGTGCCCGACAGCCCCTCGCCGCCGAAGGGCTGGCTGCCCACCACGGCGCCGATCTGGTTGCGGTTGACGTAGACGTTGCCCACGCGCATGGCTTCGACGATCTCCTGCACGCGGTCGTCGATGCGCGTGTGCAGGCCGAAGGTCAGCCCGTAGCCGGTGGCGTTGACCTGCGCCAGCACCTGCGGCAGGTCCTCTGCGTCGAAGCCCGCCACATGCAGGACGGGGCCGAAGACCTCGCGCTCCAGCTCGGCGATACTGTCGATCTCGATCAGGGTGGGGGCGACGAAGGTGCCGCCCTCGGGTGCGGCGAGGTCGTGCAGCACGCGGCCCTCGGCGCGGGCTTTTTCGACGTGATCGACAATCGCCCGGCGCGCCTCGGCGTCGATCACTGGGCCTACGTCGGTGGACAGGTGCCAGGGATCGCCCAGGCGCAATTCGTCCATCGCGCCGCGCAGCATGGTCAGGACCTTGTCCTTCACGTCGTTCTGCACGTAAAGACAGCGCAGGGCGGAACACCGCTGGCCCGCCGACTGGAAGGCGCTTTGCAGGATGTCGCGGATCGCGTGCTCGGGCAGGGCGGTGCTGTCCACCACCATGGCGTTCAAGCCGCCGGTCTCGGCGATCAGCGGCGTGCCGGGGGCGGCGGTCTCGGCCAGGGCGCGGCGGATTGTCTGCGCGGTCTCGATCGAGCCGGTGAAGGCCACGCCGTCGATGCGGGCCTGCCGCGTCAGCGCCGCGCCCACGTCGCCCGCCCCGGGCAGCAGCTGCAGCGCGCTTTCGGGCACCCCGGCCGCCTGCATCAGTTGCGCCGCGCGATGGGCGACAAGACAGGTCTGTTCGGCCGGCTTGGCCAGCACCGCGTTGCCGGCCGCCAGCGCCGCCGCGATCTGGCCGGTGAAGATGGCCAGGGGAAAGTTCCAGGGGCTGATGCAGACCCAGCGCCCGCGCGGGGCCGGCGCCTCGGCGCGCTCGATCTGCATGGCGTAGTAGTGCAGGAAATCCACCGCCTCGCGCACTTCGCCCACGGCATCGGCGAGGGTCTTGCCCGCCTCGCGGTGCAGCAGGGCGAAGAGATCTTCTGCATTCTCTTCGTAGGCGGCGGCGACGCGGCGCAGGGTTTCCGCCCGGGTCGCGGGGCCTTCATCCCAGGGCATGGCGGCCGCCATCGCCTTGTCCACCGCCGCGGGCGTGGCGTCGATGACCGTGCCGACCGTATCGCCCGGCACGGCGGGGTTGGTGACACTGCGGGCCTCGGTGTCTGCGTTGGCTTGCCAGGATGACGCCAGCAGCGGCGCGGCCTGCCACCGGGTTTCGCGATGCGGATCGCGGCCCGCGTCGATCTGCGCCAGCGTCGGGCGATGGGTCAGGTCCCATCCCCTGGAGTTGGCCCGGTCGGGGGCAAAGAGCGTCCGGCCGGTGGCGAGCGGATAGCGGGTGTCCAGGTCGTCGAAGGGATCGGCGGCGACCTCTTCGGCGGGCACGTCTTCGTCGACGATCTGGTTGACGAAGCTGGAGTTCGCGCCGTTTTCCAGCAGGCGCCGGACGAGGTAAGCCAGCAGGTCCTCGTGCGCGCCGACGGGAGCGTAGATGCGGCATCGGGTGCCGTGATCGGCCATGACGATCTTGTGCAATTCCTCGCCCATGCCGTGCAGGCGCTGGAACTCGAAGGCGTCCTTGGCCACGCCCATCTGACTGGCCATGTGCAGCACGGCATGGACCGTGTGGGCGTTGTGGGTGGCAAACTGCGGATAGATCACATCCGTCATGCCCAGCATCTTGCGCGCGTTGGCTATGTAGCTGACATCCGTCGCCGATTTCGAGGTGAAGACCGGAAAGCCCTCCAGCCCCATGACCTGGGCGCGCTTGATCTCGGCGTCCCAGTAGGCGCCCTTGACCAGGCGCACCATGAACCGCTGCCCGGTGCGGTGGGCCAGGTCGTGCAGCCAGTCCAGTACCGGGCCCGCGCGCTGGCCGTAGGCCTGCACGACCACGCCGAAACCGTCCCAGCCCTTGAGCGCGGGGTCGCTGGCCACCGCCTCGATCACGTCGAGCGAGAGCGACAGCCGGTCGGCCTCCTCGGCGTCGATGTTGAAGCCCTGCCCGGCGGATTTCGCCAGCAGGGCGAGCGACCGCAGGCGCGGCACCAGTTCCGCCATCACGCGGTCGCGCTGGGCCTCTTCGTAGCGGGCGTGCAGCGCCGACAGCTTGACCGAGATTCCCGGGTTGCGGGTGACGTCTTGGGATGTGCAGGCGGCGGCGATGGCGCTGATGGCGCGGGAATAGGACAGGTGGTAGTGGCGCGCGTCGGCATCGGTGCGCGCGGCCTCGCCCAGCATGTCGTAGGAATAGGTGAAACCCAGCTTCTCCATCCCGGCGGCGCGTTTCATGCCGGCCCGTATATCCTCGCCCAGCACGAACTGCCGGCCCATTTCGCGCATGGCGCGGCCCACGGCAGAGCGGATCACCGGCTCGCCCAGCCGCTTGATCGCGCCGCGCAGGTGGCCGGCGGGGCCGGGCGCGCGATCGGAGAGCACCTTGCCCGTCAGCATCAGCCCCCAGGTCGAGGCATTGACCAGCGACGAGGCCGAATGCCCCAGGTGCTTGCCCCAGTCGCTGGGGGCGATCTTGTCCTCGATCAGGGCGTCGATGGTTTCGGCGTCGGGCACGCGCAGCAGCGCCTCGGCCAGGCACATCAGCGCGATGCCTTCCTCGGTCGACAGGCCGTATTCGGCCAGGAAGACCTCCATCAGCCCGGGCGAGGCCGCGCCGCGGATGCGCCGCACCAGGTCGGCCGCGCTTTCGGTTATGGCGCGCCGGGCGGCGGGGTCGAGGTCGGCCCGGTCCGAAAGGTCGCGCAGCAGGGTGGTCTCGTCAGCCAGATACTGCGCGTCGATCGCCCGGCGCAGGGTCATCGGCGTGGTCATTTCGGTCATGGCGGGTCCCCGAATGTTATCAGCCCATGATACACCGTTGCGCCAAGTCGGTTTGGCCTCTATCCTTTGCTTGCGCAGTCACCTGACCTGAAATCGAGGCGCCAAAATGACCGAACGACCTTCATCGCTGGACGCCTTCGACCGCAAGATTCTCGATGTCATCGCGGTAGACGGCCGCATCAGCGTGACCGAACTGGCCCGCCGCATCGGCCTGTCCAAGTCGCCCACGCAAGCGCGTCTCAAGCGGTTGGAGGAAACCGGTGTCGTGCGCGGCTACCGGGCGCTGTTCGACCCGATCCGCCTGGGACGGGACCACGTCGCCTTTGTCGAGGTCAAGCTGTCCGACACCCGCGAGGCGGCGCTCGCGGCCTTCAACGACGCGGTCACACGGGTGCCCGAGATCGAGCAGTGCCACCTGATCGCGGGGGCCTTCGACTACCTGTTGAAGGTGCGCACCGCCTCGATGGGGGCCTACCGGATGGTGCTGGCCGACAGCATCTCGACGCTGCCGCATGTGGCGAACACCTCGACCTACGTTGCCATGCAGGCGGTCACGGAAGAGGGCGTGACCGCGGTCGCGCAGGCGTGACTTGACCTGGCGTCAGGGTGCGCCACCCTCTGATTAATGAAATTTTTGCTGCCCCTTGCCTTGATCGCCGGGCCGGCCCTGGCCGAATGCCCCGCCCCGCCGGACCATTCCGCCGAGATCGACGCCGCCCTGTCGCAGTTGCAGGACAGCCGCAACGAACTGGAGGCCCGCGACCACAACGCCGCCCTGTGGGAGCTCTGGCTCGATGCGCCCGACGCCCGCGCCCAGGAGATGCTGGATGCGGGCATGGCCCGGCGCGAGAGCTACGATCTGCTCGGCTCGATCGACGTGCTGTCACGGCTGGTCGACTACTGTCCCAATTATGCCGAGGGCTACAACCAGCGCGCCTTTTCCTATTTCCTGGCGCGGGAATACGAGCGCGCGGTGGCCGACCTGCAGCGCGCCCTCGACCTGACCCCCCGCCACATCGGGGCGCTTTCGGGCATGGCGCTGGCCCTGATCGAACTGGACCGCCCGACCGAGGCGATTCCGTGGCTGCGCCGCGCGGTCGAGCTGCACCCCTTTTTGGCCGAACGCCACCTGCTGGACCGCCTGCCTGGCGAGGATATATGACAGGGCCGCGCGCCGGAGGCCCGGGTCAGCCCGACAGCAGCAGCCGCCAGACCAGGTAGTTCGGCGCGAAACCGGCGAAGGCGACGCAGCCGACCTGCGCCCAGGCCACCACGCGCCCCATGGCGCCCTTGCCCTGGCTGGCGGGATACAGCGTGTAGACGCCCGCCATAATGGCATGACCCGAGGCCGTCCGCTTGCGCTGCGCGGCTTCCCGCTGCGCCATCGCGCGCTCGTAGACCTGTGCCTGGCGCTCCCTCTCGGCGATCTGCCGGTCCTGCATCGTCATCGGTGGTCCCTCGTCTTCAATTTGCCGTGGTCGTCGTGCGAGACTCACGATATGGCGCTAGTGCAGGTGCGAGTCCAATACTGCGTTGCGAAAACCCTGGGCCCGCGTGGTGGAATGGTAGACACAGGGGACTTAAATTCCGGCGTCTCGTCCGGGAAGCGCATTGTTTTCAGCGCCTTAGGGCGATAGGGAAGTGTCTGGACCCGGAATAGGCCCCGGACGCGCCGTGCGGGCGTGGTGGAACGGTAGACACAAGCGACTTAAAATCGCTAGAGCGTAGCTCGTGCGGGTTCGACTCCCGCCGCCCGCACCAGCCACTTTCGGTGCTTCCCGGCACAATGTGTGGGGCGAGCAGATCGAGAATCCACCTGATATAGCTGGACTTCTGCGGTTCTCTGCGTCTATCTTGAGGTAAATCACCGGGGTGCCAACGTGGGAAATGTTCCCTTAATGTTCGCGGGGTAGCTTCTCAACTGACAACAAGGAGCCGTCACATGGAGCGCAGGGAGGTCTGGTCTTTCTTCACCGGGGCGATGGGGTTGGACCTCGGATTAGAGGCCGCAGGTCTCCACCCGACCCTCGCCAATGAACTGGACAAGCGCTTTTGTGAGACGATCAGAACCAACCGGCCGGGCCTCGACCTGATTGAGGGAGACGTCACAAAGCTGACGGCCGACTCCTTACGGAAACGGCGTGATTTCGATCACGAGGTTTACCTGATCGTGGGAGGTCCACCCTGCCAGTCCTTCTCCTTTGGCGGCAAGCGTGCCGCGCTCAGTGACCCGAGAGGAAATCTCATTTAAGAATTCTTTCGGATCGTGTCCGAGGTGACGCCGCGTTACTTCGTGCGCGAAAATGTGGCCAACCTAACTACCGCCGCCTTGAAGCACCGGCCTATCTCGGAGCGCCCAGGGACGCACTGGAGCCTGAAGAAGTACGACTGATCCTGCCCAAAAAAAGTGGACGGGGTCAGGCCGCCATGCGTTCCATGTCGGCCGGTGATCTGTAGCCTATCGCGGAATGCAGGCGGCGTGAATTGTAGAATCCCTCGATGTAGGCGAAGAGATCCCGGCGCGCTTCGTCCCGTGTGGTGTAAACGCGGTGATGGACGCGCTCGACCTTGAGCGTGTGGAAGAAGCTCTCCATGGGCGCGTTGTCGAGGCAATTGCCCTTCCGGCTCATGGAAGGCGTTATCTTCGCTGCGGCAAGGGCTTGGCGATACTCGTCGGCCGCGTATTGAATGCCGCGATCCGAATGCTGGATCAGCCCCGGCGCCGGGCGCTGGCGTCTGATGGCCATGTCGAGGGCTTCGAGGGCGATCGAGGCATGCAGGGTCTCGCGCATGCTCCAGCCCACGACCTTGCGGGTGTGCATGTCGATCAGCGCCGCAAGAAAGAGCCAGCCTTCGCCGGTCCGGATGTAGGTCAGGTCCGCGAGCCATACCTGGTTCGGCGCGGTCGCGGTGAAGTTCCGTCGCAGCCTGTTTGGGGCGATCGGGGG
>NZ_MSIT01000036.1 GCF_002094885.1 Salibaculum halophilum
ATCATGCGCGGGTCCGGTTGTGCAAAATCCGGCAGGACCTAGCACAGGGGCGACCCGGCCAAAAGGGGCCACCGGCGGCCGTGGCACGCGTCGGTGACGTGGGCGATGCGCAACACGTCGCAAACCCGCCTTTTCCGGACCATGCACCGACCTATCTTTAGGCTAGGGAGAGGCTGGGTCGTCGGGGCGACCCGCCGCGCATCGGTCAAGCGACAGGGCGGCAGGAGATGCGAGAACGACAAGGGCTCGATCCAACAGATATCCGCATCCTCAGCGCCGTGCAGAAACATGGCCAGCTGAGCAAGACCAGGCTTGCCGAAATCGTCAACCTGTCGGCAACGCCCTGCTGGGCGCGTCTGAACCGGCTGCGCGCGGCGGGCTACATCCGTGGCTATCACGCCGATATCGCGCTTGAGCGGGTCGTCGATGCGACGCGGGTGGTGGTGATGGTCTCGCTGACGCACCATCGCCGGGCCGATTTCGACCGCTTCGAGAAATACGTCGGCTCGGTCGACGAGATCATCACCTGCGTCGCGACTGGCGGCGGAATCGACTACGTCCTGACTGTGGTGACGCCCGGCCTTTCGGACTTTCAGGCCGTAATGGACAATCTGCTCTCGGCAGACCTCTCGATCGACCGTTACATGACCTATTTCGCGACGCGGCTGATCAAGGCCGAACAGCCCAACATCGCGAAACTGGCGGCGCGGGGCGGCCGATAAGATTTGCGACAGGCCCGTGTCGCTTTCGGGCAACGTGGTCCGATCGGGCTGCAAGTCCTTGAAACCAAGCCTGAACAGACTGCTCCAGGGCCGAATTTCAGGCCGCGTGAACAGGCCGGGCAGACTATGTCGGAGGAAGGAGACAATGCAGTCCGCGGGCGCGGCCCGAGGCGCAGTTGAGGGAGGACGACATGATGCAATCTCAGGACTTCGGTTTCGGAACCCAGATTCGCAAATCACCATATTTCGACGCGACCGTGCGCTGGGGCGCGCAGGGGTTCTCGGTCTACAATCACATGTACATCCCGCGCGACTTCGGCGACCCGGAACAGAACTTCTGGAATCTCGTCAACGACGCGATCCTCTGCGACGTGGCCGTCGAGCGGCAGGTGGAAATCACCGGCCCCGATGCCGCGCGCTTCACCCAGATGCTGACCCCGCGCGACTTGTCGACAATGGCAGTGGGCCAGTGCAAGTATGTCCTTATCACCAACGCTGCGGGCGGCATCCTCAACGATCCGATCCTGCTCAAACTGGCCGAGGATCGCTTCTGGCTGTCGCTGGCCGACAGCGACATCCTGCTCTGGGCGCAGGGCGTGGCCGTGCATTCGGGCCTCGACGTGACCATCACCGAGCCGGACGTCTCGCCGCTGCAACTGCAGGGGCCGAAATCGGGCGAGATCATGCGCACGCTCTTCGGCGACGAGATCACGGACCTGCGCTATTACTGGTTCATTGAGACCGAGCTGGACGGCATCCCGCTGATCGTCTCGCGCACCGGCTGGTCCAGCGAGCTGGGCTATGAAATCTACCTGCGCGATTCCGCCTGGGGCGATGCCCTGTGGGAGCGGATCATGGCCGTCGGCCTGCCCATGGGCCTCAAGCCCGGCCACACCTCGACCATCCGCCGGATCGAGGGCGGGATGCTGTCCTACCACGCCGACGCCGATATCCACACCAACCCCTACGAGCTGGGCCTCGGCCGGCTGGTCAACCCCGACATGGAGGCCGACTTCATAGGCAAGTTCGCCCTGCAACGCATCCGTGATAACGGTGTGACCCGCAGGCAGGTGGGTCTGGTCCTGGACGGTGAGCCGTTGGCGGGGCCGAACACCGCGTTCTGGTCGGTCAATCATGACGGTGAATTCGTGGGTCGGGTAACCTCGGCCGTCTACTCGCCCCGGCTGGACAAGAACATCGCCTTGGCCATGGTGGCGGTCGAGTCCGCCGAGTTGGGCACCGAACTACGGGTTCGGGCGCATTCCGGTGAAGCCGCCGCGCGGGTGGTGGAAAAACCCTTCTTCGACCCGCGCAAGCAGATCGCCGCGACCGGGGCCGCCAAGCCGGCCCAGGCCACCGGGTAGGGGCCGTCGCATGTCCGCCCCAGCGACCGCGCTGCCCCGGCCGCAGATGGGGGCAGTGGCCCCTACATTGACACGCGCGTCCCGTGCTGGCATTGGCCCGATCCATGGGTGGAGCTGACTATGACACCGGCCTCGACCGGACCCCGGCGAACCATCAGCCGCTGACGCCGCTGGGGTTTCTGGAACGCGCCGCCAGCGTGTTTCCCGATCACACGGCCATCGTGCACGGGGCCCTGCGACGCAACTACGCCGACTTCTACGCACGGTCGCGGCGTCTGGCCTCGGCGCTATCGGCCCGCGGCATGGGGCGGGGGGACACGGTCTCGGTCATGCTGGCCAACACGCCGGCGATGCTGGAATGTCACTACGGCGTGCCGATGTGCGGCGCTGTCCTCCATTCGATCAACACGCGGCTGGACCCGGCCGTCATCGCCTTTCAACTGGATCACGCCATGGCGCGGATCGTCATCGTGGATCGCGAATTCGCCCCGCTGATGCGCGAGGCCCTGGACCTGGCCACGGTCACCCCCGAGGTGATCCTCTACGACGATCCCGAATACGACGGCCCCGGCGACATGGACGGGGCCGACGACTACGAGGCCCTTGTCGCCGCGGGCGATCCCGACTTTGCCTGGCGCATGCCCGACGATGAATGGGACGCGATCTCGATCAACTACACCTCGGGCACCACCGGCGACCCCAAGGGCGTCGTCTATCACCATCGCGGCGCCTATCTTCTGGCCCAGGGCAACGCGCTGACGACCTCGATGGCCCGGCACAGCGTCTACCTCTGGACGTTGCCGATGTTTCACTGCAACGGCTGGTGCTTTCCCTGGACGCTGTCGGCCATCGCGGGCACGCATGTCTGCCTGCGGCAGGTCCGGTCCGACCCGATCTGGCGCGCGCTGGCCGAGGAGGGCGTGACCCATCTGTGCGGTGCGCCCGTCGTCATGTCGCTGATCGAGAGCGCTCCCGCGGCCGAGAAACGCCCGCTCGACCACCGCGTGCAGTTCTTCACCGCCGCCGCCCCGCCGCCGGAGAGCGTGCTGGCCAGCATGGATTCCGCCGGCTTCGACGTGACCCATCTTTACGGTCTCACAGAAACCTACGGCCCGGCGGTGGTCAACGAATGGCACGCCGACTGGTCGGTCCTGCCCGCCGCCGAACAGGCCCGGCTGAAGGCCCGGCAGGGCGTGCGCTACCTGCCGCTGGAACAACTCGACGTGCTGGACCCCGAGACGATGCAGCCCGTCCCCCGCGACGGCGAGACCATGGGCGAGGTCATGTTCCGCGGCAACGTCGTGATGAAGGGCTATTTCCGCAACCCGGAGGCCACGCAAAAGGCGCTGGCGGGCGGGTGGTTCCATTCGGGCGACCTCGGCGTCGTTCACCCCGACGGCTATGTCCAGCTCAAGGACCGCTCCAAGGACATCATCATCTCGGGCGGCGAGAACATCTCGTCGATCGAGGTCGAGGAGGCGCTCTACCGCCACCCGGCCGTTGCCGTGGCGGCTGTGGTCGCCATGCCGCACGACAAATGGGGCGAAACCCCCTGCGCCTTTGTCGAGTTGAACGCGGGCCAGCAGGCGGACGAGGCGACGCTGCGCGCCTGGTGCCGCGAGAGCCTGGCGCACTACAAGGTGCCCAACCGGATCGTGTTCGAGACGATCCCGCGCACTTCGACCGGAAAGATCCAGAAATTCGTCCTGCGGGAACGGGCGGCGGACCTTTCGGCCTAGTGTTCTGCGCCTGACGCAAGTTCCACGTTCGCCGCCGGTGTCCTTCTCCTTTCGACAACGGAGCGACCGTCGGCTTCGCGCAGGGAAAGGGCTTTGCAAGATAGTTCGCGATTTCCTGCCCCCGGGGCCGCAATAGCACCGAAGGTGCCCGGCCCCTCGGTCGTCATTGTCGCGCCATTGGTCCGAGCGACAATGGCGACACCGCCCGGACGGGCTGGCGATTTGTGAGGCTTGGTGCATTGCTCGGAGGTATTTCGGATGTGGCAGGGATAAAGTGCTGCTGCCCCTCCGGCGGATCGCCATCCCGCGGTCTAGCGAGGGGCCGTCCAACGTCCGCTCCGGGGCTGACTGCGGTTATCTGACGTTTTTGCACGGGATACTTGCCGTGCAGCCTGACGGCGGCCCTCACAAAGATATATTTTTTCGGTGCAAAACACTTGGGTCCACGGCGCGGCCCGCCGTCGCCCCGCTCACGCCGTCTGCTGCAGGATCGCCGCGATGTCCTCTTGCGTGAGGGCGACGGGGTTGGCCGCTGTGGACGAGGCTGACAGGGCGCGTTGCGCGACCTGCGGCTTGTCCTCTTCCGGCAGGTTCAGCGCGTCAAGGCCGGGCAGGCCGTGGTCGTCGATGAAGCGCCGCAAGGCCGCGCTGCCGCTGTCCTGCGGGGCCCCGAGGTGCCGGGCGAGAAGCGCGTCGATCTCCGCGATGCGGGCGGTCGACTGGCCGCCGGCCCGCAGCGCCGCCGCGTTCCCCTCCAGCGCCGCGGGCAGGAGCCGGCCGCAGATCGCCCCGTGCGCGCCGCCACGTCCGCCTATGACCGAGGCCAGGCCGTGCACCACCCCCAGCCCGGAATTCGCCAGCGCCAGGCCGCTGAGATAACTCGCCCGGGCCATGTCGTCGCGCGCCTCCGGGTCCTCGGTGCGCGCCAGTGTTTCCAG
Organism: Salibaculum halophilum; assembly: GCF_002094885.1. GTDB lineage: Bacteria > Pseudomonadota > Alphaproteobacteria > Rhodobacterales > Rhodobacteraceae > Salibaculum > Salibaculum halophilum. The sequence continues at coordinate 4,764 of NZ_MSIT01000036.1, forward strand.
CGCCGCTAGCGCGGGCGGCAGGGCCGACCGTGCCAGCGCGTCGGTGACGGGCGTTGCGCGGTGGGTCAGGTAGCTTTCGATCAGCTGGGTGATCGCGTCCAGCCCGCTGGCCAGGGTCAGGGCGCGGGGCGCGCCATCGGTCAGGGCCGGGTCCACCAGCGCGAGGTCGGGCACGAGGCGCGCATCGCGCAGGCTGACCTTGGTGCGGCTGTCCGGCAGCCCGATGACGGCATTGCGCGTCGCCTCGGCCCCGGTTCCCGCGGTCGTCGGGATCGCGGCCATGGGCAGCGGGTCGGGCATAGGCCGCGGGGCAGGGCCGCCGGTGGGCAGGTAGTCGGCGGCGTCCCCCGCGCCCGGGGCCAGCCCGGCGATGGCCTTGCCCAGGTCGATCACCGCACCACCGCCCGCGGCCACGATACTGTCGGCGGCATGATCGCGCGCCGCCGCCACGCCCTGCCGCACGGCGTCCAGGTCGGGTTCGCCCCGCGACCAGACAGTTTCGACCGTGCAGCCGCGGTCGGTCAACGCGGCGTGCAACGCGTCGACCCAGGCCACCGCGCGCCCGCGCACCAGGACCACGCGCCGGCCCATGGCCGCGACAGCGTCGGGCGCCTCGGCGCGGGTGCCGCGCCCGAACAGGCTGCGTGCCGGGGCCGAGACCGCAAATGGTGTCATGGGGTGTGATAGTCGGCCAGCCGGGCGACCTCTTGGGCCGACCCCAGAACGACGGGCACGCGCTGGTGGTGCCCCTCGGGCGCGAGGTCGAGGATGCGCCCGGTGCCAAGGGTCGCGGCCCCGCCGGCCTGCTCGATGAGGAACGCCATGGGGTTGGCCTCGTAAAGCAGGCGCAGCTTGCCGCCTGCGCCATGGTTGTCGGCGTCGGCCGGGTAGAGGAAGATGCCCCCGCGCGTCAGGATGCGATGGACATCGGCCACCATCGAGGCCGTCCAGCGCATGTTGAAATCGCGCCCGCGCGGGCCGTCCTCGCCGGCCAGGCAGTCCGCGACGTAAGCGCGGATCGGGGCGGTCCAGAACCGCTGCCGCGAGGCATTGATCGCGAATTCGCCGGTCTCTTCGGGGATGCGCATGCGGGCATGGGTCAGGCGGAAATCGCCGGTCCCGTATTCGCAGGAAAAGCCGTAGACCCCGTGCCCGAGGCTGAGGACGAACATCATCGTCGGCCCGTAAAGGGCATAGGCCGCGCAGCGCTGCGCCGTGCCGGGCTTGAGCACGTCGGTATCGCCCTCCGCCGCGACCTGCGTGACCGAGAAGATCGACCCGACCGAGAGGTTCACGTCGATGTTCGATGACCCGTCCAGGGGATCGTAGAACAGCAGGTAATCTCCCGCCTCTGGCGACTTCAGCCAATGCGCGGCCTCGCGTTCCTCGCTAACGAGGGCAGCCAGGTCGGGCGAGTTCTCGCAGCTGCGCGCGATTATGTCGTCGGCGATCAGGTCGAGCGTCTTCTGGTCCTCGCCCTGGACGTTGACAGCCCCCGCATGGCCTTGCGTGCCCTCGAAGGCGGCGTTGCGCAGCGCGTTGCCTATCGCCCGGCAGGCGGAGGCGATGTCCTCGATCAGGAACACCAGGTTGGGGTCGATGGGGCCAGCCTGCCGGGTCAGGAACCGGCGCAGCGTCGGGTGCGGGTCGGTCACGGCGTCAATACCGCAGGGTGGCGTCGACGGCCCGCGCCCAGGCGGCGCACTTGCGCTGCCGGGTGGCCGCGTCCATCGCCGGGGTAAAGGTGCGGTCCACCCGCCAGCCCTTCGCGAAGGCATCCATGTCGGGGTAGACGCCCGCCCGCTGCCCGGCCAGCCAGGCCGCGCCGAGCGCGGTGGTTTCCAGCACCTCGGGGCGGTCCACCGGCGCATCGATGATGTCAGACAGGAACTGCATGGCCCAGTCGCTAGCCGTCATGCCGCCGTCGACGCGCAGGGTGGGACGCGTGCCCTCGACCTGCCAGTCGGCCTGCATGGCCTCGAGCAGGTCGCGCGTCTGGTAGCCAACGCTCTCCAGCGCGGCGCGGGCCAGTTCGGCCGGCCCGCTCGAGCGGGTCAGCCCGAAGACGGCGCCGCGGCATTCGGCGTTCCAGTAGGGCGCGCCCAGCCCGGTGAAGGCCGGCACCAGCGTGACCTCCTGTGTCGGATCGGCGGCCTCGGCCAGCGGCTGGGTCTCGCCCGCGTCGCGGATGATCCGCAGCCCGTCGCGCAGCCATTGCACCACCGCCCCGGCGATGAAGATCGAGCCTTCCAGCGCGTAGGTCGGCGTGCCGTCCAGCTGATAGGCGATGGTGGTCAGCAGGTGGTTTTTCGAGGCGACGGGCGTCTGCCCGGTGTTCATCAGCGCGAAACAGCCCGTGCCGTAGGTCGATTTCAGCATCCCCGGCTCGAAACAGGCCTGGCCCAGCGTGGCCGCCTGTTGGTCGCCCGCGACGCCGAGGATCGGGACTTCGCCGCCAAAGAGATCGGGCCGGGTCATGCCGAAATCGGCGGCGCAGTCGCGCACCTCCGGCAGCATCTGCGGGGGAATGTCGAACAAGTCGCAGATGGTGGACGACCAGCGCCCCTTGTGGATGTCATAAAGCATCGTGCGCGCGGCGTTGGTCGCGTCGGTGACATGGGCCGCGCCGCCGGTCAGCTTCCAGATCAGCCAGGTGTCGACGGTGCCGAAAAGCAGCTCGCCCCGGCGGGCGCGGTCGCGGGCGCCCTCGACCCGGTCGAGAATCCACTTGAGCTTGGTGCCCGAGAAATAGGGATCGGCCAGAAGGCCGGTGCGGTCCGTGATCGTCTTGTCATGACCGGCCGCGCGCAGCTCGGCGCAGTACGCGGCGGTGCGGCGGTCCTGCCAGACGATGGCGTTGTGGATCGGCTTGCCGGTGGCGCGGTCCCACACCAGCGTGGTTTCGCGCTGGTTGGTGATGCCGATCGCGGCGATCTGGCCCGGGGTGAGGCCGGCCTTCTCGATGGCGGCGCGGCAGGTGCCGGCGGTCGTGGCCCAGATTTCCTCGGGGTCGTGTTCGACCCAGCCGCTTTCGGGAAAATGCTGGGTGAATTCCTCTTGCGCGGTCGCGGCGATGCCCATGGCGGCATCGAAGAGAATCGCGCGCGACGATGTGGTGCCTTGGTCGATGGCGAGGACATGGGTCATGGAAAGGGTCCGCTTCGTTTGCTGGTAATCCCCGGGCCTGACCCGGGGATCTCCGGCCAAAAGATCATCCGGTCAAGCCGGATGATGACACAGGCAATTGTCACCGGGGCGCGCGGCGCGCGCCCCGGTGCCTGTCGTTACTGCCAGGACTCGATCAGCTCGTCGTACTTGACGGTGACCGGCTCCGGGTCCTCGTTCTCGAGGGCGGGCTTCGGCGCACCGGGCTGGTCGAGCCAGTAGCCGGGGTCGCGCTCCTCGTTCATCGCGGGCCCGATGTCACCCTGGACACCTGCACGCTCGAGACGCTCCATGACCTCTTCCTGCTGCTCGCAGAGCGCGTCCAGCGCCTCTTTCGGGGTCTTGGCGCCCGAGGACGCGTCGCCGATGTTCTGCCACCACAGCTGCGCGAGGCGCGGATAGTCCGGCACGTTGAAGCCCGTGTCGGTCCAGTTTTCACGCGCGGGCGAACGATAGAACTCGACAAGGCCGCCGAGGCGCGGCGCGCGCTCGGTGAAGCTCTCGTGCTCGATCGTGCTCTCGCGAATGAAGGTCAGACCGTAGTGCGACTTCTCCACGTCCACCGTCTTGGAGGCGATGAACTGCGCATAAAGCCAGGCGGCCTGCGCGCGGTCAACGGGCGTGGACTTCATCAGGGTGGCCGAGCCCACGTCCTGATAGCCGACCTTCATGCCCTCTTCCCAATAGGCCCCGTGCGGGCTGGGCGCGAGGCGCCATTTCGGCGTGCCGTCCTCGTTCATCACCGGCAGGTCCTCGTCGACCAGCGAGGCGACGAAGGTGGTGTAAAGGAACATCTGCTGCGCGATGGTCCCCTGGCCCGGAACCGGACCGGCCTCGGAGAAGGTCATGCCGGCGGCTTCCGGCGGCGCGTAGTTTTCCAGCCAGTTCTTGTACTTGTCGATGGCATAGACGGCCGCGGGGCTGTTCGTGGCGCCGCCGCGGTCCATGCAGGAGCCGACCGGCTGGGCGTCGTCGTTGACGCGGATGCCCCATTCGTCGACCGGAACGCCGTTCGGCAGACCCGTGTCGCCCATCCCGGCCATCGACATCCAGGCGTCGGTGAAGCGCCAGCCAAGGCTGGGGTGCTTGCGCCCGTAGTCCATGTTGCCATAGACCTCTTGCCCGTCGATCTCGCGGCCGGTGAAGAACTCGGCGATGTCTTCATAGGCCGCCCAGTTGACCGGAACGCCGAGTTCGTAGCCGTATTCCTCTTCGAAATCGGCCATGATCTCGGGATCGGTGAACCAGTCATGGCGGAACCAGTAGACATTGGCGAACTGCTGCACGGGCAGCTGGTAGAGCTTGCCGTCAGGTCCGGTGGCCGACGAGGTGCCGATGAAATCCTCGAGGTCGAGGTCCGGGTTGGTGACCGCGGCGCCGTCGCCGTCGATCCAGTCGGTCAGGTTGCGGACCTGCTGGTAGCGCCAGTGAGTGCCGATCAGGTCGGCGTCGTTGACATACATGTCATAGACGTTCTCGCCGGTCTGCATCTGGGTCTGCAGGCGTTCGACGACGTCACCCTCGCCGATCAGGTCGTGGGTCACCTCGATCCCGGTGATTGCCGTGAAAGCCGGCGCGAGGACCTGGCTTTCGTATTCATGCGTCGCGATGGTTTCCGAGACGACGTTGATTTCCATGCCCTGATAGGGTTCGGCGGCGTCTACGAACCACTGCATCTCGGCCTCCTGGGCCTCGCGGCTCAGCGCCGAGCGGTCGATATTCTCGTCCAGAAAGCCGCGCGCGGCTTCCATGTCGGCCATCGCCTGCCCGGAAAGCGCCATGAGCGCTGCCGTCGCGGTGGTCAGTTTGAACTTGAGGTTCATGTGGTGTCCTCCCTTTGAACCATTGCACGAGGGGGTTTGTTCGAGACCGGCCCCCTCCTTGTCCGGCCGCGTCGGGACCCGATCAGACCCAGCGGAAGACCGCGAGGGCGTAGATCAGGCAGACGACGAGGGCATAGGGTTGCTGTGCCCCCACGAGTCCGAGCCAGGCCAGATTGATGAAGGCCGAGCCCAAAAGGGTGATGAAAAGCCGGTCGCCGCGCGTCGTGTCGATCCGCAGGATACCGCGGCGCGGGGTTTCCGGGAACTTGACCGCGAGCACCGAGAAGATGATCAGCAGACCGGCGATGACCATGAAAAAGATCGCCGTCGGCCAGGTCCATGCCATCCATGCCATTGGATATACTCCCTTTTCCGGTTCAGACGCGGCCCAGGGCAAAGCCCTTGGCGATGAAGTTGCGCACGAAATAGATGACCAGCGCGCCGGGCAGGATCGTCAGCACGCCCGCGGCGGCCAGCACGCCCCAGTCGACGCCCGAGGCGCCCACGGTGCGGGTCATCGTGGCGGCGATGGGTTTGGCATCAACGCTGGTCAGCGTGCGGCTCAGCAGCAGCTCCACCCAGGAAAACATGAAGCAGAAGAAGGCCGCGACCCCGATCCCGCTTGCGATCAGGGGCATGAAGATCTTCACGAAGAACCGCCCGAAGCCGTAGCCGTCGATATAGGCGGTCTCGTCGATCTCCTTGGGCACGCCGCGCATGAACCCTTCGAGGATCCAGACCGCCAGCGGCACGTTGAACAGCGTGTGCGCCAGCGCCACCGCGATATGCGTGTCGAACAGCCCCACGGAACTGTAGAGCTGGAAAAAGGGCAGGGCGAAGACGGCCGGAGGCGCCATGCGGTTGGTCAGCAGCCAGAAGAACAGGTGCTTGTCGCCCACGAAGTGATAGCGCGAAAAGGCATAGGCTGCCGGCAGGGCCACCGCGAGGCTGATCACCGTGTTCATCGTCACGTAGATGATCGAGTTGATGTAGCCGGTGTACCACGCCGGGTCGGTCAGGATCGTGACGTAGTTCGCGAAGGTCAGGTCGCGCGGCCAGAGCGAGAAGGTGTTCAGGATCTCCGTGTTCGTCTTGAAGCTCATGTTCACCAGCCAGTAGATCGGCAGCATCAGGAACACGAGGTAGAGGATCATCACCACGAGGCGGCTGTTGACGCGGGGCAGGCCGCGCGGGCGGCTGGATGCCGGGGTAGCGGTCATGTCGGCCATGGGTCAGCCCTCCTGTTTGTCGAGGTTGGTCATCACGGTGTAGAACACCCACGAGACGAGAAGGATCACGAGGAAATACATGATCGAGAAGGCGGCGGCGGGGCCGAGGTCAAACTGCCCCAGTGCCATCTTGACCAGGTCGATCGACAGCAGCGTGGTGGCGTTGCCCGGCCCGCCGCCGGTGACGACGAAGGGTTCGGTGTAGATCTTGAAGCTGTCCATGAAGCGCAGCAGGATCGCGATGGTCAGCACGCCGGTCATCTTGGGCAGTTCGATGTAGCGGAACACTTTCCAGCGGCTGGCCTGGTCGATTTTGGCCGCCTGGTAATAGGCATCGGGGATCGACTTGAGCCCGGCAAAGGCCAGCAGGGCAACCAGCGAGGTCCAGTGCCAGACGTCCATGACGATCAGCGTCACCCAGGCGTCAAGCGTGTCCTGCGTGTAGTTGTAATTGATGCCGATGGCATCCAGCGTGTAGCCCAGCAGGCCGATGTCGACGCGCCCGAAGATCTGCCAGATGGTGCCGACCACGTTCCAGGGGATCAGCAGCGGCAGCGACATCAGCACCAGGCAGACCGAGGACCAGACGCCGCTTTTGGGCATGTTCAGCGCCACGAAGATGCCCAATGGCACCTGGATTGCCAGGATGATGCCCGAGAACATCAACTGGCGGCCGAGGGCGTCCCACATCCGCTCCGAGGCCAGCATGTCCTCGAACCAGATCAGGCCGGACCAGAAGAACTCGTTCTGGCCGAAGGTGTCCTGCACAGAATAGTTGACCACGGTCATCAGCGGGATCACCGCCGAGAAGGCGACCAGCACAAGCACCGGCAGCACCAGAAACCAGGCCTTTTGATTGACGGTCTTGTTCATCACGCGGCCTCCCCCTGCACCCGCCAGTCGTTGGCGTAGACGTTGACGTGGTCCGCATCGAAGGTGACGCGGTTCATGTCGGCGCTGACGCGGTCGTCCTCGCCGGCGATGATGTTGATGTCGTGGCCGAAGAACTCGGCCCGGATGATCTTGTGGCGCCCGACGTCCTCGACGCGGCGCACCTGCACCGGCAGGCCCTCGGTCTGCGACAGGCGCGCGTATTCAGGGCGCACGCCGATCTCGACCTTGCCCTCGGGCGGCCGGTAGGCCCGCCCCAGCGGAATGTCCGAGCCGTTGACAACGGCGCGGTCGCCCTGAACCTGCGCGGGGATGACGTTCATGCCCGGCGAGCCGATGAAATAGCCGACGAAGGTATGGGCGGGGCGTTCGAACAGTTCCTCGGGCGTGCCGATCTGCACGACGCGGCCGTCATACATCACCACGACCTTGTCGGCGAAGGTCAGCGCCTCGGTCTGGTCGTGGGTGACGTAGATCATGGTATGGCCGAAGTCGCGGTGCAGCGTCTTGAGCTGCGTGCGCAGCTCCCACTTCATGTGCGGGTCGATCACCGTCAGCGGCTCGTCGAACAACAGCGCGTTGACGTCCTCGCGGACCATGCCGCGGCCCAGGCTGATCTTTTGCTTGGCGTCGGCCGTCAGCCCGCGCGCCTTGCGGCGCAGCACGTCCTCCATGCCGATCATACGGGCGATGTCCTGCACGCGCTGGGCGACATAGCCCTCGTCGCGGCCGCGGTTGCGCAGGGGAAAGGCCAGGTTGTCGCGCACGGTCATCGTGTCGTAGACCACCGGGAACTGGAAAACCTGCGCGATGTTGCGTTCGGTCGTGGGCGCATGGGTGACGTCCCGGCCGTCGAACAGGATGCGCCCCTGGCTGGGCTGCAACAACCCCGAGATGATGTTGAGAAGCGTGGACTTGCCACAGCCCGAGGACCCGAGCAGCGCATAGGCCGCGCCGTCCTCCCAGTCGTGGTTGAGTTCCTTGAGCGCGAAATCCGCCTCGGAGGCCGGGTTTGGCAAATAGGAATGCGCGAGATTGTCGAGCGTGATCTTGGCCATCGGTTCCTCCCTCAGGCGGCGAGCGCATAGGCGGCGGGGGCGACCAGGCCGCCGTCCTCGCCGAAGATGTAGACATGGCGCGGGTCCAGCCAGACGCCGAGCTCCTCGCCCAGCGTCAGCTCATGCACCCCGTGGATCAGGCCGACCCAGCGTTCACCGTGGTGGTCGAGGTGCACGAAGGTCTCGGACCCGGTCAGCTCGGTCACGCTCAGCGTGGCGCGAAACTCCATCGCATCGGCCGTGTGCTGGCCGATCTCCAGGTGGTTGGGCCGGAACCCGGCGGTGTAGCGCCCGTCGGGCAGGTCGGCCAGCTTACCGGCGGCCGGGGCACTCTGGCCGTCGCCGAACATAATGCGCTCGCCGGTCTTCGAGATCGGCAGGAAGTTCATGGGCGGGTCACTGAAGACCCGCGCCGTGGTCGCGTCTACCGGCTGGCGATAGACCTCGGGGGTGGGGCCGAACTGGGTGATGCGCCCCTCCCAGAGGGTGGCGACCTTGCCGCCCAGCAACAACGCCTCTTCGGGCTCGGTCGTGGCATAGACGAAGATCGACCCCGCGGCCTCGAAGATCTTGGGGATCTCGATGCGCAACTCCTCACGCAGCTTGTAGTCGAGGTTGGCCAGGGGCTCGTCCAGCAGCACCAGCCCGGCATCCTTGACCAGCGCGCGGGCCAGGGCGCAGCGCTGCTGCTGGCCGCCCGACAGTTCCAGCGGCTTGCGTTCCAGCATCGGGGTCAGCTGCATCAGGTCGGCCGTCTCGCGCACCCGGCGGTCGATCTCGGCGCGGTCCATCCCCAGCAGTCGCATGGGCGAGGCGACGTTGTCATAGACAGTCATCGAAGGGTAGTTGATGAACTGCTGGTAGACCATGGCGACCTTGCGGTCCTGCACGCGCATGCCGGTCACGTCCTCGCCGCGCCAATAGACCCGCCCGCTGTTGGGCGCGTCCAGCCCCGCCATCAGCCGCATCAGAGAGGTTTTGCCCGACAACGTCGGCCCAAGCAGCACGTTCATGGTGCCCGCCTCGAGCGTCATGTCGGTGGGGTGGATGTGGGTCTGGCCCTCCACGCTCTTGGTCACGCCCTTCAATTCAAGCGTCATGCCCCTCTCCTCCTCATTCCGCGGCGTCCGCGCGGCTGGTATTCTCGGCCATCCAGTCCTGCAGCGCCGCGACCTGCGCCGCCTCCAACCGCAGCCCCAACTTGTTGCGCCGCCAGATCACGTCCTCGGCCGAACGCGCGTATTCGCGCGTCATCAGCCAGCGCACCTCGGCCTCGGTCAGGGTCGCGCCGAAGTCGCGGCCGAGGTCGTCGGCGCTGGCCGCATCGCCCAGAATGGCGCGCGCCTCGGTGCCGTAGGCGCGCACTAGCCGCAGCGCCCAGTCCCGGGTCAGGAAGGGGTGGTCGCGGCACAGGCCCGTCACCAGATCATCAACACCATCGACCGGGAAATCGCCGCCGGGCAGCGGAACACCTGCCGTCCAGGACCCCTTCGACAGGCTCAGATACGCACCGATCTGGTCCAGCGCGGCCTCGGCCAGCCGCCGGTAGGTGGTGATCTTGCCGCCGAAGACGTTCAGCACCGGCGCCCCGCCCGTCGCATCGACCTTGAGCGTGTAGTCGCGCGTGGCCGCCGTGGCGCTGCTGGCGCCGTCGTCATGCAGCGGGCGCACACCGGAATAGGTCCAGACGATGTCCTCCTCGCCCAGCTCCTGCTCGAAGTAGTTGTTGGCGAAATCCAGCAGGTAGCGGCGTTCGTCCGGCGTGCACTCGGGCTTGGCTGCGGGGTCGGCGTGTTCGGCATCGGTCGTGCCGATCAGGGTGAAGTCGCGCTCGTAGGGGATGGCAAAGATGATCCGCCCGTCGGTGCCCTGGAAGAAATAGCACTTGTCGTGGTCATAGAGCTTGCGCGTCACGATGTGACTGCCGCGCACCAGGCGCACCCCGTCGCTGGAATTGAGCCGCACGCGCGTCTGGATGACGTCGCCCACCCACGGGCCGGCGGCGTTGACCAGCATCCGCGCGCGGTGCGTCGTGGTCGCGCCGGTCTCGGTGTCGCGCGTCTCGATGCGCCAGAGGTCATCCTCGCGCGCCGCGCTGACCACCTCGGTGCGGGTGCGAATGCGGGCGCCGCGCGCCTCGGCGTCGCGGGCGTTGAGCACGACCAGCCGCGAATCCTCGACCCAGCAGTCGGAGTATTCGTAGGCCTTGGCGAAGCGATCCTGAAGCGGCACGCCTTCCGGCGCGGTTGTCAGGTCCAGCGTCGTGGTGCCGGGCAGGATCTTGCGCCCGCCGAGGTTGTCGTAAAGAAACAGCCCCAGCCGGATCAGCCAGGCCGGGCGGCGGCCCTTCATCCACGGCATGACCGTCGACAGCAGCTTCGAGGTGGGCGTCTCGGAGTCGAAGCGCATGTCCTTGTGGTAGGGCAGCACGAAGCGCATCGGCCAGCTGATGTGCGGCATGGCGCGCAGCAGCGTCTCGCGCTCGATCAGGGCTTCGCGGACGAGGCGGAACTCGAAGAATTCCAGATAGCGCAGACCGCCGTGAAACAGTTTCGTGGAGGCCGACGAGGTTGCCGAGGCAAGGTCGTTCATCTCGGCCAACGTGACGGACAGGCCACGGCCGGCCGCATCGCGGGCGATGCCGCAGCCATTGATGCCGCCGCCGACGATGAAGAGATCCGTGACCTCGTTTTCCGAGCCGCTGGTCAAGGCGTGGTCCTCCCTCGTGCCTCGCATCCTCCATGCGCGTCACCGTTTGAAGGTGTGACGAAATATAAAAAAACGCAAGAAGTTTGTGTTCGGAAATATTCGGTTTAAAATTTCTGACATATCTTCAGGGCCTTGCCAGGGTCCGGGCGCACGGGTGGCCAGCCGCCCGGCAGCATCGGTGTCGCCGTCGCGACGAGGGTCGTTCATCGGCTGATTCTGTTTGCCGGCGCGCGAATGTGTCGCCGCGCGGCGGCAAACCGAAAGAAAACGAAGAAATCCGATGGTCGGTCCTGCCCCGGCGTGCGAAAGGCCGGGCTGTTGGGCGGCCGGCGTGATCCGCGCAGATCCCATGCGTTTCCTGCATGGCGGCTTTGACCATTCGGCGGATTGTGCGCGCGCCGCATCCCCTTAGGTAACGTGGTGATCGACGCAAACCGCGCCGAAACGAAACACCAAACGAAAGAGGCCATCATGGCACATACGACCGACATCCGCGCGCACGGCCCCTCCCTGCGGGACCGCCTCGTCAACCTGCGAGACGCGCTGGCGCATCGCGCCGCACGGCGCAAGGCCTACCGGCAGACCTTCGACGAGCTGACCCGCGTCAGTGACCGCGACCTTGCCGACATGGGCATCCACCGCTCTATGATCCCGGCGATCGCGCAGCAGGCCGCCGACGAGGTCTGACCGATCCGGATTTCCGCGTCTCGGGCCGTGGCCTGTTGCGCCCGCCCAAAAAAGCACGGGGCGCGGGGCGACCCGTCCGGCGGTCAGGACAGCCAGTTCAGGATGCGCGCTGCGATCTCGGCCGGCGCCTCCTCGTGGGCCAAGTGGCCCAGATCGGGCAGGGTCTCGACACGGCAGGCGGGCATGCGCGCGGCGGCGCGCTCGGCGACGCGCGGCGGCACCGCCTTGTCCCGCGCGCCTGTGATGAAGAGGCAATCGGCCGCCAGCCGATCCAGCCGGCCAAGCAGCGGGTCGATCCGCCACTGCGCCATCATCTGCAGCGTTGCGTCCACATGGGCACGGTCCGCGATCAGTCGCGCGTAAAGCGCCAAGCCTTCATCGTCGAGCGGCGATCCGGTACTCTCGATCAGTCGCCGCGCGCGGGCGGTGCTGGGCGCGCCCAGTGAAAACAGCGATGCCGTCAGAGGGTTGAGCGCGAGCAGTTTCGCGAGCGCCGGGAAAAGCCAGCCGGCGGCTCCCTCGAAGTTGCCCAAGGCTGGATTGAGGCCGACGACGCGCGGGGGCATCTCGCCCGCGGCCTGGCGCATCTCGCTCAGGCGCAAGGCGATGGCGGCCCCCGCCGAGTGGCCGATCACCGCGCGAGGCGTCCAGTCGTTGGCCGCCAGTAGCGCCGCGATATCGTCGGCCATGCTGTCCAGTCCGCAGCGGCGCAGGGTGCCGGCTCGGGTAAACCCCTGACCGGGCAAGTCCAGCGCGACGACGTGGTACGTCTCGGCCAGGATCGGCTGCACGTCGCGCCAGCTGTGGGTCGAGGCCCCGGCGCCGTGCAGCAAAACCAGCGTGTCGCCGGTACCCGTTTCCTGCACGTGCCAGTCATGCGGACGGCAGCGCAGGCGGCGCGACAGCGCGCTGTTGGGCCAGTCGGCCAGGTCGCGGGTCCAGTCCATGGCTCAGCCCCCGTCCAGGGCGCGGTCGATGGCGCCTGAGAGGCGCTGCGCATCGGCGCGGGGCAGCTTGATGCAGTCCACCGCCAGCTGGCCGGCCAGCGCCGTGGCCTCGGGGCCGGGGCGCGGGGCCGTGTCGATCACGCAGCCCTGGTCGGTCATGCCGCGCAACAGCGCGGCGGTGGTTTCGGCGTCGGCGCGCGCGGTGGCGCGCCCGGTCGTGCCGTCCAGCGCGACATTGGCCCGGCCATCGGTGAGCAGGGCAAAGGCCGGGGTCAGCCCCCGGCGGCGGGCCTGTTCGGACAGCGCGGCGGCCGCTTGCAGCCCGGCCGCCAGTGGCGTGCCACCGCCGCCGGGCAGGGCGGCCAGCCGCCGCTTGGCCTGCACCAGCGAGCGCGTGGGCGGCAGCAGCGTCTCGGCCCCGGTGCCGCGAAAGGCGACCAGCGCGACGTGGTCGCGCCGGGCATAGGCCTGGCCCAGCAGCAGTTCCACCGCGCCCTTGGCCTCGGCCAGCCGCGCCATCGCCGCCGAGCCCGAGGCATCGACCACGAAGATCACCAGCCGGTCCGAGCGGTCCTCGTAGCGGCGCAGGCGGATGTCGCCGGGGTGGATGACGATCCGCGCCGTGCCGTGCCGCGCGCGCAGCCGCTGCCAGGGCGCGGCGGCGCGCAGGGTGGCGATCACGTCGATGCGGGCGCGGCCGTCGGGGC
>NZ_MSIT01000037.1 GCF_002094885.1 Salibaculum halophilum
ATGGCCTCCTTTGACTTTCACGACAGGCTGCCGGCCCGCCGGTCTGTTTGTGATCAGGCGAAGCTCGCCTGAATTTCCTCGCTGATGTTCTGCGGCACCGGGTCGTAGTGCGAGAACTGCATGGTGAACTGCGCCCGCCCCGAGGACATGGACCGCAGCGTGTTGATGTAGCCGAACATGTTGGCCAGCGGCACGTCGGCCGAGATGGCGATGGCGTTGCCGCGGGGCTCCTGCCCCTGCACCTGGCCGCGCCGCGACGTCAGGTCGCCGATGATCGAGCCGGTGTATTCCTCCGGCGTGATCACCTCGACCTTCATCATCGGCTCGAGCAGCTTGGCGCCGGCCTTGCGCAGGCCCTCGCGCATAGCCATGCGCGAGGCGATCTCGAAGGCCATGACGCTGGAGTCAACGTCGTGGTACTTGCCGTCGATCAGCGCCACCTTGAAGTCGATAACCGGGAAGCCGGCCAGCGGGCCGCTGTCCATCACGCTCTCGATGCCCTTCTCGACACCGGGGATGAATTCCTTGGGCACCGAGCCGCCGACGATGCGGGACTCGAAGGAGTAGCCTTCGCCCGGTTCGGTCGGCGAGATGATCATCTTGACCTCGGCGAACTGGCCCGACCCGCCCGACTGCTTCTTGTGGGTGTAGGTGTGCTCGATCTCGTGGCCGATGGTCTCGCGATAGGCGACCTGCGGCGCGCCGATGTTGGCGTCGACCTTGAACTCGCGCTTGAGGCGATCGACCAGGATGTCCAGGTGAAGCTCGCCCATGCCCTTCATGATCGTCTGGCCCGACTCAAGGTCGGTCTCCACGCGGAAGGACGGATCCTCGGCCGCGAGCCGCGCAAGCCCCTGCGACATCTTCTCCTGGTCGCCCTTGGTCTTGGGCTCGACCGCGATCTCGATCACGGGCTCAGGGAAGGTCATGGTCTCCAGCACGACCGGGGCCTTGGGATCGCAGATCGTGTCGCCAGTGGTGGTGTCCTTGAGGCTGGCCAGGGCGATGATGTCGCCGGCGAAGGCCTCCTCGATTTCGGTGCGATCGTTGGAGTGCATCATCATCATGCGGCCGACACGCTCCTTCTTGCCCTTGGTGGCGTTGAGCATCGTGTCGCCCTTGCGCAGCACGCCCGAGTAGATCCGGGTGAAGGTCAGCGACCCGACGAAGGGGTCGTTCATGATCTTGAAGGCCAGACCCGAGAACGGCATGTCATCGTCCGCGCGGCGCGGGATGTTGCGGGTCTCGGTCTCGTCGTCGGGGGCGAACCCCATGTAGTCGACCACGTCCATGGGGCTGGGCAGGTAGTCGATCACGGCGTTCAGCAGCGGCTGAACCCCCTTGTTCTTGAAGGCGGACCCACCCAGGACCGGCACGAAGGACAGATCAAGCGTGCCCTTGCGCAGCAGCTTGCGCAGGGTCGGCACGTCAGGTTCTTCGCCGTCGAGGTAGGCCATCATGGCGTCGTCGTCCATTTCGACGGCGGCCTCGACCATCTTGCCGCGCCATTCCTCGGCCGTCTCCTTGAGACTGTCGCGGATATCCTCCTGGAACCAGCTCGCGCCCAGATCCTCGCCGCGCCAGACCCATTCCTTCATGGTGACGAGGTCGATAACACCTTCCAGCTCGTGCTCGGCCCCGATGGGCAGGGACACAGGCACGGCGCGGGCGCCGGTGCGCTCCTCGATCATGCGAACACAGTTGAAGTAGTCGGCGCCGATCTTGTCCATCTTGTTGATAAAGACGATCCGCGGCACCTGATAGCGGTCGGCCTGGCGCCAGACGGTCTCGGTCTGCGGCTCGACACCGGCGTTGGCGTCCAGCACGCAGATCGCCCCGTCGAGCACGGCGAGCGAGCGCTCGACCTCGATGGTGAAGTCCACGTGGCCCGGGGTGTCGATGATGTTCATGCGGTGCTTGAGCGAGTCCGGCTCCTTGCCGTTCTCGGTGCGCTCCCAGAAGGTGGTGGTCGCAGCCGAGGTGATCGTGATGCCACGCTCCTGTTCCTGCTCCATCCAGTCCATGGTGGCGGCGCCGTCATGGACCTCGCCGATATTGTGGGACTTGCCCGTGTAAAACAGGATCCGCTCCGAACAGGTCGTCTTGCCCGCGTCGATGTGGGCCATGATCCCGAAGTTGCGGTATCGGTCGAGGGGATAATCGCGTGCCATTTGGCCTAGTCCTCAGAAAGAGTGATGTTTACCAGCGATAATGGCTGAACGCCTTGTTGGCGTCGGCCATCTTGTGGGTGTCTTCGCGCTTTTTCACCGCGGTGCCGCGGCCGTTGACCGCATCGGCGAGCTCGCCTGCGAGGCGCTCTTCCATGGTGTTTTCGTTGCGCGTCCGGGCCGCCTTGATCAGCCAGCGGATGGCCAGCGCCTCGCGGCGCTCGGGGCGAACTTCGACGGGCACCTGGTAGGTGGCACCACCGACGCGGCGCGAGCGAACTTCCACCGCGGGCTTGATGTTGTCCAACGCCTCGTGGAACACTTCCACGGGGGCCTTCTTGAGCTTGCCTTCCACCCGGTCGAAGGCGCCGTAGACGATACTCTCGGCGGCGGACTTCTTGCCGTGGTACATCAGGTTGTTCATGAACTTGGTGAGGACCCGGTCGCCGTATTTGGCGTCGGGCAGGACTTCGCGCTTTTCGGCGGCGTGACGACGAGACATCTGTTTTTCCTCTTACTTGGGACGCTTGGCGCCGTACTTCGAGCGGCGCTGCTTGCGGTCCTTGACACCCTGAGTGTCGAGCACGCCGCGCAGGATGTGGTAGCGCACACCGGGAAGGTCTTTAACGCGGCCGCCGCGGATCAGGACGACCGAGTGTTCCTGAAGGTTGTGCTTCTCGCCAGGAATGTAGCTGATCACCTCGTAGCCGTTGGTCAAACGCACCTTAGCCACCTTCCGCATCGCCGAGTTCGGCTTCTTCGGCGTGGTGGTGTAGACACGGGTGCAGACGCCACGCTTCTGCGGGTTGCCTTCCAGGTGAAGGGACTTCTGGCGCTTGGCTTTGGGCTGCCGGGGCTTCCGGATCAGCTGCTGGATCGTTGGCATTGGGCTTTGTTCCCCACTTCATACACATGTGTAGCGAACCGGTCGGTCCGCGGTTATCGGTTCAGGCGCCTCATGCGTCCACAAAGCGCCACAAGCCCGCAGGCGTTCCCTTACCGGAGGAACGTTGCGGTGGGATATCCAGAGGATCGGGCCAGAAATAGGCCGGATCTTGACCACTGAAATTTTGATACTCAGGTACGAGGCCCACGGACCCCTGCCAAGTGCGCCGGTCTATAGGTGGAGTCGGGGGGGCTGTCAACAGCCCTGATGCACCCGTCGCACCGCCGCGGCACGGCCCCGTGCCCGGCGCCGGCAGGGCAACGTGAAAAGGCCCCGCGCCGGGCGGGGCCTTTCCTTGTCACCTAGGTCCGGACGGCGGATCAGTCGTCGCGGCTTTCGGGGGTATCGGCAAGCAGCGTGTCGAACGCGTCGCCGCCGATGACGTCATCGTCCTCGGGCGCCGCGTCGGGCGCCGCGAGGGCCGCGGCCGCCTCGGCCTCTTCGCGGCGGGCTTCGATCACGACGTTGTCACGCTCTTGGGCCACACGCTGCACCCGCTGGGCGGCCCCGCCGGTGCCGGCCGGGATCAGCCGCCCGACGATCACGTTCTCCTTCAGGCCGACCAGCTTGTCGCGTTTGCCCTGGACCGAGGCCTCGGTCAGCACGCGGGTCGTCTCCTGGAAGGAGGCCGCCGAGATGAAGCTGCGGGTCTGCAGCGACGCCTTGGTGATGCCCAGCAGGATCGGCTCGCCAGTTGCCGGGCGCCCGCCCTTGGTGACCGCCTTCTCGTTGGCCGCCTCCAGTTCCTGCTTGTCTACATGCTCGCCCTTGAGAAGCGTGGAATCCCCGCTGTCGAGAATCTCCCACTTCTGCAGCATCTGGCGCACGATCACCTCGATGTGCTTGTCGTTGATCTTCACACCCTGAAGGCGATAGACGTCCTGCACCTCGTCGATCATGTATTCGGCAAGCGCCTCGACCCCGAGGATCGACAGGATGTCGTGCGGCGCGGGGTTACCGTCCATGACATAGTCCCCCTTCTGCACGAAGTCGCCTTCCTGCACCGGGATGTGCTTGCCCTTGGGCACCATGTACTCGACCTTGTCCAGCGACTCGTCGGTGGGCTCGATCGCGATGCGCCGCTTGTTCTTGTAGTCCTTGCCGAAGCGGACGTGGCCGTCGATCTCGGCGATGATGGCGTGGTCCTTGGGACGACGGGCCTCGAACAGTTCGGCCACCCGCGGCAGACCGCCGGTGATGTCCTTGGTCTTGGCCCCCTCGCGCGGGATGCGCGCGACCACGTCGCCGGCGTCGATCTTCTGGCCATCCTCGACCGACAGCACCGCATCCACCGACATCGGATAGGTCACCGGGTGGCCCGCGTCGTTGCGCACCGGTTCGCCATTCTCGCCCACGACAAGGATCTCCGGCTTGAGCTCGTTGCCCTTGGGCGCGGCGCGCCAGTCGGACACGATCTTCTGGGTCATGCCGGTGGCCTCGTCGGTTTCCTCGCGCACGGCAACACCGTTGACCAGATCAACGAACTTGGCCGTGCCGGCCTTCTCGGCGATGATCGGCAGCGTATAGGGGTCGAACTCGTAGAGCTTGTCGCCGCGCTCGACCTGCTGACCCTCCTTGACGAAGAGCTTGGAGCCGTAGCCGACCTTGTGCGTGGTCAGCTCCTCGCCGCTCTCGTCCAGCAGGACGATGGCCATGTTGCGCCCCATCGCGATGGGTTCGCCGGCCGAGTTCTCGAGGATCTGCGCATCGCGGAACGCGATCTTGCCGGCCACCGAGGACTCCAGGAACGATTGCTGCCCGCCCTGGGCGACACCGCCGATGTGGAAGGTGCGCATGGTCAGCTGCGTGCCCGGCTCGCCGATGGACTGCGCGGCGATGATGCCCACCGCCTCGCCGATGTTGACCTGGGTGCCCCTGGCCAGGTCGCGCCCGTAGCACTGGGCGCAGACGCCGTCCTCGGCCTCGCAGGTCAGCGGGCTGCGGATCTTCATCTTGACCACGCCGGCATCGTCGATCGCGTCGGCCATGCGTTCGTCGATCAGTTCGCCACGCTTGACAAGAACCTCGTCACCGCCTGGCACGGTCACGTCCTCGGCCGCGACGCGGCCCAGGATGCGCTCGCTCATGGTCGAGACGATCTCGCCGTCGTTGATCGCCGGTTCGGCGGTGATCGCGCGGTCGGTGCCGCAGTCGGCCTCGCGCACGATGCAATCCTGCGCGACGTCGACCAGACGCCGGGTCAGGTAGCCCGAATTCGCCGTCTTGAGCGCGGTGTCCGACAGGCCCTTGCGCGCCCCGTGGGTGGAGTTGAAATACTCCAGCACGGTCAGGCCTTCCTTGAAGTTCGAGATGATCGGCGTCTCGATGATCTCGCCGCTCGGCTTGGCCATCAGGCCGCGCATCCCGCCCAGCTGCTTCATCTGGGTGACCGAGCCGCGCGCGCCCGAGTGGGCCATCATGTAGACCGAGTTCGGCTCCATCACGGCGCCGCTCTCGTCGGTCCGTTCGGCCGAGATCGTCGACATCATCGCCTCGGTGACGCGGTCATTGGCCTTGGACCAGGCATCGACGACCTTGTTGTACTTCTCGCCCTGGGTGATCAGGCCGTCCATGTACTGCTGCTCGAAGTCCTTGACCTGGCCGCGGGTCTCCTCGACCATTCCCCACTTGCCGTCGGGAATGACCATGTCGTCCTTGCCGAAGGAAATCCCGGCCCTGAAGGCCTCGCGGAAACCCATGGTCATGATCTGGTCGCAGAAGATCACCGATTCCTTCTGGCCGCAGTAGCGGTAGACGGTGTCGATGACCTGCTGCACCTCCTTCTTGCGCAGCAGACGGTTGACCAGGTCGAACGGGGCCTTGGCATTCAGCGGCAGCATCGCGCCCAGCCGGACACGGCCGGGCGTGGTCTCGAAGCGCTGGAACACCTCCTGCCCGGTCTCGTCGATCTGCTTGACGCGGGCCTGGATCCTGGCGTGCATGTGAACTTCGCCCTGTGCCAGCGCGTGTTCGACCTCTTCGACCGAGCCGAAGACCATGCCCTCGCCCTTCATGCCGGCGCGTTCGATCGTCGTGTAATACAGCCCCAGGATCATGTCCTGCGAGGGCACGATGATCGGCGCGCCGTTGGCCGGCGACAGCACGTTGTTGGTCGACATCATCAGCACGCGCGCTTCCAGCTGGGCCTCGAGGCTCAGCGGGACGTGCACGGCCATCTGGTCACCGTCGAAGTCGGCGTTGAAGGCCGAGCAGACCAGCGGGTGCAGCTGGATCGCCTTGCCCTCGATCAGGATCGGCTCAAAGGCCTGGATGCCCAGCCGGTGCAGCGTCGGCGCACGGTTGAGCAGCACCGGATGTTCGCGGATCACCTCGTCGAGGATGTCCCAGACCTCGGGGCGTTCCTTCTCGACCAGCTTTTTCGCCTGCTTGACCGTGGACGACAGACCCTTGGCCTCGAGCCGCGAGTAGATGAAGGGCTTGAACAGCTCCAACGCCATCTTCTTGGGCAAGCCGCACTGGTGCAGCTTGAGTTCCGGCCCGGTCACGATGACCGACCGGCCCGAGAAATCGACCCGCTTGCCCAGAAGGTTCTGGCGGAAGCGGCCCTGCTTGCCCTTGAGCATGTCCGACAGCGACTTGAGCGGGCGCTTGTTGGCACCGGTAATGACCCGGCCGCGGCGGCCATTGTCGAAAAGCGCATCCACCGATTCCTGCAGCATCCGCTTTTCGTTGCGCACGATGATGTCGGGCGCGCGCAGCTCGATCAGCCGCTTGAGGCGGTTGTTGCGGTTGATGACCCGGCGGTAGAGGTCGTTCAGGTCCGAGGTCGCGAAACGGCCCCCGTCCAGCGGCACCAGCGGGCGCAGTTCCGGCGGTATCACGGGCACCACGGTCATGATCATCCATTCCGGGCGGTTGCCGCTCTCGATGAAGCTCTCGACCACCTTGAGGCGCTTGATGATCTTCTTGGGCTTCAGTTCGCCCGTGGCCTCCTTGAGGTCCTCGCGCAGCTGCTCGGCCTCGGCCTCCAGATCGATCTGCGACAGCATCTCGCGGATGGCCTCGGCGCCGATGTTGGCGGTGAAGGCGTCCATGCCGTACTGGTCCTGCGCGTCGAGGAATTCCTCCTCGGTCATCAGCGCGCCGTATTTCAGATCGGTCAGGCCGGGTTCGATCACCACGTAGTTCTCGAAGTAGAGAACGCGTTCGAGGTCGCGCAGGGTCATGTCCAGCATCAGGCCGATGCGGCTGGGCAGCGACTTGAGAAACCAGATATGGGCGACGGGCGCGGCCAGCTCGATGTGGCCCATGCGTTCGCGGCGGACCTTCTGCAGGGTCACCTCGACGCCGCACTTCTCGCAGACGACGCCGCGATACTTCATGCGCTTGTACTTGCCGCACAGGCACTCGTAGTCCTTGATCGGGCCGAAGATTCGCGCGCAGAACAGGCCGTCACGCTCGGGCTTGAACGTGCGGTAGTTGATGGTTTCGGGCTTCTTGATCTCGCCGAAGGACCACGAGAGGATCCGCTCGGGCGAGGCAAGGGAGACCTTGATCTCGTCGAAGATCTTGGCCGGGGCGGTCGGGTTGAACGGGTTGTTGGTCAGTTCCTGGTTCATGTCTTTCCCTCGAAATACGGGCTGGAAGGGGCGCGCGGGCACGGGTCTTGATCAGGAACCGCGCCCGCAAGGGTTTTCATCGAAAATCCCTAGTCGTCCTCCTCCGAGTCCAGGAGTTCCATGTTGAGGCCGAGGCCGCGGACTTCCTTCACGAGCACGTTGAAGCTCTCGGGCACGCCGGCCTCGAAGTTGTCCTCGCCCTTGACGATGCTCTCGTAGACCTTGGTGCGGCCTGCCACGTCGTCGGATTTCACCGTCAGCATCTCCTGCAGGGTGTAGGCGGCGCCGTAGGCTTCCAGCGCCCAGACCTCCATCTCGCCGAAGCGCTGGCCACCGAACTGCGCCTTGCCGCCCAGCGGCTGCTGGGTCACGAGGCTGTAGGGGCCAGTTGACCGGGCGTGGATCTTGTCGTCGACAAGGTGGTGCAGCTTGAGCAGATACTTTATGCCAACCGTGACGGGGCGGCTGAACTGCTCGCCGGTGCGGCCGTCATAGAGCAGCGACTGCCCGGACTCATCGAAGCCCGCACGACGCAACGCGTCGTTGACGTCGTCCTCCTTGGCACCGTCGAAGACCGGCGTCGCGATCGGCACGCCGTTCGTGACATTGCCGGCCGCTTCCAGCAGATGCTTTTCGTCCATGCCCTCGATGCCTTCGTCATAGACCTCGTCACCATAGGCGATCTTCATGGCGTCCTTAACCGGCGACAGGTCACCCGACCGGCGGTATTCGCCCAGCGCGTCCTCGATCTGGTTGCCGAGGCCGCGGGCCGCCCAGCCCATGTGCGTCTCGAGGATCTGGCCGACGTTCATCCGGCTGGGCACGCCCAGCGGGTTGAGCACGAAATCGACCGGCGTGCCATCCTGCAGGAAGGGCATGTCCTCTTCGGGGACCACCTTGGAAATAACGCCCTTGTTGCCGTGCCGGCCGGCCATCTTGTCACCCGGCTGAAGCTTGCGCTTCACGGCCACAAAGACCTTGACCATCTTCATCACGCCGGGCGGCAGGTCGTCGCCGCGGCGGACCTTTTCGACCTTGTCCTCGAAGCGGGCGTCCAGCTGGCGCTTCTGCGCCTCGTACTGTTCGTTCAGCGCCTCGACGACCTGGGCGTCCTCCTCTTCCTTGAGTGCCAGCTGCCACCAGTGGCTGCGGGGCATTTCCTCGAGGATTTCGGGCGTGATCTCGGTGCCCGCGCTGATCCCCTTGGGTCCCTTGGCGACGGTCTTGCCGATCAGCATCGAGTTGAGCCGCGCGTAGATGTTGCGATCGAGGATCGCCAGCTCGTCGTCGCGGTCCCGGCCAAGGCGCTCGACCTCTTCCCGCTCGATCTGCAGCGCGCGTTCGTCCTTTTCCACACCGTGGCGGTTGAAAACGCGCACCTCCAGGATCGTGCCGTAATCCCCCGGCGGCAGGCGCAGCGAGGTATCGCGCACGTCGCTGGCCTTTTCGCCGAAGATCGCGCGCAGCAGCTTTTCCTCGGGGGTCATCGGGCTCTCGCCCTTGGGGGTGATCTTGCCCACCAGGATATCGCCCGGCCCCACTTCGGCGCCGATATAGACGATGCCCGCCTCGTCGAGGTTGCGCAGGGCCTCCTCGCCGACGTTGGGGATGTCGCGGGTGATTTCCTCGGGCCCCAGCTTGGTGTCGCGGGCGGCGACCTCGAATTCCTCGATGTGAACGCTGGTGAAGACGTCGTCCTTGACGATCCGTTCCGAAATCAGGATCGAATCCTCGTAGTTGTAGCCGTTCCAGGGCATGAAGGCCGTGACCACGTTCTTGCCCAGGGCCAGTTCGCCGATATCCGTCGACGGGCCATCGGCGATCACTTCGCCCTTGCCGACCGTGTCGCCGACCTTCACCAGCGGGCGCTGGTTGATGCAGGTGTTCTGGTTCGACCGCTGGAACTTGCGCATCCGGTAGATATCGACGCCGGGGTCGCCGACCTCGAGATCCTCGGTGGCGCGAATGACGATCCGCTGGGCATCGACCTGGTCGATGATCCCGGCCCGCCGGGCCTGGATCGCCGCGCCCGAATCCGTGGCTACCTGACCCTCGATGCCGGTGCCTACCAAGGGCGCCTCGGAGCGCAGCGTCGGAACCGCCTGGCGCTGCATGTTCGAGCCCATCAGCGCGCGGTTGGCGTCGTCATTCTCGAGGAACGGGATCAGCGAGGCCGCGACCGAGACCAGCTGCTTGGGGCTGACGTCGATCAGATCCACATTCTCGTTCGGGGCCAGGGTGTATTCGCCGTTCTGCCGCGTCGAGACCAGATCGTTGACGAACTTCATGTCGGTGTCGAGGTTGGCGTTGGCCTGGGCGACCGTGTGGCGCATCTCCTCGGTGGCGGACATGTAGTGCACCTCGTCGGAGACCTCGCCGTTCTGGACGACGCGATACGGGGTCTCGATGAAGCCGTACTTGTTCACCCGCGCGTAGGTGGCCAGCGAGTTGATCAGGCCGATGTTCGGCCCTTCCGGCGTCTCGATCGGGCACACGCGACCATAATGGGTCGGGTGCACGTCGCGCACCTCGAAACCGGCGCGTTCACGGGTGAGGCCGCCGGGCCCGAGCGCCGAGAGGCGGCGCTTGTGCGTGACTTCCGACAGCGGGTTTGTCTGGTCCATGAACTGCGACAGCTGCGACGAGCCGAAGAATTCGCGCACCGCGGCCGCGGCCGGCTTGGCGTTGATCAGGTCCTGCGGCATGACCGTGTCGATCTCGACGCTGGACATGCGCTCCTTGATCGCGCGTTCCATGCGCAGCAGGCCGACGCGGTACTGGTTCTCCATCAGCTCGCCGACCGAGCGCACCCGGCGGTTGCCGAGGTGGTCGATGTCGTCGATGTCGCCGCGCCCGTCGCGCAGGTCTACCAGCGCCTTGATACAGGCCACGATATCCTCGCGGCGCAGGGTGCGCTGGGTGTCCTCGGCATCGAGGTTCAGGCGCATGTTCATCTTGACGCGGCCAACAGCGGACAGGTCATAGCGCTCGCTGTCGAAGAACAGCGTGTCGAAGAGCGCGCTGGCCGCATCGACAGTGGGCGGCTCGCCCGGGCGCATGACGCGGTAGATGTCCATGAGCGCGCTTTCGCGGTCCATGTTCTTGTCCTGCGCCATGGTGTTGCGCATGTAGGGGCCGACGCTGACGTTATCGATGTCCAGCACCGGTATGGACGACACGCCGGCGTCCAGCAGCTCCTTGACCGTGCCGCCGATGATCTCGCCGTCCTTGTCCGTCTCGAGGGTCAGCTCGTCGCCGGCCTCAACGTAGATGGCGCCGGTTTCCTCGTTGATGATGTCCTTGGCCGCGAACTTGCCGACGATGCTCTCGAAGGGCACCAGCAGGTCTGTGACGGTGCCTTCGTCGATCAGCTTCTTGACGGCGCGGGGCGTGATCTTCTTGCCGGCCTCGGCGATCACTTCGCCGGTCTTAGCGTCAACCAGATCGTGCGTCGGACGGGTACCGCGCACTCGCTCGGGGAAGAACCTGGTCTTCCAGGCGCGCTTTTTCTTGTCGAAGGAATAGTCGACCGTGTCGTAATAGGCATTCATGATGCCCTCCTGGTCGAGCCCCAGCGCATAGAGCAGGGTCGTGACCGGCAGCTTGCGGCGTCGGTCGATGCGCGCGTACACAAGGTCCTTTGCGTCGAACTCGAAGTCGAGCCACGAACCGCGGTACGGAATGATCCGGCAGGCAAAGAGCAGCTTGCCCGAGCTGTGGGTCTTGCCCTTGTCGTGGTCGAAGAACACGCCCGGGCTGCGGTGCATCTGGGACACGATGACCCGCTCGGTGCCGTTGACGATGAAGGTGCCGTTCTCGGTCATCAGGGGCATGTCGCCCATGAAGACGTCCTGTTCCTTGATGTCCTTGACCGACTTGGCGCCCGTGTCCTCGTCGGCGTCGAAGACGATCAGCCGCAGCGTCACCTTGAGCGGCGCGGCATAGGTCATGTCGCGCTGTTGGCATTCCTCGACGTCGTACTTGGGCTTTTCCAGCTCGTAGCGGACGAATTCGAGGACCGAGTTCTCGTTGAAATCCTTGATCGGGAAGACCGACTGGAAGGTCCCCTTGATGCCCTCGCCGTCGATGGGCTCGGGGCCCTCGCCGGAGTCGAGAAAGAGGTCGTAGCTGGATTTCTGAACCTGGATGAGGTTCGGCATTTCAAGGACTTCACGGATCTTGCCGTAGTACTTGCGCAAGCGTTTCTGGCCGAGGAACGATTGAGCCATGTGTCTTGTCACCTTTCAGTCTCTGCTGGTGGTCCGGGCCGTGGGGCGGCGGCGCAGACCCCGCGTGAGAGCGGATCGTTTCGGTCAATTCCTGGCGCCCGTCCCACCGGGCGCCTCCCGACCTGTGAACCGATCCAAAAGGACGCATCCGCAAATGCGGCCTCTAAGACGGGTTCGGCTGGACCCGTTTTTCGACGGGTCCAGCCAGTGATGTCGCGGCCGGGCGGGGACCTGCTGCCCCCGGACGGCTCGCAGAGGGCATGCCTCAGGCCAGCTCGATCTCGGCGCCGGCGTCTTCCAGCTTGCCCTTGATCTCTTCGGCTTCGGCCTTGTCGACGCCTTCCTTGATCTTGCCGCCGCTCTCGACCAGTTCCTTGGCCTCTTTCAGGCCCAGGCCGGTGATGCCGCGGACTTCCTTGATCACGTTGATCTTGGAGGCGCCGGCGCTCTTGAGCACGACGTCGAATTCAGTCTGCTCCTCCTCGGCTTCGCCGCCGCCTCCGTCGGCCGGGCCGGCCATCATGACGGCACCGCCCGAGGCGGGCTCGATGCCGTATTCGTCCTTGAGGATTTCTTTCAGTTCCTGGGCTTCGAGAAGGGTCAGGCCCACGATCTCTTCAGCAAGTTTCTTCAGATCAGCCATTTTACTGTTTCCGTTCCATTCAGTTGTGTTCCAACGTCGGGGCACGCGCCCCACGAGGGCAGTTCAGTTGCTCAGGCAGCTTTCTCTTCGATGGTCGAAAGAATGCCCGCGATGTTCGAAGCAGGTGCGCCAACGGCCCCGGCGATGTTCGACGCAGGCGCGACGATGCAGCCGGCGATGGAGGCGATGAGCTCCTCGCGGGACGGCATCTTGGCCACACGTTCGACACCGGCGGTGTCCAGCACCGTCTCTCCCATTGCGCCGCCGAGGATAACAAGCTTGCTGTTACCCTTGGCATAGTCCTGAACCACCTTGGCCGCGGCCACGGGGTCTTCGGAATAGGAAAGCACGGTCATGCCCGTCATCAGGTTCGCAATGCTCTCGCACGGCTTCCCCTTCAGGGCGATCTTGGCGAGCCTGTTCTTGGCAACGCGCACGGACCCGCCCGCCTCGCGCATGCGCGCGCGCAGGTCCTGCATCTCGGCAACTGTCAGGCCCTCGTAGTGGGAAACCACCACGACGCCAGAGCTTTCGAAGATCTGGCCGAGTTCCTCGACCACTTTCTCTTTCTGGGCTCTATCCACAGTTTCACTCCAAGTATGGGGATCGCTCCCCGGCTCGTTCCGGATGGACCGGCCGGTCCATCCACTTCGGGTCCGTGAGGGTCCCGAGGCCTTGATCGCCCGAGGGTCGAAGCCGACCCGAACGGAAATCTCGTCTCGTTCCCCATCTCGGGAAGGAATTACAGGACCGCAATCCAACCCTCCGTCTCGGACAGGACGGGGCCGATGGTCAGGCCCCGCCATTCAGCGCCCCGAGGGGCGCGGAATCTCTCAGGCGCTGCCGGTGGCGCTGTCCACCGCAACGGTCACGCCGGGGCCCATGGTCGAGCTCAGCGCGATCTTCTTCAAATATGCGCCCTTGGCGCCGGCCGGCTTGGCCTTCTGCACCGCGTCCACGAAGGCCTTCAGGTTCTCTTCCAGCTTGCCGGCGTCAAAACTGGCCTTGCCGATACCGGCATGGATGACGCCCGCCTTCTCGACCTTGAACTGGACCTCGCCGCCCTTGGCGGCCTCGACGGCCTCTTTCACGTCCATGGTCACGGTGCCGACCTTGGGGTTCGGCATCAGGTTTCGCGGGCCGAGGATCTTGCCCAGCCGGCCGACGACGGGCATCATGTCCGGTGTCGCGATGCAGCGTTCGAACTCGATCGTGCCGCCCTGGATGGTCTCCATCAGGTCCTCGGCGCCGATGATGTCGGCCCCGGCGGCCTTGGCCTCTTCCGCCTTGTCGCCGCGGGCGAAGACGGCCACGCGGACGTCCTTGCCGGTGCCGTTGGGCAGGCTGACCTTGCCGCGCACCATCTGGTCTGCGTGGCGCGGGTCGACCCCCAGGCAGACGGCGACCTCGACGGTCTCGTCGAACTTGGCCTTGGCGTTCTCCTTGATCAGCGAGACGGCCTCGGTGACCGAAACGTTGTCTTTGCCCTTGACGACATCGCGGGCGGCGCGGGCGCGTTTTCCAAGCTTTGCCATCTTACTTCACCTCGATGCCCATGGACTTGGCCGAGCCAAGGATAATCTTCATGGCGCTTTCCATGTCGTTGGCGCTGAGGTCCTGCATCTTGGCCTCGGCAATCTCCTGCACCTGCTTCTTGGTCACCGTGCCGGCGGTCTGGCGCGACGGGGTCGTCGCCCCCGACTTCAGGTTCGCCGCCTTCTTGAGGTAGTAGGACGCCGGGGGCGTCTTGATCTCGAGCGCGAAGGACTTGTCCTGGTAGTAGGTGATCAGCGTCGGGCACGGCGCGCCCTGCTCCATCTCCTGGGTCTTGGCGTTGAACGCCTTGCAGAATTCCATGATGTTGATCCCGCGCTGACCCAGCGCGGGGCCCACGGGCGGCGACGGGTTGGCCTGCCCCGCAGGGATCTGCAGCTTCATCGTGCCGGCAAGTTTCTTGGCCATCTGGCCTCTCCTTTTTCACAACTGGGGGCGAAACGCGATCCGCCCCGTCTTCGTCGTCGTGGTCAGCCCGGTCACACGCCTGCGCCGCAGCCCCCACGATTGCTCCACTCAGGTTTGCTTGGTGACCTGCGTGAATTCCAGCTCGACTGGCGTTTCCCGGCCGAAGATCGACACCGACACCTTCAGGCGCTGGTTGTCGTCGTCCACTTCCTCGATCATGCCGTCGAAGTCTTCGAAGGGGCCGTCGTTGACCTTGACCCTCTCACCGATCTCGAACGAGATCAGCGTGCGCGGCGCCTCTTCGCCCTCGGCGACGCGGCCCAGGATCGCCTGCACCTCTGCATCTCGCATCGGCATAGGCCGGCCCTGCGGGCCGAGGAACCCGGTGACGCGGTTGATACCGTTGATCAGGTGATACCCCTCGTCAGACATTTCCATATGGACCAGCACGTAGCCCGGCATGAAGCGGCGCTCTGCCGTGACCTTCTTGCCGCGGCGGACTTCGATCACCTCTTCGGTGGGGACCAGAACCTCGTCGATCTGGTCTTCCAGTCCCTTCTCGGCGACCTTGGTGTGGATCTGCTCGGCGATTTTCTTCTCGAAGTTCGAGAGGACACTCACCGAATACCAACGTTTCGCCATGTTGCCCGACACCCCGTGGCCCGCGGCCCGAAAGCCAAAAGTTTCCAATTTTTCCAGACGCTTAACGCGCGGCTTCCGCTAAGAAAAGTGGCGCGCAACGCGATTCGCCGCACGCCCGTCCGGAAAGTCCGCCGCGAATACCGCCCCGCGCAGGTGAATTCAAGGGGGCATCGCGGCTTTCCGCAAGCGCTCAGCCGAAGGCGTTCAGCACCCCTTCAAGCCCCATTCGGATGAAAAGGTCCACGATCGAGAAGAAGGCCGCCATGAAAGCCGCCAGCAGGAATACCATGATCGTGGTCATGACCACCTCGCGGCGGGTCGGCCAGACGACCTTGGAGACCTCCGCGCGGACCTGCTGCATGAACTGGACAGGGTTGGTGCGTGCCATGGAATGCCCTTTTCTACGACCTGCGATCAGATACGCCGCCTGCCGCCGCTTTTCAACCCGGGATCGGCCCCGGGTTGGCGATTGCGCTGCGCTTCACTTGACTTGCGCGGGAGGGTGGCAGGGGCAGCAGGGCTCGAACCCGCGACCTACGGTTTTGGAGACCGTCGCTCTACCAACTGAGCTATACCCCTATAGTGCTTGTCGGATTATCCCGCGGCGACGCCGGGATCAAGGGGGCGGCTTGTCTTCGGACCGGAAATTGTCGCATCTAGGCGCAACCCGACCAGGAGACCGCGCGATGAAGACCCTGCGCCGCCGCATCGAACAATCCGCCTTCGCGGCCTGGCTTCCCGCGTTCATAATCGGGTGTTACCTGCGGGTGGTTGACCGAACCACGCGCTGGCAAGGCGAGGGGGTCGCGGCACTGCAGCAGGATCTGGCGCGCGGTCCGGTCCTTCTGGTTGTCTGGCACCAGCACCTTCTGATGGTCCCGGCGCACTGGCCCGGGGCGGGCGGGCCGCTGATCAGCATCCACGACACCTCTCCGATCGGACGCGCGGCCGGGGCGCTCTATCGCCACTTCGGCCAGCGGTCGATGCAGATCGACAGGCGCAGCTCGAACCTGCGCGCCGCCCGCGCGGTTCTGCGCCAGACCCGGGCGGGTATCAGCGCCGGCATCACCGGCGACGGGCCGAACGGCCCGGCCTTTGTCCTGAAAGATGCGCCGCTGGACTGGGCCAGCGCGATGGGCTGCCCGGTCTACACCTACGCCTTCGCGCACAGCCGCCAGCGCGCCCTTGCCACTTGGGACAGTATGGTGCTGCCCCGCCCCTTCGGCCGGGGGCGCTTCGTATTCCGCCGCTGGTCCGAAGCGCCCGCCCGGCGCACCGACGCGACCGAACAGGAGCGCCTGCGCGCCTCGCTCGTCAATCTTCTCAACGAAACCGCGAACGCGGCGGCGATGACAGACTGACCGGGCAGCGAGGTCTGGGAGCAGCGGACGAGCTGGACCGGCAAATCCGTGCGATACCGGAAAATTTCCGCTGTGATCCCACCCGGCAAACACGAAAAAGGGCCGCCCGAGGGCGGCCCTTCGCGATCCGTGCCTGCGGCACCTGTTACATGCC
>NZ_MSIT01000038.1 GCF_002094885.1 Salibaculum halophilum
CTCCCTCCGCCGATCAGGCGTACGGATATCGATGGATGGAAAAGGCCGGTTCCTCGACAACATCTTCATCGAGCGGCTGTGGCGCACCCTGAACCGAAGGTCCGCGAAGCGAAATACGAGTGCGTCTACCTGCACGCCTGGGAGACCGGTTCCGAGACGAAACGGGCTATCCGGAAATGGATGACCTTCTACAACCACCAGCGCCCGCATTCAGCCTTGGGCTGCCAGCCTCCGGCGCTGGCCTGTTGGCAGAGAAATGATATCAACCAATCCGATCAGCAGGTGCAAAGAGTAGCTTAAATTACGCCAGATCCTGTCCAAGAGACGGGAAGTAGCTCACCCCGCACCAGTGCCATATGGATCCAAGTCAAGGCGAATGGCTCGAGCAGGCGCGCCCCGGCGAGGGGGCCGAAATCCTGTGCTTCGAAACCGAGATCGGCGATCAGGGCCAGCGCCTCCTCGCGTGCCTCCGGATCGTCGCCCGCCGCAAACATCACGGGCTTTGGGGAGAGCGCGCTGGGTTCGGCCATTCGTTCGGCGCCGATCTGGTTGAGGGTCTTCACCACGCGCGCGCCCCTGGCCCATTCGGCCACCCGCTCGCCGCCGGACGTGGTGTGGCCAACCGCGAGGCGCAAGCTTCCGTCGACGAACTCGAGCGGGTTGGTCGCGTCAATCAGGACCCGGCCGCCGAAATCGTCAACGCCCGCAAGCGTCGCCTCCACCGCGCGCCAGGGAAGCGCAAGCACCACGACGTCGCCGGCCGTTACCGCGTCGGCAAAGTGCGTTCCCCGGGCCCGACCGCCGAGCATGTTCAGCGCTTTCCGCGCGCTTTCGCTGTCGGCGTCGCGCACGCCGAAGGTGATCTCGTGGCCGCGCGCCGCCCAGTTCGTGGCCAGCGCCGTCCCGACGGCACCGGCCCCGAGGATCGCGATATGTGGCATGGTGCTTCCCTTCTGTGTAAATTGCCCTTGTTTTTTCAGATCCCTGCCTGGACCGAAGCCTCTTTCGGTCTCAGACCCGAGGCGAGCCTCTGTCTACCAGGGATGCTCAGAGCCATCCGCGTTCAGAAACTTGCCGTTTGCGACCGCGAGGCTGCCTTCCGTGTAGAGCCGCAAGACGGCGGCGGCGGTCTGATCGGGTGTCTTCTCGGCCTTGGCACCGCCCATGTCGGTACTCATCCAGCCGGGATTGAGTGCGATCGCGGACCGGGCCGTGTCCTTCCATTCGCCCGC
Organism: Salibaculum halophilum; assembly: GCF_002094885.1. GTDB lineage: Bacteria > Pseudomonadota > Alphaproteobacteria > Rhodobacterales > Rhodobacteraceae > Salibaculum > Salibaculum halophilum. The sequence continues at coordinate 1,233 of NZ_MSIT01000038.1, forward strand.
GAGCGCGCGCGTCATCATGTTGAGCAGCGCCTTGGATCCGGCATAGCCGTAGTGGCCGCCGCTCGCCTTTCCGCCGATGGAGCCGAGCCAGGACGAAATGTTCACGACCACGGCCTCGTCCGACAGGCTGGGCAGGAGCCGCGAGACCAGCTCGGTCGGGGCCAGCGCGTTGATCCACATGGATTGGGCCACGTTCTCGGCCGAAAAGCTCTCGATTGCGAAGGTGGAGCGGAAATAGTCCGGATCGTCCTTGCGATCCTTCGGGTTGAAGCCGGCATTGTTGACGAGAAGGTCAATCACCTCCCCGGCTTCGTTGATCGCGGCGGCAAACGCATGCAGGCTTTCGGGATCGGAGAGATCGAGGGCATGTCCCGCATCGACGACGGCGGCCTTCAGTGTGTCCGGGTTGCGGGCGGTACCGATTACCCGCCAGCCGACCGAGCGAAAGGCCCCCGCGATGGCGGCGCCAAGGCCTCGATTGGCACCGGTGATCAGTATGGTTTTTTGAGCTTCAGACATGGACGACCTTTCAGAACAATTTGATGAGAACGACGCCCGCGACCATCAGCGACAAGCCGGCGGCGCGGCCGAGGCCGAGCGTCTGCTGCGGGTTGCCGAAGGCGCCGAAGTGATCCAGCGCAAGGGCCATGCAAAGCTGCCCCACGAGGATCAGCCCTGTCGTCAGCCCGACGCCAAGGCGCGGGGTGATGATGACGATGGCCACGATATAGGCGGTCGCGATCAACCCCCCGAGCCATACGGTCTTGGGCGCCGCCATGAGCGTGGCGAGGCTCGGCAAGGTCGGGCGCGTGACCAGAACCATCGCGGCCAGCACCAGGGCGCCGATCAGGAACACGATCAGCGACGCGGTGAAGGCGTTGCGCATCACCCCGCCCAACTGGCCGTTAAAGACCAGTTGCAACGGAACGAGCGCCCCGGTGGCGAAGGCGGCGAGGATCAGAGACCATTGCGCCATGCTCACGACTCCGGCCGCATTCAGGAGAGCGCCGCGACGATCTCACGGGCCGCCGCCCCGGCCGAGACCTGTTGCTGTCCTGTCACGAGATTGCCGTCGCGGATAGCGTGCGCCTCGAGCGCGCCGGCGACCTCGAAATGCGTGGCCTCGATCTTGCGCGCTTCCGTCTCGATCCAGAAGGGTTGCACCTTCTGGCCGATCGCCTGTTCGACATAGGCTTCCTCGGCATCCGCGAAGCCCGTCCAGCGCTTTCCCGTCACCAGCAGATCGCCGGTCGAGAGGCGGGTCTTCAGAAGGATGCAAGTGCCATGGCACACGGCGGCGGTCACCTTGCCGGCCTCAAAGAACCCGGCCACGAAACGGTGCAGGCGGTCGTCGTCGATCATGGTCACCATCGGGCCCTGTCCGCCGACCACGAAAATGGCATCGTAGTCGTCGGCGTTCACGTCTTCGAGCGCCGGCGTGTCGGCCAGCAGCTGCATCTTGGCGGGATCCTTCTTGAAGGCGAGCGAGGTTGTGTCCTGCGCCGAGTAGCCGCTTTCGTCTTCGGGATCGGAAAAGCCGTCCGCCTCCAGCTTGCCGCCATCGGGCGACACGATATCGATGCCGAAGCCCGCCTTCTCGAAGACCTCGTAGGCATGGGACAACTCGGCCCACCAGAAGCCGATCGGCCAGCCCGTGACAGGCGAAGTGGCAGGGTTGGAAACGATCATCAGTATCTTTCGGGTATCGCGCATCTTTCTCTCCTGAAAAGTGGGAGGCACCGTGGTGCTACGGGAGAGACGTGGACGTTTGGCGGCATGAATGCTAAGGAAATCGGATTATGTCTGACTTGAATGAGACAAAAGTCCGTCGTCTGGATTTCATGCTTCTTCTGGTTCTGCGCGAGGGCGTCCGCAGAAGGAAGCTGGCAGATGTCGCTGCCATGCTCGGCGTGACGCAGACGGCGATCAGCCATTCGGTGGCGCGGCTGCGCGATATTTTCGAAGACGAGCTGTTCATCCGCCGTCCGCATGGCGTGGAGCCGACGACGCGCGCCGTCGAGCTCGCCCGGATGGCTGAGCGCATCCTCGAAACGGCGGAGGCAATGCTGACTGACCCGGCCACGTTTGACCCGGCCACAGTTGACAGAGACCTGAGAGTCTGCGCGCTTGACTTCGAGGTCACGCTGCTGTCTGGCGTCATCGAGGGGCTGCGCCGGCAGGCGCCGGGCCTGAGGATCCACTTCAAGGGTCTGGGCCGCGAGGCCGCCGTGGCCGCGCTCGACCGGGACGAAGCCGATCTCTGGATCGGGTTCGCGCGTGCGCTCCCGGCAACCATGGAAAGCACGATGCTCTTCGATGAAACCTACAAGCTGATCGCCCGGTCAGGACACCCGCGACTCACGGCAGACGCCCCCGTAACGATCGATACGTACTGCGCCGAACAGCATGTGGTCGCCGCACCCGGCGGCACGACGGGCGGGATCGTCGACACGGTGTTGCGCGCGGAGGGCCGCGCGCGGGTCGTCGCCGTGACGACAACGGGGTTTCTCTCTGCGCTCGATCTCGTTTCCCGAACCGACCTGATTGCGACCGTGCCGGCCAGACTCGCCACGGCGCAGGCGGCGAACTTTCGACTCATCGAGGCCGATCCACCGCTCGCACTGAGACCGTTCGCCGTCTCGGCTGCATGGCACCGGCGGACCAGCGGCGACCCTGCGGTAGCCTGGGTTGTGGACCGGGTGCGCACCGCGTTGAAGTGACCTTAACATGCCGTCAGGTGAGGGCCGTCACCCGGTCACCAAACCGAATTCGCGCGCAGCCATCCTGATAGATGTCGAGTATGGGGAAAGCTGCCTAGATTTCTGGTGGCCAGTTTTCGCAGCGCCATGAAGGACTTCGGCGCTTCTTGCTTCCACAGTGCCTCCAGGGGAGGTGGAAACGCGAACCTCGCCCCGGAGGCCGGGGCGTAAGCGATTGGAGACGCGGAATATTTTGGTTGCGGGGGTAGGATTTGAACCTACGACCTTCAGGTTATGAGCCTGACGAGCTACCGAGCTGCTCCACCCCGCGCCAAGTCTGGGAGGGATATACGTTTTATGATGGTCGGGTGCAAGGGGGCTGGCGGGGAATTTCCGGGGTTCGACGAAATATCTGGGCGGGTCCCGGATAAGGATGTGCGGCGCTTGAGTAACAAGGCGCCGGTTTGGCATCGCGCGGTCCCGGTCTGGCGTCGGTGGACACGGACCCGGCGGTGCCGTGTATCGCCGCATCGGCCTTTGACGGCCGGCGTGTCACAACCGGCACGGCGGCATCGCCGTTTCCGGATCACGCTTGAGGCTGCGCCGGTCTTTCAACGGTTGCTCGGGCGGTTTCTGGCCCCGGGCCGTCGCGCCCGCGCGGCCGGATCATGGTGCAGCCGCGGTCGTGAACCCGACCGACGGGACTCGTGGTCTTCGCCCGCCACGGGGCGCAATCCTGCAGGGCAGGCGACACGCCTTGCGGATAGGGCCGACGGCGCGGGCCGGGTCGCCCGTGGCGGGCGAGCAACCGGGCGCGCATGGAGGGAAAACGCGGTGTACGCGTCCAGGATTCGGGAATCGCGTGGGACGGTCTGTCTGGTAAGTTGCCAAGTATCGGAACTGGCGTCAGGGCCCCGGCAACCCCATGGCACAGGTCCGGGTCGGTCGTTCCGATGATCGCGATCCTCGCGCGCGGGATGTCCGACCGACCGGCCAACCGCCGACTCCGGGTGACCGGCGCCGCCTGTCCGAAAGGATGCGCGGACTGGGCGCCGGAGATGACACGTCATGCAGAACGCACCCGGACGGGAGGACGCCATTCCGGACATCTGTACGGAGATCCGCACGGCGGATCGGGACACCCAGGGCGTGCTGGCCGATGCCATGATCACCCGCGCCGCGTACGGGGCGCTTACCGCCATGCGCCGGCAGTCCTTCGACTGGCGAAAGCACGTCGCGCAATAGTGGGAACCGGTTTTGCGCTCCTCGGACATGCGGGATCAAAGAGTTAGAGTGTGGTGGGTGAATGCGAATGAACGCAACACACTCTAAGGTTGCCACGGGGCGCGCACGTGGGCGAGATCGGCTGCGGCCCCGGCGATATCACCCGCGACCTCAAGGCGGCCACCGGCGCCGCCGAGGCCGTCGGCATCGACCCCTCCCCGGTGATGATCGAGCGGGCGACCCAGCGGCACGGCGACGACCCGGCGCTCGGATTCGTCGAGGGGGACGGGCGCGACCTTCCGCTGGCGGACGACTCGCGCGACGCGGTCGTGTTTCACACCTGCCTGTGCCATGTTCCCGGCCCGGACGGCGCGCTTGCCGAGACCCGGCGCGTCCTGAAGCCGGGCGGGCGCCTCGCGGTCTTCGACGGCGATTACGCCACCACGACCGCCGCGCTCGGCGACCGCGATCCGGTGGGGCTCGCCGTGGATCACGCCATCGCCAACCTGGTGCACGACCGTTGGCTGGCGCGCTCCCTTCCCGCGCGCATCGCGGCGGCGGGGTTCGAGACCGACCGGGTGGACGCGCATCCCTATCTCGCCGAGGGCGAGGCGGCCTATTTCATGACGCTCGTCCAACGCGGTCTAGCCTTCATGGCGCGCGACGGGCTGATCTCGGAGCCCGCCGCCGACGCGGTGCGGGCCGAGGCCGAGGGCCGCGTTGCCGCCGGCACCTTCTTCGGCTTCATCTCGTTTCTCAGCGTTCTGGCCACGCGCCCCGCGGGGGAGGCCTGACGCACGTGCATCAGGGCGGACCTGGCGCGGTGGTCACTCGGCCAGGGCCGCGACGATGGCCTGCGCCCGGCTCTGCACGCCCAGCTTGTCGAGGATCACCGAGACCTGGTTGCGCACCGTCTTCTCGCTCTTGCCCAGCCGCGCGGCGATGTCGCGGTTGTCGCGCCCCTCGGCCATCAGCGCGAGCACGGCGCTCTCGGCCCGGGTCAGCCCGGCGTCGCACGCGGTGCGGCGCCCCGCGGGCGCGTCCTGACCGAGGAACCGGGCCAGCTCATCCTGCATGACTGTCCAGGCCGGCTCGTCCGGCAGCAGCACGTGATTGGCGCTGTCGAGCGGCACGAACCGCGCGCCGGGTATCGCGCCGGCCAGCTTGCAGCCCTCCTCGAAGGGCACGCGCATGTCGCCCCGGCACTGCAGGACGAGGGTCGGCACGTCCAGCCGCGCCGCACGGTCCAGCACGTCGATTTCGTGCATGGTCCGCAGCAGCTCGGCCGCCACCTCCGGGCTGGCCGTCCGGCGTTCGAGATCGGCCCACCAGCCGTGCTGGTCCTCGGTGCCGCCGGGGAGGAAGAGGTTGGTGAAGAAGCGGCAGAAGGCCGGGTTCGCGCGCCCCCAGCCGATGCGCGCGAAATTGACCAGCGTCTCGGCCTCGAGCACCTCCGTCTCGGTGCGGGCGCGGGTGCGCGCACCCTGGGCATAGGCGTTGATCAGCACGAGCTTCGAAACCCGCTCGGGGTGGGCGAGCGCGTAGTCGATGGCCAGCGCGCCGCCCTGCGACAGGCCCAGAAGGACGAACTGCTCGGCCTCGATCGTGTTGGCCACGGCCGCCAGGTCGGCATTACAGGCCGGCAGGGACAGGTCCGTCACGGCGCGGTCCGACAGGCCGCAGCCGCGCGGATCGTAACGCACGAAGGTGTTGCGGGCGGAAAGCGCCTCGACCCAGGGTCGCCAGACCGGGCTTTCCAGGTCGTACTGCACGTGGCTCAGCCAATGCGCGGCACGCAGGATCACCGGCCCCGTCCCGCAGGCGGCCACCGCGATGCGGGTGCCGTCGCCGGAGGTGCAAAAGCGGATGTCCTGGTGGAGCGACATGGCACGATTGGTAACACGGGTGACAGTCCGCGGCCATGTCCGGGGGCGTGGCCGCCGGGCAGCTTGCCTCGCCGATGGCGGCCCGGCTGCGCGCCATCAACCCCGGCGCAAATGCTCCCAAAAAACGGGCCGAATGGGGCCGGCGTCCCACGTCGCCGGGGTATTTTCGACGCTTGCGGGACAGGCGCCTCATGCGCCTCCCGCGCGGCGGCGCGACACTGGGGACGCCAACGTCACGGAGGACCAGCCATGCCCGGACCACCCCCATCCGCCGGCCGGCACGAGACACTTGCCGTCCTTGCCCTCATCGCGGCGGCGCTCTTCTGGTCGGGCAACTTCATAGCGGGGCGGGCCCTGCGCGGGGATATCGACCCGGTGGCGCTGAACCTCCTGCGCTGGGGGCTGTGCCTGGCGCTGCTCCTGCCGCTGGTGGCCCGCCGTCTGGTGCGCCACCGGTGCGTCGTGCTGCGCGCGTGGCGGCTTCTGCTCGGCCTCGGCGCGACCGGCATCGCGGCCTTCCATACGCTGACCTATCAGGCGCTGTCGCAGACAACGGCCGTGAACGCCCTGCTGATCCTCGCCCTCGCCCCGGCGGCCATCATGGCCGGGGCCCGGCTGACCGGCGACAGCCGCCCCGGCGCGGTGCAGTGGATGGGCTGCCTCGTCTCGCTGGCCGGCGCGGGCGTGCTGATCACGCGCGCCGACCCGGCGCGGCTGCACACCGCGGGCGTGAACCCTGGCGACCTGTGGATGCTGGCGGCGGTCCTCGTCTGGACCGTCTATTCGCTGCTCCTGCGGCGGCGCCCGGCCGATCTGCCGCAGGATGTCACGCTCGCCGCCAGCATCGCCGTGGCGCTGGTGCTGCTGGTCCCGGCCTTTCTCGTCACCGGCGCGACCCTGCCGCGCGCCCCGGGCCCCGGCACCGTGGCGGCGATCCTCTACATCGCGGTCTTCGCCTCGCTCGTGGCGTTCCTGCTTTGGTCCTTTGGTGTCAACGAGATCGGCGCGGCCCGGGCCGGGCAGTTCGTCTACCTCATGCCGGTCTTTGGCCCAGTGCTCGCCGTCGTGATTCTTGGCGAAAGGCTCGGGCCGGTGCAGATCGCCGGGGGTCTCTGCGTGCTTGCCGGCATCGCGCTGGTGAACCGCCCGCCGCGCGCACGCCATGCCATGCGCCGGGATCGCAGGGCGTGAGGGCGACGCGGCGGCGACTGCCGGGCGCCGTGGTCGTGTTAGTCGTTCGCTGCCTGATCGGCGTGGCCCACATCCTCGGGCGCGACCGAGACGGACTTGATGACGGCATGGCAAGGCTGGCCAGTGGCAAGGCCCATCGCCTGGGCCGAGCGCCGGGTGATGCGCGCCGCCAGACGATCGCCGCCCACATCCAGCGTGACCAGCGCACCGGGCCCCTCCCCCGGACGGATCGCGGTCACCGTGCCGGACAGGTGGTTGAGGGCCGACAGCCCCTCGGGGCGGGTACGCGACAGGATCACGTCGTGGGCCGCAATCCGCACGCGGATCACCGCCCCTTCGCGGGCCGCGACCCGCGGCAGCCAGAGCGGCCCAGCCGCCGCGGCAAGCTCGCTCAGCCCGTCCGCGTGGTGGCGGACGACGCGCGCCGTCAGTACCGAGGCCGCGCCCCGCGCGCCCATCGCACCCGCATCGCCCAGCACCTGCACCGCCGGTCCCTGCGCGACCACCCGGCCCGCCTCTAGCGCGATGACCGTGCTGGCCAGCCGCGCGACCTCCGAGGCGGAATGGCTGACATAGAGGATCGGGACCTCCACCTCGTCGCGCAGCCGTTCGAAATATGGCAGGATCTCGGCCTTGCGCGCCGCGTCGAGGGCGGCGAGCGGCTCGTCGGCGAGGATCAGCCGCGGCGCGGACAGCAGCGCCCGGCCGATGGCGACGCGCTGTTTCTCGCCACCCGAGAGCGCGCCTGGGCGACGGCCCAGCAGATGGCCGATGCCCAGAAGTTCGACGACACGGGCCGGGTCCTCGCGCGGGGCACCTTTCGGCGCGAACCACGCGCCGTAGGCCAGGTTCTGCCGGACGGTCAGATGCGGGAACAACCGCCCCTCCTGAAAGATGTAGCCAAGGCGGCGGCGATGGGGCTTGAGCCGGACGCCCGCCTCCGTGTCGAGCAGCGTCCAGTCGCCCGCCTTGATGCGGCCCCCGTCCGGCATCAGAAGGCCGGCCACAGCGTTCACCAGCGTCGTCTTGCCCGACCCGGAGCGCCCGAAGAGCACTGTAACCCCCGGCGGCGCGCGAAAGGCCGCGTCAAGCGTGAAATCCGCGAAGGCATGGCGCACCGCGACATCGAGCATCACGCGCCCCCCACCCGCGCGGCGACGCGCCGCGAGACCCATTCCGAAACCGCCAGCGCCGACGCCGCCAGCACGATGGACAACCCGGCCAGCCGGGCCGCGCGGGCCTCGCCGCCCGGCGTTTCCAGCAGCAAGTCAATGGCCAGCGGGATCGTCCGGGTCTGGCCGGGAATGTTGGACACGAAGGTGATCGTCGCGCCGAATTCGCCCATGCCCTTGGCGAAGGTCAGCACCGTTCCGGCGATGATGCCCGGCAGGATCAGGGGCAATGTCACCGTCACGAAGACCCAGGCCCGCGAGGCGCCCAGCGTCGCTGCGGCCTGTTCCAGCTTGGGGTCCACCGCCTCGATCGACAGGCGCACCGCGCGCACCATGAAGGGAAAGGCCATCACCCCGGCCGCCAGCGCCGCCCCCGTCCAGCGGAAAGCGACGGTGACACCGAACGCATCGTCCAGAAAGCCGCCCACCGGGCCGCGGGTGCCGAAGGTCAGCAGGAGAAGATAGCCCGTGACCACGGGCGGCAGGATCAGCGGCAGGTGCACGAGCACGTTCAGCACCTCGCGGCCCGGAAAGCGCCAGCGCGCCAGCGCGTAGGCCACGAAAACCCCCAGCGGCAGGCTGACGAGCGTCGCCGACATGGCGACCCGGAGAGAAAGCGCAACCGCGCCCCACTCCGCGGGGCCGAGCCAATCCGTCATGGGCTACTCCGCAACGACACCGAAGCCCTGACGCGCGAAGGCCGCCCGCGCCTCGGGGCCGCGCAGGAAATCGAGGAAGGACCGCGTCAGCGCGGTGTCACTCTCGGCCAGCGCGGCGGCGGGGTAGACGATGGGCGGATGCGTCTCGGCCGGAAAGGTGCCGACGACGGCCACGTCGTCCTCGGCCACGGCGTCGGTGGCATAGACGATGCCGTAGGGCGCCGCGCCCGTGGCGACGAAGGAGAGTGCCCCGCGCACGTTGCCCGCCTGCGCCACCTGCGGCGCGACGCTGTCCCACAGGCCGAGGCTCTCCAGCGCGGCCTTGCCGTAAATCCCCGCGGGCACGGCATCGACCAGCGCCATGGCCAGCCGCCCCTCGCCCAGAAGGCCCGCGAGGTCCATATCGGGGCCGATCTCGACGGGCGCGGCGCCCGTGTCGGCGGCGATCAGGACCATGGCGTTGCTCAGAAGGTCGAAGCGCGTGGCGTCGGCGATCAAACCATCCTCTTGCAACCTGTCCATCCAGCCCGGGTTCGCCGAGATGAAGACATCCGCCGGCGCGCCCTGCTCGATCTGCCGCGCGAGCGCCGAGGACCCGGCGAGCGAGACGATCACATCGTGCGCCGTGGCGGCCTCGAACCGGTCCTCCACCTCGGCCATGGCATTGGTCATGCTGGCGGCGGCGAAGACGGTGATCTGCCCGGCCGTGGCAAGGCCCGGCGTGAGGGCGGCGGCGAGGCCCGCGGCGGCACGGCAAAGGGCTGGCGTGACCATGAAAGAGGCTCCCTGACGGTGGTGTGTCGGGCAAGACGTATCGCAGCGGCCCGATCTGCCGGTCAAGCGTTATTTTTCGTCGGGAATATCGCGCAGCAGCTCCTGTAACCTCGCCAGTCGATCGGCACCATGCGCCGCGGCCTCCGCCTCGACGGCACGATACTGCGCCAAGACCTCGCGCCCGAGGTCCGTAAGCACCGCCCCGCCACCGCCCGGGCCGCCGCGGGTGCGCTCGACCAGCGGCGCGCGGAACATGGCGTTGAGCGTGCCGATCAGCTCCCAGGCGCGCTTGTAGCTCATGCCCATCTCGCGGCCCGCCGCGGCGATCGAGCCCAGCCGGGCGATGCCGTCCAGCAGGTCGGCCTTGCCCGGCCCGATCATCCTGTCCTCGCCAAAGACGATGCGGATGCGCAGCCGTGGCGTGCGGGGGCGTTGCGGGTCGGAGGGCATGCGCCAAGCTGTGTCGGAAACCGCGCCCGCGATCAAGCACGCCGCCAACGCGCAGCGGTCCTCAGGACCTTCGCGGCGCGGGGTGATCCGCACCGGGCCGGCGCTCAGGGCCGCGCCAGGGCCAGCACCGCGGCCCGGAGCACGGCCAGGAACCGCGCCAGGTCGGGCCGCGTGGCCCCCGACATCTTGGCCCGGCTGCTGGCCTGTTCGACAAAGGCCGCCACATCCTCGGCCGGCGGGCAGGCCGGCGGCAAGTCCTGCCGCAACATGCCGGCCAGCAGGGCGCGTTTCGCCGCCTCCGCCTCGCGCGAGGCCGCCTGCGAGGCCGGCCCCATCCCGTGCTCGAGATCGGCCGCGTCAGGCAGGGTTTCCATCATGTCGAAGACCGGCCAGACCGCCAGGCGGTAATAGGCGTCGATCCTCGCGGCCAGATCGGGGGCCGCGGCGAAGGCGGCGCGCAGGCCCGCGCAGGTCTCCTCGCCAATGCACCGTATCGCCGCCGCCATGACCCCGTCCTTGTCGCCGAACCGGTCATAGAGCGTCTGGCGCGACACACCGGCCTCGCGCGCGATGTCGGCCATCGTCGTGCGGCGCATCCCGTACCGGGAAACGACCCGCAGCGCGGCATCGAGGGTGGGGTCGGTCAAGCGGATCATCGCCCGGTGACAGACCGCAAGGGTGTCGGACAGTCAATCATGTGGACTTGACATTCGATCAGAATATGTAAACTTGTCAAGAGCACGCCGGACAACCGCGGAGGCAACGATCATGAAGATCACGGTGAACGGAACCGAACACGACGTGACCGCGGAGGCCGACACGCCGCTGCTGTGGGTGCTGCGCGACGAGTTGGGCCTGATGGGCACCAAGTACGGCTGCGGCATCGCCCAGTGCGGGGCCTGCACGGTCCACCTCGACGGGTTCGCCGCGCGCGCCTGCCAGCAGCCCATCGGCAGCCTGGAGGGCGCCGACGTCGTCACCATCGAGGGGCTGGCCGGCGACGGCGACACCTTGCACCCGGTGCAGCAAGCCTGGGTCGAGACGCAGGTTGCCCAGTGCGGCTATTGCCAGTCCGGACAGATCATGCAGGCCGCCTCGCTGCTGGCGGATGATCCCGCCCCGTCGGACGCGACCATCGACGCCACCATGTCGGGCAACCTCTGCCGCTGCGGCACGAATGTCCGCATCCGCCAGGCGATCCGCCTCGCCGCCGACAAGATGGGAGCCTGAGCGCATGTCCCGCCTGAAAACCCTCAGCCGCCGCGGCTTTCTCATCGGCACCACCGTGGTGGGCGGGGCCGTCGTCTTCGGCTCCTACCTGGTGGCGCGGCCGCACGACAACCCGCTGGCCGACGATGTCACCGACCGGCAGGCCACCTTCAACCCCTGGGTCAAAATCGGCCCCGAGGGGATCACGCTGATCACGCCCCACGCCGACCTCGGCCAGGGCACGACCCACATGCAGGCGATCCTGCTGGCCGAGGAAATGGACCTCGAGCTGGACCAGTTCACCACCGAATTCGGCGAACCGGCGGCGGCCTATTACAACCGCGGATTCGCCGCCGAGGGGGCCGCGGTGATGGCGGCGCTGACCCCGCTGGAGGCGGCGACCGTGCGTGGCCCTATGGGCGCGGCGCTCAAGGTCGCGGGCATCCAGGGCACCGGCGGCTCGACGGCCGCTGCCGACAGTTTCGAAAAGCTGCGCCAGGCCGGGGCCTCGGCGCGCGAAACGCTCAAGCTGGCGGCCAGCGGGCGCGCCGGGATCGCGGTCGACCAACTGACAACCGAGCGCGGCGCAGTGGTCCTTCCAGACGGCACGCGGCTGGCCTATACGGACCTTGCAGCCGAGGCCGGCGCGCTTGAGCCCGTGCAGGACGTGCCCCTGCGCCCGTCTGCGGACTGGCGGCTCGTCGGCCAGCCGACCGAGCGGCTGGACATCCTCGACAAGTCCACCGGGCGCACCGTCTACGGCATCGATCTGGTGGCGGAGGGCATGGTCCATGCCACCGTCGTGACAAACCCCCGCCGGGGCGAGATGCTGGGATATGACGCCGCGGCGGCGCTGGACATGCCCGGCGTCGAGGGCGTCGTCGAGGTCACGAACGGGCTGGCCGTGCTGGCCGACAGCACCTGGCGCGCCTTCAAGGCCGCCCGCGCGATCACCTTCAACTGGGGCCCGGCCCCCTATCACACCGAGCAGGCCGACCACTGGGCCGAGGTCGCCGCTTCCTTTACCGACGACCGGCTCAACGCCACCTGGCGCGACGACGGCGACGCCGGGGCTGCCGGCGGCGATGACATTATCGAGGCGGAGTACCGCGCGCCTTATGTCGCGCATCAGCCGCTCGAGCCGCTCAATGCCCTCGTCACCGTCACCGACGAGGCCGTCGAGATCGCCACCGGCCACCAGTTGCCGCGCTTCGTCCAGTCCATCGCCGCCGGGATCACCGGCCACGACCCCGACCAGGTGCGCTTTGACAACCAGTACGCGGGCGGCTCTTTCGGGCACCGGCTGGAGTTCGAGCACATCAAGCGCGCCTGCGAGATCGCCAACCAGCGCCGCGGCACGCCGATCAAGCTGACCTATACCCGCGAAGAGGATTTCGCCCAGGATTTCCCGCGCCACATCGCCATGGCCCGCGGACGCGGCGCGGTGGCGCAGGGCGAGGTGCGCGCGCTGGACCTGCAGATCGCGGGCGCGCCGGTTTTCGCCTCGCAGGGCAGCCGCCTTGGCGCGGCGGCCGGCGGGCCGGACAACCAGCTGGGCGCAGGGGCCTATTCGGCGCCCTATGCCCTGCCCGATTTCCGGGTGCGCGGCTATGCCGTGCCGAACCTTGCGCCAGTGTCTTCGTGGCGGTCGGTCGGGGCCTCTGTCGGGGGGTTCTTCCTTGAAACCTTCCTTGACGAGCTGATCCATGCCGCCGGCGCCGACCCGGTTGCCGAACGCCTGCGCCTGATCGACGATCCCGTCGCCCGCGACGTGCTGTCGGCGGCCGCCGAGATGGCCGGCTGGGGCCGCGACCCCGGCCCGAACCGCGGGCTCGGCGTGGCGCTGGTGCGCAGCTTCGGCGTGGACGTCGCCGAGATCGCCGAGGTCGAACAGACCGAGCAGGGCCTGAAGATCCACAAGGTCTGGGCCGTGGCCGACCCCGGCCCGGTGATCGACCCCGTCAACATCGAGAACCACATCCAGGGCGGCGTGGTTTGGGGCATGGGCCACGCCATGAGTTGCGAGATCACCTATGCCGACGGCATGGCGCAGCAATCAAACTATCACCAGCACGCGGGGATGCGCCTGCGGCAGACGCCCGAGATCGCGGTGCGCGTGTTGCAGAACCGTGCCCGCATCGCCGGGATCGGCGAACCACCCGTGCCCCCGGCCCCGCCCGCGCTGGCCAACGCGATTTTCGCCGCCACCGGCACGCGCCTGCGCGAAATGCCCTTCAACAAGTCTGTAACCTTTGCCTGACGGGTCATGCCGTCACCGCCCACCCCTCGACCGAGGACGCACGAGATGATGAAAACCGCCGGTGTCTTCCTGCTGATCAGTTCCGCGCTGCATGTCGCGGGCGCGGTCCTGTCGGGCTTCGCCCCTGTCGGGCAGTTCCTGCTGTTTCCCGCCGTGCTCTACCTCGCGCTCTATGCCGGGCTGGCGCGGGGGATGCTCTGGGTGGCCTGGCTGGGCTTCATCTGCATGCTGGGCGGGATGGCCGGCACCATCCTGGAACTTGCCGCCCCCGGCCCGGTGCCCGCCTGGGTACTCTGGGGCATTCTCGGCGCGGACCTTGCCGCCGCCGTCGCGCTTTTCGCGGCGATCTGGGCGGGGCCGCGCGCCGCTCGGGCGTGACGCGGCCCCGCGCCGCTCAGGTTACGTAGCGGTTGACCAGGTTTTCCAGCCGTTCCTGCCGGCCCGAGCGGGGCTGCGGGTCGATCCCCTCCGACTCGACCCGCCGGGCCAGACCTTCGAGGTCCTGCTCCAGCACGTCCGATCCATCCCAGCCCGCGTAGCGGTCGCGCCGGGCGGCCTCGAGCGTGTCGTCCTCCAGCATCCGCGCGGCCGCCCTAAGGCCCGCGGCGCAGGTGTCCATGCCGCCCACGTGGGCCAGCACCAGGTCGGCCGGGTCGATCGACTGGCGCCGCAGCTTGGCGTCGAAATTCGTGCCTCCGCGGCCCAGGCCGCCCGCGCGCAGGATCTCGTAGTAGGCCAGCGCCACCTCGGGCACGTTGGTGGGAAACTGGTCGGTGTCCCAGCCCGACTGGTAGTCGTTGCGGTTCATGTCGATGGACCCGAGGATGCCCAGCGCCCCGGCCAGCGCCAGTTCGTGCTCGAAGCTGTGCCCGGCCAGCACCGCGTGACCGCATTCGATGTTGACGCGCACCTCGTCCTCCAGCCCGAAGTCCTTGAGGAACCCGTAAACGGTGGCAACGTCGTAGTCATACTGGTGCTTGGTGGGTTCCTGCGGCTTGGGCTCGATCAGGAGCTGGCCCTCGAAGCCGATCTTGCGCGCGTAATCCACCACCTGCGCCAGGAACCGGCCCGCCTGCTGGCGTTCGCGGCCCATATCGGTGTTGAGCAGCGTCTCGTAGCCTTCGCGCCCGCCCCACATGACGTAGTTCTGCCCGCCCAGTTTCCGCGTCGCGTCCAGGCAGGATTTCACCGTGGCGGCGGCATAGGCGTAGACCTCCGGGTCGGGGTTGGTGGCCGCCCCCGCCATGTACCGCCGGTGCGAGAAAAGGTTCGCCGTGCCCCAGAGCAGCCCGGTGCCCGTCTTTTCCATCTTTTCGCCGAAGTAGTCGGTGATCGCCTCCAGCCGGTCGCGGCTTTCGGCGAAACTGTCGCCCTCGGGACGCACGTCGATATCGTGAAAGCAGAAATAGGGCACGCCGAGGATTTCGAACAGCTCGAAGGCGGCGTCGGCCTTCACCCTGGCGTTTTCCATGCTGTCCTGCGGCTGCCAGGGCCGGATCAGGGTCTGCCCGCCGAAGGGGTCGCCCCCTTCCCAGGCGAAGGAATGCCAATAGGCCACGGCAAAACGCAGGTGCTCCTTCATCGGCTTGCCGAGGACGACCTCGTCGGGGTTGTAGTGGCGATAGGCGAAGTCGGTATCGCTTTCGGGGCCCGCGTAGCGGATCGGGGCGATCCCGTCGAAAAAATCGGTCATGTCTTACAGGTCCTTGAGCTTGTGGTAAGCGGTGCGAAAGCGCGCCTGCGCCTCGGCCAGTGGCGCGGCGAGGCCCGGGTCGGGCTCATGGGTGCGCGCGACGGGCGGCGGCGTGGCGATCTCGGCGCCTTCGCCGGTGGCGGCCATGCGCCCCAGCCGCGCCGCGCCC
>NZ_MSIT01000039.1 GCF_002094885.1 Salibaculum halophilum
CCACGGTCAGCCCCGGCGCGAACGGTATGCGGATGAAACCGCTGGCCGGCGGCGTGCCGTAGGTGGTCTCGAAGCCGAGCGCCAGCCGCGCCCGCGCCCCAAGGGATCGTGCCATGGTGGTCTCCTATCGCAAAAAGAAGCGGCCCGCGGAGCGGGTCCGCGGGCCTTGGGTCAATGGCCGGGTGCCGGAGGTCGTCCGTATGTGGTCTCCGCCGCGCTCAGCTCAGCGGGTCGTCCGTCGTGTAATGCAGCACCACCGCGATGGTCGCCGCCTTCAGGCTTGCCGCGCCCTCTACGGCCAGATCGACCGGCCGCGGCGCCTCTGCCTCAACCCAGTCGCAGAGCCCGCCCAGTGTGCGGTCGGCGGCGAGCGCCATGCCGATGCTGGCGGTCAGCGTGTCGAAGGCGGTGTCACGGTCCGCACCCTGGACGACCGCCTCGATCTCGGCATGGTGCTGGAAGTGGTACGCAAGCGGTGACAGCGTGACCTCCGGCTCTCCCGGCTCGCCGTCGCGCAGGATCAGCAGCCCCTCGGTCGGGACGCGCTCGGGCAGCACCTCGCCGCGAAGCGCGGTGGCGGGCAGCGCCGAGAGCCGGGCGTGCATGGCGGTGAGGATGGTTTCGCGTGAGGTGGGCATGTTTGTCGGCCTCGTAGCGATGCAGGAAACCCCCGCGCTAACGGCTTGGTGGTACGGCAGTACTTCTGCTATTCCTCGCTCATATTTAAGCGGCGACGTGTGCTATCTTGGTTAATATGGCGATTCGCACGAGTGTCTCGGCAACAGGGGGCGCCACAACATGAACAAGCTCGGTTAAGTGTAGGGCAAGCCACTGGCGATGCGGCGTTACATCGGTAAATTCAATTCCGTCGATCTCCCAAACGGATCTCCTGGTAGCTGGGAGGGGAACGTACTCGTACTTGAGAAGTCTGGTCCAAGAAGCATTCCTGATTCGTTAATTGGAACCGACTCCCGACAGGTGAGAAGACGAGGTATTCCACAGATCGATAATGGCGATGAACTGTGGATTTGCACGGACAAATTTGGACCAGGCATCTGCGCTGTTGCGCAAGTTCTGGATGTTGAAACGTCGTCGGGGAGCGTCGAAATCCGTGTCGGCCGCACAAGGTCCATAGAGAACCCCATAAAGCTATCAGATTTTGAAAGACTCCAGAGTGGCTCTAAAGTATTTGGCCAGCTTCAGCGCAGTCGAGGACCCGATCTTTACCTCATGACAGATAGCGAGTTCGAAGAATTCGAGCAGATCATTCTCACACAAAAAGGGCTCAAAAGCTTGCCCGATCGGCTTGACGAGGGCGAGACCATCGAGTCGAACAAAGAAGCCCCCAACGCTGGGACTACAAGCCGTACGCAGCAGTCAAGCCAAAAGCACCCGTTCGCACTGAATGGCTATACCGTCGATCCCAAAGTCGAAGCCACCAACAGCCTCTACGTTGCCACCCTTGGCAAAGGCGGGCGCATCCTGAAGATTGGGCATTCGCAGGACGCGAAGAGGCGTGTTGACGAGTTCAATAAGTTCCGTTTGTCCACTGAACCGCAATGGGTGCTCCACACGGATCAGCCAATCGGCACGGTCCAAGATGCCATCGAGATCGAAAAATACCTCGGCGAAGCCTTCGCGAAGTATCGCAGAGAGCCGAATAATAATGAGGTATATGTCGATTTGGATCCCATGGTCGTTCTTACGAAACTCGCGACGTTGCGCCGCTGACTACAACGTAATCAACGGCGCGAGGACGTTGGCCGCAGTATTCAAACCCATCTCTCCACCCAGTTCGCCACGATCAGCCCCGGCACGCTGTCATGCGCCCGCTCGGCGTCCCGGTCGAGATCCAATCGCTTCGGCAGCTTGACCTGCGGGACGAGCAGGAAGATCGGCGCGGTGACCTGGTTACGGCCGGTCTTCGCGCGGGACACCACCGCCTGGCCGCGTTTGTTGATGCGGGCCCGGTCGGCGACGAGCAGGCTCGGGCCGCGGCGGCGATAGACGAAACGCAGGCGCAGGCCCCGGCGACGCTCCCATTGGCCGGGGGTGATCTTGCCGCCGCGCAGGCCACGCCCGGCGGCTGGCGTCGGGATCGCGAGCCAGAAGCCGGTTTTCGAACGGATCAGCGGGCCGGTGTCGTGGGCACCGACGATGGCGGGCGCCTTCGACCAGACCAGCGACGCCGCGCCGATGCTGGTGGTGCCCTTGGGCCATGTCTCCGCGCGGATGCTTCTGGCGAGCCGCTGGCCCAGCCCCGCACCGGTGATCTGGCGGCGCCAGTCGGCCTTGAGCTGCCCGCCGGCCTCGCGCATCGCCGTGGTCACCGCACGCTCGCCTGCCTTGATCTCCGCAGCCATGAGCGCGGCGAGGTCCGGTGTTACGTCGAGCTTCAGCTTCATGCCGGCCGCAGATTCACGGTCCAGACGAGCCGCTCGTGGTCGCGGACGGGCTCGCCCTGGATGAGGAAGGCCTCGCCGTCGATTTCGACGCGGTCGCCGGGCCGGGGGTTCGCAATTTCGGCCACGCGGAGGTCGATGCGCGTGGTCTCCGACCAGAGGTGCGCGTCGCCGAAGCCGGTGGTCTCGTCCGCGCGGCGGGTAACAACGCGCACGAGGACAGGGGCACCGCCCTCGGGCGTGTAGACGGCCTCGCGGGCGATATTGTCATCGGCGAAGAGCGCGTCGAGCGCCATGGCAACAGCGGTCATCAGGTCCGCCGCGCCGAGCGCAGCACCTGCGGGCGGGTGCAGATCGGCAGCGGGTTGCTCTCGATCTCGAGCCGCACCCATTCGTCGCGGTCGCGGTCCGGGATCATGCGGGCGTAGAGCGGCAGGCCGACGGTGTTGACCGTCTCGAAGGTGTCGGCGGGGGCGTAGTAGATCTCGAACAGCCCCTCGACGCCCTCGGGGTAGAAGTAGGCCTTGTCGGTGGGCACGCCGAAGCCGAGGCCACCCCGGTAGCGGCGGAAGGTGATGCCGCCGAAGCTGACCTCCTCGCCCACGCGCCCGCGCAGATCGGCGGCGGCGGCGGTGTTGAGGTAGGTCTCGCGCACCTCCTTGTGGGCGACCAGATCGGCGAAGAAGGCCGAGCCGCATTCGGCGCGGATCTGCACCTGGCCGGCGGCGAGCCCACCTAGGCTGTCCTCGACGCTCTCGATCAGCGCCTGGCAGCGCTTGCGCAGCGCGCCCGAGGCGGGGGAGGTATTATCCAGATCGAAGTCGACCTCCGCCGCGGGCGTGATACCGAACTCGGCGTGGTAGTCGATCACGGTGGCGCCGTCCTTCGGGTCCTTCACCACGCCCTGGATGCCGTTGAAGAGGTGGAACTCGAAGGTGGCCTCGGCGTCGTTGCGCAGACGACCGAGCTTGCGCGCGACCTCGGCCTGGACCTGCTGCACTGCGGTCTCCGAGCCGAAGTCGCGGATGGACTGGATTTCCGAGGCCCAGAGCACGTCCTGCTTCTTGAACTGGCGGCAGACGAAGGCACGCATCTCGCGGCGTTCGGGGATCTGGCTCTCGTAGGCCGAGCCCCGCTCGGAGAACGGGATCAGCGACAGGGTGCCGTCGCGGCTCTCGATCATCACGGTGCGCGCGCGCACGCCGCGCGCGCCGAAGAGGTTCGCGCCCGACAGGATCGCGGGCTTGTAGGGGATGTTCTCGAGCGCGCGGGTGAGTTCGACGATGGTGAAGGCATCGCCTTCGAAGATGTCCATGGTGGCCATTTGGATGCCTCCGGGTCAGGGATGGTGTGGGGATGCGCGGTCAGCGGACGAGGATGCCCGCGGCGAGGAGCGCCGTGTGAGCCGCGGCCATCTCGGGATCGCTCGGCGTGCCGGCAAAGACGAGATCGTGCCGGTTGACGATGGCCGGGCCGCGGACGACGGCGACGGCCGGGGCGTCGCCACCGGACGCATCGGCCTTGCCCCAGAGCACCGCGACAGCGGTCTCGGTGCCGTCGGTGGCATTGGGATCGTGCGCGGCGTATTTGCCCGAGGCGTTGATCTGGCCCAGCACGGTGCCGGGAGTGAGCGTACCGCTCGCGACGGTGATCGTCTCGCGGGTGTAGTCGCGGTGGGCTTCCCAGACGAGGAAGCCGCCGGGATGCGTGCCTTCTGTCAGCGTGGTCATGGGATCATCCTTTCAGCTTGAAGGTGCGGGCGATGACGTCGCCCCAGGGGCGGGTCGCGGCGCTGCGGCCGGGTTGCGGGTGATGGGGCGTGATCTCGGGCGCGGCCTCGGCCTTCGCGTCCAGTAGCGCGGCGCGGACCGCGTCGAGGCTGGCGTCCTGCTCGAGGAAGCGCCCGGCCATCTGCGGCTGGCCCGCGAGACGGCAGAGATCGACAACGGCCCGGGCGTGCGCGATGGCCTCGGCGCGGATGGCCGCGGGGTCCGGGCCCTTGCCGGCATCTGTCTCCGAATGGTCCGGATCATGCGCCTCGGGATCGGGCGGCGTCGCGACATCGTTGGCGTCTTCAACGATGTCCGGAACCATCGCGTCGTCCTCCGGCTCAGAAGCTTCGACCGCTTCGACCAACTCGGGCGGCGCGTTCCGGAAGCGCGCGATGTCGAAGCTGGCGGCGATGTGCACGGGCTCGGCCAGCTGCGTCGCGAGCCCCGCGTCCAGCGCCTCGGCGGCCGAGAACCAGGTCTCCGCCGCCATCAGCGCCGCGATCTCGTCCTCCGGCTTGCCGGAGCGGCCCGCGTAGCCACGCACCATGCCGCCCGCGATCTTGTCGAGCGTTCCGGCCATCTCGCGCATGTCCTCCGCCGTGCCCATGACGAGGCCGGAGGGGTCGTGGATCATCAGGAAGGCGTTTTCCGGCATGACGATCGCATCGCCCGCCATGGCGATGTAGCTCGCCGCCGAAGCCGCAATCCCGTCGATCCAGACGGTGACCGTGCCGCTGTGGCGGCCAAGTGCGTTGTGGATGGCGACGGCGTCGAAGACCGACCCGCCGGGGCTGTTGAGGCGCAGGTCGATCGCCGCGTCATCGGACAGCGCGCCAAGCTCGGCCAGGAACCCCTTGGCCGAGACGCCATAGGCGCCGATCTCGTCATAGATCAGCACCTCCGCGCCGCCGTCGCGGGCGCGGATCGTGTACCAGCTTTTCATGATGTCACTCCTGTTCGGTCGCGCGGCCCGCTGCCGCCGCATCGTCGTGGCTCTCGCCATCCGCCCCTGCGCCCGGATCGGGCCGCGTCGCCGGGGTCGCGCGGGCTCCTTGTGTCTCGCCCGGGCTGGTGCGGTAGCTGAGGCCCAGCTCCGCGGCGCGCGCCGTGTCGGTCGCGTTCTCGCGATCCACTTCCTCGACATCGTAGCCGGTGGCCTCGACCACCTTGCGCCGCGAGGTGATGCCGGCCTCCATCGCCAGCACCTGCGCCTGGATATCCTTCAGCGGATCGACCCAGTCCCAGCGGGGCGGGATCCACTGCACCATGCGCGCGGCCGCCGGGTCGGGCAGATCCAGCCGGCCGGCAAGCCGCGCCGTCTCCATCCAGCGTGCCCAGACCGGGCGGCAGAGCTGATGCGCGATCACCCCGTGCTGGAGCTGCTGCACGCGGCGGCGGAACTCCACGAGCTCCGCGCGCAGGCTCGAATAGTTGGCCTGGCGGACATCGCCGGTCACCAGGTGATAGGGCAGCCCCAGCGAGGCCGAGACGCCGAGCAGCGTCCGGTACTGGAACGCCTCGTAGCTGCTGCCGACATCCGCGGGGCTCGAGAACTTCACGTCCTCGCCGGGCAGCAGCACCTGCAGCGTGCCGGGCTCGAGGCTGGCGATTGCAGCGCCGTCGGGATCGGGCTCCTCCGTGCCCATCATGGGCTCTTCCGGCGCCGTCTTGGTGATGAAGCCCGCGAACATCGCCGCGGTCTTCTTCCGGTCGAGTTCGGCGTCGTCGTACTGGTCGAGCAGGAACAGCCGCACCATGGCGGGGGCCACATGCGGCAGGCCCCGGATCTGCCCAGCATCGAGCGGACGGTAGACATGCAGCACGTCCCCGGCCGGCACGCGCACGGTCTCGGGCACGGCCACGCGCCGATCCGTGCTGTCGCCGGGATGGGTGCGGCGGAAGTGATAGGCGACCCGTCGGCCTAGCCGATCGAACTCGATCCCGCAGCGGATGCGGTTGCCGTTCGCTGCCGTCTCGGTCTTCTCGAAGGGCAGCATCTCGGACTGGAGAAGCTGCAGCTGCAGCGGCACCAGCAACCCGTCCTCGG
Organism: Salibaculum halophilum; assembly: GCF_002094885.1. GTDB lineage: Bacteria > Pseudomonadota > Alphaproteobacteria > Rhodobacterales > Rhodobacteraceae > Salibaculum > Salibaculum halophilum. Next base: position 6,222 of record NZ_MSIT01000039.1, read on the forward strand.
CCCGGCGCGGCCGCAGCCGCACGAAGCACTCGCCGGCGACGAACATCTCCCGTGCGACCATGGCCTGCAGCCCGTAGAAGTCGGTCAGCCCGTCGGCATCGGCCTCGTCGGTCCAGGCCAGCCAGAGCCGCTGGACCCGGTCGCGCTGCTCTGCGTCGTCGATCAGCGACGAGGGCTTGATCCCGTCGCCCACGAGGTTGGCGGCGAATGCCTCGCAGGCGTTGGCGGCATAGCCGTTTGTCACGACCAGTTCGCGCGCCCGCGCCAGCAGCTTCGGACCGCCCGAGGCGACCAGCGCATTGACATTCTCCAGCGGCGGGTTCCAGCCGCGCAGCCGGCGCCGGGACATCGCGCCCTCGAGGCGCGCGCGCACGCCGGCGGGTCCGCTCCGGGCGGAGCGGCGAAACCGGTCGAACAGCCCCATCGGTCACAGCCCCTTCGTCGTCGTCACGCGCAGCTGCCGCACGATCCGTCGCCCTTCGGCCGCGGCGATCTCGCGATCCAGCGCCTCGAGCGCCCGGTCGATCTCCGCAACGCTGCGATACTCCACGGTCTTGCCGTCATAGCTGACCCGCGCCACGCCCGAGGACGGCTGCGCCGAGAGCGCGTCGCGGCGGGCGCGGAGTTCCGTCACAGCGGTCATGGATCACCTCACGCTGCTGATGCGGGCCAAGTGACGCCGCACTCACCACGCGCCGGTGGCGGTTACGGCGCGGCTCGGCCATAAGGATGGCATGGACTCTCTCGCCAGCAGATCGATCGCCGAACTCCTCTCCCTCCACGCCGCGACCATGGAGGAGCTGCGAGCGAGAAACGTTCTTCGTTCGGCGAACAATCCCACCGGCGATCTTGCCGAATACCTGTTCTGCGCCGCCTTCGGCTGGGACCAGGAGAACAACTCCGCCAAGGCCTTCGACGCCACGGGCGCAGACGGGACCCGGTATCAGATCAAGGGACGCCGCATTCACCGGCGCAACGGTTCGCGGCAACTGTCCGCGATCCGCGATCCGGACGGGTTCGACATCCTGGCCGCCGTCCTCTTCGACGACGATTTCAGGACCCTGCGGGCCGCCCTGATTCCGGCCCGGATCGTGCGCGACCACTCGAAGTTCATCGCGCACACGAACAGCCACAAGTTCCTGCTGCGCGATGCAATCTGGAACGTGATCGGCGTCATCGACGCGTCCGAGCGGTTGCGCGCCGTCGAGGGGCTCTAACCAGGCTACCCCATGTAGCTCGACCGCCGTGTCAGCCGCCGCGGCGCCAGGCGGGGCGCGGGCCGGGCCGGCGCCTCGCTGTCCACCCCAGTCGTCTCCACCGCCAGTTGCCGCTCTAGGTCCTGCCAGCGCGCCTCCGTCCATCGGTCGGCGCCGGCGATCCAGGCGGCGGCGCGGGCGTAGACCCGGCAGTCCAGCGCCTCGTTCCGCTCGCGCAGCTTCTGCCATTCGAGCTTCGCGAAACCGCGCTTGCCCTTGACCGTGACCAGCTGCTCGGCGGTCAGCTGCTTGAGCCATTCTCCGTCAGCCCATGTCGGAAGATGCACCGTTCCCGGTGGAAACGGTGCACCGGCCGTGACCTCCTCCGCGGTCGGCCGATCCTGCCGCAGGAAGCGGTAGGTCTCCGCCTTGAAGGTCGCGGTGGCCACGGACCACAGCCGCGCGCCGCGCCGCAGGCGCTTGCCGGCGACGGTCGCGTCGACATAGGTCGGCCCGGTCACCGGGCTCGCGCGGTTGAACCCGTCGAGCCCCTTCACGGGAGCGACCTGTGCGAAGCCCACCTGCCGCGCCCAGCCATAGACAGCGCTGGTCTCGAACCCGGTGTCGATCGCGAGCCGCGCGATGGACAGGTGCTCGCCGGAGGCATGCGCCCATGTGCGCCCCAGCAGGTCGGTGAGCTGCTGCCAACAGGCGGGATCACCGGGCCCGCCCTCGATGACGACGTGATCGACGAGCCAACTTTCCAGCCCGCGGCCCCAGGCCCAGACGTCGACCTCGATCCGATCCTTCTGCACGTCGGCACCGGCGGTCAGGAACAGACCGCCAGCGGGCACGGTGCCCGGTTTCCACGACTCGCGGCGGTCCGCCAGCCGCTGCCAGTCCGGCGCCTCGCCGGTCTCGACCCATGTCTCGCCGAGGATCGTGTTGCGGAACGCCTTGATGGCCTCGTCGGAGCCTCGGGCCGCCTCCCAGGCGCGCGCGATCCGATCCCAGCCCAGCCAGCCCACCGGCGAATAGAGCGCCGAGAGGTGATAGCCGACGGTGCCGGGATCCGCCGGCTCGGCCGTCGCACGCCATTCGCCCGCTTCCAGCATCGCCGTCTTGTGGTGCTCGGCGATGGCCGCCTCGCAGCCCTCGCAGTGATACTCCGCCGTCTCCGGCCTCCCCTTCTCCCAGCGCAGCCGCTCGAAGCGCAGCCACTGCGTCGCGCCGCAATGCGGGCACGGCACGAAGAACCGCCGCTGGTCGGACGTCTCGAACTCCCGTTCGATGCGGGACAGCCCCCGGATCGTCGGGGTCGAGACCAGAAAAACCTTGCGCCGGTGGGCGAAGGTCAGCGACCGCGCCTCGGCCAGTGTGACCGGGTCGCCTTCCTCGTCGGCCGAGGCCGGATAGGCGTCGACCTCGTCGAGGAAGATGTAGCGCGCCGGGGTCGAGCGCAGTCCCACCGCAGAGTTCGCGCCGGTCATGATCAGGATGCCGCCCGCGAACTCCTTGGACAGCATCGTGTTGCCCGAATCGCGCGAGCGCGCGGGCTTGATCCGCTCCCTGAGCTCCGGGCTCTCCTCGATCAGCGGGTCGATCCGCTGGCGCGAGTTGCGCTTGGCCAGTTCCACCGTCGGCTGGACCGCCAGCATCGGCCCCGGCGCCTGGTGGATCGCGAACCCGATCCAGTTGTTGCCGGCCTCGGTCGCGCCCACCTGCGCGGCCTTCATGAACACGACCCGCTGGGTCGGATCGCCGGGTGAGAGCCGGTCCATGATCTCGACCATGTCGGGCGTGCGCTGCGTGCGATACTGCCCGGGCTCGGCCGAGGCGCGCGACGACAGCTTGCGGTGCCGGTCGGCCCATTCCGACACCGTCAGGTCCGGATCCGGCCGCAGCCCCGCGAGCCACGCCCGCAGAACATCCTGCGCCCCGTCGAAGGCCAGCGCGTCCGCGTCCTCAGCGGAGATCGGGCTGGAACTCGGCGAGGTCGTCGAGCTGGGATCGGACATGCTTTTCCAGAGCCTTCTGCATCGCGGCCGGCTCCACGACGACTTCCTGGCCTAACGCTTCGCTGCATGAGGCCGAGAGATCGGCCGCCATCAGCGCGGCCACCCGTGCGGGCCAGTTGACCCAGACATCGCGCTCCTGCCGCGCGAGCC
>NZ_MSIT01000004.1 GCF_002094885.1 Salibaculum halophilum
CGACGGTCAGCCCCGGCGCGAACGGCATGCGGATGAATCCGCTGGCGGGCGGCGTGCCGTAGACGGTCTCGAAGCCGAGCGCCAGCCGCGCCCGCGCCCCAAGGGATCGTGCCATGATGCTCTCCTGTCGCAAAAAGAAGCGGCCCGCGGAGCGGGTCCGCGGGCCGGTGGGTCATTGGTCGGGCGCCGGAGGTCGTCCGGATGTGGTCTCCGCCGCGCTCAGCTCAGCGGGTCGTCCGCCGTATAGTGCAGCACCACCGCGATGGTGGCCGCCTTCAGGCTGGCCGCGCCCTCGACCGGCAGGTCCACAGGGCGCGGCGCCTCGGCCTCCACCCAGTCGCACAGCCCGCCCAGCGTGCGGTCGACAGCGAGCGCCACGCCAATGTTGGCGGTCAGCGTGTCGAAGGCATCGTCACGGTCGGCGCCCTGCACGACCGCCTCGATCTCCGCGCGGTGCTGGTAGTGGTAGGCGAGTGGCGACAGCGTGACCTCCGGCTCCCCAGGCTCACCGTCCCGCAGGATCAGCAGGCCATCGGCCGGCACACGCTCGGGCAGCGCCTCACCGCGCAGCGCCGTGGCGGGCAGCGCCGAAAGCCGCGCGTGCAGCGCGGCGAGAATGGTTTCGCGTGGTGTCATGGGTCGGCCGGGTTGGAAATCGCGTCGAGCACCGGACAGTCGGGGACTTCGGCGCCCGAACACCTGGATGCGGTTTCAGCGAGGACGGATTCGATACGCCGAAGATCCGCAATCCTCGCGCGGACATCGGCGAGGTGGCGCTCCGTCCGCTCCTTGACCTCGGCGCAGGTCGGCGCGGCGCCGTCTTCGAGCCCCATCAGTCCGCGGATGTCCTCCATCGAGAACCCGAGTTCGCGGGAGCGCAGGATGAAGCGCAGGCGCGTGGCGTGCGCGGCGGAGTAGATGCGGTAGCCGGCGTCGGTCCGGGGCGGGTCGGGCAACAGTCCGGTCTTCTCGTAATAGCGGATCGTCTCGATGTTGCAGCCGGTCGCCCGGGCCAGGTCGCCGCGTGTGAAGCCGCTCTCGCGCTCGTGATCGGTCATGGGCAAGTTTCCTGTTGAGCCTGTAGTTGCTACAGACCCTACACCTCTCCTCAATCATAGACGAGAGGTGCGCGACATGGCGCTGACGGACGACCGAACGGACAGCACGGGCGCGGATCGCCCCGCCAGAAAGGGCTGGCTTGCCGCAGGCGGTGTGCTGGGCGCCTTTCTCGCCTCGGCCTGCTGCATCGGGCCACTGGTGCTGCTGGCCCTCGGTATCTCGGGGGCCTGGATCGGCAACCTCACGGCGCTGGAGCCCTACAAGCCGATCTTCGCCGTGATCGCGCTTGGCTTCATCGCGGCGGGTTTCTGGCAGGTCTATTTCCGCAAGCAGACCGTCTGCGAACCGGGTTCCTACTGCGCGCGTCCATCTTCGGCGCGCATCACCAAGACGGCACTCTGGGCCTCGCTGATCGTCGTTGTCGCAGCCCTCACCATCGACTGGTGGGCCCCGCTTCTCTACTGATCCCGAAAGGACACCCTCATGAAGAAGATCCTTGCCCTTGTTCTGTTCGGCCTGACCGCCGTTGCGCCGATCACCGCCATCCCTGCTGCCGCGCAGGCCGTCGCCGCCGAGCAGACCGTCACCTTCGCGGTCGACAACATGACCTGCGCGCTCTGCCCGGTGACGGTGAAGCGCGCGATGGAGGGCGTCGAGGGCGTGCGCGCCGTCGAGATCGACTTCGAGGCGCGCACCGCCACGGTCGTCTTCGACACTGCCGCGACCAGCGCCGACGCCATAGCGACCGCCTCGGCCAATGCAGGTTACCCGGCGCGCGTCTCGGGCTGACGGGATGACCGAGCAGACCGACCGCAAGCTGATCGCGACAGGGATCGTCGGCACCGTCATCGCGGCGCTGTGCTGCTTCACGCCGATGCTCGTGGTGCTTCTGGGCGCCGTGGGCCTGTCGGCCTGGCTGGGCTGGCTCGACTATGTGCTGCTGCCCGCGCTCGCCTTTTTTGTCGGGCTGACCGTGTACGCGGTCTGGAGACGGCAGCGGCGCCAGACAACTCGAACGGATGGATGACTTGATGAAAGACGATTGCTGCGCGCCCAAGGGCGATTTCGACCTTGCCGTGATCGGCGCCGGATCGGCCGGGTTCTCGGCCGCGATCACCGCCGCCGAGGGAGGCAAGCGCGTCGCGTTGATCGGCCATGGAACCATCGGCGGGACCTGCGTGAACGTGGGCTGCGTGCCGTCCAAGACGATGATCCGGGCCGCAGAAGCCCTGCACGGTGCGCAGGCGGCGTCCCGGTTCCCGGGCCTTCACGGCGAGGCGCAGGTATCTGACTGGGCGGCGCTCGTCGCCGCCAAGGACGATCTGGTCGCGACGCTGCGCCAGAAGAAGTACGCCGACCTGCTGCCGGGCTACGACGGTGTGACCTATCTCGACGAGGGTCCGGCGCGGCTCGTCCCCGGCGGGGTCGAGGTCGGCGGTCGCAAGATCACGGCTCCCAAGGTGATCGTTGCCACGGGCGGCCGACCCGCCGTGCCCGACATCCGCGGCATCCAGGACGCCCCGGCGCTCGACAGCACGTCGCTGCTGGAGCTGAACCGGTTGCCCGAAAGCCTGATCTTCCTCGGCGGCGGCTATATCGGCGTGGAGTTGGCGCAGATGATGGCGCGCATGGGCACCCGCGTCACCATCGCCTGCCGCTCGCGCCTGTTGCCGCGCACCGAGCCGGAGGTGGCGCAAGCGCTCACCCAGGTCTTGCGCGCCGAGGGGGTCACGGTTCTTGACGGCGCAACCTATCACGCTGCGCGGCGTGACGGGGACCGTGCGATGCTGACCGTGACGGTGAATGGCGCGGAGCGCGAACTGACGGCCGACGGCCTCGTCCTGACGACGGGACGCGCGCCCAACACCGAGGGGCTGGACCTCGCGGAGATGGGCGTCGAGACCGACGCACGCGGTGCGATCCGGGTTGGCGATGACATGCAGACCACGAAGCCCGGCATCTTTGCCGCGGGTGACGTGACCGACCGCGACCAGTTCGTCTACATGGCCGCCTATGGAGCCAAGCTCGCGGCGCGCAATGCCGCGCTTGGCGGGGCGGAGCGCTACGAAAACGCTGCGATGCCGTGGGTGGTATTCACCGATCCGCAGGTGGCCGGGGTCGGGCTGACCGAACGCCAAGCGCGCGCCGCGGGTCATGACGTCAAGACCAGTGTGCTGACCCTCGACAACGTGCCCCGCGCGCTCGCCGCCCGCGACACGCGCGGCCTGATCAAGCTCGTCGCGGACCGGGCGACCGACCGCCTGCTGGGCGGCGTGATCATGGCGCCGGAGGGGGCCGACAGCGTGCAGACCCTTGCCATGGCGCTGAAGTTTGGCATGACGACAAAGGCTTTGGGCGAGACGATCTTCCCCTACCTCACCACGGTCGAGGGCCTCAAGCTCGCCGCACAGACCTTCGACAAGGATGTCGCGAAGCTGTCGTGCTGCGCGGGGTGATCCGAGCCAGCAGGCTGGGACCGGCCGCGGCGGTTGGCGTACCAACGTCATCACAGCCGCCCGTCCACCCAGTTCGCCACGATCAGCCCCGGGACGCTGTCGTGCGCCCGTTCGGCATCACGGTCGAGATCGAGCCGCTTCGGCAGCTTGACCTGCGGGACGAGCAGGAAGATCGGCGCGGTGACCTGGTTGCGGCCGGTCTTCGCGCGGGAGGCCACCGCCTGTCCGCGTTTGTTGATGCGGGCCCGGTCGGCGACGAGCAGGCTCGGGCCACGGCGGCGGTAGACGAAGCGCAGGCGCAGGCCCCGGCGACGTTCCCACTCGCCTGGAATGATCTTGCCGCCGCGAAGGCCCCGTCCGGCGGCGGGCGTCGGGATCGCGAGCCAGAAGCCGGTTTTCGAGCGGATCAGCGGGCCGGTGTCGTGGGCGCCGACGATGGCGGGCGCCTTCGACCAGACCAGCGAAGCCGCGCCGATGCTGGTGGTGCCCTTGGGCCATGTCTCCGCGCGGATGCTCTTGGCGAGCCGCTGGCCCAGCCCCGCGCCGGTGATCTGGCGGCGCCAGTCGGTCTTGAGCTGCCCGCCGGCCTCGCGCATCGCCGTTGTTACCGCGCGCTCGCCCGCCTTGAACTCCGCCGCCATGAGCGCGGCGAGGTCCGGCGTGACGTCGAGCTTCAGCTTCATGACGGTCAGGCCGGGCGCAAATCCACGGTCCAGACGAGCCGCTCGCGGTCGCGCACGGGCTCGCCCTGGATGAGGAACGCTTCGCCGTCGATCTCGATGCGGTCGCCGGGACGCGGGGGCGCAACCTCGGCCACGCGCATGTCTACACGCGTGGTCTCCGACCAGATGCGCGCGTCGCCGAAGCCGGTGGTCTCGTCCGCGCGTCGCGCCACGGCCCGGACGAGGACTGGGGCACCACCCTCGGGCGTGTACACGGCCTCGCGGGCGATGTTGTCATCCGCGAAGATGGCGTCGAGCGCCATGGCCACGGCGGTCATCAGGTCCGCCGCGCGCTGCGCAGCACCTGCGGGCGGGTGCAGATCGGCAGCGGGTTGCTCTCGATCTCCAGCCGCACCCATTCGTCGCGGTCCCGGTCGGGGATCATGCGCGCATAGAGCGGCAGGCCCACGGTGTTGACCGTCTCGAAGGTGTCGGCGGGGGCGTAGTAGATCTCGAACAGACCCTCGACGCCCTCGGGGTAGAAGTAGGCCTTGTCGGTGGGCACGCCGAAGCCTAGGCCCCCGCGGTAGCGCCGGAAGGTGATACCGCCGAAGCTGACCTCCTCGCCCACGCGCCCGCGCAGATCGGCCGCCGCGGCGGTGTTCAGGTAGGTCTCCCGGACCTCCTTGTGGGCGACCAGATCGGCGAAGAAGGCCGAGCCGCATTCGGCGCGGATCTGCACCTGGCCGGCGGCGAGCCCGCCAAGGCTGTCCTCGACGCTCTCGATCAGCGCCTGGCAGCGCTTGCGCAGCGCGCCCGACGCGGGGCTCGTGTTGTCCAGATCGAAGTCCACCTCCGCCGCTGGCGTGATGCCGAACTCGGCGTGATAGTCGATGACCGTCGCGCCGTCTTTCGGGTCTTTCACCACGCCCTGGATGCCGTTGAAGAGGTGGAACTCGAAGGTGGCCTCGGCGTCATTGCGCAGGCGCCCCAGCTTGCGCGCGACCTCGGCCTGGACCTGCTGCACCGCGGTCTCGGAGCCGAAGTCGCGGATGGACTGGATCTCGGAGGCCCAGAGCACGTCCTGCTTCTTGAACTGCCGGCAGACGAAGGCGCGCATCTCGCGGCGTTCGGGGATCTGGGACTCGTAGGCCGAGCCCCGCTCGGAGAACGGGATCAGCGAGAGCGTGCCATCGCGGCTCTCGATCATCACCGTGCGGCTGCGCACGCCGCGGGCGCCGAAGAGGTTGGCGCCCGACAGGATGGCGGGCTTGTAGGGGATGTTCTCGAGCGCGCGCGTGAGCTCGACGATGGTGAAGGCATCGCCTTCGAAGATGTCCATGGTCGCCATGTTGATGCCTCCGGGTCAGGGATGGTGTGGGGGTGTGCCGTCAGCGGACGAGGATGCCCGCGGCGAGGAGCGCGGCATGGGCCGCGGCGATCTCGGGATCGCTCGGCGTGCCGGCGAAGACGAGATCAAAGCGGTTGACGATGGCGGGGCCGCGGACGACGGCGACGGCCGGGGCGTCGCCACTCGACGCATCGGCCTTGCCCCAGAGCACGGCGACCGCGGTCTCGGTGCCGTCGGTGGCATTGGGATCGTGCGCGGCGTATTTGCCCGAGGCGGTGATCTGGCCTAGCACGGTGCCGGGGGCGAGCGTGCCGCTCGCCACGGTGATCGTCTCGCGGGTGTAGTCCCGATGGGCTTCCCAGACGAGGAAGCCGCCGGGATGGGTGCCCTCTGTCAGCGTGGTCATGGCATCATCCTTTCAATTTGAAGGTGCGGGCGATGACGTCGCCCCAGGGGCGGGTCGTGGCGCTGCGCCCGGGTTGCGGGTGATGGGGCGTGATCTCGGGCTGAGCCTCGGCACGCGCGTCCAGCAGCGCGGCGCGCACGGCATCCAAGCTGGCGTCCTCCTCGAGGAACCGCCCGGCCATCTGCGGCTGGCCCGCAAGCCGGCAGAGATCGACGACGGCCCTCGCGTGGTCGATGGCCTCGGCGCGGATGGACGCGGGATCCGGGCCTGCGCTGGCATCTGCCGCCGTGCCGTCCGGATCGTGCGCCTCGGGCGGCGCCGCGACATCGTTGGCGTCATCAACGATGTCCGGCCCTGTCTCCGCGATGTCCGGATCGGCGGTCTCGACCGCTTCCACCAGCTCGGGCGGCGCGTTCCGGAAGCGGGCGATGTCGAAGCTGGCGGCGATGCGCACGGGCTCGGCCAGCTGCGTGGCAAGCCCGGCCTCCAGCGCCTCGGCGGCATCGAACCATGTCTCCGCCGCCATCAGCGCCGCGATTTCGTCCTCGGTCTTGCCGGAGCGGGCCGCGTAGCCGCGCAGCATGCTGGCCGCGATCTTGTCCAGCGTTCCGGCCATGTCGCGCATGTCCGCGGCCGTGCCCATGACGAGGCCCGACGGGTCGTGGATCATCAGGAAGGCGTTCTCGGGCATGACAATCGCGTCGCCCGCCATCGCCACGTAGGACGCTGCCGAGGCCGCGATGCCGTCGATCCAGACGGTGACCGTACCGGCGTGGCGGCTCAGCGCGTTGTGGATGGCCACGGCATCGAAGACCGAGCCGCCCGGGCTGTTGATGCGCAGGTCGATGGGCGCGTCATCCGGCAGCGCGCCGAGTTCGGCGAGGAACCCCTTGGCCGAGACGCCATAGGCGCCGATCTCGTCATAGATCAGCACTTCCGCGCCGCCGTCGCGAGCGCGGATCGTGTACCAGCTCTTCATGATGTCACTCCTGTTCGGTGGCGCCGTCACTGCCACTGCCGTTGTCCGCCCCGGCGCCCGGATCGGGCCGCGTCGCCGGCGTCGCCCGGGCGCCCTGCGTCTCGCCCGGGCTGGTGCGGTAGCGCAGGCCCAGCCCCGAAGCGCGCGCCGTGTCCGTCGCGTTCTCGCGGTCCACTTCCTCGACGTCGTAGCCGGTGGCCTCGACCACCTTGCGCCGCGAGGTGATGCCGGCCTCCATCGCCAGCACCTGCGCCTGGATGTCCTTGAGCGGATCGACCCAGTCCCAGCGCGGCGGGATCCACTGGACCGCGCGTGCCGCGGCCGGGTCGGCGAGGTCCAGCCGGCCGGCCAACCGCGCGGTCTCCAGCCAGCGCGCCCAGACGGGGCGGCAGAGCTGATGCGCGATCACCCCGTGCTGCAGTTGCTGCACCCGCCGGCGGAACTCGACGAGCTCCGCGCGCAGGCTCGAATAGTTGGCCTGGCGCACGTCGCCGGTCACCAGGTGATAGGGCAGCCCCAGCGAGGCCGAGACGCCGAGCAGCGTCCGGTACTGGAACGCCTCGTAGCTGCTCCCGACATCGGCGGGGCTGGAGAACTTCACGTCCTCGCCCGGCAGCAGCACCTGCAGGGTGCCGGGCTCCAGGCTGGCGATGGCCGCGCCATCGGGGTCGGGCTCCTCTGTACCCATCATCGGCTCTTCCGGTGCGGTCTTGGTGATGAACCCGGCGAACATCGCGGCGGTCTTTTTCCGGTCGAGCTCGGCGTCATCGTACTGGTCGAGCAGGAACAACCGGACCATGGCGGGCGCCACATGCGGCAGACCCCGGATCTGACCCGCGTCCAGCGGGCGGTAGATGTGCAGCACGTCCTCGGCCGGCACGCGCACCGTCTCGGGCACCGCCACGCGCCGGTCCGTGCTGTCGCCGGGATGGGTGCGGCGGAAGTGATAGGCCACCCGCCGGCCGATCGCATCGAACTCGATCCCGCAGCGGATGCGGTGGCCGTTCGCCGCGGTCTCGGTCTTCTCGAACGGCAGCATCTCGGACTGGAGCAGCTGCAGCTGCAGCGGGACCAGCAGCCCGTCCTCGGCCCGGCGCGGGCGCATCCGCACGAAGCACTCGCCGGCGACGAACATCTCGCGGGCGACCATGGCCTGCAGACCGTAGAAATCCGTCAGCCCGTCGGCATCGGCCTCGTCGGTCCAGGCGAGCCAGAGCCGCTGGACCCGGTCGCGGAGGTCGGCGTCCCCGATCAGCGACGAGGGCTTGATGCCGTCGCCGACGAGATTGGCGGCGAAGGCCTCGCAGGCGTTGGCGGCATAACCATTGGTGACCACCAGTTCGCGGGCGCGGGCCAGCAGCTTCGGCCCGCCCGAGGCGACCAGCGCGTTGACGTTCTCCAGCGGCGGGTTCCAGCCGCGCAGCCGACGCCGGGACATCGCACCCTCGAGACGGGCGCGCACGCCGGCGGGGCCGCCACCGGGCTGGCGGCGAAACCGGTCGAACAGGCGCATTCTTCAGAGACCCTTCGTCGTCGTCACGCGCAGCTGCCGCACGATCCGCCGGCCCTCGGCTGCCGCGATCTCACGATCCAGCGCCTCGATGGCGCGGTCGATCTCCGCCACGCTGCGATATTCGACGGTCTTGCCGTCATAGCTGACCCGCGCCACGCCCGAGGACCGCTGCGCCGAGAGCGCGTCGCGGCGGTTGCGGAGTTCCGTCACGGCGGGCATGGATCACCTCACGCTGCTGATGCGAGCGAAGTTACGCCGCGCAAACTTCGCGCCGGTGGCGGTCGTGGCCCGGCTCGGTCATAAGGACGGCATGGACTCGCTCGCCAGCAGATCGATCGCCGAACTCCTCTCTCTTCACGCCGCGACGATGGAGGAGCTGCGGGCGAGGAACGTTCTTCGCTCCGCGAACAATCCCACCGGCGATCTTGCCGAATACCTGTTCTGCGCCGCATTCGGCTGGGACCAGGAGAACAACTCCGCCAAGGCTTTCGACGCCACGGGCGCAGACGGGACCCGGTATCAGATCAAGGGACGCCGCATTCACCGGCGCAACGGTTCACGGCAACTGTCCGCGATCCGCGATCCGGACGGGTTCGACATCCTGGCGGCCGTCCTCTTCGAAGACGAATTCAGGATCCTGCGGGCCGCCCTGATCCCGGCCCGGGTCGTGCGCGACCATTCGAAGTTCATCGCGCACACGAACAGCCACAAGTTCCTGTTGCGCGATGCAATCTGGGACGTGACCGGCGTCATCGATGCGACCGAGCGGCTGCGCGCCGTCGAGGGACTTTAACCCGGCTACCCCATGTAGCTCGACCGCCGCGTCCGCCGCCGAGGCACCGGACGGGGCGCGGGCCTCGCCGGTGCCTCGCCGTCCGCCGCGGGCGTCTCCACCGCCAGCTGCCGCTCCAGGTCCTGCCAGCGCGCTTCGGACCAGCGATCCGCGCCGGCAATCCACGCCGCCGCCCGTGCATAGACCCGGCAGTCCAGCGCCTCGTTGCGCTCGCGCAGCTTCTGCCATTCGAGCTTGGCGAAGCCGCGCTTGCCCTTGACCGTCACCAGCTGCTCCGCGGTCAGCTGTTTGAGCCACTCGCTGTCCGCCCAGGACGGCAGATGCACCGTTCCCGGTGGAAACGGTGCACCGGCCGTGACCTCTTCCGCGGTCGGCCGATCCTGCCGCAGAAAGCGGTAGGTCTCGGCCTTGAAGGTCGATGTCGCCACGGACCACAGCCGCGCGCCGCGCCGCAGGCGCTTGCCCGCGACGGTCGCATCGACATAAGTCGGGCCCGTGACCGGGCTGGCGCGGTTGAAGCCGTCGAGACCCTTCACGGGTGCCACCTGCGCGAAGCCGACCTGCCGCGCCCAGCCGTAGACCGCGCTGGTCTCGAACCCCGTATCGATCGCGAGCCGCGCGATCGCCAGATGCTCGCCGGAGGCATGGGGCCACGTGCGCCCCAGCAGGTCGGTCAGCTGCTGCCAGCAGGCGGGATCGCCGGGGCCGCCGTCGATCACGACATGATCGACGAGCCAGCTTTCCAGCCCGCGGCCCCAGGCCCAGACGTCGACCTCGATCCGGTCCTTCTGCACGTCGGCGCCGGCGGTCAGGAACAGGCCGCCCGCTGGCACCGTGCCCGAGGACCACGCCTCGCGGCGATCCGCCAGTCGCTGCCAGTCCGGCGCCTCGCCGGTCTCGACCCAGGTCTCGCCGAGGATCGTGTTGCGGAATGCCTTGCTCGCCTCGTCGGAGCCTCGGGCCGCCTCCCAGGCGCGAGCGATCCGGTCCCAGCCCAGCCAGCCCACCGGCGAATAGAGCGCCGAGAGGTGATAGCCGACGGTGCCGGGATCCGCCGGCACGGCCGTCGCGCGCCATTCGCCGGCTTCCAGCATCGCCGTCTTGTGGTGTTCGGCTAGGCCTGCGTCACAGCCCTCGCAGAGATACTCCGCCGTCTCCGGGCGGCCCTTCTGCCAGCGCAGGCGCTCGAACTTCAGCCACTGCATCGCGCCGCAATGCGGGCACGGCACGAAGAACCGGCGCTGGTCGGACGCCTCGAACTCCCGCTCGATGCGGCTCAGCCCCCGGATCGTCGGCGTCGAGACCAGGAACACCTTGCGCCGGTGGGCGAAGGTGAGCGACCGCGCCTCGGCTAGCGTGACCGGATCGCCTTCCTCGTCGGCCGAGGCCGGATAGGCATCGACCTCGTCGAGGAAGATGTACCGCGCAGGCGTGGACCTGAGCCCGACCGCCGAGTTCGCCCCCGTCATGATCAGGATGCCGCCCGCAAACTCCTTCGACAGCATCGTGTTGCCCGCGTCGCGCGAGCGGGCCGGCTTGATCCGCTCCCGCAGCTCCGGGCTCTCCTCGATCAGCGGGTCGATCCGCTGGCGCGAGTTGCGCTTGGCCAGTTCCACCGTCGGCTGGACCGCCAGCATCGGCCCCGGCGCCTGGTGGATGGCGAAGCCGATCCAGTTGTTGCCCGCCTCCGTCGCACCCACCTGCGCGGCCTTCATGAACACCACCCGCTGGGTCGGATCGCCGGGGGAGAGCCGGTCCATGATCTCCCGCATGTAGGGCGTGCGCAGCGTGCGATACTGCCCCGGCTCGGCCGAGGCGCGGGACGACAGCTTGCGGTGCCGGTCGGCCCATTCCGACACCGTCAGGTCCGGGTCCGGCCGCAGCCCGGAGAGCCACGCCCGCAGGACATCCCTGGCCCCGTCGAAGGCCAGCGCCTCCGCGTCCTCAGCGGAAGTCCGGCTGGATCTCGGCGAGGTCGTCGAGCTGGGATCGGACATGCTTCTCCAGAGCCTTCTGCATCGCGGCGGGCTCGACGCCCAGATCGGCCGCCATCAGCGCGGCCACCCGGGCGGGCCAGTTGACCCAGACATCGCGCTCCTGCCGCGCGAGGC
>NZ_MSIT01000040.1 GCF_002094885.1 Salibaculum halophilum
TCGAAATCATGTGCTTATTGAGTTGATAAGCCTCCGCGCCAGAGCGAACGTGGATCCACGAGGACGATGCAACTCACCACTGCGGTCAAGCAGCGCAGCGATAGCGCAGAACGAAGGAGCCACCGCGATGACCACGCGCCTGAACCCGATCACCACCCCGCGCCACCAACTTCACGCCGAAAAGGCCCGCCGAAATCGCGAGGCGGCGCTCGCCGCTTTCATCGGCAAGAAGGCCGAGATCGACGAGATGCTCGCCCGGCTGCAGACCCTAAGCGACGACCATTTCAACTGCTCCCCGGACGAGGTGGGCTTGGTCATGGTCGGCACCCTCGACCACTACGCCAGCCTGCTGAAGCGCATCACCGACAGCGCCTTCGGCGAAGGCGTGTACGTCGTGGGATTTACGTGAAGGCCAGCAATACATAAGAACTACTTGGGTGGCGGACTCAAGTATTCATATTCGGTTACGCTGTCGTCCAAAATCACTTCGACGCCAAATCCGTCGTCATCATCGTCGCCGGTGACGCTCAAAAGGTTCGTAGATTGAAACTTGCCGTCGTGAATCTCGTAATAGAATACGTCTTTACCATCAGGGGGAGTCAGAAAGAGAAAATTGTCGCCCTTTTCAACAACGCCATATAGCCGAAGTCCACTTTCGCTATCGACGCCCTCATACTGACGGACAATCCACTTTTCTATAGTCGAGTCGAAAATACCGCCACTCATCCGAGTAACTGTAACCAAATGAGTGGAGACAGAATCACCAGAGCGCCTTAAATAAACACCATCTTCAAGTGGCTGCCCCCACGCAGGCGACGTAATGGAAATTGCGGCGAATAAAACCAGAGCTGATCGCATCGTGGACTCCCTTTTTATACGATGTCAGCACCGCGCGTTGGTTGTGTCAAGACACTTCCAGTGTACCGGGGCGCGCGCCTCTCCCGCGGGCTGATCGCCAAGACCACGACCGACAGCCGGACCAAGGCTGACGCCGCCCTCAACCGCATCTGGCGCAACGACGAGGACGGCCGCGCCATCCTCCTGCACATCACGGACGCGGGCCTCGCCGCCATCGGCGTCGAGCCGGAGGGCGGCGACAGCGCGCCTACGGGCGCCGACGAGGCGCCGAGCGCGGAACCCACGCACGACGCTCCCGCCGAGGCCGATCCCGCGCCCAAGGCGCGCACACCGCGCACGGGCACCAAGCCGGCGAAGCTGATCGAGATGCTCCGCGCCGAGGGCGGCGCGACCATCGACGAGATCGTCGCCGAAACGGGCTGGCAACCGCACACGGTCCGAGGCGCCTTCGCCGGCGCGCTCAAGAAGAAGCTCGGGCTCGAGGTCGCCTCCGAGAAGGTCGAGGGCCGCGGCCGGGTCTACAGCCTGCCGCGGGATTGACGCCGCACGCCACAACGGTCCGATGCCGCCGTCCCGCATGGGGCGGCGGTCTCTCGTCTCAGCGATCCGTCTTCCGGCACACGCTGTACTGGAAGCTCTGCTTGTTGCCCTTCGGTGTGACGTGCATGTGGCGTCTGGCGTCGAGCATCTCGAACCGGCCCGGAAGCAGTCGGTCGAGTTCCTGCGCCAGCTCTTCTGGCGCATAGCGCACGACGGGCAGGCCCGAGCACATCTCCGGCCCGTCATCCGCGAATGTCGCGATGATCGCGGTCCCGCCCGGGCGCAGGGCTTGCGCCAGTGCGCTGGCATAGCCGGCGCGATCCTCGGCCCGGGTCAGGAAATGGAACACGGCGCGGTCGTGCCAGACCGCGTAGTCCCGCTCGGGCTGCCACGTCGTGATGTCCGCCTCGATCCACGCAACATCGTCGGCTCTTGGGCCGAGCCGCTGCCGGCTGACGGACAGGGCGGCTGCGGAAAGGTCCAGCACCGTGAGGGGGCCGAACCCCTCATCGAGCAACGCGTCGACGAGCCGGGACGCACCGGCCCCGATGTCGATGAACGGCGCGCCCGGTTGCAGATATTCGCGCACCAGGTCGAGCGACACCGCCGGCGTCGCTTCGAACCATGTCAGCGCATCTTCCGACCGCGCGCCGTAGACGTCGTCCCAATGCTCCTGTCGGCCTGCCATCTTGCCCGGTACCTCCTCTTGGCATCGAGCCTAATCCATCGAGGCGCCGCATGACACCGTCATTGCATCACGAGCGTCCTCAAGATCTCCGCATCCGGATCGTCTCGAACAGCCTGCGCAGCAGATAGCCGCGCGCCAGCGAGACGCCGACGAAGGCGAGGCCGATGGTCAGATGCTCCGCGAGCCCCGTCTCGATACCGAACCACGGGAACACGACGAACTGCGTGGCGATGGCCAGAACGTAGCCGACGACGACATTCGTCGCGGCCTCTACCATCGACATGATCCGGCTCTGCTTCATTGTGCTTTGGGCTGCGATGTGGTGCAAAGCTGCGTGAGATCGGATCCGGCTGAATCATTCGGCGCTTGGGTCAGGCACAAGGTGGAAATCTCCGGCGGAAAATCTCATGCAAGTCGCTTAATTTATTTGGAGTCACCAATGAACCCTGCAGAAGCAAGAAACTACTTTTCTGCTAGCTACTTCAGCAGGGATATCTTAATACCGTCATTTTTTGCTGCGCCTTTGATGCTGCAGGTTTTTGCTTTCTACCCAGAGGTGTGGGAAATGTTTCGAGCGGAGCTCGAAAAAATGAATATTTTCTATTTTCTGGTGTGTATCTATTTTTTTATATCAATCTCAGTCTCAGCCACTGCATTTTTGTTTCGGGCGTTTTCAATTGCCAATAAGTCGATTATAAGATATTTAATCCCTTATATAGATTATCAAATATATTACGATCGCTGTGAGCGGGAAATTAGTATGTCATTCTCGGAAGTCTCGACTATGGCTGCCGCGGAGACTCGAGAGATTGCCCCAAATGACGCTACTCTTTCTATTCGTGAGAAAATGAACGTGTTGCTGCGATTGTCAGAGCGGGTATTTCCAGAAGGTTATTTGATGCTGGCGCGGCTCTATGGGTTTGTCGCTGTTACCTCAGCCCTTATTGTCTCGCAGTCTATTTTTGTAGCATATATGGCTACAGCTGGATTTTCTCAAGATTTTTGGATTGGCCTAGGAGTATTATTGTTTCTCTTCATTGCCCTCGTGGGCTTAGTTCGTGCGGCAGCTTCAACAGAGCTTGACGTACTGCGTACTGCTCTTCTTGTGATGAGGAAAAACCACACAAGCGGCTTCTAGGATTAAATTGTATTTTTATTTTTGTGTACCATCCATACTCGCGATGATATGATCAGTGTTACTGGGGTCACCGATTTCGTCCAGCCGCTCGGCCTTCACGTCGGCGAAGGTCCGGCCATCGCCGTCGAGGACCGCGTCGCGGCCCGTCTCCGCCTGCCAGCGTTCGACGGCGACATCGACATAGGCCGGGCTGATCTCCATCGCGAAGACGCGCCGCCCGTTGGCCTCGCCCGCCATGATCTGCGAGCCGGAACCGGAGAACGGCTCGTAACAGAGCCCGCCGCGGGCAACGTGCTGGCGCATCGGGATGCCGAACGCGTCGAGCGGCTTTGGAGTCGGGTGGTCGGGGCGTTCGTCCTTCGCGAAGCTGGGCATCTCCCAGGTCGAAGGCAGCGTCTGCTCGGCGACCTTCGGCGGGCGGTTCGGGCGGCGCCAGCCCATGAAGCAGGGCTCGTGCTTCCAGAGGTAGTGCGAGCGGGTGAGGACACCGCGGTCTTTCACCCAGATGATCTGCTGATGGACGAAGGCGCCGGCCTTTTCCCAGCAGGCCTCCAGCATCGCCTGGCGGCGCGAGGCGTGCCAGCAGTACCAGGCGGCATCCTCCGTGATCGCCTCTGCGACCGCCGCGGCGATGAACCCGTCGTAGAGGTCCGCGCCCTGCGAGCTGTCGTCCCAGGTGGTGCCATAGGACGCGGACCAATCCTTGTTCCGGGTCGGATGGTTCGAGCCGTCGTAATCGACCAGGTATGGCGGGTCGGTGGCGAACAGCACCGCGCGCTCGCCGTTCATCAGGCGGCGAACATCGTCCTGGAAGGTCGAGTCCCCGCAGAGCAGCCGGTGATCCCCGAGGATCCACAGGTCGCCGGCCCGCGACGCCGGATTGCGCGGCGGCTCCGGGATGGTCACCGGCGGCACGGAGCCGCCGGCGCCACCTTCTTCTTCGCCGCCCTCGTCCGGATCGAAAGCCAGCAGCTTGTCGAGTTCGCCATCGGAAAACCCGACCAGCGACAGGTCGTAGTCGTCCGCCAGCAGGTCCTGCAGCTCGGCCGACAGCAGCGCCTCGTCCCAGCTGCCGAGTTCGGTTAGCTTGTTATCCGCGATGCGATAGGCCCGCCGCTGCGCCTCGGTCAGGTGCCCCAGCACGATCACCGGCGCCTCGGTCAGCCCGAGCTGCGTCGCGGCCAGCACCCGCCCGTGGCCGGCGATCAACTCGCCATCCTCGCTGACCAGGCAGGGCACGGTCCAGCCGAACTCGGCCATGCTGGCGGCCAGCTTCGCGACCTGGTCGGCCCCGTGCTGCTTCGCATTGCGGGCATAGGGCTGGAGCCTGGCCAGCGGCCACATCTCGATCCGCTCGGGGGCGAAGGCGAGGGTCATGGGTGATCCTGTCGATGCTGTTCGCGCTGTGGCGCTGGCCGCGCTGGACTCCCGCTGCATGGACTCCGCCGGAGTGGATACCCTGGCTGCCGGCTGGACTCCGGCATCCGCGGGGTATCCACCCCGGGCGGCCCATCAAGCGTTTGGTTTCACGAGGGTTTCATGGCGTCTCGGGTGGACGCTGGACTCCGGTGGCTTCCCAAAAAATCGGCCCTGTCGCTGGCGAAATCCCGCGCCAAGCCCGCCAGCATACGAAGGTGAATGGAAAGGAGCCGTAAAATCAGAGGGTTACGGGAGAGCCGAGACAGTTTTTCCGGTCAAGCGGCGGGCGTTTGCCCGGCTTCGAACTGTCGCCGCTTGCGTGCCGTCATGTTCCCCTCTGGACCCCGAACTGGCTTTCGGTTGCACCCTGGATTCCAGCGCTGCGGCCTTCGTCCCTTCGTTCACGTCTCGTGCGATCATACCCCGTTTGTATCCTTCAGCGCCGATAAGTGAACCCTGTGCGATGTCTCCCTGATAATTCCCTCACAGGACGATTTTTCTTGACAGCCGGTCGGCGTTGTCGACCACGAAGCGCTTCGATCGCCTGGACGACGGCACGCGCCCGTTGAGCCGCCAGGTGATCAGCGCGATCCCATATTGCCAGTGGCGGTTGGCGGCCGGGCGGCTCAACCCGATCTCCCAGCCGATCTTCTTCCAGGGCTGGCGGTTGACGCGCAGCCAGACGATGCGGGCGTCGTCGCGCTCGAGCCAGAGCAGCCAGAGCATCGCCTCCTCGGCCTCGGTGATCTGACGCGGGCTCGGCCGCGGGCGCTTCATCTCGGGCTCCTGGCCCACCTGATCCGCGAAGCCATGGAAATACTCGGGCCAGGCGTTGAAATACCCGGTGGGCTTCACGCCGGGCAGCTGCGCGAACACGTCCGCCGCGCTTTCCAGCCGGTCCTGCACCCGCGCTGTGGTCCACTCAGTCATGGCGCGCCTCCCGGTCCTGCTGCCCGTAGAGCCGCTCGCCCAGCTGCCGGACGAGCTCGCGCTCGGGCCAGGTCAGCCGGTCGTCGTCGACCGAGACGGCGAGCACGCCTTGTTCGCGCCATCCGTCGCGCTTGACCTGCTGGGGATCGCGGCGGCGTCCGCCGTAGCCCTTGGGCGTGAACCGCATGCCGGTCATGCCACGCCTCCCTTCGTCTCCAGCGTCCAGAGCAGGATCGCCATGGCGTCGGCCTCGTTGTCGTCGGCCGGGCTGAAACCACGGGCACGGGCGGCCGCGATCATCGCGTCCTTGTTGGCGTTGCCCTTGCCGGTGGCGAAGCGCTTGATCGTGCCCACCGGGACGCCCTCGTAGGGCACGCCGCGCAGCTCTGCCCACGAGGTCAGCGTCGCCATCAGCCCGCCGTAGACATGCGCGGCGTCCGTGCCGGCGTGGCGGCGGACTTCCTCGAACCAGATCGCGGCGATGGGCCCGGAGAGCCGATCCAGCTCGCCCAGCCAGTTCGTGAAGCGCAGGTAGCGCATGCCCCCGCCGTCATAGCGGCCGGGGCGGAAGCTGGCGGTGCCGCTGGTAATCACGCCATCCAAGCCACGGATCGCCCAGCCGGTGGTCGTGCCGAAGTCGAGTGCGAGGATCGGCTTCGCGCCGCAGTTGGTATCGGGCCGCGCGTCGGGAAGGATCTGGTCTTGTACGTTCATGTTGAAGGCTCACGAATTCGAGTGGGCCTTCGGCTTTGGTCACCCGAGATCTAGCAGCCGCCAGCCGCGTCCCCAAGCAAAATCGCTCAGGAGAACATCCCTGGCCTACGAACGGCCGTCACGGCGCCCCTGTCCCAACCTCATGGCGCGCTGTCCCAACCCTCACAGGAGGTTGGGACAGGCTTTTATCGTTCCATGGCAATGCCTTGCCCGGATGGGGAG
>NZ_MSIT01000041.1 GCF_002094885.1 Salibaculum halophilum
GGGTGTGGTCGACTGGGTCATGGGGTCCTCCGTGCCGGGTGCTGGCCTGCGGCCGGGCCGAGGCGTATTGCTGCACTTGATATGGGGCAAATCCGCGCCGGGAAAGGCCCAAAGCGACGCAGGGCGGTGCGTTGGCGGCGCAACAGGGCCTCGGGCGGGGGATTGCCATTCGGCTCGGCGCATCGGACAAGGGGCAGGACGTAACCGGGACGGACCCATGGCCCCCAAGCTCGCCTTCGTTGCTAGCGATGCGCCCAGCGCCCGGCAGGCCGCCACGGCGCTGGCGCGCCGCTACGGGGCGGTGGCGGAGGACGATGCGGATGTCATCGTCGCCCTGGGCGGCGACGGCTTCATGCTGCACACGCTGCACCGGACCCAGCACCTGGACACGCCGGTCTACGGCATGAACCGGGGCACCGTGGGCTTTCTGATGAACGAATACGCCGAGGCCGGGTTGCCGGCGCGGCTGGCCGCGGCCGAGGAAGAGGTCATCAACCCGTTGCGCATGCAGGCGGTCCGCACTGACGGCACGACCCATGATGCCCTGGCGATCAACGAGGTCTCGTTGCTGCGCGCGGGGCCACAGGCGGCCAAGCTGCGCATCCATGTGGACGGCCGGATGCGCATGCCCGAACTGGTTTGCGACGGGGCGCTGGTGGCCACGCCGGCCGGGTCCACCGCCTATAATTACTCGGCCCACGGGCCGATCCTGCCCATCGGGTCGGATGTGCTGGCTCTGACGGCGGTGGCGGCGTTTCGGCCCCGGCGTTGGCGCGGCGCGCTGCTGCCCAAGCAGGCGATGGTGAGCTTCGAGGTGGTCGACCCCGACCGGCGGCCCGTGATGGCCGATGCCGACGGCGAATCGGTGCCGGATGTGGCCGAGGTGCGCATCCATTCGGCCGAAGACGTGCGCCACAGGCTGCTGTTCGACCCGGGCCACGGGTTGGAGGAACGGCTGATCCGCGAGCAGTTCGCCTGAGGCCGTCGGCCGCCGCGCCTTGCCGGGCGAGCCCGGCAAGGACGCCCCGCCCGCCGTCCCGGTGTCACTCCGTACCGATCCGCGAAACCGCCACGTCGGCCTGGTGGTCGCGGCCATAGGCGACGAGGGCGACCGACCGGATATCGGCCGGGGCCAAGGGGGGCAGGCGGCCGCCCGCGGCGGTGAAACCGGACAGCGGCAGGGTGATCTCGGCCCAGTCGCGCGGCGCGGTGAAACGGGCCTGGTAGTACTGCCAGGGCAGGCGGGTTGCCGTGCTGCGCAGGTGGACGTAGTAGACTTGGCCGTCGCCGCGCGCGGTGAGGGTCAGGGCGGTCGTGCCGTCGGGCAGGCCGTCGATCTGCTGGCGGGCCTGGATGAAGCCGCCGTTGTTGGCGGTGCTGACCGTGCCGGTCAGGTGCAGGTGCGGCGGGCGGCCGCCGATCACGGCCTGGCCCTGTGACCGGCCGCCCATCACGCCATCGGTGAAGAAGGACCAGCGCGCGGCGGGGTCGTCGGTGAAATCCTCGATCAGCATTTCGGCCCGTCCCGGGGTTCCGGCGAGCAGGGCAAGCAGCAGGATGACTCGCGCGACCATACGCTTCAGCATAGCGGGCTGTCGGGCGCTGTCACCCCGTCGGATATCCGATGGTTTTCACCGCCGCGGCGATCTCGTCGAGGATGGCGGGGTCGTCGATGGTGGCGGGCATCTTGTAGTCCTTGCCATCGGCGATCGAGACCATGACGCCGCGCAGGATCTTGCCCGAGCGGGTCTTGGGCAGGCGGTCCACCACCACCGCCAGCTTGAAGGCCGCGACGGGGCCGATGCGGTCGCGCACGAGGTCCACGCATTCGGTGACGATCTCGGCGTGGGGCCGGTCCACCCCCTTGGACAAGCACAGGAATCCCATGGGCAACTGGCCCTTCAGCGCATCGCTGACGCCGATAACCGCGCATTCGGCCACGTCCGGGTGGCTGGCGAGCACTTCCTCCATGCCGCCGGTGGACAGGCGGTGGCCGGCGACGTTGATGACATCGTCGGTGCGCGCCATGATCCAGACGTAGCCGTCCTCGTCGATCATGCCCGCGTCGCCCGTCTCGTAATAACCCGGAAAGGTGGCGAGGTAGGATTTGCGGAACCGGTCCGCAGCGTTCCAGAGCGTGGGCAGGGTGCCCGGCGGCAAGGGCAGTTTCACCGCGATGGCGCCCAGTTCGCCGGCAGGCAGGGGAGTGCCGTCCTCGCCCAGGATCTGGATGTCGTAGCCGGGCATGGGCACCGTGGGGCTGCCCAGTTTCACCGGCAGCGGCTCGATGCCGACGGGGTTGCCGGCGATGGTATAGCCGGTCTCGGTCTGCCACCAGTGGTCGTAGACCGGCTTGCCGGTCATCTCTCGCGTCCATTCGATGGTGTCGGGATCGGCGCGTTCGCCGGCCAGGTAGATCGCGCGCAGGCCGGACAGGTCGTATTTGCGGACGAACTCGCCTTGCGGGTCCTCGCGCTTGACCGCGCGGAATGCCGTGGGCGCGGTGAAGAAACTCTTGACGTTATGCTCCTCGATCACGCGCCAGAAGGTGCCGGCGTCGGGGGTGCCCACCGGCTTGCCCTCGAAAACCACGGTGGTGTTGCCTTGGATCAGCGGAGCGTAGCAGATATAGGAATGGCCCACGACCCAGCCAACGTCCGAGGCCGCCCAGAAGACCTCGCCCGGGTCGACGTTGTAGATGTTCTTCATGGTCCAGTTCAGCGCCACGAGATGCCCGGCGGTGGGGCGCACCACGCCCTTGGGCTGGCCCGTGGTGCCCGAGGTATAGAGGATATAGGCCGGGTGGTTGCCCTCGACGGGCACGCAACCGGCCGGTTCCACGCCGTATTGGAAGCCGTGCCAGTTGACGTCGCGGCCCTCTTCGAGGTGCGCGACCTCCTGTTCGCGCTGGAAGATCACGCAGAACTCGGGCGTGTGCGCGGCCTGGTCGATGGCCCCGTCCAGCAGCGGCTTGTAATGGACGACGCGGCCCGGCTCGACCCCGCAGGAGGCGGCGATGATCGCCTTGGGCTGGGCGTCGTCGATGCGCACGGCCAGTTCGTGCGCGGCGAAGCCGCCGAAGACGACCGAGTGGATCGCCCCCAGCCGCGCGCAGGCCAGCATGGCCTCCAGCGCCTCGGGGATCATGGGCATGTAGATGATGACCCGGTCGCCCTTTTCCACGCCCTTGGCCCGCAGGGCCCCGGCCAGGCTGGCCACGCGGTTGCGCAGCTCGACGTAGGAGATCTCGCGCTTGGTGTGCGTGACGGGGCTGTCGTGGATGATGGCCGTCTGATCGCCACGGCCCTGTTCGACGTGACGATCGACCGCGTTCCAGCAGGTGTTCACCCGTGCGTCGGCGAACCATTCATAGATGTCATCGCCTCGGTCGAAGAGCGCCTGTTTCGGGGCCTCGTCCCAGTCGATGGCCCGGGCCGCCTCCATCCAAAAGCCCTCCGGATCGGCCTTCCAGCCCTCGTAGACCTCGCGGTATCCCATTGTATGCCTCCTCCTTGTGCGTTGGGCCGGGGATAGGGCAGGGGGTGGCCCTGCGGCAAGCCTGCAGGCGCATGCCCGTGGCAATCGGACGCGAAATATTTGCAGACCGCCTGCCGATGCTGAGCCAATATTTGCAAAGTCGCCGGATTCCGCGCCGCACCGGCAAAACCCCATCCCGACCTGCAAAGATGCAAATCACAGGGCCGGGGGCTCATCCGTAGTGCTGCACCGGCGTGCCGGCGAGCGCGGCCATGTTGAGCAGGCCGCGCGCAGTGATGCCCGGTGTGACCACATGCGCGCGGTTGCCCAGCCCCATAAGGATCGGGCCGACCTCCAGCCCGCCGCCCTTGGCCTTGAGGATGTTGCGCACCCCCGAGGCGGCGTCGGCGTGACCGAAGATCAGCACGTTGGCCGCCCCCTCCAGCCGCCCGCCGGGCAGCAGACGCTCGCGCAGCTCGGGGTCGAGGGCGGCATCGACGTTCATCTCGCCCTCGTACTGGAAATCGGTCGCCATCCCGTCGAGCAGGGCGATGGCCGCGCGCAGGCGTTTGCCCGAGCCCTCGGCCTGGTTGCCGAACTGCGATTGCGAGCAGAAGGCGATCTTGGGTTCCACGCCGAAGCGCCGGGCATGGCGGGCCGCGCCGATGGCGACCTCGGCCAGGTTGTCCGGCGTGGGCAGCGACCAGACATGCGTGTCGGCCAGAAACAGCGGTCCGTCCTCGAGGATCATCATGGAAAGCGACCCGTGCGGGCGATAGCTGCCGTGGCCCAGCACCTGGGTGACGTAGTCGAGATGCCAGCGGAACTCGCCGAAGGTGCCGCAGATCAGGCTGTCGGCCTCGTCGCGCCGGACCATGACGGCGCCGATGGCGGTATTGTTGGTGCGCATGATGGCGCGGGCCAGGTCGGGCGTAACGCCACGCCGCGCCATGATCTCGTGGTAGGTGCCCCAGTAGTCGCGATAGCGCGGGTCGTTTTCCGGGTTCACGATCTCGAAGTCGCGGCCCGGGCGCACCACCAGCCCGGCGCGTTCGCAGCGCGCCTCGATCACCTCGGGGCGGCCGATCAGGATGGGCTTTTCCGGGGTTTCCTCCAGAATCGCCTGCGCCGCGCGCAGCACGCGCTCGTCCTCGCCCTCGGCAAAGACGATACGGCGGGCGGCCTGGCCGGCGGCCTCGAAGACCGGCCGCATCAGCAGCGCGGACTTGAAGACACTCTCGTTTAGGGTCTGCTTGTAGGCCTCGATGTCGGCGATGGGCCGGGTGGCCACGCCGGTTTCCTGCGCCGCGCGGGCCACGGCGCTGGACACCACCGCCGACAACCGCGGATCGAAGGGCTTGGGGATCAGGTAATCGGCCCCGAAGGTCAGTTGCTCGCCCTTGTAGATGCGCGCGGCCTCGGCGCTGGTGGTCTGACGGGCCAGGTCGGCGATGCCCTCGATGCAGGCGATCTGCATGGCGTCGTTGATCTCGGTCGCGCCCGCGTCCAGCGCCCCGCGAAAGATGAAGGGAAAGCACAGGACGTTGTTGACCTGGTTGGGAAAATCGCTGCGCCCCGTGGCGATGATGGCGTCGGGGGCGACCGCGCGCGCGGCGTCGGGCAGGATTTCCGGCGTCGGGTTGGCCAGGGCGAAGATGATCGGGCGCTCGGCCATGCGCCCCACCATCTCGGGCGTCAGAACGCCGGGGCCCGACAGCCCCAGGAACAGGTCGGCGCCGTCGATGACCTCGTCCAGCGTCGCCGGATCGGTGCCCTGGGCGTAGGCGGCCTTTTGCGGGGTCATGTCCGTCTCGCGGCCCGCGTGGACAAGCCCCGCGATGTCGCACAGCCAGACATTCTCGCGTCGCATGCCGAGTTTGAGCAGCATGTTCAGGCAGGCGATGCCGGCCGCGCCGCCGCCGGTGCTGACGACCTTGATGTCGGCAAAGGCCTTTCCGGCCACGCGCAGCGCGTTGGTGGCCGCCGCGCCGACGACGATGGCGGTGCCGTGCTGGTCATCGTGAAAGACGGGGATGTTCATCCGTTCGCGGCAGATCTGCTCGACAATGAAACAGTCGGGCGCCTTGATATCCTCCAGGTTGATGGCCCCGAAGGTCGGTTCCATCGCGCAGACAAGCTCGGCCAGCCGCTCGGGGTCGGCCTCGTCCAGTTCGATGTCGAAACAGTCGATCCCGGCGAATTTCTTGAACAATACCGCCTTGCCTTCCATCACCGGCTTGGCGGCCAGCGCGCCGATGTTGCCCAGCCCCAGCACCGCCGAGCCGTTCGAGACCACGCCCACCAGGTTGCCGCGCGCGGTGTAGTCCAGCGCGCTCGTCGGGTCGGCCTTGATCTCGCGGCTGGCCTCGGCGACGCCGGGCGAATAGGCGCGGGCGAGGTCGCGGCCGTTGGCCAGCGGCTTGGTCGCGCGGATCTCGAGCTTGCCGGGCTTGGGCTCGCGGTGATAGGCGAGCGCCGCGTCGCGCAGCGAGGTCTCGGTCTTGTCGGCCATGTCGTGCCCCGTCTCGTTGCCTGATCTGTGCCGGGATCAAACGACGCCCAACGCGCGTCCCGGCGGCGCGGCCCCTCCCGCACAATGCCATCAAGCATCAACAGGCCCGGTCTTGCAAATCCGAATGCGCCGTGGGCGCGTGCGACGGCTTGCATCGCCGGCGCCCTCGGCACACTCTGCGGGTCGGAGGAGTGCCCGATGCCGCTTGTCGACGACGCCCGCGCCGTGCGCGAAAATGCCTATGTGCCCTATTCCGGTTTCAAGGTCGGCGCGGCGATCCGCGCGGCCAGCGGCGCGGTCTATCGCGGGGTGAACGTGGAAAACGTCGCCTACCCCGAGGGCACCTGCGCCGAGGCCGGGGCCATCGCCGCCATGGTCGCCGCCGGTGACACCGCGATCGCCGAGGTCGCGGTGATCGCCGACAGCCCGGTGCCGGTGACGCCATGCGGCGGCTGTCGCCAGAAGCTGGCCGAGTTCGGCGCCGCCGATGTCCCCGTCACCCTGGCCACGACCGATGGCGGGGCGGTCCGGACGACGATCGGCGACATGTTGCCGGGCAAGTTCGACACCCACCAGATGAGCCGGAGCTGAGCGCATGGACGCCCGCGCCATCATCGCCGGGTTGCGGCACGGCCGCCCGCCGTCCCGCGCCGAGCTGGCCTGGTTCGCGCGCGGGCTGGCCGACGGCGCGGTGTCGGACGCGCAGGCCGGGGCCTTTGCCATGGCCGCCTGCCTCAACGGGCTGGGCGAGGCCGGCCGCGTGGCGCTGAGCCTCGGGATGCGCGACAGCGGCGACGTGCTGGGCTGGGACTTGCCCGGCCCGGTGATGGACAAGCATTCGACGGGCGGCGTGGGCGATTGCGTCTCGCTGATCCTGGCCCCGGCGCTGGCAGCCTGCGGGGTTTTCGTGCCCATGGTCTCGGGCCGGGGGCTGGGGCACACCGGCGGCACGCTGGACAAGCTGGAGGCGATCCCGAGCCTGTCCACCAGCGTGACCGAGGCGCGGTTCCGCGCCATCACCGCCGGTGTCGGCTGTGCCATCGTCAGCGCCACGGGCAACATCGCCCCCGCCGACCGCCGCCTTTACGCCATCCGCGACGTCACCGCGACGGTAGAGAGCGTGGACCTCATCACCGCCTCGATCCTGTCCAAGAAACTGGCGGCGGGGCTGGAGGGGCTGGTGCTGGACGTCAAGTGCGGCTCCGGGGCCTTCATGAAAAGCCCGCAAGAGGCGCGCGCCCTGGCCGATGCGCTGTGCGAGACGGCCAACGGCGCCGGCACACCCGCGGCGGCGCTGCTGACGGACATGTCCCAGCCGCTGGCCCCGGCGCTGGGCAACGCGGTCGAGGTCGCCCTCTGCATGGAGGTGCTCTCGGGCAACCGCGCCGCTGCCCCGCGCCTGCACGATCTGACCGTGGCACTTTGCGCGCGGGTGCTGGCGCTGACGGGCGAGGACTCGGCCGCGGCAACCGCCCGCGTGGAGGGCGCCATCGCCAGCGGCCACGCGATGGAGATTTTCGCGGCGATGACACACGGTCTCGGCGGCCCGCCGGACATGGACAGCGACTGGCGCAGGCATCTGCCCCGCGCCCCCGTGGTGGGCGAGGTCACCGCCCCGCGCGCGGGCCACGTCGCCGCCATCGACGGCGAGGCGTTGGGCCTGGCCGTGGTCGGCTTGGGCGGCGGCCGGCAGGTCGAGAGCGACCGGATCGATCCTTCCGTCGGCCTGTCCGAGGTCGCGCCGCTGGGAACGCGTGTCGAGGCGGGCGACCCGCTGGCCGTGATCCACGCCGCCGACGAGTCGCGGGCCGAAGCTGCCGCGCAGGCGGTGCGCGCGGCC
Source organism: Salibaculum halophilum (assembly GCF_002094885.1). GTDB lineage: Bacteria > Pseudomonadota > Alphaproteobacteria > Rhodobacterales > Rhodobacteraceae > Salibaculum > Salibaculum halophilum. The sequence goes on from NZ_MSIT01000041.1 coordinate 7,830, forward strand.
ATCACCATCGGCCCGGTCCCCACGCCCGCCGACCTGATCCTCGAAAGGAGGGGCCCATGACCCGCGCGTTCCTGATCGTGATCGACAGCGTCGGTATCGGCGGTGCCCCCGACGCCGACCGGTTCTACAACGACGGCGTGCCCGACAGCGGCGCCAACTCCATCGGCCATATCGCCGAGGCCTGCGCCGGGGGCCATGCCGAGGACGGGCGCAGCGGCCCGCTGCACATGCCCAACCTGGCGGGGCTCGGGCTGGGCCATGCGCTGGAGCTGGCCAGCGGTGTGACCGCCCCGGCCCTGATGGCCGCCCCCGCCGGCGCCTGGGGCACGGCGACCGAGGTCAGCCCGGGGAAGGATACGCCTTCGGGGCACTGGGAACTGGCCGGGGTGCCGGTGCCCTGGGACTGGCATTATTTCACCAGCGCCACCGACAGCTTCCCGCCCGACCTGATCGACGCGGTCAAGGCCCACGCGGGTACCGAGGGCATCCTGGGCAACTGCCACGCCTCGGGCACGAACATCATCGACCAGCTGGGCGAGGACCATATCCGCACGGGATGGCCCATCTGCTATACCTCGGCCGACAGCGTCTTCCAGATCGCCGCGCACGAGGAACACTTCGGCCTCGACCGGCTGCTGGACCTGTGCCGTGACCTCGCCCCGCGGCTGCACGCCATGAAGGTGGGCCGGGTCATCGCGCGGCCCTTTATTGGCGCGGCGGGCGATTTTACCCGCACCGCCAACCGCCGCGACTTCGCCATCGCCCCGCCCGCGCCGACGCTGTGCGACTGGGCGCAAACGGCCGGGCGCGCGGTGCATGCGGTCGGCAAAATCGGCGACATCTTCTCGATGCAGGGCATCGACGAGGTCCGCAAGGGGGCCGATACCGCGCTTATGGGCCACCTGTCCGACCTTGCGGCCGAGGCCCCCGCGGGCGCGCTGGTCTTTGCCAACCTGGTGGAGTTCGACAGCATCCATGGCCATCGCCGCGATGTTTCGGGTTATGCGCGCCACCTGGAATGGTTCGACGCGGCGCTTGGCCGGCTCATGGCGCAGCTGCGCGCGGGCGACCTGTTGCTGGTCACCGCCGATCATGGCAATGATCCCACGTGGGTGGGCACCGACCACACCCGTGAACGGGTGCCGGTGCTGGCCCACGGGCTGGGGGCGCGGGCGCTGGGGCACATGGCTTTCAGCGACGTGGCCGCGCTGGTGGCCGATCACCTTGGCATCGAGAAGGGCGCGGCATGACCTATCGCGACATCCCCAAGGTGGAACTGCACCTGCACCTGGAGGGCGCCGCGCCGCCCGCCTTCATCCGCGGGCTGGCGCAGGAAAAGGGCAAAGACCTGAGCGCGATCTTCACCGCCGACGGCGGCTATGCCTACCGCGATTTCGCGCACTTCCTGCAAGTCTACGAGTCCGCTTGCACGGTGCTGCAGACGCCTGAGGACTTTCACCGCCTGACCCGCGCCGTGCTGGAAGAAAGCGCGGCGCAGGGCGTTGTCTATTGCGAGGCCTTCCTGAGCCCGGACTTCTGCGGCGGCGGCGACCTGGCCGCCTGGCGCGACTACCTCGCGGCCATCGAGGAGGCGGCAGACGCGGCCGAGGCGCGCCTCGGCATCACCCTGCGCGGTATCGTCACCTGTATCCGCCATTTCGGCCCCGACAAGGCCAGGCCCGCCGCCCGCTGTGCGGTGGAAACGCAGGGCAGGTTCCTGCGCGGCTTCGGCATGGCCGGGGCCGAGACGGTGGGCCGGCCCGGTGATTTCGCCTGGGCCTTCGACTGCGCGCGCGAGGCCGGGATGCCGCTGACCTGTCACGCCGGCGAATGGGGCGGAGCGGAGATGGTGGCCGACACCCTGCGCGACCTCGCCCCGGCCCGGGTAGGGCACGGGGTGAACGCCATCACCGACCCGGCGCTGGTCGAAACCCTGGCCGAGCGGGGCACGGTGCTGGAAGTCTGCCCCGGCTCCAACGTCTTTCTGGGCGCGACCGGCGGCTGGCCCGACCACCCCATCAAGCGGTTGCGCGATGCCGGCGTCAAGGTAACGGTCTCGACCGACGATCCGCCCTTTTTCCACACCACCATGACCCGCGAATACGAGATGCTGGCGCAGACCTTCGGCTGGGACGCCGCCGATTTCGCCGCGCTCAACCAGGTGGCGCTCGAGGCGGCGTTTTGCGACGCCGAGACCCGCGCCGCCGTCGCCCGCAAGCTGGAGGCCGCATGACCCGCCTGCCGCATCTGACCCATGTCAAGCACCCCCTGGTCCAGCACAAGCTGACGGCGATGCGCCGGGTCGGCACGCCCTCGAACCAGTTCCGCGGGCTGCTGCGCGAGATCTCGCACCTGCTGGCCTACGAGATCACCCGCGACCTGCCGCTGACCGACGCGCGCATCGAGACCCCATTGCAGCCGATGGATGCCCCGGTGCTGCAGGGCAAGAAACTGGCGCTGGTCAGCATCCTGCGCGCGGGCAACGGGCTGCTGGATGGCGTGCTCGAGCTGATCCCCTCGGCGCGGGTGGGCTTCGTCGGGCTTTACCGCGACGAGGAAACGCTGCAGCCCGTGCAATACTACTGCAAGCTGCCCGACACGTTGGAGGACCGCGTGGTGATCGCCGTGGATCCGATGCTGGCCACCGGCAATTCCTCTGCCGCGGCGGTGGACCTGATCAAGCAGGCCGGGGCGCAGGACATCCGATTCCTGTGCCTTCTGGCCGCGCCTGAGGGTATCGCGCGCATGCAGGAGGCCCACCCCGAAGTGCCCATCGTCACAGCATCTGTGGATGATCGGCTGGATGACCATGGATATATTGTTCCGGGGCTAGGGGATGCGGGTGACCGCATGTTCGGCACCAAATAAGGGAACAATCCCTTTACAAGATTGGTATTCTCCCGCATCCTTACACAAAATGTAGTGGGGGATTCATGGGCAGAGCAGGCCTGATCGCAACCGTGCTGGTCCTGACCGGCGTGATCGGCGGCGCGGCCGGCGCGCAAAACCTGCGTGATCCATCACCGCCATCCGAACAGCCGCCCGCGTCGTTCAGTGGCACGCAATTCGTGGACAGCCGCGGCTGCGTCTACGTGCGCGCCGGGCTCGGGGGTGCCACGAACTGGGTGCCGCGCGTCAACCGCGAGCGCAAGCAGCTGTGCGGCTTCGAGCCGACCCTGACCGCCATGGCCGCGCCGACGCCGGCGCCGCAACCCACCCCCGACAGCAACCAGACAGCCGCGGCCTCGGGCCGGTCCGAGGCTGCGTCCGAGTCGGCCGCCGATCCGACGCCGCGGGTTCTGCGCCAGCCCGGGCCCGAGGTCGAACGGCCCGAACCCCGGCGGCGCATCAGCCGCGCCGAGGCCTGCGCCGGTCGCAGCGGCGTGCAGCCCAACATGATCTCGGCCCGCACCGGCGATCCCGTCGATTGCGGCCCGCCGGAGGCGCCGGCCGCGGCTGCCACGGCGCCGGCGCGGCCGACCTTGACCCGGGCGCAGGCCTGTGCCGGGCGCAGCGGGGTTCAGCCGAACATGATCTCGGCGCGCACCGGCG
>NZ_MSIT01000042.1 GCF_002094885.1 Salibaculum halophilum
CCCCCCGATCTTGGCGTGGAGCTCCTTCACCTGCTCCTCGTCGATCTCGGGTCTCTTGCGGCCTCCGCGCTCGAACACGCCGGACGCGCCTTCGAGCAGGGCTCGCTTCCAATGATGGATCATCGTCGGATGCACTCCGAACCGGCTTGCCAGCTCGGCGGCCGTCTCCTCGCCTTTCAGGGCTTCCAGCGCGACCTTGGCCTTGAACTCAGGCGCATGCTGCTTGCGTTTCGACATCTCTGATCTCCTTCTTGTCGAAGATCAGCAGACTGCAAATCGTAGCTTATGTCAGTGTCCGAATTTCGGGGGGTAGCTCAGACACCGCCCATCCGCTGCGCGGGAAACGAACGGCAGGTGTGGGCCGATGGCCGAACTTGGCTCCCATCGCAGCGAAAGACAGCTTCCCGCTCGTCCCACCCTGAAAAAACCGACTTAGCCTACAAAACGGCACTAGATGGCCATAGGCCATGGTATTGGTCGGTTTTGTCAGCGACCAATATGGCCTGAAGGTGGGCTGCCGCCCCCCCGACCTCACGGCGCGGGCGTCAGGACTTTGGGATTGACCGCGTAGAGCCTGGCCGGCCTGCCGCCGCGGGGCCCAGCCTCACCCTCTAACTGTCGGATCACGTCAGCCCCGACCAGGACGGCCAGCGCCGGGTTGAGCTCTGAGGCGGTAGTCAGCCCTTACGGTCCAGGCGCAGCACGTCGCGCGTGGGAAAGCGCTCCCAGGCCTTGTCGCGGGTCACTGCCAGGAGGTGCCGGGAGGCGTGTTCAGCCTTGGGCAGGCTGGCATCCGCATAAGCGCGCCGGGCCATCGGTAGAGCATAAGTTTCCATGAAGTGCGCCGCCCGATCAAACGCGTTCTCCTCGATTTCGGTGGGCTCAAGGCCCCGGCCTGTGAGCCAGTCGAGATAGGTCAGGATCAATGAGAGACGCACGCTGAGGCCCGGCAGCTTGCCTATGAAGGGCAGCAATAGCCCGTCTGCGTCGCGCTCCTCGGCTCGCAACGCGTGGCGGAATGGGTCTAGCCTGTTCCGCGCGGTGTCCGAGAAGGGCACAATCCAGGGGCGCATCTCGTCGCGCTCATCGGTGGCCATGCGCAGCCAGTGAAGCCGCGTCAGCGCGGTTTCGATGACGTCTTCCTTGGGCAGTCTTTTGGGGCGGCAGATCGGGACAGGATCGGGCCACAGGGGCAGGAGGCGGGCCAGCAAGCCGTCATCATCGGACTTTAACAACAGTGTCCGCAACCTGTCAGGCTGAATGCCGCCTACGACCCCGATGGAAAGCCGGTCCACATGAACCGGTGGGCGCCCCATGCGCTCTACGGGTTGGCTGCGCCCGCCATAGGCGCCGAGCCAGAATGGGTGATCAGACCCGCCGCCTGAATAGCGTGTCATGCCCTGTAGCCCGCCCGCCAGTTCATCACGGGTCAGGAGCGTGCCGCGCGGTTGTTCGGCAACGATGCCGGTGGTTGCGGTCGTCCATTTGGGCG
>NZ_MSIT01000043.1 GCF_002094885.1 Salibaculum halophilum
GTTGCCATTTGCGCGCCATTGATGGGGTGGATGGCCCCCGCTTCCGGCATCGCGATGTGCCACATTGGGTGCTGTCACAGACCCATCGAGGGAGCCATCCATTGAACAGCCTACCACCATCGGGATCGATCTGGCCAAGAACGTGTTTCAGCTGCACGGCGTCGGCGCGGACGGCGCGGCGGTCCTGAAGCGCAAGCTCCGGCGGAGCCAGGTTCTGCCCTTCTTCGAGGCCCTGCAGCCCTGCCTCGTCGGCATGGAAGCCTGTGCGTTCGGCGGGCGGGCCGTTCCCCGGACGCCCCGCTGATCCGCCTCACCACACTACTGGGCGCGTGAGCTGACGGCGCTCGGCCACGAGGTCCGCATCATGCCGCCCTCCTACGTGAAGCCCTATGTCAAGCGCGGCAAAACCGATGGTGAGACGGGACCGTGGCCGCAGATGCGGCCGCGCAAGCCCGTCGAACGATGCCGAGGCGATCTGCGAAGCGGTCACGCGGCCGACGATGCGCTTCGTGCCGGTGAAGCCGGCGGAGCGCCAGGCCGCGTTGCTGGACCACAAGACGCGTTCGCCCGCTCTCTCGGACGGATCGCGTTCGCGGGCTCACCCTCGTCCGCCAGCGCACCCAGTTGGTGAACACGATCCGCGCGCACCTCTCCGAGTTCGGCATCGTGATGGCGAAGGGCATCCACAATGTCGATCGGCTGCTCGCGGCGGCAGCCGAGTTGCCGGCGGCGGCGCGGCCAGCCGTCGATATGCTCGCCGACCAGCTGCGGGAGACGCAGGGGAAGATCGACGAGGTGAGCGACCGTATCGAGACGGCACAGAAGACCGACCCACTCGCCCGACGCCTGGCGACGATCCCGGGCGTTGGCGCCATCACGGCAAGCGCGATCGCCGCGACGACGCCGGAGGTCGACAACTTCCGCACGGCCCGCGATTACGCCGCCTGGCTCGGCCTCACGCCGCAGCCACACTCGAGCGGCGGCAAGGAGCGATTGGGCCGGATCTCGAAAGCCGGAAACCGATATCTGCGACGGCTTCTGTACCTTGGCGCCATGGCGCAGATCAGCGCGCGGCGGTGCCGGCGACCGGGCGACGACTGGCGCTCGCCATTGTGCTTGCACCAATGGCGCACAACGGCTCGCCGCATGCTGCAG
>NZ_MSIT01000044.1 GCF_002094885.1 Salibaculum halophilum
CGGTTCGAGACCACCGGCGACGGTTCGAGCCCAACGGCCGGCGGCTCGTCCTACATCGCCGTCGATATGGCCGATTATCTCGAGGACAAGGGCATGGACCACGTCCGCGGCGCCCCCTGCCACCCGCAGACCGGGGAAGTGAACGGGGACCGTGGCCGCGGGGCGGCCGCGCAAGCCCCGTGAACGAGCGGTGGCACCAGACCATGAACTTAAGGTCCGCGAAGCGAATAATCGCGTGCTGCCCGAGCATTACTTCCTGCCCGGGGATCTTGAACGCCAGGTCGGCGCGTTCTTCGAATACTACACCACCCGCCGATACCATGAGAGCCTCGGGAGCCTGACGCCAGCCCATGTCTACTACGGCCGGGGTGACCAAATCCTCGAACAGCGAGAGGAGATCAAACGCAAAACCATGCTCGCCCGGCGCTTGCGCCACGAAACTGAAAACGCATAAAATCAATCAGCGGTGAGGCAGCGCCTCTAGTCCGGAAAGGCCTAAAGCGTCCCAAATTATCTGACGACGGGCACGTCCCGGTCATATCAGCTCCAGCCCTATGGGCACCAGAGTCAGCACCAGCAGCGCGGCCATTGTCCGGTTGAACACCCGCAACCGCCCCGGGTCGGCCAGCCACCGGCGCAGCTGCGTACCGCCCATGGCCCAGGTGTTCACGGACACGATGTTGACGCAGACGAAGACGCTCGCCACCGCCACGGCCCCGCTCCAGCCGGCGTCGGGCGGGGCGTAGGTGGTCTGGGCGGTGATCCCCATGTAGATCGCCTTGGGATTGACCCACTGGAAAGCCGCTGCCTGCAGGAAGGTCAGGGGTGTGCCCCCGGCCCTGGCCTTTTCCGGCGGCGCGGCATTGGCGATCTTCCAGGCCAACCAGAGAAGATAGGCGGCGCAGGGCAGGGTCAGCAGGGTTCGGACCCCGGGGTAGGCCGCGAAGACCTGCGCCAGGCCAAGGCCCAGCACCATCACCATGAAGCCGTGGCCGAGGCTGACCCCCAGCAGGTGCGGCACGGTCCGCCGCCAGCCGAAATTCGCCCCCGAGGCCATGAGCATCAGGTTGTTCGGCCCCGGCGTGATCGAGGCCACGAAGGCAAAGGTGGCAAGGGCGGTCAGAAACTCCGAAGTCATGGCGCGCAGATTGCGCCGGACAGGGCAAAATTAAATTGCATTTCTTCGGCGGTGCCCGGTAAAACTGCAATGCATGGCGATTGATGACCCGATCAACCGCAGGATATTGCGAGAACTGTCAGCCGATGGCCGCCTGTCGAATCTCGACCTGGCCGCGCGGGTGGGGCTGTCGCCCTCGGCCTGCCTGCGGCGGGTGCAGGAGCTCGAGCGGCGCGGCGTGATCCGCGGCTATCGCGCCCGGCTCGACCCGGCGCAGACCGGGCGCGGTTTCGTCGTCTATGTCACGGTGGGCCTGTCGGAACATTCCAAGGCCGCGCAGGAGGGCTTCGAGGCGGCCATGGCCCGCGCGCCCGAGGTGCGCGAGTGCCACAACATCGCCGGGGCCTTCGAGTACCTGCTGCGGGTCGAAACGGCGGACCTCGCAGCCTACAAGGCCTTTCACACCGACCATCTGGGAACTGTGCCCCACGTGCGGGCGATCACCAGTCACATGGTCATGGGCACCTCGAAGGACGAGCGCGGCTGACGCCGGCGCGACCGCGCTGCCATGCCCTCTGCGCTTTCGGGGGCCGGTGGTGCGGGTTGTGATTGTAATCCGGCGCGCGAAGGCAGATATCCGGGCCAGGCAACCCGAAAGGACCAGATGCGGCCCCCAGACGACGAGAGACGACGCAGAGCCTCCCTGTCCCTGCCGATCCTGCGTATATCGCGCAGTCAGCACAACGCCGGGGCGCTGACGGTGGGCACGCTGCTGGCGGCGCTGGGCGAGGCGTCCTTCGGCTGGGCGATCGTGGTCTTTTCGCTGCTCACCTTCCTGCCGCTGCCGCCCGGGTCGTCGCTGATCACGGCGCTGCCGCTGCTGGTCATCACCGGGCAGATGCTGGTGGGGTTCCGCTACGTGCGGCTGCCACGGGTGCTGGCGCACAAGTCCCTCGACCCGCACAAGCTGCGTCGGGCGGTGTTGCGGTTGCGCCCCGTGACCCGGCGGCTGGAACGGATCCTGGTGCCGCGCTACACGCTGATCTTCGCGCGGCGCAACCAGCGTCCGCTTGGCCTGCTGCTGTTCGTGATCGCCCTCGCGCTGTTCCTTCCGGTGCCGTTCAGCGGATGGTTCCCGGCGCTTTCGCTCTTCATCCTGGGGGTGGGCCTTGTCGAGCGTGACGGGCTGGTCTGCATCATTGGCCTGGTCCTGGGCGGGGCATCGGTTTTGCTGACGCTGTCGCTCTTGGCCTCCTTCGCGCTGGGCGCGGACGCGGTGATCGGGTAGCCCGGCCCGGACATCGGCCAGCGCGCCGACCCGTCTCACAGCATGAACTGACTGTCGATGGGACCGGTCGCGGCGCCGATCGCGCGGGCCTTGGATCCGATGCTGCCCGCCTCGATCTTGGGGGGCAGCAACCCGCGCGTATCCTGGGTCTTGACGTAGCGCCGCACTCGTTCGACCAGGCTTTCGCGGATTTCGGGCGGGAAAGCGCCGTCGATCAGGATCGCTTCGAAATCGATCACGGAACAGACGGAGAGGGCGGCCTTGGCAAGCTCCTGCGAGGTCTGCCCGAGCCAGGGGTCGACGTAACGCGACAGGGTTGTCCAGCTTTCGGGGTCGGTCCACAACTGCCCGGGGTCGAGGTCGACCTCGCTGAGCCGGGCCTCGAGTTGCCGGATCGAGGCCATGTCGACCAGTTGCATGCTCTCGCCGTTGGGGCCGATGCTGCGCATCGAGCCCAGCGCCCCGGCGTTGCCCTGCCGGCCCTCGTAGACAGTGTTGTTGAGCACGATCCCGCCGCCGATGTAGGCCCCGATAAAGAAATAGGCGTAGTCCTGGAATTCCTTGCCGCGCCCGTAGGTCTGCTCGGCCTGGCAGGCGGCTGTCGCATCGTTGAGAATCGAGACGGCAAGACCGATCCGATCGTGCAGCGCATTCGCCAGGTCGACGGACTGCCACTCGGGATAATCGACGGTGCGCTCGTCGGTGCTGGCCTGCTGGTTCCAGATCTCGAACGAAATGGCGACCCCGAGCCCGCAAACGCGCCTGGCCTGATCGCTGGAAAGACGGGCCGTGATCGCCGAGACGCTGTCCTCGGCGAAGGCGTAGACCTCGGTCGGTGAGGGGCGGGAATAGGTGATCTGCCGCTCGTCACGCAGGACGCCGCTGAAATCTATCAGGGCCAGCTCGGCCGACCGGCGCCCGATCTTCAGGCCGAAAGAGAAGGCGCCGTTGGAATTCAGCAGCATGGGGGTGGAGGGCTTCCCGACCTTGCCGCGCGTCGGTTCGCCGCGAAGGACGATGCCCTCCGTTTCCAGCCGGCGCAGGATGCTCGACACGGTCGGCGGCGAGAGGCCGGCCCGCCTGGCCAGATCGCTTGCGGGCTGGCCGCCGTCTCTCTGGATGAGGGACAGCAACAGCCGCTCGTTGTGGTCGCGAACGCCGCGCTGGCTCAATCCGGTGCTGATCGATCGGACTAGCTGTTCATCCATCTGCGCATACTTAACCAGCCTTTAGTGCACATCATAGGCGATTCCTTTTAATAAGGAAACTTTACGAATTAATTGACAGCTTATCGCGAATCGTGCCTCAGTACTGGCGTGCGTCCGCCTGGTCGGTCGTGCCAAAAGCGGGGTGGAGGCTCTGCAAACCACATTTTTGGGAGGACAACATGAAAAAGCTACTTGTCGGCACTGCGGTTGCCGCAATCACGTCTGCCGGAGCGGCCGCGGCCCAGGACCAATCCACGTCCGCCTGCCTGATCACCAAGACCGACAGCAACCCGTTCTTCGTGAAGATGCGCGAGGGCGCGTCGGCCAAGGCCGAGGAACTGGGCATCGATCTGAACACCTACGCCGGCCGTATCGACGGCGACAACGAGACCCAGGTCGCAGCCATCGAGACCTGCATCGCCAATGACGCCGACGGGATCCTGATCACGCCCTCCGACCCGGCTGCCATCGCGCCGGTTGTGGAACAGGCCCGCGATGCCGGGCTTCTGGTCATCGCGCTGGATACGCCGCTCGACCCTATCGACGCGGCCGACATGACCTTCGCAACAGACAACTACCGGGCCGGTGTCCTGATTGGCCAATGGGCCGCAGGCCAGTTGGGTGATGCGGCTGACGACGCCAAGATCGGCCTTCTCAACATCAACATCTCTCAGCCGACCGTGGGCGTCCTGCGCAACCAGGGGTTCCTTGACGGCTTCGGCATCGACCTGGGCGACCCCAACAAGTGGGGGGACGAGACCGATCCGCGCATCGTCGGCCACGACACCAGCGACGGGGCGACCGACGGCGGGCGCCGCGGCATGGAGAACCTGCTGGCGATCGACCCCGGGATCAACGTGGTCTACACAATCAACGAACCGGCCGCCGCCGGCGCCTACGAGGCGCTGAGCGCGCTCGGGCGCGAGGATGACGCCCTGATCGTTTCGGTCGACGGTGGCTGCCCGGGCGTGCAGAACGTCAAGGAGGGTGTCATCGGCGCAACCAGCCAGCAGTATCCGCTGCGCATGGCGTCGCTGGGCATCGAGGCCATCGCCACCTATGCAGAGACGGGCGAGACGCCGGAGGCCACCGAAGGCAAGGATTTCTTCGACACCGGCGTTGCGCTGGTCACGGATGATCCGGTCGAGGGTGTTCCGTCGATCGATACCGACGAGGGCCTGGAACTCTGCTGGGGCTAACGCCTCGGCATCCGGCGGGCGCCCGACACCGGGCGTCCACCGTGTTATACTGAGACGCGACACCCGGCCCAGCGGCCCGCTTCGGAGGAGATCAACCGATGCCGACAGACCGCAACGCGGAGAACTACGAATCCGTTTTGACGGGGGCGTCCGGGGACGTCGCGTCCTTCGACGAAGAGGACAAGGGCCTCTTCGGCCGCCTGCAGGAGATGCTGCACGCGACGCCCTCGCTGGTGCCGCTCATCGTTCTGGTGGCGGCCATCGTCATCTTCGGCATCGCGCTCGGCTCGAAGTTCTTTTCGCCCTTCGCGCTGACCCTGATCCTGCAGCAAGTCCAGATCGTCGGCGTTCTGGCCGCGGCGCAGAGCCTGATCATCCTGACCGCGGGCATCGACCTGTCGGTCGGGGCGCTGGCAGTGCTGTCATCGGTCATCATGGGCCAGTTCACCTTCCGCTACGGTATCCCGCCGACGATCTCGGTGATGCTGGGCCTGACCATCGGCACGGCCATCGGCGCGATCAACGGCTGGCTGGTCAGCCGGGTCAAGCTGCCGCCCTTCATCGTGACGCTGGGCATGTGGCAGATCCTGCTGGCCGCCAACTATCTTTATTCGCGCAACGAGACGCTGCGCGCGCAAGACATCGCCCAGGAGGCGCCGTTCCTGCAGCTGCTGGGGATCAAGTTCCAGCTCGGCGGGGCGACCTTCACCATGGGGGTGCTGCTCATGGTGGCACTGGTGGCGACGCTGGCATACGCGTTGCGCTCCACGGCCTGGGGCCGGCACGTCTACGCCGTGGGCGACGACCCCGAGGCGGCCAAGCTGGCCGGCGTGAACGTCCATGGCACGCTGATGTCGGTCTACATGCTGGTCGGCTTCATCTGCGCGCTGACGGGCTGGGTGATGATCGGCCGCTTCGGCTCGGTCTCGCCGGCGGTCTCGACCGGCATGATGGGCAATATCCAGTCGATCACTGCCGTGGTGATCGGGGGCATCTCGCTCTTTGGCGGGCGCGGCTCGATCGTCGGGGCCTTTTTCGGCGCGCTCATCGTCGGTGTCTTCGAACTCGGCCTGCGCATGGCCGGGGCCAATCCGCAGTGGACCTGGCTGTTGATCGGCGCGCTCATCATCGGCGCGGTCTCGCTGGACCAGTGGATCAGAAAGGTCTCTCAATGACGCAGACGCCCATTCTTTCGGGGCGCGGCCTCGTCAAACGCTTCGGCAAGGTCACCGCGCTCGACCGGTGCGATTTCGACCTGATGCCGGGCGAAATCCTCGCCGTCATCGGTGACAACGGTGCTGGCAAGTCGGTGATGATCAAGACCCTGTCCGGCGCGCTGCAGCCCGACGGCGGTCAGGTCTACCTCGACGGTCGAGAGGCGAGTTTTCAGTCGCCCACGGATGCGCGCGAGGCGGGAATCGAGACGGTCTATCAGACGCTCGCCATGTCGCCGGCGCTTTCGATCGCGGACAACATGTTCATGGGCCGCGAGATTCGTCAGGCGGGTTTCATGGGCCGTTGGTTTCGCAAGCTGGACAAGCCTGCGATGGAGGCCTTTGCGCGCGACAAGCTGTCCGAGCTAGGCCTGCTGACGATCCAGAATATCAACCAGGCCGTGGAAACCCTTTCGGGCGGGCAGCGCCAGGGCGTTGCCGTGGCGCGGGCGGCGGCATTCGGATCGAAAGTCATCATCCTCGACGAGCCGACGGCGGCCTTGGGGGTCAAGGAATCCCGCAAGGTGCTCGAGCTGATACTCGATGTCCGCTCGCGGGGCATCCCGATCATCCTGATCAGCCACAACATGCCCCACGTCTTCGAGGTGGCGGACCGGATCCACGTGCACCGGCTTGGCCGCCGGTTGTGCGTGGTCAATCCCAGGGACTACACGATGTCCGACGCGGTCGCCTTCATGACGGGGGCGAAGGACCCGCCGATAGAGGCCGTCCCGGCATAGGGCGGGACGGTGCGGCGCAAGCCGACGGTGCGATTGAACGCCTCGGCACGCGGCCGGATCAGTCGGTCCGGGATGCGATGTCGGTCGCGCCGCCATTGCGGCCCGACCAGTCTAGGGGGGCGTGAAGAAACCGTTCGACCTCTTCGAGGGTTGCGGTATCGAAGTGCCGAGCCTCCTTGGCGTGATCAAGAACATCCCACCATGTGGCGAGGGAGTGCAGGGAGATTCCGTGGCTGGCCAGCGTCTGCCGGGTTTCGGGGAAGATGTCGTAATAGAAGATCACCATGGTGTCGGCGACCTCGGCTCCCGCCTGACGAA
>NZ_MSIT01000045.1 GCF_002094885.1 Salibaculum halophilum
GGCGCGCTGGCCCGGGCGGTCGCGGGCGGCTGGCGCGTGTCAGGCCCCGCCGGTGGCGGGGCCGCCGTGCAGGCGGCCAGCGCCAGGGCGGAGAGGAGGGGAAGGGCGGGGGACATGGCGCGCGCGGTTTTCCTGATCGGGCGCGCCGCGGTACTGGCAGGGGCCGCGTCGCGAAGGCCGGACCACCGGATCGGCACGCCCCGCTGTTCCGAATGCATGGCCACCTGGCGAAGCCCCCGCAAACGGCTGCGGGGGCCGGTGGCCTGAGGCTGCTGCGCCATGCCTCGCGGGATGCCGGACGGGCCGCGCCCGTCAGCCCTTGGCGTCGGCCTTTTGCGACTGCGCCGGCGCGGCGGGCTTGGCGGCCTCCGCCTTTGGCTGCTGCTGGGCCTTCTGGGGGGCGTCGGTGGTGGTGGCGACACGGCCGCCGCCCGCGTTCAGCGGGTCGTCCTGGCGCTGGACCGAGCCCTCGAAATGGGCGCCCGACTCGATGGCGATGGTCTTGTGGATGATGTCGCCCTCGACGCGCGCGGTCGAGGTCAGCCGCACCTTGAGCCCGCGCACCGTGCCCACGACCCGGCCATGCACAACGACGTCGTCGGCGATGCATTCGCCGTTGACGGTAGCGCCCTCGCCGATTGTCAGAAGGTGGGCGCGGATGTCGCCGTCGACGGTGCCCTCGATGTTGATGTCACCGCTGGTCTTCAGGTTACCGGTGATGTGCAGGTCGGCCGAGAGGGTCGAGGCCGGCGGCTTGGCCTTGCTGGCCGACTTGTGATCGGTTCCGGAGGGCGCGGCAGGCTTGCGGGCCGCGCCCTCGGCGGAGGCCCCGGTAGCGCCCTTGTCCTCGGCGGCGGGGCCGGGTTCGTTGATCTTGCTCTTAGAAAACATCTTGTCCAGCTCTTATGTAGGTCATGGGGTTCACGGGCGACCCGCTTTCGCGGATCTCGTAGTGCAGGTGCGGGCCCGTTGATCGTCCTGAGTTGCCAATATCACCTATGTGATCCCCGCGCGAGACCCTTTGTCCCTCTTCCACGCGGATGCGGCTCTGGTGGGCGTAGCGCGTCTCGATGCCGAAATCGTGCCGGATCTTGACCATGCGGCCATAGCCCGAGGACCAGCCCGCGAAGGTGACGACGCCATCGGCGGGGGCACGGATCGGGGTGCCGACGGGGGCGGCGAAGTCGGTGCCGTTGTGCATCCGGCCCCAGCGCATCCCGTAGCCCGAGGTGAACCGGAAGCCCGCCTTTACGGGCACGTCGAAGGGCACCTTTTCGGCGGCCAGCCGATACATGTTGAGCCGGTCCATGGCCCGCAGGATGGCGTTGGCCCGCTCTGCATCGGGGTCGACGGGGCCGCCGCGGGTCGAGAACTGCAGCGGGGTCAGCGGCCCACCGGTGCCCGAATAGCCGCTGCGCACGGTGTCGAGGACCCGCTCGGGGTCCATGCCGGCGGCGCGGAACATCTCGTCGAGCGGCTCGACGGAGACGGTAAAGGCCTCTTCCAGCTGGCTGAAGATGGCGTCGTTCTTGTCGCGCAGAAGGCGCAGTTCCAGTTCCATCTCCGAGGCGTGCTCGAGGGCGTATTCCGCGTCGGCGGCGATCTTGTCGCGCTCCTGCGCGGTCTCGGCCAGCGCCTCGGCGAGCATGTCCACGGTTGCCGCCGAGGAGGTGCCGCCGGGCGTGCCCGGCATGGCGGCGGTGTCATCCTCCAGCGTGGCCGTGAGCGCACGGGCCCGGTCGCGCGCCGCCTCGCGTTCGGACATGGTGCGCCGCAGCGAGGCCTGGATGACCTCGATCCCGGTTTCCAGTTCGCGGCGCCGCTCCTCCGAGCGCAGCAATTCCGTCTGCATCGCCGAGATCTGTTCGAGCGCGGAACTGAACCGGTCCTGCGCGGCGCGCGCCTCGGCGGCGCGGCGGTCGCGTTCGCTCGACAGTTCGTTGAGCCGCTCTTCGTAGGTCATCTGGTCGCGCAGGGCCTGGGCGCGGAAATTGCCGGCGCCGATGCTGTCCATGATCACGATCGCGGTGGCGACGATGGTCCAGGCCAGCACCACGGTCGTGACCGACCAGGCCGTGAGCTGCGTAACCGGGCCGAGGCGGATGAAGCGCGTCTCCGCATCCGAGCGTAGGAAGAGGCGTTTTTCCGGAAACCGGGTTTCCAGCATCACGTGCAGCTTGTGTCCGAAGCCAGTCATTACGTCCTGTCGTCCGTCCCCATCCCGGCGCGGGTCCCCCGGAGTGGTCGGCGGCACCGCGCAGCACGGCCGCGGAGGGCCGTGCATTGGGTTTGCGGGATACAGGGCAGCGGAGTCCCTCGCAAGGATTTTGCACCCACAGACGACAATTCCCGGCATTTCCCGCCATTTGGGCGGCAATTCGCCGAAGGGTCAGCTCCGTGGTCTCGTGCTCCGCACCCGACACATGGGTCTCGGCGCTTGCCTTGCCCGGCGGTGGGATTGTCCGTCCTGAAAGTCACTCTTCCGGCCCGCGCCCAGCCCGGTTAACAACCGCAACCCTCCGACGCGCGCGGGGCGTCGGGCCGGTGGACGGCTAGGCCCTGTCCGGTGCAGAACACTACCGGGCACTTGCAGGCGTGTCGGCCAGGGGCCAGTAAAAATCCGGTGGCAGCCCGGCCTCGGCGCGCTTTTCCTCGTTGAAGGGCGGCTTGAGCGGCCCGTGGAAATAGCGCCGGACGAGGTCGTGAAAGGCCTCCGTCGGGTCCACGTTGCACCGCCCGCAGAGGAAATGGAACCACTTGGACCCGTAGGCGACGTGGTGGACCTCCTCGGCATAGATCACCCGCATCGCCTCGACGGCGGCGGTGTCGCCGGCCTTGTCGAAGACCTCGATCATGCCGGGCGTGACGTCGAGGCCGCGGGCCTCCAGCACCATGGGCACCACGGCGAGCCGGCCCATCAGGTCTTGCGCCGTGTCGGCGGCGGCGCGCCACATCCCGGCATGGGCAGGCAGGGCGCCGTAGTGGCTGCCCATCGCCTCAAGACAGTCGCAGATCAGGTTGAAATGCTTGGATTCCTCGTCGGCGGACTTGACCCAGTCATCGTAAAACCCCGCGGGCATCGGCGTGTCGGCAAAGCGCGCGAGAATGTCCCAGTGCAGGTCGACGGCGTTCAGTTCGATATGGGCGACGGCGTGCAGCATGGCGATGCGCCCGGCGGGCGAGCCGGGGCGGCGGCGCGGCACCTCGCGGGGGTCCAGCAGGTCGGGCCGCGCGGGCCGGGCCGGGGCGTCGGGCGGATCGGCGGTGCCGATCTCGGGCATCTCACCGGCCGCCCGCGCCGCCTGCCAAGCGGCGGCATGGCGACGCGACAGGGCGGTCTTTTCGCGGCCATCGGCGGTGCGCAGTACCTCTTCGGCCATTTCGGCAAGCGGTTTCATGGGCGCCGTGTGGCCCGGCCCTTCGGCAAGGTCAAGCCGCCGCGGCACGGCTCAGAGCGCGCGCACGGCCGCCAGGACCTCTTCGGCGTGGCCCTCCACCTTGACCTTGGGCCAGACGCGCGCGACCTTGCCCGAGGCGTCGATCAGCACGGTCGTGCGGGTAATCCCTTGAAAGGTTTTGCCGTACATCTTCTTCTCGCCCCAGACGCCGTAGGTCTCGCAGACGTCGGCGTCGGCGTCCGAGAGCAGCGCGACCTTCAGGTCATGCTTGGCCACGAAGTTGTCGTGCTTGCGGATACTGTCCTTGGAAATCCCCAGCACCGTCGCGCCCGAGGCGGCGAAGTCCTCCAGAAGGCCGGTGAAGGCGACGGCCTCCTTGGTGCAGCCGGGGGTGTTGTCCTTGGGATAGAAGAACAGCACCACCGGCCCGCCGCGCAGGTCGGACAGGGTCACTGTGCCGCCGCCGTCGCGCGGCAGGGTGAAATCGGGAGCCGACTGGCCCGGGGCGAGGTCTTGCATCGCGGTCTGTCTCCTCGTGGCAACTTTTATCCTGTTTTAGCCCGGCCCGCCGGCGAAGAAAGCCCCCCAACGACCGAGTTGGCCCGGGCGAAACCCGCGCGTTGGGCGCGACCCGGCGCCATCGGTTGCGGGGGCTGGCGATGTGGCCGCTCCCGCCGGGCGGTCGGCACAGCTTGACAGCCCGTGCTTTCTGATAAATCCGCTGTCGGCATCGCCCCCGGTATCGACCGGGAGTTCCCGCCGCCGAGCCCCAGCCCGCAAGCCCGCATGAAACTGTCCGATTTCGATTTCGACCTGCCCGACGACCTGATCGCGACGCGCCCGGCGCGCCCGCGCACCTCGGCGCGGCTGCTGGTGGCCGAGGGCGGGCGCATCGCGGATCGCCAGGTGCGCGATCTGTGCGACGTGTTGCGACCGGGCGATCGGCTTGTCCTCAACGACACGCGGGTGATCCCGGCCCGCCTGTTCGGCACGCGCCATCGCGCCGGCGCGGTCGCCAATATCGAGGTCACCCTGCTGGAGCCGCGCGCCGAGGGCACCTGGGCGGCACTGGTCAAGCCCCTGCGCAAGCTGCGCGACGGCGAGGAGATCGTCTTCTCGCCCGATCTGTCGGCCACCGTGGAAGGCCGCGACGCGGGACAGGCGCACCTGCGCTTCAACCTTGCGGGGGCCGATTTCGACGCCGCGCTGGAGGCTGCCGGCCAGATGCCGCTGCCGCCCTACATCGCCGGGCGGCGCCCGGCCGATGCCGCCGACCGCACCGACTACCAGACGATCTGGGCGCGCGAGAACGGCGCGGTCGCCGCCCCCACGGCCTCGCTGCATTTCGAGGACTGGCTGCTGGACGATCTGGCCGCCATGGGCGTGGATTTCAGCCACGTGACGCTGCATGTCGGCGCCGGAACCTTCCTGCCGGTCAAGACCGACGACATCTCCGAGCACCGGATGCACGCCGAATGGGGCCGGGTGACGCGCGCGGCGGCCGAGGAGATCAACGCCACCCGCGCCGCCGGGGGGCGGGTGATCCCCGTTGGCACCACCGCCCTGCGCCTGATCGAGAGCGCGGCCCGTGACATCGGCCTGAGCCATTGGGAGGGCAAGACGGACATCTTCATCACGCCCGGGTTCCGCTTTCGTGTTACCGACGGACTGATGACCAATTTCCACCTGCCCAAATCGACTTTGATGATGCTGGTCAGCGCGCTGATGGGGGTGGACCGGGTCCGCGCCATCTATGCCCATGCCATCGCGGAACGCTACCGCTTTTTCAGCTACGGTGACAGTTCGATCCTGTTTCCCGGTGCGCCGTAGGGGCGCGCGTCACAAGACCGGCCCGGATGGCGCTTTCTGCATTGCAGAAAATTGTCGCTGGCGCGATAGGTCATGGCGCGAACGTCACCGAATCGAAACCCTGCTCCGCTTAGGACCCCACGCATGATACCCGTCCTGCGCACTTCGTGGCCGCTCTTTCTCGGCATGTACATGCTGATGATGGGCAACGGCCTGCAATCCACCCTGCTGGGCATCCGCGGCGGGATCGAGGACTTCTCGTCGTTGCAGATGTCCATCGTCATGTCGGGCTATTTCGCCGGGTTCCTGATCGGCTCGCGGATCACGCCCGAACTGATCCGGCGCGTGGGCCATATCCGGGTCTTCGCGGCGCTGGGGTCGACCGTTTCGGCGGTGCTGATCCTCTATCCCGTGCTGGTCGATGTCTGGGCCTGGTCGATCGGCCGGGTCGTGATCGGGCTGTGCATCTCGGGCGTCTACATCACCGCTGAAAGCTGGCTGAACAACGCCTCCACGAACGAAACCCGGGGCCAGGCGCTGTCGGTCTACATGGTCGTGCAGATGGCCGGGATCATCACCGCGCAATACGTCGTCAGCCTGGGCGATGCCTCGGGCTTCGTGCTGTTTATCATCCCCTCGATGCTGGTGTCGCTGGCCTTCGCGCCGATCCTGCTGTCGGTCCAGCCCACACCGGCGAGCGAGACCACCCGGCGCATGCGCCTGCGCGACCTGATCGACGCCTCGCCGCTGGCGGCCGTGGGCATGGTCTGTCTGGGTGGTATCTTCGCGGCCATGTTCGGCATGGTCGCCGTCTACGGCGCCGAGGCCGGGCTGGGCGCGGGGCAGATCTCGCTGCTGGTCTCGGTCATCTTCATCGGGTCGCTGGTGGCGCAGTTTCCCATCGGCTGGCTGTCCGACCGGATGGACCGGCGCATCCTCATCATCACCTGCGCCGGCGTCGGCGGCCTTGGCGCCATCATCGCGGCGGCTTTCGGGGCCAACTACGCGGCGCTGCTGGTCGGTGCGGCGCTGGTGGGGGGCATGGCCAATCCGCTCTATTCCCTTCTGCTGGCCTATGCCAACGACTTTCTGGACCATGACGACATGGCCTCGGCCTCGGCCGGCTTCATATTCATCAACGGCATCGGCGCGATTTTCGGCCCCATCGTCATGGGCTACGCCATGGAACGCGTCGGCGCCTTCGCGCTGTGGGTCATCGTCGGGCTGCTGATGCTCGGGCTCGCGGGCTACGGCCTGCTGCGCATCCTGCAACGGCCAAGCGACTTCAACATCGAGGACGTCACGCCCTATGCGCCGGTTACGCCCGCCGGGTCGCCCGTCGCCGTCGAGGCGGCTCAGGAATTCTACATCGAAACTGAGTTGGAAGAGCAACAGTCCGACGACCAGACGTGACCTTCCAAGTTGCCAGGGCCGGGGCTTTCTGCAACGCTTCACCCGAGGCAGGAGCATGTGGGAGGAAAGGTCATGGTTACCCCCGAGCAGATCGTCACCTTCTGGGTTGACGAGGTCGGCCCCGAGGGCTGGTACGCGGCGGACGCGGCGCGCGACGACGAAATTCGCAAGCGATTCCGCACCACCTGGGACGAGGCCCGGGAGGGCGCCTGCGGCCTCTGGCTGACGAACGCGACAGGGACGCTGGGATACATCATCCTGACCGATCAGTTCCCGCGCAACATGTTCCGCGATGACCCGCGCGCCTTCGCCACCGATTGTTCGGCCCGGGCGGCGGCCAAGGTGGCCATCGACCGCGGCTGGGACAGGCGCGTGGCCGAACCGGCGCGGCAGTTCCTCTACATGCCACTGGTGCATTCGGAAAACCTCTGCGACCAGGACCGCGCGGTGCGGCTCATGGCCTTGCGCATGCCCGAGACGGGGGCCGAGAACCTGCGCCACGCAAAGGCCCATCGCGAGGTCATCCGGGAATTCGGGCGCTTTCCCTATCGCAATGATGCGCTGGGGCGCGAGACCAGCGCGGCCGAGACCGCCTGGATGGCCGAGGGTGGCTACATGACAGCCCTTGCAACCGTCGACGCGGCCGAGCGGACCCCGGCATAGGGTGCGGCGCGGACGCGTGCCGATTGCATGGCTGCCATGAGCGCGGCCCTCTGGATGACTCTGCCGAATTCGTTTAAGGGTAAACTAATTCTGGATGAGGAGACGCACCAATGGCAGCGCGCAACTTCGACATGATCGTGATCGGGGCCGGACCGGGGGGCTACGTCGCCGCCATCCGCGGCGCCCAGCTCGGCCTGAACGTCGCGATCGTGGAACGCGAACACCTCGGCGGCATCTGCCTGAACTGGGGCTGCATCCCGACCAAGGCCATGCTGCGCAGCGCCGAGGTCTTTCACCTGATGCACCGGGCCAAGGATTTCGGTCTGAGCGCGGGCAACATCGACTACGACCTCGACGCGGTGGTCAAGCGCTCGCGCGATGTGGCCGGCCAGCTGACCAGCGGCATCGGCCACCTGATGAAGAAGAACAAGATCACCGTGGTCATGGGCGCGGCGACGATTCCCGCCAAGGGCAAAGTGGCCGTGACGACGGACAAGGGCACGGAAGAACTGACCGCGAAGAACATCGTCCTCGCCACGGGGGCCCGCGCCAAGGAATTGCCCGGGCTGGAGGCCGACGGCGACCGCGTCTGGACCTACAAGCACGCCCTGCAACCCAACCGCATGCCGGGCAAGCTGCTGGTCATGGGGTCGGGGGCGATCGGCATCGAATTCGCCAGTTTCTACAACACCCTCGGTGCCGAGACCACGTTGGTCGAGGTCATGGACCGCATCCTGCCCGTCGAGGACGCCGAGATCAGCGCGCTGGCGCAAAAGCAGTTCGAAAAGCAGGGCATGACCATCCGCACCAAGTCCACGGTCAAGCAGCTCGACCGCGGCACCGACAAGGTCACCGCCCACATCGAGACCGGCGGCAAGACCGAAAAAATCGAGGTCGACACCGTGATCTCGGCCGTCGGCATCACCGCCAACACCGAAGGGCTGGGGCTGGAGGCGCTCGGCGTCGAGCTTGACCGCTCCTTCGCGGTGACGGACGGCTACTGCCGCACCGGGGTCAAGGGGCTCTACGTCATCGGCGATGCCACCAACGGGCCCTGGCTGGCGCACAAGGCCAGCCACGAGGGGGTGATGGTCGCTGACCTGATCGCCGGCAAGCACGCCCATCCGGTCAAGCCCGAGAGCATCGCCGGCTGCACCTACTGCCACCCGCAGGTCGCCAGCGTCGGTCTGACCGAGGCCGAGGCCAAGGACCAGGGGCATGATATCAAGGTCGGCCGCTTCCCCTTCAAGGGCAACGGCAAGGCCATCGCCCTTGGCGAGCAGGAGGGCCTCGTCAAGACCGTCTTCGACGCGGCCAGCGGCGAGCTTCTGGGCGCGCACATGATCGGGGCCGAGGTCACGGAACTGATCCAGGGCTACGTGGTGGGCCAACAGCTGGAGACCACCGAGGAGGACCTGATGAACACGGTCTTCCCGCATCCCACTCTGTCGGAGATGATGCACGAAAGCGTCCTCGACGCCTTCGACCGCGTGATTCACATGTAGGCCGAAATCCGCAGGATTTCGGCCCGTGCGGGAAAGCGATCGGCAAGGCCGATTGCGGCCGCACCCAGTTGATCAGCCTGGTGCCACCTCGGCCGGACACGGCACTGAGGCTACCCGTCGTCCAGCACCCGTGCCAGCGCGCAAAAGCGTTCCACGTCGATCTGTTCGGCCCGGTCGGTGGGCGCGATCCCGGCGGCGACAAGGCGGTCCTCGATGTCAGGGCGCAAGCCCTTCAGCGCCGCGCGCAGCATCTTGCGGCGCTGGTTGAAGGCGCGGGCCACGACCATTTCCAGCGTCTTCGGGTCGGCCGGGAATCGCGGCGCGGGCAGGGCGGTCAGATGCACCACGGCGCTGTGGACCTTTGGCGGCGGCGTGAAGGCCTGCGGCGGCAATTCCATGACGATGCGCGCCTGCGTGCGCCACTGTGCCAGGATCGCCAGCCGCCCGTAGGCCTTTGACCCCGGCGCGGCGACAATGCGCTCTGCGACCTCACGTTGAAACATCAGCGTCAGGCTGTCCCAGTAAGGCGGCCAGGTATCGGGCGTCAGCCAGCGCACCAGCAGTTCGGTGCCCACATTGTAGGGCAGGTTCGCGGCCACACGCACCGGAGGGGTCAGGTGCCGGGCGGGGTCCAGCGCCAGCGCGTCAGCGTTCAGCACCTCCAGCCGGCCGGGGTATCTCTCGGCGATCTGCGCCAGCGCGGGCAGGCAGCGGCTGTCCTTTTCCACCGCCACCACCCGGCGCGCGCCCTCGGCCAGCAGCGCACGCGTCAGCCCGCCCGGGCCGGGGCCGATCTCCAGCACGTCGTGATCGGTCAATGACCCGGCCAGCCGCGCGATCCGCGCTGTCAGGGTCAGATCGAGCAGGAAGTTCTGCCCCATGGCCTTTTTCGGGGCCAGCCCGTGGGCGGCGATGACCGCGCGCAGGGGGGGCAGATCGTCCATGGCGTGTCCGTCATCCTGGCGCATAAACTCTTCCCGCTTGGCCGCTCACCGCCCGGCCCGGGCATTGGCCATTCGCGCCGCAAGGCGCAGCGCCGCCACCATGGAGGCCGGGTTGGCCCGGCCCGTGCCGGCGATGTCGAGCGCCGTGCCATGGTCCGGCGAGGTGCGCACGAACGGAAGGCCAAGAGTTACGTTGACACCCTCGTCGAAGGCCAGCGTCTTGATCGGGATCAGCGCCTGGTCATGATACATGGCGATGGCGCCGTCATAACGGGCGCGGGCTGCGGCGTGAAACATCGTGTCGGCCGACAGCGGCCCGGCGATGTCCAGCCCCTCGGCGCGCAGCGCCTCGAGCACCGGGGCGATCACCTCTATGTCCTCGCGCCCGATCTTGCCGCCCTCACCGGCGTGGGGATTCAGCCCCGCCACCGCGAGGCGCGGCGCGGCGATACCGAAATCTCGGATCAGGCCGGCATGGGTGATGCGGATCGTCCGGTCCAGCCTCGCGGCGGTCAGCGCCCCCGGAACCTGCGCCAGCGGGATGTGGATCGTCGCGGGCACGACGCGCAAGTGATCGCAGGCCAGCATCATCACCACGTCCTGGACCCCGGCAAGGTGGGCCAGGAACTCGGTATGGCCGGGAAAGCCGAAGCCCGCTCCGTCGATCAGCGCCTGCTTGTGGATCGGCGCGGTCGTGAGCGCGGCACACTGCCCGGTCTGCACAAGGCGCACCGCCTCCTGGATGGCGCCGATCACGTGCGGGGCATGTGCGGGGTCCGGGACACCGGGGCGCCGGAGCACCCCGAAGTCCCGGACCAGCACCGGCAGAGCGGTCGCGGTCGCGGCCTCGGCCGCGGTCGCGAC
>NZ_MSIT01000046.1 GCF_002094885.1 Salibaculum halophilum
CAGCGCGAAAGTGATCAGCGCCTATGAGGCACGGATCGAGCGGCTAGAACACAGGAAGATCGTGCTTTCCGAGCGGATCGAGAAGGTCGTGCCTCCGAAGGGACGGCTGGAGGAATGTATTGAACACGCCTTAGAATTTCTCTTAAGTCCTTGGAAATTCGACAAGAATGGTGATTTTGTAATACGCCAAACTGTTCTCAGATTGGCGTTTTTGGAGCCGCTTAGGTATGGGCAAAATGGTGTGTATGGAACACCAAAAATTGCCTTTCCCTTCAGGGCCTTAGCGGGAATTGCTGGTGAAAAAAGCGAGATGGTGCTGCTGGAGAGAATCGAACTCTCGACCTCTCCCTTACCAAGGGAGTGCTCTACCTCTGAGCTACAGCAGCGCCGTGCGCGGCGGGATTAGACCTAAACCCGCCGCCGTGCAAGCCCTCTCTGGACGGTTTTTGCGCGGCCCTGTAGAGGGGAGGACATGAGCGGAAAAACCGACCCGAAGTCCCCCCGAAAGCCCGATCAGGACCGCGAGGCGCGGCTCAAGGCGGCGCTGAAGGCCAACCTGCAACGCCGCAAGCGGCAGGCCCGGGGGCGGGCGGCATCGGACGATCGCTCGGACACGGGCGACGCCCAGGACAAAGAGTAGGCAGGCATGGATTCCATCATCATACGCGGCGGCCGGCCGCTGTCGGGCGATATCGAGATCGCCGGGGCCAAGAACGCGGCGCTGGCGCTGATGCCGGCTGCGCTGCTCAGCGAAGAGCCGCTGACGCTGACCAACACACCGCGCCTGTCCGACATCGCGACGATGACGACCCTGCTGCAATCGCTGGGCGCCGAGGTCTCGGCGCTGCAGGACGGGCGGGTGCAGGCCATGGCCTGCCACGGCGAGGTCAACCACGTCGCCGAGTACGACATCGTCCGCAAGATGCGCGCCTCGAACCTCGTTCTGGGGCCGCTTCTGGCGCGGACGGGGCGGGCGGTGGTGTCGCTGCCCGGGGGCTGTGCAATCGGGGCGAGGCCCATGGACATTCACATCCAGGGGCTCGAGGCGCTGGGTGCCGAGGTCGCGTTGGAGGACGGCTACCTGCACGCCACGGCACCGCGCGGGCTGACGGGCGCTCGGGTAGAGTTCCCCTTCGCCTCGGTCGGGGCCACGGAAAACGTGATGATGGCCGCCACGCTGGCCCGTGGCACCACTGTCATGACCAACACGGCGCGCGAGCCCGAGATCGTCGACCTGGCCACCTGCCTGCGTCGGATGGGCGCGCGGATCAGCGGCGACGGCACCGGCGAGATCACCGTCGAGGGGGTCGACCGGCTGCACGGCGCGACGCACCCGGTGGTCGCCGACCGGATCGAGCTGGGCACCTACATGCTGGCCCCGGTGATCGCCGGAGGCGAGGTGACCTGCCTGGGCGGCCGCCTGGACCTGATCGGCGCTTTCGCCGAGAAGCTGGACGAGGCGGGCGTGCAGGTGCAGGAAACGGCCCGCGGCCTGCACTTGGCGCGCCGCAACGGCCGACCGCGGGCGGTGGACGTGACCACCGCGCCCTTTCCGGGCTTTCCCACCGACCTGCAGGCGCAGATGATGGCGATGCTCTGCTTTGCCGAGGGGACCTCGGTGCTGGAGGAGCGCATCTTCGAGAACCGCTTCATGCATGCCCCGGAACTGACGCGCATGGGCGCCGAGATCGAAGTGCAGGGCGGCACCGCGACAGTGCAGGGTGTCGCGGGGCTGAAAGGGGCGCCGGTCATGGCGACCGACCTGCGCGCCAGCGTCTCGCTGATCCTGGCCGGGCTGGCCGCCGAAGGCGAGACGCAGGTCAACCGCGTCTACCACCTTGATCGCGGCTACGAGGCGGTCGAGGACAAGCTGGGCGGCGTCGGCGCCGATATCGAGCGGGTACCGGGCCGATGAGCGGGGACGCGCGCTTCGAGGACGGGGCTGAGCAGCCGCTGCGGCTGCGGGCGTTCGATACCGACGACCTGGCGGTGATCTCGGGGCTGGTGCAGGACGCTGTCTTTCCGGCCAGCGAGATGCGCTGGGAGCAGGGCGCGCGACGCTTTGGGCTGTTGCTCAACCGGTTCCGCTGGGAGGATGCGCCGCGGGCCGAGGCGCAGGGGCGGGCCTACGAGCGGGTGCAGTCGGTGCTGGCATTCGAGGACGTGCTGGCGGTGCAGAGCCGGGGCGTGACGCCGGGCGATTCCGAGACGATCCTGTCGCTGCTGGCGGTGCGCTTCGAGCCGGGCGCGGACGGCAGCGGGGACGTGCTGCTGACGCTCGCCGGCGACGGCGACATCCGGCTGCAGGTCGAGGCGCTGGAGGCTGTCTTGCGCGATGTCACCCGACCCTACGCGGCGCCATCGGGCGCCCGTCCGCGCCACCCCGACGGGTAGGGGGTTACCAAAAGGGGCGCTTCCGCGCGCTAATTTTTGGACATCTGCGCCGCGACGCACAGGGGCCTTTGGCGCGCCAGGCCGGGCCGGGGCAGGGGGCGCTGCCCCCGTCCGCGCGTGGCGCGGACTCCCCTGCGGTATTTTGGACCCAAAGAAACCAGGTGCCGCATTGCGGCCGCGGGGCGGGGTTTGTATTGGGGCAGACAAAGGAGAAAGCCCATGCCCGTGTTCCTGTCGACCGAGGATGCCGATTTCGAGACCGGTTTTGCCGCGCTGCTGGGGATGAAGCGGGAGGACAGCCCCGAGGTGGACCGGGCCGTCGGCGAGATTATCGCCGATGTGCGCGCGCGGGGCGACGCGGCGCTGCTGGAGCTGACGGCGAAATTCGACCGGCTGGAGTTGACGGCGGAGCAATTGCGCATGCCGGCGGCGGAGATCGCGCGCCAGGCGGCCAAGGTGCCCCGGGCCGAGCGGGATGCGCTGGACCAGGCGGCCGCGCGCATCCGCGCCTATCACGAACGCCAGGTGCCCGCGGATGCCTGGTGGGAGGACGCGGCCGGCGCGGGCCTGGGCTGGCGCTGGACGCCGGTATCGGCGGCCGGGCTCTATGTGCCGGGCGGATCGGCGAGCTACCCGTCCTCGGTGCTGATGAACGCGATCCCGGCCAAGGTGGCGGGGGTCGCGCGGCTGGCCATGGTGGTGCCCACGCCCGACGGCGTGGTCAACCCGCTGGTCATGCTGGCCGCCGAGCTGGCCGGGGTCGACGAGGTCTATCGCGTCGGCGGGGCGCAGGCGGTGGCGGCGCTGGCCCATGGCACGGAGACCATTCCCGCGGTGGACAAGATCACCGGGCCGGGCAATGCCTTCGTGGCCGCGGCCAAGCGGCAGGTCTTCGGCACGGTGGGCATCGACATGATCGCCGGGCCGTCGGAAATCCTAGTGATCGCCGATGGCGACAATGATCCCGACTGGATCGCGCTGGACCTGCTGAGCCAGGCCGAGCACGACGAGAGCGCGCAGTCGATCCTGATCACGACGGATGCGGCTTTCGGGCAGGCGGTGGCCCGCGCCGTCGCCGCCCGGCTGGAAACGCTGGAACGGGGTACCATCGCCGGGGCCAGCTGGCGCGATTTCGGCGCCGTGGTGGTGGTGCGCGACCTTGACGAGGCGGTGGCGCTGTCTGACCGGATCGCGCCCGAGCACCTGGAGCTTTGCGTGCCCGGGGCCGAGGCACTGTCGGCCCGGATCACCCACGCCGGGGCCGTCTTCATCGGGGGCTGGACGCCAGAGGCGATCGGCGATTACGCGGGTGGGCCGAACCATGTCCTGCCGACCGCGCGCTCGGCGCGCTTTTCGTCGGGGTTGTCGGTGATGGATTTCGTCAAACGCACCACGCTCGCCCGGATGACGCCGGCGGCGCTGGGCCGTGTCGGGCCGGCGGCCGAGGCCCTGGCGCAGGCCGAGGGCTTGCAGGCGCACGGCCTGTCGGTGCGCGCGCGGCTGGACCGGCTGAACGAGGGCGGCGAATGAGCCGCATCATCGACATCCAGCTCGACGACAGCGGTCTGCCCCCGCCCACGCCCGAGATCGAGCAGGAGCGCCGGGTCGCCATCTTCGACCTGCTGGAAGAGAACGCCTTTGCCCTGCCCGAGCGCGAGGGGCGCGCGGTCCCGAGGGGCCCGTTCAAGCTGGCGCTGTCGATCCGCGAGCGGCGGCTGGTCTTCTCCGTCTTCGAGGCGGACGATACCGAGGTCGCCGAGGTCCAGCTGTCGCTGGGACCCTTCCGGCAGGTGGTGAAAGACTATTACCAGATCTGCGAGAGTTACTTCAACGCGGTCAAGAATTCCACGCCAGGCCAGATCGAGACCATCGACATGGCCCGCCGCGGCATCCACAACGAGGGGGCGCGGGTGCTGCAGGACCGGCTGGAGGGCAAGGTGATCGTGGACAATGACACCGCCCGGCGGCTGTTCACCCTGATCTGCGTGCTGCACTTCGGGGTCTGACGGATGGACGCGGCCGCCCTACAGCCCCTTCCGCAATCGGTGCTGTTCTGCTGCGATCACAATTCCGTCCGCTCGCCCATGGCCGAGGGCATCATGAAGAAACTCTACGGCACGGAAACCTATGTGCAGTCCGCCGGCGTCAAGGGTGAGCTCGAGGTCGACGGGTTCGCCATCGCCGTCTGCCAGGAGATCGGGGTGGAACTGTCGCGCCACCGCACCCGCTCGTTCGACCAGATGGAGGAATGGGGCGACGACCTGTCGTCCTTCGACCTGATCGTCGCATTGTCCCCGGCCAGCCAGCGCCGGGCGCTGGACCTTACCCGGCACGTGCATCTGGAGATCGACTACTGGCCCATCCTCGACCCCACCGGTTTGGGGGAAGGCCGCGAGGCCAAGCTGGGCAGCTACCGACAGGCCCGCGACCAGATCCTGGCGCGGCTGACGGCCCGTTGGGGCCCGGAGCACGAGGCATGAGCGCGATCACGGTGCACCCCCTGACCGGGGCCGACCTGGACGCCGCGCTGGAGGACGTGGCGCGGTTGCGCATGACGGTCTTTCGCGACTGGCCGTATCTCTACGACGGCTCTTTCGACTACGAGCACCGCTATCTGCAAAGCTATCGCGACAGCGCCGGGGCGATCCTGGTGGGGGCCTTCGACGGCGCGCAGCTGGTGGGGGCGGCCACGGGCACCCCGATGGAGGACCACGCGGAAGATTTCGCCCGGGCCTTCGACGGGCAGGGTGTGGCGCTCGAAGACATCTTCTATTGTGCGGAATCGGTGGTGTTGCCACCCTATCGGGGCCGAGGGATCGGCCATGCCTTCTTTGATGCGCGCGAGGCGCATGCGCGCCGCCTCGGTCGGCGTTACAGCGCCTTTTGCGGTGTCATCCGCCCCGACGATCACCCGATGAAGCCCGCCGATTACCGCCCGCTGGACGGGTTCTGGCGCAAGCGGGGATACGAGGAACTGCCCGGCGTGGTCGCGCATTTCGACTGGACCGATATCGGCGATAGCGGTCAGACCAGCAAGCCGCTGCAATTCTGGATGCGGGCGCTGTGAGGATCGCCGCCGTCGCCTACCGGATCGAGCGCCTTGCAGGCTGGGCGGCCCTTGACGCGAAGTGGTCCGCGCTCTCAACGGCGGCACCGGCGGATCTCGTGGTGTTGCCCGAATACGCGGCGATGGACGCGGCGCTTGTCGATGCGCCACCGTCCCTGTCGCCGCGGCACTGGGGCGAGCGGGCCGCCGACTGCGCCGCAGCGTGGTGCGACCGGGCGGCGGCCTTTGCCCGGCGCAACGCCTGCCATGTGCTGGCCGGAACCGGGCCGGCCCGCACTGCGCGGGGCATCGTCAACCGAGCCTGGCTGATCGGGCCGGAGGGTGGCATGGCACATCAGGACAAGCTGATCCCGACCCCCTACGAGCGCGACACATTGGGCATGGTGCCCGGTGACAGCTTGAAGATTTTCGACACGCCGCTGGGCCAGATCGGTATTCTGACGTGTTATGATTGTGAATTTCCGATATTCGCGCGCAGCCTGGCGCAGGCGGGGGCCGAGATGATCCTTGTGCCCTCATGCACCGATGGGCCGGCCGGTCAGACCCGCGTGCGCCAATCGGCGCGCGCCCGCGCCATCGAGTCCCAATGCCTGGTGGTGCAGGCGCCGCTTGTGGGCCGGGTCGCGGGGTGCGATGTGGTGGACGAGAACACCGGCCGCGCGGGCTTCTTCTGCCCGCCCGATCAGGGTCTGCCGGACGACGGCATCCTTGCCCAGGGCGAAACCGATGCGCCCGGTGCCGTGGTCGCCGACGTTGACCCGGGCGCGATCCGCGCGCCGCGCCAAACCGGCCAGGTGGGCAATTTCGCCCACTGGGACGAGCAGCAAAGACACGATGCGCGCGTCGAATCCGTCCCCCTGTCCTGATTGGGCCTTGAAATATTGGCGTCTTGCGCTCATCTAGGCGCGTCCGCGCTGATGCGGAAAACAGCAACGGAGTGAACATGGCCAAGGAAGAACTGCTCGAATTTCCCGGTGTCGTGAAGGAACTCCTGCCGAACGCGACATTCCTGGTCGAGCTGGAGAACGGCCATACGATCATCGCGCATACGGCAGGCAAGATGCGCAAGAACCGCATCCGCGTTCTGGCCGGCGACAAGGTCCAGGTCGAGATGACGCCCTACGATCTGACCAAGGGCCGGATCAATTACAGGTTTAAGTAGCGCGAAGCCGTCGGCTTCGCGACAGTGCGGGTAAACGTTTTGCGCAGCAAAATGTGGCCGGCACCCGGATGCAATCCTGGGCGCTGAAATGACCGAACCCACCAAACTCGTCCTCGGCTCGGCCAGCCCGCGCCGGCTTGAGCTTCTGGCCCAGCTCGGCCTGGCCCCGCACGCCGTGCGCGCGCCCGACATCGACGAAACCCCGGCCCTTGGTGAAAAGCCGCGCGACTATGTCCGCCGCATGGCCCATGAGAAGGCCGAGGCAAGTGCCATCGCCGCCGGCGAGGTCGTGCTTTGCGCCGACACCACCGTCTGCATGGGCCGCCGTATCCTTGGCAAACCGGCCGACGCGTGCGAGGCGGCGGCCTTCCTGCATGCCCTGTCCGGGCGGCGGCATAGGGTCATAACGGCAGTGGCGGTGCGGTCGGGCGCGGGCATCCGCCTCCGGGACGTGGTCACGCAGGTGCGGATGAAGCCGCTCTCGGACATCGAGGTCAACGGCTACCTGGCCACCGGTGACTGGCAGGGCAAGGCCGGCGGGTATGCCATCCAGGGGCCTGCCGGCGCCTTCGTGCCGTGGATTTCCGGCTCCTACAGCGCGGTGATGGGCCTGCCCCTGGTGGAAACGGCGCACCTGCTGCGCGCGGCCGGCGTCTCGGTCTGGGCATGAAGGGACGTCGGATCATCCTCGATACGCTGGCCGGCCACGAGGCGGCGGCCCAGCTGGTCGATGGGCGGCTGGACGATCTGCTGATCGACGATGCCGACCAGATACGCCCCGGCGCGATCTTTCGCGCCATCTGCGACCGCCCGCTCAAGGGGCAGGGCGGCATGATCCTGCGCCTGCCTGATGGCGACAGGGCCTTCCTGCGCCACGCCAAGGGGTTGGCCCCCGGTCAGCCGCTGCTGGTGCAGGTCACGGGCTTTCCCGACGAGGGCAAGGCGGTGCCGGTGACCGCCAAAGTCCTGTTCAAGAGCCGCCACGCCATCGTTACGCCCGGGGCGCCGGGCCGCAATGTCTCGCGCCGCATCCGCGACGAGGAGGACCGCGCGCGCCTGCTGGCGGTTGCCCACGATCCGGTCTTGCCCGAGGGCGCCGGTCTGATCCTGCGCTCGTCCTGCGCCGGGGCGGATGCAGCGGCCATTGCTGAAGATATCGCCGAGATGGCCGCCCTGGCGGCGGCGGTCATGGGAGATGCCGAGGGGCGTGAACCCGAGGCCCTGGTCGAGGGCGACGCCCCCCACGCGCTGGCCTGGCGCGACTGGGTGTCACCGTCCGAGGTCGTGACCGAGCCCGGCGGCTTCGCCCGCGAGGGGGTGCTGGAGCAGATCGCGGCGCTGTCGGGACCCGCCGTGGCCCTGGGCGGTGACGCGGCCATGCATGTCGAGCCGACCCGTGCGCTGGTCGCGGTGGACGTGAACACCGGTGGCGACACTTCGCCGGCGGCGGGGCTCAAGGCCAACCTCGCCGCGGCGCGGGCGCTGCCGCGGGCGCTGCGCCTGCGTGGCCTGGGCGGGCAGGTGGTGATCGATTGCGCGCCCATGACCAAGGCTCACCGCAAGCAGGTCGACAGCGCCCTGCGCGCCGCCTTCCGCGCCGACCCGATCGAGACTGCGCTGGTGGGCTGGACGCCGCTCGGGCATGTCGAACTGCAGCGCAAGCGCGAACGTCTGGCCGTTCTGCCGCGGCTTGACCGTCTGCTGGCATGAGTTGCCCGATCTGCGCCATGTTCACCGCGCCCGCTGATCGCCCGGTCTGCAGCCGCCGATGTGCCGATCCCGACCTCGCCCGCCGGCTGGGCGGCGACAACGCCGTGCCAGTGCAGACCCGCGCGGATCCGCTTGAGGCTCTCGAGGATATCGCGCGTCTCGAACAGTTGCGTCCGGCCGCCGGCGTTGAGGCAAAATGGGTCTGGACACCCCCCGGACCATCTCCTAGAACGCGCTCACCCGAACGCGCCGCGTTCACCCGTGCCCGGGTAGCTCAGGGGTAGAGCAGTGGATTGAAAATCCTCGTGTCGGTGGTTCGATTCCGCCCCCGGGCACCATTTTTTAAAAGTAAAAACAATGCCTTAGGTCGATTGCTCGGTCTATTATTTTCATGCAATTTTGCTGTGGGTATCATTTGGGTAGCATTTCGCAGGTACTGGCCGCAGACTGCGAACATGGTTGCGGCAAGCGATGTAGTTTGTTGCTTTCACACTATCAGGTCGCGATTTTCCAGAAACGGCGGTTTTGAGGATGCCACTTCAACAGTGCTCCAGCCGACTATCGACCATCTTGTCGTCGTCCGTAGAGTTGAGCCTTTCTGTATGGCTCCATTGTACGCGGATCTAGTTGGGTAAA
>NZ_MSIT01000047.1 GCF_002094885.1 Salibaculum halophilum
AGATGTCGCGGACGGCATAGTCCGCCGCTGTCACGTTTTCTGGTTTGTTCATGGTAACTGTTCCTTGACTGTCTTGGGGTTATTGGGCGGCCACGGTGGCTCCGAAACTGCGGGCCAGCTCCTCGGCCAGGTCGGTCTTCTCCCAGGAGAAGCCGCCGTCGTCCTCGGGGTGACGGCCGAAGTGGCCGTAGGCCGCGCTGCGGGTGTAGATGGGGCGCAGCAGGTCCAGGTGATCGCGGATGCCGCGCGGTGTCAGGCGGACCATCTCGCGCAGGCGGCGCGACAGGTCATCCTCGGACACGCGCCCGGTGCCCAATGTGTCGACATAGAGCGCGACAGGCTCCGGCACGCCGATGGCATAGGCCAGCTGGATCTGGCACTTGTCGGCCAGCCCCGCGGCCACGACGTTCTTGGCCAGGTACCGCGCGACATAGGCCGCCGAGCGGTCCACCTTGGTGGGGTCCTTGCCGGAAAAGGCACCGCCGCCGTGGGGCGCGGCCCCGCCGTAGGTATCGACGATGATCTTGCGGCCGGTCAGGCCGGCGTCACCGTCAGGGCCGCCGATGACGAACTTGCCCGTGGGGTTGACGATCAGCTTGTCGTCGGCGGGCAGCTCCCAGCCCTCGTCCTTGAAGACGTCGGTGATGTAGGGCTTGACCATCTCGCGCACCGCCTCCTGGCTGATGCCTTCGAGGTGCTGGGTCGAAACGACGACGGTGTCCAGGCCCACGGGCTTGCCGCCGGCGTATTTCAGCGTCACTTGGCTCTTGGCGTCGGGGCCGAAATTCGGCTGCTTGCCGGATTTGCGGTCCTCGGACATGTGCCGCAGGATGCGGTGCGCGAACTGGATCGGCGCGGGCATGAGCTCGGCCGTCTCGTTGCAGGCATAGCCGAACATGATGCCCTGGTCGCCGGCACCTTCCTCGCCCTTGTCGCCTTCGTCGACGCCCTGCGCGATATCGGCGGACTGGGCGTGAAGGCGGCAGATGATCTCGGCGTCGCGCCAGGAAAACCCGGGCTGGTCATAGCCGATGTCGCGGATCGCCTGCCGGGCGATCTCTTCCACCTGGCCGAGAACCTCGGACGGGCCGCGGACCTCGCCGGCGATGGTCAGGTGGTCTGTGGTCGCCAGCGTCTCGCAGGCGACGCGCGATTGCGGATCGGCGGCCAGGTAGGCATCCAGCACCGCGTCCGAAATCCGGTCGCAGACCTTGTCCGGGTGCCCCTCGGACACCGATTCGCTGGTGAAAAGCCAAGTCTTGTCGCTCATCTCGTTCCTTTCTCCACGATTGTGGGGTTGGCTCGTTTGGCAAGTTGTCTTGCGGGGGTCAGGCGATCTTGCGATCCGCCGATGACTTGTCGGGCCGATAGGCCAGGCTGGGGGCCAGCCAGGACTCGATCTCGGCAATCTCCATGCCCTTGCGCGCGGCGTAGTCGGAAACCTGGTCCGGTCCGATCCGGCCGATCCCGAAATAGCGCGCCTCGGGGTGCGAGAAGTAGAGCCCCGACACCGCCGCCGCGGGCCACATCGCGCAGGACTCCGTCAGGGTGACTCCGGTATGCGCGGGCGCCTCCAGAAGGTCGAACAGCGTGTGCTTCTCGGTGTGGTCGGGGCAGGCGGGATAGCCCGGCGCGGGGCGGATGCCGCGGTACTGCTCGCGGATCAGCGCCGTGTTATCCAGCCCCTCGTTCGGGGCATAGCCCCAGAGACTGCGGCGCACGCGGGCGTGCAGCGCCTCTGCAAAGGCTTCGGCGATGCGGTCGCCCAGGGCCTGCACCATGATGGAATCGTAGTCGTTGCCCTCGGCCTTGAGCCGGTCGGCGATGTCGTGCACCTCGGGCCCCGTCGTGACGGCGAAGCCGCCCACCCAGTCGGGCGTGCCCGTGGGCGCGATGAAATCGGCCAGGCACATCTGGGCGGTGTCGCCCGTCTTGTTGCGCTGCTGGCGCAGTTGCGGCATCCGCGCGCGCAGCTGCGTGCGGTCCTCGTCCGCCCAGACAAGGATGTCGTCGCCCTGGCTGTTGGCGGGCCAGAGCCCGACCACCCCGCGCGGGCTGAACCAGCCCTCCGCCTCGATCCGGTCGAGCATCGCCTGCGCGTTGTCGAAGAGTTCGCGCGCCGTCGCGCCCTTGTCGGGATCGTCGAGGATTGCGGGATACTGGCCCTTCATCTCCCAGGTGGCAAAAAACGGCGACCAGTCGATGTAGCCGCGCAGGTCGGCCACGTCGGTGTCGTCGATCACCGTCAGGCCCGGCGTTTGTGGCACCGGCGGCCTGTAGTCCCCCCAGCCGCCGTCAAAGGCGCTGGCCCGGGCCTGCACCAGCGGGGCCGTGGGCCGGTCGCCGCTGCGGTCGTCGCCCGCGCGCATCTTGTCCTGGCCCTCGGCGATCTCGGCCAGGTAATCCGGCGCGGCCGTCTTGGACAGCAGCTTGGAGACCACGCCGACGGCCTTGGAGGCATCGTCGACATGGATCACGCCGTTGTCATACTCGGGCGCGATCTTCAGCGCGGTGTGCTTTTTCGAGGTGGTCGCGCCGCCGATCAGCAGCGGCAGGTCGAACCCCTGGCGCTTCATTTCGGCGGCGACGTCGACCATGCGGTCAAGCGACGGGGTAATCAGGCCCGACAGCCCGATGATATCGGCCTTTTCTTCCTTGGCCTTGGCAAGGATATCCTCGGTCGGGACCATCACGCCCATGTCCACGACGTCGTAGTTGTTGCACTGCAGCACGACGCCGACGATGTTCTTGCCGATGTCGTGCACGTCACCCTTGACCGTGGCCATCAGCACCTTGCCCTTGGCCGAGGTATCGCCGGCAAGGCGCTTTTCCTCTTCCATGTAGGGCAGCAGATGGGCGACGGCCGTCTTCATGACGCGGGCGGATTTCACCACCTGCGGCAGGAACATCTTGCCCGCGCCGAACAGATCGCCCACCACATTCATGCCGTCCATCAGCGGCCCCTCGATCACGTCGAGCGGCTTGTCCGCGCGCTGGCGGCATTCCTCCGTATCGTCGATCACGTAGTCGGTGATGCCGTGGACGAGGGCATGTTCCAGACGTTTCTCGACCTCCTGCTCGCGCCACTTGGGGTCTTCCTTCTTCGAGGCCTCGCCGCTGCCCTTGTATGTGTCGGCGATGTCCAGAAGCCGCTCGGTCGCGTCGTCGCGGCGGTTGAACAGAACGTCCTCGACAGCGTCGCGCAGTTCCTCGGGGATGTCGTCGTAGACGGTGATCTGGCCCGCGTTGACGATGGCCATGTCCATGCCCAGCGGGATCGCGTGGTAGAGGAAGGCCGAGTGCATCGCCTCGCGCACGGCGTTGTTGCCGCGGAAACTGAACGACACGTTCGACAGCCCGCCCGAGATATGGGTGTCGGGCATATCCGCCTTGATCAGCTTGATCGCCTCGAAAAAGGCGTTGGCGTAGTCGTTGTGTTCTTCGATACCCGTGGCCACGGCAAAGATATTGGGGTCGAAGATGATGTCCCAGGGCTGGAACCCCGCCTTTTCGACCAGCAGGTCGTAGGAGCGGCGGCAAATCTCGTACTTGTGCTGCGCCGTCTCAGCCTGGCCGTTCTCGTCGAAGGCCATCACGACGACGGCCGCGCCGTAGCGGCGGATCGTGCGCGCCTGCTGCAGGAAAGCGTCTTCACCTTCCTTGAGCGAGATCGAGTTGACCACCGCGCGGCCCTGCACGCGCTTGAGGCCCGCCTCGATCACCTCGAACTTGGAACTGTCCAGCATCACCGGCACGCGGGAAATGTCGGGCTCCGACGCGATCAGGTTGAGGAATGTGATCATGGCCTGTTCGGAGTCGAGCAGCCCCTCGTCCATGTTCACGTCGATGATCTGGGCGCCGTTCTCGACCTGGTCGCGCGCCACGTCGAGGGCGGTGGCGTAGTCACCCTCCATGATCAGCTTCTTGAAGCGGGCCGAGCCGGTAACGTTGGTGCGCTCGCCGATGTTGATGAAACTGGAAACGCTGGTCATGCCGCATCCTCCGTGCTGGTGGTGCCTGGGGCCTCGAACATCTCGAGCCCTGACAGGCGCATGCGCCGCACCGTCTGCGGGATCTTGCGCGGGGTCTTGCCCGCCACCGCGTCCGCGATGGCGCGGATATGGTCGGGCGTGGTGCCGCAGCAGCCGCCGACGATGTTGACCAGCCCGGAGTCGGCCCAGTCGCCCAGATGCGCGGAGGTCTCTTCGGGGGTCTCGTCGTAGCCGCCCATCTCGTTGGGCAGGCCGGCGTTGGGATAGGCGCTGATGCGGGTGTCGGCGACCTCGGACAGGGTGCGCACGTGCTGGCGCATCTCGTCGGCCCCCAGCGCGCAGTTCAGCCCGACCGAGAAGGGCCGCGCGTGGCTCATCGAGACCCAGAACGCCTCGGGCGTCTGGCCCGTCAGCGTGCGGCCCGACCGGTCGGTGATGGTACCGGAGATCATCAGCGGCGGCACCGTCAGGCCCTCGTCGGCAAGGCTGTCGATGGCGAACAGGCACGCTTTGGCGTTGAGCGTGTCGAAGATCGTCTCGACCAGGATCAGGTCGACCCCGGCCTCGATCAGGGCGCGGGCGGCGTCGCCATAGGCGCGGGCCAGGTCGTCGAAGGTCACGGCGCGATAGCCGGGGTCGTTGACATCCGGCGAGATGCTGGCGGTCTGGTTCGTCGGCCCGATCCCGCCGGCCACCCAGCGCGGGCGTTCGGGCGTGGCCACGGCGTCGGCCGCCTCGCGCGCCAGCCGCACGCTTTCGGCGTTCATTTCCCGAACGAGGCTTTCCATGCCGTAATCGGCCTGGGAAATCGCGTTGGCGCCGAAGGTGTTGGTGCACAGGATATCCGCGCCGGCCTCCAGAAAGTCGGTGTGGATGTCGCGGATCATCTCGGGTTGCGTCAGGCTGAGCAATTCGCTGTTGCCGCCCACGTCGCTGGGCCAATCGGCAAAGCGGGTGCCGCGATAGACCTCCTCGCCCGGTTTGTGCTGCTGGATCATGGTGCCCATGGCCCCGTCCAGCACCAGGATGCGGTCCGCGGCATGGGCCGCGATGTCGGTCTTTGTCATCTGCTCTCTCCTCAGGCGGCGGTCTCGGCGGCGATCTCGGGCGTCAGCCCAAGCGCGCGGCAGACAGCAAGGCTGACTTCGGGGCGATTGAGCGTATAGAAATGGAACTCGGACAG
Source organism: Salibaculum halophilum (assembly GCF_002094885.1). Lineage (GTDB taxonomy): Bacteria > Pseudomonadota > Alphaproteobacteria > Rhodobacterales > Rhodobacteraceae > Salibaculum > Salibaculum halophilum. The sequence goes on from NZ_MSIT01000047.1 coordinate 5,176, forward strand.
CCCCGCGTCCAGCAAAAGGCGGCATTGTTCGGTTGCGACGCTGGTGGCGACCATGGCGCGGGTTTCGGGCGCGTCGTCCAGCCCCTCGAACATGCGCGCCAGCCAGTCGGGAATGCTTGCCCCGCACATGGCCGAGAAGCGCTTGATCCCGGCGAAATTCGTCACCGGCATGATCCCCGGCACGATGGGCGCGGTGATGCCCGCGTCGCGGGCCCGGTCGACGAAGCGCAGGATCACGTCCGTGTCGAAGGTGTATTGCGTGATCGCCCGCGCCGCGCCCGCGTCCAGCTTCCGCTTGAGGTGGTCCAGATCGGCCTGTGCATTTGCCGCTTCGGGGTGCACCTCCGGGTAGGCGCCGACCGAGATGTCGAAATCGGCCACCCGGCGCAGCCCGGCCACCAGTTCGGCGGCGTCGCCGTAGCCGTCGGCGGCCAGCGTCTGCCCCTCGGGCAGGTCGCCGCGCAGGGCCACGATGCGGGTGATGCCCTTGGCGTGCAGGCCGCGGGCCAGGGTATCGACCTCGTTGCGGCTGGCGCCGACGCAGGTCAGGTGATGGGCCACCGGGCGGCCGCTGCGCGCGCCGACCATGTCCACCACGCGGGCGGTGCTCTCGCGGGTGCCGCCGCCGGCGCCGTAGGTCACGGAGAAATAGTCGGGGTCGGCGCCGGACAGCTGATCGACGGTTTGCGCCAGGGTCGCTTCGCCCGCCTCGGTCTTAGGCGGGAACAGCTCAAACGACACACGGGCGGGGGGATCGGGATAGGGCCCGGTCATTGGACTCTCCAGAGGCTGGGGACGAAACAGGTGGGTCAGGACCGGGGCGCGTTAGCGCCCCAGCATATCAGGTCACGCCGGCTTACGGAAGTGCTGGATACCCCAGGCGAGGTGGCCCGCATCCGCGGCCTTGACCCAGTTCTCCAGGCCGACGGCCATCTTGTCGAGATACTCGGCCGAGGACCCGGCCTCGCGGAGCTTGGCGTAGTTGGCCAGCAGCTCCTCGCGAACCCGGGAATAATGCGCGCGCAGGTCGCTTGTCGCCTCTTCCTGTTCCAGCGTCTCGAAACCCAGCGCCTCGGCCGCCTCGCGGTAGAAGCGCGGCGACCCCAGGCTGTTGAGCTGCAGCCGGTCATAGACGGGTTGCAGGACGGCCGGGTCGGCATCGTCGGCCTGCATCGGATCGGTGAAGATCAGGTGCCCGCCGGGCTTGAGCACGCGCCAGGCTTCGGCCAGGACGTCGGCCCGCTGGTCGGAGTGCAGGAAGCTGTCCTGGCTCCAGACCACGTCGCAGCTGGCGTCGGCCTCGGGCACGTCCTCGAAGACGCCGTGGTTGACCGAGATCTTGCCGGTCAGCTTGGCGGCGCGGATCTTGCCGAGGTTGTACTCGTTCTGCGTCTCGGAGATGTTGAGGCAGACCGCCTCGCACCCGGTCTTGCGCACCAGGGTGCGCATCGCGCCGCCATAGCCCGCGCCCATGTCCAGAACCCGCGCCGCGGCGTCCAGCGCCGGCAGCCGTTCGATCATCGACTCGATGGTCCGGTCCGAGGCGGTGCGGATGTCCGGCGTCTCGGCGTAGCGGCCGATGTGCAGGTCCTCGCCACCCCAGATCGTGGAATAGAAGGTGTCGGCGTCGTCGCTGTCGTAGTAATCTTCGGTGATGTCGCGGATGTCTTCCTTGCCATCCTCGCTGGCTGTGCCCCAGCGCACCAGGTGCAGCGCCGATTTCTCGGCCACGTGGATGAAGAAATCCGGGTCGTTCTCGGCATAGGTTTCCTGGAAATCGCCGTAGGTGCGCACGCGCTCGAAGCCCGCCTCGGACAGCAGGCGGCGCGTGTAGGCCTTGCGGATCGGGCACATGTTCAGCGTGTAGGAGGACCCGTCCGGGAAGGAATAGCGCATCCGGCACAGCCCCTCGTCGACGTGGTCCGGCTCGGCGGTGACCTTGTCGCCGCAGTAGTAATACTTGTGCTTGGTCGAATAGCCCTGGTCGAGCATCGCGTCGTAGTTGCGTTGATCGAGGATCAGAAGTCCGTCGTGCTTGAGCGCGGCATAGAACTCGGCCAGCGCGCGGCGGCGCTCGGATTCCTTGTGCAGGTGGGTGAAGGAATTGCCAAGGCAGACGATCGCGTCGTACTTGCCGTTGATGTCGCGGTTGAGCCAGCGCCAGTCGGCCTGCGCGGTCTTGAGGATCAGCCCGCGGGCCTGGCCATTCTCGAAGGCCTTGGCCACCATTGAGGCCGCCCCGTCCGACGCGGTGACGTCAAAGCCCGCCTCGGTCAGCCGGACGGAATGAAAGCCGGTGCCGCAGGCGACGTCGAGCACGCGTTCTTTGCCGCGGGCACGCAGGATGTCGATGAAGAACTGACCCTCGCTCTCGGCGCGGCCGGCCCAGTCGATCAGCTCGTCCCACTTGTCGACGAAGGTCCTGACGTATTCCTTGCGGTAATGGTCGGTTTCGCGATCGGCCAGCGGATCGTCGCTGTAGACCTGGTCGGTCATGGTCAGCTCGGCGTTGTCGGCCATCGTGTCGCTCATCTCTGTCTCCGTTCCAGACTGTCTGGCCACCGGCGATGCGGATGCTCGCCGGGCGCACGGCAGTACCGCGCGGGTCCCGAAGGACTGCACTGATTTCGTTGCCCATTTCGGTTTTCGCCCCGGTCGCGTGATCGCGCCGCAGCGGGCATTGTGGTCGGGTCCAGCCTCTGCGCGTCGAATTGCCGGCGCGGGTCACTGTCCGGCTCTGGCGCAAGGCGGCAGGGCGCTGCCCAACATGCTGCGCCAGCATCATGGACAAAAAGCGACTATTCAACAGGATTTTGCGACATTTTGCTTAAGCGATTGACTTTCCAACGGAAAGACTTGGTTTCGACCGCCTTTGCAGCTGCGGCAAGCGGCGTCTGCGACACCGGGTCTGGATGCAGTGTGAGCCGGGGCGCGCCGCCGGTGAGTCCCGCGCCCGCGCCGGGCCAGCGGGCCGGGGGCGGAACGCAAAACGGCCCGGCGCCGTG
>NZ_MSIT01000048.1 GCF_002094885.1 Salibaculum halophilum
AAAATGCGCGGGTCCGGTTGTGCAAAATCGGTCTGGAAGTAGCACAGACTTGTCCCGCCCAAAAGGCTGTCTCGGGCAGCGCCAAGCCGGTGTTTTCAGAGCTTGGGTCAGATCAATCATTGGCGGTGATATGGGCCAGAAAGATCGAGGCGCCCGCCATCATGTCCGCAGGTGCCATCGACTCCGCCGGGTTGTGCGATCCACCCCGGCTGCGGACGAAAACCATGCCGGCGCGGACCCCGGCGTTGGCGAAGACGGCTGCGTCGTGCCCACCTCCTGAGGGCATGGCATAGCGCTTCTGTCCCGCATGTTCCATTGCGTCGAGCAGGCCGCGTTGCACGTCTTCGTCAAGCGCGGCCGGCGCATTCCGGATCGGGTCGGGCAAGTCAAACGCCACCCCGGTGCGGTCGCTGATAGCGCGAACCTTGTCCCGAAAGGTCTCCTCGACGCGCGACAGCGTTTCCGGAGATTGGCTGCGCACCTCGAAGCTGAAACTCACGCTCTCGGGAATCCGCGCCATGGCATGATGGGTGGGGTCGGTTCCGATCATTCCCGTTGTCATCACCAGATCGGTCCCCTCAGAAACTTCGTCTGCCCAAAGCGCGTCCATGGCCGAAAGAAGCTGCGCCGTGGCCATCACCGGATCACGTCGGTATTCCCGCGGCACCGCACCCGAATGACCGGCTTCACCCCGCGCGACGATATCCTTGAGGCGGATATTGCCACGGATCCCTGTGACAACAGCTGCCGCTCGGTCATCCCCCAGAAGTAGCGGCCCCTGTTCGATATGAAGTTCAAGATACTCCCTGATCTCGGTTAGATCCATCAATGGCGTCCCAGCGCGAACGGGCCCAAGGTCCACGCCGACATCCGCCATGTGGTCGGCCAGGGTACGGCCGTCGCTCTTGTGCTTGGCTGCGAGGGCGTCCGCGCCAAGGCCACCTGTCAGGGCTCTTGAGGCCGTATAGCAGGGCCCGAACCAGGCGCTTTCCTCGCCCCGCATCGCGATCACCCGGACCGGGCGGGAAAACCCTGTGCCCTTGCGACGTTGATGTATCAGGCAAATCAACCCTGCAATGACACCCGCGAGACCATCAAAGTTGCCGCCGACGGGCACGCTGTCAACATGGCTGCCGATTAAGGTGTAGTCGGGCTTGCCCTGATCCTCGGGAAGGGAAAACACCCGGTTGTCGACCGCGTCCGACCAGACCGCCAGCCCTTCGGCCTCTGCCCTTGCGGTCAGGTGGTCCAGGACCTCGGTCTCCTTGCGCGACCAAGCCGGGCGGCTGACACCACTGCTGTCCGCGCTCATGGCCGCCACGCTGTCGAGGAGGTCGGCCGCCACGCTGATTTCCTCCTGCGTGAACATGTCGAGATCGGGGAGGGTTTCGGTGCAACTCATGGCGCGGCCTCCATGAAGCGCACCGCATCGCCGGGGGCCCCGTCACGGATCGAGCCGATGAAGTCGGAGACCGAGGCATATCCCTCTTCGGCGAGGAAGCCCTGCAGGTCATCCCTGAGCCGCGGCATGGCCGTCGGGTTGATGAAGCTTGCCGTGCCCACTTGCACCGCACATGCGCCGACCACCAGGAATTCCGCAACGTCTTCGACGGTCGAGATCCCGCCACACCCGATCACCGGAATGTCCACGGACCGGACGCTCTGATAGGCCATGCGAAGCGCGATGGGCTTGAAGGCCGGCCCCGAGAGGCCGCCCATCAGATTGCCGAGCTTGGGTCTGCGCGTGCGCGCATCGACGGCCATTGACAGGATCGTATTGGCCACGACCAGGGCATCTGCCCTTGCCGCTTCAGCAGCTTGCGCCACTTCCACCGTCTCCCCGGTGTTAGGGGTCAGTTTGACCCATAGCGGAAGATCGGTTTCGCGGCGCAGCGCCTCGACGACCCGTGCGGTGGTGTCCGGGCGCATGGCGAAGGCCTTGCCGTCTTCCTCGATGTTCGGGCAAGAGATATTGGCCTCGATTCCGGCGATGCCCGGAAGGTTCAACTGGCTGACAATCTCGGCAAAGCCGTCGATGGAGGGGGCCGAAACGCTGACGATGAGGGGCGCGCGGTAAGGCGCGTAGGCGGGCAGTTCATTTGCCAAAAACGCCCCCAGGCCCTTTGACGGAATGCCGATGGAATTGAGCATGCCGCCATCGACCTCGCAGACCCTGGGGGTCGGGTTTCCGCCGCGGACCTCGGCCGTGATGGTCTTGGTGACAAGCGCCCCTAGCATATCCAGCTCGAAGACCTCGGCCATATCCCTCGAAAACGTGCCCGACGCTGGCATGATCGGGTTTTGAAGGGTGAGCGCGCCGATTCTGGTGGTCAGGTCTACCATTCCATGGCCTCCTGAATATCGAAGACGGGTCCTTCACGGCAGACGCGTTCCTGGACGACCGCGCCGCCGCGGCGGAAGGGGCGCACACAGCACTGACACATGCCGATCGCGCAGGCCATTTGCTGTTCCAGCGCGATCTCTCCGGGAATGCCGGCGTCCCGTCCGACCTGCTGACAAAGTTTGAGCAGGCGGTTCGATCCACACGTATAGATCATGTCCATTTCATCCGCCTCGGCGAGCCCATCCAGCAGGCTGCGCAGCTGTTCGGGATCCGAAGTGCCCTCGGAATCGGTGACCGGGATCACCTCGGCCCCGAGCGCCCGGAAGTGGTCGATCGACATGAGGTGTTCGGGCGACCGGGCCGAGCATATGGCCTTGAGGCCGAGCCCCAGGCGCCGGGCCTCCTGGGCAAGGGGGGCCAGGGTCGCCAATCCGACACCGCGGGCCACCAGGACCAGGTGGCGCGCGTTCTGCGGGATGGTGAATCCATTGCCAAGTGGCCCCACGACATTGAGCCGATCCCCCTCGTCAAGCCCAGACAGCGCGGCCGTTCCAATACCCGAGACCTTGTAAAGAAAGGACAGGCGCCCCGCGTCACGGTCATACCCGAAAATCGACATCGGGCGACGCAGGAAGGGCTGACTCTGCCCGTCTACGGGGCAAAGGATGTGAAAGAACTGCCCGGGCCGGCAATCGAGCGCCTCCTGCGGAACATCAAGCTCCAGGAGCCGATAGCCACTGGCGGCATCCCGGTGCGTGACGACGGTGCCGACCACCTCATGGATCGACCGCTCCTTGGAGGGTTCGAGCTGGGCGGGTGAAAGCATGATCACGAGCGGCCCCTTTCTTTAGCGGAAGATGAGATTTGGAACGAACAGTGAAATCTCCGGCACATATGTGACGATCAGCAGGACGATGATGTTGACCGCGACGAAGGGCCAAACTCCGGCGATGATCGACAAGACCGGCTTGTCCAGGGTCGAGGAAGCGACGAAGATGTCGAGCCCGAAGGGCGGCGTGATCATCCCGATGCAAATATTGAGCGTCACGATCATGCCAAAATGGACCGGGTCCACCCCGAAGGCCATCGCCACCGGATACAGAGGCGGTACGAGGATGAGCAGCGCGGAATTGGGGTCGATCACCATTCCTGCGATCAAGAAGCAGACGTTGACTACAATTAGGAAAATGATCGGCCCGGCATTCACCGTTTCGAGGAGCGCGGTGATCTGATCCGGGATCTGCGCGAGCGTGACGAAATAGGACAGCAGACCGCCCACGGCGAGAAGCACGAAGATGACCGACGTGGCGACAGCACTGTTTTCGGTGACCTCGACCAATTTCGACCAGTTCAGATCGCGAAACACGATCATCTCGACAAAGATCGCATAGATCACACTGACCGCAGCCGCTTCGGTCGGGGTGAAGACACCACTGTAAATGCCGCCCAGAATGATGATCGGCATCCCCAGCGCCCACTTCGCCTCCCAAAGGGCCGTTATCCGGGCCGCCCATGGCTGGCGACCTGCCCCCTGCAAGCCACGGCGCCGCGCCTGGATCGAGACCATCATCGCGAAGGCGAGGCCGAGACACAGACCGACTGCGAGTCCACCCGCGAAAAGTTGCGCAATGGAAGTGCCCGTGATCCATCCATAGATGATCAAGGTGATGGAGGGCGGGATCAGCAATGCCGTCTCGGCACTTGCCACCACGAGCCCTAGGCCGAAGCGTTCCGAAAACCCGCTGGCGCGCATTTCCGGGTATACGATGCGCCCCATGGCTGCCACGGTCGCCGGCGCCGAACCCGACACCGAGCCGAAGGCCATGGAGGCTCCAATGGTCGTCTGGCCCATGCCGCCCCTCGTGTGCCCGAGGAAAACACGCATGAGGTGGGTAAGCTGACCGGCGATCCGGCCAGCCCCCATCAGGTGGGCCGCGAAGATGAAGAACGGAATGGCCAGCAGCGTGCTGTGATTGATCCCGCCCACGACCTTCTGGATCAGAACGGCATCAGGCAGAGTCCCGTAGAAGGCTTCCTTGGCCGCCAGGGTCGGCAGTGCGAGGACGAGAAACATCTCGAAGCCCGCGACCAGCAACACAATGGCAAAGAACGCGATGAGCCAGATCATTGCCGAGCCTCCTGGCCGGGATTGCCCGCGCCCGGCGACTGCGAGAAGCGGTCTATGATGCCGAAAAGGCTGAGCGCATAGCGAAGGGCGAGCAGGACGAACCCCATGATCGGCGCCGTGTAGAGCCAGCCCATGGGAACATCGAGCGTCGGGCTGCGCTGACCGGTCTGCAGAACGAATTGCGTCAGGCCGAGTGCGAGCCACGCCAGATACAGCGAGGCGAGCAAGCCGACAGCGTCAATTGTCTTTTCGATCCCGCGTTGTGGGCCCTTTGGCAGCCTTCGGCGCAGGGTATCTATTCCGACATGGCGGCCGCGCTCGAGGGCCAGTCCGAGGGCGCCGAACACGAGGAAGATGTTGAGCAGGCGTACGGCCTCTTCGATCCAGGTCAGACGGCTGGCAATCTCGCCGCCGATCTCTCGGCCCACCACATTCAGCGCAAAGAGCGCCACCATGCCCAGAAAGACGGAGACCAGGAAAACGCGCTCGATGCGCCGGAGCAGGGTCAGGAGGCCCATATCATCACTCTATCAGGAAAAGGAAACGGCCCGGCCAGCATGGGCCGAGCCGAGCTGTCGGGTCGCCCCTTACTCGGACGTGATGTCCGCGTATTCGCTCTCATACACTTCGACGAGGGCCGCGCCTTCGTCACCGGCGCGGTCCAGATATGCCGCCACGGCCGCGTCGTAGGTCGCGTCACGCATGGCGGCACGCTCCTCATCGGAGGCTTCGCGGATGTTGATGTCGCTCGACTCTTCGATCGTGTCCAGCGCGGCCGCGACCGCTTCGGCCTTGTGTTCCCGAAGTTCGGGGATGACTTCCTCGAAGGCCCCTTCGATGACGTCCCGATACTCCTCGGGCAGGTCGTTCCACCAGGCGGGGTTGAAGAGAACCACGTCTTCCATGGCGCCGTGCTCGGTCAGCACAAGATAATCCTGAACCTCGTAGAACTTCATGCTCTGGATGGTGTCGAGGGGGTTCTCCTGCCCATCGACCACACCGGTCTGCAGCGAGGTATAGAGTTCCCCGAAAGGCAGCGCGACAGCCGAGGCGCCGAGGGCTTCGAACTGCTCGATCAGGATCTTGGAGTCCATCGTGCGAAACTTGTGATCACTCAGCGACGTCAGGTCTTCGAGCGGCTTGTTCGAGGTGAGGTGCTTTCGGCCGTTGGGCCACAGCTCCACGCCGACGACGCCACGGTCCGAAAAGGTCTCGAGCAGTTTATCACCGAAGGCACCGCCACGAAGCTCCTGCGCCGCCCCGTCGTCGGCCGGAAGCAGGAACGGAATGTCGAGAATCGAGACAGCAGGGTTAAAACCGCCGATGAAGGCCGCCGGTGAAACGGTCGCCTCCAGCGTGCCAAGCTGCACGCTTTCGGTCATTTCACGTTGTGTGCCCAGCTGGCCGGACGGAAAGATCTCGAACGCCACAGCACCATCCGTGCGCTCGGATACGAGTTCCGCCACGCGCTCAAGAAACACATGACGAGACTGCTGCTGCGACTCAAGGTGCCCGATCTTGGCCGTGTAGTCTTGCGCGGATGCCGCCGTAGTCATGCCGGCGATCGCGAGGCCGCCGACCATGCCCGCAACGCGGACCGCAGGTGTAAGCTTGTGTAGCATCTTGGTTCTCCCGTTGAACTAAACACGGGAAGATGGTTTGGCGCAAAAGGCTCGATGTCAAGAAAAATCTCAAAAATGAGACGTTCTCTAGGCTTGTTGCTTCATTTGGACGCCGCTTGCATAGTGGAAGAGCGGTTCAATAATGGAATCAAGGCGTGAATTCATCCGGTCCCAGCCAGAGTGAAGCCATCGCAGCCCTTGGTGAGAGGCTGCGCGCAGCACGCGTGGGCGCCGGATTGACCCCCGTCCAGCTTGCCGAGATCGCCGGTGTTTCACGCGCTGCAATCTACCGCTACGAGGCCGGTCACCCCATCCGTGTCGACACCTTGGGGCGGATCGCGGACCAACTGGACGTGTCCATTGCATCCTTTCTGGGCGTCGAGGTCGAATACATCTCTTCCGCGCTGAGCTTCTTCGAACGGATGCGTCAGATCGAGGAGAAGGCGGACCGGATAAGCGTGATGTTCGGCCCGATTTCCTACCTATTGACGACGGATCAATACGACGACCTCCTTCCAGACGTTCTACGGGAAAGTGTGCCCCAGGATGTGCCTGACCGCACCCGGGCACTCACCGAAATCGATTCCTTGGTAGAGGTCTTGCTCGCGCGCAAGAGGGCTTATCGCGCGAGGCGGCAGAACCTGGTTGGTCTGCTGTCCGCGGCAGAACTGGAAGTATTTTGCACCAGCGGTTTCGTCGGCTCGCAGGAATTCGCCGGCAAAAGCGCGCGGTGCAATGCGGCACGTGCCGAACTCGATCATATCATTGATATGCTCAAGCATGAGCCCATGGGTGTTCAATTGGGTGTGCTGGTCGATTCCATGCCGGGCGCGAGTTTTCAGATATTTCGCCGCGCGGAACATGCCGAACTCGCTATCAGCCCGTTCCGCCTCGGGGCCTTGGCCAACGTGCGCCTCGGTGTTGCAACGATAACTTCCGCGCCCGAAGTGGTGGCAAAACACGAGGCGATGACAGAACAGCTATGGAACCGAAGCCTGAAAGGGCGTGAGGCTGCGGAATGGCTCAGCAAGATGCGCGCACGCATCCTCTGAAATTCGTTCATCTTGACAAAATGCGTATGAATTTTGGGTCCGTGGGGACAGAGGCACTCTTTGCGGCTTCTTCGGAGCGAAGCGCGACGAGCTATGCTAGAGTCTGTGTGACCGGGACTGATCAAGCTGTGCGGGTTTTGGTGAAGGGTCCAGGCGGGTTAACGTGAAGACGCTGTCTCGGCCATCTCGGTCGTGATGCCGGTTCGA
>NZ_MSIT01000049.1 GCF_002094885.1 Salibaculum halophilum
TCCGGGACCCTGCGTAAACCGTCAAGACGCCCCCGCATCGTTCGAGCGGAAGAGCAAAGCGTATCATCCGCGCGCCAGCCCTGCGCGACGCGGTCGTCACAATACCTTCGCATTACTTTCAAATCAGCATTACGTGCCGCGTCCACCTCCAGTGGGTGCGTTGGGTTCGGGTCGGCGTCTGCTGATGCGGCGTGGTCTTGCTTTTCGGGACCCACGACCAGCAGTCCCCTTTCCGCGCCGCACCAACGTCATCTCGACCACTCGGATATGTTCAATGGAAGGAACAGCAATGTCCCGTATCACTCTCACCAGCGTCGCGGCCACCCTGGCGCTGACCAGCGCGGCCACCGCGCAGACGGAAATCGATCTCTGGCACGCCATGGGCGGCGCGCTCGGCGAAACCGTCAACGCGATCGCCGAGGACTTCAACGCCTCGCAGGACGAGGTCGTGCTGACCCCGGTCTTCAAGGGCACCTACGAGGAAACCCTGACCGCCGGCATCGCCGCCTTCCGTGCGGGCGAACAGCCCAACATCATGCAGGTCTTCGACGCCGGCGCGGCGACCGTCATCGGCGCCGAGGGCGCGACCATCCCGGTGCAGGACCTGCTGGCCGAGAACGGCGTGGACTTCGACATCGAGGACTACATCTCGGGCGTGCGCTACTTCTATGCCGACAGCGACGGCAAGATGATCGGCATGCCGTTCAATTCGTCCTCGCCGATCATGTATTACAACGAGGACGCGCTGGACGAAGCCGGCGTGACCCCGCCCGAGACCTGGGAAGAGTTCGCCGAGACGACGGCCCCGGCGCTGGCCGAGGCCGGCTACATCCCGCTGGCGCAATCGCACCTGCCGTGGATCTTTACCGAGAACTTCATGTCGCGCCACAACCTGCCCTTCGCCACCAACGACAACGGCTATGACGGCAACGACACCGAGATCCTGGTCAACAACGACGCCCTCAAGGCGCATTTCTCCGCCCTGACCGACTGGCAGGACGCGGGCTACTTCAAGTGGTACGGCACCGGCTGGGGCGACAACCAGACCCCCTTCGAGGAAGGCAAGGTCGCGATCTGGCTCGGCTCGTCCGGCTCCTTCGGCGGCCTGGCGCAGAAGGACCTTGGCTTCGACTTCTCGGCCACCTTCCTGCCCTACTGGGAAGCGGTGACGACCGAACCCAAGCAGACCTTCATCGGCGGCGCGGCGCTGTTTGCCATGTCGGGTCATTCCGCCGAAGAGAACGCGGCCACCGCGAAGTTCTTCGAGTTCCTGACGTCGCCCGAGACGCAGTACTTCTGGCACAAGGAGACGGGTTACGTGCCGATCACCGAGGCCGCCTACGAGCTGGCCCAGGAAGATGGCCACTACGACCGCATGCCGGCCGCCGAAGTGGGCATCCAGCAGCTTTCGCTGCCCGCGGGCGAGAACACGCGCGGCTATCGCATGGGGTTCTACGTGCAGATCCGTGACGTGATGAACCGCGAGTACGGCCGCATCCTGACCGGTGAGACCAGCGTCGAGGAGGCCTTCCAGACGATCGAGACCGAGGCCAACCAGCTGCTCGAACGTTTCGCCAAGACGCAAGGCTGACCCCTTTCGCAACACACCGAACGGGCGGCCATCTGAAGATGGCCGCCCGACCCTCATCAGAAAGACCCCCTCATGAAACGCGCGGGATTTTCCACGCCCTGGCTGCCGGTGCTGCTTCTGGTGCCGCAACTGGCCATCATCGCGATCTTCTTCTACTGGCCGGCGATCGTGGCGCTGCACTCCTCGTTCTTTCTGCAGGACCCTTTCGGCTTCGGGTCGACTTTTGTCGGCCTGGACAATTACACCAACCTGCTGGGCAGTGCCGAATATCGCCGGGTCGCCGTCTTCACCCTGACCTTCACCCTTCTGGTGACGGTCTTTTCGCTGGCGCTGGCCCTGCTTCTGGCCGTCAAGGCCGACAAGGTGTTGCGCGGGGCCAAGACCTATCGGACCTTGCTGATGTGGGTCTACGCGGTTGCCCCGCCGGTTGCCGGGTTCATCGCCGTCATCCTGTTCAACCAGAGCTGGGGGCCGCTGACCGAACTCTTCGCGCTGTTCGGCCACACCTACATGGTGGGCGTGAATTTCAACGACACCGCTTTCGCCATGATCCTGGCCTCGGTCTGGAAACAGGTGCCGGTGAACTTCATCTTTTTCCTGTCGGCGCTGCAGTCGATCCCGCGCTCGGTGCGCGAGGCGGCGCTGATCGACAATCGCTCGGCCTCGGGCCGCTTCTGGGACGTGACCTTCCCGCTGCTGGCGCCGACCGGGTTCTTCCTGCTGATCATCAACATCACCTACGCGCTGTTCGAGACCTTCGGCATCGTCGACACGGTGGTGAAGGGCGAGCCGGGCAACAATCCCATGACCCTTGTCTACAAGGTCTACGTCGACGGGTTCCGCGGCAATGACCTGGGCGGAAGCTCGGCGCAGTCGGTTATCCTGATGGTCCTGGTGCTGGCGCTGACGGTCTTCCAGTTCCGGCTGCTCGAACGCCGCATTCACTATACCTGAGAGGCCCGGGCCATGCGCAAACCGAAACTGTCGACCGTCATCGACCACGCCGTTCTTATCGCGGGCAGCCTGTTTTTGATGCTGCCTTTGTTGATGCTCCTGCAGATGACCACGATCCCCGACACCGAGATCATCCAGACCGGCCCGTCGCTCAAGATCGGCGACCAGTTCGGCGACAACCTGGAAAAGGCGATGCTGCAGGCCTCGGGGTTTTCGGGCGAGAACACCGGCATGTCGATGCTGAAAAACAGCTTCATCCTCGGCATCGGCTTTGCGGTTGGCAAGATCGTGATCGGCATGACGGCCGCCTACGCGATCGTCTATTTCCGCCTGCGCTTTGCGACGCTGGCTTTCTGGCTGATTTTCACGACGCTGCTGCTGCCGCTGGAGGTGCGCATCCTGCCTTCCTACGAGGTGGTGCAGCGTCTGGGGATGCTGAACACCTATCAGGGACTGATCATCCCGCTGATCGCCTCGGCCACGGCGACCTTCTTTTTCCGGCAGTTCTTCCGGTCGGTCCCCGAGGAACTGGTCGAGGCCGCACGGATCGACGGTGCGGGGCCAGTCAAGTTCTTCGTCGATATCCTCGTGCCGCTGTCGAAGACGATGATCGCGGCGATGTTCATCATCATGTTCGTCTACGGCTGGAACCAGTATCTCTGGCCCACCATGATCACCACGGACGAGGACATGTACACGCTGGTGCGCGGCATCAAGCAGATCGTTCAGGTGCTCGAAGGGGCCGTGGTGCCCGAATTCGGCCGCTCGAACGTGCTGGCGCTGGTGGCGGTAGTGCCGCCGGTGCTGGTGGTGGTGTTTTTCCAGAGCTGGTTCGTCAAGGGCCTGACCGAATCCGACAAATAGGCAAGAAACATGGCACAGGTTCACTTCAGCAACATCGGCAAGACCTACCCGAACGGGTTCGAGGCACTCAAGCCGACGGATTTCGAAATCCAGCAGGGCGAGTTCGCCGTGCTCGTGGGGCCGTCGGGCTGCGGCAAATCCACGCTTCTGCGCATGGTCGCGGGGCTGGAAGAAATCACCTCGGGCGAGTTGTCCATCGCCGGGCGCATCGTGAACGCGATCGACCCGGCCGACCGCGACATCGCCATGGTGTTCCAGAACTACGCGCTCTACCCGCACATGAGCGTGCGCAAGAACATCGGCTACGGGCTGAAGAACCGCGGCATTCCCAAGGCCGAGATCGCCGCCAAGGTGGACGAGGCCGCGGCGCTGTTGAACCTGCGCGATCACCTCGACAGCAAGCCCAGCCAGCTTTCGGGCGGGCAGCGCCAGCGCGTCGCCATGGGCCGCGCGATCGTGCGCGACCCGGCGCTGTTCCTCTTCGACGAGCCGCTGTCCAATCTCGACGCCAAGCTGCGCCATCAGATGCGGATCGAGATCAAGGCGCTGCAACGCAGGCTTGGCGTCACCTCGATCTATGTCACCCATGACCAGGTCGAAGCCATGACCATGGCGGACCGTATCATCGTCATGAACGCGGGCCGGATCGAACAGATCGGCACGCCGGCCGAGGTTTACCACGACCCGGCGAGCACCTTCGTCGCCGCCTTCATGGGGGCGCCGCCGATGAACCTGCTGCGGACCCGCGCCGAGGCGGGGCAATTGCAGCTGAACGGCGGCGCGCTCTGCGACACCGCGCACCGGGGCGAGGTTATCGTGGGCGTGCGCCCCGAGGATTTCCTGCCCGACCCGGCAGGTCCCGTCTCGATGCAGGTGGACATCGTGGAAGAACTCGGGGCCCATCGCCTGCTGCACGGCAAACTCGGGCCCGAAACGGTGACAGTACACGTCGGCAACGAATTCGCGGCCGAGCCGGGACCGTTGCGCCTGTCCGTCAAGCCGGGCGCGGTGCGCCTGTTCGATGCCGAGGCGGGCCACCGGATATGAGGCCCCGCGTGCCGCGGTTGCAACCCCTCAGCGAGGCCGAGCGCGCCGAGATATCGGCGGCCCCGCGCACCAGCACGGCGCACCGCGCGCTGCTTGCCCGACTGCCGGCGATGAACGCGGTCGAATGCGGCGGACAGGCCGGGCTGGCGCATCTGCACCGCGACTTCACGGTTCTGGCCTGGAACCTGGAGCGATGTCTGTTCCCACTGGACAGTGCCGCGCATGTCGCGCCCAAGGGGCCGCAGGTCCTGTTGCTGTCAGAGATGGATCACGGCATGGCGCGGACCAAGCAGCGCCACACGACCGAAGACATGGCGCGCGCCCTGGGCATGGCATATGCCTTCGGGGTCGAATTCTTCGAGATGGGCCTCGGCGGCGCGACCGAGCGCTCCTTCTGCGAGGACGACGACAACAGGCTCGGCTGGCACGGCAACGCGATCCTGAGCGCCGTACCCTTTGAGGACGCGACGATGTTTCGCCTCGATGACCATGGGCACTGGTTCACCCCGGACGCGGGCGGCGATGCCGGCCAACCCCGTATCGGCGGGCGTAACGCGATTGCCGCGATCCTTCCCGGTGCGGACGGGCCGATCTGCTTTGTCTCTACGCACCTTGAAAGCAATGCGCGGGCCGACCACCGTGCAACGCAGTTCGACCGGCTCATGGACGGGGTGGACCGCTTCGCCCCGGATATGCCCGTGATCATCGGCGGCGACCTGAACACCGGCAACAGCGCGCCACCGGGCGATGACTGGCGCGACGAGCCGCTGTTCGACCGCGCCGGGGCACGCGGCTACGATTGGTCATTGACCCCGGCGGGCGTGACGACGCGGCCCAGCCTGATCACCCCGCATCCGGCCCGTCGCATGAAGCTTGACTGGCTCTGTGCAAGAGGGCTGACCTGCCTGCGCAACGCGCTTCTGCCGTCGCTTGACGCAACCGGCACGCCCCTGTCAGATCATGATGCGGTCCTGGCAACGCTGCGCGGGTGAGGCTGGCGCGGGCAGGCCGGCGCGTCACGTCCGACGGCGCGGGGCCTTGAGGGCCGCCAACCCTCACGGAGCTTTGAGCGCGGACGCTGTTTCCGACGGGGCGGCGCGGTCACGATGTGATACCCAGGCCTAGAGACGGCGTGAGCAACCCCTGGCGAGACGGCATGGACCTGTCGGCGCACGCCGGCCACCCAGCCGCCGCGGTTCTGGCCGAGAATTTCGACCCCGCCGTGCTGATCGACGCGGGCTCTGGGCGGTTTCTGGGCGCCAACGGCGCGGCCCGCGAGATGCTCGGCTATTCCGAGGAGGAACCTTCGGCGACGACGCCCGCCGACATCCACCCCCACGAGCTCGCGCGCCTCGAGGGTTTCATCGCGAATGTGCGCCGCGAAGGGCGGTGGAACTCCGACGCGCTGTCCTGCCGGACGCGCGACGGGCAGACCGTGCAGGCCGGCCGCGCCTGATCGCGAGCGGTTCCTGCTGGCCGACGTGGTGGAAGAGCTTGCCGCCACCGCCACAGGCCCCGACAGGGCCGCCGCCACGCTGGAGTGCATGGCCGCCGCCGACGTGCTGCTCGACGCCGATTTCGACCAGACCTACCGCACCCTGCTCAACCTCGTGCGCAACGCCTTCAACGCCGGCGCCGGCCGGCACCTGCTTTCGCGGCACGCTTCCGTTCTCGGGCTGAGCCTCAGCCGAGGCGGTATTCGGGATCGATCCGCGTCCGGTCGAGGTTGGCCGAGAAGGTGGCGACGGTGTATTCGCCGATCACGCCGATGATTTCGAGGATCTCGGGGAAAGACGGGCCGCGCTCCTCGTAGCTGGCAAGCTCAGCGCGCCCAAGCTTGCCACGGCTCGCGAGACGTGCGCGTGGCCCCCCGATCACCAGATCGAGCCGCGGCTCGCCCGTCATCTCGCCCTTCGCGGTGGCATCGACCACCGCGTCGGACACAACCAAGGTCGTTCACGCTATAGTGGCTGAGCGCCTCGATGCATTAGTTGCACTCGCAGTAATTGGCGACCTCGAGCGTCACGAGGCAGTGCTCTGTCTCGGTCAGCGCGCCACCGGCCAGATATTCCTTCATGGACACGAGCCCGGCCATCGCCCAGGGATTGCGCAGGATCATCCGGTAGACGTTCGGCACGCCGTGCGGGAAGATCGCCCGCAGCCGGGCCTGCAGCGCCGCCCCGTCAAAGGGTGTTCCGGCCGACGGCGGACGGTCATTTGCATTGGCCGCACGCGGCTCGGGCTCTTCGGCGGACATCGCAGGCTTCTTGTTCGGGCTTGTGGATCTCGACGGTACGACAGGCCCCGCTTGGCTTGCATCCTGCCTCGACGCCATCGTGACGCAGCGACAGGTCCCCTGTGCATGTGAGTGCCGTCCCGGCGCGCGACACAGGTGCGACTTGGGAAAGCCCTGGTACAGTTCGCGCCTCTCTACCGGCGCGACACGCCGGCTCGCCCCTCGTGAGGCTGCAACGGGGTGTTCGTGCACTTTCCGAGCCCTTGATGATCAGGCGCGTTATTCCTCTATGGCCAAACAAGGTCCGCATCATTGCATGGCGACCCCTGCGCATCGCTGCCGTTCATGGCCTGCACAGCGAATGACCGCTGCGCGCCCTGACCGACGGACCGACACGACCGGCTCAGACCGGACATCCAGTCGCTGACCCCTTGCTGCGATGCCGCCTGTCGAAGCGGTCATTCGTGCATCATGCAGCGTTTTCTTGGGTCAGATGGCAGCTTTGCGGGACAATGCTGCCATCGGGCAACGTTCGCTTCCGGTGTCAATCATTTGAAGCTAAAGGAGCGTGGGACGCGCTTGAGGTATTGCCGGTATGGCTCTGCATACACCCCTTCAGGGAG
>NZ_MSIT01000005.1 GCF_002094885.1 Salibaculum halophilum
GCGAATTCATGTGCTTATTGAGTTGATAAGCCTCCGCGCCAGAGCGAACGTGGATCCACAAGGACGATGCAACTCACCACCGCGCTCAAGCAGCGCAGCGATAGCGCAGACCCAAGGAGCCACCCGATGACCACGCGCCTGAACCCGATCACCACCCCGCGCCACCAGCTTCGCGCCGAGAAAGCGCGCAGGAACAAGGAGGCGGCCCTGAACGCCTTCATCGGCCGGAAGGCCGAGATCGACGAGATGCTCGCCCGGCTGCAGGCGCTCAGCGACGACCACTTCAACGCCCACCCCGACGAGGTGAACTGGGGCCATGTCGGCACCCTCGAACACTACGCGAGCCTCCTGAAGCGCATCACCGACAGCGCCTTCGGCGAGGGCGAACACGCCGAGTGACAGGAGCGCGCACCATGGAAACCAGCACCATCCGCATCGCCATCCGCAGCCTGAATGAGCCTTGGGATGCCAGCCGCATCCCCGTCGTCCTCGACGAGATCGGGGCCGCGCTCCGCGAGGAGGCGGACATTCCCGCACGCCTCACCGCAGACAGCATGACCATCGCCATCGACGTGGCGACGGATCGACTGCCCGACGCTGCCACGCTCCTGCGCGACCTCGGGCTGATCTGACCTCCGGCACCGCCGGACCTCCTGCCGCGCCGAGGCGCGGCTCGGGGTCGTAGAAGGGTCGCGACCGTCGCGGCCTCGACCAAGGAGACCCCAGATGACCAAGCTTTCCGACACGCAAGCGATCATCCTCAGCGCCGCTGCGCAGCGCGAGGACCGCAACGTCCTGCCGCTGCCCGGCTCGCTCCGCGGCGGCGCGGCCGCCAAGGTGGTCGGCGCGCTGCTGAAGCGCGGGCTGATCGCCGAGACCACGACCGACAGCAAGACCAAGGCCGACGCCGCGCTCAACCGCATCTGGCGCAACGACGAGGACGGCCGCGCCATCCTCCTGCACATCACCGACGCGGGCCTCGCCGCCATCGGCGTCGAGCCGGAGAGCCCCGACCCCGCGCCCACGGGGGCCGCCACGGCGCCGACCGCGGAGGCCCCGCAGGACGCTCCCGCCGAAGCCGACCCCGCGCCCAAGCCGCGCGCACCGCGCACGGGCACGAAGCAGGCGAAGCTGATCGAGATGCTCCGCGCCGACGGCGGCGCGACCATCGACGAGATCGTTGCGGCCCTCGACTGGCAAGCTCACACGGCTAGGGGCGCCATGTCCGGCGCGCTGAAAAAGAAGCTCGGCCTGACCATCACCTCCGAGAAAATCGAGGGGCGCGGTAGGGCCTACCGCATCACAGACAACTGACGTCGCACACCACGACGGTCCCGATGCCGCCGTCCCGCATGGGCGGCGGTCTCTCGTCTCAGCGATCCGTCTTCCGGAACACGCTGTACTGGAAGCTCTGCCGATTACCCTTCGGCGTGACGTGCATGTGCCGTCTGGCGTCGAGCATCTCGAATAGGCCGGGAAGCAGTCGGTCGAGTTCCTGCGCCAGCGCCTCCGGCGCATAGCGCACGACGGGCAGGCCCGAGCACATCTCCGGCCCGTCATCCGCGAATGTCGCGATGATCGCGGTCCCGCCCGGGCGCAGGGCTTGTGCCAGTGCGCAGGCATAGCCGGCGCGATCCTCGGCCCCGGTCAGGAAATGGAACACCGCGCGGTCGTGCCAGACCGCATAGTCCCGCTCGGGCTGCCACACCGTGATGTCCGCCTCGATCCACGCAACGTCGTCGGCCTTTGGGCCGAGCCGCTGCCGGCTGACGGCCAGGGCGGCTGCAGAAAGGTCCAGCACCGTGAGGGGGCCGAACCCCTCATCGAGCAACGCATCGACGAGCCGGGACGCGCCGGCCCCGATGTCGATGAACGGCTCGCCCGGTTGCAAATGGTCGCGCACCAGGTCGAGCGACACCTCCGGCGTTGCTTCGAACCATGTCAGCGCATCTTCCGACCGCGTGCCGTAGACGTCGTCCCAGTGCTCCTGTCCGCCTGCCATCTTGCCCGGTTCCTCCTTGTGGGATCGAGCGTAATTCATCGAAGCGCCGCAGGACACCATCATCGCATCCCGAGCGTCCTCAAGAGCTCCGATCCCGGATCGCCTCGAACAGCCGACGCAGCACATAGCCGCGCGCCAGCGAAACACCGGTGAAGGCGAGGCCGATGGTCATGTGCTCCACGAGCCCCGTCTCGATCCCGAACCACGGGAACACGACGATCTGCGTCGCCATGGCCAAAACGTAGCCAACGACAACGTTTGCCGCGGCTTCGACCATCGACATGGTCCGGCTCTGCCTCATCGCAGGCTCTCCAGAAACGCCGTCACGAACTCCGCCGCGAGCGGCGGCACGATTGCATTGCCGTAGCCCCGCAGCAGCCCCATGCGGCCGGGTATCCCATCAGCCAGCGGGAATGTTCCGGGCTCAACGGGCCGCCAGCGGCCATCGCGGCAGAGGAGCCAGTCCGGATCTCGCCAGACGCCGTCCGTCGCATCGGTTCCGGCGGGGTCGGCGCCATCGACCAGTCCACCAACTTCACCGTCCTGCGGCTCGCATCGGTGTTGCCGGCCGCATTGTACGCTGCCGTCGCGGGCGAGCCTGCCATCGCCGTCGGCCACCCCGCCAGCCAGACCTGCCGGCCGAGCAGCGCATTGATCGGCACCGCCCGGCATTCCGAGCCGTCCTTGTGGTCCCGCGCCGAGGCTGTCGCCCAGCCCGCCTGCGGCTGGTTCAATGGCGACGGCGCCGAAGAACAACCGCTGGCGGATGTGCGGCGCGCCGATGCCCGCAGCCGGCAGATCGGCCGCCACGACGGCGTAAGATGCTGCTTCCAGGTCAGCCGCCAGAGCGTCGAACCACGCCCAGCCAGCCGGGCCCTCAGTCGCTGTTCGAGCCGCACCGCCAACCGCTCCGAGCACTGCCGCGCTCGCGACCTGCTCGCCGAAGACGAGCTCCGGGCGGCAGGCCGCGACGAGCTGCAGGAAGGCCGGGGCGAGATGGCGGTCATCGTCCTGTCCCTTGCGCTGCCCGGCCTGGCTGAATGGCTGGCAGGGCGGCGAACCGGTCCAGACGGACAGGTCCTCGGCAACGCCCGCGAGGCGGAGCGCGTAGGGCCAGCCGCCGATCCCGGCGAAGAAATGGCATTGCGCGAAACCGCGCAGGTCGGCGGGCTCCACCTCGCGGATGGAGCGCTCGTCCACGTCGCCATCCGGCAGCAGCTTGGCCGAGATCAGCTCCCGCAGCCATGCGCAGGCCGCGGGATCGGCATCGTTGTAGTAGACGGCCATCAGGCGGCGGCATCGGCCTTGTCGCCCAGCCGCTCGGCCTTCACTTCGGCGAAGGTCCGGCCATCTCCATCGAGGATCGCATTGCGGCCGGTCTCGGCCTGCCAGCGTTCCACGGCGACATCGACATAGGCCGGGCTGATCTCCATCGCGTAGACGCGCCGGCCATTGGCCTCGCCCGCCATGATCTGCGATCCGGAGCCGGAGAACGGCTCGTAACAGAGACCGCCCCGCGCCACATGCTGGCGCATCGGGATACCGAAAGCGTCGAGCGGCTTCGGAGTCGGGTGGTCCGGGCGCTCATCCTTGGCGAATGACGGCATCTCCCAAGTGGACGGCAGCGTCTGCTCGGCCACCTTCGGCGGACGGTTCGGGCGGCGCCAGCCCATGAAACAGGGCTCGTGCTTCCAGAGGTAATGCGACCGGGTCAGGACGCCGCGGTCCTTCACCCAGATGATCTGCTGGTGCACGAAGGCCCCGGCTTTCTCCCAACAGGCCTCGAGCATCGCCTGGCGTCGGGACGCGTGCCAGCAATACCAGGCCGCATCCTCTGTGATCGCCTCGGCTACGGCGGCGGCAATGAACCCGTCATAGAGCTCCGCACCCTGCGAACTGTCGTCCCAGGTCGTGCCGTAGGACGCGGACCAGTCCTTGTTCCGGGTCGGGTGGTTGGAACCGTCGTAGTCAACGAGATACGGCGGGTCGGTGGCGAACAGGATCGCGCGCTCGCCGTTCATCAGGCGGCGCACGTCGTCGTGGCTGGTGCTGTCGCCGCACAGCAGGCGGTGATCGCCGAGAATCCACAGGTCGCCCGTCCGCGAGGCCGGGTTGCGCGGCGGCTCGGGGATGGTCACCGGAGGCACGGAGCCGCCGGTGCCACCTTCTTCTTCACCGCCCCCGTCCGAATCGAAGGCCAGCAGCTTGTCGAGTTCGCCGTCCGAGAAGCCCACCAACGACAGGTCGTAGTCGTCGGCAAGCAGGTCCTGAAGCTCGGCCGAGAGCAGCTCTTCATTCCATGGCGATTCAGCCAGTCGGTTGTCCGCGATCCGATAGGCCCGCCGTTGCGCCTCGGTCAGATGCCCCAGCACGATCACCGGCGCCTCGGTCAGCCCGAGCTGCGTTGCTGCAAGCACGCGCCCGTGGCCTGCGATCAGTTCGCCATCCTCGCCGACGAGGCACGGCACGGTCCAGCCGAACTCGGCCATGCTCGCGGCCAGCTTCGCGACCTGGTCCGCTCCGTGCTGCTTCGCGTTGCGGGCATAAGGCTGGAGCTTGGCCAGGGGCCACTGCTCGATCCGCTCGGGGGCGAAGGCGAGGGTCATGCGTGATCCTGTCGATGCTGTTCGCGCTGTGGCGCTGGCCGCGCTGGACTCCGCGGCGTGGACTCCACCGAGGTGGATACCCTGGCTTCCGGCCGGACTCCGGCATCCGCGGGGTATCCACCCCGGGCGGCCCATCAAGCGTTTGATTTCACAAGGACTTCAGGGCGTCTCGGGTGGACGCTAGACTCCGGTGGCTTCCCAAAAAATCGGCCCTGTCGCTGGCGATATTTCGCGCCAAGCCCGCCAGCATACGTTTCGGCCCGAAAAGGAACCGGAAAACAATGGCTTGGCGGCCTGGACCCTGGCTGGACTCCGGATGGCCCCCGGAAACCAGTCGTGTCGTGCTGTCCCGTCGCCCGCGCCTCGTGCGAGCATACCGCGGTTGTAACGCTCAGAGCCGATTGGTGAACCCCCACCAATGTCTCTCCGAAAATTCCCTCACAGGATGATTTTTCTTGACAGCCGGTCGGCGTTCTCAACCACGAAGCGCTTCGATCGCTTGGCGGATGGCACCCGCCCGTTGAGCCGCCAAGTGATCAGCGCGACGCCGTACTGCCAGTGGCGGTTGAGGGCCGGGCGGCTCAACCCGACCTCCCAGCCGATCTTCTTCCAGGGCTGGCGATTGGCGCGCAGCCAGATGATCCGAGCGTCGTCGCGCTCGAGCCAGCGCAGCCAGAGCATCGCCTCCTCGGCCTCGGTGATCTGGCGCGGGCTCGGGCGCGGGCGCTTCATCTCGGGCTCCTGGCCGACCTGATCGGCGAAGCCATGGAAGTACTCCGGCCAGGCGTTGAAATACCCGGTGGGCTTTACGGCCGGCAGTTGTGCGAACACGTCCGCAGCGCTCTCGAGCCGGTCCTGCACCCGTGCCGTGGTCCACTCAGTCATGCCGCACCTCCCGGTCACGCTGCCCGTAGAGACGCTCGCCGAGCTGCCGGACGAGCTCGCGCTCAGGCCAGGTCAGCCGGTCGTCGTTGACGGACACAGCCAGCACGCCCTGTTCCTGCCAGCCGTCGCGCTTGACCTGATGGGGATCGCGGCGCCGCCCGCCATAGCCTTTCGGTGTGAACCGCATACCGGTCATTGCACACCTCCCTGCGTCTCGATGGCCCAGAGCAGGATGGCGATGGCGTCGGCCTCGTTGTCGTCGGCCGGATCGAACCCGCGGGCGCGGGCCGCCGCGATCATCGCCGCCTTCGGCGCGTTGCCCTTGCCGGTTGCGTGGCGCTTGATCGTGCCCACCGGCACGCCCTGATAGGGGACGCTCGTTGTCTCGGCCCATGCGGTGAGCGTGGCGAGCAGACCGCCGAAGACATGGGCCGCGTCCGTCCCGACATGCCGGCGCACCTCCTCGAAGTGGATGGCGCCGATAGGCCCGGCATCCGCGGCCAGTCGCTCCAGCCAGGCGCGGAAGCGGACATAGCGCATGCCGCCGCCGTCGTAGCGGCTGGGCTTGAGCGAGACCGTGCCGCTGCTGATCAGCCCGTCCGCGGCGCGCAGCGCCCAGCCCGTGGTGGTGCCGAGATCGAGGGCGAGAAGGACCGGCGTGCCGCCGGCAGGCGCGATCGCGGGTGACGGAGTGAGGGATGCGTGGGCCATTGAGGGCTCCTTTCCTGTATGCTGCCCGATTGGGTGGTGGATGAGGTTGCACGCGGCGAGATCGCCCGGGGGTGGGTGGTGAACCTCCCCACCTGACGGGGGGAGGCCACCCACCCCTTTAGGGGTGCCTTTTCCGAAATCTGGAATCTGGCGCAGGTTATTGAATTTGCTTATGAAATCCAGATTGCGGACCAGATTGCGCGAGCACCCTTCCGAAATCTGGCCCGAGATACACAAGCCATTGCATTCAAACGGAAAAACCCAGATTTCAGATTTTGGCATGACCGCAGATTTCGCGAAATCTGGCCAGATTTCGGAATGCGCACGCCAGATTTCGGGTTGGATCGAGGACGCAGAATTCATGCCTCACCCCCGTCCGGATAGACCCAGATGTTCGGGTTCTCCACCGGCAGAACGGCACCGGTCTGGGGGCATTTGTAGTGGCTTGGACGCACGGGGACGCGGCCTGGAAACACCTCGCCGGTCTCGGTATCGACCACGTCTTCGCCGACCGCCAGTTCCATGAACTCGACGCACAGATACCCGTACTTGCTGCGATCGGTCGGCAGCCCGAGCTCGGCTGCAGCCTCGCCCTTCACGAACTTGATGACGCCTTTGGTGGTGAGCACGCTCAGCCGTTCGCGGATGCTGGTCTGCCCGCTGAGACCGCTCTTGTTCTCGAAGGATTCCGCGAAGAGCGTCATGGTATACATCCGGCCCGCCCGGGCTTCGCGGTCGAGAATGTCTGCGATCACCTCGCCCTTCCGGTCACGCTCGGCATCGTGTTTCGCGCCCATCTCGGCGCGCACCAGCCGCTCGTTCATCGGGTTGATCTCGACCCATTCGCCGTTCCGCTTGTCGATGAGCTTGGGCGCGAGTGCGGGCCCGTTGCGCAGCTCTATCTCCAGCTTGCGCTCCGACGCGTCCTCGTCGGGGCGATGCAGGATCAGGCCGGTGGTGTAGAAGCCTCGGAGCGCGCTGGCGCCCGACAGGGCAAGGAACGGATCCTCCTTCACCTGGTGCTTGGAGAGCTTGCGCGTGTGGTGGACGAGGATCACCCCGCAATCGGGATCGATGTGGTCGCGCAGCACTTCCACCCGGTCCTTGAGGAAGAACATCATGGCGGTGTTGTCGTTCTCGCCGCCGCCATCAGGGCCGCCGTCGAAGAGGTTGCGGATCGGGTCGACGCAGAGGATGTCCGGCGGCGCCTCCGGGAACGCCGCCTGGATCGCGCGGGCGGCGCGCACGCTGCCCTCGTCGTCGAGCAGCATCTTCAGCTTGGGCGTGGCCACGAAGGTGTCGCGGGCGGCGGCCAGTATCTCCGGCGGCAGGGAGATCTGGCGCAGGCGCTCGCGCAGGTAATGGTACTGGATCTCGGCCTGCAGGTAGAAGATCCGCAGCGGCCGCGGCGGGGTGAAGCCGAGGAAGGGCTGGCCTGCGGCCATGTGCACGAGCCAGGAGATCAGCAGATCGCTTTTGCCGACCTTCGGCGCGCCGCCCAGCACGAGGAGCCCACCGGGCGTGAGCACGCGCGGGGCGATGATGTCCTCGGGCATCGGGCTCGTGTCATCGAGCAGCGCGCCCAGCGAGAAGGCCGGCAACTCGTCGGGTGTGGGCGCGCCGCTGTCGAGCCGCACCAGCGGTGGGCCATTCTTCTCGACGTGCAGCGCCCAGAGCCGCTCGGACTCGCGCTTGAGCCGCTCCACCGGCCATTGCGGCCGCAGCATGGCGGCGTTGTAGCCGCAGATGCCTTCCCAACCGGCGTCCTTCGACATCCGGCCCTCGTGGACCATGCGGATGAAATGGCCGATCGCGGCCGAGGCCCCCTCGAAGCGCGACCAGTCGTCCTGCGCGCCCTCGCGCACAGGGGTCACCAGCACCTCGCCCGCGGCGGGCTTGTCCGGCGTGGTGAAGTCGGGCTGCAGCGACACACCCGGCGCGGGCGGCATGTCGGTCACGGCCTCGACGAACTCGCCCAGGTCGCGCTCGAAATCCGCGTTCAGCTCGACGATCCGCACCAGCGTCTTGAGAGCGTTCTTGTAGTAGACCGAGCCCGCAACGCGGATGGGCTGGTGCGCCGATCGGAAATGCGTATCGCCGCCGACCTTGGCCGCGATATCGCCGCGCAGCCGGGTCACGCGCGTGATGTCGCTGCCCTCCGCGGGCTCGGTCAGCTTCCACCAGACATGGGCCTTGCGCTGCCCCTCGGCCGTGACGCCGCCGCTTTCCACCACCATGGTGGGCGGGCCGAGGTGACGCTCGAGATGGGCCCGCGCGGCAGCGATGTCGCCGGTATCGAGATCGACCACCACGGTCTGCATCTGCTCGATGTCGGCGGCGCGGGCCTGTCCGGGTTCTTCGACGGTGCCGGGGATAACATAGACCGCGGCGCCCTCGCGCGCGGCCCAATTGGCGAAGGTCACCATCTTGTCGGCCGCGGTCGTGTCGGCCTCGATCCAGATGTTGTGGGGCCGGCCGTCGAAGCCCTGGCCCTTGTCGATGAAACTGCGAACGGGGATCAGCCTGTCGGAGTAGCCGAAGACGACATCCATGAACTGCGCGATCTGCGCGGCGTCCGGCTCGTCGCCGAACACGTCGATCTGGGGGGCTGCGTCGTTGAAGTCGCGCCAGGGGTTGAAGTGGACGAGGTTCTCGGGCTCCGGAGGCTCCGAGCGATCGTCGTGATCGATGGTCATGGCGGGGTCCTCGGGCATTGCGGGCGTGTCGGGCGGGTCCTCGGGTGCGTCGGTCACTTCGGCAGCCCCCAGCAGCGCTCCGCCCACGGGCAGAACCGGCACTCGAAGAAGTCGCGACTGGCGGCGATGCGCGGCAGCAGCGCGCCCGCGTCGGTCGCGCGCAGGATCCGGACGCCGCGGTCGGACATGCGCTGCGCGAGATCGGCATCGAAGGGCACGAGCTCGTGGTGCAGCTCGGCCGTGTCCTTGTTGATCGCGGTGAAGAGCGCGGGGTTGGCCGAGATGCCGGGAGCGGTCGCTTCCATGTAGGCCTGGTAGAGCGCGATCTGGGCGGCGTAGACGGGCTTCGCGACGGTCACGCCCCTGGCCACCGTCTCGCGCCAGTTCTTCGCGTTCATGGTCTTGCACTCCCAGAGCGCGGGCGTGCACAGCCCCAGCGCCGCGGGCGCGTCGGCGACGATCCCGTCGACATGGCCGCGGATGCGCCCGCCAGCGACCGAGAAGCCGAACTGGCCGCCGTCACGCCTCGAGGTGACAAGATCGAGCCCCGCCGCCCGCAGCCAGCGGATGGCGAGATCCTCGAGCTGATGGCCGATCGCGAAGATGCGGAGCACGCGGCCCGGGAACTCCTGGCCGTCGTCCTTCGGCGCGCCCACGAACTCGAACTGCAGCGCGCGTTCGCAATCGTG
Source organism: Salibaculum halophilum (assembly GCF_002094885.1). GTDB lineage: Bacteria > Pseudomonadota > Alphaproteobacteria > Rhodobacterales > Rhodobacteraceae > Salibaculum > Salibaculum halophilum. Next base: position 9,590 of record NZ_MSIT01000005.1, read on the forward strand.
GCCCAGCCGCGAGCCACCAAGGTAGTCGCGCGGCGGCGTGGCCGCGCGCTCGGCTTCGAGGGCCGCGTCCACGGCCGCGTTGATCCGCTCGCCCATGGATGGACGCTTGTTGAAGTCCAGCATCAGAACGGGATCTCCGACTGGCTGGCGATCTCGGCCAACTCGATGCGGAACGCCTCGATGGTGATGACGATCAGCCGGTGCATGTCGTTCTGCGTCAGCTGGCACAGCGGCCGGTCCCAGCCGATCCGCTCCATCTCGGGCGCGAGCGCGCGCATCACGGCGGGCAGCGCCTGGGTTTCCTCTTCGGTGAAATCGACCATGCTCAGTCCTCGTTTGGCTTTGGTGGTGAAGGCCGACTGGCAGCCCATGGAGCAGAACCAGCGGCGGGTGCGGGTTGGGCGCGGCCGGTGGGGATCGAACCAGCCGAAGCCGCGGGTACGGGCGGTGCAGACGGCGCAGATGACCGGGCGCGGATGCCAGAGGCGATCAAAGCCCGGTCGATCCGGAGCCTCTGTGGGCGTGGACGGGATTTCTGCGACATGGCTCACGCAGCCTCCCGCGCGGTCGGCGCCGCGCTCAGGATCAGCTGCCGGATGGCGCGCTTGTTGAACCCGAAGGTCATCAGCGCCGAGGCCTTGTAGCGCGTGAGCCCGAAGTCGCCGCGCGCGGCAGGGGAGAGATACTGCAGCTGCTTCTGCGTGGCGGGCTGGGTCAGCCACGCCTTGCTCTTGAACGCGCTCTCGTCGGTCTCGTGATCGTTCAGCCAGTCGTCGGCCTGCGCGAGACAGACGCTGCGCTCGCCGATCCCCAGCAGCCGGGGCTGCCCCCCGCGCTCGCCGCCGATGGCGTACCAGAGGCCGTCGAGCCAGAAGACGCCGCCCCAGGCCGAGAACCCCGTGGCCAGGAGCGCATCCTCGGTCCCGAAGAGATCGACCCATGCGAAGCTGGAGCGCTCGAGCAGGTCGATCTCGGTCATCAGGAAGTCCGAGAGCGCCCCGTCCGGGCTTCCCTCATCGGTCGCGTCCTCGGGCTCGACCAGCAGCTCGCCGCAGATCGGGCATTCGCGGGCGGCCAGCGGAATGTCGGCCTGGCAGGACGGACAGGTCTTCGACGGCGCCTCTCCCGTCTCGGTCTTGCCGTCGAGATCGACATCCTGTTCCAGCGTGCCGTGGGTCAGGCTCGACGACCCGAAATCCAGCACCACGCAGTCGGTCTTGACGACCCCGGGATGCTCCTCGGGGTCGACGGTGCGCAACCCGCGCCCGACCATCTGGATCATCGTGGACTTGTAGGATGAGGGCCGCAGCAGCACGACACAGGAGGTCGGCGGGTGGTCCCAGCCTTCCGTGAGCACGGCCACGTTGGTGACGACGCGGAGTTCACCGCGGGCGAAAGCGGCGAGGATGCTGCGACGCTCCTCCCCCGGCAGATCGCCGTGGATCAGGCCCGCGGGAATGTCAGCCGCGTTGAACGCCTCGGCCACATGCGCGGCATGGCCCACGGTGGAACAGAACACGACGGTTTGTCTGTCTCCGGCTTTCTCGCGCCAGTGGCGCACAACTTCCTCGGTGATCGGCGCGCGGTCCATGATCTCGGCCACTTCGCCCATGTCGAAATCCGACGCCGTCTTGTGCACGGCCTCGAGCTTGTCCCGGACACCCACATCGATGACGAAGGTCCGCGGCGGCACCAGATGCCCCGATGCGATCAGCTCGCCCAGCCGCACCTGGTCGGCGACATTGTCGAAGACCTCACGCAGACCCTTCCGGTCGCCCCGGTTCGGCGTGGCCGTGACGCCGAACACCCGGGCGTCGGGATTGGCCTCGCGCACATGGTCGACGATGCGGCGGTAGCTGTCGGCCACCGCGTGATGCGCCTCGTCGATCACCAGCAGGTCCAGGTTCGGCATTCCCGCCAGATTGGCCTGACGTGCCAGCGTGGGCACCATGGCGAAGGTGACCTGGCCGTCCCAGGATTTGGTCGTGGCATCGACGACGGAGGTGGTCACGTCCGGGACCACGCGCCGGAACTTGTCCCGGTTCTGCGCAGTCAGCTCGTCGCGATGCGCCAGCACGCAGGCCTTCGCATCCGTGTCGCCGAGGCTTTGGCCGGTGACGGCCGACAGCATGATCGTCTTGCCCGCGCCGGTGGGCGCGATGCCCAGCGTGTTGGCGCGGGTGCCGAGCGCAGACAGGCTGCGCTCGACGAAGAGTTTCTGGCGGGGGCGCAATCGCATGGCCCGGACCCCTCACTGGGCCCAGCTCGGACGGCCCGGAGCGCCCGGCGCGGCGGGCGCCTGCTGCGTGGGCGTCGGCTGCGGCTGCGGGGCCGGATAGCCCTGCGCGGGCGCGGCGGCTGCCGGTGCATGATGCTGCGGCGCAGGCGCCGGGTGCTGCGTCTGCGACGCCATGGACGGCGCTGTGCCCATGATCTGCGCGTAATCGCGGTGGTCCGGCGTCACCGCCGCGCGGATCTCGTTCTTGTCCTCGCCATTGGTATCGGTGCCGATGTCGATCCGGGCCACGAACTCGAGCCCGTCGAGATCGGCGAACCCGTCGATGCGCCGCGCCGCCTGCGCCTCCGGCGAATTGTCCTTGTCGGAGATCCCGCGCGCCGAGTTCAGCATGCCGCGCACGAGGCTGCGGCCCATGTTGGCCCAGTCCGGCCCCTTGGGGCTGTAGAGCCCGATCAGCGACCAGATCTTGCGGCGGGCATAAGGGCCTTCCAGCACAGTGTATTCGGCGTCGAGATAGACGGCCCCGGTCGCGCCGCGCCTGGCGTAGCCGCCGGTCCAGCCTTGCGCGGGATCGTCGAAGCCGCCCGGCCGGATGGTCAGCCGCACCTTCGCGAGCGTGCCCTTGGGGATCACGTTGGTGTTCGATTGCGCGTCGTTGAAATCGGTCCAGAGAGACATGGGGCAGGTCCTTTCAGCTGTCGGTGGTGTCGGAGGGGGTGGCCGGCGCCGTCGTTGGCGCGGCGTGGGTCAGCCGCTCGGGGGCGGGTGTCGCGGGCTGCCGGATCTTCTCCATCAGCCGCCCGAGATGCGGGGCCTCGACCATGTCGAGACGCCCGGAGCGGTCCTTGGCCGGATAGCCCCAGGGGTTCAGCGTCTGGCAGACGAAGCCGCGCTGCAGGGTGCCGTCCTCGGCCTTGAACTCGGCCATGGTGATGACCTGATCGACGATCCCGGGCAGCTCGAGCCCGGTCTTCGAGCCGTCGATCTGGGGCTGGAAGACCTTGCGATTGAAATCGTCGAGCTTCTCGTCGAGGATCCCGACGAACCAGACGTTCTTGGCCCGCGTGTGCTGCAGATGCGTGAGCCACGCGATCATCTCGCGGCCATGAAGCCCGTAGGCACCGCGCACGTCGGGCTTGCCGGTCTTTTCGGAATGCGCCTCGGGCTGGCCCTTGCTCCACTGAAAGCAGAGCCGGCCCGCCACGGTGATCGAGTCGATGAACACCGTGTCGTATTTCTCGAGCACGGCCGGGTCGCCGAAGCGCTCGCAGACGGCGTCGTAATGCGCCTGGCTGTAGGGCTGATCGGCGCGCAGCGCCGGGTTCGGCCCGCCGATGAACGCCGCGAAATCCCGGCATTCGGTCCAGGTCCGCGGCCGGATCGCGTCGACCGCCAGCCCCTCGATGGCCAGATCCCCGGCCTCGAGATCGTAGAACAGCGTCGTCGTGTTCAGCAGCGTCCAGAGCAGCGAGGTCTTGCCGATGCCCGGCGGGCCGAAGATCACGCCCTTGATACCGCGCGGCTCGGCCATCCGCTGGTCTGCGGTGATGATGGGGAGGCTCATGCCGGCACCTCCGGGCGCGCGGCATCCATGCCGGCCTGGGCGAGGATCGCGTCGAGGCAGTCGCCGAAGCACCAGTCGGGATGCGCGGCCCAGAACCGGTCGGCCTGCCGCAGCGCCTCGCGCCATTCGCGCAGGGCGGCGCTGTCATGGGCGATCTGCCGGCGGCGGATCTCGATGGCGCGTTCGAACTGGTCGCGCGAGAGTTCGCGCGTGGCGACCAGCGTGGTGCCCTCGAGGTCCATCGCCACGGCGGCGGGCAGTTCGAATGGCAGTTCCGCCTGTGCCGGGGTCGATGACCGTTCCGCCTTGAGCTTCAGGCTGCGGGCGCGCTGATCGATCCGCGCGACGACCCCGTCGATCCCGGCGAGGTACTGGCCGTCGGCATCGATATCGTCCCAGCGCGCGACCGCGGCCTCGCGCTTGTTGACCGACCGGCCGGCGATCACCGCGCCGACGATCTCGCCCACGACGTCATTCAGACGCATCTGTCCCATGCTGGACCTCCTGTTCGAAAAGAGTGCTGAACTCGGTGAGCCAGGCCGCGGCGCGCCGGATCGGCGCCGTGTCGACGGCGTGGCGCGAGGCCGGCGGGATGCGGCGGACCGCCTCTGCCGGCGCGGGCTGTTCACCGATACGTTCGACGATTTCGTCGATCCGCCCACAGATCGCGCGATCCTCCGGCGTGCCGAACACGGCGACCTGGCGCGCCCGCTCTTCGGCCGTCGGTGGCGACGTTTTCGTCTCCTCGAGCCGCCGGACGCTGTCCTGCACACGCTGCAGCCGGTCGAGGGACCGTTCCAGCCGCGCTTCCGCGGCGCGGCGCAGGGCGGAGCGTGTGGGTTCTTCGCCGCGCTCCAGCTGTGCATCCAGCGTGCGCCGTACGAGCCCCGGCTCGGCGGTTTCGGCGTCGCGCAAATGGCGCGCGTCATGGATCGACTTGCGGCTGAGGCCGAGGCTTGCCGCGGACGCTGCACCGTTCCCGTCGGAAACGGTCCACTGATTGCCACGATTGCTCTGGGCGCTGGCCACCTCGCCGCGGGCCTGCGCCGCGTCGTATTCATCCGCCAGCCTGCGCTTGGCGGCCGCTTCGATCTCGAGCGCATCGGCCTGCGCGCGATGGGCGGCGGCGATCAGATCGTCGTGGGCCACCTTGGCGCTCTTCAACCGCGCCGCGCGCTTTGCGACATCGTAGGCAAGCCCCGCCGCTTCACGGGCTTCGAGCACCTCGGCGGCGGATTTGGCGCCCGACAGCTTGGTCGCGGCGCGTTCGATGAGGCCGGGAAGGTCCGGGGCGTGAATGGGAGTGAGCGCTGTCATCGATCGCCCTCCAGCGGGACGAGATCGACTTTGAGCGTGCCGGTCTTCACGGTGCGCGCCGGCTCGAAGCCCTGCCGGATCGCGTCAGGCCAGGCGGCGTATTTGCGCTCGGGCACCTTGAAGGCGATGTCGACATACTGGGCGGGATCGTCCCCGGCGGCGCGGATGCGCTCGACCATGTCGGCGAGGCGATCCTGATCCCATTCGACGCGTTTGGGCAGGTCCGCGACCACCGTGAAATCGCCGTCGTGGAACCGGACCGTGCCGGTATCCTTGCCTGCGGCCCGCCGCTCCTCGACCGCGCGCTCGGCGTAGCGGACGCTCAATGCGCCATCGAGGCGGGCCTTCGCGGCCTTGTCGCGCCTGAGACGCGCGTCGATCTCGTGCTGCAGCACCGCGAGCATCTCGACCGGCAGGTCGGCAATCTCTTTCGGGTCGAGCTCCGGCAGATCGTCCGGCGTCGGGGCGTTCTCGGGAAAGGGCATGAAGGTGTCTCCGTGATCGGGGAAAAGGGTCTGGATGAGGGTGCTCACGCCGCCTGCTCCTCGAGCAGCAGCGCCGAGAGCGAGGCTGCGGCGGCCTTGGGCTTCGGGCGGGCGACGGCGATGTAGGCAAAGCGGTCCGGGGCCTCCCGCGCCTGCACGAGATGCACGAGGCCCTGTTCGGCGGCCCAGAAGGCGCGTCCGGCCAGCCTGGCGAGTTCGCCGCGCGCCGTGTCGTCGAGCGCGCTGAACAGCGGATAGGTGTCCAGCACGAGATAGCCGCGGTGATACTCGAGCCGGTCGCCGGGCGTGGCCTGCGCCACCCAGGCGCAGAACTCGATCTCGCTCAGCGGGCGGCTGGCGCGGACGGTGATGAAGGGGGTGGTGCCCATGAACATGATCTCCTCCTTTCGCCTCTACTCACGCCGCAGCGAGATCGTCCCAGGCGGGCCCGAGCCCGTAGGCGGTGAGGACGTGGCGGAGATCGGTGAGGCGCCGGTAGAGCGCCGAGCGGCTGCCGAAATCCTCGGCGGCCAGCGCCGTCACGGAGCGGTGGGCCAGCGCGCAGCAGAACCGGCGGTCGCCCTCGGGCAAATGCGCCAGTGCGGACTGCACGGCTTCGCGGGTCTGGATATCTGTTTGCATGTCGCGGTCCTGGCCGTGCCAGGCGGCGAGCCCGTCCGTCTCCGCCAATAGGGAGCCCAGCGGCTCAACGAAGCCGGCAGTCGGCGCGTCGAGCGACAGCACCGTGCCACCCTGCGCCCGGCGCCGACGGTGGTGCCGGATCGCGATGCGCGAAGACTGGTTGCGCAGGACGATGCCCGCGAAGGCGCCGATGCTGCCGCGGCGCTTGTCGAAGCCGGGAAGCCGGCAGATCAGATCGATCAAGAGGTCCTGGCGGAGATCGTCGAGATCGGCCGCGGGCAGCGCCAGCTTGCGGTGCAAACGCCGCGCCGCGCGGTCGGCCTCGTCGATCAGCGTGGCAAGGTCGGAGGGGGAAATCGGTGTGTGCATGTCGTTCGATCCTGGTCGTTTCCGTTCACGACCCGACCGTGCAACATGCTGAAATCGTTTATCTCTCGGACTTCTCCTGAAAACCTCCCGAAAACCTCCCGGCGCCGCAGAATGCGTCTAGGCGATGAACGCGATTTCGGAGGAGGTGAGAACGAGGCGAGCGCCGACCTTCGACTTGCGCTCGATGAACCCGTTGCGAGGGACCGCGTTCAGACGCGAGTTCCTGCGAAAGGCATCGCGCAGCCGGTTCATGCAGCGGTCGACCTGTTCGGGGTTGCTCTCCCGTCCCGTGCTGGCCTGCAGCGTGGCCGCGACGCTGTCCTTCGGCACCCAACCGCCAGCGGCCACGGCTTCCTCTGCGAGAAGGACGAATGCGTCGAAGTCGCGCGGTTCGACGGCGAGTTCGATGCCCTCGAAGACTACCCGGCGCCCGATACGGTCGATCTCGAGGCGCGCATTCAACGTCTGCGGTCCGGTGGGTACACGGGTCCGGGCAAGATCGAGCGCGAAGGGACGGTCCGGATCGTCGCGCAAGAGGTCCTCGGCGCGGGCAACCGTCATGCGGAGACCGTCGAGCTGGCGGGCCACCGCGGTAGGCAGATCGCAACTGCCCAAGCTGACAAGGGCGACGGGGGCTTCACTGTCGATGGCGCCGCGCACGTGATCCAAGATCTCCTGCGCGGTGTCTTCGCGCAGCCACCGGACGAGGCAAATCTCTGCAGCGCGCCCGTGGCTCTCATGTCTGCCGAGCCGCCAGACCCGTGCCGACAGCGCCGCAGGGCCGGGCCCGCCCAGCCCGGACTGCTCGCGGATCGCGCGGCAAAGCGCGGCGATATCGATGTCGAAGGTCCGGACGTCCAGCGCATCTTCGTAGCGCTCGCACTCGCCGGTCTCCGGATCGATCACGAGCAGGGAGTCGTCGACGACCTGGAAGACCGCAGCGCCGTCGTCGGACAGATCCTCCCGCTCCACGAGAATTCCGCGGTTGCGGAGTGACCGAACGACCCCGGGGTCGTAGAACTTCAGGTCGGCAGCGGCGACCGCGCGGATCGGATGACGATCACTCTGCCGCAGCAGCAGCCTGACCAGTTCTGCGGCGTTTGCGAATGTCATTGTCTTCCAGCATCTCGCGAATGAGTCGTTCGTGGGAATGGTCGCGCATGCTGACGGTGCGCGGCGGACGGATGGTCACCGGCACCACCACCTCCGCGTCGTCGACTTCGATGGTCACGTCGATCTTGGCGTGCACGATCCGCAGGTCGGCGATGTCGACGCCCGATGCGACGTCCTTCAGTCGCTTGAGGGCGTTCTGGGAATCGCCGAGCGTCAGGAACCACGGCGAACGGCGCAGACGTCCCGTCTTGGTGATCTCGGCCTCGTCGACCCTCACCTCGCGCAGGGCGACATGCGTGATGTCTCCATCGGGGTCGAAGTGGAATTTGAACGCGGCGCCCTGCGTCTGGAGCGGTTCGAGCGTGTAGAGTTGCTCCTTCGCCGAAGCCTCGAAGATGTCACCGTCGCCAAGGATGTGCTCTCCGAACAGCTTGATCAGCTTCTTGGAATCCGGCGCGGCCTTGGAACCGACCGTCATGGACCCTCGTCGAGGATCGTATTCGATGGTCGATTGGACGATCTCGCGAAACTTGAGCGTGTCCTCGGCGCCCTCCTGGTCGATGTTCTTCGTCTCGGGTTTCGACCCGTGCAGGATCAGGACGCGCAGCAGGTCCTCTTCCTCGAACCACCGCACGTCGCAGTAGTGGCCGTTATAGCGGCTCGCAAAATGTTGCCGCGCCGCCTCGGCAAAGGCGTCCTGCACACCGGCTTCGTGATGCCGCATCTCGACATCCTCCCTGTCGGCGTTGCGCTCGAGCTTGCTGGAATGCGCCAGGAATGCCGCAGCACTGAGCGCCCGGTCGAAGATGTTGCGGTGATCCAGCCATGTTACCAGCGCCATGAAGCGCGGGGTGAAACGCAGATCGTCCGCACTGCCATCGACGCGATGGGGGGCCAGGATGTCGACCCCGGCGTCTGTGGCGATTTCCTGGATGATTCGGGCTCCGACGTCCGTGGACAGGGTGGAGATGTTGTAGAGCGCGAACTGCAATTTGGCTGGGAACTGCGTGTCCGCCCTGGCGAAGAGATTGAAGATCGCCTCTCGGCGCTTGGCGTCTTGCTCGGGTAGCTCGTCCCAATCGAAATCGATCTGACTGAGGTAGGGGCTCAGCAGACGGTGGAGCAATTCGATATCCACGGTTCTCGAAAATGCGCGATCGACGAAATTTCTGATCCTCTTCGGCATATGATTTCCTTTCGGCCCTGAAACTCTCGCAGCCAGGTGAAAACCCGACCGCGCTCCGGCGACCCGCTTCATCTTGCGCGAAATGACGCGCCGCCGAAATTGGCCGAAGCGATGCTACCGATTCACTGCGCAAGCGCTGATGTGTTCCGATTATGTTCTATCCGATCGGACAACCGCGAGTCGAGTCCGTGACGGCTCCAACCGTGCCCGCCAGGCCCCGTGGGACGGTTCGCGAGTGCGGTGAGTAGGAGAAGGGCGAGACCTCACGGACTGGCCCTTCATGAAACGCCCCAATCCTCTGCCGCCCGACCAGATGACGCCCACCGAGCGCCGCGCGGAGTTGTGCGGTCTACTCGCCTTCGGTCTCGTCCGGTTGCGGATGCGGGATGGGGGCGAGGTATCCGACGACACTGGAGAAATTTGCCTACACTCTCCGGCCGACCGATGCCGTCATGCAACTCCAACTCACCGGAGAAATGCATGAACAAGCCCGATCCCATCCCCGCGCGCCTGGCCGCGCTGAAGACCGCCACGACGCCAGAACTGAAAGCGCAGTGGCGCGACCTGTTCGACAGCGAGCCGCCGCCCTTCAACCGTCGCTACCTGGAGAGCCGGCTGGCCTACCGCATCCAGGAATTGGCCTACGGCGGGCTGAAGCCAGAGACGATCCGGCGGCTGGAACGGCTGGGCGAGGAACTCGACGGCGGCGACCGCAAGAAAAGCCGCGTCCGGGCGGACACTATGCCCATCGCTGGCACGCGGCTGATCCGCGAATGGCAGGGCGTCGAGCACGTCGTCACCGTCACCGCCGTTGGCTTCGAATGGCAGGGGCGGCCCTACAAGTCGCTGTCCGCCATCGCCCGCGCCATCACCGGCACGCGCTGGAACGGCTGGTTGTTCTTCGGGCTGAAGAACCGGAGGGGTCGGACATGACGAAATCCCCCGCGAAACTTGGAATGATCCGGAAACAGCGCTGCGCGATCTACACGCGCAAGTCGTCGGAGGAAGGGCTGGAACAGGAGTTCAACTCGCTCCACGCCCAGCGCGAGGCCTGCGAGGCATACATCGCCAGCCAGCGCTCCGAGGGCTGGGTGCTGGTCCGCGATCAGTATGAAGATGGCGGCATCTCCGGCGGCACACTGGACCGCCCCGGCCTGCAACGCCTTCTGGAGGACATCGAGGACGGGCTGGTCGACGTGGTGGTGGTCTATAAGATCGACCGCCTCAGCCGCTCGCTGGCGGATTTCGCCAAGCTGGTCGAGGTGTTCGACCGGAACGGCGTCACCTTCGTCTCGGTGACCCAGTCCTTCAACACGACCACCTCGATGGGCCGGCTGACGCTGAACATCCTGCTCTCGTTCGCCCAGTTCGAGCGCGAAGTGACCGCCGAGCGCATCCGCGACAAGGTCGCAGCCAGCCGCAAGAAGGGCATGTGGATGGGCGGGGTGCCGCCCTACGGCTACCGTGTCGAGAACCGGAAGCTGGTCATCGACGACGAGCGCGCCGCGCGTGTCCGCTGGATCTTCGCCCGCTTCCTCGAGATCGGCTCGGGCACGGAACTGGCGCGGGAGGTCGCGAAGCGCGGCATCCGCACGCCGCGCGGTAACCGGATCGACAAGAAGTACCTGTACAGGATGCTCAACAATCGCGCCTACATCGGCGAGGCGGTCCACAAGGGCGCAAGCTACCCCGGAGAGCACGATGCCATCGTCGACCGCGAAACGTGGGACCGCGTCCACGCCATCCTGCAGGAAAGCCCGCGCAAGCGGGCAATGCGGACTCGCGCCGGGACGCCGGCGCTGTTGAAGGGGCTGCTGTTCGGACCGAACGGCGCAGCCTTTTCGCCGACGCACACCCGCAAGGGCGACCGGCTGTACCGCTACTATGTCAGCCAAACGGTGCTGAAGCACGGCGCCGGGTCCTGCCCGGTCGGCCGTGTGCCTGCGGGCGAGATCGAGGCCGCCGTCATCGACCAGCTGCGCGCCGTGTTCCGCCAGCCAGAGATTGTTGCGGGGACCTGGAAGGCCGCCCGCGTCCATGCCGACGACATCACCGAGGTCGACGCACGGACGGCCCTTCAGCAGCTCGACCCGCTGTGGGACGAACTCTTCCCCGCAGAGCAGGCGCGCATCGTGGCGCTGTTGGTCGAGCGCGTGGACATCGGCACGGACGGGCTCAACGTCCGGCTGCACGTCGACGGGCTCAGCGGTCTGGCCCGCGAGATGCTGGCCGGCGATATCGGAGAAGCTGCATGACCCGCGGGGCTCCGATCCCGGAGACGGTCACGCTCCACGTCCCATTTCGCGTCGTGAAGCGTGGCGGCCGGAAGGAGATTCAGATGCCCGAGGGCGCCACGCAACCGCGGCGGACAGACAACACGCTGGTCAAGGCGTTGGCCCGCGCGTTCCGCTGGAAGCGGATGCTGGAGTCGGGCGAGTTCGCGTCGATTTCCGAACTGGCTGAGCGAGAGGGCATCGCCTTCACATACATGGCGCGGCTTATGCGCCTCTCTCTGCTGGCCCCGGAAATCGTGGATGCCATCATGGAGGCTCGCCAGCCTGAGAGCGTCACGCTTGCGAACATGATGGATCCTTTCCCGTTGGACTGGAAGGAACAGCGGATGCGATTCCTGCAGCCCGGGACGAATGACATCTAGCGTCTGGCTCCATTACCCCAGCTTTCACGCCCAGATATCGCCGGCTCGGGTCGTGAAGGCCTTCTTCGCGTCGACATCTGCGACAAATTCAGACCACAAATCCTTGCTCAGCTTTCGGCGCGCGAAGGCGCCTGCCATTGCGAGAAACGCCTTGAGCACAGCGTGCATGTCTTCCACGTACCCGGAAAGGATCGTCTCGGTGCCGGAGCCGTATGCGAGAAATAGCGCCTCGCGATAGTTGGCCTTGCCGCGGTAGCGGGCTGCCTGGTGAACGAACCCCATAGGCCTCCGCTCAAGCCTCTGATCCCGCAGCGTCCTTGCAGCTTTCGAGCGAAAACTGTCGACGCCCAGTTCCTTGAACACACGCTCGCGTTTCAGGTCCTCCTCTGTCTTCCATGCGTACCACTTCGCCGATCCAGACAAATACCCGGCAGCTGCGCCCAGGGCGTCGTTCTTCGTAGAGGGGCGCGTCTGGAGCTTCCCGGCGCTGCCATTCCGCAGTGCATCGACCTCCGCCTTGTAGGTCTTCTCCACGAGACTGCTCACTCTCCAGCTAAACGGCGCCATGGCGAGGCCCCGGCTGGCGATCTGCTCGTCCCACAGCCGCGCCGTCCCAGCATGGTCCTCCTGGAAGGATCCGGATTGCGCGGCGGTCATCGCGCTCGCGGCGTTGGCGACGCCGTAGTACCAGGCCAGCACACCGACCCGCGCATAGTCCGCGGCCGTCGTTCCGCCTCGGAACTGGTCTAGGGCGGAGAGATGATGAAGCCCTAGGAAAAGCTGCTCGAGCACCGTGTTCTCAACCAGCACATCCATCGTCCGCTTGCCTTCCTTGCCATAGAAGGACGTCGCCGTTTTGAAGTCGATTCCCTCGTCCTCAGCGAGGATCCGCAGGGCACACATCCAGTTGACCGTCGACGGGAGCGCAAAGTCCGGCGCCGGCTTGCCCTTCGGCTCGTTGATCGTCCCCTGCTTGATGATGCGGTCGTACAGCATGAATTCTCGGGTCAAGGAAGTTCTATGCCCGACGCGAGCGGCGGAATCGGGCGTGCAAAACAGAGACTCGCGCGATAGTCTTCTGGAAAACAAGCCCTTTTCGTGAGTGCCCGTCCCGCATGTCCGACAGTCTGACCGACCTGATCCTCTCCCTAACACCCGAAGATGGCTCCTCCATCGGCAACGGCGCGATGATGGCGCTGCTGCGCGAGCGTGTGCCGGACCTGACCGACGACGATTACGCCGCCGCGCGCAATGCGCTGGTCGATGACGGGCTTCTGGCCCGTGGCCGTGGGCGGGGCGGGTCGATCATGAGGGTAGTCGATGCTGACGAGGATGAGGACGACGGCGAGGACGCCTGGGACGAGGATGCTGACGACGACGATGGGTTCGAACTGACCCACACCGAAGAGGCCGCGCCGCGCCCGCAACGGGCCAAGGCCGGGAAGAAGGCTGCGCGCAAGCCCAATGCGCCCACGCAGGTGCTCAGCTACCGCCATGGCGAGACCCGGGTGAACAACCCCGAGGTCGGGATGGTCCATGCCGGCACCGATCCGGATGGCGAGAAGACGATCTGGGCCTACGACCCGCATCTCGACCCGGTGCTGAACTTCGACTCTGCGCGGGCGGGGATCGAACGACTCATCGACGATGCGCTGGCCAGTGACGATCCCGAGCGAATGAAGGACGCATTGCAGGAACTGAAGCGGCTCCAGCGACCCTATCTCAACTGGACCGGCAAGGCGGAGCGGACCAGCGTCGAGGTCGATACCGTCTCGCTCCACGTCCATGAACGGGTGGATCCGGCGACGATCCTCGCCAACGCGGCGAAGCGGCTGAAGGGCAAGGACGGCGCGACGCAGTGGCGGCAGCCGGACCTGTTCGCGGCGCCCTTCGAGAACCTGCCGCTGCGCCAGGCGCTGGATTTCTACCACCACGAAAAGGGCTGGTCGAACCGGCTGGTGGCGGGCGACAGCCTGCTGGTGATGAACTCGCTCCTGACCAAGGAGAGCATGGGCGGCCGCGTCCAGATGATCTACATCGACCCGCCCTACGGCATCAAATACGGGTCGAACTTCCAGCCCTTCACGAACAAGCGCGAGGTGAAGGACCGCTCGGACGCCGACCTCACCCAGGAACCCGAAATGATCAAGGCGTTCCGGGACACCTGGGAGCTCGGCATCCACTCCTACCTCACCTATCTGCGCGACCGGCTGATGCTGGCGCGGGAATTGCTGACTGAGAGCGGGTCAGTGTTCGTGCAGATTTCCGACGAAAACCTGCACCATGTCCGACAGCTTCTTTCCGAGGTCTTCGGGTCCGAGAATACGATGTCTCTTATCAGCTACTCGACAACGGGTGGCTTCGCATCTTCTGGCCTGAGCAGAACCGGTGATTACATACTCTGGTTCGCAAAGAACAATGAGAAGGTGAAGTTCAACCGACTGTATCTTCAAAAGGATCGAGCGGAAGCCGCGCGCGGCGACTACGACCAAGCACAATTTGCGGATGGACGTCGCACTCCTTTGCCAAAGGAACAACGTCTCGGCATCAAGCCCATTCCAGAAAATGTAAGGCTCTTCACTGATGGAGACCCGAGTTCGCAAGGTGAGGGTGCCGCAACCGTGAGCTGGGAATGGTGCGGTATGACTTTTCACCCTGGTTCTGGAAACCACTGGAAGGCACCAGTTCCTCACGGAATGCGCCGGCTCACGAGAGCGAATCGATTCCTCATCACGCCGCGCGGAAAGCTCAGGTATGTTCGCTTTTTCACAGATTTCGATCAGGTGCCGATCACGGATAACTGGTTCGATATAGCTGGCGCGGTTCAGGATCGTGCGGATCCGAAAGTCTATGTGGTTCAGACCAGCAACAAGATCATTGAACGCTGCTTGCTCATGACCACCGATCCCGGCGATCTGGTGCTCGATCCCACCTGCGGTTCCGGCACCACCGCCTTCGTCGCCGAGAAATGGGGGCGGCGCTGGATCACCTGCGATACCTCCCGCGTGGCGATCTCATTGGCCAAGCAGCGGCTGATGACCGCCAGCTTCGACTACTACGCGCTCCGCTATCCCCATGAGGGGCTGGGCGGCGGCTTCGACTACGAGACGAAGCCGCGCGTTATGCTCGGAAAAATCGCCAACAACCCCGACATCGACACCATCTACGACGAGGACCACCCGAAGATCACAGCGGCGCTGGCCGACCTGAACGCCACGCTGACCGCTGCCCCGCCGAAGCCGCTCAAGCCCACGCAAGGAGCGCGCAAGGGCAAGCCGGTAGACTTCGCCCGGGGCGACACCCTGCAAGAATGGGAGGTGCCGTTCGACTGGCCCGATTCTGAAAATGGTGGGGACTGGCCAGAGGCCGCCCGCGCGCCCTTCGACGCCTTCCATACCTCCCGCCAGGCGATGCAGCGCCGCATGGACCAGTCCATCGCCGACCATGCCGAGCAGGAGACGCTCTATGACAAGCCCCGCATCGACAAATCCAAGCTGCGCATTTGCGGGCCCTTCTCGGTCGAGGCGGTGCCGGCGCCGACCGTCCTGTCGCTGGACGAGAGCATGCCGCCGCAGGAGGCCGACGAGACCGTCGCCCGCTCCGGCGAGACGTCCCGCCAGGCGCTGTGGCGCGACGAACTGCTGAAGACCGGCGTGCGCGGCAAGGGCGGCGCCATGCTCCGCTTCGCCGAGTTCGAGACGCTGCCGGGGCTACGCCATATCCATGCCAGTGGGTCGGTGGCCGAGACGGGCGAGCGCGTCGTCGTCAGCTTCGGCCCCGAACACGCCGCGATGGAACAACGCCAAGTGGAGATGGCGCTCGACGAGGCGCAGAGCCTGCGACCCTCGCCGAAATTTGTCCTGTTCTGCGCCTTCACCTTCGACCCGGAGGCCGCGAAGGACATCGACGAGGTGAACTGGCCTGGCGTGACGTTGCTCAAGGCGCAGATGAACACCGACCTGCTGACCGAGGACTTGAAAAAGAAGCGGTCCTCCAACCAGTCCTTCTGGCTGATGGGCCAGCCGGACGTGGAGCTGCGCAAGCGCGACGACGGGTTGTGGGAGGTCGAGGTGAGCGGCTTCGACTATTTCGACCCGAAAACGGGCGACCTGATCTCAGGCGGCAAGAAGCAGATCGCCATGTGGGAACTGGACGCCGACTACGACCAGCGATCCCTGATGCCACACCAGGTGTTCTTTCCGATGGCGGACGCAAAGGGCGGCTGGAACCGCCTGCGCAAGACCGTGCGGGCCGAGCTCGACGAGGACCTGCTGGAGCAGTTTCACGGCACCGTCTCGCTGCCCTTCGAGGCCGGCGAGAACCGGCGGATCGCGGTCAAGATCGTGGACGACCGCGGGATCGAGTCGCTCAAGATCATGCCGCTCGAGGACTGAGCCGATGTCGCTGATCATCAACAAGCCTTGGGAGCGGCCCGAGCAGCACTGGACCGAAGGCGCGGGTGGCAAGCTCGAGATCAAGCCGGAGCGGCGTCCGGCGAGCTACGAGGTTTTCGACGCTCGGACGAACACCAAGCGCGTGCACGATCTGGCACTGGTCAACACGATCCGCGATCGCGTCGATGCCTGGCGGGCAGATGGCAGGCCGGGCGTGACCATTGTCACGAAGAAGCTGCTGGAGCATTGGCATGACCAGGAGGCGCGGCGGCATCCCTTCTATTTCTGCCAGCTTGAGGCGATCGAGACCCTGATATGGTGGATCGAGGGCGCGGAGGCCTACAAGCAGGGCATCGCGATCCCCGGCGACGGCGGAGCATGGCAGCGCCTCTGCAACAAGATGGCCACGGGCGCCGGCAAGACCGCCGTCATGGCCATGATCATCACCTGGCAGGTGCTGAACGCGCTGACCTATCCGAAGCGGAACAAGGACTTCAGCCGCGCGGTATTCATCGTGGCGCCGGGGCTGACCGTGAAGGAACGGCTGCAGGTGCTGATGCCCAGCGAGGGCAGTTATTACGACGAGTTCAACCTGTGCCCGTCCGAGGCGCTGCGCCAGAAGCTGAACCAGGCCGAAGTGCTGATCGAGAACTGGCACACGCTGATGCCGCTGAAGGAAACGGACCGCTCGGTGGTCAAGAAGGGGCGCGAGTCCGACGAGGCCTTCACGCGGCGCGTGCTGGGAAAGCTGTCCGCGCACAAGGACATCATCGTCATAAACGACGAGGCGCACCACGCCTATCGCAAGCCGCCAGAGTTGAAGATCAGCAAGAAGGCGGCCGCTGAGCAGGGTATCGACCTGGACGAAGCCACGCGCTGGATCGAGGGGCTTGACCGCGTTCACAAGACCCGGCGCATCCAGCGCTGTTTCGACCTTTCGGCCACGCCCTTCGCCCCAACAGGCAAGACAAGCACAGAGATTGCGCTGTTCGACTGGATCATCTCGGACTTCGGCCTGAACGACGCGATCGAGGCCGGGCTGGTGAAGACGCCGCGCGTGGTGGTCCGCGACGATGCTGTCCCGGACGCCACGACGCTGCGCTCGAAGCTCTACCACATCTACCGCGATCCATCTGTCTCCGAGGATTTGAACCGCGCGAAGGCAGAGCCGCACGAGGCTTTGCCCAAGCTGGTCCAGGACGCCTATACGCTGCTCGGTGCCGACTGGCGGGAAACCCGGGCGCGTTGGCAGGAGGCTGGGCATCACTCGCCGCCTGTCATGCTCACGGTCTGCAATCGCACCGAGACCGCGGCCCGCATCGAGAACTACTTCAACAAAGGCGATGCACACTGGCCCGAACTGCACGCGCCAGCCCGCACGCTTCGCGTCGACTCGAAGGTGCTCGAGAAGGCGGAGATCGGCGAGACCGCCTCATCTGACAAGGACTACGAAGCGTGCTTGAAGAAGATCATCGACGCGGCAAACCTTCCCGAAACCCGCCGCCAGCAGTTCCTTGAACTGAAAAAGGAGGAACTGCTCCGCGAGATCGTGGACAACGTCGGGAAGAGGGGTGCCGCCGGTCAGGACCTTCAAAACGTCATATCGGTGGCGATGCTGTCGGAGGGATGGGACGCCAAGAATGTGACGCACATCATGGGGCTCCGCGCCTTCACCTCCCAGCTGCTCTGCGAACAAGTCGTCGGGCGCGGTTTGCGCCGCGTGTCCTATGACACTGACGAGAACGGCCTGTTCCTGCCCGAATACGTCAACGTCTTTGGCGTGCCGCTCTCTATCTCGGAGACCGGCGAAGGCGGTGAGGCGCCGCCACCCCCGAAGCCAACCACCCAGATCGAAGTGGTGCCCGACCGTGCGCATCTGGAACTTCGCTGGCCGAACGTGCTGCGCGTGGAGACGGTCGTCAAACCGGAACTCGCCATCGACTGGAGCAGGGTCCAGCCGCTCGTGCTCGATCCTGCCAGCACACCGATCAGCGCCGAACTCGCCCCGGCGCTCGGCGGCGCGACGGACATGGGCAAGGTCACCGCGATCGACCTCGAGAAGCTGCCGGATGGCTTCCGTCTTCAACGCCTCGTATTCCAGGCTGCACGGAAGACATTTGCCGAGCTAAGCCATGGGTTCACCGGCACCCACGAGTATCTGGCGGCGCAGCTGGTCCGGATCGTCGAGGCGTTCCTCAACTCGGACCGTCTCGACATTCCGTCGCTGTTTCACTCCGATCCGCTTCGCCGGCGGATCCTGATCGCGCTCAACATCGATCTCGTGGTCCAGCATGTACTGAGCAACGTGACCGAGCAGAACACTGAACGTCTGACGCCGGTGTTCGACGAGGAAAGCCCGATCGGTGCAACCGGGTTGATGCGTACCTGGTACACGACCAAGCCGTGCTTCCCGACGACCAAATCGCACATCAGCCATCTGGTTGGAGATTCTGCCTGGGAGGGCCACGCTGCCAATACCTTCGAGAAGCGCGAGGACGTTCTTGCCTACGCCAAGAACGATCACCTCGGTTTCCAGATCTACTACATGTGGGCGGGCTCCCGGCGGCGATACGTCCCGGATTTCCTGGTCCGTCTCGCTGGCGGCACGATCCTCGCACTCGAGATCAAGGGCACCGACAGTCCTCAGAACAAGGCCAAGCGGGACGCGCTGAACGAATGGGTGAAGGCGATCAACGCAGCAGGCGGTTTCGGACGCTGGGCTTGGGATGTCGCGTTCAAGCCGGGCGAGGTGCAGGACATCATCACGAGGCACGCTGCCGTCGCCGAGCCTGCAGAATAGAGCTGGCGTTTCAGCCAAAGCGCGACAGAGTTGTTCGATCCCGGTTCCAATTCTATAGCGCCACTGGCATCGAAGTGTTTAGGTTGGGTTGCGAATTTATCTCTTAATTTCAGGAGCTTGAAGGCTCTACACCAAATCCGCGAAGTCGAGAGGTCCGGAGAATTCCGGCCCTGAGAGACCGCTTTCGGGCCACTTGGCAACAGGGCCAGTGCTCAGCCCCTCCCGCATAACCCTCGAATACAACGAGAAAATCCGGCCGCAGCCGGATCGGGAGAACGCTTTCGCTGGGGCA
>NZ_MSIT01000050.1 GCF_002094885.1 Salibaculum halophilum
CCAGCCCGGCGCAACCGGAACAGGCCGCCGCCGGACACGACACCGGCACGACAGCCGGGCCCGACGCCGCGCCGGCCAGCCAGGGCGCCAACGCCGACGCCACGCGCCAACTGATGGCCCAATGGGGCAGCGGCGTGCACCGCGCCATCGCGCGCCGCAAGGCCTACCCGCATGGCACCCGCGCCAGCGGCACCGCGCGCATCCGCCTGACCCTGACAGGCGACGGGCAACTCGCGGCGCTGGGCGTGGCCAGCAGTTCCGGAGACGCGGCCCTCGATCGCGCCGCCCTCGATGCCGTCCGCGCGGCGCGCTATCCCGCCGCGCCGAAGGCACTGGGGGCCGGGCCGCACAGTTTTACCGTGCCGCTGTCGTTTCAGCCGTGACGGCAGGGCCTTTCGCGCCCCTGACCGTGCACCTATAGTCCCCGCGACGGGGCAACGGGCGGGACGGCCATGACCGGTACGGCGGACAGCGCGGCAGACTTCGACATCGTGCTGGTGGGCCAGCGCGGCCGCCTGCAATACGAAGCCCTGCTGCTGGTCACCTCGCTCCGGGCCATGGCGCCGGATTTCGCCGGCACCGTCTACGTGGCCGAACCCCAGCCCGGCCCGCTCTGGCCCAACGACCCGACCATGTCGGGCGAGATCCGGGCCGCCCTCGCGGCACAGGGCGCCACGCTTTTGCCCTTCGAGACCACCGCCTTCGGCCATGCCTATCCCCAGGGCAACAAGATCGAGGCGCTCTGCGCCCTGCCCGCGGGCCGGCCTTTCCTGTTCCTGGACAGCGACACGCTGATCACCGGCGACCTGTCGCGGCTGGCCGCGGATTTCTCCCGCCCCGCCGCCTCGATGCGGCGCTCAGGCACCTGGCCCGAGGAAGAGCTTTACTGGCCGGGCTACACCGCCACCTGGAAATCGCTCTACGACAAGTTCGGCCTGACGGGCTTCGCCGACACGCTCGATACCGGCCAGCCCGACGAATACTGGCAACGCTATCTCTACTTCAACGCGGGCTGGGTCATCGGCCCCGACGCCCCCGCATTCGGCACCCGCTGGCGCGACTGGGCCGTTGAGATCCGCGACGCCCCGCCCGACGAACTCGTCCTGCAATCGCTCGACCCCTGGCTGGACCAGGTGGCGCTGCCGCTGGTGATCCACAGCTTCGGCGGGGGCCGCCCCGGCCCCGACCTCGCCGGCCTCGACGGCGATCTGACCTGCCATTACCGCCTGCTGCCGCTGCTCTACGCCCGCGAAAGCGACCGCGTCGTGCAAGTCCTCGAAGAGGTCAGCGCGCCCAACAAGACCAAGAAGCTGCTCAAGCAATACGACCCGTTCAAGCGGATGATCTACCAGGGCCGGGGGCGGAAGGTCCGCGCCCTGTTCGACCAGGACAACCTGCCCAGGCCCGAACGCAAACTGCGCAACCGCATCAAGCGGGAAGGCTTCTGGATGCGCTGAACGCCGGGCCGGTCAGGGGGGCCGGCCCCCCGTCGCGCGTGCCGCGCGACTCCCCCCCGCGGTATTTTTCACCCAAAGAAGCGTTCAGGATTGATTTACCTTGATGCGCGAACGTAGGCGCGCGGTACAGGCTGCGGAGCCGATGACCGCACCCGAAGAAGCCCCTCGCCCATGGCGCCAAGCGACCCCCTGGGCGAGGGCACCCGGGTCTTCGGGGTTCAAATACCGCGGGGGAGTCGCGCTTGCGCGACGGGGGCAGCGCCCCCGACGTGCGCCGGCCCGGGCGCCAGCGCCGGTGCGGCGCGTCACGCCGCCGTCCGGCCGAATGAAAGCGCGCGGAAGCGCTCCTTTCGGCAACCGCCCCGTTGGAACGGGCCCGGCGATGCGGCCCGGACGACGAAACACCTGTCCTTCTCCGTGCCGCCCGCGTTGAGCCGTCCGGAAAACCGGCCTAGGCTCGGGCGCACAATCTCAACGGAGGACAGGACAGATGAGCGACGACCCCAGCTACGGCTTCGACACATTGCAAGTGCACGCGGGCGCCCGGCCGGACCCGGCCACCGGCGCGCGGCAGGTGCCGATCTACCAGACCACCGCCTATGTCTTCCGTGATGCCGATCACGCCGCGGCCTTGTTCAACCTGCAGGAGGTCGGCTACATCTACTCGCGCCTGACCAATCCCACCGTGGCCGCCCTGCAGGAACGCATGGCGGCGCTCGAGGGCGGCGCGGGCGCGATCTGCTGTTCCTCGGGGCACGCCGCCCAGATCCTCGCGCTGTTCCCGCTGATGGGGCCCGGCAAGAACGTGGTCGCCTCGACCCGGCTCTACGGCGGCACGGTCACGCAGTTCAGCCAGACCATCAAGCGGTTCGGCTGGTCGGCCCGGTTCGTGGATTTCGACGACGAGGAGGCCGTCCGGGCGGCCATCGACGACGACACCCGCGCCATTTTCGGCGAGGCCATCGCCAACCCGGGCGGCTACATCATGGACGTGCGCGCCATCGCCGATATCGCCGACGCGGCCGGGCTGCCGCTGATCATCGACAACACCAGCGCCACGCCTTACCTCTGCCGCCCGATCGAGCATGGCGCCACGCTGGTCGTCCATTCCACCACCAAGTTCCTGACCGGCAACGGCACCGTCACCGGCGGGGCCGTCGTCGATTCGGGGACCTTCGACTGGGCGGCCTCGGGCAAGTTCCCCTCGCTCAGCGACCCGGAACCGGCCTACCATGGCCTGAAGTTCGCCGAGACCTTCGGCCCGCTGGCCTTCACCTTCCACGGTATAGCCGTGGGCCTGCGCGATCTGGGCATGACCATGAATCCGCAGGCCGCCCATTACACGCTGATGGGGATCGAGACGCTGTCGCTGCGCATGGACCGCCACGTCGCCAACGCCCAGAGGGTCGCCGCCTGGCTGGAGCAGGACGACCGGATCGAGGCGGTGACCTTCGCCGGGCTGCCAAGCTCGACCTATCATCACCGCGTCGCCGAGGTCTGCCCCAAGGGCGCGGGGGCGCTTTTCACCGTGGCAGTCAAGGGCGGCTACGAGGCCTGCGTCAAGCTGGTCGACGCGGTCGAGATCTTCAGCCACGTGGCCAACCTCGGCGACACGCGCTCGCTGATCATCCACTCGGCCTCGACCACCCACCGGCAACTGACCCCCGAACAGCAGGAGGCCGCGGGCGCCGGCCCGAACGTGGTGCGCTTCTCGATCGGGATCGAGGATGCCGACGATCTGATCGCCGACTTGGACCAGGCTCTCGCCAAGGCCACGGCCTGAGCGGGGCGCGTTACCCGGCCGGCCGGATAGCGTAGGTCACCACGACGCTGGCCGACAGCGTGATCTCGCCCGGCGCCAGCGGCACGTCGGCCCGGGCGGCGGCGGGGCTGGCCTCCATCATCATGGGGCCGCCCCGCAGCGGGCTGTAGCCGCCGGCGCCCTGTTCGCTCAGCCGCAGCATGTCGCCCAGCGGCACGCCCCCCGCCTCGGCATAGAGCGCGGCGCGCCTTTGGGCGTCGTCCACGGCCTTGCGGCGGGCCGCGTCCTCGTGCGCCCGGGGGTCCTGCAGGCCGAAGCTGACACCGGAGAGGGTGTTGGCACCCGCGTCCACAGCCGAGGCGATCAATCCGCCCAGCCGATCCAGGTCGGTCACGGTCACCGAGACGGTATTCACCGCCCGATAGCCGGTGACCTTCGGCGCCCCCGAGACCAGTTCCTCGCCGTGGATCGGGCTCAGCCGCAGCGCACCGGTCTGGATGTCCGCCCGCGCCACGCCCTGATCGCTCAGCATATCGAGAACGGCCCGGATCGCGCGGCTGGCCTCGTCCAGGGCCGCGCCCGTGGTCTTCGCCTCGGCGCGCACGGCCAGGCGGACCGTGGCCATGTCGGGCGGCACGGTGACCTCGGCCTGTCCATTGACGGTGATCGTTCGGGGGCTGTCCTGCGCTTGGCCGAGGCTGCCGAAAAGGGAGATGGTGAGCGCCAGGAGCGCAAGGCGGATCATACGGGGCATGGGTTGGTCTCCTTTCAGTCGGGTATGGGCCAGTTTGGGGCCAGTATGGCGCGACTCCGCGCCGGCGTGCGCGGGTTTTCCGCCCCGGCGCTTGGCCTTGGCGGAACCTTGCTGTAGCGTCCCGCGCAACCGCGGCGGGGCATTTTGCCCCGCCGCCCGTAATGGTAGTCGGCTGGCATGAAACCAAACTTCGCCCTGTCCCTGTCCTTTGAAGGGTTGCGCCTGATGCATCGCGCGGGCAGCGGCTGGGCGCTTGTCGGCGAGGTGGCGCTGGACGACGCCGACCTGAACGGCGCGCTGACCCGGCTGCGCGCGGCCGCCCTGCGGCTGGAACCGGACGGCATGGCCACGAAGCTGCTGATCCCCGATGCCCAGATACGCTACCTTGCGCTGGACGGCACCGGCACCGACGAGGACGAAGTGCGTGCCGCGCTGGACGGGGCAACGCCCTATGCGCTGGCCGATCTCGTCTACGATTACTCCAAGGGGGGTGGCCGGACATATGTTGCCGCCGTGGCCCGCGAAACCCTCGACGAGGCCGAGGCCTTTGCCGCGGAACACGGGTTCAATCCGGTCAGTTTCGTCGCGGTGCCCGACCCCTTTGCCTTTGTCGGTGAGCCGTTCTTCGGCCCGACCGGCGCGGCCGGGGACCAGGAGGTCACCCGCGACGACGAACCGGTGGTGGTGATCGGGCACGCCCCGATCGACCCCGACGAGATCGCGCCCGAGGCCTCGCTGGAGCCGGCAGACGAAACCGGGGCGACGGCGCGGCCGGACGCCGCGGACACTGACGCCATCGATCCCTCGCCCGGGGACACTGCCCAAGAGGACGTCGTATCGGCCCCCGTCATCCCCGCGGATGAGGCTGAGGCCGCCCGCCCAGAGCCGCACTGCGATGCGGATGATCCGGACCCGGCGCCGGTGCAGAATGCGCCGCCGTTTTTCGGCACACGCCGCGCCGCCGCCCCGGTCGACCCGGCCCCGGACAGGCCCGGGCCGCCAAGGCTCACGGCGCCACGGGCAGAACCGCACCCGGAAAATAATGACGAGGACGACACCGGGGAGGCGCCCGCGGTCTCGTTCGGATCGCGGCGCGGTGAGGCGCCACTGGTGGCCATCCCGACGTCCGAGGACGCCGCCCCGCCACCGCTGAGTTTCAACCCCGGCGCGGGGTCGGCCCCGGTGAACGGCCCGGCAGAGGATCTCGCCGCCACGCTGCCCGATGACGCCGCGACCGCCCCGCCGTTGAAGGCGGACCGGTCGGCCGACGTCCCGCGGGACACCGCTCCGGCGCTGGCCGCGTCTCTGACCGCGACACCCGATCCGGCCCCGGCTACCGAGACGGCGGCCCCCGCGGCCGAAAACGACACCGCGACAGGCCTGTTTCGCAGTCGCCGCAAGGCCCCCAACCCACAGGCGCCGATGGACGAGAGCGAACGCCTGACGATCTTCGGGGCGCGCAAACCGCCCCAAAAGGTCGGGGGCAAGCCCCGCTTCCTCGGCCTGATCCTGACGGCACTGCTCATCCTGTTGCTGCTGGCCGTGGCCGCGCTGGCCGCGCTGAACGACGAGGCGATCGCGCGCTGGCTCGGCTGGGACGCGGCACCGGTCGAAACCGCCGCCGCCCCGCCTGCACGGCCCGCGATGGAACCCGGAACGCCGCAGGCCCCTGCCTCGGGAAGCAGCGCGCCGGCGGTTCCGCTACCCGAGGTGCCCGCCCCGGTAACGGCGCCGCCCGCGCGGCCCGACCCCGGCGCGCCCGCCTCGGCGCAGCCACAGGTGCAGAGGGATACACCCGCCGCACCGGACGATGTTGCGCCCGAAGACACTCCCGCCGAGGCACCGGCCGACCCCGACGCGCGGGCCGATGCCCCGGACCCGACACCGCGCGCCGCGGCCGCGGGCACGGTCCTTTCCCCGGCCGAGGCGCAGCGGATTTATGCCGCCACCGGAGTCTGGCAGCGGGCGCCGCGCATCCCCGACAGCCCGAGCGGTCAGGCCTTCGAGGAGATCCCCGTCTCGGAAGCCTTCGCCACGCCCGAACCGCGCCCGCCGCGCGGCCTGCCCGCGGGCACCGCGCAGGACGCGGTTATCGCGCGGCCGCCGAACCCGCCCGCCCCGGACACCGAGTTCGCCTTCGGCCCCGACGGCTTTGTCGTCGCCACGCCCGAGGGGGCCCTGACCCCGGACGGAATCCTTGCCTTCGCCGGGGCGCCGCCGCTGTCGCCGCCACCGCGCCCGGGCACCGAACCGCCCGAGCGAACCGTCCTGGACCAATTGGCCGGCATCATCCCCGATGCGGCCCCCACGCGGCCCGACCCCGAGGATCAGGTCATGGTCATTGCCGCCCGGCCGCTGCTGACACCGCCGGTGCGGCCCGGCACACAGCCGCCCGCCGCCGAACCGGAGAGCGCGGATTCCCCGTCCGAGGAAGGCTTGGCCGTTATCGCGGGGGCCCCGCCGCTGGTGCCACCGGTGCGCCCCGACACGCCGCCGCCCGCCGCGGCGCCGGCCGACGAGGGGGGAACCGTGGATCTTGTCGCAGGCCCCCCGCCGCTGGTCCCGCCGGCGCGGCCCGAGG
>NZ_MSIT01000051.1 GCF_002094885.1 Salibaculum halophilum
CTCCCCATGCGGCCGGGGCCGGATTTTTTCGTTGTTTTCGAGGGTTATGCGGGCGGGGCTGAGCACTGGCCCCGTTGCCAAGTGGCCCGGAAGCGGTCTCTCAGGGCCGATATTCTCCGGACCTGATGACTGCGCCATTTTGGTGAATTGTTTATAAGCATTTGGAAAAAAGGGCTTTCCAGAGGCATCAGCCAAACACTTCGACACCAGTGGCGTTCGCGAGATGGAACACGTATCGAACCCATGGCTGCGATCATGGCAGCCAACAGCGGCCGATAGCAATGGAGCTCTGCGTGCCCGCCTTGTCCGCCGAATCTGGGCGATCAAGGGCCGCCACGGGCCCGGCATTCCCGTGTGGGCGCGCCACCCCACCCGCACCAACAAGTGCAAGATCCCGATCTTCATCGTCGGTGTGGACGCGGTGAAGGACGCCGTCTTCGCCCGCCTGCGCCTGCCCCAGTCCGGCCCCGGCGTCATCCATTTCCCCCGCCACCTCGGCGCCAACTACTTCCGCCATCTGACCGCCGAGTGCGTCGTCACCCGCTTCGAGCGCGGACGCCTTATCCGCTACTGGCTGCCTAATGGCGACGGCAAGCCTCGACACCTTCGCCTAAGCCCACGCCGCCCTGCACGGGCTCATCAGGATGGGATTCAGGCTGAACGAGAAGGTGGAGGGGTGGCGTCACCACCGACGCGGACGGATGCCGGAGGCTGATCCGCTCTACTTGGATGGAGTAGCTTGCAACGCATTTTCCCAGTGGACGCTTCAGGTCCTTAATGGTACCTACAACCAAAATGAACAACCCGGGAACGTGGGGCGGGCAGTGCAACATCACAAGACGATCTATTTTTCCGACTTGGCGGGAAATCACCGGGGGCGCCGCGGGCTTACCGTCGCCTTTGGCCCCGACGAAGCCGACCTGTTCCAGAGCGTAGAGCATCTAAGCAGCGCTAGGCTGCGAAAGCTCATAGGCGTCGACAGTTTCGATGACCTCGAACGCGCCGCGCAGAATGCTCGCTCAAACATCAACAATTTCTGCAAGATTCGTCTGAGCGAACATGTAGCTTCCGGTCTCTTGACCGACGAAGGGGCGTTCAAAGACCAGCTCCAGGTAACGTTCGCAGGTGGCCGCCACGACCCGTTGCACAACTGGTTTCCTTATCTTGAAGGCTACTCTCCAGATTTCGTATGGGAAGTATATAGCCGATACTGCGATGGCGCAAAGCGTGTCCTAGATCCATTTGCTGGGTCTGGGACGACACCAATGACCATCATGGGCCTCGGGAAGACGGGGCTTTTCTCGGATGTAAACCCACTGTGCATCCATGTGATCAAGGCAAAGTCGCAAGCGCGAACCCTCAGTCACGATAAGCGCAGTGAATATGCCAAAAAGCTTCTGGCGCTCGCGAAGGTTGCCAAGGACAAAGCGGCGAACTACCCGCGGCATGAGAAGCTGAACGTCAGTTACCGCGCGACCTTTGGAAAGAGCGAGTTCTTTTCGCCAGAGCAGTACGAAGCCATTCTTCGCGTTCGCAGTATCCTAGATCAAATCGGAATTTCCTCTGTTCGCCAACTCGCTGAGGTAGCGGCGATCCGCAGCCTTATTCCGGCCTCGCGTCTCATTCGCAGAGGCGACCTCCGTTTCAAGCGCGAGGCTGAGGAAAGACGTGGAGCTGAGGACTTCATTGAGGCCTTCGCCTCCTCTCTTGAACTGATCGCAAACGATCTCCATGAATTGAGGCCTTCGAACGGCTCAATCCTTCAGGTAGGGATGAGTGCGCTGGAAAATCGATACAATGACAGCCTAGATGCCATTATCACCTCTCCACCGTATCTGAATGGAACAAACTACTTCCGTAACACTAAAGTCGAACTTTGGTTTCTCGGACATCTCAATTCGAAAGCGGACCTGAGCGCGTTTCGAGACCAGGCGATTACGGCAGGCATCAACGATGTGACAAAAGCCAAGGCTAATCGGCGCGATGGTAGGTTTGCATCTGAGACGCTCGATCAGATCGTGAGCGAAATAACTGAATGCGCTTACGATCAGCGCATACCAGCAATGGTGCGTACTTACTTTAACGACATGCATGAGGCGCTCCGCCCAGCTCTCGCGGCGTTGCCGGAGCATGGTCGTGTCTGCATCGACATCGGAGATAGTGTCTATGGCGGCGTCCATGTGCCCACAGATCAACTAATTGTCGAGATTGGCGAACGTCTCGGCTTCGAGTTGAAGGACGACGTGACCCTTCGCGAACGCATGTCCCGTAGTGGACAGAAGCTACGGCAATCCCTTCTTGTCCTTGAGAAACCGTCCAAAGGTCGTGTGGAACGCATATCCACCCGCTCGAAATGGCAATCGTTCAAAACAAGCCTGCCACATCGGCAACCTGGAATGGCTGCGCGCAATTGGGGAAACAAGCTGCACTCACTTTGCTCGTACCAGGGCAAGCTGAAGCCCGCGATTGCATCCAGCCTAGTCGATATCTTCGTTGGAGACGGCGGTTCCATGCTGGACCCATTCTCTGGCGTGGGCACGATACCGTTTGAGGGATCTCTGCGCGGCGCCACTTCCTTCGCGTTTGAGATTAGCCCATCAGCATTTCGGATCTCCCACGCTAAACTTACCTCCCCAAGCCGCTGTGACATTGATGAGGTCCTCGATAACCTCGAAGCCTTTTTGGGCGACTACCGGGCTAGCGATATCGAAATAGAGCGCGCATTACAGATCACGTTCAACAAGAAGCTTGATGAATATTTCCATCCAGACACTTTTAATGAAGTTCTCGGCGCCAGGAAGTTCATGGCATTGAACGATTGCTCGTCGCCCGCTCTGTCCCTGGTCCATGCTGCTTTGCAGCACATCCTGCATGGAAACAGGCCTTACGCCCTAAGCCGACGGTCGCACCCATTGACGCCATATGCTCCAACTGGGCCTTTCGAGTATCGAAGCCTGATGGAGCGACTTCGCACGAAGATCGAACGCAGCCTTGACGTTGACCGTGGAGATGATTTTCGCGAAGGTCACATTTGGCAGATGGACTCGACCGATCCTTGGCCCCGCGAAATCCACAACATCGATGCAGTCATCACTTCCCCACCCTTTTTTGATAGCACGCGCTTCTATCTGGGGAACTGGATGCGCTTGTGGTTTTCTGGATGGGAGGCTGAAGACTTCAAAAAACAGCCACAGAAGTATATCGATGAACGCCAGAAAACTGGGTTTGATGTCTATGAGCCAATCATTCGGCAATCCCGTGAACGATTGAAGCCTGGAGGCTTCTTGGTGTTTCACCTCGGAGAAAGCAAGAAGTGCGACATGGCCGAAGAGATTGCGAAGGTTGCACAGCCGTTCTTCAGGACCTTTGACGTTTTTTCCGAGAGTGTGGAGCACTGTGAAAAGCACGGCCTCCGAGACAAGGGCTCCGTGACAGCGCACCAGTATCTCGTACTTCAAAGCTAACTGGCCGCGCTGCTGAGTTGTTTGTCAGCTTGCTCGATGATGCTCTGGGAGATCGACGTCGAGACAGAAAAAAAGTCGAATCCTGTCATCCGGAGAATTCTATTTCTGACCTTGATGATCTCATCGATGTAGGCGGCGTATTTTGCAAGCAGCTGGTCGACGAAAACCCTGTTTTTCAACGCGCTTAGAGCGTCTGGGTTGATGTGCGCAGGGCCCCGAAGTGTCTCATATGGTACGCCAGTACTTATCGCCAAACGCTTCAATTCTGCGTCAGAATAGTACTCGCTGGGCCAACTACCAGATTTCTCACCATTGTGACGTCCACACAGCAACGTAGCGTTATCTGTGGTTAACGGCCACAGGAGTGAAACCGGAAGCGTATGATCCAAATGGCCTTCCGTCGGGTTGCTCAGATCGCATCTACACTTAAAACACTTATTGTCGAATCTCTTCCGGACCAGGCCACCGTCAATCTTACCTGGGCCCGTGATGTCGAGGTAAAGGCGTCTCTTTTGCGCAGCTTCTCGATGCTGATCGGTTATCCGTGTCTGATTCTTAATCCCATTGTAGACGGTCTTGCAGAGACGACACTCTCCTTGCCTACCAGACTTCCGCGGCGCGTGTTTATGGAATGCCTCTAGTGGCTTCAGGGTATTACAGATGATGCAACATTTGTACCGCATCGCCTCAGCAACATAGTCGTCGATTAGAATTTCGAATGACCCATCCTCAATTTTTTTATTAGTTGTCGTGTTCCAGAGCTCGTAATCGTAAAACTTCTGAGCGTCGCCCATCCGGTGCACATACCCACACACGCGGCACTCAATCTCAAAGTCTTCACCCAGCGTGTCTTCTCGGACTGCTATGATCTCTTGGCACTCAGGGTTGAAACACTGAAATAGCTTGAAAACGACGTCTCCCATGTCTTTGACATGGGCTGCCCGTACTTGATCGAGCTTTTTGACTTCGGTGTATGCCTTGCGTCTCGCCATACCTCTTTCTACTGGAGGCATTCTTCAAACACAATCCGGGGGAGGTGCGCCTGGGACGGAAGCGCGCCTCTTGGGAGTCCCAAACATTCCCAATAGCTTGAGGGTCAGTTTCGGGCGATTCTGTCGCCCATGCGGACCTTTCTCCATCGCCTTCTCGGCCTCTCGCGCGCTCGCGGCTTCGACGCTGCGGGGGGCGGGCGGCGTTGGGAGGGGGCGCGGACGGTCGACGGGCTGAACGCGGCGATCCTGGCGGGCGCGACCACGGCGGCGCGGCGGGCCGGGTGGTATGCGCGGAACAACCCGTGGGTTGCGGCGGCGGTTAACACCTTAGGTATAGTGTCGGCGGCGCCGGGATCAAGGCGCAATGTTCTCATTCGGACCGCACGGTGCGTGAGCGGCTCTAGGCGCTGTAGCTGCGCTGCCACCCTTGACGGGCTCGCGGATTTTTACTGGATGCAGGACATGGCCGTGCATGGGATGGTCGAGAGTGGCTTTGGTTTCGCCAGCCTGGAGCTCTGAACCTGCAGCTCCCAAGCGGTCGGAAAGGGCTCCAGCACCCGCGCCAATGTCACCTCCGGCCCCTGACTCCCGTCCAGGATCGCCTCGACGATGTCGGGAGCGAGCAGCGTCAGCCTAAGGACGCGGGTCATGTAGGAGGGCGCGGTTACCTCGCGCAATCTGCCACCACCTTTGGTCACGACATACCAAACTGCACTGAGCGCTCGTCGGTGCTGTCCGTGGTCGTCGCGTCCACACGCGACCTG
>NZ_MSIT01000052.1 GCF_002094885.1 Salibaculum halophilum
CTCGACCGGGTCCAGCGTGCCGATGGAGAGGCCACCCTCGCCGGTCGCCCAGTCGGGCAGATTGGAGAGCGCCGCATTCAGCCGGTTGATGAAGCGATTGATCCGGTCCACCACGCCGTTGATCATCGACTCGACGCCGTCGATCAGGACATCGGCGGCCTGGAAGGCGAAGTCCCCGATGGCCTCCGGCAGCGCGCCCCAGGTTGCCTTCACCGCGTCGAACGCGCCCGAGAAGGTCGCGACGGTGCTGTTGCCCCAGCCGACCACGGCCTCCGTTGCGCCCTGCAGACCCTCGAGGATCGCCGCCTGCGCCGCGGCCCAGCCGGCCTCAATCCGCACCCAGGCGGCGCCGGCGCGCCGGGCAATCCGGTCCCATGCCTCCGCCGCCACGTCCCGAAGCAGCCCGAGTGCGTCGCCGATGCCGCCCGTGGTCGCCACCAGGCGGGTGAACTGGTAGATCAGCTCGCCCGCGCCGACGATCAGCGCCCCGATACCGGTGCGGATCAGCGCCCCGCGCAGGACCACTAGCGCTGTGGCCAGCCCGCGGACCGAGAGCGCAGCTGCGGCCAGCCCGGCCACCCAACGGCCGGCTAGGAACCCGGCGAAGGCCGCTGCGGTGCTCGCCACCCGCCCGACATTGTCGATCAGCAGGACGATCGCGTCGGAGATGCCGGTGAAGACCCGCTGGATCGGCCCGCCCACTTCGCCGAGCCGGGCCAGCCCCTCGGCCGCGCTCTGCAGAGCCGGCGCGGCGGCGACGGCCAGCTGGTTCGACAGGCCCCGCCAGAGCAGGCCCAACCGCGAGATCGCGTCGTTCGTTTCCTCGATCCGGTCGGCGTCCGCGTCGCTCACCAGCACGCCGAAGCGGCGCAGCTCGTCGTTGGCCTGGCGCAGCTGCGCCGGGTCGAGCCGCTGGAATGCCACGAAGGCGCGGTCGCCGAAGAGCTGCGAGAAGAGCGCCGCCTGCTCGGAGGCCGCGGCATTGCTCCGGATCGCCTCGGTCACCCGCGCGATGCGTTGGTCGAGCGGCAGCGCGAGCAGCTCCGCCGCATTCAGCCCCAGCCGCCGGATCGCGGCGGCCGCGGGCCCGCTGCCGTCGGCGGCGAAGAGCGACAGGCGCCGTGTCAGGCGCGCCGAGCCGGCCTCGAGCTCGCGGAAGGAGTTGCCCGAGAGGTCCGCCGCCCGGGCGAGCACCTGCACGCTCGCCGTGGTGGTGGCGAGCGACTGCGCGAGCTTGGCCTGCGCATCGATGGTCTGGAGCCCCGAGCGGATCAGCGCCGCGCCGGCCGCTGCAGCCGCCGCACCGACGACCCGGGCGATCCGCGTCGCCTGCCGCGCGAAGCGGGCGAGCCGCCGGTTGGCCGCCTCCATCTCGCGCGAGAGGCGCCGGAAGCCCTGCTGCCCGGCCTCGCCCACACCGCGCAGCGCATCCTTGACCTGCCGCCCGCCCGTCGCCGACAGGCGGACAGAGACGCGTTTCTCGGCCATGTGACTGCCTCCGGTATCGGAAGGATCGGTAAAGCGCGCCGCCGCGCGCCCCTTGCAATATGTATCACGTCGTGATACATGCCCCCATGATCATCAGCACGAAGGGCAAGCGCGCGGCGAACGCGGTGGAACGCCGGTTCGGCAAGGCCTTCCCGGCCGATCTGGTCAAGCGGACGCGGGCGATGCTCTCGGCGCTCGATGCCGCCGTGGTCCTCGAGGATCTCCGGTTCCCGCCGGGCAATCATCTCGAGGAGCTCAAGGGCGATCGGGCCGGGCAGCATTCCGTCCGGATCAACGACCAGTGGCGCATCTGCTTCGTGTGGACAGATCAGGGACCGACCGACGTCGAGATCGTCGACTACCATTGAACGGGCATTGAACGGGCCTCGAAAGGACGCGCCATGGCACTGATGAAGACCCCCTCGCACCCCGGCGAGGTTCTCGGGGAGCTCTACCTCGACCCGCTCGGGCTGAGCCCGATCGCGCTGGCCCGGCGCCTCCACGTGCCGCGCACGCGCATCGAGCGGCTGGTGCGCGAGGAAACCTCTGTGACCGCCGACACTGCCATGCGGCTCGCCAAGGCCTTCGGCACGACGCCCGAATACTGGATGAACCTGCAGCGCGCCTGGGACCTCGCCCGCGCGCGCGACACGGTCGACGTCTCAGACATCACCCCCGTCGCTGCCGCCTGACCCCGCCTGTCTGGCCAGCGTCTCGACCACCACCGCCTCGACATGCGGGAGAAGCTCGGCGGCGGCCGGGTCGATGCCGCGGGCGCGCGCCATCGCCAGCAGCGCGGTCATGTCGAAGCCGATCACGCCGCCCATCGGGGCCAGCCGCAGCTGGCCGCCCGCCGCCTGCACCAGATCCCGCACCTGCCGGCCCTCGAGCGTCAGCGGCAGTTCTTGCGTTTGCGGGCAGTCCGGGCACGGCCCTTGGCACCCTGCGCAGTAGTCCGCGCCCCCGCCCCAGACCCAGGCTGCGAGGGCGCAGAGGCGTTTTTTTCCTGCTCCAGCAGCAGCCCCTTCTGGACATAGCGGGTCTGGAACGCCTCGAAGATCGGCCAGATGTCCATCAGCGCGGGGATCGTCTCGGGCCCGGGATCCACGGGGGCGCCCTTCGCGTCGCCCACGCCCTCCCACTCGACGATCGCCAGCCGGTCCAGCGCCACCGCGAAGGGGATCGCCACCGCCTCGTCGGTGGCACGCGACGTCTCCGTGTCGTCGCCCTCGCTGGGCATGGTCTCCAGCGCCGCGACCACGTCCGGGTCGCGGCGCA
>NZ_MSIT01000053.1 GCF_002094885.1 Salibaculum halophilum
CCTCGGCCATCAGTGCGGTGGTGATTGGCAGGAGCTTCAGGCGCACGCCACCGGGCATGTCGTGCCAGGCGGGATTGCGGGTCATGTCGAGTCGGAGCATCAATACTGGTCCACGTCGTTGATGAGGGTTGCGGTGGCCATGCGGCCGGTGCCGGGGTCGCGCGCGGCCTGCCAGTCGAAGGTCGCCTGGATGCCCTGCGGCCCGTCGATCCCGATGCGCGGGCGCGGCAGGTAGACGGCATGCGCGGTCAGCATGAAGCTCTCGCCCGAGGGCAGCGCGTAACCGAACACCAGCTCGCAAGGATCGCCGTCGATGGCCTGTTGCAGCAGCGTCTCGTCGGCGAAGCGCACCACCACGTTG
This sequence comes from Salibaculum halophilum, assembly GCF_002094885.1. GTDB lineage: Bacteria > Pseudomonadota > Alphaproteobacteria > Rhodobacterales > Rhodobacteraceae > Salibaculum > Salibaculum halophilum. Next base: position 362 of record NZ_MSIT01000053.1, read on the forward strand.
CCGGTCAGCGCGGCGATGCCGGGCTCCACGCCGTCGATCTTGCCGTCGGCGCGGATCGTCTCCACCCGGTCGAGGTTGTTGGCGTAGGTGATCTCGGCCGAGACCAGGTTGCCGAGCGCCGTGCCGTTGCGCTGGACGCTCCCGTTGAAGCTGCCGAAGCGCCTGAGCGCGGGCTCGGTCAGGGTGCCGGCCTGGCTTGCAGCACTCTTGTCCTCGCCCTGCGCGATCACGCCGACGGTCGCGGTCACGAGGCCCGAGCGCTCCATCGACCATTGCAGCTGGTTGACCCGGCAGCCGGGATACATGGCGTAATGCGGCACCTCCGGCAGGCCCTTCTCCAGCGCGAAGCTCGGCAGGTCCCAGGCGCCCGACTGGAACTCGTGGGTCCAGGGCCCGGTGCCGCTGGTCGCGGGCGCACCGAAGGCGGCCTTGAGCCAGTGGCCCCAGGCCTCCGCGTCGATCGGGACCGCCACGTCGCCGTCGGCGGTGATCGCGTCCTTGACCGGCGCCAGCGGATCGCGGCCGTAGCCCAGCAGCTCGGAGTCGAGCAGCGGCTGTTCGGCGG
>NZ_MSIT01000054.1 GCF_002094885.1 Salibaculum halophilum
CTGGGCGGGGTCGAGAACCCCTTCGCCGGCGCGGCCTCGGCGGTCGGCGATGCCGCGGGCGACGCCTTCCGCGCCGCCATGGGCCGCACCTATGTCGAAGCGCCGGACCTCTTCGGCGGGATGGCCGCCGACGCGCGCAGCCGCGCCGCGGGCTACGCCGAGGCGGCCGGCATGCTGTCTCAGGCCGCCGCGCGCCCGATGACCGCCTGGCAGGCGCTGAAGGACGCCGTGGCGGGCGCGGGCTCGGACGGTGCTGCGGCGCTCGAGGTGGCCACGGACTCGGCCGACCGCTTCGAGGCGGCGCTCGGTGCGGCCGGACAGGCGGCCACCGAAGCCGGGGCTGCGGCCGGGCCGGCCGCCTCCGCCGCCGCGCCCAGCACCGAGCGGGCCGTCACCGGCTGGCAGGCGGTCACGGCGGCGCTGTCGGACTATGCCACGAAGGCTCGCGAGATCGGCGGGGATATTGGCCAGAGCCTCGTCGGCGCCTTCCGGTCGGCGGAGAACGCGGTGGGCGAGTTCGTGAAGACCGGCAAGCTGAAGGTCCGCGACCTCGTCACCTCGCTGATCGCCGATCTCGCGCAGCTCGCGGCGCGGCGCTTCATCCTGGGGCCGATCGCGGGCGGCCTCGGCAATGCGCTCGGAGGCGCCGGCGGTCTGTTCGCCAACGTCCTGCATGCCGGCGGCGTGGTCGGCGTACCAGGACCCGGGCGTATGGTCCCGGCCGCAGCCTTCGCGGCGGCCCCGCGGATGCATTCCGGCGGGAAGCTCGAGCTTCGCCATGACGAGGTCCCGGCAATCCTGCAGCGCGGCGAGCGGGTGCTCTCCCGCCGGGAGACCCGCGAGTATGACGCCCCACGCCGAGACCGCGAGCCCGCCCCGGTCGTCAATGTCACGATCCAGACCCGCGACGCCGAGAGCTTCCGGCAGTCCCGCACACAGGTCGCCGCGGACATCTCGCGCGCCGTGGCCATGGGCCGGAGGGGCATGTGATGGCCTCCCACGAGGTCCGGTTTCCCGACAACATCAGCCGCGGCGCGCGCGGCGGGCCGGAGCGGCGCACACAGATCGTCGAACTCGCCTCGGGTGACGAGGAACGCAACGCCAGCTGGGCGAACAGCCGCCGCCGCTATGATGTCGCCTATGGCATCCGCCGCGCGGATGACCTGGCCGCGGTGGTCGCCTTCTTCGAGGCGCGCAACGGCCAGTTGCACGGCTTCCGCTTCAAGGACTGGGCCGATTACAAGTCGGCCCTGCCGTCCGCGGCGATCTCGCCCACCGACCAGGAGATCGGCACGGGCAATGGCAGCCTCACCGAATTCGCGCTCCTGAAACGCTACAGCTCCGGCGCGCAGAGCTGGACCCGCGCCATCGCCAAGCCGGTGGCAGGCAGCGTGCGCGTCGCGCTCGGCGGGGTCGAGCAGATGTCGGGCTGGACGGTCGACACGACCACGGGCGTCGTGACCTTCGACACCGCGCCGGCCGCCGGCGTCGCGGTCACCGCCGGCTTCGCCTTCGACGTGCCCGTCCGCTTTGACACCGACGCGCTCGACGTGACGCTCGACCTCGAGCGGCTCGGCTCGATCACCTCCATTCCGCTTCTGGAGATCCGGCGATGAATGACACCGGCAGCTTCGTTGCCGCCGTGCTGCGCGAGCTCGCGGCCTCGACCGCCGTGATCCTCGCCGCCTGGGGTGCGCTCGGCGGGGCGACGAACGCCCTGACCACGAAGATGCGCTTGCGCGACGCGCTGCGCCACATCCTGCTCGGCGGGCTGATCGCGGCCGGGATGGGCAGCCTGTCGATGGCGGTCATCGCGGCCTGGCTGGGTCTGCGGCCTGACGCGATCCCGGCGGGCGGAGCGGCGGGCTCGGCCGCCTATCTCGTCGGCGTCTTCGGCCCGGCCTTCATCGAGGTCGTCCTGGCCCGGCTGCGCGCCGCCAAGGGGCGCAAGGATGACTGAGCTTCTCCGCCTGGCCCGCGCGCTGCGCACCGAGTGCGAGGATCCCCGCACGCGGTTCGCGCACCGGCTGCGCATCGGTCTGGCCGTTGCGGCGCTGATCCTGATCTTCTCGTTTCTGGAGTAATCCCATGAAGATGACCGAGCGGGGCCTGCTGGCCCTGGCCGGGCACGAAGGAGTCGTGCCCGCGCCGTATCTCGATTCCACCGGCACCTGGACCTTCGGTATCGGCCACACGGCGGCGGCCGGGGCGCCCGACCCAGCGGAGATGCCCCGCGGCATGCCCGCCGATCTCGATGAAGGCATCGGCGAGGCGTTCCGGGTCTTCCGCGCGGATCTCGCGACCTACGAGGCCGAGGTCTTGGCCGCGGTGACAGTCCCGCTGGCGCCGCACGAGTTCGATGCGCTGGTCTCGTTCCACTACAACACGGGCGGCATCGCGCGGGCTGCGCTGACCCGCGACCTGAACGCCGGGGACCGCGAAGCCGCGGCGCAGGCCTTCTTCAACTGGCGGCGGCCGGCGGAGATCATCCCTCGGCGCGAGGCGGAGCGCGGCCTGTTCCGCCATCGCCGCTATCCCGGCGGGCCGATCCCGGTCTGGTCCGTGGATCCTGCGGGCCGCGTGGACTTCTCGCGGCCTGTCCGGCGGCTGGCGGAGAGCGAAGCCCTGGCGCTCCTGCAACCCGCCAGGCCCGCCGTCCCTACTGCCCCCGACACGCCGACCGGCTGGTTCGCCCGGCTGGTCGCCTTCTTTTCCAAGCTGATCCGGAGGGCCTGACTTATGCGCTACTTTCGACCCAACTCGCTCACGTGGTGGGCGGGACTGCTCGCCATGCTCACCGGCATCGCCTCCCTCGCGCTCCCCACCGCCGGCCCCCTCGCCGAGCTGTCCCGCCTCGTCGCGCTGCTCGCCGGCTCGGGCGACGCCTCTCCCGCTGGCCTGATGTTCCTCGGTCTGGGCCTGATCGGCCTGCGCGACCGGATTGAGCGCGGGTTCCGCGGCGATGCTTGAGTTTCTCGCAGGTCTGTTCGTGGGCGGCTGCCTCGGCGTCTTAGTCGCCGCCCTCTGCGTCGCCGCCGCACGCGGGGAGCGGG
>NZ_MSIT01000055.1 GCF_002094885.1 Salibaculum halophilum
CGACGCGGCCTATTGCGCCGCGCTCGCGGTGGTGCTGCAGGCGCTGGAGGACTGGCGGCGCGACCCGGCGCGCGGGGGCGCGCGGCCCGCTCAGCCGCGCGTGCAGGACAGGCAGCGCGGCAGCGTCGGATCGGCGCGTAGCCGCTCGGGCGAGAGCGCATCGCCGCAGTCGGTGCAATAGCCGTACTCGCCCTCGTCCATGCGCGCCAGCGCCGCCAGCACCCGGCGGCGGTCGCCCGCGCGGCGGCCGGCCTGGGCCTTGGCCATGGCCTGGTTCTGCAGCGCGTCCATCCGGCTGAGCCGCCCCACCGCCTGCTGATCCAGGTCCACGGTGCGCTGGCCGGCTGATCCGCGCGCATCCTCCTCGTCAAGCGCGGCGAGCCGGTCCAGAAGCGCCTGTTTCAGCGCGGCGATGTCGTGGTCATCCATTTTCGTGACCCCCTCCATCACGGGTTTGTTCTTGGCCCATCCACCCTATCTGGGCTAGTGACCGGACAAAAGGAGGCCCGTCATGGCACAGCCGAACCCCGCTCTCGCCGCGCTCGATCCCGTCTGGGCCCGCATCACCGCCGAGGCCGAACAGGCCATCGTCGACGAGCCGCTCATGGGTGGGCTGATCCATGCCTGCGTGTTGCACCACAAGACGCTGGAAAAGGCGCTGTCCTACCGCTTCTCGGCCAAGCTGAACTCCAACGAGATGAGCATGGTGCTGCTGCGCGAACTCGCCGAGGAGGCCTATGCCGACGATCCCGGCCTGGTCGAGGCCGCCCGCGCCGACCTTGCCGCGATCGAGGAACGCGACCCGGCCTGCAACCGGCTGTTGCAGCCGATCCTCTATTACAAGGGATTCCAGGCGATGCAGGCCTATCGGCTGGGCCACCACCTCTGGACCAAGGGCCGCCGCGACCTGGCCTATTTCGTGCAGATGCGCAGTTCCGAGGTCTACGGCGTGGACATCCACCCCGGCGCGCGGATCGGCAAGGGCATCATGATCGACCACGCCCATTCCATCGTCATCGGCGAGACGGCCGTGGTCGGCGACAACGTGTCGATGCTGCATTCGGTGACGCTTGGCGGCACCGGCAAGGAGGAAGAGGACCGCCACCCCAAGATCGGCGACGGCGTGCTGATCGGGGCCGGGGCCAAGGTGCTGGGCAACATCCGGGTGGGGTGCTGCTCGCGCATCGCGGCCGGGTCCGTGGTGCTGCGCGCGGTGCCCGAGAACACCACCGTGGCCGGGGTGCCCGCCAAGGTGGTGGGCGAGGCGGGCTGCGACCAGCCCGCGATCACCATGGACCAGATCCTGAAATCGGGGGCGTGACGCCGGCGTGGCCGTGCGCGCAGGGAGGCCGCGCCCGGGTCGAGCGGCCCTTTGCATTTCGTGGAGCAAATGAGGCTGAGGGGTCGGACCGCAATGTCCGGTCGGAGCCTTAATAACTGGATGCTGCACCATGCACCCGTGCCCGCACCTTGGGACGGGGGCCAAAACGTGCCAAAATAAAGCAGAGTTCTGCCAAGGGTTTGTGACACGGGATTTTCCTATACTTAGGGGTGCAGCGGCTCCAGTGACAAAAACCACTGTTTTTGTCAGGTCTAGACCCCAATAGCAGCCGCGAGTGCGTCCGCAGCGAATTCAACCCTTGGCCGCCAACCCGGCCTGCGGAGCAGAAGCCTCCCGAAGATGTCTCCGGGGAGACTCGCCAGACATAGCGTTAGGCCCAGAAAGAGCTCGGCCGCGGTTTGCACCACGACGTGCCAACCGCTGACCGCGTCGAGCGCGGCCTTTTTTCATCGCGGTCGAGACCTGTCAGGCCAGCATCACCATCGGGTTTTCGAGGTTGTCCTTGATCGCGGCCAGCAGCTTGGCGCCGAGGGCGCCGTCGATCACCCGGTGATCGACCGAGAGCGTCGTCGACATCACCGTGGCCGTGGTCAACTCGCCGTCGGCGCCGACCACCGGTTTCTTGACGCCCGCGCCCACGGCCAGGATGGCCCCGTGCGGCGGGTTGATGACCGCGTCGAAATTCTCGATGCCGAACATGCCGAGGTTCGAGATCGCGAAACTGCCGCCGACGTATTCGTGCGGGGCGAGCTTGCCGTCGCGGGCGCGGGTGGCAAGGTCGCCCATCTCGGTCGAGAGGGTGGAGAGCGATTTCTGCTCGGAGTCCTTGAGCACCGGCACGAAAAGCCCGCCGTCGACGGCCACCGCGACGCCGACGTCCGAGGGCGCGAGCTTGAGGATGCGGTCGCCGGCCCAGACGGCATTGGCGTCGGGCACCGATTGCAGGGCCAACGCGCAGGCCTTGATGATGAAGTCGTTGACCGAAAGCTTGACGCCGCGCGACTCCAGCTGGGCGTTCAACTGGCCGCGGAATTCCAGCAGCGCGTCGAGTTGGATGTCCCGGCGCAGGTAGAAATGCGGGATCGTCTGCTTGGCCTCGGTCAGGCGCGCGGCGACTGTCTTGCGCATGCCGTTGAGCGTGACCTCTTCGTAATCGCGGCCCTCGAAGATCTTGCGCACGGCCTCGGCGTCCGGCCCGGCGGGCATGGCGGCGGCCGCGGCCGGGGCGGCGGGCTCGGCG
>NZ_MSIT01000056.1 GCF_002094885.1 Salibaculum halophilum
CCACCTGTCACGACAAGCCGGGACGAATGGGCAGGGTCGTTCCGCGATTTGAGCCAGCTTTTCGTAGAAGGTCTCGAGAAAAGATGTCTTGCAGGCATCTTGCGATCCGTAGGTGTAGCCTTCGAAAACCAGTTCGGTTCTATCAAGCTCGCAGAGTTACTTTGGCACCACGCCGAACCTGACGATGGCGAGCAGCGGTTCTCTGCGCTTCGAGAATGCGTCGAGATAAGGAACAAGACGGGCGCTCATGCGGCGCCGGCAGATGCATCTCGTCTAGCGTCCGAAGCCCTTGAGAAACACGAAAGTTTCATGGCGCACTTCGAAGAAGCGTGTCATCTGATAGCCGAGGAGCTTCGAGTTATCGAGGCCCTATGCCGCAAGTATCATCAAGACGGGCAATGGCCCGCATTATGCACGTTGGCTGTCGCGATGAGCGGGTATCGTGCCCTGGGTGATGGTCTTTGTTGCCGCGGCCATGGCGTCTCACGCGCTCGCGGGGCGGCGCAGTTCTGGGTGTCAGGTTCTGGGGTTTCGGTTTCTGGGTGAGCGGGGGCGGCGGCCAGGCCGGTTTTCAGACCGGCGCCATGCGGGGGAGCCGGTCGAGCACCATGCGCATCAATGGCGCGGCCGGACAGGCGTTCGGGAGATGGATGGCGATGCGGGTCTTCCTCTCGACGACGCGGGCGGCGATCTTCACGAGCCTGAGCCGCAGGGTGTCGAACTGGGCGTGGCGCCAGGGCGAGCGTTTCGGCAGGGCGGCGCGCAGGGTCCACATCAGCCAGTAGGCGCCCGCATGCAGGAACAGCCGCAGCTGGTTGGCGGCGGCGCTGGTGCACGAGGTGCGGTCGGCGGCGAGATGGGCCTTCCAGGCCTTGATGTGGTTCTCGGCCTGGCCGCGGGCGCAGTAGACGCCTTCGTAGAGCGTCTTGCCGGTTCCCTTGGTCAGGCTGGTGACGATGAAGCGGGTGTCGCAGCCGCGAGGCCCCGCCTCGACCCGGGCGATGATGCGCTCGACCCGGCTCCATGAGGCGGCGGCATCGTGGAATTCCTTAAAGCGGCGGATCGTGGCGCCATCGGCGGCCTCGGCGCGCGCAGTCGTGGAGGCCTCCAGCGTCATCACATGGCGGCGCAGGACCTTGGTGTTCGGCAGCCCGAGGATGAAGTCCACCCTGCGCGCTCGGCACAGGTCGAGCACCTCGGGCGCGCAGTAATGCCCGTCGCCGCGGATCAGGATCTCCACGCGCGGCCAGTGGCTGCGGATCTCGCGGATCAGGCGGCGCAGATGTGCGGCGATCTCGCGGCCCTTCGGCCGCTTCGCCGGGCGCAGCACCGCGGTCACGAACCGGCCGGCGCCGTCAAAGACCACGATCGGCTGGAAGCCGTAGTCGTCATAGTGAGCGTTGAACAGCCGAAGCTGCTGGCCGCCATGCACGGCGTCAAAGGTGTCGTCGATGTCGAGGGTGATCCGCTTGGGGACCTGCGCGAAGCTGGCGCAGTAGAGCTCGACCATCGCTCGACCCATGCGCAGCAGCATGCGCCGGTCGGGCAGGGTCTCGAGCCGGCTGACGGTGGACTGCGAGCAGAGATCCCGTGCCTCCGGCATGCGCTCCAGCGCCATCTTGAACACCGGGTCGGCGCGCAGCGCGTTGGCGTCGATCCCATCCTCGTAGCCGGCCGCGATCATCATCATCCGGAACCGGAGGATGTCGGCGACGCTGTGCAGGATGCGGCTCGGATCGCGCGGATCGTCGATGCAGGCCGCCAGCCTGCCCGCCACATCGAGCCGCCGCTCCACCTCTCGCAAGGCCAGCAGCCCCGCATCCGAAGACAGCGAGCCGCCGTCGAAACGGGCGGTCACCGCCTTGCCGTTCACAGGTGACAGGCCCGGCAGCAGCGGCGTAATCTCGGTCATGGCGGGTCTCGTCCTTCCGATCCGGAGTTTTTGGCCTCAACAACCAAAACCTACGCTGGATCAAGAGCTTGGGATAGACCCGCCAACCCTCATGCATATTCCAGGATAGCGCGTCCCCGCGCATCTACCCAAAAATCACGTGGGCAACTCCTGTAGCCCACGCACGGCCTCTCTTCATGGCGCCCTATCCCAACCTCCCCGATGGTCCCAACCCTGTCCCAACCTCTGGAGGGGGTTGGGGACACGAAAAGCGCTTCAAAAACAACGGTGTCCCCAACCTCACCCCGTGGTCCCAACCTTTTGCTACACATTCATGTGGGAAGAAGAAGTTGGGTCGAGAACATACCCCTATACACGAAAAGAGAAGAGACCCCGTTGGGGACACCGAGGTTGGGACCACATCCGGGGG
>NZ_MSIT01000057.1 GCF_002094885.1 Salibaculum halophilum
CTCCCACCAAAAACTTAACGTTGCGGCTGATGACGGTCTTATCCATGCCAATAGCCTTGCTAACGTCTGCTAGCGACGCGGCCTTTCCGAGTGACGCATAACCTTGAATGATCTTGCTGACTTCGGCGTAAGACGATCCCGGCAAATTGAATTCTTCGGACATCGCTACCTCCTGCCCAATGCGCCACAATATATTGTAGCTGATCCAACGCGTTGCACAAGGCAACAGTTGAGCAGGGTACTCAGCTATATGACTAGCTTCGGACGTACGGTTGGGATAAGGCATTGACCAGTGGACCTGCAGCCAGCGGTAAGAAAATTGGGCTGGCCCTGGTCAACAGCCTGTCCGTCGCGCGCCAGTAAGCTGGATAAAGCCCTGCCGAACCAGCGTGAGATCGCCGCGCCGCGGCCCGTCGCTGTCGCGGCGCGTCACACGTTATGGAGCGCCCGCGCGATCCCGCACATCAGCCGCTCGATTTAACTGCGTAATGGTCCGCTCGGACGCCCTCTCTCCCGAGCTCGGGTCGGCTGTCAGACGGCCCCCGCGTCAGCTGCGCGACACCAGCACCTCGGCCAGGGGCCGGCGTGCCCGCGGCGGGGCGGGGCCGGTCGGCTTGCCGAACCGCACCGCCTGGATCAACCGCCTGTCCGGCGCGATGCCGAAGCGCGTGCAGATCTCGCCGTTGGTCGCGGGATGGTCGGACAGTGCCGCCATGGGCCAGCCCGCCATGCCGAGCTGCGCCGCCTCCAGGCACAGGCGCAGGTAGGCGCGGCCGCTTTCCACCGGGTGCTCGCTGCGCGGGCGGTGGAACAGCGCGATTACCGGCGCGGTGCGGGTGGCCGCGGCCTCGGCCGTCAGGCGCGGGGTCAGCCCGGCGGCCTCCAGCCCCCGCCAGAGCGGGCCGAAGACCAACGGCAGCGCCATGGCCCGCGCCAGGCCGAGGTTCAGCGCCGCCCGGTCCATGCCATCAAGATCCGCCCGCGGGTGGCCGGGCGACAGGCGCATCCAGTCCAGCAACTCGTGGCGCAGGCCCCTGTCGCGCAGCATCTGCAGGCTGGCCCAGTCGTTGCGCTCGGCCAGCCAGGCGCGGCCCTTGTCATCAAGCACCTGCCGTGCGTCGGGGCGCGACCAGCCGTAAAGCTCCATCGGGGCGGCATCGAAGGACCCGCGCCAGGTGAACCGGGCCTCCAGCTGGCGGTGCAGCGGGTCCTCGGCGGCGGCGTCGGTGAACCGCAAATGCGCAAGGGTTTCCAGCCCCCGCCCCGGGGTGAGGCGCGGCATCGGCGCGAGGTCCACCTCGGCCCCGATGCCATGGGCCGACAGCGCCAGCACCATGGCCTCCAGCGCGGCGCCACAGCCCAGCGCCGTGGCGCGCCCCTCGGGGTCACTCGCCGGCAGGGTAACGCCCGGATCGCAAAACAGCGTCGCGCCATCGTGGTCCAGCGCCCAGCGCGCGGGCTGGGCGTTATGCGCGCTCGGGGCCAGCCCGGCGCGGGCCACGCAGGCCTCGAGCACCTCCATGGCGATCATCGTGGCACCCGCGCCGCGCCGGCCGGACCCGGGCCGGGCGGGGATGTCTGCTGGGTGTCGTTGCGGGGCACCACCCGCGGCACTGGTCTCGTCATCTCGGCCGTCTGCCCTCCCTCTGCCGGACGCAGGCTATGCAAGGCAACGGCGGCAGACAAGCCGGGACGGCCCGGGTAGGACCACCCCGCCCGGGGTTTGACGCGGACGGGTGCGCAGACTAGAACAAAGAAGGAACATTTACCGAGGACATCCCCATGCGCTGCGCCCCGCCCCCCACCAGGACCGCCGCCGAGCTGCTGTCCGACCGCGCCACCGACCCGGCCAGGACCGCCGAGGCCCCCACCCTGACCGAGGTCTTCGCGGAAAACGCCAGCGACGGCGGGCCGCTGGGCTTCCTGCTGGCCCAGGTCGACCCCGCGGACGGCCCGGTCCTGTGGATCAGCGACCGGCTGTCGCGGCACGAGGCCGGGCGGCTCTGCATCGCCGGGCTGCCCCGCCCGCTGGAGGTGATCGCGGTGGACGTGAACCGCCCCCTCGACGTGCTCTGGGCCATGGAACAGGGGCTGGGCTGCGGCGTGCTGGGCGCCGTTGTGGGCGAGGTCTGGGGCGAAGCGCCGCAACTGGATTTCACCGCCACCAAGCGCCTGGCGCTGCGCGCCGAGGCGCATGGCGTGGCCGCCTGGCTGGTCCGGCGCGCGGCCCGACCCGACCTGTCGGCGGCGCGCAAGCGCTGGCGCGTCGCCGCGCT
>NZ_MSIT01000058.1 GCF_002094885.1 Salibaculum halophilum
CGCGCCGCGACCCCGACGTGGTCGCGGCGCTGGAGACCATGCCCGGTGAGGGCGACGACGCGGAGACGTCGCGCGCGACCGACGAGGCGGTCGCGATCCCCTTCGCGGTGGCGCTGGCCCGGCTGGCGATCGTGGAGTGGGAGGGCGTGGGCGACGCCAAGGGCAACCCGGTCGAGCCCGGCCCCGAGACGATCCCGGCGCTGATGGACATCTGGCCGATCTTCGAGGCGTTCCAGACCCGCTACGTCCAGAAGGGGCTGCTGCTGGAGCAGGAAAAAAACGTCTCTGCGCCCTCGCAGCCTGGGTCTGGGGCGGGGGCGCGGAGTACTGCGCAGGGTGCCAAGGGCCGTGCCCGGACTGCCCGCAAACGCAAGAGCGGCCGCTGACGGTCGAGGGCCGGCAGGTGCGAGATCTTGTGCAGGCGGCGGGCGGCCAGCTGCGGCTGGCGCCCATGGGCGGCGTGATCGGCTTCGACATGACCGCGCTGCTGGCGATGGCGCGCGCCCGCGGCGTCGATCCGGTCGCCGCCGCCGAGCTTCTCCCGCATGTCGAGGCGGTGGTGGTCGAGACCCTGCAGAAACGAAACGACGCGGCCCGCGGGGACGGCGGCGCCATGGAGTGTGACTGATGGCCGAGAAACGCGTGAGCGTGCGCCTGTCGGCGACGGGCGGGCGGCAGGTCAAGGATGCGCTGCGCGGTGTGGGCGAGGCCGGCCAGCAGGGGTTCCGGCGCCTCTCGCGCGAGATGGAGGCGGCCAACCGCCGGCTTGCCCGCTTCGCGCGGCAGGCGACGCGGATCGCCCGGGTGGTCGGCGCGGCGGCTGCGGCGGCCGGCGCGGCGCTGATCCGCTCGGGGCTGCAGACCGTCGACGCGCAGGCCAAGCTCGCGCAGTCGCTCGCCACCACCACGGCGAGCGTGCAGGTGCTCGCGCGGGCAGCGGACCTGTCGGGCAATTCCTTCCGCGAGCTCGAGGCCGGGTCCGCGCGCCTGACCCGGCGCCTGTCGCTCTTCGCCGCCGATGGCAGCGGGCCGGCGGCCGACGCGATCCGGCGGCTGGGGCTCAACGCGGCGGAGCTGCTCGCGCTGCCGCTCGACCAGCGCATCGCGCGGGTCACCGAGGCGATCCGGCAGAATGCGGCGGCGTCGGAGCAGGCGGCGCTCTTCTCGCAGCTCTTCGGCGACCGCGCCTTCGTGGCCTTCCAGCGGCTCGACCCCGCGCAGCTGCGCCAGGCGAACGACGAGCTGCGCCGCTTCGGCGTGCTGGTGAGCGACGCGGACGCCGACCGGATCGAGGAGACGAACGACGCGATCTCGCGGCTGGGGCTCATTTGGCGGGGCGTGTCGAACCAGCTGGCCGTCGCCGCCGCGCCGGCCCTGCAGAGCGCGGCCGAAGGGCTGGCCCGGCTCGGCGAGGTCGGCGGGCCGATCCAGCGGGTCTTCACCGGTATCTCGGACGCGCTCGTCCTGCTGATCGACAATTTCGGACGGGTGGCCAGCACCGCGGCGGCTTTTGCGGGCTTTCTCGCCGGGCGCTGGGTGGCGGGGCTGGCCGCGGCGGCGCTCTCGGTCCGCGGGCTTGCCACGGCGCTGGTGGTCCTGCGCGGGGCGCTGATCCGCACCGGCATCGGCGCGCTCGTCGTCGGCGCGGGCGAACTGATCTACCAGTTCACCCGCCTCGTGGCGGCGACCGGCGGCATCGGCGACGCGCTCGGCCTGCTTCGGGACGTGGCGGCGGAGGCCTGGGACCGGATCGCGCTGCGCGCCAGCGCCGCCTGGGCGCGGGTGGAGGCCGGCTGGGCCGCGGCGCAGGCGACGATCCTCGACGGTCTGCAGGGCGCGACGGAAGCCGTGGTCGGCTGGGGCAACAGCACCGTCGCGACCTTCTCGGGCGCCTTCGACGCGGTGAAGGCGACCTGGGGCGCGCTGCCGGAGGCCATCGGGGATTTCGCCTTCCAGGCCGCCAATGCCCTGATCGACGGCGTCGAGTCGATGATCAACGGCGTGGTGGCACGGATCAACCGCTTCATCACCCGGCTGAACGCGGCGCTCGCCAATCTGCCCGACTGGGCAACCGGCGCGGGTGGCCTCTCCATCGGCACGCTGGACCCGGTCGAA
>NZ_MSIT01000059.1 GCF_002094885.1 Salibaculum halophilum
CCATGACCACCACCTATCCGCCCTCTGAGGAGATGGTGGCGCGGGCGCATGTTGATGCGGCGCGCTACGAGGAGATGTACGCGGCCTCGGTTGCCGACCCCGCGGGGTTCTGGGCCGAGCACGGGCGGCGGATCGACTGGATGACGCCGTTTTCGACGGTCAAGACCACCAGCTTTGCGCCCGGCAACATCGACATCCGCTGGTTCGAGGACGGCACGCTCAACGTCGCGGCCAACTGCATCGACCGCCATCTCGACACCCGCGGCGAGCAGACCGCCATCATCTGGGAGCCCGACGATCCCGACGACGCGGCGCTGCACATCACCTACAACGAGCTGGCCGCGCAGGTCTCGACCATGGCCAACGTGCTGAAAAACCTCGGCATCGGCAAGGGCGACCGCGTCGTCATCTACCTGCCGATGATCCCCGAGGCGGCCTATGCCATGCTCGCCTGCGCGCGCATCGGCGCGATCCACTCGGTCGTCTTCGCCGGCTTCTCGCCCGATGCCCTGGGCGCGCGGGTCAACGGCTGCGACGCCAAGCTGGTGATCACCGCCGACCACGCCCCGCGCGGCGGCCGCACCACCAGGCTCAAGGACAACGTCAACCAGGCGCTGCTGCACGACACGCGCGACGTCAAGACCCTCGTGGTGCGCCGCACCGGCGACCAGGTCGCCTGGCGCGACGGGCTCGACTTCTGGTGGCACGAGGAGGCCGAGAAGGTCTCGGCCGATTGCCCGCCCGAGGAGATGGGCGCCGAGGACCCGCTCTTCATCCTCTACACCTCCGGCTCCACCGGCCAGCCCAAGGGCGTGGTGCATTCCTCGGGCGGCTACCTCGTCTGGGCCGCGATGACGCACGAGATCACCTTCGACTACCACCCCGGCGACGTCTTCTGGTGCACCGCGGACGTGGGCTGGGTCACCGGGCACAGCTACATCGTCTATGGCCCCCTGGCCAACGGCGCGACCACGCTGATGTTCGAGGGCGTGCCCACCTGGCCCGACGCCGGCCGCTTCTGGGCGGTCTGCGAAAAGCACCGCGTCACACAGTTCTACACCGCCCCCACCGCGATCCGCGCGCTCATGGGCCAGGGCGAGGGTTTCGTCACCCGCCACGACCTCTCGGACCTGCGCGTGCTGGGCACCGTGGGCGAACCCATCAACCCCGAGGCCTGGGCCTGGTACAACGACGTCGTGGGCAAGGGCCGCGTGCCCATCGTCGACACCTGGTGGCAGACCGAAACCGGCGGCCACATGATGACCCCCCTGCCCGGCGCCCATGCCACCAAGCCCGGCGCGGCGATGAAGCCCTTCTTCGGGGTCAAGCCGGTGGTGCTGGAGCCGACATCGGGCCAGGAAATCCACGACACCCCCGCCGAGGGCGTGCTGGCCATTGCCGACAGCTGGCCGGGCCAGATGCGCACCATCTGGGGCGATCACGCCCGTTTCGAGAAGACCTACTTCTCCGACTACAAGGGCTATTACTTCGCCGGCGACGGCTGCAAGCGCGACGCGGACGGCGATTACTGGATCACCGGCCGCGTCGACGACGTCATCAACGTCTCGGGCCACCGCATGGGCACGGCGGAGGTCGAGAGCGCCCTGGTCGCACACGACAAGGTGGCCGAGGCCGCCGTCGTGGGCTACCCGCACGAGATCAAGGGCCAGGGCATCTACTGCTACGTCACCCTGATGGCCGGCGAGGACCCCTCCGACGCGCTGCGCAAGGAACTGCGCGACTGGGTGCGCCGCGAAATCGGCCCCATCGCAAGCCCCGACCTGATCCAGTGGGCCCCGGGCCTGCCCAAGACCCGATCCGGCAAGATCATGCGCCGCATCCTGCGCAAGATCGCAGAAAACGACCACGACGCCCTCGGAGATACCTCGACACTCGCAGACCCATCCGTCGTCGACGACCTCATCGAAAACAGAATGAACC
>NZ_MSIT01000006.1 GCF_002094885.1 Salibaculum halophilum
GGTGGCGGAGGAGGTGGGATTCGAACCCACGGTACGCTCTCACGCACGCCGGTTTTCAAGACCGGTGCAATCGACCACTCTGCCACTCCTCCGTCGGCGGGTGGCGTAAGGGGATCCGAGCGATTCTGGAAGCACAATCAGGAATGTGGAAATCCGCCGAACGGCCGCGACAGTGCTTTCACAACGCGGCCCACCGGTCTATCTTGCTAGCTGGATGGCATGCGATAGCCGGAGGTCCCGGCACGGAGGCTACCGAAGGCCTATTTAGCGGGGCTGGCCGGCCGAGCGTGGCCGCATTACCGAACCACAAGACCGGGCAACCGGCACGGAAACGACAAGGGCACGACATGACAGGCACACCAGGACGACACACGCGCACGGCCCTGTTTGCGGGGGCCGCGCTTCTGGCGCTGACGGGCTGCGACGGCGACGGCGGCTTCGATTTTGGCGCAGGGACGTCGCCGGGCGCGCAACCGCCGCAGGAGAACGCGGCCGACGGCCAGTCGGTCCAGTTGGTCGAACGGGACGTCGAGGCGCCCGAGGTCTTCCAGGTCACTGAAGAGGGCCTGTGGGACGGACGCCCCTCGCTGGGCGGGGTCTGGGTGGCGCACCCCGAGGTCGACGCCCCCGAGCGGGTCATCATCCGCAACCAGGAGAACGACAGTTTCGTCATCGGCGCCCTGTTCCGGCGCGAGCGCGAAAACCCGGGGCCGCGGTTGCAGGTGTCTTCTGACGCCGCAGCCGCGCTCGAAATGCTGGCCGGCAACCCGGCCGAGCTTCAGGTCACGGCCCTGCGTCGCGAGGAAGCGGCCGCGCCAGACCCCTCCCCGACCGCAGATTTCGACACCCCCGAGAACATTGCCGCGGCCCCGCTCGACGTCGACGCGCCGGGGGACGAGACAGAGACTGACCCGATCGCCGGGGCTGCAGCAGCCATAGAGGCGGCGGACGCGTCCGACGCCCCCTCTACCGCTGCCCCGGACCCGGCCCCCGACCCCGCGGGCGGTCTGGAGAAACCCTACGTCCAGATCGGGATCTTTTCGATCGAGGCGAATGCCACCCGCACCGCCGACCGCCTGCGCGGCAACGGAATCGTGCCGACCGTGCTTGAACAAGAAAGCCAGGGGCGCACCTTCTGGCGCGTCATCGTCGGCCCGGCCACCTCGGCCGAGGACCGCGCCGCAATCCGCGAGCAGGTGCGCGGCATGGGGTTCTCGGACGCCTATTTCGTCACCAACTGACCCGACCGGACACCCAAGGACGCCCCCCGCCATGATCCGCCTGATCCCGACCCCGTTCCTGCTGGCCGCCGCGATAGTGCTGGCCGTGGCGCAGGCCCCGCTGGCCCAGAGCTTCGACACCCGCGCCGAAGCCGCTTTTGTCCTCGACCAGACCACGGACACGGTGTTGCTGGAAAAGAACGCCGACAGGCCGCTGCCGCCGGCCTCGATGTCCAAGCTGATGACGCTCTACATGGCCTTCGAGGCCATTGCCGACGGCCGGCTGGGCGTGGACGACGTTCTGCCGGTCTCGCAGCACTGTTTCGAATACCGCGGCTCAACGATGTTCCTGGACCCGACCGACCGCGTCCGGGTCGAGGATCTGCTGCGCGGGGTCGTGGTGCTCTCGGGCAACGATGCCTCCTGCGTGCTGGGCGAGGCGCTGTCGCCGGATGGCACCGAAGCCGGGTTTGCCCGGCTGATGACGGCCCGGGCCGAAACCCTCGGGATGACGAATTCGACCTTCACCAATTCCAACGGCTGGCCGGCGGCTGGGCACCGCATGTCCATGCGCGACCTCGGCATCCTCGCCGACCGGGTCATCACCGATTTTCCAACGTTCTACCCGCTCTTTGCCGAGCAGCGGTACGAATTCGACGGCCGCGCGCCGCAGAACGTCAGCAACCGCAACCCGCTGCTGGGGCTTGGGATCGGCGCCGACGGGCTGAAGACCGGCCACACCGAAGAGGCGGGCTATGGCCTGGTGGGCAGCGCCAAGCAGGGCGACCGGCGCATCATCTTCGCCATAACCGGGCTGGCCACCGCCCGCGCCCGCGCCGAGGAGGCCGAGCAGATCATCAACTGGGCGTTCCGTCAGTTCGCCGAACGCAGCGTGGCCGAGGCCGGGACGCGCCTGGCCGAGGCCGAGGTCTGGCGGGGCGAACGCCCGCTCGTGGGGCTTTCGGTGAAGGAAGATCTGTCGATGCTGGTTCCCCTGACGGCCGCCAGCGACATCGAAGCCGAGGTCGTCTACGACGGCCCCGTCCCGGCCCCGATCGCGTCGGGCGACGAGATCGCCGAGTTGGTGATCCGGCTGGACGGGTTGCCCGAGACGCGCGCGCCGCTGGTCGCGGATGCGGACGTGGCGCGCGGGGGCTTTGCAGCACGGCTGCGGGTCGCGGCCGACGTGCTGATGGGCAAGTTTCTTGACAACGCCGGGACCGACGCCGAGGACGGCGCCTGAGTTCAGGGCTTTTCCGGGCGGATCCGCATGTTCATCACCTTCGAAGGTATCGACGGCTCGGGCAAGTCCACCCAGGCGCGCCTGCTGGCCGACCGTCTGCCCGAGGCCCTGCTGACCCGCGAACCGGGCGGCAGTCCCGGTGCCGAGGAGATCCGCCGGCTGCTGCTGACCGGCGACCCCGGCCGCTGGTCGGCCGAAACCGAGATCCTGCTGTTCACCGCAGCTCGCCGCGACCACCTGGAAAAGACCATCCAGCCCGCGCTGGAGGCGGGCAGGACCGTGATCTGCGACCGCTTCGCCGATTCGACCCGCATCTACCAGGGCGCCACCCGCGGCGATCTGCGCGCACGCGTGGACAGGCTGCACGCGCTGATGATCGGGCGCGAGCCCGACCTGACCTTCGTCATCGACATGGACCCGGCCGTGGCACTGGACCGTGGCCTGGCCCGCGCCTCGGGCGAGGACCGCTTCGAGGCGTTCGGGTTGGGCTTTCAGGAAACGTTGCGCCACGGATTCCTGCAACTGGCCCGCGACACCCCCGGGCGCTGCGTGGTGATCGACGGCAACCGCGACGCGCAGGCCGTGGCCGAAGAGATCGCCGCCCAACTGGCCACACGCGAGGGGGCCTGATGGCCACCGCCCCCGAGGACCGCCCCCTGCCCGACCAGGTCGACGGTGCGCCGCACCCGCGCGAAACGCGGCAGGTTTACGGACAGGACGCCGCCGCGGCCGAGTTCCTGGACAGTTTCAACGGCGGGCGGCTGCACTCGGGATGGCTGATCACCGGGCCGCGCGGGGTGGGCAAGGCCACGCTGGCCTGGAAAATCGCCGGGTTTCTGCTGTCGCACCCCCCCGAGGCCCCCGACGCCGGGCTGTTCGGAGATGCCCCCCCGCCCCCCGACCGGCTCGACGTGGACCCCGACCACCCCGACATGCGGCTTCTGGCCTCGGGCGCGCATCCGCGGCTGTTCGTTCTGCGCCGCGGCTGGGACGACAAGACCGACAAGCTCAAGACCGTGATCACGGTCGAGGAGGTCCGCAAGCTGCGCGGGTTCTTCGGCCTGTCGGCCGCCGACGGCGGGCGGCGGGTCGTCATCGTGGACGCCGCCGACGAGATGAACGTCAACGCTGCCAACGCGATGCTCAAGCTGCTGGAAGAGCCGCCGGAGGGTGCGACGATCCTCATGGTGGCGCATCAGCCGTCGCGGCTGCTGCCGACGATCCGCTCGCGCTGCCGGGTGCTGCGCTGCGGGCTGCTGCCCCCCGACGCCATGGCACAGGCCTTGGCCCAGGCCCACAGCCACACCGACGCGCCGGGGGCGCTGGCGGCTCTGACCGGCGGCTCGGTCGGCGAGGCGATCCGGCTGATCAACCTAGACGGGCTGGCGATCTACGCCGACCTGGTCGGCCTGTTCGACAGCGCCACCGGCTTTGACCGGCCCCGGGCCATCAAGCTGGCCGAAAGCTGCGCGGGCCGGACGGCCGAGGCGCGGTTCACGCTCACCCTCGACCTGATCGACCGTTTCCTGTCGCGTGCCGCGCGCACCGGGCTGGAGGGGCCGCCGGCCGACCAGGGGGCCCCGGGCGAGGCCCGCCTGCTCGCCCGCCTCGCGCCCGATGCCCGCGCCGCGCGGGCCTGGGCCACGCTGGCGCAAGAGGTCTCGGACCGGACCCGCCACGGCAAGGCGGTCAACCTTGACCCTGCCCTGCTCATTCTAGATACCGTCTTCAGGATCGAGCAGACGGCGCAAGGCACCGTCGCCGATGCCACCACAGCCTGACAGGGTGCCATGACCCAAGCGCGACTCGTCGACAGCCATTGCCACCTTGATTTCCCCGATTTCGAGGGCGAATTGCCCGATGTCATCGAAAGGGCCCAGGCCGCCGGCGTCGCCCGCATGGTGACCATCTGCACCCGCCTGCGCAATGAGCCGCAGGTGCGCGCCATCGCCGAGGCGCACGACCCGGTGTTCTACGCCGCCGGCACCCACCCGATGAGCGCGGGGGACGAACCGTTGGCCCGCGTGGATGAGTTGGTCGCGCTGGCCCGCCACCCCAAGTTCGTCGGCATCGGCGAGACGGGGCTGGATTACCACTATACCGCCGAGAGCGCCGAGGCGCAGCGCCGCTCCCTGCGCGTCCACATCGACGCCGCGCGCGAGACGGGCCTGCCGCTGATCATCCATGCCCGCGACGCCGACGACGACATGGCCGCGATCCTGCGCGACGGCTATGCCGACGGCCCCTATCCTTGCGTCATGCACTGCTATTCCTCGGGACCGGAGCTGGCGCGCGCGGCGCTCGACATGGGCTTCTACCTGTCGATGTCCGGCATCGCGACCTTTCCCAAGTCGCAGCAAGTGCGAGATATCTTCGCCGCCGCGCCGGTCGATCGGGTGCTGGTCGAGACCGACAGCCCCTACCTGGCCCCGCCGCCGCATCGGGGCAAGCGCAACGAGCCAGCCTACACCGCGCATACCGCCCGTGTCGGCGCCGAGGTCTTCGGCATGGACCCCGACGATTTCGCCCGGCAGACGGCCGAGAATTTCGACCGCCTCTTTGCCAAGGCGGCGCAGTGGCAGGCGGCCGCCTGATGAGCGAGATCACCCTGCGCATACTCGGCTGCGGCTCCTCGGGCGGCGTGCCGCGCCTTGGCGGGCTTTGGGGCGATTGCGACCCGCAGGATGCGCGCAACCGGCGCACGCGCTGTTCGCTCCTCGTCACGCGGGCAGGGCCAGAGGGCACCACGCGCGTGCTGATCGACACCTCGCCCGACCTGCGCCAGCAACTGCTGGACGCGGGCGTTGGCGAACTGGACGCCGTCCTTTATACCCATTCGCACGCCGATCACGTCCACGGGCTGGACGATCTGCGTATGATCGTCTTCAACATGCGCCGCCAGCTGGATGTCTGGGCAGACGGTGACACCGGCCAGCAGCTGTTGTCGCGCTTCGGCTATGCCTTCGTGCAGCCCGACGGCTCGCCCTATCCGCCGATCTGCAACCTGCACACCATCGACGGCGACGTCACCATCGACGGCGCGGGCGGGCCGATCACCTTCACCCCCTTCGCGGTGGAGCACGGCACGATCGAGGCCCTGGGGTTCCGTATCGGCAACGCGGCCTATCTGCCCGATGTGGCGCATATCCCCGACGCGGCCTGGCCGCTGCTGGAGGGGCTTGACCTGTGGATCCTCGACGCGCTGCGCCGGGACCCACACCCCACCCACGCGCATCTGGCCAAGAGCCTGGAATGGATCGCCCAGGCCGCGCCTTCGCGCGCGGTGCTCACTAACATGCATATCGACCTGGACTGGGCCACGGTCGCGGCCGAGACGCCCGCCAATGTCACCCCCGCCCACGACGGGATGACCCTGACCCTGCCCGGCTGAGGCCCCGTGGGCGCGCTGGCCTCGGTGATCGCGCCGGTCTTTCTGGTGGTGGGGGCGGGCTATCTTGCGCGCTGGCGGGGCTGGATGACCGACAGCGGCATCGACGGGTTGATGACCTTTGCCCAGGGCATCGCCATCCCGCTGCTGCTGTTCCGCGCGATCGCGACGCTGGAGCTGGGCCGGGATTTCGACGTCGCACTGCTGCTGGCCTTCTACTGCGGCGCGCTGGCCGGGTTCCTGGCGGGGCTTGCCGGGGCGCGGGCGCTGTTCCGGCGCAGCTGGGAGGACAGCATCGCCATCGGCTTTGTCGGGCTCTTCTCGAACTCGCTGCTGCTGGGCCTGCCGATCACCGAACGGGCCTACGGCACCGGGGCGCTGACGGCCAACTACGCCATCATCGCCCTGCACGCGCCGTTCTGCTATGCTATCGGCATCACCGCGATGGAGATCGCCCGGGCGGGCGGAACACCGGCCCGCGCGCTGCCCGGCAAGGTGGTGCGGGCGATCTTTTCCAACGCGCTGGTGCTGGGGATCACCGCCGGCTTTGGGGTAAACTTGGCCGGGGTCGCCCTGCCGGCGGTGATGACGGATGCCGTTGATCTGCTGGTCCGGGCCGGTATCCCGGCGGCGCTTTTCGGGCTGGGCGGGGTGCTGCACCGCTACCGCCCCGAGGGCGACATGCGCGTGATCCTGTTCATCTGCGCCATCTCGCTGGTGCTGCACCCGGCGATCACCTTCGGGCTGGGCCGGGCGCTGGGCCTGTCCACAGACGGCTTGCGCTCGGCCGTTCTCACCGGCGCCATGGCCCCGGGCGTGAACGCCTACCTCTTTGCCAATCTCTACGGGGTTGCCCGGCGGGTCGCCGCCTCTGCCGTGTTGATCGGCACCGGGCTGACGATCCTGACGGCGACCGTCTGGCTGTCGATCCTGCCCTGACATGAAAAGACCGCCCCGACGGGGCGGCCCTTCGCCATTGCCGCGAGCGGCTCAGCCGGGGCTCATGCCGCGCAGCTTCTCGGAGCGGCGCCGCAGCACCTCGACCGTCGTCAGCAGGCAGATCGAGATGGTCACCAGGATCGTCGCCGCCGCGAGGATCGTCGGGCTGATCTGTTCGCGCAGGCCGGTAAACATCTGCCACGGCAGCGTCTGCTGCTGCGCCGAGCCGACGAAGAGCACGACCACTACCTCGTCAAACGAGGTGATGAAGGCAAAGAGCCCGCCCGAGATAACGCCCGGCAGGATCAGCGGCATCTGCACCCTGAAAAACGTCGTCACCGGGTTGGCGCCCATGTTCGCCGCCGCGCGGGTCAGCGACGGGTCAAAGCCGACAAGTGTCGCCGTCACCGTGATGATGACGAAGGGCACGCCGAGGGCGGCATGGGCCAGGATCACCTTGACGTAGCCGACGAAGGTCTGGTTCAGGCCGAGGTTCGCCTCAAGCCAGTTGCCCAGCGGCGCGTAGAAAAAGAACATGCCCGTCGCCGAGATGATCAACGGCACGATCATCGGCGAGATCAGCACCGCCATGATCGCCTGGCGCCCCGGCACATGGGTCTGCGACAGGCCGATGGCCGCCAGCGTGCCCAGGCTGACCGAGATCAGCGTCGCGAAGGGCGCGATGATCAGCGAGTTCTTGAGCGGCGTCATCCACTCGGCCCCCGAGACGCCCCACATCTTGCCGACCACGACACCGATCAGCGCGCCGACGACGGCAAACACGACGACCCGCGCAAGCCCGCGCTGGACGTTGGGCAGCAGCTGCACCAGCGCGCCCAGCACGGCACCGATGACGGCCCCGTAAAGGATGCCCTGCACCGGGTGGCCGCCGCCGCTGAAGAACTCGCGGTAATGCTTGAGGCTGTAACCCTCGGCCTGAAAGGCCAGCATTTCCGGCGTGAAGGTAAAGAAGTTCTCGGCGTTGAAGCTCAGCCAGATGACCGGGAACAGTGGCGCGACCAGGAAGAAGAAGACGAAGGCACAGATGAACAGGAAGACGTTGTGCCAAAGTGTCTGCCCGGCCGTGTAGTAGATCGGCACCCCGGCGCGGTATTGCCCCGAGCCGATCCAGGTGGCGAACCACCCCATCGACAGCCCCATCACCGCGCCGCCGACAAGCCCGCCGATTCCGCCCGCGATAAGGCCCGCGAGGGCGAAGACCGCGCAGGTTCCCCAGACCTTCTGCCAGAGCCGGACTTGCACGATCTGCGCCAGGATGCCGGCCAGCCCGGCCCCGATCACGGCCCCGATGACGAAGCCCAGCCAGGCCTGGCCGAAGATGTTGCCGGTCACGAAACCGAAGCAGGCCCCGAGCACCGCAACCACGGGCATGGTGAAGCTCAGCGGCGGGCGCTTGACGTCCACGGTCAGATTGCTCATGGCCTCAGCCCCCCAGTTTCACGTTGTCGATGCCCACGATCCGGTCATAGAGCCAGTAGAGTGCCAGCACGACCACCAGCAAGATCGACCCCAGCGCGGCCGCGAGGCCCCAGTTGAGCGAACTGGAGATGTGGTAGGCGATCCGGTTCGAGATGAAGACACCATCGGTGCCGCCGACGATCTCGGGCGTGATGTAGTAACCGATCGACAGGATGAACACGAGGATCGAGCCCGCGCCGATTCCAGGCACCGACTGCGGGAAGTAGACCCGCCAGAAGGCCACGAAATTCGTCGCCCCCAGCGATTTTGCCGCCCGCAGGTAGGACGGGTCGATGGTCTTCATCACCGAGTAGAGCGGCAGGATCATGAAGGGCAGCAGAATATGCGTCATGGCAATGATCGTGCCGGTCTGGTTGTTCATCAGGATCAATCGGTTGGCATCGTCCACGAAGCCCAGCCAGACGAGGATCTCGTTGATGACCCCCTGTTGCTGGAGCAGCACCTTCCAGGCCGAGGTGCGCACCAGCAGCGAGGTCCAGAAGGGCAGGAGCACCAGGATCATCAGCACGTTGGCGGTGCGCAGCGGCAGGTTGGCCAGCAGCCAGGCCACCGGGTAACCCAGCAGGATGCAGGACCCGGTGATGACCAGCGACATGAACAGTGTGCGGTTGAACAGCTTGATGTAAAGCTGGCGGTCTTCCGGCTGGGCCTCGACCCCGTCGGCCCCGAGCTTCATGTCGATGGCCGTCAGGAAATAGCCCGGCGTGTAGTTGGGCGAGTAGACCGAGATCGTCCCCCAGACCTCGGGGTCGAGCCAATCCTCGTCGATCTCGGCAAAGGCCTCGCGGAACGAAGTCTCGGGCAACCGGTCGAGGTTGTCCACGACGGCTTGAAGTTGCGCGGCCCCGGGGCCGTCGTACTCGGCGATGGCGGCGACGGTCTCGGGGTTGCGCAGGTCCATGCCCAGCGCGCCGTAGACGGCTTCCCAGGGTTCCTCCTCGGCGACGACGTCCTCGTCCTCGATGGCCGTCCAGATGGCGAAATCGGTATAGGCGGTGGTCGTCCAAGGCAGCAGGTCGATCATGGCCTGTGACGGCACGAAGCCGACGTCACCGGCGAGGGTGTCGCCTTCCTGGGCCTCCCACATGGCGCGGCGTTCCTCGAGCAGGCCCTCGCCGCCCGCGCCGTTCATCATGTCGTACCAGAAATCCGCCTCCTCGAAGGCAGGGTCGATCTCTTCCAGCGGGTCCTGGAAGGACTCGCCGATGTCGTCGACATTGCGCCCCGAGCTGCGGAATAGCGACGACAGCCCGGATTGTTC
The DNA here is from genome assembly GCF_002094885.1 of Salibaculum halophilum. Taxonomy (GTDB): domain Bacteria; phylum Pseudomonadota; class Alphaproteobacteria; order Rhodobacterales; family Rhodobacteraceae; genus Salibaculum; species Salibaculum halophilum. Next base: position 9,552 of record NZ_MSIT01000006.1, read on the forward strand.
GTAATTCAGGCGCGAGCCGAGCTTGGTGTGTTCCTTGGCCTCGTCGGCGTTGAAAAGATCGATGAACAGGTGCTGGAACACGATCTCGTCGGGGGCGTCGCCGCTGTCGGTATCCCAGTCCTGGATCGCCGCAACCGTCCCGGGCAGGGTGTCCGAGACGATCTGGTTCTCGACCGAGCGGAACAGCATCGACAGGATCGGGATGATGAAGGTCAGAACGATGAAGAACAGCAGCGGCGCGATCAGCGCCAGCGCGCGCATCTTCTCGCGCCGCAGGGCCTTGGCGAGGCTCTGCTTGAGCGGCGATCCGTCGGCGGCCAGCACCGGGCCGGTCTCTGTGCTATCACTCATCGCTTCCCCGTCGATCTGCCGGTTGTCCGGTCTGTCTTGTTAAAGGTCCAAACGAATTGGAAGTGGAGGGGCCGGATCACCGGCCCCTCCGATCGGCCGTGCCCTTACTGGGCCAGCCAGGACTGGAACTTGGCGTCGATGTCGTCGCGGTAGTCGGCCCAGAAGCCGTAGTTGAACACAAAGACGTTCTCGCTGTTTTCCGGGGCCGTCGGCATGTGCGGGGCCATCTCGATGCCCAGTTCGGCATGCTCACCCACGAGCGGCGCCGAGGACTCGCGCGCCGGACCGTAGGAGATATAGGCCGCCTGGTCGGCCAGACGCTGGGTGTCGGTGGCAAAGCGGACGAAGTCTTGCACGCGGGCCAGACGCTCGTCGGACAGGCCGGTCGGGATGATCCAGCCGTCAAGGTCGAAGACCTGCGCGTCCCACATCATCTCGATCGGCTGGTCCTGCTCCTCAATCGCCGAGAAGAGCCGCCCGTTGTAGGTCGAGCCCATGAAGACCTCGCCGTCGGCCAGAAGCTGCGGCGTATCGGCGCCGGCCGACCACCAGATCACGTCGTCCTTGATGGTGTCGAGCTTGGCGAGCGCCTGGTCCTGGCCCTCTTCGGTGGCCAGCACGTCGTAGACCTCGTCCTTGGGCACACCGTCGCAGATCAACGCCCATTCCATGTTGTTGATGGGACGTGTTTCCAGCGAGCGCTTGCCCGGATAGGTCTCCAGGTCGAAGACGTCGCAAATGTCGTCGGGGGCATCGACGCCCTCGGGCACCATGTCCGAGCGGTAGCCGAAGGTGATCGAATAGACGATCTGCGGGATGAAGCAGTCGCTGACGATCAGGTCGCCGAAGTCGTCGCTGGCATCGGTGCCGTCCGGCGCAGGGGCCAGCAGCTCGTCATGGTCCACTTCCATGGCCAGGCCCTCGTCGCAAAGGCGCAGCGCGTCGGCGGCGACCACGTCGACCAGGTCCCAGGTGATGTTGCCGGCCTCGTTCATGGCGCGCAGCTTGGCAACGGCCTCGTTCGAGGACTCGTCCCAGGTGATCGAGACCTCCGGGTTCATCTCCATGTAGGGTTTGGCGTAGGCCTCGATCTGCGAGTTCTGGTAGGCCCCGCCCCAGCTGACGAGGGTCATGTCGTCAACCATGTCCTGGGCACCGGCCATGGAGCCGGCGGCGCAAAGCGCGGTCGTCGCGGTGAAAGTCGTGAGAAGTTTCATTTCATACTCCCGTATGTCTCCCGGTTTCATTGGTTTCGTGCGAACGGCAACCGGGTCAGGGCCGTCGCGCGTGTGCCGTGCCGCTGCGCCCTTACGGGTCGAGGGCACGACAATCCTCTGCCAGCCAGCCGATCTTGATCTTCTGGCCGGGTTGCAGGCGTTGTTGGTCGGGGGCGTTGCGGGTCTTGATGATGAAATCATCCTTGCCCGCCACCCGCAGCCGTGTGCGGAAAATGTCGCCCATGTAGATGAATTCCAGCACTTCGGCATCGAGGGTATGCGCGCCCTCCTGCAGGCGCGACTGGTCGATCTCGACCCGTTCCGGCCGGATCGACACGAGGGTCCGGTCGCCGACCTTGTCGACGTTGACAGGCTTGGCGTCGATGACCTCGCCGTCGTCGAGCGCGACGATGCAGGTCTCGCCCTTGAGTTCCTTGATCGTGCCCTCCAGCGTGTTGTTTTCGCCGATGAACTGCGCCACGAAGCTGTTCTCGGGGCTTTCATAAAGCGTGTCCGGCGCTGCGAGCTGCTGGATCTTGCCGTCGTCGAAGACGGCGACGCGGTCCGACATTGTAAGCGCCTCGGTCTGGTCGTGGGTGACGTAGACCGTGGTGATCCCGAGGTTGTGCGCCAGGTGCGTGATCTCGAACTGCATCTTCTCGCGCAGTTGCTTGTCCAGCGCGCCCAGCGGCTCGTCCATCAGCACCAGCTCGGGCTCGAACACCAGCGCACGGGCCAGGGCCACCCGCTGCTGCTGGCCGCCCGACAGCTGCGCCGGCCGGCGGCCCCCGAAATCGCCCATCTCGACCATGTCGAGCGCGCGGCGGATTTTTTCCTCGCGCTCGGACTTGCCGATATTGCGCACCTCCAGCGGGAAGGAGAGGTTCTCGGCAATCGTCATGTGCGGGAACAGGGCGTAGTTCTGGAAGACCATGCCGATCCCGCGCTTGTGCGGCGGGATATCGTTGATCGACTTGCCCCCCAGCCGAATGTCGCCGTGGGTCGCAGTCTCGAACCCCGCAAGCATCATCAGGCAGGTGGTCTTGCCCGAGCCGGAGGGCCCGAGCATGGTCAGGAATTCGCCGCGCGGCATCTCGAGGTTGAGGTCTTTGACGACGAGCGTCTCGCCATCGTAACTTTTCTGCACGCGCTCAAATTCCACGAACGCGTCGTTGGATGCACCATCGGCCAAGCCGTGTCTCCCTGTTACCTGGCAGCTTGCCGCTGCACTTGCATTGCTAGACTAAAGCAATCCGGGACGCGGATTGCAACGGATTAGATGATTGACGTCGCCGCGGTCCCTGAATCTCGGCATTTGACCTGACTTGGGCCGTTTCGAGGTGCAATTTTCCCGCGAAATTCCGCGTGGTCAGGCGTTTTTCCCGTCGAAACTTCCGTTCAACTGCGCAACCGGCAGGGTCACGACGCCCTGTCCAGGGCAACGGGCAGGCCGCCGTCCTCGATCAGGAACCGGATGACCCGGTCCAGCCCGACGCCGCGATCAAGCTGCGCCAGTACATGCGGGCGGCCCTGCCGCGCCTGTCGGGTGTCGGCCTCCAGCCGGGCGGTATCGACGCCGACATGGGGGGCCAGGTCGATCTTGTTGACCACCAGAAAGTCGGACTTGACCAGCCCCGGGCCGCGCTTGCGCGGGATGTCCTGACCGGCGGCGGTGTCGATCACGTAGATGCTCAGGTCCGCCAGTTCCGGGCTGAAGGTGGCCGCCAGGTTGTCGCCACCCGATTCGATCAGCACGAGGTCCAGGTCGGTAAAGGCCGCGGTCAGCTCGGCCACGGCCGCCAGGTTGATAGAGGCATCCTCGCGTATCGCGGTATGCGGGCAGCCGCCCGTCTCGACGCCGCGGATGCGGTCACCGGGCAGCACCTGCGCGCGCATCAGCGCCTCGGCGTCCTCGCGGGTGTAGATGTCGTTGGTGACGACGGCCATCGAGCACCGCGGTGACAGCGCCCGCGCCAGCCCCTCGGTCAGGGTGGTCTTGCCGGCCCCGACCGGGCCGCCAATGCCCACGCGCAGCGGGCCGTTCATGGCTGATGTGGTCATGTGCGGCATATCCTCACGTCTTGCGTTTCATGGGTCAGCGCGGCCAGGTCCCCGGCCAGCGCGCAGCCACCCAGCGCGTCGCGCGGCGCCTCGGCCGCGCGCAGGGCTGTCGCGTGCAGGCGCGGCCCCATCCGGTGCAGCACCGCCTGCGCTTCGGTCTGGCCCAGCGGGACAAGGCGGGTGGCGATAGTCACCAGGTTGCCGGTGAAGGCCTGCAGGTAAAGCGCGATCACGTCCGGCGCGGGCAGGTCCAGCGGCGCCGCCGCCTCGCCCACCGCCACTGCCAGCGGCCGCGCCGGCAAGGGGCGCCCGGTGATCCCGGCGACAGTGCGTGCAAAGGCCGCGCCCTGATCGCGGGCCTCCTGCAGGCGTTCGGCGCAGGGCTGCACGGCGCGGGCCAGATCGTCGGCCTCGGCGGCCCCGCCGCGCAGGGCATGGGCGCAAAGCACCGCGTCCTGCCAGCCCGCGCCGAAGTCCAGCAGGTTGCCCAGCCAACGCTCCAGTGCCGGTGCATCTGCAACGGTGCCCGCGGCGATGGCCGCCTCCAGCCCGTGGGAATAGGCGTAGCCCCCCACCGGAAAGGCGGGCGAGAGCCATTGCACCAGCGCCAGATGCGCGGGCGTCAGCATCATCCGTGCCCGTGGTCATGCATGTGGCCATGGTCATGCCCCATGGTGCGCCCCTTGCCATAGGCCCCGCCCTCGGGGCGGAAGGGGCCGGTGACGGGGGCGAGGTCCGCGCCCAGCCGGGCCAGCATCGCCTCGATCACCGGATCGCGGCGGATCGTCAGGCGATCGGCCCCGATCTGGCAGGGGGTGTGCCGGTTGCCGATGTGCCAGGCCAGCCGCGCCAGATCACCGCGCACCTCGACCAGATCCTCGGGCGCGGCTTCAATGGCCACCGCCCGCCCGTCGGCGAGCGCGAGGCCCCAGTGATCGTCCAGGTTGGTCAGTTCGGGCAGGTCCACCAGAACCGCCAGCCCGCCCTGCCCCACCAGCCGCTTGCGGCGCAGCATCCGCCCGTCGTAATCCAGCAGCACGGTATCGGCCACCTCGGCGGCCGGGTCGGACAGCACCGCGCGGGCCACGGGCAAGTCGGTTACATCAGGCTCAGACATGGGGCCTCCTCAGAACAGGAAATAGCGTTGCGCGAGCGGCAGGTCCTCGGCCGGCGCGCAGGTCAGCACCGCGCCATCGGCGCGCACCTCGTAGGTTTCCGGGTCGATCTCGATCTCGGGCGTCAGGCTGTTGTGGATCATGTCGCGCTTGCCGATGCTGCGGGTCCCGCGCACCGGCAGCGTGTCCTTGGCCAGCCCCAGCGCGGCGCCGACCCCGTCGTCATGGGCCGAGGCACTGACGAATGTCACCGAGGACCGCTCGCGCGCGCGGCCCAGCGCCCCGAACATGGGCTGCGCGTGCACCGGCTCGGCCGGGATCGAGCCGTTGGAATCGCCCATCTGCGCCATGACGATGGACCCGCCCATCAGCACCATCTCGGGCTTGGCGCCGAAAAACGCCGGGTCCCAGAGGCACAGGTCGGCGCGCTTGCCCGCCTCGATGCTGCCGATATGCGCGCTCAGCCCGTGCACGATGGCCGGGTTGATCGTGTATTTCGCGATATAGCGCTTGGCGCGGGCGTTGTCGTTCTCGCCCGTCTCCTCCGCCAATCGTCCGCGCTGGCGGCGCATCTTGTCGGCGGTCTGCCAGGTCCGCAGGATGACCTCGCCCACCCGGCCCATGGCCTGGCTGTCCGACGAGATCACCGAAAAGGCCCCCATGTCGTGCAGGATGTCCTCGGCGGCGATGGTCTCGCGCCGGATACGGCTTTCGGCAAAGGCAACATCCTCGGGAATGGCCTTGTCGAGGTGGTGGCACACCATCAGCATGTCGAGGTGTTCCTCGATCGTGTTGACGGTGTAGGGCATGGTCGGATTGGTCGACGAGGGCAGCACGTTCTGGGTGCCCACGACTTTCATGATGTCCGGGGCATGGCCGCCGCCCGCGCCCTCGGTGTGGTAGGCGTGGATGGCCCGGCCCTTGAAGGCGGCCAGCGTGTTCTCGACAAAGCCGCTCTCGTTGAGGGTGTCGGTGTGGATCATCACCTGCACGTCCATGTCCTCGGCCACGCCCAGGCAGCAGTCGATGGCGCCGGGGGTGGTGCCCCAGTCCTCGTGCAGCTTGAGCGCGGCCGCCCCGGCGCGCACCTGTTCGGCCAGCGCGTCGGGCAGGCTGGCGTTGCCCTTTCCCGCGAAGGCCAGGTTCATGGGCAGCGCATCGGCGGCCTGCAACATGCGCCCGATGTGCCAGGGGCCGGGCGTGCAGGTGGTCGCCAGCGTGCCGTGGGCCGGGCCGGTGCCGCCGCCCAGCATGGTCGTGATGCCCGAGTGCAGCGCGTCCTCGACCTGTTGCGGACAGATGAAGTGGATATGCGCGTCAAAGCCCCCGGCGGTGAGGATCTTGCCCTCGGCCGCGATGGCCTCGGTGCCCGGGCCGATGACGATATCGACGCCCGTCTGGGTGTCGGGGTTGCCGGCCTTGCCGATGGCTGCGATGCGGCCGTCGCGCAGCCCGACGTCGGCCTTGTAGATGCCGCTGTGGTCGAGGATCAGCGCGTTGGTGATGACGGTATCCACCGCGCCCGCGGCGCGGGTCGCCTGGGACTGGCCCATGCCGTCGCGGATGACCTTGCCGCCGCCGAACTTGACCTCTTCGCCGTAGGTCGTGAAGTCCTGCTCGACCTCGATCACCAGCTCGGTATCGGCCAGCCGCAGCCGGTCGCCCGTGGTGGGGCCGTACATGCCGGCATAGGCGGCGCGGGAAAGGGTGCGTGCCATCAGAGCGCCCCCATGACCTGCTGGTTGAAGCCGAAGACGCGCCGCACCCCGCCGTACGGCACAAGGCGCACCTCGCGGGTCTGGCCCGGCTCGAAGCGCACCGCGGTGCCGGCGGGAATGTCCAGCCGCTGGCCACGGGCGGCGGCGCGGTCGAAGTCCAGCCCGGAATTGGCCTCGGCAAAGTGGTAGTGGCTGCCCACCTGCACGGGCCGGTCGCCGGTGTTGGCGACCTCCAGCACCGTGACCTCGGCGCCCGCGTTCAAGGTGATCTCGCCTTGGGCCGGAAACAGCTCTCCGGGGATCATTTGCGGCCCCGCCCGAGGGCATAGCCGCCCGCCAGCGCCAGAAGCCCGACCAGCACCAGCCAGAGCGCGTCGATGCCGTGCGGGTGCATGTGCGCGCCGGCGTGGGCCTGCGCCAGGCTCGGCAGGATCAGCAGAAGGGGCAGAAGAAAACGCATGGGATCGGTCCTTTTTCCAGGTCAGCGGATGGGGTCGTGAACGGTCACCAGCTTGGTGCCGTCGGGAAAGGTGGCCTCGACCTTGACCGAGGGGATCATCTCGGGGATGCCCGCCATGCAGTCCTCGGCCGTGACGACATGCGCGCCCGCCTCCATGAGGTCGGCCACGCTGCGGCCCTCGCGCGCGCCCTCGACCACGAAATCCGAGATCAGCGCGATGGCCTCGGGGTGGTTGAGCTTGACACCACGGGCCTTGCGCCCGCGGGCCACCATGGCGGCGACCGAGATCAGCAGCTTGTCCTTTTCGCGGTGGGTCAGGTTCATCGCTCGGGGCTCTCCTGTCGGGTGGGGGTCATGTCTGCCAGACGCGCGGCAGCGGGCCGGGGCGCAGCACCGCCAGAAGCCGCGCCACCTGCCGGCGCAGCGGCAAGCCATCCTCAGCCAGCAGCCGGATCATCAGCTTGCCGTCGAAGGCCGAGGCGCCGCCGCGGGTGCCCGGTTCGTCCAGCGCGGCGCGCACCGGGGCCAGCGCATCCGCCGCGCCGGGGGCGACCAGCGCCAGCGTGGCGAAGGCGCGGGCGCCTTCAAGCACCGCCGGTCCGGCAGTCAGCGCCGCAGGCGTCAGATGCAGCGGCTCGACCAGCACCGGCCGGCCGGCGCGCATCACGCGGCGGGTGTCGCGCAGGTGCAGCGTGGCGGGGTGTTCGCCCATGGCCGCGCGGCCCAGCACCAGCATCTCCAGCATCAGGCAGGTGGCGTCGGCGTCGAGGTCGATCCGCGTCTCGCGCATCAGGTGGCTTTGCTCGAAAAGGATCGTCTCCTGCGGCAGCCAGTCCAGATGCGCCCCCGGGCCGACCCGGTGGCGCACCGTCACAGCGGCCGCACCGCCGGGGCTGCGATAGGCGCGCTCGGCGGTCTGGGTGGTGGCCGTCGCGCGCGTGCCTGGGCCGAGGTCAAGGCCGCAGGTCAGCCGGTCGCCCCCCGTCAGCCCGCCCGAGGTGTTCAGAAACACCACCTCGGGCCCGGTTTCGCCCGGATGCACGAAGGCCTTGGCCGACCCGGACTGGTGCAACCGGTCCAGCCTGCCCCGGCCCGGCCCGGCGCGCAGCGCCACATGGGCCGTGCCCTGGCTGCGCTCGGCGGCCCGCACCGGGGCGGTCTGGATCGTCATGGCAAGCTCCTTGGGCGGTTGGTGACAAGCCTAACGCGCGGTGCCGGCATCACCACCGCAGCCACCGCCCCACCCCGCGCTGCGGATGCACCCCAGCGATCGGATGCCCGGATTCAGGGCAAGACGCCCGGAACATGTGCAAAATGGCAACCTGCCTGCGGCGGCGGCGGGCCGGTCCCATTGCGCGGGCATCGCGGCGCACCAAGGCGGCTCAAGGCCATCACCGGTGCCGCGCGCATGCGACAGAACCGTCGCCGCGACATTGATCCCGCATCGACGCGCGCCACTTCTGGTCAGCGGGGAACTTTGATCGGCTGGTCCCTACCCGGGCCCGGGCTTTGGCATTTTCCCGTGAATGGGTCAGGACTCGCACGATGACATGCCTGTCGATCATCAGCTGGAACATACACCGCGGCCGCGGCGAGGATGGCGTGGTCGACCCGGCGCGCACGCTGGACGTGCTGACGCGAGAGGTCGCCGCGCCGCCGCCTGACCTTGTCATTTTGCAGGAGGCGGACGCGGAGGCCCTGCCCCACCGCGGGATTCTCGATCTCGACGCCATCGCGGCACGCACCGGCCTGCGGCATCTTCACCGCACCCCGGAGAGCCGCTGGGGCCCGGACAGCCATGGCTTTCTCGGGGTCGTCTTCCTTGCCGGTGACGGTATCGCCGTCGAGTCCATCACCGTGATCGACCTGCCCGGGCATTGCCACCGCGGGGCCGTCATTGCCGACCTGCGCAAGGACGGCGCGCCGTGTCGGGTCGTGGGCACGCATTTGTCGCTGACCCAGGTGCTGCGGATCGCCCAGTTGCGGACGCTGGGGCAGTACCTGTTCCGCAGGCCCGCCCGGCCGACCGTCCTGTGCGGGGATCTGAACGAATGGCGCCCCTGGGGCGGCGCGGCGCTGTCGCGCGCCGTCCTCGGCGACCGATACACCGGCCCGGTCCCGGCCACGTTCCCGGTGCGCCGTCCCCTGCTGGGGCTGGATCGCGTTCTCGGCGCGGGCGGCGCGTATGTCCGGCACGCGCGGGTGCTTGACGGGCCGGGCATCCGCATCGCCTCGGATCACCGGCCGCTCAGGGCCGAAATCGAAGTACCGCCGCCGGGCTAAGCTAGACGCCGCCGTCGCGCGCGCGTGTCCAACGATGAACCCAGACCGACGGCGCAGAGCTTTGGCCGTCGTGCAGGGCGACACGGATATCGGCCGCGTCGATCCCCTCGCCCGGCAAGAGCACGAAGGTCAGCCGCGTGCCGCGCCCGTCCGGCAAGGCGAAGACGCTGACGCCCTCGATGGCGACCGTCGCCGGGGCGGTGATCTCCGGCCGCAGGCCGTCGGGGCCGCCCGTGACATCGACGACGTACCGGCGGGCGCCGGGGCGGTGGTGGGCAAGCCCGCTGCGGCTCTGGAGGACGGCGCGCGCGGCACCGTCTTGCGGTGCCGCCCGCGTCCAGGTGATGGAATAGGTGAAGCGATGCTCGGTGCCGGCCAGCAACGGCACCTCGGGCCGCCAGAAGGCAACGACGTTGTCCATGAACTCGTCACCGGTGGGAATCTCGACCAGCATCACCGCCCCGCGCCCCCAGTCGCCCGCCGGTCGCACGATGGCCGAGGGGCGGGCGTGATATCGCGCCTCGGTGTCCTGGTAATCCTCGAAGCGGCGCGGGGTCTGGAACAGCCCGAAACTGGCCGGGCCGTCATCGACGAAGGCCGAGGTCTCGACCCGGGCCGGATTGGCGATCGGCCGCCAGAGGCGTTCGCCCGCGCCGTTCTCGATCTGCAGAAGATCGCTGTCGTGCACCCGCGGCCGGAAATCGTCGCTGACGGCGCTGCGCAGCGGCCCCTTGAGGTACATCGACGTCAGCGGCGCGACACCGATGTCGTCGATGTCACGGCGCGGCAGCAGCGTGACCGCGATATCGGTGACGGTGTCGCGCCCCGGCCGCAGGGTCATGTCGAGATGCCCGGCCAGCGATGGGCTGTCGATGACCCCCTCGATCCGGACTGTGCCCCCGCGCGCCGGGTGCAGCCGCAGGTGGGTGAAGCGCGGAAACTCCTCGGGCGCGGGGCCGCCGGTTCCCAGGGCGACACCGCGCGCGGACAGGCCGTAGACCATGTCCTGCCCGATGGCGCGGAAGTAGCTGGCCCCCTGCAGCACCAGCACCTCGTCCAGGCGGTCGGGCGCGTTCAGCGGATGGCGCAGCCGCAGCCCCGAAAAGCCGGCCTCCGGCACGGTGTCGGGCACATCCGCGAAAAAGCGATCGTCGAAGGCGAAGAGATCTGGCGAGAAATCGACGGGCGTGGGGCCGCTGCCATCGTCCACGTCGATGCGCACCGGGTCGGGAAAGAACAGGCCCGGTGGCAGCAGGTCGAAGGCGAACTTTGGGCCGTGGTCCAGCAGGGCCGCGCGGCCCGGCAGGGGCCGAATGCCGCGGTAGGCCTCGTAGCTCAGATCGGCGAAAGGCTCCGGCAAGGGCGGGGCATGGGCGGCGAAGGGGCGCGCGGCGAGGCGGCGGGCCTTGGCCAGCAGCGTCTCGGCGGGCCGGGCCGCTGACCGAAGGCCGGGCATCAGCCCCGACGCGGCAACCCCGGCGATAAAGCTGCGCCGCCGCATCAGACCGGCGCCTCCAGCACGCGCATGACCAGCGGCGCGCAACACAGCGGCAGGGCGACGGGGGCAAGCCATAGCGCGGCCGGCCCCGCCAGCGGCACGGCGAGCGCCACGAGCGCCCAACCGGCGAACGCCTCGCCTAGCCCCGGCGGCAGCATGCGCTGTGCCCCTTTGCCCGACTTCCAGCCGCAGTCGCGGCCAAGGCACACCGATAGGACAGATCGCGTCTGGCGCAGCATCACCAGCGGCGCGATGAGCGACGACACCGCAAGCTCGCCGAGCGCGGCCCGCAGCATGACCACGCGCCGTCGCAGGGTCCGGGCGGCCTGCCAGCGCTCCAGCAGCGCACAGAGCTTGGGCGTGAGCAAGACGCCCGCCACGACGATCAGGGGCAGTTCCCCCGATACCGGAACCCCGCCGAACGCGACCAGCACGACGAGGATCAGCCAGATCGGCGCCACGAGATAGCTGAGAACCCCCATGGCCAGGTGGACACGACTGGTCGGCGTCAGCCCGGGTTCGGCCAACAGCCGCAGGTGCTGCAGATTGCCCTGGCACCAGCGTCGGTCGCGCGCGTGGAATGCGTCGATGGTCTGCGGGGCCTCTTCGGCACTGCCGCCAATGTCGGGGTCGAGCGCGACGGCCCACCCCGCGCGCCGGATCCAGGCGGCCTCGACGAAATCGTGGCTCAGGATCATGCCGCCCCAGGGCGCAGCCCCCGAAAGGTGCGGCAGGCTGCGGGCGCTGCGGAACGCCGCCACGCGCATGATCGCATTGTGGCCCCAGTAGTTGCCGCTGCGCCCGCTCCAGGCGGCTAGGCCACGGCCGAACCCCGGCGCCAGCAAGCACGAGGCGACACGCTGATGGCGGCCGAAGCGGGTCCGCCCCCTGAGAATGCCGATTCCGGCCTGCAAGAGGCCGAGGTCCGGCTCCTGCTCCATGCGCCGGATCATGCGCGCGACGCGATGCGCCGAGACGCGGCTGTCGGCGTCCAGCACCAGCATGTGATCGAAATGCGCGCCGTGGCTGTCGACCCAGTCGCCGATATTGCCGGGCTTGCGCCCGGTGTTTTCGGCACGGCGCCGATACGTCAGCACGCCAGCAGCATGCGCTGTCAGAAGCGCCGCCTCCTCACGGGCGACATTCTCGCGCCCCGAGGTGTCCGACAGGACGAAAATCTGCACGGTCTCGCCCAGCCCGATCCGCGCCAGGCTGGCGCGCAGGGCGGCGAGGTGCGCGGCGAGCGGCCGCGGGTCCTCGTTGCAAACGGTAATCAGGAGCGCCGTCCGCGTACTCGGGCGCCAATGGGCGGGCAGTCGCGTGCTGCGCGCGTCCGGCACGACCAACCCCAGAAGCGCCGTGGCCGCGCCGCCGGAAATCCAGATCGCGGTCACGGTGACAAGAGGCAGCGCGATCATGGCCGCCGGCGTCCAGGCTGTCAGGCTGGTCACGAAGGCGGCAACAATGGCAATCGTCATGGACAGCGCGAGTGCCAAGACGGTGACCGTTGGACCGTGCCACGGCGTCTCGACGATGCTGGCCCGCGGCCACGGGTCCTGCGGCGATGCCGGGTCGGCAGAGCCTGCCTGTTGGATCAAGCGTGGTTCAACGCGCATGCGCTCCGACTTAATCCGACAGTCGATCCGGGCAACAGCCCTATCCCCCGCGCCCGGCAAAGGGTGGCCACATGCGCGATACCACGCCATCCCGGCGAACGAGGCCGTGATAGGCCGCCGCGGCGATATGAACGGCGATGACAGCGCCCAGCGCGATCCCAGCGAAGTAGTGGACAGTCTTGGCCGTCTCGGCCAGCGCCTCGGAGCGCGGCACGAGCGACGGCGCGCCCAGCGCATCCAGCGACTCGATCGGGAACCCCCCCGCCTTGACCCGGATGTAGCCCGCCACGGGCATGATCAGAAGCAGCGCGTAGAGAGACCCGTGCGACAGCCCAGCGGCCCGTCTCTGCCAGCCGGGCAGATCGTCGGGCAGGCCCGCGGGCGGATGCCGCCACCGGTACAGAGCTCGCAGGATCAGCAGTAAGAAGACCGCGATCCCGACGTTCTTGTGAAACAGGAAAAGCGCGTTGGACAGGCTGCGGTTCAGGTCGGGGCGGATCATCAGGACCCCGGCTGCGATCATGGCGATGACCAGAACGGCCATCGCCCAATGAAGCAGTCGCGCGGGGCGTCTGTATTGAAAGTCGACTTTGGCCACGCACCCCTCCGTCTTTCGCTCCGCGCCGCAAAATCGAGCATAGCGCGCGCAGGCGGCGCTTCAAGAACCCGCGCCCGGGCTTGACTGTTCCCGGACGCGCCCAATGTCATCCCCATGTCATTCGTCCGGACGGAAACCCCCAAGCCAATGACGCCCGGGCATCGGCCCGCAATCGGGGCGCCGGTCGGCGTTTTCGCCATTGCTTCCGCTGCGCTGATGCCGGCTGTCGTCGCGCTGACAAGCGTTCTGCCCGCGTCGGGCATCGCTTCGGCGGGCCTTGTGCTGGTCTGCTTCACCATCGGCGTGGCCGCGGCGGCGCGGGCGCTGCATGGCGGCTATCCGCATGCGCGACTAGGGGCCTGCAATGTCATCACCTTGACGCGGCTCGCCCTGACCATGGCGCTGCTGGGGCCGCTTGTTGCGGGCGCCGGGCCGTCCTGGCCGATCCTTGCCGTGGCGCTTGTCACGCTGCTGCTCGACGGGGCCGACGGCTGGGTCGCGCGGCGTCAGGGCACGACCTCGGCCTTCGGGGCGCGCTTCGACCTCGAGGTCGACTCCGCCCTCGCGCTTGTCTTGGCCATCGGCGCGGCAACCGCCGGTACCGTGGGGCCGGCCGCGCTCCTCCTCGGGCTGCCGAGATACCTGTTCGCCGGCGGGATGTGGTTTTTCCCCTGGATGCGGCGGGACCTTCCGCCGCGGTTCAGCCGCAAGACCGTTTGCGTGGTGCAACTGGGCACGCTGATCGCGCTGCAGGCGCCGGTCCTGCCCGCGGTCGCGACCCCGGTCCTCATGGCCGTGGCGCTGGCGCTGCTGGCCTGGTCGTTCATGTTGGATCTGGTCTGGCTCTGGCGGCACCGGGCATGACGCGGCCGTGCATGGCCGACCTGTCCCGGCTGGGCCTCGCCGCGCTGATCCTGCATGTGTTGCTGATCCAGCCCAACCACCCGGACTCGATAACATGGGCGGCGCTTTTCGTGTTTCCGCTGGAACTACCGGCCGTCCTGCTCGGGCTGGCGGCCCTGCCGGCAGCGCGCTGGGGCGTCGTCGCGCGGGGCGTGCTGGTGGCGGTCCTGACGGTGATCGCGGTCCTGAAGGCGGCTGACCTCGCGATGTTCACGGCGCTGGGGCGCGGGTTCAATCCGGTCGCCGATCTGCCGCTGATCCCGGCCGGATTGCGCCTGGCGACGGGGGCCATGGGCCCGGCGCTCACTCTCGGGGCCGTGCTCGCGGCTTTGCTGACATCGGCCCTCGTCGCCTGGGCCCTGTGGTGGGCCACGTCCGTCTGGGCGCGGATCGCCGCGCCGCGCCCCGTTGCAGGCGGTCTTGCCACGGCGTCGATCCTGTCTGCCGGGGTCGCGACCGCGCAGGTCGGCGCGGCCATGGGGCACTGGAGCCTGCCGGTCTCGCCCCCCGGGGCGGCCTTCACGGCGCGAGTCGGGGTGGAGCGGTTCGGCATGGCGCGCAAGACCCTGGCCGATCTGCGCGCGTTCAAGGCCGCCGCGGCCGAGGACCCCTTTGCCGGCCGCGCTGACCTGTTGGCGGGGATCGACCGGGATGTCCTGGTCGTCTTCGTCGAAAGCTATGGACGCACGAGCCTTGACACGCCGCTCTATGCCGACACGCACCGCGCCACGCTGGAACAGGGGCAAGCCCGGCTGGAGGCCGCGGGGCTGTCGATGCGCTCGGGCCTTTTGCGGGCGCCGACGCGCGGCGGCCAGAGCTGGCTGAGCCATGCCACCTTCGCCAACGGGCTTTGGATCGCCGATCAGACGCGTTACGGTGCCGCGCTGGCCAGCACGCGGCAATCGCTTTTCCACCTTGCCGCGGAGGCGGGCTTTCATACCGCCGCGGTGATGCCGCAGATCACCCTGGAATGGCCGGAAGCCACCCGCATGGGGTTCGAGACCGTCCTGGCGGCCGAGGACCTCGGCTATGCGGGGCCGGCCTTCAACTGGGTGACAATGCCCGATCAGTTCACCCTGGCCGCACTTGACAGGCTGTTGCGCGAACAGACGGCCGACAGGCCGCTTTTCGCGCAGATCGCGCTGGGGTCGTCGCATGCGCCCTGGGTGCCGGTGCCCGACCTCGTCGCCTGGGAGGCGATCGAGGACGGCACCATCTTCGCGCGCATGGCCCGGGCGGGCGACCCGCCGGACGTGGTCTGGCGCGATCATGACCGGGTGCGCGACCAGTATCGCCGGGCTGTGGATTACGCGCTTCGCGTCGTGCTCGACTACGCGGCCCGTCATGCCGAAAATCCGCCGTTGATCTTCGTGGTCGGGGATCACCAGGCCGCGAGCTTCGTGGCGCAGGACGAGCGGCCCGATGTGCCCGTCCACCTGATCGGCCCCGAGGCGCTGGTCGCGGCGGCCGAAAACTGGGGCTGGACCCGCGGACTGATCCCACGCGACACGGCCGAGGTGCGGTCGATGGCGCGAATGCGCGACATGATCCTCGAGGCCTATTCGCGCCCTGTCAACAAAGGGGCGGACACGTGACCCTGGGCGGGCGGCAAATCCCGGCCTGGCTGGTCAGGCTCGGACAGGCGGGGCTCAGCCTCGGCCTTCTGGTGCTGATCTGGCGGGCGGTCGACGGCGCCGCGGCGGCGCGCAGCCTAAAGTCGGCGCAGTGGGGCTGGTTGACGCTCGGCCTCGTCCTGCTGAGCCTGCAGACCCTGCTGTCGGCGCTGCGCTGGCAGCTGACCGCACGGCACCTGGGGATCGCCCTGGGCACCCGGCAGGCGCTGGGGGAATACTACCTGTCGCAAGTGGTGAACCAGTCGCTTCCCGGCGGGATGATCGGGGATGCCGGACGCGCCGTCCGGTCCAGGGGCGGCGCGGGGCTGATGGCGGCCGGCCAGGCGGTTGTCTTCGAGCGGCTGGCCGGCCAAATCGCCATGTTCGCGACTCTGGGCACGGCGTTCGTCGCGACGCTGGCCGTTCCGGGCGGGCTGGACTGGCCGGGGTGGGTTGCCGCGCCCGTCGCCGGGGTCCTCGCGGTCGGCCTTTGCCTGCCTGTCTTGGCGCAAGGGGCGACCCACCTTCCCGGCCGTGCCGGCGCGACGGCGCGGCAGATGCGCGCGGACTTCCTGCGGTCGGTTGCCGCGCGCCCCGTGCTGGCGGGGCAGATCGTGCTGAGCCTGGGCACGACCCTGTGCAATCTCGCGGCCTTCGCCGCCTGCGCACGCGCTGTCGGCGTCGATCTCGGCCTGTCGGCCACCGCGGCGCTGGTGCCGGTGATCCTGTTCACCATGCTCATCCCCGTCTCGATCTCGGGCTGGGGTCTGCGAGAGGGCGCCGCGGCCGGCCTGCTGCCGATCGCCGGCGTGAGCGCGAGCGGCGGACTGGCTGCGAGCATCGCGTTCGGGCTGGTCCTCATCGCGGCGGTCTCGCCGGGCCTTGTGCTGGTCTGGATCACGCCGCGGCAAGAGGCGCGGGGCACGGGGCAGTTGACGCCGCCCTGACAGGGCCGGGACGATCCGGCGCGGGCCGTCGCCTTGTTTCCGGGCGGCTGGAAGCTAACTTCCTAGATCGCGTGAGAATGGAGTGGATCATGACCAAAGACTTGAACCGTCGCACTTTCCTCGGCACTGGCGCCGCGGCCCTCGGTGCGGGCACGCTGGGCCTGGGATCGGCCCGCCCGGCCATGGCGCAGACCGCTGTCAGCCTGCAGCTTTCGTGGCTGCATTCCGCGCAGTTCGCCGGCAGCTACATCGCGCTCGACCGCGGCTGGTGGGCCGAGAGCGGGCTGGCGGTGTCGCTGCTGCCCGGCGGGCCCAACGCCCCGGTCGAACCGCCGGTGGTGTCGGGCACGGCGCTGGTGGGCATCTCGGCGGCCGACTACACCGCGGCCGCCGTCGCGGAAGGGGCACCGTTCAAGATCATCGGGGTCGCGATGCAGAAAAACCCCTTCGTTATCGCCTCGCTTCCGGCCAATCCCGTCAATGAGCCGGCCGACCTGGTGGGCAAGCGCATCGGCATGGCCCTTGCGAACACGCCGGTGCTCGAGGCGCTGTGCACCCTGAACGGGGTGGACATCGACGGCATCGACATCGTGCCCACGCAGTATTCGGCGCAGCCGCTGCTGGCCGGCGAGGTGGACTGCCTGCTGTGCTGGGAAACCGACCTGCCCGTCGCCATGGACATGCAGGGGGTCGAGAACCAGACCATGCTGATGGCCGATCACGGCTACGCGGTGCATTCGCAGACCTACATCGCCACCGAGGACAGCCTTGCCAACCGGCGCGGCGATCTGGTCCGGCTGATGTCGGGCGAGGTGCGCGGCTGGGAGGCCTATCGCGCCGACACCGACGCCGCCGCGCGCCTGACGCTCGAGATGCACCCCGACGCGGGGCTGGACCTTGAAACGCAGAAACTCCAGGCCGCGCGGCAGGTGCCGCTGATGTTTTCCGAGCTGACCGACGCCAACGGGTTCGGCTGGTGGACCGACGACACGGTCGCGGCGAATGTCGAGACCCTGGGCCTTCTGGGGCGGACCGTTTCGCCCGACCTCTGGGATAGATCCATTCTTGAAGAGGTTCATGGAACGTGACGTGACACCACCGCCGGACGTCTCGTGCACGGCGCTAGCCAAGACCTTCGAGGGCGGCACGCGGGCAGTCGACCCCATCGACCTGACCTTCGAGGAGGGCCAAACGACGGCGCTAGTCGGGCCGTCGGGGTGCGGGAAGTCAACGCTGCTGCGGATGGTGGCCGGACTGGACACGCCGACCTCCGGCACGGTCGAGATCGGCGGCGCACCGCCCGTGTCCACGCTGCGGCAGGCCGGCCTGTCGATGGCCTTTCAGGACCCGTCGCTTCTGCCGTGGCGAACCGTGCGCGGCAATATCGAGCTGGCGCTGAAACTGGCGCGGCACCGGGCCGACCCGGCCGAGATCGACCAGCTGATCGCCCTCGTCGGCCTTGACGGCTTTGCCGAGACGCGCCCGGCGGAGCTGTCGGGCGGCATGCGGCAACGCGCGGCCATTGCGCGTGCGCTGGCCACGCGCCCGGGCCTGCTGCTGCTGGATGAACCCTTCGGGGCGGTGGACGAACTCACCCGGCGGCAACTGTCGCAGGACCTGCCGCGCATCTGGGAGGCCCGCGGAACCACCGCGATCCTCGTGACCCATTCGGTCAGCGAGGCGGTGCAACTTTCGGACCGGGTCATCGTCCTGTCGCCGCGGCCCGCCACGATCATGGACGACATCACGATCGACCTGCCCCGTCCGCGTGCCGGGCCTGCCGCCCGCAGCGACGCGGCCACCGCCCTGACCGACCGTGTCTTTGCCGCGCTGTCCAAGGGGATGGCCGAGCGCAGCGCGCCGATGGCGGCGCAATGACCAGCCTGACGATCCACCGCCCGATTGGTCCGGCGATCGAGCGCCGCAGCCGCGCGGCCCTCGGCCCCGTTGTCGGCCTTCTGGTGCTGCTTGCGGGATGGGAGGCGGCCGGGCGCCTATTGACCGAAGCCTTCGTTCTGGCCGCGCCCAGCGAGGTCGCGCGCTACCTTGCCGCCGAGTGGGCGCTGATGGGCCGCGCGCTGGGCGTGACGCTCACCAATGCCGCCGCCGGTTTCGTGATCGGCAACCTGGCCGCGGTCCTGCTCGCCGCGGTGGCGCTGGTCTGGCCGCGCAGCGAGGGTGTGATAACCGGGCTGGCGCTGCTCGTGTTCTGCCTGCCGCTGGTGGCGACGGGCCCTATCCTGCGCGTCCTTTTCGGGCCGGGACCGGGGCCGCAGATCACGCTGGCCGCGCTCGCCGTCTATTACACCACGCTGATCCCGCTGCTGATCGGCCTGCGCGCCGCGCCGCAAAGCTGGTTCGACCTGGTGCGAAGCTACGGGCGCGGCCGCCTCTCGACGCTGGTCCACGTGCGGGCCATGGCGTCGCTGCCCTATCTGTTCGCCGGGCTTCAGATCGCGGCGCCGGCGGCCTTTCTGGGGGCGATGGTGGGCGAGTTTACCGGGGCGCAACGCGGCATGGGCGTTCTGACCGTGCGGGCCATCCGCGCCCTGGATGTCGAGATGACATGGGCCATCGCCACCCTGGCCACACTGGTGTCGGTGGCGGTCTACCTCGCCATCGGCGCGGTGGCGCGCCGGGTGCTGCTGGACGAGCCGCCGGTGATCCTGTCTGCACCGGCGGTGACCGGGCGGCGACGGCGGCGCGACGGGTGGATCGACGCCAGCCTCGTGCTGGCCCTCGCGCTGGGCGGCTGGGCCGGGGCGCTGTGGCTTTTCGATCTGAACCCGTTCTTCGCCAAGGGGCCGCATGACGTCGTCGAAGCCCTTTTTCTGGCCCCGGATGCCGCGGCGACCCGGGCCACCATCGGCGCGGCCCTGGCCGAAACCGCGATCTTCCTGATCCCAGGCTATCTGGCCGGCCTCCTGGCCGGGGCGGCGCTGGCGATGCTGCTGATCCTGGTGCCGGTGCTGGCCGGCACGGCCATGCCGGTGGCCATAGCCCTGCGCTCGGTGCCCATCGTGACGACGGCGCCCCTGGTGGTGCTGCTGATCGGACGCGGGGCGCTGGGGACGATCGTGCTGGTGGCGGTGATGGTCTTCTTCCCAACATTCGTCGCCTGCCTGCAGGGGCTGAGGCAGGCGCCAGGGCAGGTCATGTCCGTGCTCGACAGTTACGCGGCCGGGCCGCTGACGCGGCTGGTCCGGGTGCGCATCCCGGCCATGCTGCCGGCCTTCTTTGCCGCGGCGCGCATGGCCGTGCCGGCCTCGGTGCTGGCGGTTACGGTGGTGGAATGGCTGGCCACCGGCGCGGGCATCGGCAGCCTCATGGCGCTTTCGGCCTCGCTGTCGGACTACGATGTCCTCTGGGCCTCGGTCGTGCTGGTCGCGGCGCTGTCCGCCCTGGGCTATGTCCTCGTGGGCCGGGTCGAGCGGCGGGTGCTGGCCATCTACGCCCCCGAGCAGCTTGCATGACCCGGCGCCGCGCCGCCTTCGCGATCCCCGGGGACATCACCACCGCCACGGGCGGGTTCATCTACGAACGCCGCCTGCTGGAGGCGCTGCGCCACGAGGGCCACGACGTCACGCATCTTCGCCTCGGGACGTCTTTTCCGGACCCGGACGCAGAGGACACCGCCGACGCCGTCGAGCAACTGCAGGACCTGGCGCCCGACCGCGTGGTCATCCTCGACGGCTTCGTCTCGGCGACGCTGGACACCGAGGCGCTGGCCGCCCTGCATGTGCCCAGCGTGGCGATGGTTCATCACCCGCTGGCCCTGGAGGTCGGTCTGGAGTCGGAGCGCCGCGACCACCTGTTCCGGCACGAGCGCGCGAACCTCGCCCGCATCGACCATGTCTTCGTGCCAAGCCCGGCCACCGCCGAGGTCCTGACCCGATCCTACGACGTGGCGGCCGACCGGATCACCGTCCTGCGGCCGGGGGCGCATCGGCCGACCGGCCCGCGCGCCCCGGTCGCGCCGCCGTTGATCCTGTCCGTCGGGATTCTGCATCCGCGCAAGGGCCATGACGTCCTCTTGACCGCGCTGGCGCGGATCACCCATCTGGACTGGACCGCGGTGATCGCCGGGAAATCCCATGACGCCGACCACGCCGCCGCGCTGGACCGGCTGCACGCTGACCTCGGCCTCGGGGGTCGCGTCCGGATCGCCGGATATTTGTCCGATGCCGACCTGTCTGCGCTTTACTGGCAGGCGGCGGTCTTCGCGCTGGCCACGCGCTACGAGGGCTACGGCCTCGTCTTCGACGAGGCGCTGGCGCACGGCCTGCCCATCGTCAGTTGCCGCGCCGGCGCCGTGCCCGATACAGTGCCCACCGCGGCCGGACACCTGGTGGCACCAGAGGATGACGCGGCCTTTGCCGATGCGCTCGCCGGGCTGTTAACCGACACCGCAGCCTATCGACGATGCGCCGAGGCCGCAGAGGCGGCCGGACGGGCGCTGCCGACCTGGGCCGATACCGCGCGCACGGCCGGGGCTGTGCTGGACCGGTTGTAGCCACTCGCGCCCCTGCGGACCCGGCCCAGTCGGTGGCGGCGACGAGGCGCACGGTCCGGACGCGACGCATCCTCGGCCAACACCGTCCGTTCGCAGCGGTGCGCCGGCGGCATGACGGTTTGACCCGTCGCCGAGGCTCGCAAGCATATCATTCGCTTGAAACACGTGAGGGGCAGAAGACAGCGCCGATTTCCCGGGGGAAATCAACGCCGGTTGGTGCGGTCGAGAAGACTCGAACTTCCACGGGTGTTACCCCACAGCGACCTCAACGCTGCGCGTCTACCAATTCCGCCACGACCGCACTGTCATCGGCTTGGTGAGCGGGTCTTTAGACAAAGCCCCGCCGCATCTCAAGGGGTAATTTGCCGGTCGCGCGGCGCGCGCGGGCGCCGCCGCCATAGCCATGCCAGCGCCACCAGTCCGAGGCCGATCACTGCAAAGGCCACCTTCGGCGTCTCGCCGAAGAACACGTGGTTCAGCCCCCGCCCGGGCAAGAGCGTCAGCAGGCCCGTGACGCCCACCGCGCCGAACCAGACCGATTGCATGGCGATGCGGTGCCCCCGCACGTCGCCGCGGCGGATCAGCCGCACACCATCGAGCACGCCCCATATCGCCAACGGGCAAAGCAGGTGAATCGGGCCGAAGGGGCCGACAAGCGCGAAGCGGGCGGGAATGAAGAACCCGCTGATTGCCAGCACCAGCATCGAGACCACCCAGGCATAGCCCAGCCGCCTGTGCCAGCGGTCGCGGCGGCTGCGAAAGAGCGCGACGGGCCCCAGCAGCAGGGCCGGCAGGGCAGCGGCGACGTGCAACTGGATGACAAGCGGGGCGTATAGGATCGGATCGAGGGTCATTTGGCCTCCTGACTGTGGACGGGGTTGTATTGTCGCCGGATCGGCTTGGCCCTACCCTTGAGCCAGCCCCGGTCCGGGGCTCAACATCGATTCCGCGAAAGGACGGGGCCGCTTCGTGAGTGACACGCGCCAGTCATCCGCGCTTCGTGAATGGCGGGGCCACATGGGGCACCCGGTCACGCTGGCCGGGCTGGCTGCGGCGGGCCTTGTCCTGGCCCTGGCCGGGCCGTTCGGCACGGATGGCGTTGCGCTGACCACCCGGCTGGCCTACTGGCCCCTACTGGTCGTCGCGACCTACGGCGCCGCGGCGCTGGTGAACACGACGCTTGCGCCCGTGACCCGGGCACGGCCCTTCTGGCAGGACGTGGTGCTGACCGGGCTGGTGGCGGGCGCAGTGGTGGCTATCATCGTGCTGGCGGTGAACCGGGCCGCCTTCGGCATCTGGCCCGACCGGGATGACCTGCCGGGCTTTCTCGGCACGCTCGTCGCGATCACGTTGGTGGTCAACGCGGTTGTCGCGCTCGGCTCGCGCCATGGGCCGACCGCGCGGGACGCAACCGGGCCACCGCCGATCCTGCAGCGCCTGCCACTGGACAAGCGCGCCCCGCTGGTGGCGCTTTCGGTCGAGGACCACTATGTCCGCATACGGACATTGAAGGGCGAGGAGATGGTGCTGATGCGACTGGCCGATGCCATGCGCGAGGTGGGCGACACCCCTGGCGCGCAGGTGCATCGCTCGCACTGGGTGGGCTTCGGGCAGGTGCGCGCGGCCCGGCGCGACGGCGACCGCGCCCTCCTGACCATGGCCAAGGGGCCGGAGATCCCGGTCAGCCGCGCCAACCTGCCCAAGATAAAGGAGGCGGGGCTGCTGCCCCGGTAGGCCATGGTCGAGTGGATCACCTCGGACGGGCTGACGGACTACGAGGCCGCCGTCACCTTCATGGAGGAAAGGGCCGTCGCCATCGCCGCGGGCCGGTCCGTGGAGTGTATATGGCTGGTGGAACATCCGCCGCTTTACACCGCCGGCACCAGTGCCCGGCCAGCCGACCTGGTCGATCCGGGGCGGTTTCCCGTGCACATGAGCCGGCGCGGCGGGCAGTATACCTATCACGGGCCCGGCCAGCGGGTGGCCTATGTCATGCTCGACGTGGGCCGGCGCGGGCGCGACGTGCGCTGTTTCGTGCGCGACCTGGAACGCTGGGTCATCGCCACGCTGGACAGTTTCAACATCACCGGCGAGGTGCGACCGGGCCGCGTCGGCGTCTGGGTGGAGCGCCCCGAAAAGCCCCCCCTGCCCGACGGCAGCCCGCGCGAGGACAAGATCGCCGCCATCGGCATCCGCCTGCGCAAATGGGTCAGCTTTCACGGCATCAGCATCAACGTCGAGCCGGACCTGGACCATTTCAGCGGCATCGTGCCCTGCGGCATCGCGGACCACGGGGTGACCTCGCTGGTCGACCTCGGCCGGCCCGTCACCATGGCGGACCTGGACGTCGCCCTGCGCCGGAACTTCGACGCGGTATTTGGCCCGGCGGCGGGCGCGGCCGCGGATACCTGAGTCTTTCTGATGTCATCAATCTCTCACGTCTCTGACATCGGCTTGGACTACGTGATAACGTATCCATTTAACCCGTTCCGAGAGGAGAGACCGATGAAAGATATCGACACCGTGAACATGTCCGCCGACGACTGGGACGAGCAGAACTTTCCCCGCCCCGACACCAACGAGTTCGACCGGGTGGTCGAGCGCGCCATCTCGCGCCGCGGCTTTCTGGGCGGCGTGCTGGCCTTCGGGTCGGGGGCCGCGGCCATGGGCACCGGCCTGCTGAGCGGCACCTCGGCCGAGGCGCAGGCGGCCACCAACCGCTTCCCCTTCACCCCCATCGACATCCAGACCGATTTCGACGTGCATCTGCCCGAGGGCTATTCCTGGCACACGATGATGCGCTGGGGCGATCCGCTGTTCTCGGATGCCACGGGCTATGACGTGAACGCCGGTGGCGGCCCGGTCGAGGGCTCGGACCGAGTCTTCGGCGAGAACACCGACGGGATGGAGACCTTCTCGCTGAACGGCCGCACGATCCTCGCCATCAACAGCGAATACACCAACCGCGGCACCAACCTGCCGGCCGATCAGGAGGGCGTGCCCGCCAACGCCGGCGACGTGCGCAAGCTGCAGAACCTGCAGGGCGTGACCGTGGTGGAAGTGGCCGAGGGCGAGACCGGCTGGTCCATCGTTACCGACAGCCCCTACAACCGCCGCATCCATCACAACACGCCCATGCAGATCACGGGCCCCGCTGCCGGGCACGACCTTCTCAAGACCGCGGCCGATCCGACCGGCACGCAGAGCCTGGGCACCATGAACAACTGCGGCTCGGGCCGCACGCCCTGGGGCACCTACCTGACCTGCGAGGAAAACTTCAACGGCTACTTCGGCTCAACCGCCGAGGCGCAGGACCAGAAGCCCAACGCGCTGGTCGACGGCTATGCCCGCTACGGCATCGGCACCGATGGCTGGGGCTACGATTACCACAAGTGGGACGCGCGCTTCGACACCGCGCAGAACCCCAACGAACCGCACCGCGCCGGCTGGGTCGTCGAGATCGACCCGACCGATCCCGAGAGCACGCCGGTCAAGCACACCGGGCTGGGCCGCTTCAAGCACGAGAACGCCGAGGTCGTGCTGGCCGCCGACGGGCGCGTGGTCGTCTACATGGGCGACGACGAGCGCGGCGAGTTCATGTACAAGTTCGTCTCCAATGGCGCTTATGCGCCCGGCGGGCCGACCGAGGGCCTGCTGGACGACGGCACGCTCTACGTGGCCAAGTTCAACGACGACCAGACCGGCGAATGGCTGCCCCTGACCCCCGAAACCACGGGGATGGACAGCGAGGCCGAGATCCGCATCTTCGCGCGCAAGGCCGGCTCGGCCGTGGGCGCGACCACCATGGACCGCCCCGAGTGGATTTCGGTGAACCCGCACGCGGTCGAGGGCTACTGCTGCCTGACCAACAATCGCAACCGCGGCGTCAAGCCCAACGCCGGCGGCGACGCGACCCCCGTGGGCGGCCCCAACCCGCGCGAGGTCAACCACTACGGCCAGATCGTGCGCTGGCAGCCGCATGGCGACGATCACGCCGCCGAGACCTTCGACTGGGACCTCTACGTGATGGCCGGCAACCCGACGGTGCATGACGACGCCTACGCCGGCTCGTCCAACATCACCCCGGGCAACATGTTCAACTCGCCCGACGGGATGGCCTTCGACAGCAGCGGCCTGGTCTGGATCCAGACCGACGGCGATTACGACAACGAAGGCGATTTCGAAGGCATGGGCAACAACCAGATGCTGGTGGGCGACCCGGTCACGGGCGAGATCGCGCGCTTCATGACCGGCCCCTACGGCTGCGAGGTAACGGGGCTGTGCTGGTCGAACGACCGCCGCACCATGTTCGTGGGCATCCAGCACCCGGGCGGCAGCTGGCCCGACGGTGAGGGGCTGCCCCGCTCCTCGGTGATCGCGGTCAAGCGCGACGACAACGCGGTTCTCGGCTGAACAACCGGCCGGACACCGCGACCGGAAAGCCTTTGCCGATGGCACGGCGGGCCGCCCCCTCGGGGCGGCCCGTTCGCGTTTGCCCGTGGTCGTGCTCCGGGGTGACCGCGAATGGCGTCATAAATCCCGGCAACTTGATCTGCGTCAACGCGATCGCCGCCGGACCCTGTCATCCGCATGACCGGAAAAGCGACACTGCGCCATTTTAACCCATGCGTTTCCCGGCATGGGTTGTTGCCTCGTTCTCTGCGCCGCTCTACAACCCCCACTAACGGGGGAGTCTGCGCTGACTCGTCCGAGCAAGAGGTTTTGCAGAGGAGCGCCACATGGCAGACGCCGCCATCCACGGCCACGAACACGAGGACAACCGGGGGTTTTTCACCCGCTGGTTCATGTCCACCAATCACAAGGATATCGGCATCCTGTACCTCTGGGTGTCGGGGATCGTCGGGTTCATATCGGTGGCCTTCACCGTCTACATGCGCCTCGAGCTCATGGAGCCCGGCGTGCAGTACATGTGCCTCGAAGGCGCCCGTTTCACAGCGGCCGCGGCGGCGGAATGCACGCCCAACGGGCACCTCTGGAACGTCATGATCACCTACCACGGGGTGCTGATGATGTTCTTCGTGGTCATCCCGGCGCTCTTCGGGGGCTTCGGTAACTACCTGATGCCGCTTCAGATCGGCGCGCCGGACATGGCCTTTCCGCGCATGAACAACCTGTCGTTCTGGATGTTCGTGGCCGGCGTCGCGCTCGGCGTTGCCTCGATGCTGGCCCCCGGCGGGAACGGCCAAGCGGGCGCCGGCGTCGGCTGGGTTATGTATCCGCCGCTGTCGACCTCCTCGGCGGGCATCTCGATGGACCTGGCCATTTTCGCGGTGCACGTCTCTGGCGCCTCGTCCATCCTGGGTGCGATCAACATCATCACCACCTTCCTGAACATGCGCGCCCCGGGCATGACCCTGCACAAGGTGCCGCTGTTCGCCTGGTCGATCTTCGTGACCGGGTGGCTGATCCTGCTGGCTCTGCCGGTGCTGGCCGGCGCCATCACCATGCTGCTGATGGACCGCAACTTCGGCACGACCTTCTTCGACCCCGCGGGCGGTGGCGACCCGGTGCTCTACCAGCACATTCTGTGGTTTTTCGGTCACCCAGAGGTTTACATCATCATCATTCCCGCCTTCGGGATCATCAGCCACGTCATCGCCACCTTCAGCCGCAAGCCGATCTTCGGTTACCTGCCCATGGTCTACGCCATGGTCGCCATCGGCGTGCTGGGCTTCGTCGTCTGGGCGCACCACATGTACACCGTGGGCATGTCGCTGACCCAGCAAAGCTACTTCATGCTGGCGACGATGGTGATCGCGGTGCCGACCGGGGTGAAGATCTTCAGCTGGATCGCGACGATGTGGGGTGGCTCGATCGACTTCAAGACGCCGATGTACTGGGCCTTCGGCTTCCTCTTCCTGTTCACTGTGGGCGGTGTCACCGGCATCGTGCTGTCGCAGGCAGGCGTAGACAGGGCCTATCACGACACCTACTACGTCGTGGCCCACTTTCACTACGTGATGAGCCTCGGGGCCGTCTACGGCATCTTCGCCGGCATCTACTTCTACATGCCCAAGTTCTCGGGCAAGAAGTTCCCAGAGTGGGTCGGCAAGACGCACTTCTGGACGATGTTCATCGGCTCGAACCTGACGTTCTTCCCGCAGCACTTCCTCGGGCGTCAGGGCATGCCGCGCCGCTACATCGACTACCCGGAGGCTTTCGCCACCTGGAATTACGTCAGCTCTATCGGCGCTTTCATCGCCTTCGCGTCGTTCCTGTTCTTCATCGTGATGCTGTTCAAGCTGCTGCTGAGCCCGAAGAACTCCACCGAGAACAATCCGTGGAACGAATGGGCCGACACGCTGGAATGGACCCTGCCCTCGCCGCCGCCCGAACACACTTTCGAGCAGCTGCCCCGGCAAGAGGACTGGGACAAGGAACACGCCCACTAGCGGGGCCACATCCGAACCTCTCGGGGCCCCGGACTTCCGGGGCCCCTTTTAATTTGCGACCGCCGTGTCATCCGACCGGCGGTGCGCCACCAAAATTCTGGAATTTTGGTCATGCCCTACGAATGGACAACCCCCGATGCGCCCGACGGGCCGCGCGCCGAATTACACCTGTGGCCCTACCGGTCGCTGCTGCGCCGGGATTTCGTGATCTTCATATCGCTGACCGGGGCGCTGGTGCTGGTGCCGCTTCTGGCGGTGATCGGCTCGCCCGTGCTCTGGGGGATCCTGCCATTCATCCTGCTGATGCTGACCGGGGTCTGGTGGGGACTGTCCCGCTCCTACCGCGATGGCGAGATCGTCGAGGAACTGCGCCTGTGGTCCGACCGGATGGAACTGGACCGCCACGACCGCAAGACCGGCCACCGCAACTGGGCGGCCAACCCATACTGGGTCCAAGTCAGGATGCACCAGGACGGGCCCGTCCCGAATTACGTCACCCTCAAGGGCGCGGGCCGCGAGGTCGAACTGGGGGCCTTCCTGTCAGAGGAGGAACGTGCAACGCTCTTCGATGACCTGCAAATCCGCCTCGCGCAGCTGTCAGCCATGACAATGCGGCCCGATCCCTGAAAGTGGTGCCCGGCCGGTCGCCGTGCTAGCCCAGCCGGTCCTTGACCATGGGGCCGACCTTGCCGAAATCCATTCGGCCCGCGTACTGCGTCTTCAGCTTGCTCATGACCTTGCCCATGTCGCGCAGGGTCTCGGCGCCGACCTCGGCGATGGCCTTGTCGACGGCCCTAGTGATCGCGCCCTCGTCCATCTGCCGGGGCAGGAACTCCTCGATCACGGCAATCTCGGCGCGTTCCTTCTCGGCCAATTCCAGCCGGCCGCCCTCTTCGTAGGCGTGGGCGCTTTCCTGGCGCTGCTTGACCATCTTGCCCAGGATCGCCAGCACTTCGGCGTCGCTGACACCCTCTTCGGCGCCGTCCCCACGCAGGGCGATATCGCGGTCCTTAATCGCCGCGTTGATCAGGCGCAACGTCGCCAGCCGCTCGCTGTCCTTGGCCCGCATCGCCGCCTTGAGGGCGGTGTTCAGGCGTTTGCGCAAATCCATTCTGTCAGTCCCCGGTTGCGGCCATCGTCCTCGGCACGAGACCGCAGCCTAGCGCATTTCCCGACAGCCTCACAAGCGCCGGATTGGCCGGTTGACGCGGCGGCCTTGACCCTATCCGGCCCCGCTCGTAAACCCCGTTCAGTCCGCCACAGGGGAGTCGCGCAGCATGGGCCGTTTCGAGACCGCCAAACCGACCGCGTGCCTGGTCCTTGCGGACGGCAGTGTCTTCTACGGCACGGGGTTCGGGGCGACCGGACAGACCACGGCCGAACTGTGTTTCAACACCGCCATGACCGGCTATCAGGAGATCATGACCGACCCCTCCTATGCCGGACAGGTCGTGACCTTCACCTTCCCCCATGTCGGCAACGTCGGCGTCAATCCCGAGGACGACGAAACCGCCGACCCAGTGGCCGCGGGCATGGTGGTCCGCTGGGACCCGACCGATCCTTCGAACTGGCGCGCCACCGAACGGCTCGAGGCCTGGCTGGCCAAGCGCGGGCGCATCGGAATCGGCGGCGTCGACACCCGGCGCCTGACCCGGGCGATCCGCCAGCAGGGGGCACCGCACGTCGCGCTGGCCCATGACCCGGCCGGCGACTTCGACCTTGACGCGCTGTTGGCCGCCGCGCGCGGGTTCTCGGGGCTCGAAGGGATGGACCTCGCGCGCGAGGTGACCTGCACCCAGTCCTACCGCTGGGACGAGATGCGCTGGGCCTGGCCCGAGGGCTATGCCCGCCAGACAAAGGCGCGCCACCGGGTCGTGGCCATCGACTACGGCGCCAAGCGCAACATCCTGCGCTGCCTGGCCAGCGCCGGCTGCGAGGTCACGGTCCTGCCCGCCACGGCCACGGCCGAGGATGTCCTGGCGCTGGCCCCCGACGGGCTGTTCCTGTCCAACGGCCCCGGCGACCCGGCCGCAACCGGGGCCTATGCGGTGCCGATGATACGCGAGGTTCTGGACAGGACGGCCTTGCCCGTCTTCGGCATCTGTCTTGGCCACCAGATGCTGGCACTAGCGCTGGGGGCGCAGACGGTCAAGATGAACCACGGCCACCACGGCGCCAATCACCCGGTCAAGGACCTGGGCACCGGCAAGGTCGAGATCACCTCGATGAACCACGGCTTTACGGTCGACAGCCAGACCCTGCCCACGGGCGTGCGCGAAACGCATGTCTCGCTCTTCGACGGCTCCAATTGCGGAGTCGCGCTGGACGACCGCCCGGTGTTCTCGGTTCAGTATCACCCCGAGGCCAGCCCCGGCCCGATGGACAGCTACTACCTCTTCGAACGCTTCGCCAAGGCGATGGACGCGCGCGCGGCTTAAAGCCGGCGCTGCCTGCACATCGCGACCCGTCGCGCCGCACAACCCAAAGTTTATTAACCAGCCGTTAACCAAAGTTATCCCACGGTTATCCACGGGACGAACTGGTTAACGGGGCGGGAATGACCCTCACACTCAGGCACAGGTCGACCGCGCGCGGCCGGCCTGCGCAGGGCGACGCGGACGCAGTGCCGGGCCTGACAGGTCTGGACCACGCGGCGCGGGCGGCGGCCCTGGCGCGGCGGACCCGCGCGCAGGCAGGCCCGGCACAGACTCTGCAAACGGTCGACACCACGCATCTGAGAGCCGACCCCCGGCTCGTGCGCACCCTGGGCGAGCATCTTTGCCTGGCGCGGCGGATGCTGCCCCTGCGTTACCTCGCCGGCACGCTGGTGCTTCTGGTCGACCCGGCGGGGGCCGAAACCCCGCCCGATGTATCCGATCTGCCCGGGTTCAAGGCGTGCACAATCCGCCTGGTGCCCTGCCCGCCCGACCAGATGGACGCGCAGCTCGCCCTGGCCTGCCCTACCGCCCTTCAGGACATGGCCGAACGCCGGACACCGCTGCACGAGAGTTGCCGCGGCTGGCGCGTGTGCCGGGCGCGCGGGATCGGGGCCATTGGCCTGCTGGCCGCGCTGGGCGGCCTGATGACCTGGCCCGCCACGAGCTTCGCGCTGCTGCTCGGATGGGGTGTCCTGACCCTTGTCATCATGATTGCGCTCAAGCTTGTCGCCACGGTCCTGTTCCTGCGGCGTCCACCCGAGACACCCCCGCCCCGTCCGCTTGCCATGCGCGACCTGCCGACGGTCTCGGTTCTTGTGCCGCTTTTCAAGGAACGCGACATCGCCACGGCACTGATCGCGCGGCTGCGGCGCCTCGACTACCCGGACCAGAAACTCGACATCTGCCTGGTCGTCGAACGCGACGACAGGCTGACCCGCGCGACCGTGGCGCATGCTGACCTGCCGCGCCACATGCGGGTGATCGAGGTGCCGCCGGGCACGCTCCAGACCAAGCCGCGGGCGCTGAATTACGCCCTGAATTTCGCCCGTGGCACCATCGTCGGCGTCCTCGATGCCGAGGATGCCCCCGACCCGGCCCAGATCCGCATGGTGGTCAACCGCTTTGCCGCGCGCGATGGACGCGTGGCCTGCCTGCAGGGGCGGCTGGACTATTACAACAGCCGCGCCAACTGGCTGGCGCGCTGCTTCACGATCGAATACGCGACCTGGTTCCGCATCGTTCTGCCCGGGATCCAGAAACTGGGGCTGGCCGTGCCGCTGGGCGGTACGACGCTGTTCTTTCGACGCGAGATCCTCGAATCCCTGGGCGGATGGGACGCCCACAACGTAACCGAGGACGCGGACCTCGGCATCCGCCTCGCCCGTCACGGCTATCGCACCGAGATCCTGGAAACGGTGACCGAGGAAGAGGCCAACGCCCGCGCCTGGCCCTGGGTCAAGCAACGCTCGCGCTGGCTCAAGGGCTACGCGCTGACCTGGGCGGTGCACATGCGCCGGCCCCGGCAGCTCTGGCGCGACCTCGGCCCGCGCGCCTTCCTGGGGGTGCAGTTGCTGTTTCTGGGCACGCTCAGTCAATTCGTGCTGATGCCGGCGCTCTGGTCGCTCTGGCTGATCGCGCTGGGTCTGCCGCATCCCCTCTCGGGGGTCGTGGCCGGCCCGGTCGCACTGGCACTGGCACTCCTCTTCATCGGCGCGGAGGTCATCGGCGCCGGCATTTCCGCGCTGGCGGTACGGGACGCGGGAAAGCCCGATCTGATGAAATGGGCACCGACACTGCATGTCTATTTCCCGCTGGCCGCGCTGGCCGCCTACAAGGGGTTGCTGGAACTGGCCAGCCGCCCCTTTTACTGGGACAAGACCGCCCATGGCATCTTCGCCCCGGGCCCGCGGCGGCCCACGGCACAGCGGACCCTCATGGCATCGCGTCTCCGGCCTCGGCATCCAGCCGCAGCCGAATGACGAAGGCCTGGCTGATGTGCTCGCGCAGCGCGGCATCGGCGGCGTCGCCATCGCCCGCCTCGATGGCGCGCACGATGCGCTCGTGTTCTTCCAGCGTGTCCACCGTGCGCCCCTCGGCCGCGATCGAGGTCGAGGCCAGCAGCGCCATCGACCGGTGCACGAGATCGAGCTGCTGCACCAGGTAGCGGTTGTGGCTGGCCAGGTGGATCTGCTTGTGAAAGCGGCGGTTGGCCCGTGCCATGGCCTCGGGGTCGTCCTGCAGCTTGCGGTCGGCCTCCAGCATATCGCGCAGCACGTGCTTTTCCTCGGGCGTGGCGTGACGCGCGGCCAGCCGCGCGGCCAGCCCCTCCAGTTCGCCGCGCACGACGTAAAGCTCGCTGAGTTGCGAATGATCCAATGACGCCACGATCAGCGACCGGCCGTCTCGTGTCAGCAGGCTCTGGGTTTCCAGCCGCTGCAGGGCTTCGCGGATCGGCGTGCGCGACACGCCGAACCGGTCGGCCAGCTCGCTTTCCACCAGGCGGCTGCCCGGCTTGTAGACTCCGGTGTCGATCGCCTCGAGGATCAGTTGATAGGCGTCCTTCTGAGGCGTTTTCAGCTCGACCATGGTGCATTCCCTTCACGTCTCGACAAACCGTATCCCGTTGCACCCGATTGTATCAAGTCGGACGGATTGCCGCTCCCGCGACTCCGCATTAAGTAGCGCGGCATGGTCAAAGCTGCATTTTCCCACGTCCGCGCCTGGGTCTTCGACCTGGACAACACCCTCTACCCGCCCGAGACGGGCCTGTTCGCCCAGATCGAGCCGCGCATGACCGCCTATGTCGCCCACGCCGCCGGGGTCGACCTTGACGAGGCCGACCGCCTGCGCGACCTCTACTGGCGGCAGTACGGGACCACGCTGGCCGGGCTGATGGCCGAACACGATGTGGACCCGGGCCCCTATCTCGACGAGGTCCACGAGATCGATTTTTCCGTGCTGGACCCCGCCCCCGACCTGGCCCGCGCCATCGCCGCCCTGCCAGGACGCAGGATCGTCTATACCAACGGCTGCGAACCCTACGCCCGCAACGTGCTGGCCGCGCGCGGGCTTACGGACGTCTTCGACGCGGTCTACGGCGTCGAACATGCCGGCTTCCGCCCCAAGCCGGAACAGGCGGCGTTCGAGGCGGTCTTCGCCCTGGACGACCTGCCGGCAGAGCGCGGGGCCATGTTCGAGGATGACACCCGCAACCTGGCGGCGCCGCATGCCATGGGAATGCGCACCGTCCATGTCGCGCCGCAGCCGGCGCATCACGACCATATCCACCACCACACCGACAACCTGGCGGCCTTCTTGTCGCAGCTTGTCTGAGTTTGCTTCCCACGGCCCGCGCGCGCGCCTATGTCTGGCCCATGGAACAGGCTGACATCTTCATCTCGGGCGGCGGAGTGGCCGGGCTGACGGCCGCCGCCGCCTTCGGCAGCGCGGGCTTCTCTGTGATCCTGGCCGATCCGGTCCCACCGGTCACGGATGCCGGCTCGGAGGGCGCCGATCTGCGCACGACGGCCCTGATGCAGCCCGCGCGCGCCCTGCTGGCGCGGGCCGATGTCTGGGACCGGCTTTCTCCCCATGCCGCGCCCCTGCAGGTCATGCGCATCGTCGACGCGGGCGGCCCGACGCCCGAACCCCGCGTGACCCGCGATTTCGACGCCGCAGACATTTCCGACGCACCGTTCGGCTGGAACTTTTCCAATCTTGTGCTGCGCGACCACCTGGTCGGTCGCCTGTCCGAGTTGCACAATGTCGACTTCCGCCCCGGCACCGGCTTCAAGTCCATGGTCACGCGCGAGGCCGAGGCGCTGGTCACGCTGTCCGATGACAGCCGCCTGCGCGCCCGGCTGGTGATCGGCGCGGATGGCCGCGACTCGCCCGTTCGGCGGGCGGCCGGGATCGGCGCAACGACCACGCGCTACGGGCAGAAAGCGATCGTCTTCGCTGTCACCCACCCGCAACCCCACGACAACATCTCGACAGAGGTGCACCGCGCGGGCGGGCCCTTCACCCTGGTCCCGCTGCCCGACCTGGATGGCACGCCCAGTTCGGCCGTTGTCTGGATGGACAGCGGCCCGGAATGCCAACGCCGGATGGCCCTGTACGACACCGCCTTCGAGGCCGAGGCGACGGAGCGCTCGGCCGGGGTCAGCGGGCCGTTGACACTGGCCGGCCGGCGCATCGTGTGGCCCATCATCAGCCAGCTGGCCGACCGGATGCAGGGTGAGCGCACTGCGCTACTGGCCGAGGCCGCGCATGTCGTCCCGCCCATCGGGGCGCAAGGGCTGAACATGTCGCTGGCCGATCTGACCTGCCTGCTGGACCTGGCCGAGCAGCACCCCGACCACCTTGGCGACGCGCGAATGCTGGCCGACTATCACCGCCGGCGCCACGCGGAGGTAGCGCTGCGGGTGCGCGGGGTGGACGCGCTCAACCGCGCCTCCATGGCCGGGACGCCCATCCTGCGCGACCTGCGCGCCCGGGGGCTTTCGGCGCTCTACGGCATCGCGCCGCTTCGCCGCACACTCATGCAGGTGGGGTTGGGCGCACGCGGCTGACCACCGCCCCCGGGTGGCCCTTTCGGACGCGCCCGCTTACCCGATGCGGTCGCGCCAGCCATGTTGCGGCTTGAATCCGACCATCCGTTTCGCCTTGGCGTTGGAATAGAAGGTGTCGAAGCGCCCAATCTCGCCCTTGACCGGAACGCCCTTGTAGAATTCGTCGATCACCTGCGCGCTGGGTATCCCGACCGAGGTGTCGTCATTGGCCACGTTGAAGACCTCGTATCCCAGCCCGTCGGTCCGCAGGCAGCAATCCACCATGTGGCCCAGGTCGCGCGCGTCGATATAAGCGAAGATGTTGCGCCGCCGCAGCGCAGGGTCTTCGACGAAATCGGGAAACATCGCGGCGTATTCGTGCGGTTCGATCACGTTGTTGATCCGGAGCCCGTAAATGTCCGAGCCCGACCGCGCCTGAAAGGAGCGCGCCGTCGCTTCGTTGCAGACCTTGGACATGGCATAGCTGTCATGGGGCACCGTGGGGTGGTCCTCGTCCACGGGCACGTAGTCGGGCTTGAGCTCTCCGGCAGCAAAGCAGACGCCGTAGGTGGTCTCGGAACTGGCGAAGATCACCTTGGGGATGCCCAGCTTCACCGCTGCCTCGATCACGTTGTAGGTGGCCAGCGTGTTCTGCCGGAAACACTCGCCGTCCGAGCCGATGAGGATGCGCGGAACGGCGGCGAAATGCACCACAGCGTCGTAGGGCTGCGGCGGGCGATCAAGCTCGTCGAGGCCCGCCCATTGCGTCATCGCGCCCAGGACCTGGCCGCTGTCGCACAGGTCGATCAGCAACTCGTTGGTGTCGGGCAGGCCGCTGGGCACCCGGTCGATATTGACCACGTCATGCCCCGCCTTTTGCAGGACCGGGATCGCGTGGCGCCCCGCCTTGCCGCTGCCGCCGGTGAAGAAAACACGCATGTCGGACCCCCTTCTGTTGCCGATCTGGACCCTACGCCCCTCGCACCCCGTGACAAGGGGCGGGTCGGCATGAACCGATTGCCCCGCCGGGGGGATTGCGCCACACTGCGCGCCAATCAACACGCAGAGCAGCCCCCATGTCAGATGACCTTCTCGACCCCTCCGGCTCCGGGGATTACGACGCCGCCTCCATCGAAGTGCTTGAGGGACTGGACCCGGTCCGCAAGCGCCCCGGCATGTATATCGGCGGCACCGACGATCGCGCGCTGCACCACCTGGTGGCCGAAGTGCTCGACAACGCCATGGACGAGGCCGTGGCCGGCCACGCCACCCGCATCGAGGTCGAGCTTCACGCGGACAATTCCATCACCATCCGGGACAACGGCCGCGGCATTCCCATCGACCCGCATCCGAAGTTTCCCGACAAATCCGCGCTCGAGGTGATCCTGTGCACCCTGCACGCGGGCGGCAAGTTCGGCGGCAAGGCCTACCAGACATCGGGCGGGCTGCACGGTGTCGGCGCCTCGGTGGTCAATGCGCTGTCGGAGTCCATGGTCGTGCAGGTGGCGCGCAACAAGACGCTGCACGAACAGCGGTTTGCCCGCGGCAAGCCGCTGGGGCCGATCGAACAGGTCGGGCAGGCCCCGAACCGGCGCGGCACAACGGTCACCTTTCACCCCGACCCCGAGATCTTCGGCAGCCACCGGTTCAAGCCCGCGCGGCTCTTCGGGTCGATCCGGTCCAAGGCCTATCTCTTCTCGGGCGTCGAAATTCGCTGGAAATCGGCACTCGATGACGGCGAAACCCCGACCGAGGCGACCTTTCACTTCCCCGGCGGGCTGGCCGACTACCTGCGCGAGACGCTGGGCGCGTCGGCGACCTACTCGGACAAGCCATTTTCCGGCACCGTGGATTTCCAGGAGAAATTCAACACCCCCGGCAAGGTCGAATGGGCCATCCACTGGACGCCCAGCCGCGACGGGTTCCTGCAGAGCTACTGCAACACGGTGCCCACACCCGAAGGCGGCACCCATGTCACCGGGTTCTGGGCGGCGATCCTCAAGGGGATCAAGGCCTACGGCGAGTTGGTCAACAACAAAAAGGCCGCCCAGATCACCCGCGAGGACCTGATCACCGGGGGCTGCGCGCTGGTGTCGTGCTTCATCCGCGAGCCCGAGTTCGTCGGCCAGACCAAGGACAGGCTGGCCACCGCCGAGGCGCAGCGGCTGGTCGAGAACGCCGTGCGCGACCATTTCGACAACTGGCTGGCCGCCGACACCAAGGCGGCCGGGGCCATCCTCGATTTCCTGGTCCTGCGGGCCGAGGAACGCCAGCGCCGCAAGCAGGAAAAGGAGACCGCCCGCAAGTCGGCCACGAAACGCCTGCGCCTGCCCGGCAAGCTGGTCGATTGCACGGCCACCAACCGTGGCGGCACGGAACTCTTCATCGTCGAGGGCGACAGCGCCGGCGGCTCGGCCAAGATGGCGCGCGACCGCAAGACCCAGGCCCTGCTGCCCCTGCGCGGCAAGATCCTCAACGTGCTGGGGGCGGCCAGCTCGAAGCTGGGCAGCAACGCCGAGATCAACGACTTGACGCAGGCGCTGGGCGTGGGGCTGGGCACGAAGTTCAACATCGACGACCTGCGCTACGACCGGATCATCATCATGTGCGACGCCGATGTCGACGGCGCGCATATCGCGTCATTGCTGATGACCTTCTTTTTCAGCCAGATGCGGCCCCTGATCGACGCCGGGCACCTCTACATCGCCTGTCCGCCGCTGTTCCGCGTCACGCAGGGCGCGAAGCGGCGCTACTGCCTGTCCGAGGCGGAAAAGGACGCGGCCCTTGAGGCCGGGCTGGGCGGCAAGGGCAAACTCGAGGTCAGCCGCTTCAAGGGCCTCGGCGAGATGGACGCGAAGGACCTGAAAGAGACGACGATGGACCCGGCCTCGCGCAAGCTGATCCGCGTGACCATCGACGAGGACGAGCCGGGCGAGACCGGCGACCTGGTCGAGCGGCTGATGGGCAAGAAGCCGGAACTGCGGTTTCAGTATATTTCCGAGAATGCCAGATTTGTGGAGGAGTTGGATGTTTGAGAACTATTCAGCAAGGTGAGGCAATTATGCATGTCTTATTAGACAGTTCAGTACGTCATCACGCTGTTGCCTTAAAAGGGGAGTGGGTTGAGACTGGCGAACAACTTTGGGGAGGCAAAATACCCATTCAAACCGGCTACCTACAGACTATTGAAGATGGGATACCAGTCCGAGAAACCAGAGGCGGCGACCAAACGCGATATATTGCTTCGATTGCGAGCAAGAAAGAGGAACTAGGACTTAAGTTTCACACAACTGACGCGTTGATATTCGAAACAATCAACAAACCGATTGGACAGCAATTTGGATTTACCTATGGTGACGCTTCACTCTTTGCGGGGGTCACCATTGTGAAACACGTAACGTTACCCGAGCTGCAAATTGAAATTCCCGGCGGATCGCCAATAGATGAACTGCGCCAACAGATCGAAAAACAATATTCACCAGTTTTTTCCGAGATCTGGTCGGCACTTCGTAAAATAAAAGAAACTGATAAATCTTCACAGGATGCATGGCACCTTACCTGCGCCATAGAGCTTGATATGGATGCGCTTCTCACAACTGACTCTAAGCTTCATGGCCAAATCTGTAGCATTGAAGATACGCACTTGCGAGATAGACTATTGCGACTAGTGAAACGCCCGTTCGAACTTTGCAAGCTTCTGGATATCGAGCCACTGACAGACGACGAGTTTGAACACTTCAAAGGTTCCCTCCAGCAGATATTTTAGAAAACGAACGCTCGTGTCGAGGCAATCGGGCCTAGATATAGCAAGGCATCTGGCCAGTGCGTCAGCAAACTACGAGGCCTTGACCGGATGACTTCAGATCGGGTGACGTGGGGCTTTGACTCGCGCGGAATCAAGGGCCGCAGGCCCGCCGCGCGATCGCCAGACCGCCCCCCGGGCTGGCGATTGGCTTCCGCCAGCGTTTCGATGCCCGGTCGCTCGGATATTGCGGCCATAAAGTGCCCTGAACATCCCGAGGGTCGCCATCCCGCGGTCTGGCGCCCGCGCGGCTTGCGCGCGGTGCCGGGCGCAGCGCCCCCCTAATCCTGGATCGTCTCCAGGTAATTGGCCAGTGCCAGCAGCGTGGCGGGCACCGGGGTGCCGATCCCGTCGTCCTCGACGATCACCGCGGGGCCGAGGTCGAGCGCGCCGAACTCGGGCATGGCCGCGGAAAAGGCGTGGCTGCGGTCGTAGCCGTCGATCACCGACATGACCGCGTCGCGCGGGAAGGTGCCGCCGTTGCGGGCGCTCAGGGTGGTCAGGTCGGGCGGTATGGTGAAGAGCTGCCGGCCGAACTCCCCCGCGCCGCGCCCATCGGGCCCGTGGCAGGCGGCGCACTGCTTTTGATAGGCCGCGCGCCCGGCCTCGACGCTGGTGTCGGGCTGCGCGTCAACGCAGGCGCCCAGCAGCGCCATTGGCATGACATACAAGGCGTTCCTCATGGTGTGTCCCTCCTGCTCGCCCCGCCAGACTGGCCGGCCCGCGCCGCCCGCGCCTTGATCCATGTCAGGAATTGCCTAGGCTTGCGCCATGCGGCTCGCCCTTCTCTGTCTGCTCTGCCTCGCCGCGTGCGGCCGCCCGCTGAGCGAGGGCGAGACACGCCTGATGGACGAGGTCATGGGCCCCAGCCTGGACGACTCTCAGGTGCGATTCCTCGAGGCCGGTTTTATCGGCCTGACCACGCGGACCTACCCGGTGCGCCCGCGTACCACCTGCCGCGAGAAGATCGCCC
This sequence comes from Salibaculum halophilum, assembly GCF_002094885.1. GTDB lineage: Bacteria > Pseudomonadota > Alphaproteobacteria > Rhodobacterales > Rhodobacteraceae > Salibaculum > Salibaculum halophilum. Next base: position 48,621 of record NZ_MSIT01000006.1, read on the forward strand.
CGCCACTCGATGGCCCCACGTTCGAGGCGCGCACGGCCGGGGCGGTCCTGTTCACGCATGTGCTGACCAACCCCGACTGGACGCTGCCCGATTACCTGCCCGACTACCCCGAGGCGATGCACCTGCCCGCGGCGATGTTCCTCGCGCACGAGATGACGCATGTCTGGCAATGGCAGAACCGCGCGATCACCGGCTATCACCCCCTGCGCGGCGCGGCCGAGCACGTCGGCGGGGCCGATCCCTATCTCTTCGATCCCGCGGACCGGACGCCGTTTCTGGCGCTGGGCTATGAACAGCAGGCCTCGCTGGTCGAGGAATACGTCTGCTGCCGCACGCTGGACCCGACGGGCGACCGCACCCGGCGCATCTGGAACCGGCTGCGCGCCGTCATGCCCGTGCAACCGCCAGACCAGGCCCCGCGACCCATCACCGTTTCGGGCGTGCACCCCGACACGGCGATCGCGGGCATCTGCGATTAGCGCAGGGTCAGGTCGGAAATGCGGGCGCGGACGGCGGTGTCGGTGTCGTCGCTGTCGGCCGAGACGGCCAGCCCCACCAGCGCGCCGGGCTGCCCGCCAAAGGCCGCGGCGTAATCGCGGGCGAGGTCCACGCTTTCGGTGTGCTGCCCGGTGCCCGCCTGCCGCAGGGCCACCGTGACCTGCTGGCCGGGCGCATAGGGCGAGGCCAGGATCTTGCCCCGGTCGTGGGCGCCGCCCCAGGCGTATTGCAGGATGCGCACCGCGTCGTTGCGTTGCAGGCGCAAGAGACCCGCGCCCTGCAGCCGCTCGGCCTCGTCGCGGGGCAGGAACACGAAATAGAGCGAGATGTTGCGGTCATCCCCGCCCTTTTGCGCCAGGTCCGTGGCGGGCACCGACCGATCCACCGCCCAGGACCAGCTGGCCGCCCGCGCGCCCCAGTCCGACCGGCCCAGCGGTTTCCAGGTCAGCGAGACCGCGCCGTCCGAGGCGATGCCGAGGGTCTGCCCGTAGCTGTAATCATTGGAACTGAACAGCGACAGCCGCTGGTGGTTCCAGCCCTCGGCCAGCGAGACCGGGCCGGCGGCGGCGGCGCTGGCGGCAAGGGCGAGGGGCAGGGCAAGCAGGAACGAACGCATGAGGGCACCTTTCATCTGTTTGACGCGATCCTAGGCAGGCACGGCGCGCCCTCAACCGGCGTTGCACCCTTTCACGCCATTGTCAGCCCGGCGTGACCACCTGCCCGGCGTCAAGCCGCACGGTGCGGTCCATGCGCGCGGCCAGGGCATGGTTGTGGGTGGCGATCAGCGCGGCCAGCCCGGTGTCGCGCACCAGCTCCATCAGGGCGGCAAAGACCCGGTCGGCGGTGTCGGGGTCGAGGTTGCCCGTGGGCTCGTCGGCCAGCAACAGGCGCGGTGCGTTGGCCAGCGCCCGGCAGAAGGCAACGCGCTGCTGCTCCCCGCCCGACAGGGCGGCGGGGCGGTGATCGGCTCGGTCGGCGATGCCGACACGCGCCAGCAGGTCGCGGGCGCGGGCCTCGGCCGCGCCGCGCGATACACCATTTGCCAGTTGCGGCAGCACGATGTTTTCCAGCGCCGTGAACTCGGGCAGCAGGTGGTGGAACTGGTAGATGAAGCCGACGTCGTCGCGCCTTATGCCTGTGCGGCGGCGGTCGCCGAGGCCGGTCACGTCCTCGCCGCCGATGCGCACCTGGCCGGCGTCGGGTGTGTCCAGCAAACCGGCGATGTGCAGCAGCGTGGACTTGCCCGCCCCCGAGGGCGCGACGAGGGCCACCACCTCGCCCGGTTGCACCGCCAGGTCCACGCCGAGCAGCACGTTGATTTCATTAGGCTGGCCGTGGTTGTAGCCCTTGGCGATGCCGCTCAGGTCCAGCGCGTCACTCATAGCGCAGCGCCTCCACCGGGTTCATCCGCGCCGCACGGCGGGCCGGAAAGATCGTCACGATCCACGACAGCGCCAGCGACAGGGCGCTGGCCTTGACGACATCGACCAGCCGCAACTCGGCCGGCAGGTCGTAGATGCCGCGGATCGAGGGGTCCCAGACGCCGCCGCCCGCAACGTAATTCACCGCCGAGAAGATCGGGTCGATGTAGATCGCGAAGAGACAGCCCAGCAGGATGCCCAGCGCCGTGCCGAGGGTGCCGATCCCGGCCCCACAGATGAAGAAGACACGCAGCACCGACCCTTCGGTCAGGCCCATGGTGCGCAGGATGCCGATGTCGCGGCCCTTGTTCTTGACCAGCATGATCAGCCCCGAGATGATGTTCATCGAGGCGATCAGCACGAGGATCGACAGGATCACGAACATCACGTTGTCCTCGACCGTCAGCGCCCGCAGGAAACTGCCCGCGCTGTCGCGCCAGGTCCAGACAAGGTATCCCTCGCCCGCAGCATCGCGGATGGCGGGCAGGAAGGTCTCGACGCGGTCGGGGTCGGTGACCATGACCTCGATCTCGTCGGCCACGCCGTCCTTGTTGAAAAAGGTCTGCGCCTCGCCCAGCGGCAGGTAGACGCGGGTGCGGTCGATGTCCCAGCGCCCGGCGGTAAAAATGTAGGTGACCTCGTAGGCATTGACGCGCGGGCTGGTGCCAAAGGCCGTCTTCTGCCCGTCGGGGCTGATGATGCGGATGCGGTCGCCAACGGCCGCGCCAAGCTCCCGCGCGACGCCCGAGCCGATGGCGATGCCCTGCCCGAACCGGGCGATATCGCCCCGCGAGTCGACCGGGTCGGCGATGCGCGGGATGGTGGCAAGGTCATCGGGCGCGATGCCGTAGACCTGCACCCCGGTGTTGTTGCCGCTATTGCTGGCCATGACCTGCCCGCGCACCAGCGGTGCGGCCCGGGTCACGCCGGGCACAGAACGCAGCCGCTCGGACAGGGCCGCGTGGTCGGTGATGCTGCGGTCGACGGTGCCGTTCTGGCGCACCTCGCCCTGTTCGTAGACGGTCACATGGGCATTGGCCCCGACGATGGTGTTAACGAATTCCGTGCGGAACCCCGACCGCACCGCCAGCGTGGCGATCAGGGCGAAAACGGCCAGCGTGATCCCCACCAGGCTGATCCAGGTCATGGTCGAGACACCGCCCTCGGCGCGCCGCGCACGGATATAGCGCCAGGCGATCATCCACTCGAAACGGGAAAACGGGGCGGTCGCGCCTGCCATGTGCCGGGGCCTTCTGCTGGGGTCGCCGCAACCTGCGGGCAACGCGGGGCAGGGTCAAGCGGGACGGCCGAAAAGCCGCCGAACCGGCAGGGTCAGTCCGGACAGGATCACCGGCAGGCCCACCGCGCCCGCCAGGAACCCGGCCAGCGCCGACAGCACCCCGGCCAGCGTCAGCGGCAGGCCCGGCTCGAAGATCGCCCAGGTCCCGCGCAGCGTGGCCGCGTCGCCGAGGCGATGCGGCATGGCAAGCCGCTGCACCGGGGTCGCGCCCTGCAGGGCGTCGTAATGCGCGCTCAGCCGGTCAAGACGGGCAAAGGCCCGGGTCATGTCGGCGCGACGATCCGTCAGGAACTCCGTGCCGGCCAGCTGCGCCAGGGCCTGGTCCCGCGTCAGGCCGGCGCGCGCCGCCGAGGCGTCGAAATCCGCCGTCACGACCGCCAGCGCCTCGATCCGGCCCGCCAGGTGCTGGGTGTATTGCTGCGTGAAGGCGGGATACTGGGACAGGCCCGCCGCCCCGGCCAGCCCGCCGGCCAAGGTGAGAACGCGTAGGGTCACTGCCGCCTCCAGCGCTGACTGTTTAGGCGCACTATACAGGATGAGCGGGGCGCGGGACAGAGGGGAGGGTGGGCCTGGGCGTCGGGCGACGGTTCGCGGCGCCGCGCGTCGAGGGCTGCTCTGCGGGACGAAGCCGTAGCTCCCCGCATAGAACCTAATAACAGCTCACTGCGCTAAGAAGACAATGACATGACATGACATTGCGCGACGCTATCCTCCTTGATACCAATACTCTCTCAAGCAGTCTCTGCGGTGTGGCAAATGATATTCCACTTTTCCGAGCCTCAGACCGATTTTGAGCGGCTATTCGGTGGATTTTATTGCATAAACGCGATTGGAAGGATTGAGGCGGGCGACGACGCCAAGTTTCGCAAGTTTCTAGCCACGACAAAGCCCCCGCCCCGCTTGACAGTGTATATAGACTCTGGCGGCGGCGATGTTGAGGCGGCAATTGGTATCGGTCACCTCATTCGCGATCATTGGTTTTCAACGTCGGTAGGTTCGTGTGTCTTGGAGCACTACCACGACCCGTCCCCTATCCTGCCACGCAAGTACATCACCGGCATCTGTGCTAGCGCAGCTACGCTTGTCTACCTCGGCGGGCGACTGCGCTGCCTACTAGATGGATCGACATTTGGAGTGCATCAATTCTCTTTCCGAAACCCATCGCCTGATGACTTGGAGCGATCTCAAGTGCTCTCGGCTCGCATCGCGAGTTATGTGCACGATATGGGGGTGTCGACAGGCTTCCTTGAACTTTCATCCGCTACAGCTGGTACGAAAATTGACGCGGTAGACGAGGAAAAGCTGCGCGCTCTAGGGGTCATCACCGACGGTGTGACCGAGGCGGAATGGAGCGTTCAGTCCCGCAATCACATTATGTATGTCCGCGGCGAGCGCGATTCTTTTTATGGACACCATAAAGTCATGCTCTGCTATACGAAAGGGGCGGGTTTTATGTTCTGGGCCGTTATCGAGTCTCAGGGACGAGAGTATGAACTAACCACCTTTGGGTTAGTTGAGATTGTTGTAAATGGCGAGAACATTAAAATTGACATTTCTCAACGATGCACGCGGCAAGTGAGTGGCATTTATACGAATGTGCTTGCACGAATTACTGAGGAAGAGGCCCGGACAATCGCCTTTTCCGAAAGCTTCGGTGTGCAGATCAGATATTTGAACGAGTCACCGGTTTTCCTAGGAATCTCGGCTGTTTCGACTGAGGGCGGTAAAGAAAAGTTGCAGACTTTCTTCAACACGCTTTGCATGAGTTGAACAAACCTGCACCACTTAACATGCCCTTCGAAACTACGGTTCAATGTCAGGTTTGCGCGCCTAAACGATCTCCGCGCATCATACAAAAACGATCAAATTTGGCTCGGACCGCACTTTCGCCGCAGTCATCACCAAGGTCCGCCAGCGCCGAAAGACATCGCTGCATTCATCGCCACTGCATCCTCCGCTCCGCTGCCGCGCGGCCGTGACGCGCTGACCCCGACCCAAAGCACAAGGCGACCACGGCGACCCGAGGGTCAGCCGCAGGGTGGGGCATCCTCCACCCTGCGCCCGACGCCTCAGTGCCCCGCGTATATCTGCGCGATCCGATCCACCGCCTGTTCGGGCGGTAGCTCCTCGCTCTCGCCGGTCCGACGGCTGGTCAGTTCGACCACCCCGTTCTTGAGCCCGCGCGGCCCTACCGTGATCCGCCAGGGCAGGCCGATCAGGTCCATCGTGGCGAACTTGCCGCCGGCGCGTTCGTCGCGATCGTCGTAGAGCGGCTCCAGCCCCAGCGCGGCGATCTGGTCGTGCAGGGCCGTGCAGGCGGCGTCGGCCTCCGCGTCGCCCTGCTTGAGGTTGACGATGCCGACGTGAAACGGCGTGACCGCTTCGGGCCAGATGATGCCGTTGTCGTCGTGGCTGGCCTCGATGATGGCGCCGAGCAGGCGCGACACGCCGATGCCGTGCGACCCCATGTGCACCGGCACCGGCTTGCCGTCGTGGCCCTGCACGGTGGCGCCCATGGGCTCGGAATACTTGGTTCCGAAATAGAAGATCTGGCCCACCTCGATGCCGCGGGCGACGCGGCGGCGGTCTTCGGGCACGCGCTCGTGGAACAGCACCTCGTCGTGGGTGTCGTCGGTGCGGGCGTAGCGGGCGGTGAACTCGTCCAGAACGGCTTGGCAGGCGCCCGCGTCGTCGTAGTCGATCTCGCGGTTGCCGAAGCGCAGGTCGGTGATCTCGGCATCGTAGAACACCTCGGACTCGCCGGTCTCGGCCAGCACCAGGAATTCGTGGGTGTAATCGCCGCCGATCGGCCCGCCCTCGGCCTTCATCGGGATCGCCTGCAGGCCCATCCGCTCGTAGGTGCGCAGGTAGCTGACCAGGTGGCGGTTGTAGGCGTGTTTCGCGTCGGCCTCGGTCAGATCAAAAGTGTAGCCGTCCTTCATGTAGAACTCGCGCCCGCGCATCACGCCGAAGCGGGGGCGGACCTCGTCGCGGAACTTCCACTGGATCTGGTAGAGCGTCAGCGGCAGATCCTTGTAGCTGCTGACATGCGCGCGGAAGATGTCTGTGACCATCTCCTCGGCGGTGGGGGTATAAAGCAGGTCGCGCTCGTGCCGGTCCTGCATACGCAGCATCTCGCGGCCGTAGTCATCGTAGCGGCCGCTTTCGCGCCACAGGTCGGCCGGTTGCAGGATCGGCATCTGGATGGGGATGTGCCCGGCGCGGGCCTGTTCTTCGTGGACAATGTCCTCGATCTTGCGCAGCACCTTGAAGCCCAGCGGCAGCCAGGAATAGATGCCCGCCGCCTGCTGCCGGATCATGCCCGCGCGCAGCATCAGGCGGTGGCTGACGATCTGGGCCTCGGACGGGGTCTCTTTCAGGACGGGCAGGAAATAGCGGGTCAGGCGCATCGGTCTCTCCGGGTCTTGGTCCCTCGCGCATACGCCAAGCGCCAGACCCGGACAAGGGCGGCGGCTTTATCCGGGGCGGGGTTTGGCCCATAGTCGCCGCACAGGGGACACGACCACTCGGGGAGACGGATGCCAGACATGCCGGTGACACTGACCCTGCCGCTGACGCAGGCGGGCGCGCAGGTTCTGCTCGCCGCCCTCGGGATCGCGCTGGCGACTGGGCTGGTCTACCTGATGCTGGACGCGCAGGGCGGCAAACAGCGCAGCGATCCGGCGATGGACTGGCTCAAGGCGCTGGGCGTGGCGCTGGTGCCGGTCTGGCTGATCCTACTGGGCGGCACGCTCTGGCACCTCTGGCTGTTGTTCGACGGGCAGGCGTCGGTCCTCGGCGATGCCGGCTTCGGCATGGGCGCGGTGATCGCCGCCTTCCTGGGCGGCCCCTTCGTGATCTGGGGCACCGTCATCAAGCAGGAAACGGTGAAATACCAGAAAGAGGGCCACATCACCGAGCGCATCTCGAAGGCGGTGGAGCAGCTGGGCGCGGAAAAGACCGTCAAGCGCGACGGCGGCGACGTCACCGTCCCCAATATCGAGGTGCGCATCGGCGGGCTGCTGTCGCTCGAACGCATCGCGCAGGACAGCACGCAGAACGACAACGGGCGCGACCACGTGCGGGTGATGGAAATCCTCTGCGCCTATGTGCGGGAAAATGCCCCGGCCAGCGAAGCGCGCGACTTTCCCCTGTTGGAGTGGGAGCCGCTGCCGGAAAACGCCAGCAAGAAAGCGCGTGCGGCGCATGACGAGTGGGGCAAAGAGCGCTTTGAATCATGGCAATACGAGAGCCATGGTGTGTCAAACGGACCCGGGCCACGTGCCAATGCCCGGGAATGGGCGCGCAGCCTACCCAAGCCTCGTGCCGACATCGCCCTCGCCCTGCAGATCATCGGCCGCCGCAGCCACGAGCAACTGCAGGTCGAGGCGCAGTGGGGGCCGACGGCAGCGCCCGATGCTGCCTGGGTCTTCGACACACCCTGCCCGTCCCTTCCCGAGCGTTATGTCGACAACACCCCCATCGACAAATCCGTTAGGGAACAGTTCAAAACCGACTTGGAGAAATGGAAAACTGACCTGCGCGTTTATGAGGGATATCGCCTCGACCTGCGCCGAACCAACCTGCAAGGCGCTGACTTGCGACACGCGAACCTGTCAGGTGCCCTGCTCTTTCATTCGCGTCTGGATGGCGCAGACTTATACGGAGCGAAACTACCGGGAGCATACCTCGGGCAGGTCAGCGGCTTGGGTTCCCGACTCGACTTTGCCCAACTCGATGGCGCAACACTGATAGGTGCACAATTGGAGGCGGCCAGTTTACGTTGCGCCAAGATGAAAGGAGCGGACTTGAGCCAAACCTCCATGCCAGCAGCGGATTTACACTCGGCGCAGATGTGCGGGGCAAACTTTGTGTCGGTCGTGGCGGAATACGCAGATCTTCGGGCAAGTCAGCTGCAAGCCGCGGATGTAATCATGGCTCGGTGTTTTGGCGCGCATACCGCGGGCTACACCCCGCCGTCACCGCCCGGGGACTGACCCGCGCGATCACGCGGTCTGACGGCTGCGCGAGCGGGGTGAGCCGGAACGCCGCACCCCGCGTATCCGGGGCGTTGTCACCAAGGCAGCGACCAACCAAAGGGACCGATACCATGACATTTCTCAAGACAACCGCCCTGAGCGCCGTGGCCGCCCTCGGCCTCGCCGCCACTGCCAGCGCCCAGTCCATCGTCGATATCGCCGCCGGCGACGACCGCTTTTCCACGCTCGTCGCCGCCGTGCAGGCCGCCGACCTGGCCGAGACGCTGTCGGGCCCCGGCCCCTTCACCGTCTACGCCCCGACCAACACCGCCTTCGAGGCACTGCCCGAGGGCACCGTCGAGACCCTGCTGGAGCCCGAGAACAAGGACCGGCTGACCAACGTCCTGCTCTATCACGTCGACGACCGCGACCTGCGGTCCTCGGGCTTCGCGCCCGGGCCGAACTACTACAAGCCGCTGCTGACCTCCGAGCGGCTGTGCATCACGCCCGGCGCCGACGGGGTGACCATCGCCGACGGCACCGGTGAGGCGGCCAACGTCGTCACCGCCGACATCGCCGCCGACAACGGCGTGATCCACGTCATCGACAAGGTGCTGCTGCCGGGCGAGCGCCCCGCCTGCCACTGACGCCTGATCGGCCCCGGCGCGCCGCCCGCGCCGGGGCCTTTTCCTTGCAACGCCGCGCATGAACCGCCAAGTATCCCGATATCCTTGCGGATCATGAACGGACATTGCAATGGCGCTCGCCCCCCGCGAACAGGTCAAATACTGGAGCATCGCCGCCGCGGTCTTCATCGCCATCCTGTGGTTTCTCGGCGATGTGCTGCTGCCCTTCGTGCTGGGCGGCGCGGTGGCCTATTGCCTCGATCCCATCGCCGACCGGCTGCAGCGCGCGGGGCTGAGCAGGATCGCCGCGACCATCCTCATCACGCTTGTCGGCGTACTGATCTTCGTGGTGGGGCTGCTTCTGATCCTGCCCTCGCTGGTCAACCAGGCCGGCCAGCTGATTCAGCAGATCGGCCAGCTGATCCAGAGCGCGCCGCAGATGTTCGACCGCTTCGAGGGCTGGCTGACCACGCAGTTCCCTGCCATCGACCTGGATTCCGAGGCCCTGCGCCAGCAGTTGGGCAACCTCGGCGACGCGGTGCAGGCCTCGGGCGGGGTGGTGCTCAACTCGATCCTGTCCTCGGCGCTCAACCTCATCAACCTGGCGGTGCTGGTGGTCATCGTGCCCGTGGTGACCTTCTACCTGCTGATGGACTGGGACCACATGGTCGCGCGGATCGACGAGTTGCTGCCGCGCGACCACGCGCCGGTCGTGCGCCGGCTGGCCGGCGAGATCGACAGCACGCTGGCCTCGTTCATCCGCGGGCAGGGCACGGTCTGCCTGGTGCTGGGCACTTATTACGCCGTGGCGCTGATGCTGGCAGGGTTGAACTACGGGCTGATCATCGGCTTCGTGGCCGGGCTGATTTCCTTCATCCCCTACGTCGGCGCGCTGGTGGGCGGGGTTCTGGCCATCGGCGTGGCGATGATCCAGTGGTGGTCGGGCACCGAGGTGGTGGACGGTGAGACCGTCAAGACCGGGATCGACTGGCTGCGCATCGCCATTGTTGCCGCGATCTTCATGTTCGGCCAGTTCTTCGAGGGCAACATCCTGACACCGAACCTGGTGGGCCAGTCGGTGGGGCTGCACCCGGTCTGGCTGATCCTGGCGCTGTCGATCTTCGGCTCGCTCTTCGGCTTCGTCGGCATGCTCGTGGCCGTGCCGCTGGCGGCCATGCTGGGCGTGGTGGCGCGCTTCCTGATCGCGGAATACAAGGACGGCCGGCTCTACCGGGGGCTGTCGGGCAAGGGCGAGTGATGGCCGAACAGCTCGCCTTCGACTGGCCCCGCCATGACCGCATGGGCGAAGAGACCTTCTTCGTCTCCGCAGCCAATGCCGAGGCCCATGCGCTGGTCATGGCCCCCGCCGCCTGGCCCGAGGCCAAACTGGCCCTGACCGGCCCGCGCGGGGCGGGCAAGACGCACCTCGCGCGGCTCTTTGCCGACCGCACCGGAGCGCGGGTGCTGAACGCCGCCGGGATCGCCCCGGCCGCCCCCCTGCCCGACGGCCCGCTGGTGATCGAGGATGGCGAGCGCCTGCCAGAAGCGGCCCAGGAATGGCTGTTTCACGCCCACAACCACATGCGGACGCGCGCGCTGCCGCTGCTGCTGACGGGGCAGACACCGCCCAACCGATGGCCGCTCGCCCTGCCCGACCTGGCCTCGCGCCTGGCGGCCTCAACCTGCGTGGCGATCGCCGACCCTGACGATCGGCTGCTGGACGCGGTGCTGATGAAGCAGTTCCAGGATCGCCAGATCGCGCCCACGCCCGAGGCGCTGACCCTGCTGCGCAGGCACATCGACCGGTCCTTCGAGGGCGCCATCGAAGCGGTGGCGGCGCTCGACCGGGCGGCCATGGCGGAAGGGCGCGCGGTCAACCGCGCGCTGGTCCGGCGGGTTCTGGACATCGCCCCCCGGCCGGGGTGAGAGTGTCACTCTTCTGTAACCCCGACCCGTCACAAGGCGCGCATGACACAGGCAGATTTCCTTCGCTCCGACTTTCCCGCCCCCGTCACCCCCGAAGGCGCGGTGACCGGCCCCGACCGGTTCTTCAACCGCGAGCTCAGCTGGCTGGGCTTCAACTGGCGCGTGCTGGAAGAGGCCGAGAACCTGCGCGTGCCGCTGCTGGAACGGCTGCGGTTCCTGTCGATCTCGGCCACCAACCTTGACGAATTCTACACCGTGCGCGTGGCCGGCCTGCGCGAACTGGTGCGCAACGGCCATCAGACCCCGTCGGTGGACGGGCTGAGCCCGACCGAACAACTGGCCCTGATCGACATGGACGCCCGCCGCCTTCTGGCCCGTCAGCAGGAGGTGCTCGATGGCCTGCGCGCCGAGATGGAGGCCGAGAAGATCGCCATCCTGTCGCGCACCGACCTGACCAAGGCCGACCGCACCTACCTGCGCGACGTGTTCCTAAACAAGGTGTTTCCGGTGCTGTCGCCGCTGGCCATCGACCCCGCGCATCCCTTCCCCTTTCTGCCCAACGAGGGCTTTGCCCTCGCGCTGGAGCTGGAACGCGACGCCGACAAGCGCCCCTTGCGCGCGCTGTTGCCGGTGCCGCACCAGATCGACCGGTTCGTGGCCCTGCCGGCCGAGGACGGCCACCGGTTCCTGCCGCTCGAAGAGGTGCTGCTGGAAAACCTGGCCAGCCTGTTTCCCGGCTACAGCTTCAAGGGGTCCTGCGCGTTCCGTGTTCTGCGCGACAGCGACCTGGAGGTCGAGGACGAAGCCGAGGACCTCGTGCGCGAATTCGAGGTCGCGCTGAAACGCCGCCGCCGCGGCGAGGTGGTGCGCATGAAGATGTCGGCCGGCGCGCCGGCGACGCTGAAATCGCTCATCATGCGCGAGCTGCACGTCACCGAGGGCGAGGTCGTCGAGGTCGACGGCGTCATCGGCATCGGCGACCTGAGCGAACTTGTGCTGGACGACCGCCCCGACCTTCTGTGGAAACCCTTTTCGCCGCGCGTGCCCGAACGGGTGACGGATTTCGACGGCGACATGTTCGCCGCGATCCGGCAGAAGGATATGCTGCTGCACCACCCCTACGAGACCTTCGACATGGTGGTGCGCTTTCTGACGCAGGCCGCGCGCGACCCGGACGTCGTCGCGATCAAGCAGACGCTGTACCGCACCTCCAAACGCTCGCCCATCGTCGAGGCGCTCTGCGAGGCGGCCGAGGACGGCAAGTCGGTCACCGCCCTGGTCGAGCTCAAGGCGCGCTTCGACGAAGCGGCGAACATCCGCCAGTCGCGCCGGCTGGAACGCGCCGGTGCGCATGTCGTTTACGGCTTTCTCGACCTCAAGACCCACGCCAAGATTTCCACCGTGGTCCGGCGCGAGGGGGACCAGCTGGTCACCTACACCCATTACGGCACCGGCAATTACCACCCCATCACCGCCAAGATCTACACCGACCTGAGCCTGTTCACCTGCGACGCCGCGCTGGGGCGCGACGCGACCAAGGTGTTCAATTACCTGTCGGGCTACGTCCAGCCGGAAAACCTGGAAAACCTCGCCATCTCGCCCACTACGCTCAAGCCGCGCCTGATCGAGATGATCCGCGCCGAGGCCGAGCACGCCCGGCAGGGCAAACCGGCTGCGATCTGGGCCAAGATGAACTCGCTCATCGAGGAGGACGTGATCGACGCGCTTTACGAGGCCAGCCAGGCCGGCGTGAAGATCAGCCTTGTCGTGCGCGGCATCTGCGGCCTGCGCCCCGGCATCGAGGGGCTGTCGGACAACATCCGCATCAAGTCCATCGTGGGGCGCTTTCTGGAACATTCGCGCATCGTCTGCTTTGCCAACGGCGCGGGGCTGCCGCACGACCGCGCGCGGGTCTTCATCTCCTCGGCCGACTGGATGGGGCGCAACCTCAACCGCCGGGTCGAGACGCTGGTCGAGATCACCAACCCGACCGTCAAATCGCAGATCGTCGGCCAGATCATGGCCGCCAACCTGGCCGACATCGCGCAAAGCTGGGTGATGAAGCCCGATGGCCATTTCGTGCGCGCCGAAAAGACCGAGGGCGCCTTTGCCTTTAACTGCCACCGTTTCTTCATGGAAAACCCCTCGCTTTCGGGGCGCGGCTCGGCCGGGGCTTCGGACGTGCCCAAGCTGACCCACGCCGAGGACTGACCGCCCCGCGGGACGCGCGATTGACCCCGCCCCGCGCCGGGGCCATAAACGCGCGGGGACGATCCGGCAGGGGGGCCAATGGACGGCACATCGGACACCGCGCCCGGCGCAGCGGGGGGCGATCATGGCCCCTTCGGCCGGCCGCTTTTCGACGACCCCAAGGCGCGCGCCCTGTCGCGCGTGGGGGTCATCGACGTTGGCTCGAACTCGGTTCGCTTGGTGGTCTTCGACGGGGCGGCGCGCAGCCCCGCCTATTTCTATAACGAGAAGATCATGGCCGGGCTCGGCGCCGGCATGTCCCGCACCGGCCACCTGAACCCCGAGGGGCGCGAACGCGCCAAGGCCGCGATCCGCCGCTTCGTGGCGCTGGCCGACGGGCTGGGCATCTCGCCGCTGACGGCCGTCGCCACCGCTGCAGTGCGCGACGCCACTGACGGCCCCGCCTTCCAGGCCGAGATCGAGCACGAAACCGGCCTCAAGCTCTGGGTGATCGACGGCCAGGAAGAGGCGCGCCTGTCGGCGCAGGGCGTGCTGCTGGGCTGGCCCGGCTCCTACGGGCTGGTCTGCGACATCGGCGGGTCCTCCATGGAACTGGCCGATCTGCAGGACGGCCGGGTCGGCAAGCGCGTGACCTCGCCGCTGGGGCCGCTCAAGCTGCAAGAGGTCAAGGGCGGCAAGAAAGGTCGCAGGGCCTTCATCAAGGACACCGTCAGGGCGCTGTTCGAGGACATGGGCGAACAGACCGGCCAGCGCCTTTTCCTTGTCGGCGGGTCCTGGCGGGCCATCGCCCGGATCGACATGGAACGCCGCGGCTATCCGCTGTTCGTGCTGCACGAATACCGCATGACCCCGCGCCGGGTGTCCAAGACCCTGCAATACATAGAGAAAAGCGACCTCGACAAGTTGCGCGCACGCTGCGGCATCTCCGCCCGCCGGATGGAGCTTGTCCCGTTGGCAGTCCATGTCCTGCGCGAGGTCGTGGCCCGGTTCAGGCCCAAGGACATCGCCCTGTCGGCCTACGGCATCCGCGAAGGGATGCTCTACGAGCAGATGCCGCAGGACCTGCGCGAGCGTGACCCGCTGATCGAGGCCTGCCGCTTTGCCGAGGCCAAGGACGCCCGCCTGCCCGGCTACGGCAAGACGCTTTTCGACTTCGTCATGCCGCTGTTCCCGCGCTGCGGCTGGCAAAGGAAACGCCTCATCAAGGCCGCCACGCTACTGCACGATGTCAGCTGGCGCGCGCATCCCGATTACCGCCACGAAGTCGTCTTCGACAATGCCACGCGCGCCAACCTGGGCGGGCTGAAGCATTCCGAGCGTGTGTTTCTGGGGCTGGCGCTGCTGCACCGCTATTCCAACAAGCGCGAGGGCACGCGGTTCGAACCGCTCTACGATCTGCTGGACGACCGCGACCGGCGCGATGCCGAGGTGCTGGGCAAGGCCATGCGGCTGGGCGCTATGCTCTGGCTCGAGGATGCCAGCGCGCCGCCGGGCACGCTGCGCCTGTCTCCGCGGGACAAGACGCTGGAACTGGTGCTGCACGCGCAGGCCGGGCCGCTGTTCGGCGAGGTTGCCGCGGCGCGCCTGAAATCGCTGGCCCAATCGCTGGGCGTGGCCCATTCCGTGCGGATCAAGGGCGCGCGGCGCGGCTAGAGTGTGTCGCGTTCATTCGCATTCACCCGCCACACTCTCGCTTTTTGATGACGCATGTCCGAGCAGGGCAAAACCGGTTCCCACTTTCGCGCGACGCAGCTAAAGCTCGATCTCGTCGCCCGGTTCATACATCGGGCTGTCGGGGTCATAGGGCGGGGCATCCTCGCGGCGGCGGATGATAATATCGCCGTTGGGCAGCACCTCGGGGGCAGTATAGTGGCGCGCGGCGTCCAGCTTGCCCATCAGGTCGATCAAGGCCGGGCCCATCTCGCTGGCCAACATGTCGAGCGCCGGGCCGATCCTGCGCGCCATGCCCGCGACATCCTCCATCGCCGGGTCCATCTCGCGCAGAAGGCCACGCATCATCATCTGCGCGCCCTCCTCCATGAGCGAGAACCCCTCTCCGATCTCGTCCGACCCGGCGCCTTCGGACGGGTCGGTGTCGGGTTGCGCGGTGGCGCTCAGCGGGGCCAGGGCGATGAAGCCGGCAAGGACAAACTGTCTCATGCGGCCAATATAGGCCCGCCGGGCCGGGTCCCAAAGGCCCGCCCGCGCCCGCGGCTCAGCTTTGCCGCGAAATTTCATCCCAGGCCTCGTTAATGGCGATCATGCGCTTCTCGGCCAGCTTGACGGCCTCTTCGGGCACGCCGCGCGCCATCATGGCGTCGGGGTGGGTCTCGCGCACCAGCCGCCGCCACTGCTTGCGGATTTCATCGAGCGGCATCTCCGGGTCGACGCCCAGGACATCATAGGGGTCCCGGTCCGCACCGGGCACGAACTGCGCGCGAACCGCCTTGAAGCGGCGCTCCTCCAAGCCGAAAACCTCGGCCACACGCGACAGAAAGTCATCCTCGCGCGGGTGGTATTCGCCGTCGGCCACGGCGATGTGAAACAGCCCCTCCAGCAATTCGCACAGCGGGGCCGTCTGATCGTCGCCGTACATCCGGCGGATCTTGCGCGCGTAGTCCTCGAAGCCGGCCACGTCCTGGCGGGCGAGGTTGAACAGCCGCGCGGCGTTCTTCTCTTCCCGTGCAGGGATGTGAAAGACCTCGCGAAAGGCGGCAACCTCGTTGCGCGTGACCTGTCCATCGGCCTTGGCCATCTTCGCCCCCAGCGCGATCACGGCGATGGCAAAGGCCACGCGGCGCTCGGGCGGCGTGCGCAGCTTGCCGAATACGTCCGACAGGCTGTCGCCCTTGCGCAGTGCGGCGATGGCATCGGATATGCGGGTCCAGATCGACATGGGCCGATCCTAGCCGCCAAGGCGCGGAATGTCAGAGCCGATTTTGCCCCGGCGCTACAGAATGACCGGCCCGCGTGGCGTGTCCAGCCGGGCGCGTAACCGCGGCCCCGGCCCGGTGCGATAACTCACGCCCGGAACGCGCACGCGGCGGGCCAGCGCCGCGGCCTGCGGGTGCGTCACATCCAGCCCCAGGAAACGCACACCGCTCGGGGGCAGGCTCTCGCCCGGGGGCGGTGCGACCTGCCATTGCAGCAGGGTGGGCAGGGCCGCGTCCATGGGAAGGCGGCCATCCTCGGGCACCGATATGCGCCAGCGCAGGGCGTCGCGGGCCAGGTCCACCGCGCGGCCGCATTCGGGAAACGCGGCCAGCGCCGCGTCAAGGTCCGGGACCCGGCAAATCCAGTTGCCAAGGCGGGGTGTCGCAGGCGGCGCGTCCAGCCCGAACCAGCGCGGGCAGTTCACCGAGGCGCCGGGCTCGGGCGCGATCACCTCCAGGTAAAGCCCTGCGCCCAGGCCCAGCAGCCGATTGTACGTGCCGAAGCGCGCATGCCGGCCGAAGGGGCCCAGCGCGACGCCCAGCCAGTCCTCGGCCCAGGCCACCCCCGCGTCCAGGTCGGCGGCGCATATCGCAAGATGGTCAAGCTGCATGGCGGCCTCCTCGCGCCACAGTGGCGGTGCGCGCCCGAAAGGGCAACGGCCGGGCGGGCACGCTCGGCGCCAGCCGGCGGGGCCGCCCCGGCCGCCTACCCCCGCGCCGCACGGACCAGCCGCAGGATATCCTTGGCCGCCTCGGGGATGTTGGTGCCCGGCCCGAAGATCGCCTTGACCCCGGCCTCTTTCAGGAAGTCGTAATCCTGTTGCGGGATCACCCCGCCGCAGATCACGATGATCTCCTCGGCCTCGGCCGCCTTGAGCGCCGCGATCAGCCGCGGTGCAAGGGTCTTGTGCCCTGCCGCCTGGCTGCTGATGCCGATGACGTGCACGTCGTTGTCCACGGCATCCTGCGCGGCCTCCTCCGGGGTCTGGAACAGCGGGCCGACGTCCACGTCGAACCCGATGTCGGCAAAGGCGGTGGCGATGACCTTGGCGCCGCGATCGTGGCCGTCCTGGCCCATCTTGACCACCAGCATGCGCGGGCGGCGGCCCTCCTCGGCGGCGAAGGCATCGACCGCTTCCTGGATGGCGGCGAAATCCGCGTCCCCCTCGTAGGCGGCGCCGTAGACTCCGGCGAGCGTCTTCACCTCGGCGCGGTGGCGCCCGAATTCCTTTTCCATGGCCATGCTGATCTCTCCGACGGTTGCGCGGGCGCGCGCGGCCTCCACCGCCGCGGCCAGCAGGTTGCCCCCCTCGCGGGCGCGGCGCGTCACCTCTGCCAGGGCGGCGTCGCAGGCGTCCTGGTCGCGGCTCTCGCGGATGCGGTGCAACGCGGCGACCTGCGAGTCGCGCACGCGGGCGTTGTCGACGTCGCGGATGTCGATGGGGTCCTCGTGATCCTTGCGATACTTGTTGACCCCGACGATGACCTCGTCGCCCCGGTCGATCATGGCCTGGCGGGTGGCGGCGGTTTCCTCGATGCGCAGCTTGGGCATGCCGCTGGCCACGGCGCGGGTCATGCCGCCCATCTCCTCGACCTCGTCCATCAGCGCCCAGGCCTGTTCGGCCAGGTCGTGGGTCAGCTTCTCGACGTAGTAGGACCCCGCCAGCGGGTCGACCACGTTGGTCACGCCGGTTTCCTCCTGCAGGATCAACTGGGTGTTGCGCGCGATCCGGGCGCTGAATTCGGTGGGCAGTGCGATGGCCTCGTCCAGCGCGTTGGTGTGCAGCGACTGTGTGCCGCCCAGCACCGCCGACATGGCCTCGTAAGCGGTGCGCACGACGTTGTTGTAAGGGTCCTGTTCCTGCAGGCTCACGCCGCTGGTCTGGCAGTGCGTGCGCAGCATCTTGGATTTCTCGGCCTCGGCGCCCAGCTCGGTCATGATCCGGTGCCAGAGCGTGCGCGCGGCGCGCAGTTTCGCGGCCTCCATAAAGAAATTCATTCCGATGGCAAAGAAGAACGACAGCCGCGGCGCGAAACTGTCCACGTCCATGCCCGCGGCGATGGCCGCGCGGACGTATTCGCGCCCGTCGGCCAGGGTAAAGGCCAGTTCCTGCACCAGGTTCGCCCCGGCTTCCTGCATGTGGTAGCCCGAGATCGAGATCGAGTTGAAGCGCGGCATCTCGGCGCTGGTATAGGCGATGATGTCGGACACGATCCGCATGCTGGGGTCCGGCGGGTAGATATAGGTGTTGCGGACCATGAACTCCTTGAGGATGTCGTTCTGGATCGTCCCGGCCAGCGCCGCCTTGTCGTGGCCCTGTTCCTCGCCCGCCACGATGAAACTGGCCAGCACCGGGATCACCGCGCCGTTCATCGTCATCGAGACGCTGACCTTGTCCAGCGGGATGCCGTCGAACAGCACCTTCATGTCCTCGACACTGTCGATGGCCACGCCGGCCTTGCCCACATCGCCCTCGACCCGGGGGTGATCGCTGTCATAGCCGCGGTGGGTGGCCAGGTCGAAGGCGACCGAGACGCCCTGCTGCCCGGCCGCGAGGTTCTTGCGATAAAAAGCGTTGGATTCCTCGGCCGTGGAAAAGCCGGCATACTGCCGGATCGTCCAGGGCCGGCCGGCATACATCGTCGAGCGTACGCCGCGGGTGAAGGGCTCCTCGCCCGGCAGGGTGCCCATGTGCGGCAGGTCGCGGGTGTCCGCCTCGGTATAGAGCGGCTGGACCTCGATGCCTTCCAGCGTCTTCCAGGTCAACTCGTCCAGCGGGCGGCCGCGCAGTTCCTTTTCGGCGCGGTCAGCCCACTCCTTTTTCGATCCCATGTTTCTGTCCTCCGTTTGGCGCGGGGCCGGGTGCCGGCACCACGCGCAGGGTCCTTTCGCCGGGCGGGCCCGGCCTGTGCGGTGTCGCGGGCGGTGTCCGCCCGTCGAGGTGAACCGCCAGCCCCTCGGCCCCGGCGTCGAGCCACGCCAGGTCGCGGCGGTATTGCGCATGCAGCACCGCGTGCTGGTCGGCGTCGAAGGGCATCCAGCGCCCGGCGCTCTGGCGGTCTACGGCCTCGGGCAGGGTCTCGCCGCGCAGGGCCAGCGCCTCGACCACCGCGTCATAGCCGGGGCCGCGATTGTGCCGGTCGCGCGGGTCGGTCAGCCCGGCCGGCCCCCCCTGCCCCCAAAGCGCGGCGGTGACATCGCGGGCGCGTCCTGCCATGGCTTCGTGGGTCCAGACAGTGATACGGGCTGCAGGAAAGACGGTGGCGATCTCGCGCACCAGGTGGCGCCAGCGGCGCGGCTGCGTGACCAGGCAATCCAGCAGCGCGCGGTCGGGCGCGGGATGGCCCCGACCGATGGCGAACCCCAGGCAGGATGCCCAGTAGTCGGCATAGTCGCGAATGCCCAGCCCGACATGCAGGCCCCGCCCGTCGAAGGCGGCCGCGTAACGCGCCATCCGGTCCAGCAGGAACGGATAGAGCCCGCGATCCTCGATGTTGTTCATCATCGTGCCCAGCAGGTTCTCCTCGGAGATCAGCAGCGCCGACTGGCCGGCGCGGTCGAGCCTGTCGAACTCCAGCCGCAACCGCCCGACGGCGCGGGCCGCGCGCCTGTCGTCGGTCAGGGTCACGCGCATCGGGTGGCGGATCAGCCCGTCGAGCAATCCGTCGCGGGTGCGCCGCGGGGTCCAGGGTGTCAGCCCGGAAGCGGCCAGCGCCGCCCGGTTGGCCCAGAGAAACGCCTGGAACCCGGTGGTTGCCGTGCGGTGGGCGCCCAAATGGAGCAGGATATCCATGTGCCTTGGTCCTTTCATCATGTCACCGACCGGACGCGCCTGCGGCGCGCCAGCCCGGGGACAGCAATGAAGGCGCGGTCTGACAATCGCCTTAATGGTAAAATTGTTACGGGCAGCGGCGTGCAAAGCCTTCGATTTCGCGCCCGGACCGACTATGTCTGGTTCGAAGGGAGACGGCATGCCACGGATTTTCGCTATTGTGATCGCGGGGTTCCTCGCCACGGGGGCCATCGCGCAGGAGGACGGGGCCCCCTCGGCCGTCGAGCTCTGGAAAGACGACCCGATGCGCGTCTTCGAGGCCGGCGAGGTGGACGTGACGGAGTTCGAGTGGCTGGCGCGGCCGCTAGTGATTTTTGCCAACAGCCCGAACGATCCGCGCCTGCGCCAGCAGCTCGACCTGCTGTCCCAGCGGCCCGACGCGCTGATCGAACGAGAGGTCGTCATCATCACCGACACCGACCCCGACACGCTGTCGCCCCTGCGCGAGCGCCTGCGCCCGCGCGATTTCATGCTGGTCATCATGGGCAAGGACGGCGAGGTCGAACTGCGCAAGCCGGCCCCCTGGCCCGCGCGCGAGATTTCCCGCTCCATCGACAAGATGCCGCTGCGGCAACAGGAGATCGACGCGGAACGCGGCATCTGAGGCGACATCAGCGGCCCCCGCCACGTAGCGCCAGCGCCATGCCGCCGGGCAGAAGCGCGATAACGATCAGGCCCAGCACCGGCACCGGCGCCACGCCCAGCCGGATCAACAGGAAGGCCAGAAGCCAAAGCGCCGCCAGCCCGAGCAGGGCAAACGTCCAGAATGCCGCGCGCAGCGCCCGGCCCCGGCCCAGCCCGAAAACGGCGGCAAAGGCGGCCAGCCCGGCCATGGGCGCGGCCAGCAGCCACAGCCCCGGCGGAACCGGGCCGGCCCCGGCCTGCACCCGCATCACGCCAAATGCTGTGCCCACCCCGGCCACGTAGGCCAACAGGTAGACCAGCGCGATATGATGGCGTCGCGTCACGGGATCACTCGAATTCCATGATCACGTCATCGACGGCCAGGCTGTCGCCCGGCCCGGCGTTGATCTGCGCCACCACGCCGGTCTTCTCGGCGCGCAGGATGTTCTCCATCTTCATCGCCTCGACGGTGCACAGCGCCTGGCCCTCCTGAACCTGCTGGCCGATCTCGACATCGACCTTAACGACCATGCCCGGCATCGGGCAGAGCAGCATCCGCGAGGTGTCGGGCGGCAGCTTTTCCGGCATCAGCGCGGCCAGTTCGGCCTGGCGCGGGGTGCGCACGTTCACCCGCAGGTCGGCACCGCGATAGCGCAGGCGGAACCCGGCCGAGATCAGCTCGGACTTCATGACCAACGGCGCGCCATCGACCGTCATCCGCGCGAGCGACTGTCCCGGGGTCCAGTCGCCCTCGACGCGGCAGGTCCTGTCTTCGACGGTGACATCGGCGCCCGCGCGGTCAGCCGTGACCCGGGCCGAGAAGGCCGCGCCCTGAAGGGTCACCACCCAGTCCTGCCCGACCTGGCGTTCATGGTTGCCCATGCGCCCCGAGATACGCGCGCGGCGGATCTCGCAAACCCGGTACATGGCGACCGCGGCCGCGGCAACGCGGTGCAACTCGGCCTCGGGCAGGGTCACGCCCTCGAACCCCTCCGGGTATTCCTCGGCGATGAAGGCGGTGGTCATCTCGCCGCTGGTGAACTTCGGGTGGTCATAGACGGCGGCGAGGAAGGGGATGTTGTGGCCGATCCCCTCGACCTCGAAACTGTCCAGCGCGATGCGCATCTCCTCGATCGCCGTGGCGCGATCCGGCGCCCAGGTGCAAAGCTTGGCGATCATCGGGTCGTAATACATCGAAATCTCGCCGCCCTCGAACACGCCGGTATCGTTGCGCACGGCGCGCTTGGCCTGGGCGACCTCCTCGGGCGGGCGATAGCGCGTCAGCCGCCCAATCGAGGGCAGGAAACCGCGATAGGGGTCCTCGGCGTAGAGCCGGCTTTCCATGGCCCAGCCGGTCAGCGTGATGTCGTCCTGTGCCAGTTGCAGAACCTCGCCCCCCGCGACGCGGATCATCTGTTCGACAAGGTCCACGCCGGTGATCAGTTCCGTCACCGGGTGCTCCACCTGCAGGCGGGTGTTCATTTCCAGGAAATAAAAGTTCTTGTCGCCATCGACGATGAATTCCACCGTGCCGGCGCTGGCATAATCCACCGCCTGGGCAAGGGCCAAGGCCTGTTCGCCCATGGCCTTGCGCGTGGCCGCATCGAGGAAGGGGCTGGGCGCCTCCTCGATGACCTTCTGGTTGCGCCGCTGGATACTGCATTCCCGCTCGCCCAGGTAGATGCCGTTGCCGTGGGTGTCACACAGCACCTGAATCTCGATATGGCGCGGTTGGGTGACGAATTTCTCGATGAAGATGCGGTCGTCGCCGAAGGACCCGGCCGCCTCGTTCTTCGAGCTTTGAAAGCCCTCGCGCGCCTCGTCGTCGTCCCAGGCGATGCGCATGCCCTTGCCGCCGCCGCCGGCACTGGCCTTGATCATCACCGGATAGCCGATGTCGCGACTGATCTTCACCGCCTCCTCGGCATCCTCGATCAGGCCCATGACGCCGGGCACGGTGTTCACCCCGGCCTCCTTGGCCAGCTTCTTGGAGGTTATCTTGTCGCCCATGGCCTCGATCGCGCCCTTTGGCGGACCGATGAAGGCGACGCCCTCGGCCGCCAGCGCCTCGGCGAAGCGCGCGTTCTCGGACAGGAAGCCATAGCCGGGATGCACCGCCTCCGCCCCGGTGTCGCGGATCGCGCGCAGGACGTTCTCGATCACGATGTAGGACTGGTTCGCCGGGGCCGGGCCGACATGCACCGCCTCGTCGGCCATGCGGACATGCAGCGCGTGCTTGTCCGCGTCCGAGTAGATGGCCACCGTGGCGATCCCCATGCGGCGGGCGGACTTGATGACGCGGCAGGCGATCTCGCCCCGGTTGGCGATCAGGATCTTCTTGAACATGGCTACGGTCCTTCAAACGCAAGACCGCCGCCCCGGGGGACACCCGGAGCGGCGGTGGGTTGGGGTCGGGCGCCCGGACCGGGCGCGGTCAGGTCAGCGGCACCGATAGGTGAATTCGTCGCACAGTGCGCCCGCGGCACCGCCGGCGACGGCACCGGTGACGGGATCGCCGCCGACCGCGTCGGCAACAACCGCACCACCCGCGGCCCCGGCGAGGCCGCGTTCGAGATCGTTGTCGAGGCAGGCCGACAGACCGGCCACCGCCAGACAGGCGAGAACGAGACGGAGTTTGAACATGGGGAACTGCCCTTTTCCTTGTTTGCCCGGTACGCGGCAGACTCGGACTTTTTGCGCAAAAATACAACTGTGATCTGCGCGCGGCCGGGGATCAGGCGGAATTGCTCCGCCGCCGTCGCCGCCCGGCAGCAAAAGAGTGTCGGCCCGATCGCGGGGCGATCGAGCCGACGAGGGGAAGGGCAATGGTCTTGACAATATTCGGACAGTTGGGGGCCGCCCGCAGTCCAATCGTCCCACTTCAGTCCCGATCCGTCACCACCCCGCTGCAAAGGGGCGGGCATTTCGGCCAATTCCCGCCAGGATTGTGCTCCGCTGCGCCAAAAGCCGCCGATCATGGCGCCCACCCGGGTTCGAAAATCTCGGGGTATGCGGCCCGGGCAGCCGCCAGATCGACCCGCAGCAGCGCGTCGTAGCTCTCGGGGTCGAAGGGGTCTTCCGCCGGAACAACCTCGCGCCCGAACAGCCAGTTGATCCGGCCGGCATCCAGGTTGCCGCGCACGAAGGGCGCCTCGCCGAAATGTTCGATCAGCGCCCAGAGGAACCCCGCGTCGGCCTTGCGATCGGCCGGGCGGCGATCGGCGTAGCGTTCGCGCCGCTTCAGCGCGGGCGGCGTGCCCTTGGCCGGGCGGCGCAGGGTGAACTGGTAATCTGTGCCGGGCAGCCGGCCGGGAAAGCCCCGATGCTTTTCCATCACGCAACCCCTGTTGTCAGCGAACGCGTGATCGTCCAGCGGCAGGCCGGGCTCCACAGCCGACGTGCAAGGGACTGGCACCGCATCAGAAATACTCCCAGATGCAGCCGTCCTCCGACAGCCGGAAAACCTCGAAGAACTGGGTGATCTCGGGCGCACTTTCGCCAAAGGGGACCTCCTGGGCGGACAGCGAGATCACTACCCTGTCCACCGCGACCCCCTCGGCGGCCAGCGTCGGGCGGGCGTAGCCGTCGCAGAGCGCGGCAAAATCCTCCGCGACGGCCGCGAAGCCCCGCGCCTCCAGTTCGGGCGCGAGGAACCGGAACCGGGCCATCGCCGGGGCCTCCTCCATCCGGCGTTCCATCAGCTCCAGCGGCTGGCCCGAGGGCACAGCAAGGTCCTGCGCGGCGACCGCCGGTGCGGCCGCGAGCATCAGGGCGGACAGGAGAGGGCGGATCATCGAAAGGCGACCGTGCTTCTTTGGGTGGAAAATACCGCGGGGGAGTCGC
This sequence comes from Salibaculum halophilum, assembly GCF_002094885.1. Lineage (GTDB taxonomy): Bacteria > Pseudomonadota > Alphaproteobacteria > Rhodobacterales > Rhodobacteraceae > Salibaculum > Salibaculum halophilum. Next base: position 72,815 of record NZ_MSIT01000006.1, read on the forward strand.
GCTTGCGCGACGGGGGCAGCGCCCCCTGCCCCTGCGTCAACTCAGAGCGGGATGTTGTCGTGTTTCTTCCAGGGCATCTTGCGCTGCTTGCCCCGTAGCCCCGCAAACGCCCGGCACAACCGCTTGCGGGTCGAATGGGGCTGGATCACCTCGTCGATGAACCCGCGTTCGGCGGCCACGAAGGGATTGGCGAAGCGGTCCTCGTATTCCGCAGTGCGCGCCGCGATCTTCTCGGCGTCGTCCAGTTCCGAGCGATAAAGGATCTCGGTCGCGCCCTTGGCGCCCATCACCGCCACCTCGGAGGTGGGCCAGGCATAGGTGATATCGCCGCGCAGGTGCTTGGAACTCATCACGACATAGGCCCCGCCATAGGCCTTGCGGGTGATGACGGTCACCTTGGGCACCGTCGCCTCGCCATAGGCAAACAGAAGCTTTGCGCCGTGCTTGATGACGCCGCGGTATTCCTGCCCCGTCCCGGGCAGGAAGCCGGGCACGTCCACCAGCGTCAGCAGCGGGATCTCGAAGGCATCGCAGAACCGCACGAAGCGCGCGGCCTTGCGGGAACTGTCGATATCCAGGCAGCCGGCCAGCACCATGGGCTGGTTGGCCACGACGCCCACGGTCTGGCCCTCCAGCCGGATGAAGCCGGTGACGATGTTCTTGGCGAACTCCGACTGGACCTCGTAGAAATCGCCCTCGTCGCCGATCTTGTGGATCAACTCCTTCATGTCATAGGGCATGTTGGGGTTTTCCGGCACCAGCGTGTCTAGGCTGTCCTCGATGCGGCCCACGTCGTCGAAAAAGGGCCGCCGGGGCGGTTTTTCCTGGTTGTTCAAGGGAAGGAAATCGACGAGGCGGCGCACCTCGGCCAGCGCCTCGACATCGTTCTCGAAGGCCGCGTCGGCGACGCTGGACTTCTTGGTATGGGTGCCCGCGCCGCCCAGTTCCTCGGCCGTGACATGCTCGTTGGTCACGGTTTTCACCACGTCGGGGCCGGTGACGAACATGTAGGAGCTGTCCTTCACCATGAAGATGAAATCGGTCATGGCCGGGGAATAGACCGCGCCGCCGGCACAGGGCCCCATGATGACGCTGATCTGCGGGATCACGCCCGAGGCCTCGATGTTGCGCTGAAAAACCTCGCCGTAGCCGGCCAGGCTGTCGACGCCTTCCTGGATGCGGGCGCCGCCCGAGTCGTTGATGCCGATGACCGGCGCGCCGTTCTGCATGGCCATGTCCATGATCTTGCAGATCTTCTGGGCATGGGTCGCGCTGACCGATCCGCCCAGCACGGTGAAGTCCTGCGAAAAGACATAGACCTGCCGGCCGTTGATCGTGCCCCAGCCGGTCACAACGCCGTCGCCGTAGGGGCGGTTGTCCTGCATGCCGAAATCGATGCAGCGGTGGGCAACGAACATGTCGTATTCCTCGAAGCTGCCCTCGTCGAGCAGCAGCTCGATGCGTTCGCGCGCGGTCAGCTTGCCCTTGGCGTGCTGGGCGTCGACCCGTTTGGCGCCGCCGCCCATGCGGGCCGCGTCGCGGCGGTCTTCCAGTTGCTGGAGAATATCGGTCATGCGTCTTGCCCCTCGCCTTGGTTGCGCCGCTTCTATCCGGGTGCAGGGCAAAATCCGAGTCCCGATTGGCAAATTTGCAAATGTCATGATTTGCCAGTTCGGCATTCGGCAAATCCGCAAAATCCCCGCTGACGCTACCCCTGTGCACTGATTGCCGCCAAACTGTGCATGGACAGGCCCCCCGACGCCCGCTAGCTCGCCCTCATGACAACGAAACCCCTCGTCCGGTTCCTCGACCGTCGGACCGCGCCGCATCTCGTCACGCTGATCCTGCTGGCCGGGATTGCCGCGCTGAACATGTCGATTTTCCTGCCGTCGCTGAACGGCATGACGGTCTATTTCGGCACGGATTACGCGGTGATGCAGCTGGCCGTCTCGGGCTACCTCGCGGCCACCGCGGTGCTGCAGATCTTCGTCGGCCCGCTGGCCGACCGGTTCGGGCGCCGCCCCATGGTGCTGGGCGCGCTGGCGATCTTCGTGCTGGCCACGCTGGGGGCCGTGATGGCCCCCACGGTCGAGGTTTTCCTGGCCTTCCGCCTGCTTCAGGCGGCGGTGGTGACGACCATGGTGCTATCGCGCGCCATCGTGCGCGACATGGTGCCCGACGACCAGGCCGCCTCGATGATCGGCTATGTCACCATGGGCATGGCGCTGGTGCCGATGATCGGCCCGGCCATTGGCGGGGCGCTGGACCAGGCCTTTGGCTGGCATGCCTCCTTCGCCTTTCTCGCGCTGGCTGGGCTGGGCGTTCTGGCGCTGGCCTATCATGACCTGGGCGAGACCGTGGCCGGCTCCGGCATGGATTTCCGCGCCCAGATGCGCACCTACCCCGAGCTTCTGACCTCGCCGCGGTTCTGGGGCTATGTCGCCTGCGCCGCCTTCGGATCGGGGGCCTTTTTCGCGCTGCTGGGCGGGGCCTCCTTCGTGGCCGGCGCGGTCTTTGGCCTGTCACCTTTCTGGACCGGGATCGCGCTGGGCTCGCCGGCCATCGGCTACGCGCTGGGCAACGGGCTGTCGGGGCGCTATTCCGTCCGCCTCGGGATCGACCGGATGATCCTGATCGGCACCGGCGTGGCCAGCGCGGGCATGGGGCTGTCGATGGTCCTGACGCTGGCGGGGCTGTCGCATCCGCTGCTGTTCTTCGGCTTCTGCACCACGCTGGGGCTGGGCAACGGGTTGATGCTGCCCAATGCCACCGCCGGGTCGCTGTCGGTGCGCCCGCACCTGGCGGGCACGGCCAGCGGACTGGGCGGGGCGATCATGATCGGCGGCGGGGCGTTGCTCTCGGCGGCGGCGGGCACATTGCTGACCAAGGAAACCGGCGCCCTGCCCCTGCAGGCGATCATGTTCGTCACCTCCCTGCTGGCCATGGCCGCGATCGGGCTGGTCATGCGGCGCACGGCGCGGCTGGGGCGCTGATCGTTGCGCGTGTCATTTGCAAAGGCTAGGCTTGCGCCAAGCTAATCTGCAAAGGCACACCCATGTCCACCCAGAAACTCTATGCCGGGGCCAAGCTGCGCGAGCTGCGCGGACGCATCAGCCTGACGCAAAAGGCCTTTGCCGAAAAGCTGGGCGTCTCGCTACCCTATCTCAACCAGATGGAGAACAACAACCGCCCGGTCTCGACCACGGTGGTGCTGGCGCTGGCGCAGGAGTTCGGCTTCGACGTGACCGAGTTGCAATCGGGCGACGAGGCGCGGCTGGTCTCGGACATGCGCGAGGCGCTGGCCGACCCTGTCTTCACCGGCCCCGCGCCGCCGCCCTCGGACCTGCGGCTCGCCGCCTCGAACGCGCCGGCACTGGCGCGCGCTTTTCTCGACCTGCACACCGCCTATCGCCAGACGCACGAGCGCCTGGCCAGCCTCGACGAGGCGCTGGGCCGCGAGGACAGCCGCCTGCAGCCGAGCCCCTGGGAAGAGGTCCGCGATTTTTTCCATTACTGCGACAACTACATCGACGCCGTCGACCGCGCCGCCGAAGGGTTTGCCGGCCGCGCCGGGCCGGACATCGCCGCCGCGGCCGAGGCGGCGCTGGCGCGCCACGGCGTCACGATCACCCGCAGCCGCGCGCCGGAGCTGCGCCGCTATGATGAGGAAACCCGCACCCTGACGCTGGCGCGCACCGCCGCGCCGGCGACGCAGGTGTTCCAAATGCTGCTGCAACTGGCCCTGCTCGACCGGGACAAGCTGCTGGAGGCGACGCTGGACTTCGCCCGCTTCCAGAGCGAACAGGCCCGCTCCATCGCCAAGATCGGGCTGGCCAACTACTTTGCTGGGGCCGCGCTGATGCCCTACCGCGCGTTCCTTGAGGCCGCGCAGGAGACGCGCCACGACCTGGAACGCCTTGCCGACGTCTTCGGCGCCTCGCTGGAACAGGTGGCGCACCGACTTTCCACCCTGCAACGCCCCGGCGCCAAGGGCATCCCCTTCTTCTTCGTGCGCGTGGACCAGGCGGGCACGATCACCAAGCGCCATTCGGCCACGACACTGCAATTCGCCCGCTTCGGCGGGGCTTGCCCGCTGTGGAACGTGCACCGCGCCTTCGAGACGCCGGGCCGCTGGCTGCGGCAACTGGCCGAGACCCCGGACGGGGTGCGCTATTTCTGCCTGGCGCGCGACGTGTCCAAGCCCGGCGGCGCCTGGGGCATCCCGACCCGGCGCTATGCCATCGGGCTGGGCTGCGAGGTCAAGCACGCGGGCGCGCTGACCTATGCTGACGACATGCCCACAGGTCACGCCGAGGCGTTTGAACCCATCGGCATTTCCTGCCGCATCTGCGAGCGGCGCAACTGCCCGCAACGCTCGGTCCCGCCGCTGGAACGGCCGCTGCGCGTCGATCCGAACCATCGCGGGATGCTGCCCTATCAGGTCGATTGACGCAGGCGCGGCTTTCGGGACAGATGGACCCGGCAGAACGCAGGAGGAGCGCGCCATGGAACTGAGCGGCACACAGGTCATCGCGGCCGACCGCGACACGGTCTGGACCCATCTCAACGATGCCGAGACGCTCAAGGCCTGCATCCCCGGCTGCGAGGACCTCACCGGCACCCCCGAAGACGGGTTCCAGGCCACGGTCAAGCAGAAGGTCGGCCCGGTCAAGGCGACCTTCCAGGGCCATGTCACGCTGGAAAACGTCGCCGCGCCGGACAGCTATACCCTCGTGGGCGAGGGCAAGGGCGGTGTCGCGGGCTTTGCCAAGGGATCGGCCGACGTGTCATTGGCGGAGGTGGAGGCGGGCACCGAACTGTCCTACGTCGTCGAGGCCAAGGTCGGCGGCAAGCTGGCACAACTGGGCAACCGCGTGGTGGGCGGCTTCGCGCGCAAGATGGCGGATTCGTTCTTCGAGAACTTCAAGGCGCAGGTCGAAGGCCCCCGAGGGGACGACCCGGGCGACGCGGCCTGAGCGCGCCGCCCGGCCCGGTCAGGCCTTCTGCAATTCGGTCCAGATCTCGTCCTTCAGGGCCAGGCGCTGCTTGCGCAATTCGGCCATGTGCAGATCGTCGGTGGGTTCCACGTCCGTTTCCGCACGATGCACCGCGCGGTTGACCTCGTGGTAGTCGTCGAAGAGCTTGGCGAAATGCGCGTCCTCGACCTTGAGCCGATGGATCGTCTCGACGTGGTCGGGGAATTCCTCGGCCAGCTCGTGCGGGGTATGCGACATGTGATTTCCTTTTCCGTTCGCGACATTACGCGTCGAGCCTAGGGGCCGTCGGTCAGGGCCACATTGACAGGGATCAAAGGGCCGCGCCTATCGCTGCGCCGTCTGCCAGTCGGGATGCACCCAGGGCCGGTCGTTGGCCGGCGGCAGGCGGCGACCGAGGACATGATCGGCGATTTTCTCGCCCACCATGATCGAGGGCGCGTTGAGGTTGCCGTTGGGGATGCGCGGAAAGATCGAACTGTCGGCCACGCGCAGGCCTTCGACCCCGATCACCCGGCCCTGCGGATCGACCACGGCCTCCGCGTCGTCGGCCCGGCCCATGCGGCAGGTGCCGCAGGGATGATAGGCGCTTTCGGCATGCTCGCGGATCGCCGCGTCGAGGGCGGCATCCGTCCGGGCCTGCGGCCCCGGCACCAGTTCTTCGCCCCGCCAGGGGTCGAACGCCGCTTGCCCCAGGATTTCGCGGGTCAGCCGGATGCAGGTGCGGAACTCGGCCCAGTCGTCGGGATGGGACATGTAGTTGAACCGGATGCGCGGGTCCGCCTGCGGATCGCTTGAACGCAGCGTGACCGCCCCGCGCGATTTCGACCGCATCGGCCCGACATGCGCCTGGAACCCCTCTTGCGCGCCCTTGCCGTCGTAGCGCACGGCCAGCGGCAGGAAATGGAACTGGATGTCCGGGTAGGCCACGCCCGCCCGGCTTCGGATGAACCCGCAGCTTTCGAACTGGTTGCTGGCCCCGGGGCCGCGACGGCCGAACAGCCATTGCGCCCCGACCCAGGCCTTGCCGGCAAGGTTCCAGTACTTGTATAGGCTCGCCCGGCCCCGGGCCGACATCTGCACGTAAAGCTCAAGATGATCCTGCAGGTTGCGGCCCACGCCGGGGCGGTCGGCCACGACCGCGACGCCGTGCTCGGCCAGATGCGCCGCCGGGCCGATGCCGGACAGCATCAGCAGCTTGGGCGAATTGATCGCCGAGGCGGCGACGATGACCTCGGCCCGGGCCGAGATCACCCGCCCGTCGGTCAGTTTCACGCCCGTCGCACGGCCCTCTTTGATGACAAGTTTCGCCGCCAGCCCCGACACCACGTCACAGCGCCCGGTGGCTCGCGCCGGCCGCAGGTAGGCCGAGGCGGCGGACCAACGCCGGCCCTGCCAGATCGTCGCCTCGAAGGGGCCGAAGCCCTCCTGCTTTTCGCCGTTGTAATCGTCGGTGCGCGCGTAACCCGCCTGCGCGCCCGCCTCGATGAAGGCCTGCACCAGCGGGTTCTTTCCAGCCCCGCGGGTGACATGCAGCGGTCCGCCCTGCCCGCGCCAGGCCGCGTCGCCGCCGCGCCCGCCGTCGTGCCAGTCCTCCATGCGCCGGAAATAGGGCAGGACGTCGGCATACCCCCAGCCCTCGGCGCCGCTGTCGGCCCAGTGGTCAAAATCATGGGCATGGCCGCGCACGTAGACCATGCCGTTTATGGACGATGACCCGCCGATCACCTTGCCGCGCGGACAGGCCAGCCGCCGCCCGCCCAGGTGCGGCTCAGGCTCGGTCCGGTAGCCCCAGTCGTAGCGGCGCATGTTCATCGGAAACGACAGCGCGCCCGGCATGTTGATGAGCGGCCCCGCGTCCGAGCCGCCGTATTCGATCACCAGCACGGATTTGCCGGCCTCGGCCAGCCGATAGGCCATGGCGCAGCCCGCCGAGCCGGCCCCGACGATGACGTAGTCAGCCTGCATTCGGTTTTCCTTAGAACGGGGCCTCGACATCGCCCATGCGGACGTAGACGGACTTCTTCTGGCTGTAGTGCTCGATCGCGTCGCGGGCGTTCTCGCGGCCCAGGCCGGACATCTTGGTGCCGCCGAAGGGGGCCTCGACCGGCGCGTCGTTGTAGCTGTTGATGTAGCAGGTCCCGGCCTCGAACCCGGCGACCATGCGGTGCGCGCGGGCCAGGTCGCGGGTGAACACCCCGGCGGACAGGCCGAACTCGGTGTCATTGGCGCGCGCCAGCACCTCGTCCTCGGTGTCGAAGTCCAGAAGCGACAGCACGGGGCCGAAGATTTCCTCGCGCGCGATGGTCATGTCGTCGGTGACCTCGGCAAAGACGGTGGGTTCCAGGTAATATCCCGCACGGCCCACCCGCTTGCCACCGGCCACGAGGCGGGCGCCTTCCGCGATCCCCTTGGCGATGTAGCCCTCGACGATCTCGAGTTGCCCGGCGCTGACAAGGGGGCCGTAGTTGACCGCCTCGTTCAGCGGGTCGCCCATCTTCACGCCGTCCAACCGTTCGGTCAGACGTTTCAGAAACGCGTCCTTTATACCCTTTTGCACGAAGACCCGCGTGCCGTTGGAACAGATCTGGCCCGAGGAATAGAAATTGGCGAGGATCGCGCCGCTGACGGCATTTTCCAGGTCGGCGTCGTCGAAGATTACCAGCGGCGACTTGCCGCCCAGCTCCATGGTGACGTGCTTAATGCCCGCCGCGGCCATGGCGTAGACCTTGCGCCCCGTGGGCACCGACCCGGTCAGCGAGACCTTGTCGACCCGGTCATCGTTGACCAGCAGGGACCCGGCCCCTGCCCGGCCCTGCACCACGTTGAAAACGCCCGGCGGCAGGCCCGCCTCGTGCAGGATCGCGGCCACCTGCAGCGCCGAAAGCGGGGTTGTTTCCGACGGCTTGAAGATCATCGCATTGCCGCAGGCCAGCGCCGGCGCGGCCTTCCAGCAGGCGATCTGCGTGGGATAGTTCCAGGCCCCCAGCCCGACACAGACACCCAGCGGTTCACGCCGGGTATAGGCGAAATCCGCGCCCAGCGGGATGTGATCGCCGGTCAGGCTGGCGGCGAGGCCGCCTAAGTATTCCAACGCGTCGGCCCCGCTGGTGGCATCGGCAACGAGCGTTTCCTGCAGCGGCTTGCCGGTGTCGCGGGTCTCCAGTTCCGACAGCTCGCGGTTGCGGTCGCGCATGATGTCGGCGGCCCGGCGCAGCACCCGGCCGCGCTCGGTACCGCTCAGGGCGGCCCATTCGGGCTGGGCGCGTTTCGCGGCGGCCAGCGCCTGCTCGACCACCGCGTCGGTGGCCGCGTGCAGCGTCGCGATGCGGTCGCCATTGGCCGGGTAGATCACCGGGATCTCGGCGCCGGTGCCATCCTCGACATGCGCCCCATCGATGAAATGGCTGCCCTCGGGTTGCGGGTCGATCATGAGACTTTCCTTTCGTGGCGCGTTGATTCCGCGCCGGCCGGTGCCGCGCGGGGCTCAGACGGTCGCGGCTGGGGGCACGTCCGTGGCGATCTGGCCCAGGGCCAGCGCGGTTGCCTCGGCGGCGAGGTCGGCATCGTCGGACAACCCCGCGCGCAGGTAGAGACCGTCGATCAGCGCCGCCAGACGGTCGGCCGCCGCCGGGGCGGCCGCACCGACCAGCGGGCGCAGATCGTGCAAGAGGTTCGATCGCAGCCGCCGCTGATACACGGTCAGAAGTCGCGCAGCGCTTTCATTTTTCTGCGCAAGAACGTAAAAATTCAGCCAAGCGGCGATGATTTCCTTGTGAAAATTCGATGTCGCGAAGCTGGCGCGCACGATCGCCTCGAGACGTTCGCGCGGCGGGCCGGCCATGGCCAGCGCGCCGCGCACCTCGGCCCCGTAGACCGTCAGCGTGTGTCGCATGGCGGCGAGAAAGATGTCCTCCTTGCCGCCGAAATAGTGATGCGCCAACGCACTGGACATGCCCGCCCGCCGCGCGATGCGCGACACGGTCACGTCAAGGCTGCCGCTGGCCCCGATCTCGGCGATGGTGGCTTTTACCAGCGCCTCCCTGCGTATAGGCTCTGCGCCAAGCTTTGGCATCCTGTCCTCGTCACGACTTGCATTGCAAAAGCTAGTCTGTTCTTTATTGACTCGTCAATCAAGAAAACGCCAACCAAAACCAGGGAGACTTCCATGAAATCCTCGCTTTCCGTTCTCGCCATCTGCGCGGCCACGGCAGCCACCAGCGCACAGGCCGACTGCGAAACCGTCACGTTCTCGGACGTGGGCTGGACGGACATCACCGCCACCACCGCCGCGACGACCGCTGTGCTCGAGGCGCTGGGCTACGACACCGAAACCAAGGTGCTGTCCGTGCCCGTCACCTACACCTCGCTGGCCGAGGGCGACGTGGACGTGTTCCTGGGCAACTGGATGCCCACGATGGAGGGCGACATCGCCCCCTACCGCGAGGCGGGCACGGTCGACACGATCCGCGCCAACCTGGAAGGCGCGAAATACACTCTGGCCACCAATGCCGCCGGGGCCGAGCTGGGCATCACCAGTTTCGACGCCATCGCCGACAACGCCGCGGCGCTGGACGGCGAGATCTACGGCATCGAGCCGGGCAACGACGGCAACCGCCTGATCATGGACATGATCGCCGACAACGCCTTCGGGCTGGGCGCGGCCGATTTCGAGGTTGTCGAAAGCTCCGAAGCGGGGATGCTGGCGCAGGTCGGCCGCGCCAGCGCGCGTGACGAGCCAGTCGTGTTCCTGGGCTGGGAGCCGCACCCGATGAACGCCAATTACGACATGACCTACCTGGAAGGCGGCGACGACTGGTTCGGCCCCAACCTCGGGGGCGCGACAGTCTATACCAACACCACCGCCGGCTACGCAGAGGCCTGCCCGAACCTCGGGACCTTCCTGAGCAACCTGGAATTCACGCTGGCCATGGAGAACGAGATCATGGGCGCGATCCTCAATGACGGGGCCGACGCGACCGAGGCCGCAATGACCTGGATGTCGGACAACCCCGATGTCGTGATGGGCTGGCTCGACGGCGTGACGACCCGCGAGGGCGGCGAAGCCGCCGAGGCCGTCTCGGCCGCGCTGGGCATGTGATCGGCACCGGGCCGTCCCGTCCGGGGGCGGCCCGTTTTCGATAGGCGGACAGATGTCCTTTCTCGACACCATTCTCGATGCGGTGGCCGCCATCGCCAATGCCTTCTGGTGGTGCATCGTTGCCCTTTGGGATTTCGTCTGGTGGCTGATCCCTGCGTTGTGGTGGTTTCTGACATGGCTGCCGCAACGGCTGCTCGGCGTCACCGACGAAAAACTGCCCGTAGGCGAGACGGCCAGCCGCGGGTTCGATTACGTGCGCGACGGCGCCCAGGGGTTTCTGGACGCTTTTTCCGACAGCGTCGAAATGCTGATCGAAGTCCTGCTGGCGCTGCTGTCGCGCCCGCCTGGAACGAACTGGATCACCGGGCGCGGGTTCGAGCCTTATGTCGCGGTCTGGAACGAGGCGACCCATCCCTTCGTGATCGTCGCGGTTATTGTCGTGCTGGTCTATGCCCTGCACCGGCGTCTGACGACGGCCGCCTTCGTAACGCTGGGGTTCCTGTTCATCCTTGACCAGGGCTATTGGGAGGAGACGGCCGAAAGCCTCAGCCTCGTGCTGTCGGCCTGTGTCGTCTGCATGGCCGTGGGCGTGCCGATCGGGATCGCCGCCGCGCACCGTCCACGACTTTATGCCTGGATACGTCCGGTGCTGGACCTGATGCAGACCCTGCCGCCCTTCGTCTACCTGATCCCGGCCATCGTCTTTTTCGGCATCGGCATGGTGCCGGGCCTTGTGGCCACGGTGATTTTCGTGGTGCCCGCCCCGATCCGGCTGACGCAACTGGGCATCGCCTCGACCCCGCTGGCGCTGTTGGAGGCCGCGGATGCCTTCGGCGCGACGCCGCGCCAAAAGCTGTGGAAGATTGAACTGCCCTCGGCCCTGCCGCAGATCATGACCGGGCTGAACCAGACCATCATGCTGTCGCTGTCCATGGTCGTGATCGCCGCCCTTGTCGGCGCCGACGGGCTGGGCGTACCGGTGGTGCGCGCGCTGAACACGGTGGACACCGCCAAGGGCTTCGAAAGCGGGCTGGTGATCGTGATCGTCGCCATCATACTCGACAGGATCCTGAGGGTGGACCGCAAATGAGTGCCGTGGAATTCGACCGGGTCTCGATCGTCTTCGGCGACAAGCCTGAACGCGCCCTGCCCCTGATGGACGCCGGCCAGGAGCGTGGCGAGATCCAGACGGCGACGGGCCAGGTGCTGGGCGTGCACGACTGTTCCATCGCGGTGCAAGAGGGCGAGATCCTGGTCCTGATGGGCCTGTCCGGGTCGGGCAAGTCCACGCTGCTGCGCGCGGTCAACGGGCTGAACCCTGTGGTGCGCGGCGAGGTGCGGGTCGCCGAAGGCGGCGAGACGGTCAGCGTGACCCATGCCGACACCGCCACGCTGCGCCGCCTGCGCCGCAAGAAGATCGCCATGGTCTTCCAGCAATTCGGCCTGCTGCCCTGGCGCAGCGTGCGCGACAACGTCGGCCTCGGCCTGGAACTGGACGGCATGGGCAAGGCCGAGCGTCACGCCAAGGTCGCCGAACAGCTCGCGCTGGTGGGCCTCGATGACCGGGCCGATGCGCTGGTCGCCGAGTTGTCGGGCGGGATGCAACAGCGCGTGGGCCTCGCCCGCGCCTTTGCCACGGACGCGCCGATCCTGCTGATGGACGAGCCGTTCTCGGCGCTGGACCCGCTGATCCGGACGCGGCTGCAGGATGAGTTGCTGGACCTGCAGAAACGGCTGGGCAAGACCATCATCTTTGTCAGCCACGACCTGGACGAGGCGTTCAAGATCGGCAATCGCATCGCCATCATGGAGGGCGGGCGCATCGTGCAATGCGGCACCCCGCGCGAGATCTTCTCCAGCCCGGCCAATGCCTACGTGGCCGACTTCGTGGCCAACATGAACCCGCTGGGCGTGCTGCGCGCCCGCGACGTCATGATCGAGGGCGCCGAGGGGCCGGAGGTGGACGCCGAACTGCCGCTCACCGACCTGATCGCGCGGTTGCAGGAGGCCCCAAGCCTGACCGTGGCCGAGGCCGGCAGGCCCATCGGCAAGGTCACGCAGGCCTCGGTGCTGGCGCGTATCGGCTGACGCGGGCGAAGAATTTTCCGGAAAATTCTTGCGCCTCAGCTTCGGGCGGCAACGGCACTTGCAGCATGGGCGAGGTTCTCGACCAGGGTTTCGGCCATGGACCGGAACACCATGATCTCGAAGGCACTTGCCCCCGTGCGCGTCACGCTCGCGGTCATGTGGCCCAGCAGGGTCCTGGCCGTGTGGCCGGGGTCGAACGTCGCCGCGCGCAGGTCCACCGGGACCAGCCGCGCCAGAACCTCCTCGACTGGCGTGCCGGTGATTTCGACCGTGGCCCAGGCGTCGGATTGATCCACGCAGGCGGCCCCCGGCAGGTCGGGGCAGTCGGCCCCCATCAGCAGCGCCTCGCCCCGGCCGACCCAGAGCGTGCGCACGTCCCCCACGGCCTGGCTGCGCCCGGGGGCCGGAAAGCCCACGCCGAGGGCCGATTTCAGGGCCACGCTCACCGCGTCGTCCTGCCCCTTGAAGGGCAGGATCGCGGTGATCCGACCGGGTGTCGTTTCGGTGATCGACACCGCGCCGATGGTGCCCGGCAAAAGCCCGTCACAGGGCGAAAGGACGACAAGATTAGCCACGGACACGCTCACCTTTCCTGTCGAAAAAGACCGGCTCGCACACCCGCGCCAGCGTCGTGACCCCGCGCAGGTGATCGACCATCTTGATGGTTTCACCGTGCCGCGCCCGGCCATTGGCAAGGAACCCCAGCGCCAGGTCATGCCCCAGCGTCGGCGAATGGCAGGTGCTGGTGACATAGCCCTGATCGTTGCTGCGCACGGGGTCGGCCGTTTCGGCGAAGAGATGCGCCCCGCCTGTCAGCCGGCCCGCGGGATCGACGGGTTTGAGCCCCACCAGCTGTTCGCGGCTGTCCTCCAGAAGGCCCGGACGGCGCGAGGTGGCAAAGCCGACGCAATCCTTCTTCTTGCTGACCATCCCCTCGCATCCGATGTCGAAGGCCGTGGTCCGGCCGTGGATCTCGGCATGGGTGACATGGCCCTTCTCGATGCGCAGAACATTGAGCGCCTCGATCCCGTAGGCGCCACCGCCCAGCGCCTCGGCCTGCGCCAGCAAGACACGGTAGAGCGCGGCCCCGTGGCGGGCGGGCACGGCGACCTCGTAGGCATGTTCGCCGGAAAACGAGATGCGGAACAACCGCCCCGGCACGCCCATCACGTCGACCGCACCGCAGGCCATGAAGGGCCAGGCGGCGGGGTCGAGGCCACCGTCGACGACAGCATCCAGCAGGTCGCGCGATTTCGGCCCAGCCACGGCGAACTGCGCCCAGTGCTCGGTCGCGCTAGTGAAAACCACGTCCAGCTCGGGGCGCAGGGTCTGCGCCACCCATTCCAGGTGGCGCATGACCAGCCCGGCGGCGGCGGTCGTCGTGGTCATCAGGAAGTGATCCTCGCCCAGCCGCGCGGTGGTGCCGTCGTCCATGACATGGCCGTCCTCGCGTAGCATCAGGCCATAGCGAACGCGCCCTACCTTCAACGTGCTGAAGGTGTTGGCATAGACGAAATCCAGCAAGGCCGCCGCATCCGGCCCCTGGATGTCGATCTTGCCCAGGGTGGAGACGTCGCAGACCCCCACGGCAGTGCGCACCGTGGTGACCTCGCGGTTGCAGGCCTCCTGCCAGGACGCGTCACCGGGTTTCGGGAAATAGGCGGGGCGATACCACAACCCGGCCTCGATCATGGGCGCGCCGCGATCGACGCTGGCCTTGTGGCTGGTGGTCAGGCGACGCGGCGCGAACCCCATGCCCTGCGCCCCCGCCCCCATCGCGGCGATGGAGACCGGCGTGTAGGGGGGGCGGAAGGTGGTCGTACCCGTCTCGGGGATGCTGCGCCCCGTGGCATCAGCCAGCACGGCCAGCGCGGCGACGTTGGAATTCTTGCCCTGGTCGGTCGCCATGCCTTGCGTGGTGTAGCGCTTCATGTGCTCGACCGAGCGGAAGTTCTCCTGCGCGGCGAGCCGCACATCCTTGACGTGCACGTCGTTCTGGAAATCGAGCCATTTGCGGCCCCGGCCCTCGACCGCCCAAAGCTCCTCGATGCGATAGGGACGGTCCTCGGCGTCCGGCACCGGGGTGTCAGCGGGCGTCAGGCCCAACTCGGCGGCCACGTCCGCCGCCACGCGGGCGCCGTCGGCCAGGCAGGCGGCGGTGGAAAACTGCCCGCGCGCGGCCCCGGCGGCCACCATCCCCGGCACCATGCCACTCCGCGGCAGGAAGCTGAGCGTGGTCGCGTCCCATTCGGGCCGCCCGTTCATGTGGCAGGCCAGGTGGACCGAGGGGTTCCAGCCGCCCGAGACGGCCAGGCACTCGGCCTCGATCCGCAGGGTCCGGTCGCCCTGGCGCAGCGACAGGCTTTCCAGCCCCTTGCGCCCCCGGGTGCCGATGACCCGCGCCCCGGCGAAGAGCTTGTAATCGCCCAGCGCCTGCGCCTCGGCCCGGCTGTCGATCACCGCCGAGACGTCGACGCCCGCCGCCATCAGGTCCAGCGCGGTGCGGTGCGCCCCGTCGTTGTTGGCAAAGACCGCGACCTTGCGGCCCGCGACCACGCCCCAGCGGTTGAGGTAGGCGCGCACGGCGCCCGCCGTCATGATGCCGGGGCGGTCGTTGTTCGGGAAGGCCACGGGCCGTTCCAGCGCCCCGGCACAGAGGATCGCGCGCCGGGCGACGATGCGCCAGAAACACTCCAGCGGCTTGCCGGGCCGGTGGGGGTGGTGCCGGCCCACCCGTTCCAGCGCCCCGAAGGTGCCCTGATCGTAGGCACCGGTCAAGGCCGTCCGCGGCATCAGGCGGACGTTGTCCATCGCCGCCAGCTCGGCCACCCTGTCCGCGGCCCAGGCATGGCCCGGCTGGCCGCTCACCTCCTCGGTCTCGGCCAGAAGGCGGCCGCCCATGCGGGCATCCTCGTCGGCCAGGATCACATCGGCCCCGGCGCGCGCCGCCGCCCACGCGGCCATCAGCCCGGCCGCGCCGGCCCCGATCACCAGCACATCGCAATGGGCGAAGGCCTTCTCATAGGTATCCTCGTTGGCCAGCCCCGACAGCGCGCCCAGCCCGGCGGCGCGGCGGATGACCGGCTCGTAGAGCTTTTCCCAGAAGCTCTTCGGCCACATGAAAGTCTTGTAGTAGAACCCCGCCCCCAGGAAGGGCGACATCAGGTCGTTGACCGCCATCAGGTCGAAATCCACCGACGGATAGGCATTCTGGCTGCGCGCCTCGAGCCCCTCGTACAGCTCCTGCACGGTGGCGCGCACGTTGGGGTCGGCCTGCGGTCCGTGGCCCACGGTCACCAGCGCGTTGGGCTCCTCGGACCCGGCGGTCAGGATGCCGCGCGGGCGGTGATACTTGAAGGACCGGGCCACGACGCGCTTGTCATTGGCGATCAGCGCCGCGGCCAGCGTGTCGCCCGCCCGCCCGGTCAGGCGTTCGCCGTCGAAGGTGAAGGGCACGGAGGTTGTGCCCTGGTCCAGCCCGCGGCCCGCAATCCTCATGACGACGCCACCGTCTCGGCCAGCTCGGCGCCCGTGACCTCATGCGTGGCGGTATCGCGCGTCACCACCAGCCAGGCGCCGCAGCCGGCCTCGTGAAACCACAGGTCGCGGGTTTCGCCACAGGGGTTGGCGCGATTGTGCAGGTAGTCGTCCCAGGCGGCGTCGCCCGCGTCGGGGGCTGGACGGTCGAGCATCACGGCCGCGCCCTGGTAGGCAAACTCGCGCCGGTCACGGGGTCCGCAGAGGGGGCAAGGGATACGCATTTCGTGTCCTCAGTGCAGGTTGTGCTGAGAGCCGGTGCCCTCTTCGTCCATCAGGCCGCGGCCGGTGCGGAACCGGTCCAGCCGGAATTTCGCAGCCGGTTCGTGATGCCGGCCCGTCGCGATCAGGTGCGCCAGCGCAAAGCCCGAGCCGGGCACCGCCTTGAACCCGCCGTAGCACCAGCCGCAATCGAGAAAGAGGCCCTCGGTCTCGGTCTTGTCGATGATCGGGCTGCCGTCCGGCGTCATGTCCATGATCCCGCCCCAGCTGCGCAGCACGCGCGCCTTGCCGATGGCGGGCATCAGGGTCATCGCTGCCTCCATGACGTGTTCGGCCATGGGCAGGTTGCCGCGGCTGGCGTAGGAGGCATAGAAATCCAGGTCACCACCGAAGACCAGCCCGCCCTTGTCGGACTGGCTGATGTAGAAGTGCCCCATGCCGAAACTGACAACGTGGTCGATGACCGGTTTCAGCCCCTCGGTGACGAAGGCCTGCAGCACGTGGCTTTCGATCGGCAGGCGCATCCCGGCCATTTCCGCCACCTGCCCCGAGCGCCCGGCGGTGACGATGGCGACCTTGCGCGCCCGGATCGCGCCGCGCGTGGTCTGCACGCCGCGCACGCGGCCGGCCTCGATGTCGATGCCGGTGACCGCGCAATTCTGGATCAGGTCGACGCCGCGCCGGTCGGCCCCGCGAGCATAGCCCCAGGCCACGGCATCGTGCCGCGCCGTGCCCCCGCGCGGGTGATACAGCCCGCCGTAGATCGGGAACCGCGCCGTGTCGAAATCCAGGTAGGGCAGATGGGCGCGCACGCCCTCGCGGTCCAGCAGGATGGCGTCATCGCCCTGGTTGACCATGGCATTGCCGCGCCGGGCGAAGGCATCGCGCTGACCGTCGGAATGGAACAGGTTGATCAGCCCACGCTGCGAATGCATGACGTTGTAGTTGAGCTCCTGCTCCATGCCTTCCCAGAGTTTCAGCGAATGGCTGTAGAACTCGGAATTGCCGGGCAGGAAGTAGTTGGCCCGCACGATGGTGGTGTTGCGGCCGACGTTGCCGCCGCCGATATAGCCCTTTTCCAGAACGGCGACATTGGTCAGCCCGTGTTCGCGGGCCAGGTAATAGGCTGTCGCCAGCCCGTGCCCGCCACCACCGATTATGACGATGTCGTAGTCCGGTTTGGGGTCGGGATCGCGCCAGACGGGTTTCCAGCCTTTCTGGCCGAACACCCCTTCCTTGAGAACGCGAAACCCCGAATAGCCGCCCGAGACACCCATGCTTTGCCCTTTCGTCGCGCCACGCCAGTCAAGCGCCCGCCGCCGCAGGTTTCAATGCCTTGCGCCGCCGTCGGTTGGATTTGCGCGACAAAGGCTGGCCAAGCGGCGACTTTCCTGCCGGCAGAGGTAAACCCTGGCTTCGGCTCAGGCCAGTAACGCGGCCTCGTGCCAGCGCAGGATCGGGCGGGCGGCCTCGAACGCGGGCACCTCTGGCGCGGCGGACAGTTCGGGGAACAGGCGCAGCAATTCGTCACGCGCTGCGACCGGCACACCGTTCAGCCCCACGTCGCCGGGCAGGAAGCTTTCCGCCTCCAGCCCGTCGGCATAGACGACCTGATGCGCGTCGCACAGGAAATGGTGATAGACCACGCGCCGTTCCGCACGGTCGAGGCGCACCGTCCGCCCGTTGACCATGTGCACCGCGGCACAGAGCACCTGGTCGTGGCCGAAATACAGCGGCACCCACGGCCCCGCGACGAGCAGGCGGTGCTGTTGCGACAGCCGCAGGTCGCGCGCCGGGCGTCCCGGGCCGAAGGCATGCGCGGCGATGCGCACGGGCCGTAACGCCGGGTCATTGCGCAAGCGGGCGGCATCGACCTCGACCCGTCCCGCCCAGCGGATCGGCTGCGGCCCGGCATCACGGGTCACCACCAGGTCGCCGGGTGCCAGGTCCTCGACCGGGCGCGGCCCGCCTGGCGTCAGGATTTGCGTGCCCGCCGTGAAGCAGGGCACGCCATCGGAATACTTCAGCTCCCGCGTGTTGTCGCCGGGAAGGTTGAAGAGGTCGGTGTTGGCGACGACCTCCAGTTCCTCGCCCCGCGGCGGAACGCTGCCGCCCTCGAAGGTCAGGCCGACGACGTTCTCATAGCCGGTGCCGTCTCCATCCTCCACCTCGACCGCCCAGGCGAAGTAATTGTTGCCGCCCGAGTCCTGAAGCGTGATCCGGTACTCGGCTTCGACATTCGTGCCGGCACTGTAGGTGGTGCCATCGATTGTCGTTTCGCCGGAAAGTGTCTGGGCCTCGCTGTCCTCGAAGTAGTCGGGGCGCCCGGCAGTGTCTTCGAGCGCGACCTCCTGGAAATCCGCGGCCGAATCCAGCGTGATTGAGCCCAGATGCGACCCCTCACCCTGCGATGTCTGCCCCAGCGTCGTCGGATTGCCGCTCGTGTCCATCGCAGTGATCCCCGCGGCGCTGATCATCTGTATGCTCGGCATGCGACGTCCCGGCTATCGTCTTTCTACAATCTTCACCCCCATTTCAGGACACAGTGGCACAAATTTGGTATCATTTCGGTAAACCGTTGTTCCCGCGCGCTGCCGCGCGGCGGCCCGCCCCGCCGGTCACAGCCCCTTGGCCGCGTAGCTTTGCGCGACGCGCTCGATCGCGGTGATGAAGCCGGCGGTGCGCAGGTCGTGCACGTCGCTGCGCCCGTGCCAAGTCTCGCGCATGGCCTGGAAGGCGGCGCGCATGGTGTCGTCCAGCCCCGAGCGCACCAGTTCCAGCTCGTCCGCGCCGCGCATGTAGCGCCGCTTGAAGTCGGGCGACATGGACCAGGCATCGCCCAGCATCGCGTCCAGCCGCTCCAGCTCGTTGACGATCAGTTCGTGCCGGGCCTCTTCCTGGCGGCGCTGCATCCGGCCGAAGCGGATATGGCTGAGGTTCTTGACCCACTCGAAGTAGGACACGGTGACACCGCCCGCATTGGCGTAAAGGTCGGGGATGACCACGGTGCCGCGCTCGCGCAGCAACTCGTCGGCCCCGGCGGTGACGGGGCCGTTGGCCGCCTCGATGATCAGCGGGGCCTTGATGCGCGGGGCATTCTGCAGGTTGATGACCCCCTCCAGCGCCGCCGGCACCAGGATGTCGCACTCGGCTTCCAGCACCTTGGAGCCGTCGGCGTGATGCGTTGCATCGGGGTAAGTCGCGACGCCGCCGTGCTTGACGATCCACTGGCGCACCGCCTCGACGTCGATGCCGGCCTCGTTGAACAGCGCGCCGTCGCGCTCGATGATGCCGATGACCTTGCAGCCGTCCTCCTCGGACAGGAACTTGGCGGCGTGGTAGCCCACGTTGCCCAGGCCCTGGACGACCACGCGCTTGCCGTCGAGCGTGCCCGACAGGCCCGCTTTCTTCACGTCCTCGGGTTCGCGGAAGAACTCGCGCAGGGCGTATTCGACACCGCGGCCCGTCGCCTCGACCCGGCCCTGGATGCCGCCCGCGTGCGGCGGCTTGCCGGTGACACAGGCCGCGGCGTTGATGTCGGTGGTGTTCATGCGGCGATACTGGTCGGCGATCCAGGACATTTCCCGTTCACCGGTGCCCATGTCCGGGGCAGGCACGTTCTGGGAGGGGTTGATCAGGTCGCGCTTGGCCAGTTCATAGGCGAAGCGGCGGGTGATCTGCTCCATCTCGTGTTCTTCCCACTGGTTGGGATCGACGCAGAGCCCGCCCTTGGAGCCGCCGAAGGGGGCCTCGACCACGGCGCACTTGTAGGTCATCAGCGCCGCCAGCGCCTCGACCTCGTCCTGGTTCACGGCCAGCGAAAATCGGATGCCGCCCTTGACCGGCTCCATGTGTTCCGAATGCACGGACCGATAGCCGGTGAAGGTTTCGACCTTGCCCCGCAGCCGCACGCCGAACCGGACCGTGTAGGTGGCGTTGCAGACCCGGATCTTCTCCTCCAGCCCCGGGGGCAGATCCATCAGGGCCACCGCCCGGTTGTACATGATGTCCACGCTTTCGCGGAATGTCGGCTCGTTCTGGGGCATGATGTTCATCGGGGGTCCCTCCTTGCAGTATTGGCGGACGGTCTGCTGCCGCCCTCGGGTGACCCTAACGCCGATTCGCTGAAAATTTGAACACTTCCTTCAGCAGGCCGCGCCGCGCCCCTTCCGACGCCCGCGACGACCGATTGGCAGGCGTGACACAACAGTCGGTGCGCCAGCACCGGACGGTTTCCATGGCAGCGACATTCGCTGCCTCATGGCCGCTTTCGTGCCTCATTTTCGCCACCGCGGCCTGCTCCATTGATGTCGGGGTAATGCGGTCACGGATGGCCGCCACGGTTCTGAAGTGGGAAAGGTTGGAAATGTCAGTGAACACCACACCAGCGCTTACCCGCAAGGGTTACGCCGGGCGGCGAGGCCGTTTCCGGCGCGACGAGTCCGGCGGTGTGACCTTTTTCGGACTCGTCTTGTTCGTCCTGATCCTCGGCTTGGGCGGCATGGCCGTGGACTTCATGCGGTATGAAACCGCCCGCGCCAAGATGCAGGGCACGCTGGACCGGGCCGTCCTCGCCGCGGCCGACCTCGACCAGGAACAGCCGCCCGCCGACGTCGTACGCAACTACTTCGAAACCGCGGGCATGTCCGATTTCCTGTCGGGGGATCCCAGCGTGCAGGAGGGGCTGAATTACCGCATCGTCAATGCCGGGGCGGAAGTGAAGCTGCCCATGCGCTTCGTCGGGTTTCCCCGCGCCTTCCTGCAATCGGGCGAAGAAATGGACCGCACACTCAAGGTCAGCGGCACCTCCACCGCCGAAGAGCGCGTGACCAACGTCGAGGTATCGCTGGTGCTGGACGTGTCGTCGTCGATGCAGCGCAACAATCGCTTCGCCAATCTCGTCCCGGCGGCGCATGACTTCATCGACGCAGTCCTCGACAACAACGGCGAAACCGCCGAAGGCTTGATCTCGATATCGACGGTGCCCTACTCGGCCGTGGTCAACCCCGGCCCTGCGCTGGGCGGCCAGTTCGACATGACGGATCACCACGACGAGTCGAATTGCATCCTCGTGCCCGACTCGATGTTCGACCAGACCGCCCTGCCACCGGATCCAGACGGCACGGCGGGGGCCGGCTACACACGGCTGTCGCATTTCGACTACGGAGCCGACACCCGCACCTGGGCCCACCCCATCGACAGGCCCTGGTGCTTTCCCGGCACCGAGAACGCGATCCTGCCCTTCGAAACCGATCGTCAAACCCTGAAGAATGCCGTCTCGGCCATGACGAATTTCGGCAACACCGCCATCGACCTGGGCGTGAAATGGGGGGTCGGGCTACTGGACCCGGCCATTCGCCCGGCGATGAACGCTGTGCTCGACCCGGCCACGCCGGTGCACGGTCGCCCGCTGGACTGGGATGACCCCAACGGCGTTCTCAAGGTGATCGTACTCATGAGCGACGGAGCAAACACCACCGAATACGATCTCGGGGAACCCTACAAGAGCGGCCTGTCGTCGATCTGGTTCGCCAAGGACAATGCTGGTCAAGCCCTCTGGGACGTGGACCAGGACCAGATCTCGATACAGACACGCGGGCAAGGCACGTCCTGGCGCTCGGACGACTGGTTCTTTCACCTCGACGCCCCCTACTGGGACGACGAGGGCGACCACCCGCGCGGGTATCCCGACTACCAGTCCGAGACCAGCGCCGATGCGCAGAACCCCCAGTCGCCGGGGCGCGGACAGGCTTACGACAACGATGTCTACCACGCCTCCTGGCAAGACATTTTCTCGGGCTGGGTCCGCACCGAGATCTACCGCGAATTCTTCCGGGAACCATATCAAGAGCGCGAGATCAGCTACAATACCTACGTTGCCACCTATTACGCGCTCGAAGAGGCCGTGAACGGGTCGAAGGCGGACACCCGGCTGTCCCAGGTCTGTGCCGCGGCGCGCGACCGCAACATAGTCATTTACTCGGTCGCCTTCGAGGCGCCCTCGCGGGGGCGGAACGCCCTGCGCGACTGCGCCAGTTCGCCCAACCACTACTTCGACGTCGACGGTGTCGAAATCTCGGAAGCCTTCAGCGCGATCGCCTCGGACATCCGGGCGCTGAAGCTGACGCAATAAGGACCGCCCGGACATGAGATGTACCTTGCAGTCCCCCTTCGGACGCTTCCGCCGCTTTCGCCGCCGCACCGCGGGCGGGGTCGCCACCATCGAGTTCGTCCTCATGTTCCTGCCGATGTTCGTGCTCTCGGTCTCGGGGTTCGAGCTGGGCCTGCTGATGACACGACAGGTGATGCTCGAACGCGGCATGGACATTGCCGTGCGTGAGGTGCGCCTGAACACCGGCCAGGACTACGCCGAGACGGACCTGCGCCGGTCGATCTGCAACGGCGCGGGCATCATTCAGGACTGCATGACGAAGGTGCGGCTCGAGATGCTGCGGATCGAGCCCGACAACTGGACCGATCCGCCCGCCCAGGCGTCCTGCGCGAACCTGAGCGAACCCTTCGAGCCGGCGCGCAACTTCGAGAACGGGAACCAGAACCACCTGATGCTGCTCCGGGCCTGCGGAAAGTTCGAACCGATGCTGCCCGACTTCGCCCTCGGCTGGACCCTGTCGCGGATGTATGACGATCAGCACTACCGGCTCTACGCGACCTCCGCCTTCGTCATGGAGCCGCGTTGACCCATGATCAGTCGTATTGCATCAAGGCTGCGTCGGCACAGGCGGAATGAGGCGGGAAGCGTCGTCGTGGAGGCGGTATTCGTGCTGCCCCTGCTGTTCTTCGCCGTGCTGGGCACCTGGGTTTTCTTCCAGGCCTTCCGCGCGCAGTCGATCAACGTCAAGGCGGCCTATACGGTCTCGGACGCCCTGAGCCGGCGTGGCGGCGACTACGTCACCGAGACTTACATGGACAGCATGTGGAAGCTGCACCGCTTCGTCACCGACTCGAACCATGACACCGACCTGCGTGTAAGCGTGATCGGCTGGGACCCCGACGACGAGGAGTATTATGTCTGCTGGTCGCAGGCGCGGGGGGGTCAGAACGCCCTGACCGACGCGGGCCTGGACGGCTATGTCGCCGCCGAGCGCATACCGGACCTGCCCGCCGGCGAGGCCCTTATCATGGTCGAGACACGCGTCGCGCACGAGCCGATCTTCTCGGCCGGGGGTGACCTGGCGATGTGGTTCGAGGACATGGTCGTCTCATCGCCGCGCTTTTCGGCCCAGCTGAAATGGAGCAGCAACGGCAGCGACAACGGCGCGGTGTCCTGCTTCTGACCGCCCGACGGCGGGTCCGACCGCGCCCTGCCCGGAACGGGCCGTGCGCCGTGTCAGTCGCCGCGTTGGGCAAGGCGCAGTGCGATCTGGTCGGCCATGACCCGCGACGCCCCCGCCGAGACCGTGCCGCCCACGCCGAGCCGCTTGCCCATGCGCCACCACAGCCCCGGCTGCCAGGCCCGTGGCTGGCGCGCGCGCAAGTGCAGCACGAAGCCGTTCGAGGGCTTGAAGGCGAAGGCGCCGCGCTCGACCCGGGTGACGTCCTCCAGCCGGGCCAGCAGGGTGCCGTTGCTGTCGCGCAGCGCATCCGCGTGCAGGTGCAGGGCCGGCCGCGTCGCGCGGCGCAGGGCCTCGGCCCCCAGCAGAGCCAGGCCGGCAAAGACCACGAGGACGGCCTGCCAGCCCGGTGCCGGCGGCCGCGTCACGGCCGACACGATCAGAAGCCCCGCCAGCGCCAGCAACACGGCCACGGCAAAGACCCGGCGGCCGGGGGCCGCGCGCAGCACGGCGATGGGGGCATCTTCGGTCACGGCGGCCTCCTGTTGCTGGCGCTGGCATAGCGCGCGCGGACGGCAGCGGAAAGCCCTCAGAGGCCCGCGCTCCGCCGCAGCAGGGCGAGATCCCCCGGTGCGAGCCGTGACAGGGCACGCCGTCGCCGTGGACAAACCGGCCCGGGCGGCTTGCCCCCGGTGCCGGCCCGGCCCTATTGTCAGTATGATGCGCCTGATGATCCTTGTCCTGCTGGGCGGGCTTGCCGCCTGTGCCCCCTTTCCCGACCTGGACCTGCCTGCTGACCGGGCACCGGTCGGGGACGGCCCCGCGCTCGCGCCGCTGGACGATACACTGGCCCGGGCGGCGGCGCTGGACACCGCGGCACGGACCGGGCCGGACCCGACGGCAGCCCTGGCCGCGCGACTGACGGCGCTGACCGCGCGGGCGGCGCGCCTGCGCCAGGCACCGGTGATCGATCCGGCCGACCGCGCTCGCCTGCAGCGGCGCGCGCCCGCGTTGCAGTAGCCGCCCATCCGGGCTAACAGGCGCGCAGGATCACAGCGAAGGACCGCCCAGATGACCAGCCCTCTCCGCCTCGGGATCGCAGGCCTCGGAACCGTCGGCGTCGGCGTGGTGCGCATCCTGCGCCAGCAGGCGAAACTGCTAGAGGCGCGCGCTGGGCGCCCGATCGAGATCGTGGCCATCTCGGCGCGCACCCGCGACAAGGACCGGGGCGTCAACCTGTCGCCCTACGACTGGGAGGACGACCCGGTCGCGCTGGCCCGGCGCGACGACGTGGATGTCCTCGTCGAACTCATGGGCGGCTCGGACGGGCCGGCCAAGGCCGCGACCGAGGCCGCGCTGGCCGCCGGCAAGCATGTGGTCACTGCCAACAAGGCGATGCTGGCCCATCACGGACAGGCCCTGGCCGACCGGGCCGAGGCCAACGGCTGCGCCCTGCGCTTCGAAGGGGCCGTGGCCGGCGGCATCCCCGTCGTCAAGACCCTGATGGAGGGGCTGGCGGGCAACGGCATGACCCGCGTCATGGGCGTGATGAACGGCACCTGCAACTACATCCTGACCCGGATGCAGGACGCGGGCCTGACCTACGAGGAGGCCTTTGCCGAGGCCGACGCCCTGGGCTTTCTGGAGGCCGACCCCGAGCTTGACGTGGGCGGCATCGACGCCGGCCACAAGCTGGCGATCCTGGCCGCGCTGGCCTTCGGCACGCGCTGCGACTTCGACGCGGTCGAGCTGGAGGGCATCGGCGCCATCACCATCGAGGACATCCGCCAGGCCGCCGACATGGGCTATCGCATCAAGCTGCTGGGCGTGGCGCAGATGACCGGGCGCGGGCTTGAACAGCGCATGTCGCCCTGCCTGGTGCCCGCGGCCTCGCCGCTCGGCCAGCTGGAAGGGGGCACCAACATGGTCGTCCTCGAAGGCGACGCGGTCGAGCAGATCGTGCTGCGCGGTCCCGGCGCGGGCGAGGGCCCGACCGCCAGTGCCGTCATGGGCGACGTGATGGATATCGCGCGGGGGCTGCGGCTGCCGGTCTTCGGCCAGCCAGCGGGGACGCTGGCCGCGGCACGGCCCGCCAATTCCACCGTTCCGGCGGCCTATTACCTGCGCCTGCAACTGATCGACAAGCCCGGCGCGCTGGCCAAGATCACCGCGATCCTCGGGGATGCGGGTGTGTCCATCGACCGGATGCGCCAGTACGGCCATCAGGACACCTCGGCCCCGGTGCTGATCGTCACCCACAAGACCACCCGCGCCGACCTGAACACCGCGCTTGCCGCGGTACGCGAAACCGACGTGGTACTGGCCGACCCCGTCGCCATCCGCATCGAGGAGGTCTGAGGCCATGGCCGAGCGGGTGATCGACCTCGCGATCTGGCCCCGGGCCGGGGCCTTTCGCCTGTTTCGCGGCTACGAACGGCCGCATTTCGCCCTGACGGCGCGGCTGGACGTGACCCACCTGATGGCGCGCAAGGCCGACGGCATTTCGCCCTTCCGGGCCTGCCTTTACGCGCTTTCGGCCGGGTTCCACGCGGTGCCGGACCTGCGCACCCGCTTTCGCGGGGCGGACACGGTGGTCGAACATGATCGGCTGACGCTCTCGCCCACCATCGCCCTGCCCGATGGCAGCTTCCGCTTCGGCTACATCGACTTCACCGACGATTGGTCCGCCTTCGACGCCGCCGCCGCGGCCGAGATCGCGGCGGTCCGCGAAGGGGCCGCGCGCGTGCCCAACACCGGTGAACGCGACGACCTGCTTTACCTGTCCTGCCTGCCCTGGGTGGATTTCACCGGGCTGACCAATGCCATGCCCGACGCGCAGGATTGCATCCCCCGCCTGAGTTGGGGAAAATTCGTGACCGACGAGAACGGGCGCAGTACCTGCGCCTTCACCGCCGAGGTGCACCACGCCATTGCCGACGGGGCGCACCTGGGGCAGGCCATCTCGGTGATCCAGGACAGGCTGGACAGCTTTTAGGCACGGGGGCCGCTGCGGGCCCGGCTGTTAGCGCGCACAGGCTTGTGAGGTCGGCCGGGGCACGCTAGGCGGCAGCTAATGCCATTTCCCGAAAGGACCCGTGCCGATGTCCCTGCCCACCGATTTCAATGACCGCATGCTGTCGCTGGGCCTGGCCCGGGTCGCCGAACAGGCCGCCATCGCCAGCGCCGACTGGATCGGCCGCGGCGACGAGAAAGCCGCCGACGAGGCCGCCGTCAACGCCATGCGCGACCAGCTCAACATGCTCGACATCCAGGGCACCGTCGTCATCGGCGAGGGCGAGCGTGACGAGGCGCCGATGCTCTTCATCGGCGAAGAGGTCGGCAACGGCCAGGGCCCGCACGTGGACATCGCGCTGGACCCGCTGGAGGGCACGACCCTGACGGCCAAGGACATGCCTAATGCGCTGACGGTGATCGCCATGGCCTCACGCGGGACGCTTTTGCACGCGCCCGACACCTACATGGACAAGCTGGCGGTGGGGCCGGGCTACGCGCCCGGCGTGGTCACCCTGGCCATGTCGCCGGCCGAGAGGGTCGCAGCATTGGCCGCGGCCAAGGGCTGTGAGAGCAAGGACATCACCGTCTGCGTGCTCGAACGCCCGCGCCACGTGGACATGATCGCCGAACTGCGCGGCACCGGCGCGGCGGTGCGGCTGATCACCGACGGCGACGTCGCCGGGGTGATGCACTGCGCCGAGCCGGCCACGGGAATCGACCTCTACATGGGTCAGGGCGGCGCGCCCGAGGGCGTTCTGGCGGCCGCCGCGCTGAAATGCATGGGCGGGCAGATGTACGGCCAGCTGGTGTTCCGTGATGCGGCCGAACGCGCGCGCGCCGACACCGCCGGGATCACCGACCTCGACCGGGTCTACAGCCGCGACGACATGGTCACCGGCGACGTGATCTTCGCGGCCACGGGCGTAACCGACGGCTCGCTTCTGCCCGGCATCCAGCGCGAACCCGACAGCCTGACCACCGAGACGATTCTCATGCGGTCCAAGACCGGGTCGGTCCGGCGCATGCGCTACCGCAACCCGATCTGATTTTTATCAAGCGAAAACGGGGGCCTGGCGAACCCGACGCCGTTTCGCAGCGGGGAATACATCACAACACTTGCACATATTAAGTTTTTTACATATGTATTGCTCCAAGCAGCCGACCGTGCTGCGGAAACCTGCAACACGAAACCGGGCGCGCGCCGCTGCAACGGCGCCGCCCCCGCTGGGGAACCGACAGACCGATGACCACGGAATTCACACCCTTCCTGTCGCTGTTCGGCGGGCTGCTGATCGGCAGTTCGACCGTGCTTTTGATGCTGACCCTGGGCCGCATCCTGGGCGCCACGGGCGTTCTGGCCGGGTTCCTGCAACCGGCCTCGGCCTCGGACTGGTCCTGGCGCGCGGCGCTGCTGGCCGGCATGGTGACGGCCCCCGCCCTGATGACGCTGGTGACCGGCCAGCAGCCGACCATCCAGGTGCCGGTGAGCACGCTGATGATGGTCCTCGGCGGCTTCATCGTCGGCATCGGGGTCACCTACGGCGCGGGCTGCACCAGCGGCCACGGCGTCTGCGGCATGGCGCGCTTTTCGCCGCGCTCGATCGCCGCGACCGTCACCTTCATGATCTTCACCGCGATCACGGTCTACGTGGTCCGTCACGTAATCGGAGTCTAAGCTCATGATGCGCATCGTCTCGACCTACCTTATCGGCCTGATCTTCGGCATCGGCATCATGATGTCCGGCATGGCCAACCCCGCCAAGGTTCTGAACTTCTTCGACGTTTTCGGCACCTGGGACCCGTCGCTCATCTTCGTGATGGGCGGGGCCATCCTGGTGGCCGCGCCGGGCTACTGGCTGGTGGTGGCGCGCCCGGCGGGCAAGCCGCTGATGGGAACGGCGTTTCACGTGCCGCAGAACCGCAAGCTGGACACCCGCCTGATAGCCGGCTCGGCCACCTTCGGCGTCGGCTGGGGGATCGCGGGCTTCTGCCCCGGTGGCGCCCTGCCCGCCGTCGGCACGCTCAACCCGGCCGTTCTGACATTCACCGCCGCGCTGATCGCCGGCATCTTCACCGCGAAGGCCACCCAGACCCTGACCGCGCGCCGCGCCGGCTCGGCCGCGGCCTGACCCCGACCCAAAGGAACAGGACATGACCCACTATCCCGTCAACACCGACATCAAGCCCGAGGTCCAGGCGTTCTTCGACGACGCCACCAACACGATTTCCTATATCGTCAAGGACCCGACCTCGAACAGCGCGGCGATCGTCGACAGCGTCATGGACATCGACTATGCCGCCGGGCGCATCACCTACGATCACGCCGACGAACTGATCCGCCAGATCGAGGCCCAGGACCTGCAGCTTGAGTGGATCATCGAGACCCACGTCCACGCCGACCACCTCTCCGCCGCGCCCTACATCCAGGAAAAGATCGGCGGCAAGATCGGCATCGGCGCCAAGATCATGGTCGTGCAGGACACCTTCGGAAAGGTCTTCAACGAGGGCACCGAGTTCCAGCGCGACGGCAGCCAGTTCGACGCCCTGTTCGAGGACGGCGACACCTACATGGTCGGCAACATGCCCGTCTTCGCCATGTACACGCCCGGCCACACCCCGGCCTGCATGGTGCATGTCATGGGCGATGCGGCCTTCGTCGGCGACACGCTGTTCATGCCCGACGGCGGCTCGGCTCGGGCGGATTTTCCCGGCGGCGACGCGGCCACGCTCTATGACAGCATCCAGAAGGTCCTCGCCCTGCCCGACGAGATGCGCCTGTTCATGTGCCACGACTACGGCCCGGGTGGCCGCGACATCGCCTGGGAAACCACCGTGGGCGAAGAGAAGGCCAACAACATCCACGTCGGCGGCGGCAAGACGAAAGAGGATTTCGTCAAGTTCCGCACCGAGCGCGACGCGCAGTTGGGCATGCCCAAGCTGATCATCCCCTCGCTGCAGGTGAACATGCGCGCGGGCGAGATCCCGACCGACAAGGACGGCAACCCGATGCTCAAGGTGCCGGTCAACGGGCTGTGAGCCCCGCGACCCCGCCCCCGAGAGCACAGGAGACGACAATGCAATTCAACACCATCACCGAGGCGGTCACCGCCAGCCCGCAGGTCTGCCCCGATGACCTGACGGCGATCAGGGAGGCGGGCTATCGCGCCGTCATCTGCAACCGCCCCGACGGCGAGGCGGCCGACCAGCCCACCTTCGAGGAGATTGAGGCGGCCGCAAACAAGGCCGGCCTCGAGGCGCGCTACCTGCCCATCGTCGCCGGCAAGGTCAGCGACGAAGACGCCTCGGCGTTCGAGGCCGCGCTGACAGAACTGCCCGGGCCGGTCCTGGCCTATTGCCGGACCGGCACCCGCTCGGCGACACTGTGGTCGCTGGCCAGCGCCAACCGGCTGGACCCTAGCGAGATCCTGTCCAGGACCAAGGCCGCGGGCTATGACATGGCCGGGGTGGTGCGCCGCATCGTCAACGGCGGCAAGACGCCCACCGATACGGGGGATGCCAAGTACGACGTGGTGATCGTCGGCGGCGGCGCGGCGGGCATCGCCGCGGCGGCCTCGATCCTGCAGCGCCGGCAGGGGCTGGAGATCGCGCTGATCGACCCCGCCGACATCCATTACTATCAGCCCGGCTGGACCATGGTCGGCGGCGGCGTCTTCGATGCCGCGACCACTGCCAAGACCATGGGCAGCCTGATCCCCAAGGGCGTGCATTGGCTCAAGTCCGCCGTCGCGGCCTTCGAGCCCAAGGACAACGCCGTGGTCCTCGATGGCTGCCGTGTGGTGAAATACGACCGGCTGATCGTGGCCCCGGGGCTGAAGCTCGACTGGGGCGCCGTGGACGGGCTGGTGGAGACGCTCGGCAAGAACGGCGTGACCTCGAACTACCGCTACGACCTGGCCCCCTACACCTGGGAACTGGTCAAGGGCCTGAAACAGGGCCGCGCGCTCTTCACCCAGCCGCCCATGCCGATCAAGTGCGCCGGCGCGCCGCAGAAGGCGATGTATCTGTCGGCCAACAACTGGGAGGAAATGGGCGTTCTGGACAAGATCGACATCCAGTTCATGAATGCCGGCGGCGTGCTCTTCGGGGTCAAGGACTACGTGCCGGCCCTGGAAAGCTACGTCGAACGCTACGGCGCGACCCTCAATTTCCACCACAACCTGATCGCGGTTGACGGCCCCGCCAAACAGGCGACCTTCAAGGTCAGCCCGCCGGAGGCGGAGGGGCGCGAAGTCACCGTCGATTTCGACATGATGCACGTCACGCCGCCGCAGACCGCGCCGGATTTCATCAAGGTCTCACCGCTGGCCGATGCCGCCGGCTGGGTCGACGTGGACCAGGCCACCCTGCGCCACAAGGCGTTCGACAACATCTGGGCGCTGGGCGACGTGATGAACGCCCCCAACGCCAAGACCGCCGCCGCCGCCCGGATGCAGGCCCCGGTGGTGGCCGACAACCTCGTGGCCGACATCGACGGGCGCGGGCCGCAGGTGCAGTACAACGGCTACGGCTCCTGCCCGCTGACAGTGGAAAAGGGCAAGATCGTCCTGGCCGAGTTCGGCTATGGCGGGGCTCTGCAACCGTCCTTTCCCAAGTGGCTGATCAACGGGCAGAAACCATCGCGCCTGGCCTGGCTTCTCAAGGAACAGGTGCTGCCGCCTGTCTACTGGCGTGCCATGCTGCGGGGCCGCGAATGGATGGCCCGCCCCGAGAAGGTCAGCGCCAGCTGATCCCAGCCCCCGCCGGGCGCCGGTTTCGCCGGCTCCGCGGGCTGGCAGGCGCCCCTGCCCTGTCGGCCCGGTGTCCAATTGCAAAGGTCCCGCGTGATGCGCGCATTGTCCAGATACCTGCCGATCCTGACCTGGGGTCGCACCTATGACCGCACCGCCCTGTCCAACGACATGGTGGCGGCGGTGATCGTCACCATCATGCTGATCCCGCAGTCGCTGGCCTATGCGCTGCTGGCCGGGCTGCCGCCCGAGGCGGGGATCTACGCCTCGATCGTGCCGATCATGCTCTATTCCGTTTTCGGCACCAGCCGCGCGCTGGCCGTGGGGCCGGTCGCCGTCGTGTCGCTGATGACCGCCGCCGCCATCGGCGAGGTCGCCGAGCAGGGCACCGCCGGCTATGCCGCCGCGGCGCTGACGCTGGCGGGGCTGTCCGGCGCGATGCTGCTGACCCTGGGGGTGCTGCGGCTGGGGTTCCTCGCCAACTTCCTGTCGCACCCGGTGATCGCGGGGTTCATCACCGCCAGCGGCATCTTAATCGCCACCAGCCAATTGTCGAGCATCCTCGGCATCGACGCCTCGGGCCATACCCTGCCGCATCTTCTGGAAAGCCTGTTCCACAACCTGTCGCAGATCAGCTGGATCACCCTGGCGATCGGCGCGGCGGCCACCGCGTTCCTGTTCTGGGTGCGCAAGGGCCTGAAACCGCTGCTGCTGCGCGCGGGCCTCGGCCCGCGGCTCGCCGACATCCTGACAAAGGCCGGGCCGGTCGCCGCCGTGGTCGTCACCACCCTGCTGGCCGGGGTGTTTCGGCTCGACAACGCCGGTGTGCAGATCGTCGGTGCGGTGCCGCAGGCGCTGCCGCCCTTCACCCTGCCCGACACCTCGATGGAGCTGATCCGCGCGCTGTTCCTGCCCGCGCTGCTGATCTCGATCATCGGGTTCGTCGAGTCGATTTCCGTCGCCCAGACCCTGGCCGCCAAGAAGCGCCAACGCATCGACCCCGACCAGGAATTGATCGGGCTGGGCGCGGCCAACATCGGCGCGGCCTTTACCGGCGGCTATCCCGTCACCGGCGGCTTCGCCCGGTCGGTCGTGAATTTCGACGCGGGGGCCGAGACACCCGCGGCCGGGGCCTTTACCGCCGTGGGGCTGGCCATCGCCGCGGTGGCGCTGACCCCCCTGATCCACTTCCTGCCCAAGGCCACGCTGGCGGCCACGATCATCGTCGCGGTGCTCAGCCTTGTCGACCTGGGCATCCTCAAGCGCGCCTGGACCTATTCGCGCGCCGATTTCGCCGCGGTGCTGGCCACCATCCTGCTGACCCTCGGGTTCGGCGTCGAAACCGGCGTGACCGCGGGCGTGGTCCTGTCTATCGCGCTGCATCTCTACAAGACCTCGAAACCCCATGTGGCCGAGGTGGGCCGCGTCGCGGGGACCGAGCATTTCCGCAACATCCGCCGTCACCAGGTCGAGACACATCCGCGCGTCATTACCCTTCGCGTGGACGAAAGTCTCTATTTCGCCAATGCGCGGTTCCTCGAGGATTACCTCTACGACCGCGTGGCCGGGGATGACGCGCTGTCGGACGTGATCCTGCAGTGCACCGCGATCAACGAGGTGGACATGTCCGCGCTGGAAAGCCTCGAGGCGATCAACACCCGCCTCAAGGATCTGGGCATCCGGCTGCACCTGACCGAGGTCAAGGGCCCGGTGATGGACCGCCTGCGCCGGTCGCATTTCCTCGACGAGCTGGGCGGCAAGGTCTTCCTGACGCAGTATGCCGCCTGGACGGAGCTGACCGGCGACGGGGCCACGCAGGCCGCGTGATCACCCTGTCGCGTCGCCCGTCTCGCCACCGGCGGGCTGGGGCACCGAGCTGTCGGGATGGTCGAATTCGTCCGGCGGTGCCGGTTCGCCCCGCACGCTGGGGTCGCAAGCCACCATGAGGCTGCCGCGGTCGCGGATGATCAGACCACCGCGGGCGCGGCACTGCTCGAAGCTCATGCCGCCGCCGAGCACCATGTATTCGCGCACCCCGGCGCCGTTTTGCAGGGCCGCCTCGTCGCAGGCACCCAGCGCAAGACACCCTGCCACCACCGTGACTGCACCGCGCATCGCGCACCTCCGTTTCTTGCCCGACTCGCCCGCCATGGTAGCCCGCCGGGCGGCAGATGTCGCCTCAGTAGGGCATGGGATGAGCGCGATGGGCGGCGTCGATATCCTCCAGCACCGCGTCCGACAGGGTCACCGCGTCGCCCGCCAGCAGGTGCACGAGTTGCGCCCGCGTCGTCGCCCCGACGATCACCGAAACGGGGAAGGGCCGCCTGCGCTGCCAGGCCAGGGCCATGTGCACCGGGTCCAGCCCGTGTTTTTCCGCCACGTCGAGGTAGGCCTGCACCGCCGGCAGCGCGCGCGGTGTCATGCGCCCGCCCAGGCTGGTGTTGGCCCCGTCCCGGCGCGATCCGGGCGGCGTCACGTCGCCCTGGTATTTTCCCGTCAGAAGCCCCGCGGCCAGCGGCGAATAGGACAGCAGGGTGACGTCCTCGTTAACCGCCATCTCGGCCATGTCGGTGTCGTAAAGCCGGCAGAGCAGCGAATATTCGTTCTGCACGCTGGCCATGCGCGGCGCGCCGACCCTGTCGGCCATGTCGATCCAGCGGGTGCAGCCCCAGGCGCTTTCGTTGGACATGCCGAAGGCGCGGATCTTGCCGGCCGTGCGGGCGCGTTCCAGCCCCTCCAGCACGCCGGCCATGTGGTCCATTGTCTGCTGGCGGTCCTGTCCCGAGGGATCGTAGGTCCAGTTCTGGCGAAACATGTAGGAGCCGCGCATCGGCCAGTGCAACTGGTAGAGGTCGATCCAGTCGGTGCCCAGGCGGCGCAGCGAGGCGTCGATCAACGCCTCGATGTTGCCGGGGCCGTAGCCCTCGCCGTCGCGGATCATGCGGCTGTCGCCGCCCGCCTTGGTGGCCAGAACGACGTGGTCGCGCTTGCCGGTGTCGGCGAACCAGCGGCCGATCATTTCCTCGCCCTGCCCCACGGTTTCCCGGCGCACCGGGTTGACGGGATACATCTCGGCGGTGTCGAAAAAGTCGATTCCCGCCTCGAGCGCCATGTCCATCTGCGCGAAGGCATCCTCCTGCGGGGTCTGCGCCCCGAAGGTCATGGTGCCCAGGCACCAGTCGCTGACCTCGATCCCCGTGCGGCCCAGTTCCAGCCTGTTCATGCGCCAACCCCTTTGCTGTCTGTTGGGCGCGACGATAACCGCCTGACCGGCAGCAACAAGGGGGCACACGCCCGATAAGGCGTCGGTGAGCCGCCAGCCGGCCTCTGGTCCTTCGCGCCCGGAGCGATTACACCGGCGGCAAATCCAGCAACAGGCAGACCCCATGGCCCGGCACCTCATCACCTCGGCGATTCCCTACATCAACGGGATCAAGCACCTCGGCAACCTGGTGGGCAGCCAGCTTCCGGCCGACCTTTTCGCGCGCTACCAGCGCGGGCGCGGCCACGAGGTGCTGTTTCTCTGCGCAACCGACGAACACGGCACCCCGGCCGAACTGGCCGCGGCCAAGGCCGGCAAGCCGGTGGCCGATTACTGCGCCGAGATGTGGCAGGTGCAAAGCGATATCGCCGCCGGCTTCGGCCTGTCTTTCGACCATTTCGGACGGTCGTCCTCGCAGGCCAACCACCGCCTGACCCAGCATTTCGCCAAAAAGCTCGACGAGGCCGGGCTGATCCGCGAGGTCAGCGAGACGCAGATGTATTCCCCCGCCGACGGCCGCTTCCTGCCCGACCGCTACATTGAGGGGACCTGTCCCAACTGCGGGTTCGACTCCGCCCGCGGCGACCAGTGCGACAACTGCACCAAGCAACTGGACCCGGTGGAGCTGATCGACGCGCGCTCGACGATTTCGGGCGCCACTGATCTGGAGATGCGCACCACCAAGCACCTCTACCTGTGCCAGTCGCGGCTCAAGGATCGTCTGGAGGAGTGGATCGACACCCGCGAGGGCTGGCCGGTGCTGACCACCTCGATCGCGAAGAAATGGCTCAACGACGGCGACGGGCTGCAGGACCGCGGCATCACCCGCGATCTGGACTGGGGCATCCCGGTTCAGCGCGGGGATGAGCCGTGGCCGGGCATGGAGGGCAAGGTCTTCTACGTCTGGTTCGACGCGCCCATCGAATACATCGCCTGCGGCCGCGAATGGGTCGAGGCCGGCAAGGGCGCGGATTGGGAGCGCTGGTGGCGCACGGACAAGGGCGCGGAGGAGGTGACCTACACCCAGTTCATGGGCAAGGACAACGTGCCCTTCCACACGCTGTCCTTTCCGGCGACGATCCTCGGCTCGGGCGAGCCGTGGAAGCTGGTCGATTACATCAAGTCGTTCAATTACCTGAATTACGACGGCGGGCAGTTCAGCACCTCGCGCGGGCGCGGGGTGTTCATGGACCAGGCGCTGGAGATCCTGCCGGCAGATTACTGGCGCTGGTGGCTGCTGTCCCACGCGCCGGAATCGGCGGATGCCGAGTTCACCTGGGAAAGCTTCCAGTCCGGCGTCAACAAGGACCTTGCCGACGTGCTGGGCAATTTCGTCAGCCGCGTGACAAAGTTCTGCCGCTCGAAATTCGGCGAGGCGGTGCCCGCGGGCGGCGCGCCGGGCGCCCCCGAAGAGGCCCTGATCGCCGACCTGAGCGCCCGGGTGCGCAGCTACGAGGCGCAGATGGACGCGATCGAGGTGCGCAAGGCGGCCGCCGAGCTGCGCGCCATCTGGGCCGTGGGCAACGAATACCTGCAAGAGGCCGCGCCCTGGGCCACCGTCAAGGAGGACCCGGACAGGGCCGCCATGCAGATCCGCCTGGCGCTGAACCTGATCCGGCTTTACGCCGTGCTCTCGGCCCCGTTCATCCCCGGGGCGTCGGCGACCATGCTGCGGGCGCTGAACACCCCCGATGCCGCCTGGCCCGATGATCTGCCCGCGGCGCTGACGGTGCTCGAGGCCGGCCACGTCTTCACAGTGCCCGACAACCTTTTCGGCAAGATCACCGACGACCAGCGCGACGCGTGGCAGGAACGTTTCGCCGGGACCCGGGCCTGAGCGCCGCCCGGCGGTCGGGGGCGCAGTCAGTCCGAAGGTGCACAGCGGCGGCCCGTCCCCGTGACCGCAGGGCCTTCGGTGTGGCGTTTGCCGGACGTTTTGCGGACAACCACCCAGTCGCCCGAAAGTAGAAGACTCGTCGTCGCCTGTCCGCGCCCGTCAAGGTCCGTCCCAGCCTGTGATGGTTATCGACGTGCATGCCCGTTTTGCCGAACCGGCCCGCCGTGCTCTCACCCGGCCCAGGCCCAGGGCCGGGTATAGGCGCCCAGCGCCGTCTGGACGTCCGCGTCGGTGACGGTGCCGGTCTTGCGCAGGTAACACACCAAGCCCAGTTTCTTGTCCTCTTCCACCTCGGCCACCTCGGCGGCAACCTCGGCCGCCGCCAGCGCCGCGCCGTAGACCCGCGCGATGGCCAGCTTGCGCAGCTCGTTCTTGAGGGTCTTGCCGACGGCCGTCTTGGGCAGTTCCGGCAGGATGTCCAGGTGCTTGATGTGGGCGGCGCGCTCGTGGATACGCTCGTTGGCGAACAGCATCAGCTCGGCCTCGGTGACCTCTGCCCCCTCGACCAGCTCGACATAGGCACAGGGCAGTTCGCCGGCGTGGGCATCGGGCTGGCCGATGGCGGCGGCAAAGGCCACGGCCTCGTGCCCGGCCAGGGCCTCCTCGATCTCGGCGGGGTCGATGTTGTGGCCGCCACGAATGATCAGGTCCTTGGCGCGGCCCGTGATCCAGAGATAGCCGTCCTCGTCGATGCGGCCCAGATCACCGGTGCGCAGATAGCGGTCGTGGTGGAACAGGCCGTTGTTCTTCTCGGTCTGGGTATAGGTCTTGCCCTCGTAGACGCCGGGGCTGTCGACGCAGATCTCGCCGATCTCGTTGACGCGGGCCTCGGCCGGCCCGTCCGAGGTATGGTTGAGGATGCGCACGTCCGAATGGGGAAACGGCAGCCCGATGGAGCCGACGCGCTTTTCCCCGTCGGGCGGGTTGATCGACACCAGGCAGGTCGCCTCGGTCAGGCCGTAGCCCTCGCAGATGGTCACGTCAGCGGCCTCCTCGAAGCGGCGGTACAGTTCCAGCGGCAGCGGCGAGGAGCCGCAGAACACCAGCTGAAGCGAGGATATGTCCGCGTCCACCTTGCGCTGCATCATCGCCGAGAGCGCCGTGGGCACCCCGATCAGGAAGGTCGCGTTGTAGCGTTCGATCAGCTTCCAGAGGTTGTCGAAGACCCCGTCGCCGCGATAGCCCTGCGGCGTGGGAAAGACGATATGCGCGCCCGAACTCAGCGAGGCCCCCAGCGAGACGGTCGTCGCGAAGACGTGGAACATCGGCAGCGGCGTCATCTGCACGTCCGTCTCTGTGAACAGCAAGCGCTCGCCCAGCCAGGCGTTGTAGATGATCCCCGAATAGCGGTGCTGGGCGACCTTGGGCATGCCGGTTGTGCCGCCGGTGTGGAAATAGGCGGCGACGCGATCGGCGCGGCTGTCGTCAAAGGCCAGGACCGGCGCGTGGCGGTCCAGCTCGGTGTTGAAGTCGATGACCCTGGCCTTGTGACTGGCCGGGTTCTTGGGCCGCACCAGCGGGACGATGAATTTCTTCAGCCCGGTGATGTAGCGCAGAAGGTCGACCTCGAGCACGGTTTCCACGTTGGGCGCGAGGGCCACGGCCTCGGCAGCTTTCTGGGCGACGTCGGTCTTGGGAAAGGCCCTCAGCGTGACCAGGATCTTGGCGTCGGTCTCGCGCAGGATGGCGGCGATCTGCTCGGGCTCGAGCAGCGGGTTGATCGGGTTGACGATGCCCGCGACGGCCCCGCCGAGGTAGGTCAGCGCCGCCTCGGTGCAGTTGGGCAGAAGGAAGGCGACGACATCGTCCTCGCCCACGCCGAGGCCGCGGAACATGTTCGCCGCTTGGCTGACCCGGTCCTTGAGCCCGGTCCAAGTCAGCGTCTCGGCGGGCGCCTTGGGGTCGGAAAACATCTGGAAGGTGAAGGCGTTGCGCCGGCCGTGCGCGGCCTCGGTGCGTGACAGCAACTCATAGAGCGTCACCGGCACGTCGCGCGCCTCCCACGGCATTTCCTGTTCGATCGCGTCGCGATCGGCCATCGAGGCAAAGCTCATGGTCGTCTCCTCCCTGAAAGACCGCCGAACCCGCGTCCGGCCCGTGATCGGTTGGCAGAAAGGATGAGCGCGCCGCCGCGACAACGCAAGAGTGACGCGGCGAAATTCGCGCCCGCGCTATGCGCATGTTCCGGGTCGCTCGGGGCGAACCGCCGGCGCATG
This sequence comes from Salibaculum halophilum, assembly GCF_002094885.1. Classification (GTDB taxonomy): domain Bacteria; phylum Pseudomonadota; class Alphaproteobacteria; order Rhodobacterales; family Rhodobacteraceae; genus Salibaculum; species Salibaculum halophilum. Next base: position 111,187 of record NZ_MSIT01000006.1, read on the forward strand.
CTCCGGCGCAGGAGACGCGCCATGACCGAACTGACCGTTGCCCTTGTGCTGTTTCTTTTCCCGCTGGCCTACAGCCCGGGACCCGGAAACCTGTTCTTCGCGGCCAACGGCGCGCGCTTCGGGGTTCGGGCCACCCTGCCCGCCTTTCTCGGCTACCACCTTGCGACGTGGCTGGTGACGCTGGCCATCGGCCTCGGGCTGATCGGCACCCTGGCCACTGCGCCGGATCTGGCGCGGGCGCTGCAATGGGCCGGGGCCGTCTATGTTGGCTGGCTGGCGCTACGCTTCTTGCGGGCCGGGGCGCTGGAGGGCGCGGGCGATGCCCGCCCGGCCAGCCTGTGGGACGGTGCGCTGCTGCTTGTGCTGAACCCCAAGGCCTATGTCATCATCGTGTTGATGTTCACGCAGTTCGCGCCCCTAACGGCCGATGTCCCCGGCGCGACGCTGCTCATCACCTCGGTCTTCACGCTCAACAATTTCGTAGCGTTCATGGTCTGGACGCTGGCGGGCGACGTGCTGGGGCGCTGGTTCCGCAAGGACACTTCCGCCAGGATCCTGAATTTCGGCTTTGGCCTGCTGCTGATCGGTGTGGCGCTCTGGCTGCTGGCCGCCTGAGCGGTTCACTCGGCCGCCATGCCCTCGGTGAATTGCAGCCGGGCCAGCCGCGCGTACAGCCCGTCCTGGGCCACCAGCTGGTCATGCGTGCCCTGGGCGACGATGCGCCCGGCCTCAAAGACGACGATGCGGTCGGCCTTCTTTACCGTGGCGAGCCGGTGGGCGACGATCAGCGTTGTGCGATCCCGCGACAGGGTATCGACGGCGTGCTGCACCGCGCGTTCGCTTTCGGCGTCCAGCGCGCTGGTGGCCTCGTCCAGCAACAGCACCGGCGCGTCACGCAGGATGGCGCGGGCGATGGCGATGCGCTGTTTCTGCCCGCCCGAGAGCATCACGCCGCGTTCGCCGACATAGCTGTCGTACCCCTGCGGCAGGGCCTGCAGGAAGTCGTCGGCGGCGGCGGCGCGGGCCGCGGCCTCGACCTCGGCGTCGGTGGCCTCGGGGCGGCCGAAGCGGATGTTCTCGCGCGCGGTCTCGGCAAAGATCACAGGGTCCTGCGGCACGAGGGCGATATGCCGGCGGAAATCGGCGCGGGCCATCGCGCGCAGGTCGGTTCCGTCAAGGCGCACCGCGCCGCCGTCGGGATCGTAGAACCGCAGGAGAAGCTGGATGATCGTCGTCTTGCCCGCCCCCGAGGGCCCGACCAGCGCCACCGTCTCGCCGGGGTGCACCGTCAGGTCGACGCCGTCCAGAGCCCTCTGTTCGGGGCGCGCGGGGTAGCTGAAGGTGACCCCGTCGAAGGCGATCTCGCCGCGGCGGGCGGCGGGGGCCGGCAGGGGATCGGCCGGGTCCTGCACCGCGTCACTGGACTGCAGCAATTCGACCAGCCGCTCGGTCGCGCCGGCGGCGCGCTGCAATTCGCCCCAGATCTCGGTCAGGGCGCCCACGGCGCCGGCGACCATGATCGCGTATATCACGAACTGCACCAGTTCGCCGATGGACATCTGGTCGGCGCGAACGTCGCGCGCGCCGATCCAGAGCACCCCCACCACCCCGGCGAAGACGAGAAAGATCACGATGGCCGTCATCAGGGCGCGCACCCCGATCCGGCGGCGGGCGGCGACGAAGCTCTTTTCGGTGACGTCGTGGAACCGCGCACGGCTGCGGCCCTCGTGGGTGAAGGCCTGCACCGTCTGCGCCGACAGAAGCCCCTCGGAGGCATTGCCCGACGAGGCCGCGATCCAGTCCTGATTCTCGCGGCTCAGGCTGCGCAGGCGCCGCCCCAGCACCACGATGGGCACGATCACCGCCGGCACCACGAGCAGCACCATGCCCGTCAGCTTGCCCGAGGTGACGAGCATCAGCGCGAGCCCGCCGATGAAAAGCAGCAGGTTGCGCAGCGCGATCGAGACGGACGAGCCGATCACGCTGAGGATCAGGGTGGTGTCGGTGGTGATCCGGCTGAGAACCTCGCCGGTCATGATCCGCTCGAAGAAGGCCGGCGACATGGAAATCATCCGGTCGTAGACGGCCGTGCGGATATCGGCGACCACACGCTCGCCCAGCCGGGTGACAAGGTAGTAGCGCACCGCGGTGCCCAGCGCGAGCAACCCCGCAAAGAGCAGGGCGGCGGCGAAATACTGATCCAGCAACCGGCCCGAGGATGTGTCGAAATTGTCCACCACGCGGCGCACCGCGATGGGCAGCATGAGCGAGATCACCGCCGTCACCACCAGCGCGAGGATCGCCGCCGTCAGCATCACGCGATAGGGCCGCATGAAGGGCCAGAGCTCGGCCAGCGCGCCGACGCGCCGGGACTTGGCGCGGTCGTCGTCAGTGCTGTTGGGGGGCGCTGCCATGATGGTCCTGTTCGTCGCGTCGCTGCGCTTGACTTAGCGACAGACCCCACCAAGCACAAGCCTGGGGTGCGGTGCGCGCCACGTGGCCGCGGGCGCGGTCAGCACCGCGCGTCAGCGGAAGGATCCTGGAGCGGGTAGCGGGAATCGAACCCGCACCAAGAGCTTGGAAGGCTCGTGTGATACCATTTCACCATACCCGCTCGCGATACTCGCTAGCTATTTGATGGTGGCCGAGCGGTCAAGCCGAAGGTTCCGGCATCTTGTCGGGCAGGTGGACCCCACGGGGCCGCTTCGCTCTGGCCTCGGCGGCGAAAACCCCCTATTTCGGCCCCAAAGCAGCCCGGAGGACACAGCCCATGCCGCCCCGCAACGAGGCCGCGCTCGATTTCCTGCTGACCCGGCGGTCGCGCCCGGCCAAGACGCTGACGACCCCGGTGCCCGACCGGCCGGCGCTTGAGCAGCTGTTGACCGCCGCCGCGCGCACGCCCGACCACGGCAAGCTGGAACCCTGGCGCTTTGTCGTGCTCGAACGCACGGTCCTGCAGCGGTTGGCCGAGGTCGTCCCCGCGCGCCACGCTGCCCTGGGCCTGCCCGAGGAGCAGCTGGAAAAGGGTCTGGCGCAGTTCCGCGACGGCGGCCTTGCGGTGGCCGTGATCGAAAGCCCGGTGATGTCCGACAAGATCCCGGCCATCGAGCAGAGCTATTCGGCGGGCGCGGCCTGTCTGGCGCTGCTCAACGCGGCGTTGGCCTCGGGCTGGGGGGCGAACTGGCTGACCGGCTGGCCGGTGCATGACCGGACCTTCGTGGAAACCCATCTGGGCCTGGCCCCCGCCGAGCGTGTCGCGGGCCTCGTCCATATCGGAACCGAAACCAGCGCACCGCCCGAGCGCCCCCGCCCCGACCTGGGCCGGAAAGTGACCTTTCTCGAATGATCCTGTCCGATTTCGCCAAGGCCCTTGGCCAGATCGGCGACCCCCGCTTTCGCCGGGTGCTGTGGTGGGGCGTGGGGCTGACGCTGGCGCTGCTGGTGGCGGCCTACGCGGGGCTTTTGCAACTGGCCGCGATGGCGGACCCCGGTCCGGTCTCGCTTCCGTTTCTCGGCGAGATCACCTGGATCGGCGACCTGCTGACCTGGGGCAGCGCCCTTTTCATGCTGTTCCTGTCGGTATTTCTGATGATTCCCGTCGCCTCGGCCATCACCTCGATGTTTCTCGACGACGTGGCGCAAGCGGTCGAGGACCGGCACTATCCGCATCTGCCGCCGCTGGGACAGCAGAGCCTGTGGGACGCGTTTCGCGACACCATAAATTTCCTGGGCGTGCTGATCGGGGCCAACCTGCTGGCGTTCTTCGCCTATGCGGTTCTGCCCTTCGCCGCGCCCCTAATCTTTTACGGGCTCAACGGGTTCCTTCTGGGGCGCGAGTATTTCACCGTGGCGGCGATGCGCCGCGAGGGGCGCGCGGGCGCCGAGGCCATGCGCCGCGCCAACCTGCCGCAGATCTGGATGGCCGGGGTGCTGATGGCGCTGCCGCTGACCGTGCCGCTCATGAACCTGTTCATCCCGATCCTCGGGGCGGCGACCTTCACGCATCTCTACCACCGGCTGGCGGGCTCGGCGCCGGCGCCGTCAGTCTGATCCGTTCCGGCCGGTGGCGCGCCCCTCGGGCTTGAGCCGATAGACCCCCTCGGGCAGGTCCAGCGCCATGCCAAGGTCGCGCAGTTGCGCCATCGACAGCGTCACCCGCACCACCGCGTCGCGGCGCGGGTCCAGTTGTTCGAGGGTCACGCATTCCTCGAAGGCGTTGATCGTCACGTCCTCCTGCAGGTGCGGGCCGCTCTCGTCGACGAGGGTGACGACCGTGGCGTCGAAGTCGTGCTCGATCGTGAACATGGGGTCGGGCTCCTGGCTGGGGCAAGTGGCGGCAGTCTTTCGCCAAGGCCCGCGATGTCAAGGCGGACGGGTCTGGCGCAGGCTGGCCCCGGCCTTATATCCCTAGCATGGGATATGGTAGGAGGCGAGGCGCGATGCTGGCACGATGGGCTGCTGTGGTGGCTGGTCTGCTGCTGGCAGGCTGCACCATGCCGCCCGTGTCCCCGGGCCCCGCGCCCGGCGCTGACACGCCGTCCGCAGCCGCCCCCGCGGCGCAGGCCTTCGACATCCCGCGCCAGCCGCGGGCAATCCAGCGCGCCTTCGTCGATGTGGTCGATCGGGTGGAACCCGTGGCCGAGGCCGAGTGCCGCCGCGTCGACCCGCGCCGCAACTGCGATTTCCTGATCGCCGTGGACGACCGGCCCGAGGTGCCGGCCAATGCCTTTCAGACGCTGAACGAGGACGGCCGGCCGGTGATCGTCTTTACCCTCGGCCTGATCGCAGATGCGCGCAACCGCGACGAACTGGCCTTCGTCATGGCCCACGAAGCTGCGCACCACATCGCCGGGCATATCCCCCGCCAACGGCGCAACGCGACGCTGGGGGCGCTGGTCTTCGGCCAGCTCGCCGGGGCGACGGGCGGCAACGTGGCCGAGGCGCAGGAACTCGGTGCCGCGCTGGCCGCGCGCAGCTATTCCAAGGAGTTCGAACTGGAGGCCGACCGCCTCGGCGCGATCGTCGCCGCCAGGGCCGGCTTCGACCCGCTGCGCGGGGCGGATTTCTTCTTTCGCATTCCCGACCCGGGCGACCGGTTCCTCGGCACGCACCCGGCCAACGCCGACCGGATCGCGGCGGTGCGCGCGGCGGTGGCGGGCCTTTAGCCGGGCAGGCTGAAGGTGCCCAGGGAAATGGCGATAAAGAAACAGGCCGAGGCCGCGAGGACATGCCCATGCCAGAGCGCGTTGGCAAACCGCATCTCGGCCCAGTAGAACAGGCCAACCCCGACCGAATAGGTGATCCCGCCGGCCAGGATCAGCACCGAGGCCCCCACCGGCAAAAGCTGCACCAGCGGCCAGGCCAGCAGCAGGCTCATCCAGCCGAGGGTCAGATACATCACCGCGGCCCATTTGCCGGGGCGCTTGCGCAGGGCCAGCTTGACCACCGCGCCGATGCTGGCCAGCACCCAGACCAGCGTCAGCACCCCATAGGCAAAGCCCGTGCCAATGAAGACCGCAAAGGGCGTGTAGGTGCCCGCGATCTTGAAATAGATCGCCGCCTGGTCGATCCGCCGCAGGGTATCGCGCAGCGCCTCCCACGGGGCGAGGTGGTAAACCGCCGAGATCACGAAGGACGCGATCAACGCGCCCCCGTAGATCGCCAGGCCGGCCATGGTGCCCCCATCGACATGGGCACTCGCGAAGACGAGCAGCAACGCCGTGCCGGTCACGGCAAACCCGATGCCGAGAGCGTGCAGGACCGCATCCGCGATCACTTCGGCGCGGCTGTGGGCGCGATCGGTCATGCCCTGATGTTAGCAATTCCCGGCGGGGTGTCACAGCAAACGTGGCGTCAAGCGCGCGCGGCCGGCGTCGTCACGCCGGGTTGATCTGGCGCAAGGCACCCCGTGATCGGCTGCGGCACGCTCATCCCACATGATCCGTTGGGAGATGACCGATGACGAAACTGGGCGATGCACGCAAGCATTATTGGCTGATGAAGGGCATGGCGCGGGCGCGGGGCGTGGACCTGGGCCGGGCCATGACCGAAGGGCGCCTGAGCACGACGGGATATGCCGGGATGGTCACGGCCTGCCGCAGCTGTTCGCGACCCGGCGCGTGCAAGGCCCTGACGAACACGCACGAGGCGCTGGAAACCGGCCCGGCCTATTGCGTGAATCGCGACCGGCTGACAGACCTGCGCGACTGAAGCGGCTGACCGCGGCCGCGGTCACTCTCGCGCCCGGAACGCGATGCCCGGGCCGCCAGTGACCAGAGCCGCCGGCCCGTGATCCGCCTTAGCCCTGAACGTGGCGCGCGTCCGGGTGCAGCGACTTGCCCAGGATATGATCGGTCCGGTGGATCACCCGTGCCGCGGGGCCGACGATTTCGGGCTCGGGCGCGCGGGCGACCTCGGGGGCCTTGTCGGGATAATCCAGCGTCGACAGGAAATGGCGCATGCAATTGATACGCGCCCGTTTCTTGTCGTCGGATTTCACCACGGTCCAGGGCGCGTCGGCGGTGTCGGTGTAAAAGAACATCGCCTCTTTCGCCTCGGTGTAGTCGTCCCACTTGTCGAGGCTGGCCTTGTCTATGGGCGACAGTTTCCACTGTTTCAGCGGGTCGGTTTCGCGCGCCTTGAAGCGGCGTTGCTGTTCGTCCTGCGTGACCGAGAACCAGTACTTGTAGAGCCGGATGCCCGCCCGCACCAGCATGCGCTCGAAGTCCGGGGTCTGGCGCATGAATTCCAGATAATCGTTTGGCTCGCAGAACCCCATGACCCGTTCCACCCCGGCACGATTGTACCAGGACCGGTCGTAGAAGACCATTTCGCCGGTTGTCGGCAACTCGGTGATGTAGCGCTGGAAGTACCACTGGCCCCGTTCCTCCCAAGTGGGCTTGTTGAGCGCGACAACACGGGCCTGGCGCGGGTTCAGGTGTTCAGTGAAGCGCTTGATCGTGCCGCCCTTGCCGGCGGCATCGCGACCCTCGAACAGCAGGACGAATTTCTGCCCCGTCTCCTGCGCCCAGAGTTGCACTTTCAGCAACTCCGCCTGGAGGCGGGCCTTTTCCGACTCGTAGGGAACACGGCCCAGCTTGGGCAGCTTGGTCCGGCTGTCGCCGGTGTGCCGGGCCGCTTTGATGGCTGTGTCGCGGGTAGCGGTGTCGTACATGGTGTCTCCTGCCCGTGTTGATGGGACAGAGCGTATACGCGTCCGCTGCAAGCCGCCTTGATATGGCGCAAGGCCCGTGGAAGGTCCGCCCAAAGTGTTCATCCCGGCGCTGTGCCACGAGACGGAAGTCCGCCAAGGCCGCGCCTGACGGCTGAGCCGTGTAGCTGTCCGCTTGGCTGCTGACGACGGTCGCTGATTCGGCGGCAAGCCTTGGGACAGGAGCCGGTTACGTCCTGTGCAAGTGGCGGCGCGGGCTTACCGCGCAACACCGCGAGCGGCGCGGCGCGCACGTCGGCGGTGCATCGCATAGAGCGCCGGGGCCGCCACATGGCGATAGCCGCGGTCGGCCAGCCCGTGGATACCCGGCAGCCCCGTCAGACGGGCCAGCCAGCGCCAGCCGGGCAACCGCGCCCAGAGCAGGCGAAAGGCGTCAAGCCCCTCGTGCAAGTCGCCGTCGTGCTGCACGCGGAAGGTGCGCGCGGCGGCGTCCCGGTCCAGCCCCCAGGCGGAGGCCGCGTCCAGCCCGTCGATCTCGAGCGCCACGCCCGCCCGCTCGGCTTGCCGTGCATAAGCGGCAACCTCGCGCGAACAGATCGGGCAGGTGTCGTTGTGGAGCACTTTCGTCATGGTCAGTGAAATAGGGGGGCGATCCCCCCCGGCAAGGAGAAGCGCCCGACATGGCCCTGCGAAAGGCTAGGGTTGCCTGCACTTGACTCCTCGCGTCAATCGCGTTTCGCCAGACACCCCCACAGATCATAAGCTCCCGCCTCGTCCACCTCGACGCGCACGATCTCTCCGACGGACAGGCCCTCGGTGCCCGCGTCGATGAACAGGTTGCCGTCGATCTCGGGCGCGTCGGCCCTCGTGCGGCAGGTGGCGATGCCGTCGTCGTCGAGGTCGTCGACGATCACCTCCAGCCGCTGGCCCACCTTGGCGGCCAGCTTGGCCTCGGAAATGGCCTGGGCCTTTTCCATGAAACGGTCCCAGCGGTCCTGTTTGACCTCGTCGGGGACATGATCGGCCAGCGCATTGCTGCGTGCGCCTGCGACGTTCTCGTACTGAAAACAGCCGACGCGATCCAGCTGCGCCGTGTCCAGCCAGTCCAGCAGGTGCTGGAACTCGGCCTCGGTCTCGCCCGGATAGCCGACGATGAAGGTCGAGCGCAGGGTGATATCAGGGCACAGCCCGCGCCATTCGGCGATGCGGTCGAGCGTGCGTTCGGCATGGGCCGGGCGGGCCATCCGTTTCAGCGTGTCCGGGTGGGCGTGCTGAAATGGAATGTCCAGATACGGCAGCACCAGCCCCTCGGCCATGAGCGGGATCAACTCGCGCACGTGCGGGTAGGGATAGACGTAGTGCAGCCGTACCCAGGCCCCCAGACTGCCAAGGTCGCGGGCCAGCCGGGTGATGGGCTGTTGGGGGCCGACGCGGTCCGCGCGGGGCCAGTCTGTGCCATAGGCGCTGGTGTCCTGGCTGATGACCAGCAGTTCCCGCACGCCGTTCTCGACCAGCTTTTCCGCCTCGCGCAGCACGGCCTTGTGCGGGCGGCTCGCCAGTTTCCCGCGCATGTCGGGGATGACGCAGAACCTGCACGAGTGGTTACAGCCCTCGGATATCTTGAGATAGCTGTAGTGCCGCGGCGTCAGGCTGACCCCGCGTGCAGGCAGCAGATCGACGAAGGGGTCGGGGGCAGGCGGCACCGCGGCATGAACGGCGTCGAGCACCTGTTCATACTGATGTGGCCCTGTCACGGCGAGGACCCTGGGATGCGCACCGGTGACATAGGCCGGCTCGGCCCCGAGGCAGCCGGTGACGATGACGCGCCCGTTCTGCGCCAGCGCCTCGCTGATGGCCTCCAGGCTCTCGGCCTTGGCACTGTCGAGAAAGCCGCAGGTGTTGACCACCACCGCGTCCGCACCGGCATAGTCGGGCGAGATGGCGTAACCCTCGGCCCGCAGACGCGTCAGGATGCGTTCGCTGTCCACCAGCGCCTTGGGACAGCCAAGGCTGACCATGCCGATGGTGGGCTGCCTGTCACGCCCCTCGGGCCGGGCGGGTTCGCTGACGCGGGCACTGGCGAGGTCGGGGCGCAGGTCGGGCGGGTTGGGGGCCATGGCGAGTGCCTTACCCTGCGCGCGCTCCTGCGGGAAGGGGGCATCGCCGGGTCATGGTCCTTTTGCCGCTTCGGACTATTTCCTGACGCGGTGCTCGCACCCGCCCCGCAAAAGAGGAGACACGCCCATGCCCGCCCGTATCCATGCCCTTGTCGTCGCTTTGATCGCCCTGGCGGCCCCTGCCGTGGCGGCCGAGCCCGACCGCATGGCCTTTGACTCCATCGACGGGGGCACACTGCGGCTGGACGGCCCGGCGTTGGTCACGAATACCGCCTCGCTTTGCGCCTATACCTCGCAGTTCGATGACCTGCAGGCCCTGCACGAGGACTACGCCGAGGCGGGGCTGACCGTGCTGGCCGTCCCGTCCGAGGATTTCCGCCAGGAGCTGGACAGCGAGGCAGAGGTGAAAGAGTTCTGCGAGGTCAATTTCGACCTGACCCTGCCGATGACGGTTATCACCCCCGTCAAGGGGCCGCAGGCGCACCCGTTCTATCGCTGGCTGGCGCAGGATCACGACATCGTGCCGCGCTGGAACTTTCACAAGGTCCTGATCGGACCCGAGGGCGCGGTTCTGGGCCAGTGGGGCTCGCCGGTATCGCCGACGTCCCCCGCCATCACCGGCGCAGTCGAGGCCGCCCTTGGTGGCTGACACCCCGCTGTTCCTCGGCTCCGAGATTTACCGCGGATCGAGCTATGGGGCCTGGCACCCGCTGCGCATCCCGCGCGTGTCGACGGTGATCGACCTCGCGCGCGCGCTGGGCTGGCTGGGGCCGGATCAATACCGTACCAGCCCGCGCGCCAAGCCCGCCGCGCTGACGGGCTTTCACACACGGCGCTACGTCGCGGCGCTGCACCGGGCCGAGCGCGACCAGCAGGTTCCCGAGGCGATCCGCGCGCGGCACAATATCGGCACGCCGTCCAACCCGGTCTTTCCCGAGATGTACTCGCGCCCGGCCACGGCCGCCGGGGCCTCGCTTCTGGCCGGCGAGTTGCTGGCGCGCGGCGGCGTCGTGCATTCCCCCGCCGGGGGCACGCATCACGGCCTGCCCGACCGGGCCAGCGGGTTCTGTTACCTCAATGACGCGGTGCTGGCCGTTCAGGCGCTGCGGCGCAATGGCGCGCGGCGCGTCGCCTACGTCGACATCGACGCGCACCACGCCGACGGGGTCGAACACGCCTTTGCGCGCACGCCCGAGGTGCTGGTGATCTCGACCCACGAAGAGGGGCGCTGGCCGCGCACCGGCGGGCTGGGTGACCGCGGGGTCGGGCAAGTCTTCAACCTGCCGGTGCCGCGCGGGCTGAACGACAGCGAGATGGCTCTGATCCGCGATGCGCTGATCCTGCCGCAGGTCGCGGCCCACCGGCCCGACGCGGTGGTGCTGCAATGCGGCGCCGATGCCGTGCTGGAGGACCCTCAGTCGCGGCTGGCGCTGTCCAACCGCGCGCATTGGGCCGTTCTGCGGGCACTGCGACCCATGGCCCCGCGCCTGCTGGTGCTGGGCGGGGGTGGCTACAACCCCTGGACGGTCGCCCGGCTCTGGGTCGGCAATTGGGCCGTGGTGAACGACCGCGAGGTGCCTGATCGCCTGCCCGCGGCGGCGCAGGACGTGCTGCGCGGGCTGCACTGGACGCGGCAGGGCTCGACCCGGCAGATCCGACCCGAGCCGCACTGGATCACCACCCTGGCCGATGCCCCGCGCGAGGGACCGATCCGGCCCGAGATACGCGACCGGATCGGCATGCTTGCGGGCCGCCGCGCCGCCTGAGCGGGCGGCGACCCGCGTCAGTCAGTGGTCAGGCCGCCAGACCCAGCTTGTAGACGTGGATCTCGAAGGTGGGGTGTTGTTCGGCCCCCAGGATATCGGCCCGCGCGTGGCGATAGGTCGAGCGCCAGTAGGGCTGCACGATCACGCCCTCCTCCTGCATGATCCGCTGCATCTTCTCCGACAGCGCGCGGCGCGTGTCGGCATCGGCCACGGACAGCGCCTCGGTGAGGGTCGCGTCGAACTCGGGGTTGGAAAACCCGGATTCGTTCCACGTCTCACCCGAGCGATAGGCCAGGGCCAGCACCTGCACGCCGAGCGGCCGCTGCGCCCAGTCCGTCGCCGAGAAGGGATAATCCGTCCAGGCGTTCCAGAAGGTCGCCCCGGGGATCACCGTGCGCTTGACCGGGATGCCCGCGTCGCGCAGCTGGGCGGCGACGGCATCGCAGGTGGCGCGGCGCCAGTTGTCCTCGATCGAGATCAGCTCGTGCTCGTAGTCGGCCATGCCGGCCTCGGCCATAAGGGCGGCGGCACCCTCGGGGTCGTGTTCGGGGGCCGGAAGCTCGGCATACTCGGGGTGGATGGGGCAGACGTGGTGGTTCTCGGCCACGCGGCCGCGCCCGTCATAGCCCAGGCTGAGCAGCACGTCGTTGGACACCGCCTTGGCCAGCGCGCGACGCACCCGCACGTCCGCGTAGGGGCGCTGTCCGTCCACTTCGGCCTGCTGGTTGGGGCGGATGACCACGGTGTTGGCGGTCACGGCCTCGGACTTGGTCCAGCCGAGGGTGTCCATCAGCTCGACAAACTCGCCCAGCGATTCGTAGACCATGTCCACCTCGCCCGATTGCGCAGCGGCAAAGTGCGAGGCCTGGTCGGTGCCGAAATCGATATACTCGATCCGATCGAGGTAAGGCCCGCCGAAGACATCGCTGCCCCACCAGGCGTGATCGGTGTTGCGCACCAGCGCGGAGCGCACGCCGACCTGAAGCTCCTCGGGCAGGTAGGGGCCGGTGCCCTTGGGGTTGGCCATGGGATCGCCCGAGAAGTCCTGCGGCACGATCGCGGCCGGGTAATCCGAAAAGCCCGCGATCAGCGTGATATCGGCGGACGAGAGGGTGAGCGTGACGGTCAGATCGTCGGTTACCTCGATCGCGCCGTCGCGCGCCACGCCGGTCTCGGGGTCGATCAGCGGCGTCATGCGCGAGGCCATGGAATTGCCCTCGACATCCTTTTCGCACCAGCGGGTGATGTTGTGGGCGACGTCGGCGGCGGTGAAATCGCTGCCGTCGTTCCAGGTCACGCCCGGCCGCACGCGCAGGGTGTAGACGGTGGCGTCGGCATTGACCTCCCAGCTTTCGAGCAGCATCGGGGTGATCGACCCGTCCCGCTGGTATTCGACGAGGTATTCCAGCCACCCGCGCGAGAAGTTGGACATCTGCGGCCAGTCGTAGGTGCGCGGGTCCTTGAGCGCGCGCACGTCGGACTGGATGCGCACCGTGCCGCCCTGCCGGGCCGCGCCCTGGGCGCGCGCGGGGGCCGGCGCGGTCAGGCCGATCAGGCCGTAGGCGGCCCCGACCGACACGCCGAGCGAGGTCGCGCGGGTCAGGAATTCGCGCCGCGACAGTTTCCCGGCGTCATGTTCGGCGGCAAGGTCGCGGGCGGCGGGATGGGGGGTATCTTTATCCATGAGGATTCCGTTTTGATGAGATTTGAGGAGAGAAGCTCGCGCCGCCGGAACATGGCAGGGCGCGGTCATGGCTCGGCCGTTGGCGGGCAACGGGCGGCGCGGCTCATCCGCGCCATTCGCTAATGGTAGGCGGCCTTGGCGGGGAACCAAGGAAAAATTGCGGCGTGCCCCGGCGTCGTGCCTCGCGCACCCCGCCTATTGCTGGCGCGTGTCACCCAGCCGATCGGCCCAGTCGTAGTCCTGCACGGTGATAAAACCGGACCAGATCACGCCGGCCAGCACCGCCCAGATCAGCAGCGCCCAGACGGTCGTGATCCGGGCCTTGCGCTTGAGCTGCGGATCGGACGGGGCGCTCTTGTGGGTGCCGGGCACGACGTCGCCGGCCTCTCCCTGCGTTGTCAGGCGCAGCGGCAGCACCACGAAGAAGACCATGAACCAGACGATGGCCAGCAGCACGAGCGAGGAGGTGATACCCATCAGACCTGTTCCAGTTCGGTCAGGGTGCCGTTCATGTCCTTGGGGTGCAGAAACAGCACCGGCTTGCCGTGGGCGCCCATCTTCGGTTCGCCGTCGCCCAGAACCCGCAGCCCGGTCTCTTTCAGCCTGTCGCGCGCCGCAAGGATATCTTCGACCTCGTAGCAGACGTGATGGATGCCGCCCGCGGGGTTCTTTTCCAGGAACCCGGCGATGGGGCTGTCCGCGCCCAGCGGGTACAGCAATTCGATCTTGGTATTGGGCAGGTCAATAAAGACCACCGTGACGCCGTGGTCGGGTTCGTCCTGCGGCGCGCCCACCGTGGCGCCCAGCGCGTCGCGATACTGCGCCGCCGCCGCCTCGAGGTCGGGCACGGCGATGGCCACGTGATTCAAGCGTCCGATCATACTCGCCTCCGGTCTGAGAGTTCCTGTATGGGCCAGCCGCGCCGCCGGGGCAATCCGTCGCGCCACGGCGCCCCCCGCGTTCCAACGTCGCGGGCGTTAACCGGGCCTTCACCAAGCTGAGTCCCAATGAGCCGACCACCACCACAGCCTCCGGGGGGGATCGCCGTATGGACAGCCTCGACGACATCGTCACCACCCGCCCGCCGACCGCGACGCGCCCGCTGCTGGGCCTGACCGTGCTCGCGGTCGAGGACAGCCGCTTCACCTCGGAGGCGCTGCGCCTTCTGTGCCTGCGCTCGGGCGCGCGCATCCGGCGGGCGGACACTCTGCACCATGCCCGCCGGCACCTGCGGGTCTACCGGCCCTCGGTGGTGCTGGTCGACATGGGCCTGCCCGACGGGTCGGGCGCAGCGCTGATCGCCGACCTCGCCCAGGCGAGCCCGCGCGTGGACGTCCTGCTGGGGATGAGCGGCGATCTCGACACGCACGACACCGCACTGAAGGCCGGCGCCGACGGGTTCCTGGCCAAGCCGGTGGCCAACCTGAGCCAGTTCCAGTCGGTGATCCTGCATCACCTGCCCCCGGCACAGCGGCCATCCGGCCTGCGCGTGCTGACCGACGCCCGGGTCGAGCCCGACGCGATCGCCCTGCGCGACGACCTCGCGGCGGCCGCCGGGGTTCTTTCCGGGGCGCCCGAGGGAAGGCGCTTGCGCTACCTGACACAGTTCCTCGGCGGTGTGGCCCGAAGCGCCGCGGACACGCCGCTGTCCGAGGCTGTCGATTGCCTGGAAGACCGTCTCGTCAGCGGCCAGCCCACCGGGCACCAGCGCGACCGCGTCGCCGTCATGGTGCAGGACCGGCTGGCCCGGGCGCGATCGATATGACGGCGTGCCCCGCCGCGGGGGCCGGTTTCCCCGGGATCGCCGCCTCGCCGTCCAATTGCCGCCCGATTCGCCAGCCAGATTTCGGCCGTGGTCACCACGAAAGGGGCGGAAAAATGGATCGCATCGTCGCCACCCTCTGGTCGGGGGACAAGGGCAACAGCACCGTCGATTGGCTGGTTCTGACAACCGGTCTGGTTCTGCTGGCGACCGCCGTCACGGCCGCTGTAACACCCGCCCCGCACGAGATCGCCCAAACGGACGGATCAATCGTCGCCCCGCCGGCCGAGGCGGCGGCCGCCAGCCGCGACACCGACGCCTGATGCGCGGCACGGCCTCCCGCACCCGACAGATCACGCGCCCCGGCCCCTGTCGAGGCCATCCGCCCGGCCGCATGCGCGCCATATCTTGAACGCCCCGGCCGGGGCGCAGGCTTTACGCCTCGGGCGGGATCACGCGCAGGTGCAACTCGCGCAGCTGCGCGTTGGTCGGCTCGGAGGGGGCGTCCATCATCAGGTCCTCGGCGCGCTGCGTCATGGGGAACATGATGACCTCGCGGATGTTGTGTTCCTCGGCCAGCAGCATGACGATGCGGTCGATGCCCGCGGCGCAGCCACCGTGCGGGGGCGCGCCGTACTGGAAGGCGCTGACCAGTCCGCCGAACCGCTTGCGGACCTCGGCCTCGTCGTAGCCGGCCTTCTCGAAGGCGCGGATCATCACGTCGAGCCGGTGGTTGCGGATCGCGCCCGAGACCAGTTCGTAACCGTTGCAGGCCAGGTCGTACTGGTAGCCCCGCACCTGCAGCGGATCGCCCTCCAGCGCGGCCAGCCCGCCCTGGGGCATGGAGAAGGGGTTGTGGCTGAAGTCCACAACGCCGGTTTCCTCGTCGGCCTCGTACATCGGGAAATCGACGATCCAGGCAAAGGCGAAGCGGTCGTGGTCGGTCAGGCCCAGTTCCTCGCCGATGACATCGCGTGCCTTGCCCGCGATCCGCTCGAACCCGGCAGGCTTGCCGCCCAGGAAAAAGGCCGCGTCGCCCACGCTAAGTCCCAGCTGCTGGCGGATCGCCTCGGTCCGCTCAGGGCCGATATTCTTGGCCAGCGGGCCGGCGGCCTCAATGCCGTTTTCGCCGTCGCGCCAGAAGATATAGCCCATCCCCGGCAGGCCCTCTTTCTGGGCAAAGGCGTTCATCCGGTCGCAGAACTTGCGCGACCCGCCCCCCGGCGCGGGGATGGCGCGCACCTCCGTGCCCGCCTGCTCCAGCAGCTTGGCGAAGATGGCAAAGCCGCTGCCGCGGAAATGCTCGGAGGTGTCCTGCATCTTGATCGGGTTGCGCAGGTCGGGCTTGTCGGTGCCGTACCATTTCGCCGCATCGGCATAGGAAATCTGCGGCCAGACGGTGTCGACCGTCTTGCCGCCTCCGAAGTCCTCGAAGATGCCCTGGATGACCGGCTGGATGGTGTCGAAGACGTCCTGCTGCTCGACAAAGGACATTTCCATGTCGAGCTGGTAGAAATCGGTGGGCGAGCGGTCAGCGCGCGGGTCCTCGTCGCGAAAGCACGGCGCGATCTGGAAATACCTGTCGAAGCCCGAGACCATGATCAGCTGCTTGAACAGCTGCGGCGCCTGGGGCAGCGCGTAGAACTTGCCCGGATGCAGGCGCGAGGGCACGAGGAAGTCGCGCGCCCCCTCGGGGCTGGAGGCCGTGATGATCGGCGTCTGGTATTCGCGAAAGCCTTGATCCCACATGCGCCGGCGCATCGCGGCCACCACGTCCGACCGCAGGGTCATGTTGCGCTGCATCTGTTCGCGGCGCAGGTCGAGGTAGCGATAGCGCAGGCGCGTGTCCTCGGGGTAGTCCTGATCCCCGAAGACCTGCAGGGGCAGTTCCTCGGCCGCGCCCAGCACCTCGATGTCGCGGATGTAGACCTCGATCTCGCCGGTGGGCAGCTTGGGGTTGACCAGCTCGGGATCGCGGGCCTTGACCACGCCGTCGATGCGGATGCACCACTCGCTGCGCACCTTTTCGACCTCGGCGAAGACCGCACTGTCGGGGTCGCAGAGCACCTGCGTGACGCCGAAGTGATCGCGCAGGTCGATGAAGAGCACCCCGCCGTGGTCGCGCACGCGGTGGACCCAGCCCGAGAGGCGGACGGTCTCGCCGACGCTGTCCCGTGTCAGGGCGGCGCAGCTGTGGGTGCGATAGGCGTGCATGGGGTGTCCTCTTGCGATGGGCCGGGCGTCGGTCGGGCCGATACACCGTGGCACCGGCGGGGGCAAGGGCGCAGGCGGCGCGGGCTTTGACAGGCCGGGGCATCGGCGTATGCTCATCGTGCATTTTTTGGGGATCGCACCGGGCAAGTGACGTGCGAACGAAGGAGGGTGCCATGTGGAAATCAACGCTGGACAAGCTGCTGCACCGGCTCGTCGTCGAGGGCCGGCTCGAGGTGACATGGGCGGACGGATCGGTCAGCACCTACGGCCGCGACAGCACCGCCGTGGCACCGGCCATGGTGCGGCTGACCGATCCGGCGCATTACAGGGCGCTCTGCCTCAGCCCTGTCATGGCCTTCGGCGAGGGTTACATGGACGGCCAGGTCGAGGTGGCGCCGGAAGGGCTCTACGACCTTGTCGCGCTGTTCACCCGCAACATGCACGGGCGCGGCCGGATGCCGGCCTGGGTCCGGGCCATGCAGGACCTGCGGCGGCGGATGAACCGCTTTCTGCAGCGCAACGACCCGCGCCGGGCGCGGCGCAACGTGGCGCATCACTACGATCTGTCCGATGACCTCTATGGTCTGTTTCTGGACGCGGACATGCAGTACTCCTGCGCCTATTTCGCCCGCCCCGACATGACCCTGGACGAGGCGCAGGAGGCCAAGAAGGCGCATATCGCCGCCAAGCTGCGGCTTGAGCCGGGGTGCCGCGTGCTCGATATCGGCTGCGGCTGGGGCGGCATGGCGCTGACGCTGGCACGCGATCACGGCGCGCGGGTCACGGGCGTGACGCTGTCGCAAAACCAGGTTGAAACCGCGCGCCGGCGGGCCGAGGCCGCGGGCCTGTCGGATCGCGTCGAGTTCCGCCTGGCCGATTATCGCAAGCTGGACGAGAGCTTCGACCGCATTGTCAGCGTCGGCATGCTCGAACATGTCGGGCTGCCGCAATACGACACCTATTTCGCCAAGGTGCACGAGCTGCTGGCCCCCGACGGCGTGGCGCTGATCCATACCATCGGGCAGGTCGCCCCGCCGCGGCCGACCTCGGACTGGCTGGCGAAGTATATCTTTCCGGGCGGCTACGTGCCCTCGCTGTCGGAACTGGCCCCGCCGATCGAACGCTCGGGGCTATGGGCGACGGACATCGAGGTGCTGCGCGGGCACTATGCCCGCACGCTCAACCACTGGCGCCAGCGCTTCGAGGCCGCGCTGCCGCAGGTCCGGGCCATGAACGGCGACCGTTTCATCCGCATGTGGCGGTTCTATCTGGTGGCCTGCGAGGCGACCTTCGCGCAGGCTCGCCAGGGCGTGTTCCAGTTCCAGCTGAGCCATGCGCAGGACGCCGTGCCCCTGACGCGCGACTACCTTTATTCGAAGGCGCCGGCCCGCCAGCACGCGGCGCAGTGATCTAGAGCACCGCGAAGCTGGCCTTGAGTAGGGCCTCGTCGTATTCGTCCCCCGCCGTGCTGTCCCAGACCACGCCGCCGCCGACGTTGAGCGTGGCCGTGTCGCCCGCGCGCAGCAGGGTGCGGATGGCCACGTTGAACTCGGCGCGCCCGTCCGGCGCGGCCCAGCCGATCGTGCCGCAGTAGGCCTCGCGCGGGGCCGCCTCCAGTGCGCGGATGATCTGCATGGCGCGCAGCTTGGGCGCGCCGGTGATCGACCCGCAGGGATAGAGGGCCGCGAGCACCTCGCCCAGCCCGACACCGGGGCGCAACTGGCCGACCACACGGCTGACCATCTGGTGGACGGTGGTGTAGGTCTGGACGTGGAACAGTTCGGGCACCCGGACCGAGCCGACCTCGGCGATGCGGCTCAGGTCGTTGCGCAGCAGGTCCACGATCATCAGGTTCTCGGCCCGGTTCTTGACGTCACCGGACAGGTGCGCGCGGGCCAGGGCGTCTGCCTCGGGAGTGTCGCCGCGGGCCACCGTCCCCTTCATGGGCAGGGTTTCCAAACGGCCATCAGCGTGTATGCGGAAAAACAATTCGGGAGAGCGCGACAGGATGTCGGGCAGGTCCTCCTGTTCGACCAGCACGCCGTGGCCGACCGGCTGGTGCGCGGCAAGTGCGGCGTAGAGCGCGGCACTCTCGCCTGCGACGGGCGCGTCGACGGGAAAGGTCAGGTTGGCCTGGTAGATGTCGCCGGCGCCGATCCACTCATGCACCCTGGCAAAGGCCGCGTGGTACTGATCCGCGCCCCAGCGTGGGGCCAGCGGGCCGATCCGTGCCGGGCCGTCGGGCAGTGGGGCCGCAGGCTCCGGCGCGTCGAAAACCCCGAAGCACAGCAGCGGCAGGCGGCGCGTCTCGGGCATGAGCGCGGCCAGCTTGGCCTCGAGCGCGTAGCCCAGCTCGTAGCTGGCATAACCCGCCAGCCACTTGCCCGCCGCGCGCGCGCTCTCCAGCGCGGCCAGCGCCGCGGGCACCTCGGCCGCATCATCGGCCCGGATGACCTGCACCGCGCCGCCGAATTGCGCCGCGCCGCCGGCCATTTCCGGCCCTGCCATGCTGTCGAACCTCAGCCGCACCCGCGCCCCCTTTCCGGCCCCGTTCTGCACGCGACCTAGCCCGGACCGCGCCCCGCGAACAGGGCGGAAAACGCCCCATCGCGCGGCAAAGACGCCGCAGGGGGCGATTGCGCCGCCGCGCGCGGGCGAGGGCCTGCGCCAATGAGCCCTTGCACCGGCGTGCACCATCCCTATAACCCGTGACGGTTTGGGCAGAGCACAGCAAGCCCGCGCCGCACAGCTGACATCCGAGGGGCCGCCAGAATGCCGAAGAGAACCGACATCCAGTCGATCATGATCATCGGTGCGGGGCCCATCATCATCGGCCAGGCTTGCGAGTTCGACTACTCCGGCGCGCAGGCCTGCAAGGCGCTGCGCGAAGAGGGCTACCGGGTGATCCTGGTCAACTCCAACCCGGCCACGATCATGACCGACCCCGGCTTGGCCGATGCCACCTACATCGAGCCGCTGACCCCCGAGACGGTGGCCAAGATCATCGCCAAGGAACGCCCCGACGCGCTGCTGCCCACCATGGGCGGACAGACCGGGTTGAACACCTCTCTGGCGCTCGCCGACATGGGCGTGCTGGAGGATTACGGCGTCGAGATGATCGGCGCCCGGCGCGCGGCCATCGAGATGGCCGAGGACCGCAACCTCTTTCGCGAGGCGATGGACCGGCTGGGCATCGAGAACCCCAAGGCCACCATCGTCACCGCCCCGCGGGGCACGGACGGCCATCATGACCTCGACGCCGGCGTGTCCGTCGCGCTGGAGGCGCTGGAAGAGGTCGGCCTGCCGGCCATCATCCGCCCCGCCTACACGCTGGGTGGCACCGGCGGCGGCGTTGCCTACAACCGCGAAGACTACATCCACTATTGCCGCACCGGCATGGATGCCTCTCCGGTCGGGCAGATCCTGATCGACGAGAGCCTGCTGGGCTGGAAGGAGTTCGAGATGGAGGTCGTGCGCGACCGCGCCGACAACGCCATCATCGTCTGCTCCATCGAGAACGTGGACCCCATGGGCGTGCACACGGGCGATTCCATCACCGTGGCCCCGGCGCTGACGCTGACCGACAAAGAATACCAGCTGATGCGCACGCATTCGATCAACGTGCTGCGCGAGATCGGCGTGGAAACCGGCGGGTCCAACGTGCAATGGGCCGTCAACCCCGAGGACGGCCGTATGGTCGTGATCGAGATGAACCCGCGGGTGTCGCGCTCCTCGGCACTGGCCTCCAAGGCGACCGGCTTCCCGATTGCCAAGATCGCCGCGAAACTGGCCGTCGGCTACACGCTGGACGAGCTGGATAACGACATCACAAAGGTCACGCCCGCGAGTTTCGAGCCGACGATCGACTACGTCGTCACCAAGATCCCGAAATTCGCCTTCGAGAAATTCCCCGGCTCCGAGCCGCACCTGACCACGGCCATGAAATCCGTGGGCGAGGCCATGTCCATCGGCCGCAGCTTTCACGAATCCGTGCAAAAGGCGCTGGCCTCGATGGAGTCGGGCCTTTCAGGCTTCGACGAGATCGCAATTCCCGGCGCCGACGACCCGGCCGGCGGGCGCGCCGCCATCACCCGCGAACTGGCCAAGCAGACCCCCGACCGGCTGCGCGTCATCGCCCAGGCCATGCGCGAGGGCTTTTCCGACGCGGACATTCAGGGCATCACCGCCTATGATCCGTGGTTCCTGGCCCGCATCCGCGAAATCGTCGAGGCCGAACAGGACGTCGAATCCAACGGTCTGCCCGGCGACGCGACGGCGCTGCGCCGGCTCAAGATGATGGGCTTCACGGATGCGCGCCTGGCCATGCTGACCGCGCGGGGCGAGGCAGATGTGCGCAAGGCCCGACGGGCGGCCAGTGTCACCGCCGCCTTCAAGCGCATCGACACCTGCGCGGCGGAATTCGAGGCCCAGACCCCTTACATGTATTCCACCTACGAGGCCCCGATGATGGGCGAGGTCGAATGCGAGGCCCGGCCCACCGACCGCAAGAAGGTGGTGATCCTCGGCGGCGGCCCCAACCGCATCGGGCAGGGGATCGAGTTCGACTATTGCTGTTGTCATGCCTGTTTCGCCCTGAGCGAACAGGGCTACGAGACCATCATGATCAACTGCAACCCCGAGACCGTGTCCACCGACTACGACACCTCGGACCGGCTCTATTTCGAGCCGCTGACCTTCGAGCACGTCATGGAGATCCTCGCGGTCGAGCAGGACAGGGGCACGCTGCACGGCGTCATCGTGCAGTTCGGCGGCCAGACCCCGCTCAAACTGGCCAACGGGCTGGAGGCGGCCGGCATCCCGATCCTGGGCACGCCGCCCGACGCCATCGACCTGGCCGAGGATCGCGAGCGCTTCCAGGCGCTGGTGGGCAAGCTGGGGCTCAAGCAGCCCAGCAACGGCCTCGCCAGCAGCGACGCCGAGGCGCTGGCCATCGCCGAAAGCATCGGTTTTCCGCTGGTGATCCGCCCCTCCTACGTGCTGGGCGGGCGCGCCATGGAGATCGTGCGCGACATGGCCCACCTGGAACGCTACATCGCCGAGGCGGTGATCGTTTCGGGCGACAGCCCCGTGTTGCTGGACGGCTATCTGTCCGGCGCGGTCGAGGTGGACCTCGACTGCCTGTGCGACGGCGCGGCAGTGCATGTCGCCGGGATCATGCAGCACATCGAGGAAGCCGGCGTGCATTCGGGCGACAGCGCCTGCTGCCTGCCGCCGCATTCGCTGGACCCGGCCATCGTCGACGAGATGACGCGCCAGGCGACCGACCTCGCCCTCGCACTGCAGGTCAGGGGCCTGATGAACGTGCAGTTCGCGGTCAAGAATGGCCAGGTCTACCTGATTGAGGTCAACCCCCGCGCCAGCCGCACCGTGCCCTTCGTGGCCAAGGCCACCGATTCCGCCATCGCGTCGATCGCCGCGCGGCTGATGGCGGGCGAGCCGTTGTCGAACTTCCCGCATCGCCCCCCCTACCCGCCCGCCGAGGACCCGATGGATGTTCTGCCATTGGGCAATCCCTACACATTGGCCGACCCCGAGACGCCCTGGTTCTCGGTGAAAGAGGCCGTGCTGCCTTTCAACCGTTTTCCCGGCGTGGACACGATCCTGGGGCCCGAGATGCGCTCGACCGGCGAGGTCATGGGCTGGGCGCGCGACTTCGGCCGCGCCTTTCTCAAGGCGCAGATGGGCGCGGGCCAGGACCTGCCGACCGCCGGCACGGTGTTCTTTTCCATCAAGGACCCCGACAAGGGCCCGGTGCTGGCCGAGACAGCGCGGATGGTGACCGACCTCGGCATGACCATCTGCGCCACCCGCGGCACTGCGCAGTGGCTGGCCGACCAGGGGATCGCGGCGCAGGTCGTCAACAAGGTCTACGAGGGCGGCCGCACGGTGGTCGACCGCCTCAAGGACGGCGAGATCGCGCTGGTCTTCAACTCGGCCGAGGGGGCCGCGGCGGTCGAGGACAGCCGCTCGATCCGCGCCGTGGCCCTGGCCGACAAGATCCCCTATTACACCACGCTGGCCGGCTCGCACGCTGCCGCGCTGGCCATGACCGCCAAGGTCAGCGATGCCGTGCGCGTGCGGGCGCTGCAGGGGTGATCGCCGATCCCGGCTTGTCCGGGCGGCGGTCCGGCACGACACCGTCATCGACGGACGTGCCGTCACCCTTGCCCCGACCCGGGCCTTTCGCCCATTCTGAAGACTGATCAGGGGGGAATACCATGCATAGCGCCGCGATCACCGGAACCGGGGTTTTCACCCCGGACCAGAGCATTTCGAACGCCGAACTGGTCACGGCCTTCAACGCCTACGCCGACCGGCAGAACGCGGCCAATGCCGCGGCGATCGCCGCCGGCGAGGCCGCGCCCATCCCGCACTCTTCCTCGGACTTCATCGAAGAGGCCTCGGGCATCCGCAGCCGCTACGTGATGGACAAGTCCGGCGTCCTTGACCCCGACCGCCTGTTCCCGCGCCTGCCCCCGCGCGCCGACGACGCCCCCAGCCTGATGGCCGAGATGGCGCTGGACGCCAGCCGGCAGGCGCTCGACACGGCCGGGGTCGATGCCGGGGATGTCGACGCCGTCATCTGCGCCGCCTCCAACCACGAACGCGCCTACCCGGCCATTGCCGTGGAAATCCAAAACCTGCTCGGGGCCGGGGGCTTTGCCTTCGACATGAACGTCGCCTGTTCCTCGGCCACCTTCGGCATCCTGACGGCCACCGACATGATCCGCGCCGGCACGATCCGCCGGGCGCTGGTGGTCAACCCCGAAATCTGCTCCGCCCACCTGGAATGGCGCGACCGCGACTGCCACTTCATCTTCGGCGATGTCTGCACCGCCGTGCTGATCGAGCGTGACGAGGGCCTGCAGGCCCCGCACTTCAAGATCAAATCCACCCGCGCAGCGACGCAGTTTTCCAACAACATCCGCAACAACGACGGTTTCCTGCGCCGCACCCGCGACCAGATGGAGGACCGGCGCGACATGCAGTTCATGCAGGAGGGCCGCAAGGTCTTCAAGGAGGTGCTGCCGCTGGTGTCGCGCCACATCGCCGATCACATGGCGCAAGAGGGCCTGACCGGCGACGACCTGCGGCGCCTCTGGCTGCACCAGGCCAACAGGGGCATGAACGACTATATTGGCAAAAAGGTCCTGGGCCGCACCCCGACGCCGCAGGAGCAGCCCAACATCCTGCAGGACTACGCCAATACATCCTCGGCCGGGTCCATCATCGCCTTCGCCCAGCACTCAGGCGACCTCGCCCCGGGCGAGACCGGACTGATCTGTTCCTTCGGGGCGGGCTATTCCGTGGGCTCGGTGCTCGTGCAACGCGCCTGAGCCACCCCTTCCTCTTGGCGGCTAGACTCCGGGGGTTTGGGGGCTGGCCCCCAATCGCGAATAGAGCGTGCGCAGCACACCGCATGGTCACGGCCGGGTCAGGAATTCACCCGCGTGTGGACCTCCTCCAGGCTCTCGACGCGCTCGGAATAGCGGTCCACCAGCATGTCCTTGCGCCCGCGTGCCATCCACGTGAAGCGGGTCAGTTCCTCCATCACGTCGACGATGCGGTTGTAGAGCGGCGAGGGCCGCATCCGCCCCGCCTCGAACTCGCCCCAGGCCTTGGGCACCGAGGACTGGTTGGGAATCGTCACCATGCGCATCCAGCGCCCGAGGATCCGCATCTGGTTCACCGCGTTGAAACTTTGCGAGCCGCCCGAGACCTGGCAAAGGGCCAGCGTCTTGCCCTGCGTGGGCCGGACGCCGCCGATGGGCGCCAGCGGCAGCCAGTCGATCTGGGTCTTCATCAGCCCGCTCATCGCGCCGTGGCGTTCGGGGCTGGACCAGACCATCCCCTCGGACCACAGCGCCAGGTCGCGCAGTTCGGCCACCTTCTCGTGCTCCGCATCCACGCCGTGATCGTCCACCTGCGGCAACCCGTGCGGGTCGAAGAAGCGTGTCTCGCAGCCCAGCGCGCGCAGCACCCGCGCGCCTTCTTCGGCAACGCCGCGAGAATAGCTTGTCTCGCGCAGCGAACCGTAAAGCAGCAAGATGCGCGGCGGATGCCCCGGATCGCCCGGCGCGGCCAGCGCGGCGCGGTCGGGCTGGCGCAGCGCGGCCGCGTCGATGTTGGGCATGGTGTCGTCGTGGGTCACGGTAACCTCGGGGATGGTGGACAAGCGCCGCGACCCTGTCGCGGGACGGCCCCGCGCGCAAGACCCGGCGCCTTTGTCCTTGCGCCCGGCGCCGGTCCGGGACACCACGGCGCAACCCCTTGCACACCTCGAACCGGGATGGCGCCATGGCCAAGCTTCATTTCAATTACTCGACCATGAACGCGGGCAAGTCGACCGTGCTGCTTCAGGCCAGCCACAACTACATCGAGCGCGGCATGCAGCCCTACCTTCTGACCGCGCAGCTCGACACCCGCGCCGGCGAGGGCCGCATCGCCAGCCGCATCGGCATCGGCACGCCCGCCGACACCTTCGCCCCGGGCGAGGATCTTTTCCGCAAGATCGAGGCGCGGCTGGCGCAGGGTCCCTGCGCCTGCGTCTTCGTCGACGAGGCCCAGTTCCTGACCGAAACCCAGGTCTGGCAACTGGCCCGGGTGGTGGACGATCTCGACCTGCCGGCGATGTGCTACGGGCTGCGCGTCGATTTCATGGGCCAGCTCTTTCCCGGCTCGGCCACCCTGCTGGCACTGGCCGACGAGATGCGCGAAGTGCGCACCATCTGCCATTGCGGCCGCAAGGCCACCATGGTGGCGCGGATGGATGCCGCGGGCCGCGTGCTGACCGGGGGCGACCAGGTCCAGATCGGCGGCAACGAAAGCTACGTCAGCCTGTGCCGCCGCCACTGGCGCGCGGCCACCCAGGGCGACACGCCGCCGCTGGTGTAGCGGCCGTTCCGCCTCAGTTGACCCGCTGTAGCGGGTCGCGCCCCTCGGTGAAGGCGATGATGTTGTCCAGCGCCATCTGCCCCATGGCCTGCCGCGTCTCGACCGTGGCCGAGCCCAGGTGCGGCAGCAGCACGCAGTTGTCCAGCGCGCGCAGCCGGTCGGGCACATGCGGCTCGGCGGCGTAGACGTCCAGCCCCGCCCCGGCGATGCTGCCCTGTTCCAACGCCGCGATCAGGGCGGCCTCGTCAACAACCTCGCCGCGCGAGATGTTGACGAATATGCCGCCCGGTTTCATCGCCGCCAGCGCGTCGGCGTCGATCAGCCGGGCCGTCCCGGCCCCGCCCGGCACGGTGACTACCACGAAATCCGCCTGCGCCATTAGGTCGTGCAACGTCGCGACCTGCCGTGCGGGCAGGCCCGCGTCCTTGGGCGAGCGGTTGTGGTAGATCACCTCCATGCCGAAGCCGTAGTGGCCGCGCCGGGCCACCGCCTGCCCGATCCGGCCCATGCCGACCACGCCCAGCACCTTGCCGGTCACATCCGTGCCCAGCAGCGATTGCGGCCCGAAGCCGCCCCACTGCCCGGCCCGGACCATGCGCTCGCCCTCGCCCGCGCGCCGCGCCGTGGCCAGGATCAGGGTCCAGCCGATATCGGCCGTCGCGTCGGTCAGCACGTCTGGCGTGTTGGTCACGACCACGCCCGCGGCGGTGGCCGCCGCCACGTCGATATGGTTGTAGCCCACCCCGAAGTTGCCGAGAATTTTCGCGCGCGGGGCCCCGGCCGTCTCGAAGGCCCCCGCGGTGAAGGCATCGCCCAGCGTCGGCAGGATCGCGTCGTACGCGGTCAGCGCCAACGCTGCGTCATCCTCGGACAGGGCCGCCTCGCCCAGGGTCACGTCAAACCGCGCGCGGGCCTGGTCGAGCACCGCTCCAGCGATGGGGCGGGTGATGAGAAGCTTCAGCACAGCCGCGCCCCGTCGGGCACATCGCGGTCGGGCGACAGCAGGACGACGCCACCCGCGTCATCGTGCAGGCCGAGCACCAGAACCTCGGACATGAAACTGCCGATCTGGCGGGGCGGGAAATTGACCACGGCGATGACCTGCCGCCCGGGCAGGTCCTCCGGCGCGTAGTGATCGGTGATCTGGGCGCTGGTCTTGCGTTCGCCGATCTCCGCACCGAAATCCACCCAGAGCTTGAGGGCCGGTTTGCGCACCTCGGGGAAGGGCTCCGCGCGGGTCACGCGGCCCGCGCGGATGTCCACTTTCAGGAAATCGTCGAGTCCGATCTCATCCGCCATTGGCCAGCTCCCGGCTGCGATCCGCCGCCGCCCCGACCGCCCGCCGCAGAAGCGGCGGGAACCCGCCCGTGTCGTCCATCAGGACCTGCAGAGCGGCCTGCGTCGTGCCGCCCGGCGAGGTGACGTTGGCGCGCAGCTGGCCGGGGTCTGCTTCGGCCGTCTCGGCCAGCTGCCCGGCCCCGGCAACCGTGGCCCGGGCCAGCCGCAGCGCGAGGTCGCGGGGCAGCCCCTCGGCCGTGCCCGCCGCCGCCAGCGTCTCGATCAGGTGAAAGACGTACGCCGGGCCGGAGCCGCTGACGGCGGTGACCGCGTGCATCTGTTCTTCGTCGTCCAGCCGGACCACCTGGCCCACCGCGGACAGCAGCGCCTCGGCCAGGTCCATCCGGGCCGCGCCGACCCGGTCATTGCCGACGATGGCGGTGATCCCGCGCCCCGCCGCCGCGGGCGTGTTGGGCATGGCGCGGATCACCGGGGTGTCCGCGCCCAGTGCCGCCTCGAAGGCCGCGATCGGCGTGCCCGCGGCGACAGAGATGACCACGGTCGCCCCGTTGCCCAGCGCCTGCATCGCGGGAAGGGCCTCACCCATCATCTGCGGCTTCACGGCCACCAGCGCGACAGCCGGGTCCGCGGGCAGGTCCGTGTTCAGGTTCACGCCCTGCGATTGCACCCACTTCGACGGGTCAGGGTCGATCACCCAGACCGCGTCAGCGGGCACGCCCCGGTCGAACCAGCCCGCCAGCATGGCCGATCCCATCTTGCCACAGCCCAGCAGGACCATGCCCCGGCGTTCGATTTCCGTCATGTCCATGAAACCCTCCCTGACTGGGCCCGAGTGTTAGGGACAGCCTCGCGGGGGTTCAAGGCCGGGCCGGCACTGGCCCGGCAACCCGGCATCAGGCGGTGCCATAGGTCTCGCCGATGGCAACCTGGACGGACTCCGCGGGGGTGCGCTCGGCCCAGGTGACAAGCTGAAAGGCCGGGTAATAGCGTTCCGCGCTCAGCACGGCGGCCGAGATCATGGTGTCGATCTGCTCGGGGCTGGCGATCTGGTCGCCGGCCAGAACCAGGCCGTAGCGATAGACCATCAGCGTCTGCTCGGCCCAGTAGGTGAAGGCCCCGGCCCAGCACATGTCGTTGACCCTGTTGAGCGCCTCGTAGAGCGCGGGCACACGATGCTCGGGCGGTTCCATCTCGAAGGTGCAGATCAGCCGCAGCGTCTGGTCACAGACCGACCAGGCCAGCGTGATCGAATAGGTCCGCCACTGCCCTTCGACCGCCATGGCGATCTGGTCATCGGCGATCCGGTCAAACTCCCAATCGTGATGCGCGGCGATATGCTCGACCAGGTCGATGGGATGAATCTCGGCGGAATCGGGGAACTGCTCAGTCAGTGCCATGTGGCCTCCTGTCCTGCTAGCGGCGGGAGCCTGCGAAGCCCCCAACGCTAGCTGCCTGCTCTAGGGACAGCGGTCTTTTGCCATATCCCTCACAAGATATGGTGGGCCGCGGCGGGCCATTCTGTAAAGCACTTTCTTGGGGATAACCGAAAAGGCCCGTCGAAACGGGCCTTGGATCAACACGGTCGCGTGATGTTCGCGCGATTCAGGCGGCCCGCGCCTTGGCAGCGGCGCCGGTCACGTCGGGTTTGCCCGCCGCCTTCCCGCGGCTACCCGGCCCCGCCTTCCAGCGTTTCGATCCGGGCCTTGAGGGCCTCGTTCTCCTCGCGGGCCTTCTGGGCCATGGTGCGGACGGCCTCGAATTCCTCGCGCGTGACAAGGTCGCGGTCGGCCAGCCAGCGGTCGACCATGGAGTTCATCGCCGTCTGCGCCTCGTCCTTGGCGCCTTGGGCCACGCCCATGGCGTTGGTCATGAGTTGCGAAAAATCATCAAGCACCTTGTTGCGGGTCTGCATGTCAGCCTCCGGTCAAATCCTTTGCGTATATGGGCGGCGCCGGTCGGCTTGGCAACCCTGCCGCCGGCTTGACTTCACCGGTTCCGCGCCCCAAGCACCGCTCATGACCTCCGGCATTCCCTTTCCCGACATCAGCCCCGTGATCGTCTCGATCGAGCTGTTCGGTGCCAGTTTCGCCCTGCGCTGGTATGCCATGGCCTATATCGTCGGCATCCTGCTGGGCTGGCGGCTGGCGGTGATGGCGGTGGCCCGGCCGCGGCTCTGGCCCGGCGACACCGCACCGATGAGCCGCGCCCAGGTCGAGGACCTTCTGACCGCGATCATCCTCGGGGTCATCATTGGCGGGCGGCTGGGTTATGTACTGTTCTACCGGCCCGGCTACTACATGCAGAACCCGCTGGAAATCCCGATGCTCTGGCAGGGGGGCATGGCCTTTCACGGCGGGTTCCTGGGCGTCATCGCCGCGGTCTGGCTGGTGGCGCGCAGGGCCGGCCTGCGGCTGGGCGATATCGCCAACCTCGTGGCGCTGGCCGCGCCGCCGGCCATCTTCCTGGTGCGCATCGCCAATTTCATCAATGCCGAGCTATGGGGCCGGCCCACCGACCTGCCCTGGGGCGTGATCTTTCCCGGTGCGGCCGCGCAGAACTGCCCGGGTGTCGCGGGGCTATGCGCGCGCCACCCCAGCCAGCTTTACGAGGCGGGGCTGGAGGGACTGCTTCTGGGCCTGCTGCTGCTCTGGCTGGCCTTCGCGCGGGACTGGCTGAAACGGCGCTGGGCGCTGGCGGGCATGTTCTTTGCGGGCTACGGCGCGGCGCGCTTCCTCGTGGAGTTCGTGCGCCAGCCAGATGCGCAGTTCGTGGGCCCCGACAACCCGGTCGGGCTGGCCCTGCATATCGACGGCGTCGGCCTGACCATGGGCCAGGCGCTGTCGCTGCCGATGATCGTGGTGGGCGTGGCGGTCATCCTTCGGGCGCAGCGCGGCACGCCGCGGTCGACGGCATGACGCCGCTGGCCGAGCTTATGGCGCGCCGGATCGCGGCGACCGGACCGATGCCGCTGTCCGACTACATGGCCGAGTGCCTGCTGCACCCCGACCACGGCTATTACAGTACCCGCAACCCGCTGGGCCGGACGGGCGATTTCATCACCGCCCCCGAGGTCAGCCAGATGTTCGGCGAACTGATCGGCCTGGCGCTGGCGCAGGCCTGGCTGGACCAGGGCGCGCCGGGGTCTTTCACGCTGGCCGAGCTTGGCCCGGGCCGCGGCACCCTGATGGCCGATGCCCTGCGCGCCACGGCTGGCGTTCCGGGCTTTCACGCGGCCGCGCAGGTGACGCTGGTCGAGGCGTCGGCCCCGCTGCGCGCGGCGCAGGCCGAGCGTCTGCCGCAGGCGCGCCACCTCGACGGACTGGCGGAGCTGCCCGAGGCGCCGCTGTTCCTGGTGGCCAACGAGTTCTTCGATGCCTTGCCCATCCGCCAGTTCCAGCGCGACCCCGGCGGCTGGCGCGAGGTCATGGTGGGGCTGGAGGGCACGACGCTCTGCCGGGGCCTGTCCGACCCGGCGCCGCTCGCCGCGCTGGACCACCGGCTGGCGGACACCGCACCCGGCGACATCGTCGAGACCTGCCCTGCCCTGCCCGGGATCGCCGCCGAGATCGGCGACCGCATCGCCCGGCACGGTGGCGCGGCCCTGATCGTGGATTACGGCGACTGGCGCGCGCTGGGCGATACCTTTCAGGCGGTACAGGACCACACGCCCGACGACCCGCTTGCCGCGCCGGGTCTGGCCGACCTGACCGCGCATGTGGATTTCGAGGCGCTGGCCCGGGCCGCCGCTCCGGCCGCCCACACGCGGCTGACCCCGCAGGGCGTCTTTCTCGAACGGCTGGGGATCACCGACCGCGCCCGCACCCTCGCGCGCGGGCTGGAGGGTGCGGCGCTGGACAGCCATGTCGCCGCCCACCGCAGGTTGACGCACCCCGACGAAATGGGTCACCTCTTCAAGGTGCTGGGGCTGTTCCCTGAAAGTCACCCGCCCCCGCCCGGACTGGAGACATGACGCTCGAGATCATCACCGCGCCCGGCCTCGCGCCGCTCGGACACGGGTTCTTCACCCGCCGGGGCGGGGCGTCGTCGGGGGTCTTCGCGGGGCTGAATTGCGGCTACGGCAGTTCCGACCAGCACGAGGCGGTGACGATCAACCGCACCCGCGCCGCCGAGGCGCTGGGCGTCGCGCCCGAGGCGCTCCTGGGCGTGCACCAGGTGCATTCGGCCCGGGCGATCACGGTGACCGAGCCGGTCACCGGACCGGTCAGGGCGGATGCGCTGGTGACAGACCGGCCCGGGCTGGCGCTGTCGGTGCTGGCCGCCGATTGCCAGCCGGTGCTTTTCGCAGATCATCACGCCGAGGTGGTCGGCGCGGCGCATGCGGGCTGGCGCGGAACGCTTGACGGGGTGCTGGAGGCCACGCTGGACGCGATGGAGGCGCTGGGCGCCGACCGTGGCGCGACCGTCGCCGTCGTCGGGCCTTGCATCAGCCAGGGCAACTACGAGGTGGGCCCCGAGGTCCTGGACGATTTCCTGGCCGACGACCCCGAGACCGCCCGCTTCTTCGCCAATGGCACCGGCAACCGGTATCTCTTCGACCTGCCAGGCCTCGGGCTGCACCGGCTGCGCGCGGCCGGTATCGGCGAGGCAACCTGGACGCGTCACTGCACCTATGCCGACCCGGAGCGATTCTTCAGCTACCGCCGCAGCACCCACGCGAAAGAGGCCGACTACGGCCGGCTGATCAGCGCGATCCGCCTGTGAATGCGGCAGGATGACGGCGGCCGCGCGCCATGGTCCCGCCGCAAATTCCGCGAAACAATCCCGGTAGACACCCTTGGATTGTCGCCGGATGCGCCGATTGTTCAAGGTTTGAAGGGCCCTGCGCCGATCGACCCCCGGCGTCGCCCCCTACCGGGAGTCACGGACGCGCTGTCACCGGATTTTCCGCACCCGGTCAAACTGATGCCCCTTTGGTCGATCAAGTTCAGACCAGAGCAGACAGCATGCAACGACACTGACGAGGACAGGATCATGGCCATAAAGAAACGCTGGATGACGAGCATCATCGAAGAAGCCGACAAATGTACCACCCGCATGCCCTGGGAACGCGGGCTGCGCCGTGAGGCTTTCATCGCCAGTCGCAGGGCGGTCGAGTCCTTGCGCGACCGCGAGATCCCCACCCCGCGTCCTGCCGCCTAAGTCCGGTTCAGCGCGATTCGTCCGCGCACGGGCCGGACCAGACCCGAATTGTGGCAACATCATCCACGCCCGGCGAACAATCGCCGGGCGTTTTCGGTATTGGGCACCGAACTGGCACCCAGTGGCGTGAAATGCACCAAATTCTTGACGCAACCGCGCTGAAGCGTCCAAATATTGTCAGGAACAACGCTCCTCAGATGTTGTCGGTGGGGGCCGACAGATGATGTGACCAACCGCAAGGTGATCGCATGACACGGACCCCGCTCACGGCTGCTGGCCTCGCAGCCGACCCGATACCCTCGCCGGCCCACTCGGGCCGGATCGCTCGACCAGACGGGCAACCTCGGCGCAGATCGCCTCTAATGCGCCGCTACGAGGTTGCCCATCTGCGTTCCGACGGGACGGTACAGGAGTTTCACCGCCTCGCCCCCGCCGTTCCCGCCTTCGAGGACGGGTTCGCCGCACTTGCGCGCGGGTGCCTGTTGCCCACCGATCGCGGCACCGTCGCCATCGAGGATATCCTGCCGGGCGACCGGGTCCGAACCGTCAACAATAGCTTTCAGACGGTACTCTGGCGCGGCTCGATCATGGTCGTGCCCGGCAAGACCCCGCAATCGAGCGCCGCCGGCCGGCTGATCCGGGTCTCGGCGGATGCGCTGGGGATCGGACGGCCTATGCCCGACCTCATGCTCGGGCCCGCGGCGCGGCTCCATCACCCGACCCCCGGCATCGCGCATATCACCGGGCATGACGCGGCCTTCGTCCCGATCACGGATTTCGTCGACGGCAATTCCGTTTTCGAGGTCACGCCGCCCGGCGCCGTCCCGGTCTACCAGCTGGGGTTCGCCGGACACGAACGCATCCTGGTCAACGGCGTTGAGCTGGACAGTCACAACCCCGGCAACCTGAGCGCGCTCGGGCTGCGCAGCGATATGCTGGACCTTTACCTGGACCTGTTTCCGCAGGTCGCGCGGCTCGAGGATTTCGGGCTGCTCATGCACCCGCGGCTGTCCCTGCGCGACATCGACCTTTTCGACGTCGCCTGACACCCGCACGGATCAGGGCGATCGTCAGGCTTCCCGGGCCAGGCGGGCCTCAAGCACCTCGAAAGGCACACCGGGGTCGTCCTTGGCGCCGCGGATGACCAGAGACGTCTTGACGCTCGCGACATTGGGCGCCGCTGTCAGATCCTCGGTCAGGAAGGTCTGAAAGGACCGCAGGTCGGGGGCCACGCACTTGAGGATGAAATCGACCTCGCCGTTGAGCATGTGGCATTCACGCACCAGCGGCCAGCCGGCGCATTTCTCCTCGAAGGCGGACAGGTCCTTCTCGGCCTGGCTGACCAGCCCGACCATGGCGAAGACCTGCACCTCGAATCCCAGCTCGCGCGCGTCGACCTTGGCGTGATAACCGCGGATGAAGCCCTGCTCCTCCAGCGTGCGCACCCGGCGCAGGCAGGGCGGCGCCGAGATTCCCACGCGCCGGGCCAGTTCGACATTGGTCATGCGACCGTCGGCCTGCAACTGGGCCAGGATCATGCGGTCGATCTCGTCGAGACGGGTGTTGGGCATGGGCTGGCGGTCCTGTTGGGGCTGATTTGCCAGACCATACGCAAAAGAACCCCAAGACGCAATATTATTTCGCATAAACGCAAGATCGTTTCCCAGGATTTTTGCGGTGATCCGCCCCTTTCGCAAGATGCCCGGCCCGCTTATATCCCAACGCGTGTCACGTGAAGGGATAATATCATGGCCGAGCAACGCCGCACGAAGGTTCTCATCATCGGGTCCGGGCCGGCCGGATACACCGCCGCCGTCTACGCAAGCCGTGCCATGCTGGACCCGATCCTCGTGCAGGGCATTGAGCCGGGCGGCCAGCTGACCACCACCACGGACGTGGAGAACTGGCCCGGCGAGACGGAAATCCAGGGCCCCGACCTCATGGTCAACATGGAGGCCCACGCCAAGGCGGTCGGCACCGAGATCGTCAGCGACATCATCACCCGCATAGATTTCGACGCGCGCCCCTTCGTCTGCCAGTCCGACAGCGGTACCGAGTATGTGGCCGACGCCATCATCCTGGCCACTGGCGCCCAGGCGAAATGGCTCGGCCTGCCCTCGGAAGAGAAGTTCAAGGGATTCGGCGTCTCGGCCTGCGCGACCTGCGACGGGTTCTTCTACCGCGGACAAGAGATCGCCGTGATCGGCGGCGGCAACACCGCCGTCGAAGAGGCGTTGTTTTTGACCAACTTCGCCAGCAAGGTGACGCTGGTTCATCGCCGCGACGAGCTGCGCGCCGAGAAGATCCTGCAGGATCGGCTCTTCAAGAATCCCAAGGTCGAGGTTCTGTGGGATCACCAGCTCGACGAGGTCTACGGCGCCGAAGACCCGCTGGGCGTCGAGGGTATCAAGGTGCGCAACGTCAAGACGGACGCGGTGACCGACCTGCCCGTCACCGGCGTGTTCGTGGCCATCGGGCACGCCCCGGCCAACGATCTGGTCAAGGACTCGCTCGAGACGCACATGGGCGGCTATGTCGTCACCAAGCCCGACAGCACCGAAACCAGCATACCGGGCATCTATGCCGCCGGTGACATCACCGACCACAAGTATCGCCAAGCCGTGACCTCGGCCGGCATGGGCTGCATGGCCGCGCTCGAGGCCGAACGCTGGCTGGCCGAGCAGGAGGACGCGGGCGCCCCCGCCCCCGAGGTGGCCAACGAACCCGAAAGCGCCTGACCCGGCGCGCCCAAGGCGCGTCGACGCGCCTTGCCCACGCGCTGCGCCCGCAGCGCGCCGCGGGCCGTCGACGGCCCGCCCCGGCCCGGACGTTTCGTTTTTGCAACAGGCCGGCCGGATGGCCGTCCATGGGTTTTCCGAGGCCACAAAACGTGCGATTTGTTCAGCCGTGAACAAACCTTGAGCCGCGCCCGTGATCGCCCCCAAGATACCGCCCATGACAGACGAGGAAGACGCGCGCTTCCGGCTCCTGCGCCAGGTCGACCTGGCGCCGGACGCCACGCAGCGCGCGATGGCCGAGGCTGTCGGCATGTCCCTGGGGCGGCTCAACGCCCTGCTCAAGTCGGCAATCGACGCCGGGTTCATCACCACCAGCGATCACGCCGGCTCCGACCGGCGCAAGCGCGTCGCCTATGTGCTCACCCACAAGGGGGCCACGGAACAGGCGCGCCTGACCGATCGCTTCCTCGCCCGCAAATTCGCCGAATACGACGCGCTTCACGCGGAACTCACCGGCACGACCAGCGGTCATTATCCGCCCAGACCCAGGACCACATTGATGCAAAGCAACCTCGCCCCGATCCCCGAACTCTACGTCTCCTACGACAGCGCCCAGAAGATGAAGGCCGACGCCGCCGAACTGACCAGCTGGGACCTGAGCCCGCGCCAGATCTGCGATCTGGAGCTCCTCATGAACGGCGGGTTCAACCCGCTCAAGGGCTTCCTGTCGCAGGCGGACTACGACAGCGTCGTCGAGACCATGCGCCTGACCGACGGCGCGCTCTGGCCGATGCCGATCACTCTGGACGTGAGCGCAGCCTTCGCCGACAGCATCGAGATCGGCCAGGACATCGCCCTGCGCGACCAGGAAGGCGTGATCCTGGGCACCATGACGGTGACCGACCGCTGGACCCCCGACAAGGCGCGCGAGGCCGAGATGGTCTTCGGTGCCGACGACAGCGCGCATCCGGCCGTGAATTACCTGCACAACACCGCCGGCACGGTCTACCTGGGCGGCCCCGTCACCGGCATCCAGCAGCCAGTGCACTACGATTTTCGCGGCCGCCGCGACACCCCCAACGAGTTGCGCGCGCTTTTCCGCAAGCTGGGCTGGCGCCGCGTCGTCGCCTTTCAGACGCGCAATCCGCTGCACCGCGCGCACCAGGAACTGACCTTCCGCGCCGCGAAAGAGGCGCAGGCCAACCTGCTGATCCACCCGGTTGTGGGCCTGACCAAGCCCGGCGACGTGGACCATTTCACCCGCGTGCGCTGCTACGAGGCGGTGCTGGACAAGTATCCGCAATCGACGACCACCATGAGCCTTCTCAACCTGGCCATGCGCATGGCCGGCCCGCGCGAGGCGCTCTGGCACGGGATCATCCGCCGCAACCACGGCTGCACCCACATGATCGTCGGTCGCGACCATGCCGGGCCGGGCAAGAACAGCCAAGGCGAGGATTTCTACGGCCCCTACGACGCGCAGGAGATGGTCCGCGCGCATCAGGACGAGATCGGCATCGAGATGGTGGACTTCAAGCACATGGTCTACGTCCAGGAGCGCGCCCAGTACGAGCCCGCCGACGAGATCGCCGACAAGGATGACGTGACCATTCTCAACATCTCGGGCACCGAGTTGCGCCGGCGTCTGGCCGAGGGGCTGGAGATTCCCGACTGGTTCTCCTTTCCCGAGGTCGTGCAGGAGCTGCGCCGCACCCGGCCGCCGCGGTCAAAACAGGGCTTTACCGTCTTCTTCACCGGCCTGTCCGGGTCGGGCAAATCGACCATCGCCAACGCGCTCATGGTCAAGCTGATGGAGATGGGCGGGCGCCCGGTGACGCTGCTCGACGGGGACATCGTGCGCAAGAACCTGTCCTCGGAACTGGGGTTCTCAAAGGAACACCGCGACCTGAACATCCGGCGCATCGGCTATGTCGCCAGCGAGATCACCAAGAACGGCGGTATCGCCATCTGCGCGCCCATCGCCCCCTACGCGGCCACGCGCCGCGCGGTTCGCGAAGAGATCGAGGCCTACGGCGCCTTCCTCGAAATTCACGTCGCCACCAG
This sequence comes from Salibaculum halophilum, assembly GCF_002094885.1. Lineage (GTDB taxonomy): Bacteria > Pseudomonadota > Alphaproteobacteria > Rhodobacterales > Rhodobacteraceae > Salibaculum > Salibaculum halophilum. The sequence continues at coordinate 148,078 of NZ_MSIT01000006.1, forward strand.
CCTCGAGGAATGCGAACGCCGCGATCGCAAGGGGCTCTACAAGATGGCGCGCGAGGGCAAGATCAAGGAATTCACCGGGATCTCGGACCCCTACGACGAACCCGAAAACCCCGAACTGCGCGTCGAGACCGAGAATGTCGAGGTCGACAACTGCGCGCACCAGGTGGTTCTGAAGCTCGAAAGCCTCGGGCTGATTGCCGGCAACTGAGCCGGGTCCGGACCCGCCGGAATGGCCCCCGCGGCACGGCCGGCGGGGGCTTTTTCGCGTGTTGCGCCACTCACTCGCACGCCAAGGCGGCCTAGATTATCTCGTCCTCGTCGAACAGCGGCGAGGCTTCCAGCTGGCTGGACAATTCCTCGACGGTGTCGGCAGCGCGTTCATGCGGGGCCTCGGCGATGTGGAACAGTGCGTCGCCCTCGTTGACCACCGGCAGCACGGCGCGGCCGACGATAATCCCGGCCCCGGGCGCGGGAACCTCGGTCTCGACCTCGCCGAAAGGGTCGGCGACGGCGGCGATCACCTCGCCCTCTTCGACCACGTCGCCATCGGCGCGAAAGCTGCGCAGCAATCCGCCCGCCGGCGCCCGCACCCAGCTGCTGGAGTAGGAAAACAACGGCTTGCGGCGGGCCTTGGCGATGCCTTTCGCGGGCAGCATGTCCATGGCGCGCAGCACGCGCAGGATGCCCGCCACCCCGGCGCGGGTGGCCATCTCGTCAAAGCGCAGCCCCTCGCCCGCCTCGTAGAGCAGCACGTCGATCCCGGCGCGCTTGGCCTCGGCCCGCAGCGAGCCGTCGCGCAGCGAGGACGTCAGCACCACCGGCGCGCCGAAGGCCTCGGCCATGGCGACCATGCGCTCGTTGCCGCGGTTGATGCGCACTTGCGGCAGGTTGGTGCGGTGCACCGCCGCCGAGTGCAGGTCGATCCCGAGGTCGCAGCGCTTGACCACGGTATCAAGAAAGATCCCCGCCAGCCGCGAGGCCAGCGAGCCGCTGGCATGGCCGGGAAAGCTGCGGTTCAGGTCGCGCCGGTCCGGCAGGTAGCGCGACCGGTTCTGAAAGCCGAAGGAATTGACGATGGGCACCACCATCAGCGTGCCGCGCAGCCGCGAAAGCAGCGGCGATTGCAGCAGCCGGCGGCAGATTTCCACGCCCATGACCTCGTCGCCATGGACGGCGGCACTGACAAAGACGGTCGGCCCCTTGCGGCGGCCGTGGATGGCATGGACCGAAAGGTTGACCGGCGTGTGATCCGACAGCAGGCTAACCGGAAGTTCCACCGTCGCCCGTGTCCCCGGGGCAATGACATGCCCGTTCAGCCGAAATCCCTTGCGTCGCGCCATGCCGACCCTTTCCTGGTTGGTTGGACCAGAAAAGGCAAAACACCCGGCAAGGCAACCCCTTGTGCCCCGCGCACCGGGCCGGGACGCAGGCCGCTGTGCTGACCGCGGCGCTCACCTCCGTGCCGCCGCGCCTTGCCGGGCTGGGGGCGACGCTGGACAGCCTTCTGGCCCAACCAGAGGTCGGGCGCGTGGTCCTGACCCTGCCGCGCCGCTACACGCGCTTTGCCGGGCCGGTGACACCCCCGCCCCTGCCCGACGGGGTGACGCTGCACTGGACCTATGCCGACATCGGCCCTGCGACCAAGGTGCTGCCGCTGGCCGCGCGGCTGGCCCCGCATGACCCGATCCTGATCTGCGACGACGACTGGGCCTACGCGCCCGGTTGGGCGACCGGGTTCGCGGCAGCCCATGCCGCGGATCCGGCCGCCGCGCTGGCCGCGCAGCCCTTCGCCGCGCGCCGCATCGGCCGCCCCCGTGGCGTGATCGCGCAGGGTTTTGCCGGGGTTCTGGTGACACCGGCGATGCTGGGCCACCTAACGCCGCCGCCCGCGCGGTTCCGGCCAGTCGACGATGTCTGGCTGTCGGCGCTGCTGGCCGCCAATGGCGTGGAAATCCGCGCCCTGCCCGCCCTGCGCCGCTTCTCGCGGCCAACATCAAACGAGGCCGCGCCACTTCAGGCCTGCGGCGATCGCGCCGCGCTCAACGCCGCCTGCGCGACCTATTGCGCGGATCGGTTCGGAATCTGGCGCTAGGACGCGCCGCGCTCAGTGCACCGTCACCGGCGTCATGTCGTGCTGGCGCGCCAGCGCGAAGGCCAGCGCGCGGTCGGCGACAAGCGCCAGTTGCTGACCGTCGCTGTCGTGCACGGCATAGACCCGGTCCATTCCGTCGGATTGTTCGCGCACCTCGTCGGGCAGGTCGGCCACGGCCACCGGCTTGACGTACACCAGCCGCTCGCCCGTCGCATCGAAATCGTATTTCGTGTTCATGGCTCAACTCCTCCGGATGTTGATGGTCTGGACAACGCTTTCGGGCACGGACCGGGTCAGGTCCACGTGCAGCAGGCCGTTTTCCATCACGGCCTCGCCCACGTCGACCCCGTCGGCCAGCACGAAGGCGCGCTGGAACTGCCGGGCCGCGATCCCGCGGTGCAGAAAAACGCGGCCTTCGCTGTCGTCGGCCTGTTTGCCGCGGATCACCAGCTGGTTGTTTTCCAGCGTGATCGAGAGGTCATCCTCGCGGAACCCGGCAACGGCCAGAGTGATCCGGTAGGAAGTGTCCGAGGTCTGTTCGATATTGTAGGGGGGATAGCCGTCGTTGCCGGTTTTCGCGGTGCGTTCCACCAGCCGTTCCAGCTGTTCGAACCCCAGAAGGAACGGATGCGTTCCCATAGCCAGTTTCGTCATGCGACATGCCCTTTTTTGCAAGCGACCGTCTATTGCGGGCCCCGGGACGGCGACCCCACCCACTGAAGATGGTGGGGCCGGGCCCGTCTTGCAAGACCTGCCCGCGCGGGTTTCACTTTGAAAACGCCGGGCCAGCTCTTATCGTGGTACCACCTTGAACATGACACGGCGGATTCGCGCATGAACAGCTCTGCCCGCATGGAGGAACGTGAGGTCCTGCGCGTCGAACTGGAGGTTCTGCGCCAGGAGCACCGCGACCTCGACGAGGCCATCCGCGCCCTGCAAGGCGACGGAAAGGGTGACATGTTCACGATCAAGCGGCTCAAGAAACAGAAGCTCAACCTCAAGGATCGCATCTCCCAGATCGAGGATCGGCTGTTTCCCGACATCATCGCCTGATCGGCCCCCTGTCGCGTTGCACGCGCCTCAGACATGGCTATAGTGCGGCTTTCCTTGGCAAGGGGGCCGCATCATGACCGAGGCGCGCGTCGGCATCATCATGGGCAGCCAGTCGGACTGGCCGACCCTGCGCGCGGCCGCCGACGTGCTGGCCGAGCTGGAGGTGGCTTTTGAAACCCGGATCGTCTCGGCCCACCGCACGCCCGACCGGCTGTGGGACTACGGCCGGACGGCCGTGGACCGCGGCCTGCAGGTGATCATCGCCGGGGCCGGCGGGGCCGCGCATCTGCCGGGCATGATGGCCTCCAAGACCCGCGTGCCGGTGATCGGCGTACCGGTGCAGACCAGGGCGCTGTCCGGTGTCGACAGCCTGTATTCCATCCTGCAGATGCCGCGCGGCTATCCGGTGGCAACCATGGCCATCGGGGCCGCGGGCGCGGCGAATGCCGGCCTCATGGCCGCCGGAATCCTCGCCCTGCAGGACCCGGCGCTGGCGACGCGGCTGGACGCCTGGCGCGCCGCGCTCTCCGCCTCCATCCCCGACGAGCCACGCGATGACTGATCCCCTGCACACCGGCGCGACCATCGGCATTCTCGGCGGCGGCCAGCTGGGCCGGATGCTGTCGGTTGCCGCGGCCCGGCTCGGCTTCAAGACCTGCATCTTCGAGCCTGCGGGCGACTGCCCGGCCAGCCATGTCAGCAACTACCACTTCAAGGCCCCCTCCTACGAGGACGAGACCGCCCTGCTGGCCTTTGCCGACGCCGTGGACGTGATCACCTACGAGTTCGAGAACATCCCAACCGCGGCGCTTGACCTGCTTGAGACACACGCCCCCATACGGCCCGGGCGCCGGGTGCTGGCTGTCTCGCAGGACAGGCTGACCGAGAAGGCATTCCTGAGCGAGCAGGGCCTTGGCACCGCGCCCTTCGCCGCCGTTGACGACGAGGTCGACCTGGCCGAGGCGCTCGCGGAGATCGGCACGCCGGCCATCCTCAAGACCCGGCGTTTCGGCTATGACGGCAAGGGGCAGGCGCGGATCGAAACCCCCGACGACGCCGAGGCGGCGCTTGAGAGCCTGGCCGGCGCCCCCGCGATCCTGGAGGGCCGGGTCGATTTCACGCGCGAGGTCTCGGTGATCGCCGCGCGCGGGCTGGACGGGTCTGTCGCCTGTTTCGACCCGGGCGAGAACATCCACCGCGATGGCATCCTGCACACGACGACGGTGCCCGCCACGCTGTCCCCAAGCCAGCGCAGCGACGCCGTGCTGGCGGCGGCCAATATACTCAACGCGCTGCACTACGTCGGCGTCATGGGGGTGGAGCTTTTCGTCACCCCGCAGGCTCTGCTGGTCAACGAGATCGCACCGCGGGTGCACAATTCGGGGCACTGGACGCAGAACGGCTGCCTGATCGACCAGTTCGAACAGCACATCCGCGCCGTCGCGGGCTGGCCATTGGGCGACGGGTCGCGCCACGCCAACGTCATGATGGAGAACCTCATCGGCGCGGATGTCGCCCGCGTGCACGACCTGGCCGGCACCGGCACGGCGATCCACCTCTACGGCAAGACCGAAGCCAGGCCGGGCCGCAAGATGGGCCACATCAACCGCATCACCGGCCCCGCGTCCTGACCCGGGGCGAGGACGGAAATTCCAGAATTTCCGTCCCGCGCGCGGATGACAGGCCGGTCAGTCCAGCCCGAAGAGCACATCGCGCAGGGTCAGGTCACGGTCGAACCGCCCGGCTTCCAGAAAGGCCTGAACCTGCGCCATGACCAGCGGGTTGTTCATCATGAAGGTATGGGTCACGGGCAGGACGATATGGTCGTCCATCCCCTCGATCCGGGTCGAGGCGACGGCGACCTTGCCGTCATCCGGCCCGTCGATGACATTGGAATAGATCGGGTTCAGCGTCCGGTTTCCGGCGATGATGCCAAGCTCGAAATCCGGCAGCGGCAGCGCCTCGGGCACGCCGTCGGTGCCCAGTTGCAGGCCGGCCGGGCCGTTGACCCAGCGGAACGGTTCGAAATCGCCGAAGACATCCACCAGTTCCGAGCCGTGGTTGGGCGGGCCGAGCATGACCACGCGGCCGAGCTGGTCGGGCCGGGTCTCGGCCAGCCAGGCGCGCACCAGGATGCCGCCCATGGAGTGGGTGACGAAATGCACGGTGCGCGGGCCGCATTGCGCGACCTGATCGGGCAAAGTTGTCGCCACAAGGTCGCCGATGCTTGCCTCGGTCGAGGGGTAGCCCGCGTTGACGACGCTGTAACCGGCATCCACGAGGCTCTCTTCCAGCGCCAGAAAGGAGGTCTCGGTGCGGGCCAGCCCGTGCAGCAGCACGACGCAGTCCGCCGCCCGCGCGGGCAGCGGCGACAGCACCAGAGACAGGGTGAGGAAAAACGCGCGCATGCCGTTGCATATAGGTTTCCCGCGCGGTTCAACAGAGGCGTCTTGCCCTGCCCCGCGGGCGTCGCCAGTCTGGCGCGCATGACCCGACCCGTTCGCCTTGCTGTCCGCGGCCTGCTGATGCGGGATAACCGGCTGTTGCTGGTCAACGCCTACGCCGGGCGCGGCGACCTGTGGTGCGCGCCGGGCGGCGGCGTGGACCCGCACCAAAGCCTGCCCGAGAACCTGGCCCGCGAGATATACGAGGAAACCGGCCTGTCGGTCGATGTGGGTGCGCCCTGCCTGGTCAACGAGTTTCACGACCCCGCCGGCGATTTCCACCAGGTGGACATCTATTTCCGCTGCGCGCTGGTGGCGGGCGACCTGCGCGCGGATTGGCCCGACCCGGAGGGCATCGTGAGCCTGCGCCGCTGGGTCACGCGCGACGAGCTGGCCGGGCTGCGCGTCAAACCCGACGCCCTCGCGGCTGTCGCCTGGAAAGATTCGGATGCGCCGCTCTATGATCCGTTGGAGCCGATCCTGCGCTGAGACCGGCCCAGCACCGACAGGCCGATCCCGCCCAGCACCAGCGCCGAGGCCATCAGGATCTGCGCCGTGACCGCCTCGCCCAGCAGAGCCGCGCCGCCGAGGATCGCGAGGACCGGCACGCTCAGTTGCGCAACCCCGGCCTGCATGGTGCCAAGGCCCGGCAGCACAGCGTACCAGACCGCATAGCCCAGCCCAGAGGCCAGCGCGCCCGACAGCACCGCCAGCCCCAGGCCGCGGGCATCCCAGCCCGGCCCCAGCAGGATCAGCGGCACCATCGCCAGCGCGGCCAGAAAGAAATTCCCGGCAGTGTCCTGCAGCGGCGCAGTGGCCCCCTTGCCCAGCGCCGTGTAGGCGGCCCAGCCCAGCCCGGCGGCAATCATCAGCGCCGCACTGGCCGGGTCCACGGCGACCGTCCCGCCGGGCCACAGAAGCCAGACCAACCCGGCAAGGGCGAGGACCATGCCCGAGACCTGACGCAGCCCGACAGGGTCGGGCCCGCGCAGCGCCAAGGCGAAGAGGCCCAGTTGCACCGTGGCGAAGAGGATCAGCGCCCCAAGACCCGCATCCAAGCGCAGGTAGGCCAGCGAGAAGCCGACGAGATAGACCACCAGCGCCAGCGCCCCGCCCGCCCGGCGCGGGGCCAGAAGCTGCAGGCGCCCGCCGCGCAGCACGACGACAAGGGCAAGCATGGCCGCCCCGGACCAGACCCGCACCAGCGCGAAGGTGAGCGGGTCCGTGGCCCCGCCGACGCCCGCGCGGTTGAGGATCGAATTGGCGGCAAAGGCGCACATGGCGAAGAGGACGAGGAGGGCCTGTTTCATGTCGCCACCTTGTCTTCAATGCACCGCCGGGGCCAGAGCCGAACCCACAAGGTGATCCGATGTGAAAAAGGGCGCCCCGCAGGGCGCCCTTTGACGTGTCCGTTAAACCGGACGGCAATTTACATCATGCCGCCCATGCCACCCATGTCGGGCATGCCGCCGCCGCCACCGGCGCCGCCGCCGTCGTCCTTGGACGGCTTGTCGGCGATCATGGCCTCGGTGGTGATCAGCAGACCGGCGATGGACGCGGCGTCCTGCAGCGCGGTGCGCGCCACCTTGGCCGGGTCGATCACGCCGAACTTGAACATGTCCCCGTATTCGTCGGTCTGGGCGTTGTAGCCGAAGGACTTGTCGTCGGACTCGCGGATCTTGCCGGCCACGACCGAGCCGTCCACGCCGGCGTTCTCCGCGATCTGGCGCAGGGGCGTCTCGAGCGCCTTGCGCACGATGTCGATGCCGCGGGTCTGGTCGATGTTCTCGCCTTCCAGCCCTTCGAGCGCCTTGGCGCCCTGGACCAGCGACACGCCGCCGCCGACAACGATGCCTTCCTGAACGGCCGCGCGGGTCGCGTTGAGGGCGTCGTCGACACGGTCCTTGCGCTCCTTGACCTCGGTCTCGGTCATGCCGCCGACGCGAATGACGGCCACACCGCCGGCCAGCTTGGCGACGCGCTCCTGCAGCTTCTCGCGGTCGTAGTCGCTGGTGGTGTCCTCGATCTGCTGGCGGATCTGGCTGACGCGGGCCTCGATCTCGGCGGTGTCGCCGTTGCCCTCGATGATCGTGGTCTCATCCTTGGTGATGTCGATCTTCTTGGCCTGGCCGAGCATGTCCATGGTGACGTTTTCCAGCTTCATCCCGAGGTCCTCGGAGATGACTTGGCCGCCGGTCAGGACCGCGATGTCCTGCAGCATGGCCTTGCGGCGATCACCGAAGCCCGGCGCCTTGACGGCGGCGATCTTCAGCCCGCCGCGCAGCTTGTTGACCACCAGGGTGGCCAGCGCTTCGCCCTCGACGTCCTCGGCGATGATCAGCAGCGGCTTCTGCGACTGGATGACCTGTTCGAGCAGCGGCACCATGGGCTGCAGGCTCGACAGCTTCTTCTCGTGCAGCAGCACCAGGCAGTCTTCCAGCTCGGCGACCATCTTGTCGGAGTTGGTCACGAAATAGGGCGACAGGTAGCCGCGGTCGAACTGCATGCCCTCGACCACGTCGGTCTCGGTCTCGGTGCCCTTGTTTTCCTCGACGGTGATGACGCCGTCGTTGCCGACCTTCTGCATGGCGTCGGCGATCATCTGGCCGATCTCCTTCTCGCCGTTGGCCGACACGGTGCCGACCTGGGCGACTTCCTCGGAGTTCTCGACCTTGCGGGCGGCGGACTTGATCGCTTCGACGACCTTGGTGGTGGCCATGTCGATGCCGCGCTTGAGGTCCATCGGGTTCATCCCGGCGGCCACGGCCTTGGTGCCTTCCTTGACGATGGACTGGGCCAGCACCGTCGCGGTGGTGGTGCCGTCACCGGCCTCGTCATTGGTGCGGTTGGCCACTTCCTTGACCATCTGCGCGCCCATGTTCTCGAACTTGTCTTCCAGCTCGATCTCCTTGGCCACGGAAACACCGTCCTTGGTGATGCGCGGCGAACCGAAGGACTTCTCCAGCACCACGTTGCGGCCCTTGGGGCCGAGGGTCACCTTCACGGCATCGGCCAGCACGTTCACGCCGCGGAGCATGCCGGTGCGGGCATCGGTATCGAATTTGACGTCTTTTGCGGACATTGTCGCGTTCCTCGTCTTTGTTGGTTGTTCTCAGGGGACAGGCGGTGCCTCAGGCCATGACGCCGAGGATGTCGCCTTCCTTCATGATGAGCAGCTCTTCACCGTCGACGGTGATCTCGGTGCCGGACCACTTGCCGAAGAGGACCTTGTCACCCTCGGACACGTCCAGTTTTATGCGGTCTCCGTCATCATCGCGGGCCCCTGCGCCAACGGCCACGACCTCGCCCTCCTGGGGCTTTTCCTTGGCGCTGTCGGGGATGATCAGGCCCCCGGCGGTCTTGTCGTCGCTTTCCACGCGGCGCACCAGCACCCGGTCATGAAGCGGTTTGAAAGCCATGTTTGTAGCTCCTCAGCTAGACTTGTTCTTGTTCGGTCCCATCGGGATGTTAGCACTCTTCCACGGTGAGTGCCAGCGGGTGGGATTTAGGCAAGTGCCGGGCGGGTGTCAACGGCGCGCCGCGACAAAATCGCCCGTGGGCGAACCTGGGACCGGGACACGGTACCGAATCCGTGTTTTCCTAATTGAAACGAGGCGGTAGCATCACGCCGACGCCGTGTCACACCCCGCTTCGGAGACCCCATGCCGCGTGTCCTGCTTGCCGCCCTCTTAGCCTGTCTGGCGCTGCCAGTGGCCGCGCAATGCAACGGTCCCGGGCTCGAGGCGCGGCTGGACGCGGAGGAAACCGCCCGGATCGAGTCCCGCGTTGCCGAGACGCCCTTTGCCGAGGGACTCTATTGGCAAGCCGAGCGTGACGGGCGCGTCCTGACGCTCCTGGGCACGATCCACCTGCCCGATCCGCGCCTGGGGGCCGTCCTGGCCCGTGTGCGCCCTCGGCTCGAGGCCGCCAACCTTCTGCTTGTCGAAGCCACCGCCGACGATCAGGCCGCTGTGCAGGCCCATATCGCCGAGGACCCGGCGTATTATACCATCACCGAGGGGCCCGGCCTGATCGAGCGGCTGGACGGCCCCACCTGGGACGCGGTCGCGCAGGCCGCCCGGGCCCGCGGCGTGCCACCCTACATGGCCGCGCGGATGCAGCCCTGGTTCCTGTCCATGACGCTGTCCATGCCACCCTGCGCCGTTCCGGCCATGGGCGCCGGCGAAAAGGGCCTCGACAACCTGATCGTGGCCGAGGCCGAGGGAAAGATGCCCTTGCGCGCGCTGGAGGATTGGCGGGTTGTGCTGGACCTGCTTCGGGCGGGCACCTTCGAGGACCAGCTCGACGACCTGCGCCTTGGCCTGGTCGCGCCGGAGATCATGGACGCGCTGGCGGCCTCGATGCTGGAGGGCTATTTCGACCGCCGGCCAGGCTACAGCTGGCACATCAATCGCACGATGGCCCGCTTTGCGCCGGGCCTGAGCCCGGCCGACGTCACGGCCGAAATGCGCGAGATGGAACAGGCGATGCTGATCGACCGCAACCGCAGCTGGATTTCGGTGATCGAACAGGCGGCGGCGGCGCATGACCACGTCTTCGTGGCCTTCGGTGCGGCCCACCTGATCGGGGATCAGGGCGTGCTCGCGCTTTTGCAGGCCAATGGCTGGCAGGTGACGCGGCTGGACAGCTAGGCGCCGCCGGGCACCAAAAAACACCGAGCCCGCCCGATAGCCCGCAACAGTGCCGGCGATACTCCGGCCCTTTCTCCGACTTGGTCGCGCCGATCTTCAACAGCCGGACACAGATGCCCATATCGACGGTGTTAAGGATCGCAAGAGGGGAGTGGCCACCATGGACCCGACATCCGACCGCACCGTTCCCGTGAACCTGCGCCAAAGCGGCGCACCGCGCATCGACATGCTGATCGGCACACGGGTGCGCAAGTCCCCGTTCTGGCACAAGTCGGTGGAGCACGGCGCCCGCGCCGTCACCGTCTACAATCGAATGTATCATCCCCGTCTCTACTTCTCGCCGGACGAAGGCGGGCTGCTTGGCGAATACGACTACCTGACACGCCACGTGACACTCTGGAACGTGGCGGTCGAGCGCCAGATCCAGATCAAGGGGCCGGATGCCACCGCATTCGTGGATTTCCTGGTCACCCGGGCAATGACCGGCGACCGAGAACTGGCCCCGGGCAAGGCGCGCTACGTGATCCTGTGCAATCAGCACGGCGGCATCGTCAACGACCCGGTCCTGTTACGGATCGCCGAGGACGAATACTGGCTGTCGATCTCGGACTCCGATGTCGCGCTCTGGGCGCAGGGGGTGAATGTCGACGGCCGCTTCGATGCCACGGTGCGCGAACTCGACGTGGCGCCGGTTCAGTTGCAGGGCCCCGATAGCGCCGCAGTCCTGCAGGACGCCGGGATCGCGGACGTCACGTCGATGAAATTCTTCAACCTTCGGGAGACCACGCTCTTCGGCTGCGACGTCGTCATCTCCAAGACCGGGTTCTCCGGCGAGGAAGGCTTCGAGATTTACCTGCGCAACGCTACCCGCGATGCCGACGCGCTCTGGGACGGGCTTGTCGCGGCGGGGAAACCCTATCATCTGCGGGTGATCGCGCCCAACCACATCAGCCGCATGGAAGCGGGCATCCTGTCCTACGGCCAGGACATGGATCTCGAGACAACGCCTTACGAGGTCGGCCTCGACTGGCAGGTCGACCTGGACAAGCGCGCCTTTGTCGGCAAGGCCGCGCTGGAAGAGGTCGCGGCGCGTGGCGTCACTCACAAGCTGGTGGGTCTGACCTTTGGCGGCCGGCAGATAGATTGGTACAACGCGGATTTCTGGCCCGTCCTGGACCCGGAGATGCAAGAGGAGATCGGATATGTCACCTCGGCCTTCCATTCACCGGGGGTCGGTGCCAACATCGCCTTTGCCCGCGTGCCGGTGGCGCGCGCAACGCCCGGCCAACGGCTGCTGGTCCGAACACCGGCCTCGGTCGAGCCGCTCGCGGCCGAGACCTGCGCAACGCCCTTCACAATGCCCGAACGCGGGCTGAACCGGCCGGTCGGCATGGGCGGGCCACCAAAGCCCGATTGATCCCCGGTGGCGTCGTTCAAGCCGCGGGCAGGAACGTCAGAGACGCCCCGTTGATGCAGTGCAGGACCTGCCCCTCGACCAGCAGGATGTGGCCCATGTGACTGCCGCAGCGGCGGCAATGCACCTCGATCTCGATGTTCATGATGTTGGGATCATCGCCCATGGGCGCGCCTGAGTCCTGCGACATCAGCTGCGCATTGGGTTCGCTTGCCACGAAGAACAGCCAGCCTTTGGGCAGGTTGACCTTGGTGCCCCAATGATATTGCGTCAGCTCGCAGCCGCGGCAGTCGTATCGTCCCTTGCGGGATTCGGCCCAGATATCGCTCGACATCGGCTCTTCGGTGCGGCCCTCGCGCAGGATGGCGTAGTCCTCGCCCAGCAGGGCGCGCCAGTCCGCCTCGGTGCGTATGACCTCGTAGTCGAACGGATCGCGGCCCGCGGGCACGTCGGCCCGGCCCGCAGCCGGAAGCGCGAGGGCGCCACCGAAGACCGTGGACCCGCGCAGAAAGTCCCGTCGATGAAGTGCAGGCATTTCTCGTCCCCTTTCCATTGATGTCTTGCGTCGATCTGTCCTGTCCCGCCTTTATAGTCGCGATTTCAATCACTGTCGTTTCACGTGGCCGTGCCTCACTGGGAATTCAGGGAAAAACACGTTCGCGTTTTCGCCGTTCACGTTTTTTCAAACGGAGTCTCTCGTTTCCGTGCGCTCCGTGAAACTCATGCCGACGTGAATTGATGTTTCAATTGGCTTTGCCCTAATTGGAAAACAGCAATCAGGACGATTGCGATTTTGAAACCGCGAATTTCGAACACGTTTCGAAACCGCAGCACAGGAGAAACGACATGAAAACCCTTATCACCGCCGGAATCCTCGCCCTCACCGTTGCCGGCGCCGCCCAGGCCCAGAACATGTTCGCCTACATGGGCGACCAGGACGACGGAACCAGCACCGTGGTCATCGACCCGTTCAGCGCCAGCGGTGACGGCTATGTCGCGGTCTACGATCACCATCGCGGCGAAACCGGCGACCTGCTGGGCGTGGCCTCGATTCGCGGCGGCGCGAACAATGAAACCCGCGTCCAGGTGGGCCGCCCGCTGCGCAATGACGTGATCGCCTATCTCTTCGTGGGCGAGAATTTCAACGACCCCTCGATGGCCGTGGACAGCGTCGAGATCGACATCGAGGACTGATCCTGCTTGACCAGTCCCGAAACGCAATGGGCTGCCGATCCAATTCGGCAGCCCATTATCTTGCGTTCGAAAATGAATTTCTTATGCACATCGCGTTTTACAAAAACCTTGAGAGTCCGGGTATATTCCTTTTTCCGAAATTCCCACCCGGTGTCTGCCCGAAACAGCACCATTTCCCGAAAGTCGGTCTTTCAGGCATCGCCCCAATCGACCAGGCCCGCGCGCCCGGCCTCGGTCAGGTCATAGACCCCGCGCGCGACGCGCTGAAACCAGCTGTAGTGGTTGTCGGCCATGATCCGCGTCGCCCCCGGCACCCCGGCCCCCTCGGCAACGACCGCCCCGCGCGACGGGCCGTGCGCGGCCAGGAACCGCGCGCAGGCCAGCGCATCCTGCCGGTAGCCGGTGACGATCCCGTGGCGCGTGGCCCCGCCCGCGTTGGGGTCGCCGCGCAACCGCTCGAAATCGCGCAGCAGCCGCGCCGCCTTCGCCTTCGACTTGCGCGGGCGGAACGGGCCGGGATCGGCCATGACCTCGACAAAGCCGTCACGGGGCCGCACGAAGATCACCCCCAGCCCGAGCATGCGGGCCAGCCTGACGTTCTCCGTCGCGTCGCGCCTGGGCCTCGGCACGGCCACATAGACAAGATCGCTGACCGCCTGCCGGGCGATGGCCTGGTGAAAAAGCGCCAGCGAGAAGCCGGTTTTCAACTCGACGATCACGGGAGCCTCGTCGCCGCGCCGCGCCACCACGTCGGCGGCGCCAACCTCGCCCTTGACGTCATAGCCCTGCGCCGCGAGATGGGCTTTCACCGCGGGGTAGAGGTCGCTCTCACGCATCGCCGGGCCGCCCGCTGTGGCCGCGATGCAAGACCGGGCACCGTGTCGCGTGACAGTCCAATCCATCCCCCCTATAAGGCCGGCAAATTCACCTGAACCACGGGCTTTCCACAATGACCACACTCGTTTTCGGCCACAAGGCCCCCGACACCGACTCCACCGGCGCGCCCCTGATCTGGGCCTGGTATCTGTCCGACATCAAAGGTCAGGACGCCAAGCCGGTCCTGCTGGGCGCGCCCAATACCGAGGCCGCCTTCGTCCTGTCCCGCTGGGGCTATGACACGCCCGAGATCATCGCCGACGTGGCCGACGACCAGCCCTGTGTCGTCGTCGACACCAACAACCCCGCCGAACTTCCCGACAATATCAACGGCGCCGACGTGCAGGCGATCATCGACCATCACAAGCTGGTCGGCGGGCTGGAAACCAAGGGCCCGATCAACATCACCATCCGGCCGCTGGCCTGCACGGCCACCATCATGCACACCCTCATGGGCGCCGATGCCGACAAGCTGACCGATCCGGTCAAGGGCCTCATGCTGTCGTGCATCCTGTCGGACACGCTGGAGTTTCGCAGCCCCACCACCACCGCGCAGGACAAGGCGCTGGCCGAAAGCCTCGCCGCCGACCTGGGCCTGAACCTGACCGACTACGCCGCCGAGATGTTCGCGGCCAAGTCCGATGTCTCGGCCTTTTCGGATGCCGAGCTGATCCGCATGGACTCCAAGGAATACGAGGTCTCAGACACCAAGTTCCGCGTCTCGGTCCTGGAAACCACCGCACCCGAGATGCCGCTGGGGCGCAAGGACAGCCTGATGGCCAGCATGGGGGATGTCGCCGCCGAGGATGGCGTGGACGAAGTGCTGCTCTTCGTCGTCGATATCCTGCGCGAAGAGGCGACGCTCCTGGTGCCCAACGACACCGTCAAGGCGGTGGCCGAGAAGAGCTTCGGCGCGACGGTCGAGGGCGACATCGTGGTCTTGCCCGGCGTCATGTCGCGCAAGAAGCAGATCATCCCGAACCTGGCGCTGTAAGCCGCGCCAGGCGGCTGGAACACCCTCGCCGCGTGGTCCGCGGCGAGGGTTCCTCTTTGCGAGCTGCTCGGGCAATACTCATAGGAGGGGGCGGGTGTCCGCCATGCAGTATTCGGCCGACTTCAAGTCGCGCACCACGGCCATTGCCCGGCTGTTCGAGGACAGCTTCGGCGCGTCCGAAGGCGCCGAAGAGGGCGCGCTGATCGGCGGGCTCGCGCGCGACATGCTGTCCGAGGTGCCGGATACAGACCTGCATGTTTTCACCGCGTGGGACGTCGACACCATGGTCGGCGCGATCATCTTTTCGCGTCTGCAAGCCCCCAACGATCACCGCCGCGTTTTCCTGCTGGCGCCGGTTGCCGTGGCCCCCGATCAACAGGGCAAGGGCGTGGGGCAGTCGTTGCTGCGGCATGGCCTTTCCGAGATGCGGCGCGCGGGAGCGGATGTGGCGGTGACCTATGGCGACCCGGCCTATTACTGCAAGGTGGGCTTCCGGCCCGCCACGACCGAGACCGTTCCAGCTCCGCGCCGGCTTCAATACCCCGAGGGCTGGCAGGCCCAGTCCCTTACGGATGCGCCGCTGGCCCCGATCACGGGGCCGTTGCACTGCGTTCAGGCGATCGACGACCCCGTCTACTGGTGAGCCGGCTCAGGCCTCGCTGGCCCATTCGCCGCGGCGAAACACCGGCACGCGGGTGCCGTCGGGCGTGATGCCATCGACGTCCGTCTTTGGCCCGCCGATCATCCAGTCGACGTGGATCAGGCTGGAATTGCCGCCCGCCTCCACGACCTTGTCAGGGTCACCTGCCACCGCATCGACGAAGCAATCGGAATAGCACTGGCCCTGCGCGATGTGGCAGGCGGCGTTCTCGTCATAGAGCGTGTTGAAGAACAGCAGCCCCGATTGCGAGATGGGCGAGCCGTGCGGCACCAGTGCCACCTCGCCCAGCCGCGCCGCGCCCGCGTCGGTGTCGATCAGGTTCTGCCAGGCCGCTTCGCCCTCGCTGGCGCTGGCCTCGACGATGCGGCCCTGCACGAACCGCACCTCGATATCCGCGATCGGCGTGCCCTGGTAGACCAGCGGTTTCGACGCCTTCGCCACGCCGTCCACGCGGTCCTTGTGGGGGGTGGTGAAGACCTCTTCGGTGGGGATGTTCGGATTGCAGGTGGTGCCGTTGCCGGCCCGCGACGCGCCGCCCTTCCATTCGTGCCCCTCGGCCAAGCCCACCGTCAGGTCGGTGCCGCCCCCGGTGAAATGCAGCGCGCTGAAGGCCTGGTCATTGAGCCAATCGGTGCGGGCGCGCAGCGTGGCGTTATGGGCCTGCCATTCGGCGACCGGGTCGTCCCGGTCTACCCGCGACGCGGCGAAGATCGCCTCGGCCAGCTGCGCCACCGCCGCATCCTCGGGCAGGTCGGGAAAGACCTGCCGTGCCCAGGCCCGGCCGGGGTAGCTGACGATGTTCCAGTTGATGTCGAAATTGACGACCGGCTCCTTCGCGGGCTTCGAGGCCGCGGAATTGGCCTTGGCCACCCGCGCCGCCTTGTCCGGGTCCTGCCCCTTGAGCAGCAGCGGGTTGTCGGCGGTGATCGCCAGCCGCGCGGCATTGTTCGCAAAGGCCTCGGCCATGCCGTTGTAAAGCCAGCCGGGGGCGGAATCGAAGGCCGCCTCGTGCCCGTGCTCGAAGCGCGCCAGCGTCACCGCCTCGTCCGACAGGATCGGCGTCACGTTCGCCGCCCCCGCGCGATAGGCCGCCGCCGCGATGCGCCGCACCAGCGGCAGCGCCTCGACCGGGGCAGTCAGGACGAGATCCTGGCCGGGCTGCAGCCCAAGCCCAACCTGCACGGCCACCTCGGCCAGCTTGTCGAGCTTGTCAGTGTCGAAGGGCAGGTGCGGGTCTTGCATTGGGTCGCCTCGTGATCCGTGGGTTTGGCGCAAGATATGCGCCGCGGCGGCACAGTCCACCCCCGCCCCTTTCCCCCGGCGGGCAAAACGGGCTATCTGGCGGCGACCCCCTAGCCCGAAAGCCCCCAATGACCGAGATCATCCAAAAATTCGCCGACATCTCAGACAATTACAACGTGGCCTTCGTCGATCTCTGGGGCTGCATGCACGACGGCG
The DNA here is from genome assembly GCF_002094885.1 of Salibaculum halophilum. Taxonomy (GTDB): domain Bacteria; phylum Pseudomonadota; class Alphaproteobacteria; order Rhodobacterales; family Rhodobacteraceae; genus Salibaculum; species Salibaculum halophilum. The sequence goes on from NZ_MSIT01000006.1 coordinate 164,916, forward strand.
TGCGGGCCTTTCCCGGCGCGGTGGCGGCGATGCAGGGTTTTCGCGCGCGCGGCGGCAAGGTCGTGCTGGTCACCAACGCCCCGCGGGCGCGTGGGCCGGTCGAAGAGCATGTCGCCAGCCTCGGGATTCCAGCCGATGCCTGGGACAGCATCGCCACCAGTGGCGACAGCGCCCGCGCGGCGATGTTCCGCGGCGCGGTGGGCCGCAAGGTCTGGTTCATGGGCGAGACACGGGACCGGTCCTTTTTTGAGCCGCTGCGCATCATCGACGACCCGGTCGAGATCGAGGTGGTAGAGCTGGACCGGGCCGAGGGCATCGTCTGCTGCGGCCCCTTCGATCCGCACGCGGACCCCGCGGTCAACCGGCCGCAGCTCCTTTACGCCAAGAAGCGGGGGCTGAAACTGCTCTGCGCCAATCCCGACATGGTGGTGGACCGCGGCGGCGCGCGGGAATGGTGCGCCGGGGCGCTGGCCGCGCTCTATACCGAGATGGGCGGCGAAAGCCTTTATTTCGGCAAGCCGCATCCGCCCATCTACGACCTGGCCCGGCGGCGCCACGCGGCCCTTGCCGGGGCCATCGACGACCCGCGCATCATCGCCATCGGCGACGGTATCCGCACCGATATCCTCGGCGCCCAGCAAGAGGACACCGACAGCCTCTTCATCACCGGCGGGCTGGCCGCGAAAGAAACGAAGACCGGCGAAAACCCGGACCCGCAGGCTCTCGACGCCTACACGACGCGCGAGATGGTGCATCCGACCTATGCCATCGGGTTCCTGCGCTGACGCAGTTTGCCCTTGATGTTTCTGCGCTCGCGAAGTAACAAAATTTCATACCACGCCAAGTGGGGGATTTTTTGTTGCCCGAGGAATGTGACATGCTCGACAATCTGCCCAAGGGAACGATCTGCATCGAGGATATCGAGATCGGCATGGTCCGGTCCCTGTCCAAGACCGTGACCGATCAGGACATCGAGATGTTCGCCGCCGTCTCGACCGATCACAACCCGGTGCACCTGGACGATGCCTATGCCCGCGACACGATCTTCGAGGGGCGCATCGCCCACGGGATGCTGACCGCCGGGCTGGTCTCGGCGGTGATCGGCGAACAGCTTCCGGGCCATGGTACGGTCTACCTGGGCCAGACGATGAAATTCCTCGGGCCCGTCCGCCCCGGCGACCGCGTGACCGCCGAGGTCGAGGTGACCGAGATCGAACCGGCCAAGCGGCGGGTGACGCTTCAGACGCGCTGCCTCGTCGCGGGCAAGCCGGTGTTGACCGGCGAAGCCAAGGTCCTGGCGCCTTCGGCAAAGTTCGACTGACCCCAGCGCGGCGGTCCGATCCGGCCCCATGGCCGAACCGGCCCGCCGGTTCATGGGCCATGGGCCCATGGCTCGGCGGGCGCTTGCCACCGCCGCCACGCCGCGCTACCCGTCGCGCATGCGCATCACCCGCGACATAGATTTCGTCCCGCCCGAGGACAAAGGCGCCTCGGTCGCGATCGGAAATTTCGACGGGGTGCACCTGGGCCACCAGGCCGTGATCGACCTGGCCCGCCGCGCGGATGCGCCACTGGGCGTGCTGACATTCGAGCCGCACCCGCGCGAGGTCCTGCGCCCCGACACCCCGCCCTTTCGCCTGATGAACGCCCAGACCCGCGCGCACCGGCTGGAAAAGATCGGGGTGGACCACCTGTACGAGCTGCCCTTCACCGCCGCGATTTCCGAGCTCAGCGACCGCGGCTTTGCCGAACACATCCTGCGCGACAGCCTCGGCGTGGCGCATGTGGTCGTCGGCGAGGATTTCTGCTTCGGCAAGGGGCGGACGGGCAATGCCGAACGTCTGCGGCACTACGGGGCCGACATGGGCTTCGGCGTGACCGTCGCGCCGATGCTGCGCACCGCCTCGGGCGCGGCCTCCTCGACAGCGATCCGCGCCGCGCTGAGCGAGGGCGAACCGCGCGTCGCCGCCGAGATGCTGGGCCACTGGCACCGCATCGACGGCCCGGTGATCCAGGGCGACCAGCGCGGCCGCGACCTGGGCTATCCCACCGCCAACATGTCCATCGACGGGCTGCACCCGCCCAAGTTCGGCGTCTACGCCGTGCTGGCCGAGGTTCTGGACGGCCCCCACCGGGGCCACTACCACGGGGCGGCCTCGATCGGTGTGAAACCCACCTTCGGCGTCAATCATGCCAACTGCGAAACCTACCTGTTCGACTTCGCGGGCGATCTTTACGGCGCGCATCTGAGCGTCGCCCTGGTCGAATTCCTGCGCGGCGAGGCGTCCTTCGACGGCGTCGCGCCGCTGATCGCCCAGATGGACACGGATTGCGCCCGCGCGCGCGAGGTGCTGGCGCATGTCTGATCCGATAAAGCGCGAGGGGCTGCGCCGCGAGTTCTGGGCGCGCGTGCCGATGCACAAGATGACCGAGGCCGAGTGGGAGGCGCTCTGCGACGGCTGCGGCAAGTGCTGCCTGAACAAGCTGGAGGACGCCGACACCGGCGAGGTCGCCCTGACCCGCGTCGCCTGTCGCCTGCTGGACGACAGCACCTGCCGCTGCACCCAGTACGACATCCGCCACCAGTTCGTGCCCGATTGCATCCAGCTGACCCCCGAGACGATCCGGCAGCACATGTACTGGCTGCCACGGACCTGCGCCTATCGGCTGGTCTACGAGGGGCGGGACCTGTTCCACTGGCACCCGCTGATTTCGGGCGATCCGCAGACAGTCCACGACGCCGGCGTTTCGGTGCAGGACCTGACGGTCAGCGAATTCGAAACGCCCGACGACGACTGGGAAGATCATATCATCGAGGAGCCGCTCTAGATGTTCTTTGCCTCTGACAACGGCGGCCCGGCCCACCCTTCGGTGCTCGACGCCCTGGCCCGCGCCAACGAGGGCCATACCAGCGCCTATGGCGCGGAACCGGCCATGGCGCGCGTCCGCGACCGCCTGCGCGAGGTCTTCGAGGCGCCGCAGGCGGCGGTCTACCTTGTCGCGACCGGCACGGCGGCCAATGCCCTCGCGCTGGCCACGATGGCGAACCCCTGGGACACGGTGTTTTGCACCGCCATGGCCCATATCAACGAGGACGAGTGCAACGCGCCGGAGTTCTATTCCGGCGGTGCCAAGCTGACCCTCGTGGGCGACCGCGATGCCAAGATGGACCCGCAGGCCCTGCGCGCGGCCATCGCCGCCGAGGAAAGCCGCGGCGTGCACGGCCCCCAGCGCGGGCCGGTCTCGATCACCAATGCGACCGAAAAGGGCACCGTCTACACGCCCTCCGAGATCGCCGACCTGTCCGGGGTGGCCCGCGACTTCGGGCTGCAGACCCACCTTGACGGAGCGCGCTTTGCCAATGCGCTGGTCGCGCTTGACTGCACCCCGGCCGAGATGACCTGGCGGGCGGGGGTCGATGCCGTCAGCTTCGGCGGCACCAAGAACGGCCTGATGGGGGCCGAGGCGGTGATCCTCTTCGATCCCGAGAAAGCCTGGGAGTTCGAGCTGCGCCGCAAGCGCGGGGCGCACCTGTTTTCCAAACACCGCTACCTGTCGGCCCAGATGGAGGCCTATCTCGCCGACGACCTCTGGCTGGAGTTGGCACGCCGCGCCAACGCGACCTGCGCCCACCTGGCCGAGGGCTTGCAACAGCAAGACAGCGTGGAATTTCTGCACGAGCCGGCGGCAAACATCATATTCGCACGCTTTCCACGCCGCCTTCACAAGCGGCTCCTCGACGCCGGTGCCTATTATTACGTTTGGGACGGCGACCCGCACACCGGCGACCCCGATGCGCCACTGACCGCACGGCTAGTCTGCGACTGGTCCATCGGCATCACGGGGGCCGACGCATTCCTGTCGGCGATGCAAGGCTAGAGCTTGCCTGCCAGGTGCAGGTCGAGGTCCTCAAGCCGGTCCTGGCCCCAGAACAGCTCGTCACCCGCGGCATAGAAGGGCGATCCGAAGACGCCCCGCGCCACGGCCTCTTCGAGGTTGGCGGCATAGGTTTCGGCCCCGCTCAGCAAGCCGCTGTCGGACAGGCCCGGATCGAACCCGTTCTGTTCCAGTGCCGCGCGGATCACAGAATCCTCGGCAACGTCCTTTTCCTCGGCCCAGCAGGCGCGCAGGATGGCATGAACCAGCCCGCCGAGATCCCCGCCCCCGGCATTCTGCGCGGCGATGATCGCATAGGACGACGGGGCCGGGTTTGTGGGAAAATGCGCGGGCTTGAGAGTGATCGGCATCCCGGCCTTCTCAGCCGACCGGCGCATGTCCTGCAACCGATAGGCCTGCCGGTTGGGGTGACGTTCGCCCGGGGGCGTGCCGCCGGTGCGCGCGAATAGCGCCATGATGTCGAGCGGCTTGTAGGCTACCGTCGCCCCGTGCCGCGCCGCGATCTCTTCCAGCCGCGTGCCCGCCAGATAGGTAAAGGGCGATATCGTGGTGAAGTAATAGTCGATCTGCGGCATTTGCCCCGGCACCCCGTCTGCTTTCTTTGCGGCAGGTTAGACGCATGCTAAGCGGTGTCAACGTCACGAATCTGTCACCTCGGGGTCCTGCCACATGCCGAATATCGTCGAGCCCAAGCTCATCTCGGGCAATGCCAACATGCCGCTTGCCCAGTCCGTCGCGCGGCGGATGTCCATGCACCGCGGCATAAATGTCGGGCTGGTCGATGCCCGGGTCGAGCGGTTCAACGACGGCGAGATCTTTGTCGAGGTCTTCGAGAACGTCCGCGGCGAGGATATGTTCGTCATCCAGCCCACTTCGAACCCGGCCAACGACAACCTGATGGAACTGCTGATCATCTGCGACGCGCTGCGCCGGTCCTCGGCCGCGCGGATCACGGCCGTGGTGCCCTATTTCGGCTATGCCCGCCAGGACCGCCGCACCAAGGCGCGCACGCCCATCTCGGCCAAGCTGGTGGCCAACATGCTGGTCGAGGCGGGCGTCGAACGTATCCTGACGATGGACCTGCACGCCGCCCAGATCCAGGGCTTCTTCGATATCCCTGTGGACAACCTCTATGCCAGCCCGATCTTCGCGCTGGACATCCAGCACAATTTCAGGGGCGCCGAGGATGTGATGGTCGTCAGCCCCGACGTGGGCGGCGTGGCCCGCGCGCGCGAACTGGCCCAGCGGATCAACGCGCCGCTGGCCATCGTCGACAAGCGCCGCGAGAAACCCGGCGAGATCGCCGAGATGACCGTGATCGGCAATGTCACCGGCAAGAAATGCATCATCGTGGACGACATCTGCGACACCGCCGGGACCCTGTGCAAGGCCGCGGAGGTGCTCATGACACACGGCGCGACCGAGGTGCATTCCTACATCACGCACGGGGTTCTGTCCGGTCCGGCGGTCGAGCGGATCACCAACTCGGTGATGAAATCGCTGGTCATCACCGACAGCATCCAAGCCACCAAGCCAGTCGTGGACTGCCCCAATATCCGCACCGTGCCCACTGCGCCGATGTTCGCCCAGGCCATCCTGAACATCTGGAACGGCACAAGCGTGTCATCGCTTTTCGATCACGAGACTCTGACGCCGATCTACGAGGGCATGTACGCGACCGTGTGACACCATTGGCGCGCAGGGCCGCAGCAGGCGGCCGCGCAGCAGGTCAATAGAGATCCCAATCGTCGTCATGGCGCAATTCGCCCATGGCTGTCCAGCTCACACGCATCCGCGCAATCTTCGTGTCGCCCCAGGTGGTGAAGGTGATGACGAAGCCCTCCTCAGTCACATCTTCGGCACGCAGGTCGACCCGCGCGAAGGCCGTGTTCGAAATGTCCCACATGGAGGGCGCGAGCTGGACCGCGGGCGGCCGGCGGTAGCTTTCCGAAAAATCAATGCGGGCGCGCATGCGCCGCTCGCCCTCGCCGGTCCACATCGCGCCATCCGTCTCAAAATCCGAAAACAGGACGAAATCGCCCTGCTCGACGCCGATCAGGTGATTTCGAAACCGCTTCATCCGCTTTTCCCCAAAGGCCGCTCCTCGCGGGTCTCTGTTGTCATCGCGGTATTTTCGGCAGGACGCATGCACCATGCAACCGAAATGGCAGTCACGATCAGGGCGGCCCGAACAAAAAACGGGCGCCCGAAGGCGCCCGCTTTTGCGAATTTCGATCCCCGGCCTACAGGTTCGGCTGTTTCGGGCTCAGCCCGATATGGCCGCCGATCGCCACCATGTCCGACAGCAGCTTGGCCGCGTCGTCGACCGGCCCCGGGTCGTTGCTGGCAGTTTGCTTTGCCGTGTCATAGGCGCTCTGGGCCTCGTCGACCAGGCGGTCGTAGACCTCCTGGGTCATCTCGCCCCGCGGCAGGGCCTTCTCGGCCAGAACCGTGATCCCGTCGGAATTGATCTCGGCAAAGCCGCCCGAGACCACGTAATCGTCCGAGCCGCCATCATGAGTGACCGTCAACAGGCCCGGGCGCAGGGTCGTGATGGTCGGGGCATGATCGGCCATGGCCGTCATGTCCCCGTCTGCGCCGGGGATGCGGACCTCGGTCGCCTCCAGCTGCGCGAGGCGCCGTTCGGGGCTGACGAGGTCGAAGTGAAGCGCGTTTGCCATGAGGGCTCCTTATGCCGCCTCGGCGGCCAGTTTCTCGGCCTTGGCGACCACGTCCTCGATGCCGCCGACCATGTAGAACGCACCCTCGGGCAGGTGATCGTATTCCCCGGCCACCACCGCCTTGAACGACGCGATCGTGTCCTCCAGCGGCACCTGGATGCCGTCGGAGCCGGTAAAGACCTTGGCGACGTCGAAGGGCTGGCTGAGGAACCGTTCGATCTTGCGGGCGCGGGCCACGGTCAGCTTGTCCTCCTCGCTCAGCTCGTCCATGCCGAGAATGGCGATGATGTCCTGAAGGGCCTTGTAGCGCTGCAGGATACCCTGGACGTCACGGGCAACCTCGTAGTGGTCTTGCCCGACGATGAGCGGGTCCATCAGCCGCGAGCTGGAGTCGAGCGGGTCCACCGCCGGGTAGATCCCCTTTTCCGAGATCGCGCGGTTGAGAACCGTCGTCGCGTCGAGGTGGGCGAAGGTCGTGGCCGGCGCGGGGTCGGTCAGGTCGTCGGCGGGCACGTAGACCGCCTGGATCGAGGTGATCGAGCCGGACTTGGTCGAGGCGATGCGTTCCTGCATCGCACCCATGTCGGTCGCCAGCGTCGGCTGGTAGCCCACCGCCGAGGGGATGCGGCCCAGAAGCGCCGACATTTCCGAGCCCGCCTGGGTGAAGCGGAAGATGTTGTCGACGAAAAACAGAACGTCGGCACCCGACTGGTCGCGGAACTGCTCGGCCAGGGTCAGGCCGGTCAGGGCGACACGGGCACGGGCCCCCGGCGGTTCGTTCATCTGGCCGTAGACCAGCGCGATCTTGGAATCGGGCAGGTTGTCCGGCGTCAGAACGCCGGAATCGATCATCTCGTGGTAGAGGTCATTGCCCTCGCGCGTGCGCTCCCCGACGCCGGCGAAGACCGACAGGCCCGAGTGCACCTTGGCGATGTTGTTGATCAGCTCCTGGATGAGAACCGTCTTGCCCACGCCGGCGCCGCCGAACAGGCCGATCTTGCCGCCCTTGGCGTAGGGCGCCAGCAGGTCGATCACCTTGATGCCGGTGACAAGCACCTCGGACTCGGTGGACTGGTCGGAAAAGTCGGGCGCCGACTGGTGGATGGCGCGGGTTTCCTTGGCCTCGATCGGGCCTTTTTCGTCCACGGGTTCGCCGATGACGTTGAGGATGCGCCCCAGCGTGGCATCGCCCACCGGCACCGAGATCGGCGCGTCGGAGTCGGTGACCTCCTGCCCGCGGACCAAGCCCTCAGTGGCGTCCATGGCGATGGTGCGCACGGTGCTCTCGCCGAGGTGCTGGGCCACCTCGAGAACCAGCGTCTTGCCGTTGTTGTCGGTGGTCAGCGCGTTCAGGATCGCCGGCAGGTGATCGTCGAACTGCACATCCACGACGGCGCCAATCACCTGGGTGACCTTGCCTTTTTCGTTTGCCATTGTCGTTTCTCCGGTTCTCTTAGAGCGCCTCGGCGCCCGAAATGATTTCAATCAGCTCGTTGGTGATGACGGCCTGGCGCGAGCGGTTGTACTCGATCGTCAGCTTGTCGATCATCTCGCCGGCGTTGCGAGTGGCGTTGTCCATCGCCGACATCCGCGCCCCCTGTTCCGAGGCGCCATTTTCCAGCAGCGCCGCAAAGATCGCCGTGGCGACACCGCGCGGCAGAAGGTCGGCGAGGATCTCTTCTTCGCCCGGCTCGTAATCATAGAGCGTGCCGCCCTCCGCCTCGGTGCCCTCGGGCACCTCGAAGGGGATCACCTGGTGTGATTTCGGGGTCTGGGTGACGACGTTGACGAACTCCGCGTAGAAGAGCGTTGCCACGTCGAAGTCGCCGTTGTCGAACCGGCCGAGGATGTCGCGGGCGATCCCCTGCGCGTTCTCGTAGGCGACGTACTTGACCTCGGACAGGTCGACGTGGCCGACAAAATGCTCGCCCCAGTCACGCCGCAGCGCATCGCGGCCCTTCTTGCCCACGGTCAGGATCTTGACGGTCTTGCCCTGGTCGCTCAGCTCTTTTGCCTTGGTGCGGGCCAGCTTGGCGATGTTGGCGTTGAAGCCGCCGCACAGGCCGCGCTCGGCGGTCATGACCACCAGCAGATGGGTCTGGTCGCTGCCGGTGCCGCGCAGCAGCACCGGCGCGCTGTCGCTGTCGCCCACGCTGGCCGCGAGGCCGGCCATTACCGCGTTGAACCGGTCGGCGTAGGGCCGGGCCGCCTCGGCCGCGTCCTGCGCCCGCCGCAGTTTCGCGGCGGCCACCATCTGCATGGCCTTGGTGATCTTGCGGGTCGACTTGACCGACTCGATCCTGTTCTTCAGGTCCTTGAGACTTGGCATGCGCCTGTCTCCTTTCCGGTTCGGTTCAAGTCAGATCAGGCGAAGTCCTTGGCGAACTCGTCGATCGCGCCCTTGAGCTTCTCCTCGGCCTCGCCCTTGATCTTGGGGTCGTCCTTGGTGATGACGTCAAGCACGTCCTGGCGTTTGGTGCGCAGGAACTGCAGCATGTCCGTTTCGAAGCGACCCACGTCCGAGACTTCCAGCCCGTCGAGGTAGCCCTGGGTGCCCGCGTAGATGACGCAGACGATCTCGGCGTTGGTCAGCGGCGAATACTGCGGCTGCTTCATCAGCTCGGTCAGCCGCGCGCCGCGGTTCAGAAGCTTCTGCGTGGCCGCGTCGAGGTCCGACCCGAACTGCGCGAAGGCCGCCATTTCACGATACTGGGCCAGTTCCAGCTTGACCGGGCCGGCCACCGATTTCATCGCCGCCGTCTGCGCTGAGGAACCGACGCGTGACACTGACAGGCCGGTGTTCACGGCCGGGCGGATACCCTGGTAGAACAACTCGGTTTCCAGGAAGATCTGGCCGTCGGTGATCGAGATCACGTTGGTCGGGATGAAGGCCGACACGTCGCCGCCCTGGGTCTCGATGATCGGCAGAGCGGTCAGCGAGCCCGCGCCGCTGTCCTCGTTGAGCTTGGCCGACCGCTCCAACAGGCGCGAGTGCAGGTAGAAGACGTCGCCCGGGTAGGCTTCGCGGCCCGGCGGGCGGCGCAGCAGCAGCGACATCTGGCGATAGGCCACGGCCTGCTTGGACAGGTCGTCGTAGACGATCAGCGCGTGGCGGCCGTTGTCGCGGAAATGCTCGGCCATGGCAGTGGCGGCGTAGGGCGCCAGGAACTGCATCGGTGCCGGGTCCGAGGCGGTGGCGGCGATGACGATGGAGTACTCGAGCGCGTCGTTTTCCTCGAGCTTCTTGACCAGCTGCGCGACGGTGGACCGCTTCTGGCCGACGGCGACATAGACGCAGTAAAGCTTCTTGCTCTCGTCGTCGCCGGCGGCGTCGTTGTAGGCCTTCTGGTTGAGGATCGTGTCCAGCGCCACGGCGGTCTTGCCGGTCTGGCGGTCGCCGATGATGAGCTCGCGCTGGCCGCGGCCGATCGGGATCATCGAGTCCACGGCCTTGAGGCCTGTGGCCATGGGCTCGTGCACCGACTTGCGCGGGATGATGCCGGGCGCTTTGACGTCGGCGGCGGTGCGGGTCGTCGCCTCGATCGGGCCCTTGCCGTCCAGCGGGTTGCCCAGGCCGTCGACAACGCGGCCCAGAAGCGCGTCACCGGTGGGCACGTCGACGATCGCGTTGGTCCGCTTGACGGTGTCTCCTTCCTTGATGGCCTGGTCCGACCCGAAGATCACGACACCGACGTTGTCGTTTTCAAGGTTCAGCGCCATGCCACGGATGCCGCCGGGGAATTCAACCATCTCGCCGGCCTGGACATTGTCGAGGCCATAGACCCGGGCGATCCCGTCGCCGACAGACAGCACGCGACCGACCTCGGCCACTTCGGCCTCCTGGCCGAAATTCTTGATCTGGTCCTTGAGGATCGCAGAAATCTCTGCAGCTTGGATCGCCATTACCGGGCCTCTTTCATGGTGTTCTGGAGTGCAGCGAGCTTGGCCTTGATCGAGGTGTCGATCATCTTCGAGCCCACCTTGACAACAAGACCGCCGATGAGGCTTTCATCGACGGTCGCATTAATCCTGACGTCCGCGCCGACACGCTCCTTGAGCGTCTTGGCCAGCGCGTCGGACTGTTTCTGGGTCAGCGCCTTGGCGGTGACCACCTCGGCGGTCACCTCGCCCTTTTCCTCGGCCAGCATGGCGCGCAGGGCGGCCAGCATATGCGGGACGACGAACAGGCGGCGCTTGTCGGCCATGAGGGCCAGCGTGTTGGTCATCGTGTCGGAGAGGGCCATCTTCTTGGCGACCGCCGCGATTGCCTTGCCCTGGTCCGCGCGCGACTGGATCGGCGAGGCGATCAGGGCGCGCAGGTCGGCGCTGTCGTCAAACGCGGACGAGAGGGCGTCGATGTCGGTTTCGAGGGTTTGCAGACCCTTGGCGCCCCCCTCCTTGCTGAGGTCGAAGACTGCTGTGGCATAGCGCTGCGCGATGCCGGTCGAGATCGAAGCTGGTTCGGACACGTCCACCCTTCCGATTTCAAGGCCCGCACGGACCACCCGTCGAGACGTCGGGGGTGTGAAGGCAGCGAGACTTGCCCGGACGGGATGCCGCGGGCGCGAGATCAGGGCGGGATGTAGCAGAGGGTTTTTGGTGGGGCAACCTTCTTGCGCCGCTTTTCGCAAGCGCCCTTGACGCCTTGAACACAGGGGGTGCGCGGGGGTGCGACGCTTTGCGCCATGTCCCATGCACGGCGGCGGTCGCCGGCCGCACACAATTGTATACTGCCGGGCGGACGGGGATTCCCTACCTCAGCCGCCCAGCGATCGCCCCGACGCGCCGGCCGGTTGCGGGCTGCCATCGAGGACGCGCAGCGGGCGGCTCACTCGTTCGGCAAGCCCCGGCCCGGAGGGCGCGACGACCTGCTTGCTTGCCTCGATCATCAGAACGCCGCCCGCGGCAAAGACGGGGACGTGTCGACCCACAGTTTCCATTACCCGGCCGAACCGGCGCCAGGTGCGCCGCCGCGACGGCGGCTGATAGAGCGTCGAGCGCGCCCGTTCGGTCACGAAGCCCGCGCCGCGCAGCTGCGCTTCGAGTTGGGACATCGAATAGGGCCGGCCATAGCCGAACGGCGTTCGATCCGACCGCGACCAGAGCCCGCCCCTGTTTGGAACGATGAAGACCACGCATCCGCCGGGGCCGAGCACGCGGTAGCACTCGGCCAGCACGGCGGCGGGCCGGTCCGAGGTTTCCAGCCCGTGCAGCAGCACCAGCTTGTCGATGCTGCCGGTCGCCAGCGGCCAGAGGTGTTCCTCGCACAGCACGCTGATGTTGGGCTGGCCCGCGGGCCAGGACATCACCCCCTGCGGCCCGGGCATCAGCCCGATGACCCGGCGCGCCTCGCCCAGGAAGGGCCGCAGCAGCGGGACGGCGAAACCGAAGCCGGCCACGTTCTGGCCCTTCGCCTCGGGCCAGAGGCGCTGCAGCTCGCCCCGGATCACGCCCTGCGCTGCGCGGCCCAGGGTGCTGCGATAATAGAAATCCCGGATGTCGTGCACGTCCAGATGCATTGCAGCGTTCGCCCGCCTCGGTCACACTCGAGCTGACCTTATCAAGCGGAAGAGAAAACGCCATGCCCCTGGAGCTTGTGACCATTCCCTGCCGGCAGGACAATTACGCCTTCCTCCTGCATGATCCCGAGGGGGGCCAGACCCTGCTGGTCGACGCCCCCGAGACGGCCCCGATCCGCACGGCGCTGGAGGCCCGCGGCTGGCGCCTGACCGATTTGTTGATCACCCATCACCACCCAGACCACGTCGAGGGCGTCGCCGACCTGCGCGCCGGGGCGCGGGTGATCGGGGCGGCCGCGGATGCTCGCCGCCTGCCCCCGCTCGACGTGGAGGTCGCCGAGGGCGATACCTTCACCACCTGCGGGGTCGAGGCGCGGGTGCTCGACGTCTCGGGCCACACCCGGGGCCACATCGCGGTGCATGTGCCCGCCGCGGCGGCCGTCTTTACCGCCGACAGCCTGATGGCACTGGGCTGCGGGCGCCTGTTCGAGGGCACCCCCGCGCAGATGTGGCAGAGCCTGCTCAAGCTGCGCGCCCTGCCCGAGCAAACGCGGGTCTGTTCGGGCCATGAATACACCGAAACGAACTATCGCTTCGCGCTGACCGTCGACCCGGACAACGCCGCACTCCTGACCCGGGGTGAGGCCATCAGCGCCGCGCGGGCCGAGGAGCGACCCACCGTGCCCTCGACCCTGGCCGAGGAAACGGCGACAAATCCCTTCCTGCGCGCCGACCACCCGGACCTGAAAGCCGCCCTCGCGATGCCCGAGGCCAGCGCCGTGGACGTCTTCGCCGAGGTCCGCGCGCGCCGGGACCGGTTCCAGTGACAGGTCTCATAGACCCGGGCCGCCTGCGTCACGTCCACCCGGATCAGTGTGGCGAAGGCGCGGAATCTGAAGGCATCACAGCACAGCGCGCAGAAAGTGAAGGGGTCAGGCGCAGTTTTTGCTTGAAACCTGCGCCACGGAACCAAAACTTAATAGTATGAGGCCACGGTCGGACACGGGGCCATCCCCGCCGACCCCCGACAGAGGAGCACGCAACGTGCCATCTTTTTCGACAACACTTGAGCAGTCCATTCACGGAGCACTGGCGCTGGCCAACGCGCGGCGCCACGAACTGGCCACGCTGGAGCACCTTCTGCTGGCCCTGATCGACGAACCGGACGCTGCGCGGGTGATGAAAGCATGCTCGGTCGACCTCGAGGAGTTGCGCAAGACTCTCGAGCAATTCATCGAGGATGACCTCTCCACCCTCGTGACCGAGGTCGAGGGCTCGGAGGCGGTGCCCACGGCGGCCTTCCAGCGCGTGATACAGCGCGCGGCGATTCATGTTCAGTCTTCGGGCCGGACCGAGGTGACCGGTGCGAATGTGCTGGTCGCGATCTTCGCCGAACGCGAGTCGAACGCGGCCTATTTCCTGCAGGACCAGGACATGACCCGCTACGACGCGGTCAATTTCATCGCCCACGGCGTGGCGAAGGACCCGGCCTATGGCGAAAGCCGCCCCGTCACCGGGGCCGAACAGGTCGACGAGGAAAGCACCCGCACCGCGCCCGAGGACAACAAGGACGAGTCCGCGCTGGCCAAGTACTGCGTCGACCTCAACGCCAAGTCGCACGCGGGCGATGTCGACCCGCTGATCGGGCGGGGCCACGAGGTCGAGCGCTGCGTGCAGGTCCTATGCCGGCGGCGCAAAAACAACCCGCTTCTTGTGGGGGACCCGGGCGTGGGCAAGACCGCGATCGCCGAAGGCCTTGCCCGCAAGATCGTGAGCAAGGAAGTCCCCGAGGTCCTGCGCGGGGCCACGATCTATTCGCTCGACATGGGCGCCCTGCTGGCCGGCACGCGCTACCGCGGTGATTTCGAGGAGCGCCTCAAGGCCGTCGTGCAGGAACTGGAAGAACACCCCGATGCCGTCCTGTTCATCGACGAGATCCACACCGTGATCGGCGCTGGCGCGACCTCGGGCGGCGCCATGGATGCCTCCAACCTGCTCAAGCCGGCCCTTCAGGGCGGCAAGCTGCGCTGCATGGGCTCGACCACCTACAAGGAGTTTCGACAGCACTTCGAAAAGGACCGCGCCCTGTCGCGCCGGTTCCAGAAGATCGACGTGACCGAACCCACCGTCGAGGATGCAATCAAGATCCTGCAGGGCCTCAAGCCCTATTTCGAGGGCCACCACGCGATCCGCTACACCCACGACGCGATCAAGACCGCGGTGGAACTGTCGGCGCGCTACATCAACGACCGCAAGCTGCCCGACAAGGCCATCGACGTGATCGACGAGGCCGGCGCTGCGCAGCACCTCGTGGCCGGCAGCAAGCGCCGCAAGACGATCGGCCCCAAGGAGATTGAGGCGGTGGTCGCCAAGATCGCCCGCATCCCGCCCAAGAACGTCTCGAAGTCCGATGCGGAAGTTCTGCAGGACCTCGAAGGCTCGCTCAAGCGCGTGGTCTTTGGGCAGGACAAGGCGATCGACGCCCTGTCGTCAGCGATCAAGCTGGCCCGCGCGGGCCTGCGCGAACCGGAGAAGCCCATCGGCAACTACCTCTTCGCCGGGCCCACCGGTGTCGGCAAGACCGAGGTTGCCAAGCAACTGGCCGACACCCTGGGCGTCGAGATGCTGCGTTTCGACATGTCCGAATACATGGAAAAGCACGCCATCAGCCGCCTGATCGGCGCCCCCCCGGGCTATGTCGGCTTCGATCAGGGCGGGCTGCTGACAGACGGCGTGGACCAGAACCCGCATTGCGTGCTGCTGCTCGACGAGATCGAGAAGGCGCACCCGGATGTCTACAACATCCTGTTGCAGGTAATGGACCACGGCCAGTTGACCGATCACAACGGGCGCACCACGGATTTCCGCAACGTGATCCTGATCATGACCTCCAACGCGGGCGCCGCCGAACAGGCGCAGGAGGCCGTGGGCTTCGGCCGCGACCGCCGCGAGGGCGAGGACACCGCCGCGATCGAGCGGACCTTCACGCCGGAGTTCCGCAACCGGCTGGACTCGGTCATCTCCTTCGGGGCGCTGCCCAAGTCGGTGATCCTGCAGGTGGTCGAAAAGTTCGTGCTCCAGCTCGAGGCGCAGCTGATGGACCGCAACGTCTCCATCGACCTGACGCCGGAGGCCGCCGAGTGGTTGGCCGAGAAGGGCTACGACGACAAGATGGGCGCGCGCCCGCTGGGCCGGGTAATCCAGGAGCACATCAAGAAACCCCTGGCCGAGGAACTGCTTTTCGGCAAGCTGTCCAAGGGCGGGCTGGTCAAGGTCGGTGTCAAGGATGGCGAGATCGAGCTGACCTACGAGCCGCCACAGAACCCACGCCTGGGCGGGGACAAGCCCCGCCTGTTGACGGCGGAGTAGGCGCGATTAGCACCGGATCGCGCGCGCAGCTGTAATAGCTCGCCCTCGCCGGCATCGGCGGGGGCGTTTTCTATTGTGGCGGCGACAAGGCGGGCGGCGCGGTCGGCAGACGGCCCAAGCAGGACCCGCGGCACAAATGCGACCGCGCCCTCAACACCACCACCCCGGCGGCCTCAGGGCCGCAACACCGGCGCCGGGCCCATGGGCAGCGACCCCAGCCGCGCCTGCCCGTCGTCGAGGACCAGCGTGACGGTCAGCGTCTCGGCGATCTGCGGGGTCTCGTCCAGCGCCTCGCCCATGGTCGCCAGGGTCACGTCGAACCCCTCGTCCACGAGGCCGGCACGGCTGGCCATCTTCAGAGCCCGGCGCCACCCCGTCACCGACAGCGTCAGGCTGCCCGCGGCGCGCCCGGCGGCATCCGCCGTCACGTCGCCGATGACCGAGACCGCCATGTCGCCCCAGTGCGCGCCGAATTCGCGCACCGAAACCGACTCGACCCCCACCGGCCCCGCGCCGCCGGCAAAGCGGTCCAGCGGCTGATCGAACCTGGCCGTGGCATCCAGCCGCAACTGCCGGATCACGGGGGGCAGCCCGCCCTCGGGGTCGAGCACCTCGCGCCAGCCGGCGGGCAGCACCAAGCTCTGCGCCTCGGCGAAGACGTCGTAACCGTTGGCGACATCGGGGGCCGCGCGCATCGCCGCCAGCAGCCGCGCCATGGCGAGGTCGGTACCATCGGCCAGGCCCTGCAGCCGCGGCGCGTCGACCTCGAGCGTTGCGCGCTGAAAGGACAGCGCCGCGTTGGCCCGCACCCGGGCGCTTGCGCGCATCCGCTCGGTGGTCAGGGTGATCTTGCGCCCCGCCACCTCAAGGCTCTGGGTCTCGGGCCAGACGGCAATGACCTCGTTGGGGCGATAAGCCAGGGCAAAGACCTGGAACCACGGCGCCTGCCAGGCCAGTCCCGTCGCCCGGTCCTCGATCCGCAGCGCCTCGAAGGTGGTATCGAACCGCGAGGGAAAGCCGACGGTGGACCAGCCCGCGTGGCTGATCTCGACCCGGCCGCTCGCCTCGGCCTCGGCCAGAGCGGTGGCGATACCCTCCTCGACCGCGCCGCGGGTGTAGACCCAGTAGCCGCCGTAAAGCGCGGCCAGTGTCGCCACGATGATCGTCAGCCAGCGCATCGCTTGCCCTTTCGCCCGTCCTCGGCTTGGTGTTTACAGGGACGGTGCAACAAGGGCCAGAGACCAGATCATGTGGGTGTTCGGATACGGATCGCTACTGTGGAACCCCGGGTTCGCACCCGCCGACCAGGTCACCGCCGTGCTGGCGGATTACCATCGCAGTTTCTGCATGCTCTCGATCCATCACCGCGGCACCCGCGAAACCCCCGGCCTGGTGCTGGCGCTCGACCACGCCCCCGGCGCGCGGTGCACCGGCGTCGCCCTGCAGGCCGCCCCGCACGAGACCGAGGCCGTGCTGGCCTACCTGCGCGAGCGCGAGCTGGTTTCGGCGGCCTATCACGAACGGCATGTGCCGCTGCACCTTGCCGACGGCCGCACGGTCGAGGCGCTGGCCTATGTCATCGATCCCGACCACCGCCAATACGTCGACTACCCGCTGGAAACCCAGGCGCAGATGATCGCCCGCGCCGTCGGCGGGCGCGGCCCCAACCGCGAGTATCTGCTCAACACCCACGCCCACCTGACGCAGATGGGCATCCACGATCCGGACATGGATTGGCTGGCCGAACGGGTGTCCCGGCTCGCCCGATAACCCCTTTTTCATTTGGGTTTTGGCCTGTGACACCCTATGGTCCGGCGAAAGAACAACACCGGTGCTATTCATGGCGACACGGGACGCCGAGGCAGAGCCACATTTCTCTCAACCCGTGCGGCAGATCATCTCGATGCTTATCGTGCTGGGGCTGGTCTCCGCAGGGGCCGTCTTTGCCTATCCGCGCGTCTCCGGCGTGTTCCTGGCCAATCCCTACCTGAACGGGTTCATCGGGCTGGTCTTCGTGATCGGCGTGCTGTCGTGTTTCGGGCAGGTCTACCAGTTGATCGGCTCGGTTCGGTGGATCGAGGGCTTCGCGCTGGCCCGCCCGGGCCACGAGGTGATCCGCGCGCCGCAATTGCTGGCGCCGCTGGCGACGCTGCTGCGCTCACGCGGGGCGCGGATGCAGCTGTCGTCGTCGTCCTCGCGCTCGATCCTCGAGTCCGTCGCGCAGCGGATCGACGAGGACCGCGAGATCACCCGCTACATCGTCAACACGCTGATCTTCCTGGGGCTGCTGGGCACGTTCTACGGGCTGGCCACGACGGTGCCCGGGCTTGTCGAGACGATCCGGTCGCTGAACCCCGAAGAGGGTGAGAGCGGCGTCGACATCTTCACCCGCCTGCAACGGGGCCTCGAGGCGCAGCTGGGCGGCATGGGCGTGGCCTTCGCCTCGTCGTTGCTGGGCCTGGCCGGGTCGCTGGTGGTGGGCCTGCTGGAGCTTTTCGCCGGCCACGGGCAGAACCGTTTCTACCGCGAACTCGAGGAATGGCTGTCCTCGATCACGCGGGTCGGCATGGCCGACGACGACGGCAGCGAGACCAGCGCGCTGGCAAGCATCGTTGACCAGATGTCCGACCAGATGGAAGTGCTGCAACGCATGGTGATCCAGACCGATGACGGCCACGCGCAGGTGGACGAACGCCTGCAGGTGCTGGCCGGGTCCGTGGAACGGCTGGCCCAGCGGCTGGAGCAGGACGATACCCCCGGACAGCTTGCCCGCATCGCCGAGAGCCAGGAGGCCCTGGTGCAGGCCATGAAGGACAGCGGCATGGAGGGTATCGACCCCGAGAGCCGGATGCGCCTGCGCTCGATCGACGTCGGGCTGATGCGCATCCTCGAAGAGATGTCGGCGGGCCGCCAGGAAACCGTGCAGGACCTGCGCACCGAGGTCGCCGCGCTGGCGCGCAGCCTGCGTCAGAACCAGAGGCGCGCCGCGCGGCAGAACCAGACCGACGGAGGGTCGTGACGCATGGCGCTCAGCCGCAGGACCGGGGCCCGGTTCCAGGCGTCGATCTGGCCCGGCTTCGTGGATGCGATGACGGGGCTTCTGCTGGTCCTGATGTTCGTGCTGACCATCTTCATGGTGATCCAGTTCGCCCTGCGCGAGACCATCTCGGGACAGGAAAACCGCCTGTCGGAACTCTCCGAAGAGGTCGCCGCGCTGAGCGCGGCGCTGGCGACCGAACAGGATCGCTCGGCCGCGCTGGGCCAGCAGGTGGGCACTCTCTCGGATGACCTGGGCCGGGTCCGCGCCGAGCTGTCCGACGCACGCGGCCGGATCGCCGAACAGACCAACGTGATCGACCGGCTGACCGTGGAACGCGACGCCCGCGCCGAGGCCCTGGCCGAGGCCGAGTCACGGATCACCGGGTTCGAGGCGCGGGTTGCCGGGCTTCTGGCCGAGCGGCGCGAGGACGAGGCCCGCATCGCGGAGCTGGAGGAAACGCGCGAGGACCTGGTCTCGCAGAACGAGGCGCTGACCACGGCCGTCGCGCAGGCCCGCGACGAGATCGACGCCCAGGCCGAAAGCGCCCGGCTGGCGGCCGCCCGTCGCGACGCGCTCGAGGCGCTGATCGCCAATCTGGAGAAGGCCAACAGCGCCGCCGACAACCGCATCGCCCGGCTGGAGTCCGAGACCGAAAGCGCCGAGGCGCGCATATCCGAACTTGAACAGGCCCGGCTGGCCGAGGCCGCCGCGGCCGAGGCCCTGCGCGAACGCCTCGAAAACGCCGATGCGGAACTGACGGCCATGACGCTGGCGCTGGAGGAACAGCGCAA
The DNA here is from genome assembly GCF_002094885.1 of Salibaculum halophilum. Classification (GTDB taxonomy): domain Bacteria; phylum Pseudomonadota; class Alphaproteobacteria; order Rhodobacterales; family Rhodobacteraceae; genus Salibaculum; species Salibaculum halophilum. The sequence goes on from NZ_MSIT01000006.1 coordinate 184,213, forward strand.
GGAGGCCGAGGAAACCCTGACCCTGCTGGCCGCCGCCCGCAACGCGCGAGATGAACTGGACCAGAACCTCGCCAATGCCTTGCTGGCCAAGCAGCAAGCCGAGGAGGCGCTGGCCGAGGCTCAGGGCAACACCGTGGCGCTGGACGAGCGCCTCGCCGCCGCGCTGTCGCAACTCGAACAGACCGCAGGCACGCTGTCACGGACACGGGAGAGCCTGTCGCAGACCCAGTCCGAGCTGTCCGACACGGAAGACGCGCTTTCCAGCTCGCAGGCGCAGCTGGCGCGGACCGAGAGCGACCTGGCACAGACGCAAGAGCAGCTTTCCGAGGCGCAAAGCCGTCTGGCCCAATCGCAGGCCGCGCGCGAGGAGATCGCCGCCCGGCTGACGGCGGCGCTGGCCGCGCAGGACCAGACCGAGGCCGACCTCGAGGCCGCGCGCACCGCCCTGAACGAGGCCCTGTCGCAGAAAGAGGCCGATCTCGCCCGGATCGAGGAACAGCTGGCCGCCGCCGTGCTGGCGCGCGACCAGGCCGAGACGGACCGGCGGGACCTGCAGGATCGCCTGTCCGAGGCGTTGCTGGCCGCGCAGGAGGCCGAGGAGCAGGCCGCAAGCGCCCGCAGCCGGGCCGAAGCGGCGGAAGAGGCGGCACAAACCGCCCGATCACGGGCCGAGACCGCCACCACCGAGCAGGCCAGCCTGGAAGAGCGCCTCGCCCAGGCCCTCGCCGCGCGGTCCGAAGCCGAAGCCGCGGCCGAAACGGCCACCACCGAGGCGCGGCGCCAGGCCGCGCTCCTGGCCCAGGCCAACCGCGAACTGGCCGAGGAAGAGGCGCTTTCGGCCGACAGCCAGCGCCGGGTCGCGGCCTTGAACGAACAGGTCGCCACCCTGCGCAGCGAATTGGGCCGGCTGCAGAACCTGCTCAATATCGCCGAGGACGCCGAGGCCGACTCGCAGTTGCAGATCGAGTCGCTGACGCAAGACCTCAACAGCGCCGTCATCCGGGCCCTGGCCGCCGAACGCCGCGCCCGCGCCCTCGAAGAGGCCGAGGCTGAACGGCTGGCCGCCGAGGCCGAGAAGCTGGAGAAATTCCGCTCCGATTTCTTCGGCCAGGTGCGCCAGATCGTCGAGGGCCGCGAGGGCGTGCGCATCGAGGGCGACCGCTTCGTGTTTTCCTCGGAGGTGCTGTTCGAGCCGGGCGAGGCGACCCTGTCCACGGCCGGCGAACGCGAGATCGCCGGGGTCGCCAGCCTGCTGCGTGACATCGCCGACGAAATCCCGCCCGAGATCGACTGGATCATCCGGGTGGACGGCCACACCGACAACGTGCCGTTGTCGGGCCAGGGCGAATATGCCGACAACTGGGAACTCAGCCAGGCGCGGGCGCTGTCGGTCGTGCGCTACATGACGGATTTCCTCGGCATCCCGCCAGACCGGCTGGCCGCCAACGGGTTCGGGCAGTATCAACCCATCGCCGAGGGCGACAGCCCCGAGGCCCGCGCGCAGAACCGCCGGATCGAGTTGAAGTTGACCGAACGCTAGCCCTTGCGCAGGGGCGCGCGGCCGAAGTCTGGCGCCTCGGTGTCCTGGCCCGCCTCGATGATGCCGCGGCGAATGGCGCGCGTGCGGGTGAAATAGTCGTGCAGCATCTCGCCGTCGCCCTGCCGGATCGCCCTTTGCAGCGCGAACAGCTCCTCGGTGAAGCGGCCCAGGATTTCCAGCGTCGCGTCCTTGTTCGTCAGAAAGACGTCGCGCCACATGGTCGGGTCGCTGGCGGCGATGCGGGTGAAGTCGCGAAAGCCGGCGGCGGAATACTTGATGACCTCGCTGTCGGTGACGCGGCGCAGGTCGTCGGCAACGCCCACCATGGTGTAGGCGATCAGGTGCGGGGTATGCGAGGTGACGGCCAGCACCAGGTCGTGGTGATCGGCGTCCATCTCGTCGGTGTTCGACCCCAGCCCTTGCCAGAAGCGGTGCAGCCGCGCGGTGGCCTCGGGCGCGGCCCCGTCGGGGACGAGTATGCACCAGCGGTTGTCGAAGAGTTCGGCAAAGCCGGACCGCGGCCCGGATTGTTCCGTGCCCGCCAGCGGGTGGGCGGGGACGAAATGCACGTTATCGGGCAGGTGCGGCGCCGCCGCCTCGATCACCGCGCGCTTGACCGAGCCGACATCGCTGACCGTCGCGCCCGGTTGCAGCGCCGGGCCGATCTCGGCCATGACCGCGCCCATGGCCCCCACGGGTACACAGAGCACCACGAGGTCGGCACCCTGCACCGCCTCGGCGGCGCTGTCGCAGACGCGATCGCACAGGCCGATCTCGCGCGCGATGGCGCGGGTCTCGGGCGAGCGGGCATGGCCCGTGACCTCGCCGGCCAGCCCTGCCCGCCGGATGCCCCAGACCATCGACGAGGCAATCAGCCCCAGCCCGATCAGCGCCACGCGGTCGTATTCCTGCGCCATCACGCGGCCTCGCGCCAGTCCTGCAGCGCCGCGATCAGGCGGCCGGTCTGCGCCGCGTCGCCCACGGTCATCCGCAGGCCCTCGGGAAAACCGTAACCGGGAACGCGGCGCACGATGATCCCCGCATCCAGCAGCGCCTGATGCGCCGCGCCCGCCTCGTCCGCGTCGGCGAAGCGGGCCAGCACGAAGTTGGTATGGCTGTCATCGCAGGCGATGCCCATCCCGCGCAGTGCCTCGGTCAGCCGTGCCCGCTGGTCGGCGTTCAAGCCGACGCAGCGGGCGGCCCAGTCGGGATCGCGCAGCGCCGCCTCGGCCGCGGCCAGTTGCACGCCCGACAGGTTGAAGGGCTGGCGGATGCGCATCAGCACCTCGATCAGCGCCTTGGGCCCATAACCGAAGCCGATGCGCAGCCCGCCCAGCCCGTAGAGCTTGGAAAAGGTGCGCGTCATCAGGACATTGTCGCGGGTCCGCGCCAAGTCCACGCCGCCATCGTGCCCCGCGGCATACTCGATATAGGCACAGTCCAGCACGAGGATGACGTCGCCCGGCAGCCCGTCGGCCAGCCGGGTCAACTCGGCCTGCCGCAGGATCGTGCCCGTGGGATTGCCCGGATTGGTCAGCATGACAACCCGGGTCCTCTCCGTGACTGCGGCGAGGATCGCGTCAATGTCGACCACGCGGTCGCGTTCGGCCACCCTCACCGGCGTGGCCCCGGCCATGTGCGCCACGATCGGATACATGGCAAAGCCGTGCGCGGTATGGATGACCTCGTCCCCCGGCCCGGTGAAGGCCTGGCAGACGAATTGCAGCACCTCGTCGGACCCAACGCCGCAGATCACCCGGTCGGCCTCCAGCCCGTGCACCTGAGATATCGCCCCGCGCAGGTCGGCGTGATCCGTCGACGGGTAGAGATGCGCCGTCCGCGCGGCCTGCGCGATGGCCTCGACAGCGGCCGGCGGCGGGCCCAGCGGGTTCTCGTTCGACGACAGCTTGAGCGCATCCGTCCGCCCGGCGATGGCCGATTGGCCGCCAACGTAGGGCGCGATTTCCATGATGCCGGGCTGCGGTTCGATCTTGGTCATCCGGACCTCCTTGCAGCACGTTCTAGCGCCGGTGCGCTGTGGCGACCACCCGCAAATGCGAAGGGCCGCGGCGGTTCCCCGTCGCGGCCCCGGCATGGAAACCGACAGGATCAGTTCTGCGCGTAGTATTCGATGACGAGGTTCGGTTCCATCATGACCGGATAGGGCACGTCCGACAGGCCGGGGGTGCGCGTGAAGGTCGCGGTCAGCTTGGAATGATCGGCCTCAATGTAGTCGGGCACGTCGCGTTCGGGCAGTTGCGTGGCCTCGAGCACGACGGCCAGCTGCTTGGACTTGTCGCGCACCTCGACAACGTCGCCTTCCTTGACGCGGTAGGACGGGATATTGACCTTCTTGCCATTCACGCGGACGTGGCCGTGGTTCACGAACTGGCGCGCCGCGAAAATGGTGGCGACGAACTTGGCGCGGTAGACCACCGCGTCCAGCCGGCGTTCCAGCAGGCCGATCAGGATTTCACCCGTGTCGCCGCGCAGGCGCTCGGCCTCGGCGAAGATACGGCGGAACTGCTTTTCGGTCAGGTCCCCGTAATAGCCCTTGAGCTTCTGCTTGGCGCGCAGCTGCAGGCCAAAGTCGGAGACCTTGCCCTTGCGGCGCTGGCCGTGCTGGCCGGGGCCGTATTCGCGGCGGTTGACGGGGGATTTGGGCCGACCCCAGATGTTTTCGCCCATCCGGCGGTCGATTTTGTACTTGGCAGACGTGCGTTTGGTCACGGCTGATCTCCTTCGGTCAATTTTCGAAGGGCGTTGTCCTCCTCCCCGGATCTGGCCGGGGCGACAGGTTTCCCCTTGCGGGGTCCACCAACACCAATGAGCGCGTCGGATACGCGGGCCGGGCAGGGCTGTCAATAGCCATGCGGGGGGCTCAGGCCACCAGGTCGTGGCGCAGGATCGCCGCCTCGGTCGCCGAGACCACGCGCCGTGCGTAGGGGCCATAGGCGGTCACGTCCCGCGAAAGCTCCGGCACCTGCGCCAGCAGGCGCGAGCGGTCGTCATCGCCCAGGGTTTCCAGCCCGGCGGAGGCGGGGTGGAAGCTCTCTGTCTCGACCCCGTTGGCGAATACGATCTCGTGACCGGGCAACAGCATGTGATGATAGGTCAACTCGCGCTGGTTGCGGTCCACGATGATCGAGCGGTCATTGACCAGGTCGCGGGCGGCGACCAGCACCTCGTCGGTGTTGAACAGGCTGCGCGCCGGGGCGCCGCGGACCGTGACCCGGTGATCCGGCGACACCAGAAGTCCGGGGTCGGGCACCTCGGCGCCCAGCGCTCCGCGCTGCAACCGGACCGGCGCCAGGTCGGGCATGACATAGAGCCGCGCGCCGGTGATCCGGCGCTGCCCGGTCCAGAGCACCTCCTGACAGCCGTTGTCCTTGGTCTGAACCTTGCAACCGGCCTCGATGCGCTCGACCGGGCGCGGTCCGTGCTCGGTCTCGATCAGGGTGCCGGGGGTGAAGCAGATTACACCGCCGGGCGCGGCCGACTGGTCGCGCGCCGGGCGTTCGAGGGTGTGATTGACTACCCAGAGATCAGTATGCCGCGGGGGCGGGTCGCCGATGAACATGCACAGCCGCGCCTGCGTCGCCTCGCCATCGATCAGCGTTACGGTCCATGTCGTGTGGCCGTCGGTAACGGTGAACCCCTGCTCGACGCCGCGCGCCGCGACCTCGACCTCGTCCAGCCGCCGCGTGTCGGCCTCGACCGCTTTCAACAACCGGCGCACGCTCATTGCCGCGCGCCGCCTCAGGTCAACCTCGCCTTTGGCCGCGCCGAGCGGAAGGACATCCGCCGGCCCGTCGACCCGCACCGCTTCGCCCGCCCAGGACCAGGTCGTGCCGACACCCAGCTGTTCCAGCGGGGCGGACCAGAACCCATCCAGTTCCGTCTGCGACCAGGAAATGACGAACGTGCCTTTCAAGCCCGTTTTCATGCCTGTCTCATGCCTCTGTATGTCCCGCCTCTGCGTGCGGGTTCTGCTCAAATCGTTAACAGAGGTGATTCGGGGCGATCAAGTCACTTCAAGGGTGGCGTGCAACTAATTCCGAAAGCGTTGAAAAATCGTCGCGCCCTAGAAGTTGAGATTGAGCTTGATGGAGCCGACGACCTGCCCCTCGGGCTGACCGACGTATTCCTCGGACAGGTAGGTGGCGCCGTAGAAAAAGGTGACGTCGCGCGCGCCCTGCCAGTGCGTGCCCAGCCGCGCGCGCCAGCGGGTGTCGCGCGCGTGGGTGCCGAAGCTGTCGGGAAAGAAGGCGCTATCGCCCAGCAGAGCGTAGTCCGCCCCGGCCACCCATTCCCAGCCGAACCCGTCCTGCGCGATGGCGCGGTAGCGCTGGCCCGTGGTCGGATCTCGCAGGTCCAGCGCAGCGTCGCCCAGCGTGCCAAGCCGAAAATCCACGCCGACGCGCAACAGGTCCGCGATGCCGTATTGCGTCTCGACGAAGGGCCGCGCAGCCAGCCCCGGCGTCAATTTGACCGGGTATCCCAGTTCCGCCGTGGCCGTCGGATACAGGGCGTCGGCCACCTGATTTTCCACCACGAAGTCCGAGGGCCGCGGTTCGTTGACGACGTCATGAAACCAGTCCTGGGCCTCGGCCCAGCCCGTCTGGGGGCCGGTTGCGACAAGGTCCAGCCCCGCGCTGAGTTCCGTGCGCCCCATAGCCCAGTGCGTGTGCAGCCCGACGCCGAGCGTGCCGGCAAAGGCGCGGTCCTTGCGCTCCGGCCCCGTCAGGGCGCGCGGCGCGACGATCTCGCCCCGCACGCGATACTCAAGAATCTCTCCGGGCCGCGCGGGCAGGCCCCCGTCCCAATCCGGCCCCCGAACGAGCGAGACACCGTAGGACGAGCTGCGCCAGCGATCCTTGCCATCGCCGAGGAAATCGTTGTTGAGTATTCGGCCCCAGCCGAGCGTTTCGCGCGCCTGCGCGGTCGCGGTTGCGGGCAGTCCCGAGGCAAGCCCGAGCGCGAGGCACAGAAACAGGCGGCGTGGCGTCATTGTCGGTACGACTCCCAGAACTCTGCGCCCCCACGGCGGGACGTGCCTAGACCAAAACCCGCCCGGAAGGCGAGCGGTTTCCGCTCGACGCCCGCACCCTGTGACCCGGATGCAATGGCCCGGCGCCCTCCGGCGCCACGCTCGACAGGGCACCGGACAACAACCGCACCCTTGCACATTGCCGATCTTGCGCAAGACCTATCAGGGGTCGAACTCGGGGGATGTTTGCCGGAATCCTGCAACGATGCGGCTGACGCCGGCAGGTTGGCCGGACGCGGGGCCGGAGGGCGACAGCAACGGAAATATGATACGGTTCGGATCAATCCCCGGCCCGAATGCGAAGATCACAGGCCCGGCCCGCCCTCGGCGCGTCAGGTGCAGATGCCTTGGATGCTGATCCAGTCTCCGTCGGTCAACAGCAACGGCCCGGTCCGGCCCGCCATGGGATCGGCCTCGATCAGGGGCAAGGTGCTTTCGCCGGTGATGTCGCGGGCATAGGCAAAGGGCGTGCTGGGCACCTGCGCGGCATCGAAGAGCGCGATGAGCCGATCGGTCGGCAGCGGATCGGGTGGGTCCGTCAGCAGGGCCTCGGCATGGGCGCGCAGCCCGTCGGACGGCAGATCGCCGGTGGTCAGCAACTGCACGGTCGCCCAAAGGCCGGCGTGCTCCAGCACGCCGACCAGCGGGTCCTCGGCCTGTCCACGGCCGAGCGCGGCCAGGATGTGGCCGGCCACCACGGCAGGGTCCTCGGTATCCTCGACAAGGTCGCTGGCCATGACGATCAGGCCGCCGGGCAGGTAGAGCGCGCGGTCCGGCCCGTCGGGCACGATGACGATCCGCCCGCCCGCATCGGGGCCCAGCACCCGCGTGTGCAACCGCGCCAGCGCGGCCGTCCCCAGCGGCGTGCGGCACCCCGGCCCGGTCAACCGCTGGATATGGCCAAGCAGCCCCTCCCCGATCTCGGCCCGCTTGACCGGCGGCACCACCGATTGCGCCTGCCGCACCAACGCCCCGGGCAGCCAGAAAACCGCCAGCGCGACCAGCGCCAGCGCCACGACCGCGAGCCCGAGGTTGCGCAGCCGCCCGGGGCGGGGCCGGGCCCGCAGGATCGTCTTGCGCACCTTCTCGATGGCGTCGATCATGACTGCGTCGGCAACCTCGAGCGTCTCGCTGGCCTCGGGGTCGGGCGTGAACAGCGCCGGGCGCTCGCCTGGGTTGATCCGCGCGATGGCCGGCAGCGACCAGTGCGCCAGCGCCCGCCCGGCGCTGTCGGTGATCACCAGGGTCGCGTCGCCGAAGGTCAGGATCACCTCGCGCCGCTGATCCTGCGGATCGGCGCGCCAGAGACCCTCGCTCTCCAGCCGTGCGAATTCCTTGAGTGCGGTCATCTGCGGGGCCTGCCCTGCCACCTTGTCGGGTGTCAGGATAGGACAGATCGACGGCCGACGCCACTTGAACCGCCCGCGCCGCGCGACCGGCCGGGCCGGCCGGGGGGAACGGCGCAGCAAGGGCGCGTCACGCGGGGGCCACCCCGGCCCGGCGAAACCCCGTTCCCAGCCGCCGCCAAACGCCCTAGACTGCATCCATGATCTTGTCGCGCGGGCGCCGCTACATCTTCGTGCATATCCCCAAGACCGGCGGCACCTCCATGGCGCTGGCGCTGGAGGACCGCGCCATGGCCGATGACGTGCTGATCGGCGACACCCCGAAGGCGCAGCGGCGGCGCAAGCGGCTCAAGGGCGTGGCGAGCGCCGGGCGGCTGTGGAAACACGCGACCCTTGCAGACGCCGAAGGGCTGGTCACACGCGCCGAGATGGCCGAGCTCTTCACCTTCACCCTCGTCCGCAACCCCTGGGACCGGATGGTCAGCTATTACCACTGGCTGCAGGATCAGGACTTCGACCACCCGCAGGTCACGCTGGCCCGGACCCTGCCCTTTTCGCTGTTCCTGCACCACGAGTCGACCGAACGCGCGATCCGCGCCAGCCCCTATCGCCACTACATGACGGATGGCGCGGGCCAGGAACACTGCGACCTCTACATCCGGCTGGAACACCGGGCCGAGGATGCCGCCGCGCTGCGCGCGCACCTCGGCTTCGACCTCGTGCTGCCGCACAGCAACGCCTCGGGCCGGGCGGCGGACTGGCGTCCCTATTACACCGACGACGACGCCGCCTACCTCGCCGACCTCTGCGCCGAGGATATCGCGCGCTTCGGCTACGGCTTCGACGACGGCAGGCCCGCGGCGGGCGCGCGGGGCCGGGTTTCCTCTCGCTGAGGGATCGCCTAACGTGATCCACCATGGCCGGGCCGCGAAGATCCGGGGGCGAGACGAGGGACGGGCATGCCGCTATTGCACTGGTTGACGAGGGACGAGGACCTGCGCGCGGCGGACCGGGTGCCCTATCGGCTGCTGGACGCGGTGCCCGACCTGAGCCATGGGCACGGCGATGAGGGCCTGCTGGTGCAGGGCGACAACCTGGAGGCGCTCAAGGCGCTGCTGCCCTTCTACGCGGGGCGGGTGAAATGCATCTACATCGACCCGCCCTACAACACGCGGTCGGCCTTCGAGCATTACGACGACAGCCTGGAGCACGCCAAATGGCTGGCCATGGTGGTGCCGCGGCTGATGCTGCTGCGCGAGTTCCTGTCCGAGGATGGCTCGATCTGGGTGTCGATCGACGACAACGAGGGGCATTACCTCAAAGTGGTGATGGACGAGATATTCGGGCGGCGGAATTTCATTGGTAATGTTGTGTGGCAAAAGAAATATGCGCCCGCCAACGATACATTATGGCTTAGCGAAAGTCATGATCACATTCACGTCTACGCAAAATCAAAGGCTACTTGGCGGCCAGAGCAATTGCCGCGCCCGGAAAAATCTCTTTCAGTATATAAAAATCCTGACAGCGATCCGCGAGGCGATTGGCGCGCCGATAATTATACCTGCGCAAAAAATGCCGACGAGCGCCCTAACCTATACTATCCAATTACTAATCCGAACACTGGCGAAGTTGTCTGGCCAAAGCGGACACGCGTTTGGGGATATGGCCCTGAGGCGCATGCAGAGCACGTTGCTCAAGACCTTATTTATTGGGGAAAAGACGGAAAAGCAAAAGTTCCCTCACTTAAACGCTTCCTATCATCACTTAAGAACAAGGGTATAAAGGCGCAGACCCTTTGGACATGGGAAGAGGCAGGTCACAACCAAGATGGCCGGAAGCATCAGCTTGAACTTTTGAAAGAGGAGCCTTTTGCCGCCCCCAAACCTGAACGCCTCCTCCAACGCATCCTCCACATCGCCACCAACCCCGGCGACCTTGTGCTCGACAGTTTCCTCGGCTCCGGCACCACGGCGGCCGTGGCGCACAAGATGGGCCGCCGCTGGATCGGGGTGGAAATGGGCGCGCATGCCCGCAGCCATTGCGCCCTGCGCCTGCAAAAGGTCATCGCGGGCGAACAGGGCGGCATCTCGCAGGATGTCGGCTGGGAGGGCGGCGGCGGCTTTCGCTTCTGCACCCTCGGGCAGGCGGTGTTCGACGCCGAGGGCCGGATCGACCCCGCCATCCGCTTTGCCGACCTCGCCCGCCACATCTGGTTTTCCGAGACGCGCCAGCCCATGACCGAGGTGCCCACCGGCCCGCTGCTGGGCGTGCAGGACGCGCGCGCGGTGGCCCTGCTTTACAACGGCATCCTGAGGGACCGCAGCGCGCAGGGCGGCAATGTCCTGACCCGCGCGGTGCTGCGCCTGATCCGCGATGACCTCGCAGCGGCCGCGCCGGGGTTCGCGGGCGATCTGGTGGTCTATGGCGCCGCCTGCCGCCTGTCGGAGGCCACGCTCAAGGAGCAGGGCATCCTGTTCCGCCAGACCCCCTATGATATCTCGGCGCGGGTGTGACCATGCAGCTCAAGACATACCAGCAGGACACGCTCGAGACGCTCGACGCCTTTCTCGCCCGCGCCATGGCCAGCGGCCCGGCCGAGGCGTTTGGGCACGTGGTGGACGCGCAGGACAAGCTGGCCCGCCTCGAGGGCCGCACGCCGGAGCCGCGGACCTACCAGCCGCTGCAGGGGCTGCCCGATGTGCCGTATGTCTGCCTGCGCCTGCCCACCGGCGGCGGCAAGACCCTGCTGGCCGCCGAGACGATCCGTCTGGCCACCCGCAGCTATCTGCGCCGGACATGGCCGCTGACGCTGTGGTTCGTGCCCTCGGACGCGATCAAGACCCAGACGCTGGAGGCGCTCAAGGACCGGACGCACCCCTACCGCCGCCGACTGGACGAAAGTTTCGGCGGCCATGTGCGCGTCTTCGACATCACCGAGTTCGAGATGCTGCGCCCGCAGGACCTGGCGCGGTCGGCCTGTGTCGTGGTCTCGACCATCCAGGCGTTCCGGGTGTCGAACACCACCGGCCGCAAGGTCTATTCCCATCACGAGGAGCTGGAGCCGCATTTCGCCGGCGTGCCGACCGCGGGGATGGAGGTCGTCTCGGCCGAGGAGGCGGCCGAGAGCGACATGCCGACCGAGGGGGCGGTGAAGTTTTCCTTTGCCAACTTGCTCTATCACCAGCGGCCCCTGATGATCGTGGACGAGGCGCACAACGCCGTCTCGGGCCTGACGCGCGAGGTGCAGGGCCGCATCCGCCCGGCGGCGATCGTGGAATTCACCGCCACCCCGCGCGGGCGCAACAACATCCTGCATTCGGTCACGGCGCGCGCGCTCAAGGACGCGGAGATGATCAAGCTGCCCATCCGCGTGCGGCCGCATGACGACTGGCGCGAGGCGGTCACGGGCGCCGTTGCGACGCGCAACATGCTCGAGGACAAGGCCAAGCGCGACCGCGACCATATCCGGCCCGTGGTGCTCTATCAGGCGCAGGCGCGGACCGGGCATCCGACGGTGGCCGAGTTGAAGACATACCTGATCGAGGAAAAGCTGATCCCCGAGGGCCGGATCAGGATCGCCACCGGGGAACAGCGCGAGCTGGACGGCGTCAACCTGCGCGACCCGGCGGAGCAGACCCGCCACGTGATCACCGTGGATGCCCTGAAGGAGGGCTGGGATTGCCCCTCGGCCTATGTGCTCTGCGCGACCCAACGGCTGCAAAGCCGGGGCGCTGTCGAGCAGCTGCTGGGCCGGGTCCTGCGCATGCCCTATGCGGCACGGCGCAAGGATGCGGCCCTGAACTGCGCCTATGCGCATGTCTCCGAGCCGTCGTTCCGCGAGGCGGCACAGGCGCTGACCGACAAGCTGATCGACATGGGCTTCACCGACGAGGAAGTGCGCGAGTCGCTCAAGCCGCGGGGCGTCGAGGCCGATGACCAGGGGCAGTTGTTCGACCCCGATCCGGTGCGCCCCAAGCCCGTCTTGCAGGTCACCGTGCCCGACAGCGACGCCGTGCGCGCGCGGCTCAACGAAATGCAGGACGCTGGTGTTGAGTATATCCCCCGCGATAACGGCACCCTGACCGTCGGCGTGAAAGGCGAGGTGACCGACGCGGTGGTTGCGTCAGTGCGGGACATCACCCCCGACGCGGAGCGCCAGCATTTCGACGCGCAGCTTGAAAAGCATCGCGCCAGCGTGGAGGCCAGCCGCACGCTGGCCCAGAAGGGCCATGTGATCGAGGTCCCCCGGTTGTTGGTTGAGATGGAGGGCGAGACCTTCCCCGCCGAAACCGACGCGATCATGGAACGCGTCGACTGGTCGCTGGATCGGTTCCCCGCGCGGCTGACCGAGCAGGAGCTCAGCTTTCACCAGTCGCAGGATGTCGTCGAGATCGACCTTGATGGTGAAAAACTGGTTTATACCCGCACGACAGAAGAGCAACCGGTGCTGTCGGGGCTGACGTCTCCGTCGGGCGCAGACCTCGAGGCATCGCTGGTGCAATGGCTGGAGCGTGAGTGCCGGGTGCCGGACATACCGCAGGCCGAGATGCTGCCCTGGATCGCCGCCGTGGTGGCCGATCTGGTCACGACCAGGGAGATCAGCATCCGCACCCTGATCGACTGGCAGCATCAGATCGCCGCGCGTATCCGGTGGAAAATCCAGGCGATCCGGGACGCTGAACGCTTCCGCGCGCATCAAATCGCGCTGTTCGACGCGGGGGCGAAACCGACCTGGTCGGAAAGCCGCCTGGTCCGGTTCGATGATACGATTTACCAGACTGTGCCGACTCAGCCGATCGGCGCGCTCCGGTTCAAGCGGCATCTGCTCGGCGCCGACCGTGCGCCCCTTATCGATGGCGATCTGAACGGAGAAGAATTCCAGTGCGCCTGGAGCCTCGACAGCCTCGATGAGGTCGAGGTCTGGGTGCGCAACGTCGCCCGGCACCCGGACTCGTTTTCGCTGCCCCGTGTCGGCCGCCGTTTCTTCCCGGACTTTGTCGCCAAGATAATAGATGGTCGGCTGTTCGTGGTGGAGTACAAGGGCGAACACCTGATCGGCGCCCCGGAGGCGCGCGAAAAGGACGCCATCGGGAGGATATGGGCGCGCACTACGGGGAATGTGTTCCTAATGGTGCGCAATATCGCGCACGGTGCGGGAATGGAGGACCAGATGAGAGCGGCCCTTGCGAGACAGGATTGAGAACGGCGGTGCAAAAGCCGCCACGCCGGCATGCCGGGGCGTGAAGCCGCGGAAGGGGAGGTGGAAGAAAAGAACCCGGGTGTCTTACGGGCTGTGATTGACCGGCGGGGCTACGCTCGTCAATCGGGGAGAAGGCCTGAGCCGTACCTAAGCATGAACGCCGCTCCTGCCGGAGCGGCATTTTGCACTTCCTTATTTTTCAATGGGTTACGCGACAGTAGAAGAAAACAGGGGGTACGAGGGGGAAAAATCCCCCATATTGGAAAAAGTATGGGGGATTTTACAGTACACATCTGTCGGACACCTGAATTATTGTCCATTTGCCCCATCATAAGGCATTGTTTTTATTGAATTGCCCCTCACAGGCGGCGGCCGTTCTGACCATGAAACACAGCATTCTTGACCATCGATTTTCCCAAAAAAATGCCGCCCGAAGGCGGCATGATCAACAGGTTAGGAGGGGTTCAGACGGTCAGGGCCTCCGGCAGGTCCGACCGCCGGTAAATCGTCGCCCCGATTCTGCGGGGATCGAAGATCGGTGGAACGCGGTGCTCCTTGATGATCCGATCGACCGTCCCTGATTTCAGTCCGGTTTCGAGCGACAGACGTTTCTTGATCGCGAAGGTTCGACGGAACGCGGCCATCGCCTCGGGACCAATCCACGGGTCCGACCCTTGCCCGTCGGATTGCAGCAGCGGCGCGCCGTCGTCGTCCGCGATGAGCCGTCGTCCGGCCGTGGGTGACACCCCGAGCATCATGAAGGCGAGCGAGGCGCGCATGCCGGGGCGCGGCGTCTCGACCAGGCGCTTGATTTCCGTCGGATCGACGAGGACCGCCGCGAAGCCCTCCGCGTTCTGCAGCCGGCGGGCCCGCGTCAGGTGCCCTGCGAACAGAAGCTCGAGGATCCGGGTGAGACGCAGGCGCGTCTTTTCGGCCGCCTTGGCCAACGGGACGAGCTGATCGGAGGGTACCTCGACCGGCGCGACGTCGCGCTCGAGCCGCGCGCGCAGGGCGTCGATATCGGCCCCCTCGACCGCCTTGCCCCATTTGCTGACCAGCAGCGCCTGGTCCTGGACCCGCCGCAGAAGCCCGAGGTCCAGCAAGGCCGCCACCAGCGGGCGCGACGCACCGAGGATAGCGGGCAGCTGGGTGACGGGGACCGCGTTTTTCAGGCGGTGGACGACGGGATCGACCTCGGCGTGGCGCACGATGATATGGCCGCAAGGATCATGCTGCCGGCTGACCGGCACAACGCCCTTGGCGACCAGGATGTTGCGCAGCGTGAGCGGATGCAGCCCCTCGGCGGCCGCGACGCTTGCAACGGTGCCGACCCGCGGCTCGGTGACCGGCGTGCCCAGAACGACATGCCCGCGGGTCACCGGGACGGTGTCGAGGATGTGCGCGCGCAGGATATCCCGGATGGGCCCGGGATCCCGGGCGAGCCGGCTGGCCGAGAGCCAGCTGAACAGCATGCCGTAACATCCGCGCGGGCGCGCGATGCCGCGGCTGCGCGGGCCCGTCTCCATCAGCTCGGACAAGGCCGCGCGGATCGCCGTCTCGCCCCCGGCGGTGACGTCCCAGCCCGCGCGCCCGGCGGCATCCCACATCTGCCCGGTCATCTCGGCGGCCTTGCGGTCCGGTCCGAAGGTGAGGACAGCGCCCAGCATCTCGGTCGCCCGCACGGCCTGCTCGATCCCCTGCGCATCGAGCCAGTCCGGCCCGGAGCGCCCCGCGAGGCGGTCCAGCACCCAGTCCTGCAGGGGCGATGGCGCACGCTGCGTCTGCGCCGCCGCCAAGCTGTCGAGCGCCGCTTCATCCTGCGGCACGATTACCTGCAGTTCGTGGGCGATGTCGTCCCACGTGCCGCTGCGCGCCTCGACGAGGGCAAGCTTGTGACGCGCGCAGGTCCGCACCGGCGCAAGACGCCATGCGAGCCTGTGCCGAAGCCCCGCGCCGGGACGCGGCTCCGACGCGCGGTCCTCCTTCACGCAAAGCGGGCAATACCGGGTCACCGGCCCGGTGGTGAACGCCACCGAGATATCCTCATCCCGCAGGCGATACCGGCGCTTGCCGGTGGCCGCGATGGTATTGCGCTGAACAGGTGCGGGGTCCTGCCCCGCGATCTCGCACATCCGCAGAACCGTGTCCCGCTCGCCGGAGGCCAGCGCGGACAGGCGCAGGTCGAAATCATTCAGGAACGGGGCGAGGCGCCCGCCGGTGTGGAAGGCCGCCTGCCGGGCCGCCCAGGACAGCGGGGTCTCGTCAGATGCGAACGGCAGGACGGGAAACAGAGGTCTCATGCCCGCGCCCTCCGGTTTGCGCCGCCGCGCTTTCGCGTCGGCGCAGCCGCCTCGACCTCCTCGGCCGGATCGGGATCGATCAGCCACCACCGGTCCACCCAGAACACGTTCTCCGTGGCCGGAGCGCCCTCGGCCATGGCCCAGACCTCCGCGAAATGATCAAGCCCGAGATGGCCCTCCTCGGCGAGAAGGGCGGTTTCGATGGCGTTGATGATCATCTCGATGGCCCGGCCGAACCGGTAGCGCGATGCGTGGAACAGCCGGCCGATCACATCCCCCTCGACGGGCGGGGTCAGCCCGACGCGGCTGCAGAACGCGCCGGTCAGATCACGGAACGCCTCGCCGTCGCGCTCCACGGTCAGCGGGGACCAGCGCATGACCGAGAACCGCCGC
Organism: Salibaculum halophilum; assembly: GCF_002094885.1. GTDB lineage: Bacteria > Pseudomonadota > Alphaproteobacteria > Rhodobacterales > Rhodobacteraceae > Salibaculum > Salibaculum halophilum. The sequence goes on from NZ_MSIT01000006.1 coordinate 200,042, forward strand.
TGGACCTGCGGATCGGTCCGGATCACGCGCCAGAGGTCCTCGGTGCCCGACAGGATCACCACGACGGCATCATCCCCAAGCATCAGGGTCTTGATGGCGCGCAGGATCAGGTTGCGGTCGGCGCAGAACAGGTCATGCGCCTCGTCGAGCCAGAGCACCACGATGCCCAGCAGGCTCAGCCGCTCGCGCAGGAGCTGCCACAGGGACCAGGCTTCCATGCGCTTGGGCGTGCCGGTGTAGCCGGTCTGCTCGAGCAGGGCGAGCGTCACGCTCTTGAACGTGGCCGGGCTCGGCACCGAGCAGCTCAGATAAAGCGGCTGGCCGAAGTCACCTTCGGCCAGCCCGGTCTGTTTCGCGAGCGCGTGATCCACCAGGCAGGACTTGCCGCTGCCCGGCTCCCCGATATGCAGGATGCCGCGCGTCTCACCCGTCCGGGTGAACTTGCACGGCTCGGGACGCAGGGTGCCCTCGGCGTCGCGCTTGAGCAGCCGCCGGAGGTGGGACGCGAATTCCGCGTCCCGTTCCGAGCCCACATACATGTTGCGCAGGGTTTCGACCTGCCGGTCAATGGCCTCATGGTCGGGCATGATCAGTCCTCCTCGATGGTCAGGTTGGATTTCCCGGGCCGCGGACCGGTCGCACCGGCGGACGACGTCCCGGAGGTGGCCGCGGCATCGTCCTCGCCGGTCACCTCCGAGAGATCGGGGATGGCATGGCCCGGCTCGGCGTCGGCCTTTTGCGGGGCCTTGCGCTCGAAGAACTCGACCCCGGCGAAGTTCTTGCGCTCCGCGCGCGCCATGGCCTCAGGCGACCAGTCCTCGAAGTTGATCCCCGCCGCGGCCATGCTGGCCGCGGTGCGGGCGTCGATTGCCTTGATCGCCTCGCGCACGGCCACCATGTCCACGCGCCTGGAGTTCGGCGCCCCGGCCCGAACGTGACGCACGGCCGTCAGCCAGGTGCGGGCGGGAACCCCGTCGAGGCTGTCATCCACTGCCGGGATCGTGTGCCACTCGGAACCAAGGCGGACGGAAACCGCCCCGATGTCCATGGGATGCCAGCGCACCTCCACCTGTTCCGGGTCGCGGCGCAGCATCCAGGTCGCCAGGACCTCCGAATGGTAGCGGACGCCGAGGACGGTGATGCCGGTCTTGTCGAGACGCCGTTCCATGCGCTCACCGAACACGAGACGCGTACGCTCGATGTCGGGCGGGGGCTGCACGCCGTACTGATCGACAAGCCGGCGCCAGCATTCGAGAGGCGTCTCCCCCCTCAAACCGCGGTGCGGAGTGTTGTGATAGATGTCGACAACCCAGCGGATCAGCGCGAAGGTCAGATCGTCCACGGTCAGCGCGGCACGGTCCCGCGGGTCGGTATCGCCCTTGGTGATGATGTCCGAGAAGGTCCGACCCGACAGCCGCGGCATCAGACCCGTCGCCACGGTCTTGAAGACGCGCTCGATGGTCCCCCGCGCTTCCGGGACGCCATTTGTTGCGATCTCAAGGGCGATGCCAAGGTCCGCGCAGGTGTGACGGAAAGCTTCGGATTTGAAGGCGTTCCCGCCGTCCGTCACCAGCAGCTCCACCATCCCGAAGAGATCCCATGCACTCAGGGCACCGACCGCATCGGCCCACTGCCCCTTGTCTGACAGCACCATCTGCAAGGTCTGGCATGCGGCGCCCGACTTCGCATTTCGGCTGAGCGTCATGCCGACGATGCAGCGCGTCGTGCAGCAGATGGCGACCGTCAGGACCCATCGATCTTTCCCGCCGTCGAGGCCCAGAGCCAGCTTTTCCTCGTCGGTCAGAACCTCATAGATCTCGCTGGTCTTCATGAGCGTCATGAGGTCCACGGTCCACTCGTCCATCTCCACACGCTCCAGCGGACGCGTGAGGTTCAGCCCGTCCGCGACCGGCCGGAACTTCTTGCGCGCCGCCGCAAGCCCGTTGCGGGCGCACTCCACCTCGAAGGGGTCCAGACTGCGGATCGCCCGGCGAACGGTCTCACGGCTCGGGGTGGTGAGCGGATCGAGACCTTCCTCGGCACGTTCCGCGTTGCGCTGCTCGAAAGCGAGGACCACATTCTCGTGGATCATCTTCTGCGTCGGTTTCTCGACCCGGAGATACCCGCGCACCTCTTTGTAGAGCAGTCCGAGCGCCTCCGGCTCCATCGCGGAGCCGCGGTTGCCACGGCGGTGCATCGCTCCGGCGAGAGCCGCGAGCCCGTCCTGCTGCTTGATCTGCAGCCACCGGCGCAGGGTGCGCGTACTCGGCGCCTTCCTGAAGTCCGCGGACAGATCCAGGCTGGTGGCCCCGAGCGGGTTCAGGTTGCCCGCGTACTCCAGCGCGGTTCCCATGATCAGGGTCATGTTGGCCCGGAGACTCTCATCGGTCATCTTGATGGTGGTGCCCTCGCGGCGGAGCTTTGCCACGGCCTCGCAATAGGCGTCCTTCTTGGACACACGCGCACGCGCCTTGTCAGACAGGTTTGAGACCATGGATGTCTGGCCCCGCAGACGGCGCTGACATTCCCGCGGATCGTAATAATCACGCTCGACCCGGATGCGCCGCGCGGACGCGAGCCGGGACAGCTGCGCGTGCGCGAATTGCACGGACAAGCCGGTCCCGTCATCGCGGGTGAGCACGTAGCCTTCCTCGTTGCGCGAGGTTACGCAATAGCGCGACCCTTCAATGGTCACGCGGTCATGCTGACCGAATGCGAAGGTCGCGTTCTGGGTTGTGAAAGAAAGTTCCATCTCGTTTCTCCTTCATGGATGGTCGTGGTGTGCGGCCCTTGCCGCGTAGGGTTGAGGGGGTGGGAAAACGCCACGGCGCGGCGTTTTCCCCGGGGTGTCAGCGCGGCTCGGCCGACGGGCGCGCCGGTGCGACGGCGCCCGGCGCCGGGCCCGCATCAGGGGTCGGGTCGGCAACATCGGAGGGCGGGTTGCACGCGCGCGCCTTGAAGACCTCCGTGTCACGGTCGATCCGCGTCTGGCGGACCGGCGTGAGGTGGCCGGACCGGATGAGCCGGACGACCGCCCGAAAGCCGGCCCCGCCAAGACCCGTTTCGTCGACGAGGGCCCCGACCGTCGTCACGCCGGTGATGCGGGCCGCTGCGGCCCGGGCGGCGGCGTCGGGATCGGGGTCCGGAACGCGCACCGCCTGCAGCAGCTTCGCGTTGAAAAGCGCGACCGGATCGACATCGTGCTCGGAGAAGAGCCGCAGATCCGACAGGAAACCGGCCGCGATGGCCTGCGCCTTGATGCGCGCAAGCTGGGCCAGATAGGTCGGCGTGACGCGCCCCTTGGGACGGACCGCATAACCGATCCAGCGACCATCGGTGCGCCGAACGACCAGGTCGATGTAATGGGTCCGGCTTGCCGCGTCCGCGTCCCGCCATGCGAAGGCGATCTGCTCGAAGAGCGCGTCGGTCGACGGCCGGGCGGCCAGGATCAGCGCCGCCTTCATCTCGAGGTGGCTTTCGAGGCCGACCACGCGCCCCGGGCCGTCGCCCAGGACGATCTGGCCGGTGAAGTGATGCGAAGACCCGACCTGCGTGGCGCGGTCTCCGGTGCTGGGTTCGGGAAGGCGGATGCCTTCCATGTCATGGATGGACATTTTGAAATCCTCTCAGGTTGTCCGTTGCACCGGGGCCCGGGAAGTCGGGCACCGGGGAGGATCCCGGGGGCGGTGCGACGACAGGCACAGCTGTGCCGTTCGCATCCGTCGGACGGTGCGGGGACAGACCGGTGATCCGGACACACCCCACCCGGCCGGCTGGACTGCAGCCGTTGCGGGATCGGGCTTGACGGCGGAGAGGATCCTTGAAGCGACAGGGCGGACCTGCTAACTTCGAGTCATGAAAAGACAGGTGGATACTTCCGCCATATGAGCACCCGGGCTGTTGGCGCAGCGCGGGTGTTTTACGTTTCTACATCTCGACCCTCCGTGTCTTGTCCGATCTGAGCGCGACGATGCGCGGCCGGTGTTTCAACGGCCGGAGTCGTAGCATCGAGAAAACGACTCCGGAAGTTTTTTCCATTTATTTCCAATGTCTTGAGACAAGCCGGCGCGGTCGGTTTTTCACAAACACGACGCCACAAGCCCTTGAACCCCACCGCTCACGCCAGCCGATATCTGCCCGTTTCCCGGCCCGGACGCGCCGCGCCAAGGTCTGCGAAAACGTCCCGTTGGACCCCGAGGACGCGAGCGACGGAAAAGTTTTTCTGCACAACCACACGACATATCTTTCCCGACAGGCTGCAAAACGCGCCTGCGCTGCCCCTCACTTCGTTCCGATTCGGTTGGTCCAGCTACCGCGAGATCAAGCTTGCGGGATCTTGGACCGGGTTCTTTTGTCGGTCCGCAATATCGCGGCTATCGACAGCAGGAACGGCATGTTGAGCGACTTGATCGTACAAAGCCCGAGATCAGGACCGCGTTCACCGCCTTTGCCGAAATCGACCTCAACCCTCTGTTCGCCCAACTTGAACGAGATCCGCGCACCAGGAAGCTCTTTCAGCATCCTCACCTCGACCCGCCTCATATCCGTGAGGTCAGGCAAATGCTCGAGGAGCGACGCCAAAGACCCGCCGAAGGTTGCCGCCATGGGCAAGTCCTCGCGCGGATATTCCTGAAAGAGCCCGCCCTCGAGGATCCCTTTGGGCGTCAAGCGCGGATGCTCCTGGAGGTTCCGGATATCCGGATCATCAGGGACACCCTGATATGTCCAGCTCTGACCGCCTTTGAGCTCGAGCTTGCTGAAACACTCGACGAATGCCGGCGTGTCACGGATCGACGCGTCCATGCACAGGGCAATCACGTCATGAGCCACGTCACGCGATGTCACTTGCGTCGCCGCCCGTCCCCTCGGGGACTTTGCCCGCAGCCCCGCAGCCGCAAGGCCGCGATCAAGCACGTCAACCGAGCTCTCCGACATGTCGAAGAGATCCGCGAGTGCTCTCACCATTTGTCCAGGGGTCGACATCATCCCACTCCTTTACGCTCACAAAATGCGCTTAAATCGACGAGGGGACTTGAGTCAAATATTTTCTCAAAATTCTTCGGTTATTAATTCTGGTTTTTCTGAGGAGGCCGGACACCGCGCCCAACGACGCGGTCACCGACTTAAGCACGACGACCGCTTTCGAGCTGGTAAGGCGGGCCTTTCGATCCGCCACCGGGCGTAGTTGTCCACAAAACACTGAACGCTGTCTGCATAGCGCATTGGAAGAAAGCACGAATTGCATGTATCTTCTTAAGACGAAGGAGATACATCATGTCGAACAAACTTGACGCTGGCGATATCACAAACCTGATCATCTTCGGGGTGATCGGTTTTTGGATCTACTCCGCGGTAACGGGCCCGGAAACGCCTGAGACGCGGCCGATTACAAATGCAGCAACGGCAGGTGAAGAGCTGCGCCCCTTGGGCCCAGATGCCCGGGATCCCTTTGTTGAAACCGTAAGCCTGCATCGTGACGCCTATCTGAACGCAGAAAATGACGTCCAAAGAGGCGTTGTTCGCAAGAGCCGCGGTGAAAGCCTTTGTCAGACCTTCAGCTCGCGGTTCTTCAGAAACTGGCCGGGTCGGCTGACTTGGGTTTCCACAACATCTGACGGGCAAACCGTGGATCGGATCAAAGTGGAACTGAGCGACTTCGGCGATAACGATGAGGTCGCTATTGAAGACTCCAATCACTATGAACCCGGCACCCTGATGCACGAAACGCTACTCAACGATGTCAGCCCGGGGGACCCCGTCGTGGTCAGCGGTGAATTCAGGTACGACACCGATGATGATGTCAGCGACTGCTTTTATGAAGAGAGTATTTCGCTTTCTGGCGGGATGACTGACCCGGAGTACAGGGCCAAGTTTTCATCGATCCGCCCTGCAGGCGCGCCGACCGAATAATCGACCGACCGCCTTGATTTCTTTCATGGAAGAAAGGACACTCGCTGCGACATCACGGGAGGTCCAGCGGGATGGCCAGCGACGCAACCAAGCTATCGAACCTGAATCTGAAAGTCAGCGAGGACGAAAGATGGGCCTTCAAGGAGCTCTGCGTGCGCCACCGCATGAGCCAGGTTGACGGGTTCCGGCTGGCCGCGCGGCTCCTCGAGGATCACTTGGAAAAACAAGAGCAGAGCAAAAGCGATACGTCGAAATGAATACCCAAACGACCAACACCTCCCTCGCGGATTTCATCTGGAAAAACGCCGACGACCTCTGGGGCCCGTTCCGCCACACCGAGTTCGGCAAGGTCATCCTGCCCTTCACGCTGTTGCGCCGCCTCGAATGCGTGCTGGAACCCTCCCGCGAAGAGGTGCGCGACGCCTACACCTCGATGGCCGATGAAGGCATCGACATGGATCTCGTCCTGCGCGACCTGACCGGCTACCCGTTCTATAACACCTCCGATTACAGCCTAGCCTCGCTGGGCGGCACGCGGACCCGCACCAATCTCGAGGATTACATCGCCAGCTTTTCGGCGAACGCGCGGGTGATCTTCGAGCAGTTCGATTTCGCGAACACCATCGCGAAGATGGACAAGGCCGGGGTGCTCTACAAGATCTGTCAGAACTTCGCGGCGATCCCGCTGCACCCCGACGAGGTGCCCGAGCGGGTCATGTCCAACGTCTACGAACACCTGATCCGCAAGTTCGGGGCTGAGGTGAACGAGGCGGCGGAGGACTTCATGACGCCGCGCGACGTCGTCCACCTTGCTGTTGAGCTGCTGCTCGACCCCGATGACCAGATGTTCATCGAGAACCCCGGCCTCATCCGCACGCTCTATGACCCGACCTGCGGCACCGGCGGCTTCCTGTCGGACGGGATGGAGCATATCGACGGGCTGCGCGACCGATACAGCGTCGCACCGGTGATCATCCCCCACGGCCAAGAGCTGGAGCCGGAAACCCACGCGGTTTGCCTTGCTGGTATGCTGCTCAAGACGCTGGAGACCGATCCGGGCCGCGACCTGTCGAAGAACATCAAACTCGGCAGCACGCTATCCGAAGATCAGTTCGCAAACGACCGCTTCCACTACTGCGTCTCGAACCCGCCCTTCGGCAAGAAGTGGGAGATGGACCAGACCGCCGTCACCCGCGAGCACCGCGAAAAGGGCTTTGATGGCCGCTTCGGCCCCAAGCTGCCCGGCGTGGGCGACGGCTCCATGCTGTTCCTGCAACATCTGGTCAGCAAGCTGGAAAGCCCCGAAAAAGGCGGCGGGCGCGGTGCAATCATCCTGTCGGGTTCTCCCCTCTTCAACGGGCGCGCGGGCCAGGGCGAGTCCGAGATCCGGCGCCACCTGCTGGAACAGGACGTGGTCGAGGCCATCATCGCCCTGCCGCAGGAGATTTTCTTTCGCACCGGCATCGGCACCTACATCTGGATCCTGTCCACCAAGAAACCCGCGCATCGCAAGGGCCGCGTGCAACTGATCAACGCGACCGATATGTACGAGTCCATGCGCAAGAGCGAGGGCAACAAGCGCCGCCGGGTGGGCGAGGCGCAGACGCGCGATATCGTCGGCATGTATTCGGCCTTCGAAGAGACCCGCGAAAGCAAGATCTTCGACAGCACCGCCTTCGGCTATCGCCGCATCCGCGTTCTGCGCCCCCTGCGCAAGAAGATCGCGATCACCGAAGAGGGGCTGGCCAAGCTGGAAGAAGAAAAGCCCTGGGCCAAGCTGACCGAGGATCAGCGCGAAGGCTGGCGCGCCCTCCTGCACGATCAGATGGGCACGGAGCATGGCTGGCATTGGGTCGATGGCTGGATGAAGGGCGCGGCCAAGAAGGATGCCGGGCTGGGCAAGGTCACCGCGACGCATGTGAAGATGCTCCAGCGCGTATTCGGCGTGCGCGACCCCGAGCTTGACCCCGTTACCGACAAGAAGGGCAACATCCTGCCCGATGACGACCTGACGGATTACGAGAACGTGCCCATGGGCACCGACATCCACGACTATCTGGCGACCGAGGTCCTGCCCCATGCCGAGGACGCCTATATCGACGAGGGCTACCGGGACGAGACCGATGGCGCGGTCGGGATCGTCGGCTACGAGATCAATTTCAACCGGTATTTCTATGAATACCAGCCGCCCCGCGACCTCGAAGAGATCGACGCCGACCTGAACGCCGTGGAGGCCGAAATCGCCGCGATCCTGGCGGAGGTGACGGAATGAGCATCCTGCCCTATCCCGGCTTAAAGCCAGCAAAAGCTCCTTGGGTAGATTCTATCCCAGAACACTGGGAAGAGCGGCGGCTCCGCTCGCTCGCCTCGGTGTCGAACAGCAATGTGGACAAGAAATCCTATGATAATCAGGAGGCCGTCCGCCTCTGCAATTACACTGACGTTTATTATAACGACACAATCTCAAAACCAGACGGGTTCATGATCGCGACAGCCTCGCCTGATGAAATCAAGGAATTCTCGCTGCGGGAAGGCGATGTGATCATCACCAAAGACTCCGAAGACCCAACGGACATCGGCGTTCCAGCTTACGTCAATTCAGATATGCCAGGAGTTGTTTGCGGCTATCACCTTTCTGTATTGCGGACCGACAACCCGACAACGTCCGCATACCTGCATTTTTCGATCATGTCGCACTTCAATCGGGCCCATTTCTACGTGAACACACCGGGGGTGACCCGCTTCGGCCTGAACCAGAATACGATCAAAAACACACTTGTTTACTTGCCGCCATTTTCCGAACAAGCGGCAATCTTAAACTGGATCAGACGCGAGACCGCGCGGATTGACGGGTTGATCGAGAAGAAGGCCCGCTTCATCGCGCTGCTGAACGAGAAGGAAAAGGCCAAGATTTCCCATTTCGTCCGCTTGGGTGTCGATCCAGACGCCAAGATAATTGACGTCGGTGTTGAATGGCGCGGCAAGGTTCCCGCTCACTGGACGCGGGGGCGAATGAAGAACCACTTCCGCCCCCAGAAGCGGCAGGGATACGAAACCCTTACGGTTCTATCCGTCTATCGCGAATATGGCGTCATCGAAAAGGCGTCTCGTGACGACAACATCAACAAGACCCCCGAGGATTTGTCCAAGTATCAACTCGTCAATCCGAACGATCTGGTAATCAACAAGATGAAAGCATGGCAGGGGTCCATGGGCATCGCCGGGACGCAAGGTATCACCAGCCCGGATTATGTGGTCATGGAGCCGGTAGGCGAGCATGACCCCCGCTACATGCACCACTACCTGCGCGCGCGCCCGATGCCATGGGTATACAGGCTTATTTCGAACGGCATTCGGACCGATCAATGGCGGCTTGAACCCGAGAAATTTTTGATCTTGCCGATATTCTTGCCGCCCTTGGATGAACAACGCGCCATCGCAGATGAAATCGACCGCGAGCTGGATCGCATTCGGAACCTCATCACCAAGACCGAGCAGAGCATCGCCCTGCTCAAGGAAAAGCGCGCGGCGCTGATCACCGCCGCCGTTACGGGTAAAATCGACGTAAGGAGCGCGGCATGAGCGACCTGCACCATGAAAAGCATTTCGAGGCCTATGTCATCGACCGGCTGGTCGCCCAAGGGTGGCTGCGCGGCGACAGCGCGGGCTATGACATGGACTACGCGCTTTACCCGCAAGACCTCGAAGATTGGGTCAGGGCCACCCAGCCCGACAAATGGGACCGTCTGGTCGCCATGAACGGCGCGGATGCGCGCAAAAAGTTGATGAACCGCCTCGACAAGGCGCTCAACCGCAACGGCACCATGCAGGTGCTGCGCCGGGGAATAGATATCGCTGGAGTCGGCCCGATCGACCTGTCCGAGGCCGCCCCCGAGGACAAGCGCAACGAAAAGGTGCTGCACCGCTACGCATCGAACCGCCTGCGCGTCGTGCCGCAGTTGAAATACCACCCCGACCGCGAGCTTGCGATCGATCTGGGGCTGTTCCTGAACGGCCTGCCGGTGGCCACGGTGGAGCTCAAGACCGATTTCACCCAACGCGCCGAAAGCGCGAAAGAGCAATATCGCACCGACCGCCTGCCCGAAGACCCCCGCACCAAGCGCAAGCACCCCCTGCTGACCTTCAAGCGTGGGGCCGTGGTGCATTTCGCCATGTCCGACAGCGAAATCTGGATGACAACCAAGCTCTCCGGCGCCGACACCTTCTTTCTGCCGTTCAACAAGGGCTATGACGGCCACGGCGGGAACGAGCCGCGCGCCGACGGCGAATACCCCGTCGCCTATTTCTGGGAAGAGATCTGTCAGCCCGACGCCTTTCTGCGGATCTTCCACAGCTTCGTCTATGTCGAAAAGAAAGACGTGGTGGACCTGCGCGGCAACTGGACCGTGAAGGAAACGCTGATCTTCCCCCGGTTCCATCAGCTCGACGCGGTCAACAGTATGATCGCCGACGCCAAGGAAAAAGGCCCCGGCCAAGCCTACCTGTGCGAGCACAGCGCGGGGTCGGGCAAGACCTCGACCATCGCCTGGACCGCGCATGACCTGATCAAGCTGCGCACCGATGACGGCAAGGCCATTTTCGACGCCGCCATCATCGTGACCGACCGCAACGTGCTGGACGGCCAGCTGCAGGACGCCGTCAAGCAGATCGACCACCAGGACGGGCTGATCGCGGCGATTGATCGCGAGACCTCGTCAAAGTCGAAGAGCCAGCAGTTGAGCGAAGCGATGCTCAAGGGCACGCCCATCATCGTTGTGACGATCCAGACCTTCCCTTACGCGATGGAGGCGATCCTAACCGAGAAATCGCTAAAGGAGAAATCCTTCGCGGTGATCATCGACGAGGCGCATACCTCGCAGACCGGCAGCACCGCGTCGAAGCTGCAGGCGACGCTGGCCCTGTCGAAGACGCAGGACATGGCCGGCATGTCGGTCGAGGAGCTGCTGAGCGAGATCCAGAAATCCCGCGCGCGGCCCTCCAACGTCTCGCATTTCGCCTTCACCGCGACGCCCAAGCATTTGACCATGATGCTGTTCGGCCGCCCGGCCGATCCGACGCGGCGCGCCTCGGACGACAACCCGCCCCAATCGTTCCACAAGTACGAGATGCGCCAGGCCATCGACGAGGGCTTCATCATGGACGTGCTGCAGGGCTATGTGCCCTACAAGACGGCGTTCAACCTGGGTCAGGAGATGGTCGAGGAGGACCGCGTGGACGGCAAGGCCGCCAAGCGGGCCCTTGCGAAATGGATGACCCTGCACCCCACGAACGTCACCCAGAAGGTGCAGTTCATCATGGAGCACTTCGCCGGGAACGTCGCCCACCTGCTGGACGGCAAGGCGAAGGCGATGGTGGTGACCAGCTCCCGGGCGGCCGCCGTGCGCTACAAGAAGGCCTTTGACCGGTTCATCGAGGCCAACCCCGCCTACCGCGAGATCCGGGCGCTGGTGGCCTTCTCCGGCAAGCTGACGGGCGAAGAGGTGATGCACAGCGACGACGCCGGGCTTGCCGGGGACACCTTCCTGGCCGAAGCGGACACCGAGTTCACCGAGGCCAACATGAACCTGGACGTCAGCGGCCAGGACCTGCGCGTCGCTTTCGACCGGCCCGAATACCGCGTGATGCTCGTGGCGAACAAATTCCAGACCGGGTTCGACCAGCCTAAGCTGGTGGCGATGTATCTCGACAAGAAGATCGGGAACCCCGTGGAAATCGTGCAGACGTTGTCGCGCCTGAACCGCAACCATCCGGGCAAGGACCGGACCTTCATCATCGACTTCGTCAACGAACCCGAGTCGATCCAGGCGGCCTTCGCGATGTATGACTCCGGCGCCCGTATCGAGACCGTGCAAGACCTCGACGTGATCTACGACATGAAGGAGAAGCTGGACGAGTTCGGCATCTACACCAACACGCATATCGAGGCGTTCAAGGCGGCCCGGTATCAAACCGCCCGCGATTTCGCCGGCGCCGGAGAACCGGAGCACAAGGCGATGTTCGCGGCCACCGCGGAGCCGACCGAAGCCTATAACCGGCGCCTCAAGGAGCTGCGCGACGCGGTGCAGATCTGCGAGGACGATTACCGAACGGCCAAGGCCGCCGGGAACGAGGACGGCATGAAAAAGGCCGACCACGAGCGCAAACAGGTCGACGAGGCCATCGGTCAGATGGAAGAGTTCAAGGCCGGGCTGTCACGGTTTTCGCGCACCTACGCCTATATCGCGCAGCTCATCGACCTCGGGGATCCGGAGATGGAGAACTTCGCGGCCTTCTCGAAGCTGCTGGCGAACCGCCTCGACGGCGTCCCGGCGGAAAACGTCGACCTCCGCGGGATCACCCTGACCGGCTACGACATCAAGGCGCGCGAGCCTGTCGGCGGCGGCGACGGGTCCGGCGACGATGAAGGCGACGGCCAGGCCCCCGACATCACGCTCAAGCCGGTCGGGGCCGGCGGCTCCAGCCGTCCGGGCACGACGCCGGCCTATCTGCAGGAGATCATCGAGCGGCTGAATAGCCTGTTCGGGGACGCGGCCCCGCTCAGCGACAAGATCAGCTTCGTCAATCAGATCGCGTCGATCACCCGTGAAAGCGACGTTGTCATGGCCCAGGTCAACGAAAACCCCAAGGAGCAAGCTTTGAAGGGCAACCTTCCCGGCGCCGTTCAGAAGGCCGTCGTGCGGGCGATGACGTCCAACCGCGACCTCGCCAAGCTGGTCCTGAAGGAAGACTCGCAAGCCATCGATATCCTGACGGCCACGGTGTACGATCTGCTCAGAACGGGCGAGCGGCTGGACATGGGGGATATCGGGTAGCGGCCTGCGCCATCCTTCGCCAAGATGAGCGCTCCGATCACCCCACGCCCAAAAAAACCGCTCGACGCGTTCGGCATCCCGATGCGCGAGCACGGGGCCTTGGTGAAATCCTGACTGGATGCTCTGCCACGCTGGCCGCTCGTTGAGCCCGAAACATTCCCGCTGGATGATGGGGTGAAGCAGGACCGCGGCCCGAGAGGAAGCGTATCGGCGAGAACACCCGGAGAGTTATGGACCCGCAGTGACCTGGCGCAAGTCTTCGTCGACCCCAAGCAAGCCGCGCCTCAGCAACTCCCCCTCACGTCCCGGTGTCACCTCATCAGGGTACCCCAGCGAGACATTCTTGATCAGGGTCGCGCCTTCCCTTGCTTCCGCGCGGTGATGTGTGTGCCCGAAGATCCATGCATCAGGCTGAAAATGGGCAATCATCGCCGCAAGGTCCGACCCATAAACCGGGTCCAGCTCGGTCGGCGCGGCGCTGATCAATTCCGGATGCGGACAGTGATGCGTGATCAGCACGGTTTGCCCTGCATGCGGACGGCTCATCCGGTCCTCGAGCCACGCCCTGTGCTCCTGGTGTATCTGCACGATCTCGTAGGGTCGGACTTTCCGATACTTCGCCTTGGCGTGCCTGATGTAACGGTAATCATTCATCCGCTCGCGGGCGATCACCTGCGACCCGGGGACATCCCCACGCAGGGCAAAGTCGGTCCACAAAGTGCAACAGAGAAACCTGGTATCGGTGACCTTGATTTCCGCCTTCTGCGCAAGATTGGCCCCTTCGCCCGCGGCGATCTCGGCCAGCCGGTCATCCCTATCGATCTGGAAGTCGTAGTAGTCGTGGTTTCCCGGAATGATGTGGATCCGACCGGGGTCAACATGGCGCGCGAGGTGGCGGATCGCGTATTTCCAGCGGACCCTCGGCTTGTCGGACAAGTCTCCGGCGATGAACAAGGCGTCCAGGCCGGCCCAGTCCTCCGGGGTCAACGCTGCAAACGGGTCCCGCTCGGCCTCGATCCATCGGTCGAAATGGACGTCTCCGATAATGAGCGCTTTCATCCCTGTCCTATTCCGCAATGGTCTTGGTGGATCTGTACGCTCGCTCAACTCTGGCTCATGGGCAACACCTTAGCGAGCGTTGGTATCGGAATGCCATCAACGTTCTCGCGCTTCAGAGAGCCGTCTGCAACGCTTGGTGTACGCCGCCCATGGTGCTCAATAGGGCGGCTTGGCATACCGCCGGCCGGGCCAGGATACGAATGATCGTAGGCTGCACCTCGCCGCAAGCGGACGGGTCCGCTAATGACGGCTCCCAGCCCGGAGCGGAACCGCATGCGGGGAGCAATATGTATCGGGGCATCAACACGCAGGGCGGGATGTGTGAACTCGCTGCTCCGCGGCGAGATCCTGCGGAGATCGCCAAAGCGGACCTTGGTCACGAGGACCTCTGACCGGCCCTGCTAATGATCAGTTCTTCTTAGTTGCTATCGCACGCACGAAGTCCCATTCGTTGGGGGCATCCCTGCTCACATCGAACAAGGGGCGTTCCTGCCCCTGCGAAATCTTGAGCAACCATACGCCGTTTGGAACCCGCCATCTCGTCGAAGATGGATCCCGAAAGATTGCACACCTCACATGCATACATCTTTGACTTGAATAGTGAAAATGCTAGGCTCGCCTGAGGTGAGGGGCAAAGATTGACGAAAAGCACGAGTTTCAACGCCGGAGGATCATTAGCCGGGTATCTGTTTCAATGCAGACTTGCACTTCTGCAGGGTCTGCGAATGGCCAAGAAGAACCCCAATGGCCAAATCTCGGTTGAAAAGTTCGATGACGTTGCCTTTGAAGACGACAATTTATCAAAGTGTCTTACTCAAGCAAAGCACAGCGTTACTGCTGGCTCCTTGGACGATAAGAGCGTCGATCTGTGGAAGACAATAAGAATTTGGATGGCCGCTGTAGAAGAAGGCACGGTACAGCTTGGCAACGTCAAATTTTTTCTGATCACCACCAATGAGGCTAGCGAGGATACAGCAGCTGCTTTGCTCAGATCCGGCCACAGCAAAGAAGCAGTTGAACAAGCTTACAAGCTGCTACTTCAAGCAGCCAAGGAATCAAAGAATAAAACAAACGAAATCGCTAGGAACAAGTTCTCTACTCTGAAAAAACCCGGGGAG
>NZ_MSIT01000060.1 GCF_002094885.1 Salibaculum halophilum
AACGCGGTCCCTGGCTGTCATGGTTTTCTCCTGTCGTGTCGTCGTCCGGGGGGATGGGCCGGAGCGGCGGGCCGCTCCGGCCGGTCTCAATTCGCTCTCAAGCGGCTGGCAGGGCGATCGCGCGGGCGGCCGCGCCATCGCGTGCGCCGTAGTGGCCCAGAACGCCGGCCGCGAGCCGTGCGCCCATGGCGCCGGCGCGGTCCACGGGCTGTCCCTGCGCCAGACCCGCGAGGAAGCCGCTGGCATAGGCGTCGCCCGCACCGGTGGTGTCGACGACCCGGGCCACGGGCGCCGCGGCCACGTGGTGACGCCCGCTCGCGTCGGCCACCCAGGAACCCTTGTCGTGCTCGGTCACCGCGGCGGTGGCCACCCGGGACATGGCCCAGTCCAGCCCCGCCTCGGCACTGTCGCAGCCGCCCAGGGCGCAGATTTCGACGTGATTGCCCACGAGGATGTCCACGTGGAAGTCGATCAGCGCCCGCATCGCGGCGAGGTTGCGGTCCACGCAGCCCGCGTCGGAGGGGGTAAGCGCGACGCGGGCGCCGGCGGCCTTTGCTGCACTGGCCAGCGTCTCGATCACCTCGGCACCCTGCGGCGCGTCCCAGATGTAGCCCTCGATGAGCAGGATATCGAACGCCTCGGGCAGGGCCACGCGCGCCTCCGACGGCATCAGCGTCACGGCGGCACCGAGGTAGGTGCTCATGGTGCGCTCGCCATCGGGGGTGACGAGGACCACGCAGCGCCCGGTGCCGTGGTCGTCGTTGTGCGACACGGCCACCGGGGCGGCCAGGTCCAGACCGACCATTTCACGACAGAAGGTATCGCCCAGGTCGTCATCGGCGACCTTGCCGATGTAGGTGCCCCGCACCGGCGTGTCCGCCAGATGCGCGATGGAATTGGCCACCGAGCCGCCGGACTGGCGCACGCCCGGCCCGACCTCCTCGAAAAGCGCGTGAGCCGCTTCGGCCCCGACAAGGTGCATGCCCCCCGGCGTCAGCCCGTGGCGGCTGACCACCTCGGGCTCCACGGCGGCGACGACATCGACCAGGGCATTGCCCAAGCCGACGATATGCGGTGTGCGTTCACTCATGGCATGCCCCCCTCAATACCTGTAGTGTTCGGGTTTGAAGGGGCCCTCGGGTTTGACGCCGATGTAGGCGGCCTGGTCGGGGTCGAGGGTAGAGAGCTTGACGCCGATGCGCTCGAGGTGCAGGCGCGCGACCTTCTCGTCGAGGTGCTTGGGCAGGATGTAGACGCCGGGTGCGTAGTCGTCGCCGTTGGTCCACAGCTCGATCTGGGCCAGCACCTGGTTGGTGAAGGACGCAGACATCACGAAGGAGGGGTGGCCGGTGGCATTGCCCAGGTTCAGCAGGCGGCCTTCGGAGAGCAGCAGGATGCGGTTGCCCGAGGGCATCTCGATCATGTCCACCTGTTCCTTGATGTTCG
>NZ_MSIT01000061.1 GCF_002094885.1 Salibaculum halophilum
TAGTGTCCCGGGAAGTGGTGTAGGAACTGGCGTCCACCTGCTTCTTCATAGCTGGTGCTGCTCGTTCACTGAGCGGCGATCATCGCCGTCTCACCATCATCGTTGCATATGGCGGTCAGCTTTTCCACCGACATGTAGCGGCGCGAGACAGCCCACTCGTCATTCTGCTCCAGCATGAGCGCGCCGACGAGCCGGATGACGGCCTCGCGGTTCGGGAAGATCCCGACGACATTGGTGCGCCGCTTGATCTCCTTGTTGACGCGCTCCAGCGGGTTGGTGCTGTGCAGCTTCGAGCGCAGGCTCTCGTCGAAGGCCATGTAGGCCAGCACGTCGTGTTCGGCCTCGTCCATGAGCTCTGCGACATCCCTGAACCGGCCACGAAGGTTGTCGGCCACCTCGCGCCAGCGGGCATGGGCCTGGTCGCGGTCCTTTTCGGCAAAGACGGTCTTCACCACGGCGCTGACCACCGGCTTGTTGGTCTTGCCCACGCGGGCCAGCAGGTTGCGCTGGAAATGGACGCGGCAGCGTTGCCACCCGGCGCCCAGAACCTTGCGCGCGGCGGCCTTGAGGCCCTCATGGGCATCGCTGATCACCAGCTGAACACCGCGCAGGCCGCGGCGGGTGAGAGACCGCAGGAAGTCGGCCCAGAACGTCTCGGCCTCCGAGGGCATGACCGTGATCCCGAGGATCTCGCGCCGCCCGTCGGTGTTGACCGCGACGGCCACTATCACCGCCATGGAGACGATGCGTCCGCCCTCGCGCAGCTTCACGTAGGTGGCGTCCAGCCAGAGGAACGGCCAGTCCCCCTCGAGGGGCCTGTTCAGGAACGCCTGCACCCGTTCGTCGATCTCCTCGCACAGCCGCGAGACCTGGCTCTTGGAGGTGCCCGTCAGCCCCATCGCGCGCACCAGGTCATCGACGGCGCGGGTCGAGACCCCGTGGATGTAGGCCTCCTGTATCACCGCCATCAGCGCCTTCTCAGCCGTCCTGCGCGGTTCCAGGAACGTGGGGAAATAGCTGCCCTTGCGCAGCTTTGGGATGTTCAGGCCGATGGTGCCTGCCCGAGTATCCCACTGGCGCGGTCGGTATCCGTTGCGCTGGTTCTCGCGGTCCGGGCTGCGCTCGCCATGCCCCGCGCCGCATACAGCGGCCACTTCGATGTCCATCAGTCGCTGCGCGGCGTCCTGGATCAGCTCGCGCAGAAAATCAGCGTCATCGCTCTTGGCGATCGCGCCCGGAAGATCGATCATGGTCTCGGTCATCGTGCTCTCCTTCGTTGTCGTCGGTCTTTGAACAACCTCAGATTACGAAGAAGCGCGGTGGCCGCCAGCCCGGCCGCGCGCTGCGCTACGCCAAGGGCTTCGCGCGCGGCCTCTTACACCATCCCGAGGGGCA
>NZ_MSIT01000062.1 GCF_002094885.1 Salibaculum halophilum
GTGGAAATCTCCCGCAAACGCCCTAATTGAACTTTGTGCGCCCTGTAGTCGCCACTCCCTGTCTAGTTTTCCCACCAATTTCGTGCGCGCAGCAGGTCCGTTACTTTTGCCTTCCTCAACCCGGTCCAGAATTCACGACTACGCTGTTCGTTCAAAGTTAAGCGCGTGTGCGTGTCCATGACGGTGAGGTCATCCTCGTTGTCCTGCAAACTCTCCACGGTCCGCATCACGCTACTGACCGACAATCCCTTTAATGCGGGTCTTCAAACATTCATGCCGAGCCTCGTAAAAGGTCATGAACCCGTCCGGGCCATTACCGGGGGACAGCCACCCGCCATGCTCTTTGGGAAACCGAAGATCGTGGCGGTCCATATACGCCTGCCGAGCGGCCCTTTCGGGGTAGGCATCTTTGAGCCATGATCCTGTAAAGGTCGCGCTCTTCTCCTGATTTGTAAGGCCATCGAGTAATTGCAGGTTCGCTATGCCGTTCACCCATTCGATCATTTCCTCCGCTTCCTCATCTGCGATGCCAGCCTTGCGCAGCTTCGCCTTGGTAAATTGTGACCAGGGATAGATATAATCGACATGGACATGATGCCGAGTGTCGATGAAGGGGGAAAGAAGCGTCAAAAGCGGTAGGACGCGCTTTTCTCCATATGAAATTTCCAGCAATTCCTCGATTTCCTCGTCGGAAAAGACCAGCAATTGTCCCCGACGTGCCATCTCACGCTCGATTTGCTGAAGTGGGAAACCTGTATTGCCATGGTCCCTGATTTCGGCGCGCAGAGCCGTAAGCATCACGTCGAGCCCACTGCCCCAGATCCCCGAGGCCTTCAGGAAGGATCGTGCCAGCCACCCATTGATCGTATCCCTATCCGCCCGGTCGGCTGTGCTCGACAAGTATTTTTCCCCGAGCTAGCGGTTGAAGACATAATACGCGACGGGTAACAGCGCGCTATCAGCCCGTATTGCGTTGTCGTCGAACCCCATTTCCGAGACAAGGCGGACCGTCAGAAGCAGCGCCTCGCGTATCCGGTCCCATTCTGCCTCCATGAGGGTCATGTTCTTGCGCCCAAAATTCTCAACACGAAAACCCACGCTCTGGATATCCAACAACATGAGCCCCGCCTTGAGCACAAAATCCTTTGAGAAAGAATAACCCGGCCCGATATCATTCAGGTCATCAACGAGGCTATGCACCTCATCTCGGGCATCCCGTTCGGCCCATTGCGCCGTTGCTATCGACAAAAGGAGGTCAGAA
>NZ_MSIT01000063.1 GCF_002094885.1 Salibaculum halophilum
GACCCCTTTTTCACCGAGCCGCTTTCGTCGCGCGACCCCGAGATCTGGGGGGCGATCGAGCAGGAGCTCGGGCGGCAGCGTCACGAGATCGAGCTGATCGCCAGCGAGAACATCGTCTCGGCGGCGGTTCTGCAGGCGCAGGGCTCGGTGATGACCAACAAGTACGCCGAGGGCTACCCGGGCCGGCGCTATTACGGCGGCTGCCAGTACGTCGACATCGCCGAGACCCTGGCCATCGAGCGCGCCTGCACGCTCTTCGGCTGCGACTTCGCCAACGTCCAGCCCAACTCGGGCAGCCAGGCCAACCAGGGCGTCTTCCAGGCCCTGCTGAGCCCGGGCGATACCATCCTCGGCATGAGCCTGGATGCCGGCGGCCACCTGACCCATGGCGCCAAACCCAACCAGTCGGGCAAGTGGTTCAACGCCGTGCAATACGGCGTGCGCGCGGCCGACAACCTGATCGACTACGACCAGATCGCCGCCCTGGCCGCCGAGCACCGCCCGAAGATGATCATCGCCGGCGGCTCGGCCATCCCGCGCCACATCGACTTCGCCCGCATCCGCGCCATCGCCGACAGCGTCGGCGCCTGGGTGCTGGCCGATGTCGCCCATTTCGCCGGGCTGATCGCGGCCGGCGTCTACCCCGACCCTTTCCCGCATGCCCATGTCGTCACCACCACCACCCACAAGACCCTGCGCGGCCCCCGCGGCGGGCTGGTGCTGACCAACGACCCGGATATCGCCAAGAAGGTCAACAGCGCCATCTTCCCCGGCCTGCAGGGCGGGCCGCTGATGCATGTCATCGCCGCCAAGGCCGTCGCCTTCGGCGAGGCGCTGGCGCCGGGGTTCAAGACCTACCAAACCCAGGTGATCCGCAACGCCCGGGCCCTGGCCGATCAGCTGGTCGCGGGCGGGCTGGACATCGTCACCGGCGGCACCGACAGCCATGTCCTGCTGGTCGACCTGCGCCCCAAGGGCGTCAAGGGCAACGCCACCGAGGCCGCCCTGGGCCGCGCGCAGATCACCTGCAACAAGAACGGCATCCCGTTCGATCCCGAAAAACCCGCCGTGACCAGCGGTATCCGGCTGGGCACGCCCGCCGGCACCACCCGCGGCTTCGCCGAACCCGAGTTCCGCCAGATCGCCGACTGGATCACCCGGGTCACCGATGGCCTGGCCGCC
>NZ_MSIT01000064.1 GCF_002094885.1 Salibaculum halophilum
GTCTCAGTCGATGATCTTGGAGACGACGCCGGAGCCGACGGTGCGGCCGCCTTCGCGGATGGCGAAGCGCAGGCCCTCTTCCATGGCGATGGGCGCGATCAGCTCGGCGGTGAACTTCAGGTTGTCGCCGGGCATCACCATCTCGGTGCCCGAGGGCAGTTCCACCGTGCCGGTCACGTCCGTCGTGCGGAAGTAGAACTGCGGCCGGTAGTTGGCGAAGAACGGCGTGTGGCGCCCGCCCTCGTCCTTGTTGAGGATGTAGACCTCGGCCTCGAACTTGGTGTGCGGCGTCACCGACTTGGGCTTGCACAGGACCTGCCCGCGCTCCACGCCCTCGCGGTCGATCCCGCGCAGCAGCGCGCCGATGTTGTCGCCCGCCTCGCCGCGGTCCAGCAGCTTGCGGAACATCTCGACACCGGTGCAGGTCGTCTTGCGGGTGTCGCGGATGCCCACGATCTCGATCTCGTCACCCACGTTGATGACACCGCGCTCGACGCGCCCGGTCACCACCGTGCCGCGCCCCGAGATCGAGAACACGTCCTCGATGGGCATCAGGAACGGCTGATCCACCGCGCGCTGCGGCGAGGGGATGTAGTCGTCGACCGCCGTCATCAGCTCGCGGATCTTCTCCTCGCCGATCTCGGGATTGTTGCCCTCCATCGCCGCAAGCGCGCTGCCGGCGATGATCGGGATGTCGTCACCGGGATAGTCGTATTCCGACAGAAGCTCGCGCACCTCCATCTCGACAAGCTCCAGAAGCTCCTCGTCGTCGACCTGGTCGACCTTGTTGAGAAAGACCACCATCTTCGGGATACCGACCTGGCGGCCCAGCAGGATGTGCTCGCGCGTCTGCGGCATCGGGCCATCGGCGGCGTTGACCACGAGGATCGCCCCGTCCATCTGCGCCGCGCCCGTGATCATGTTCTTGACGTAGTCGGCGTGGCCCGGACAGTCGACGTGCGCGTAGTGGCGCTTGTCGGTCTCGTATTCCACGTGCGCCGTCGAGATCGTGATCCCCCGCGCCTTCTCCTCCGGCGCGCCGTCGATGCTGTCATACGCCTGGAAATCACCGAAATACTTCGTGATCGCCGCCGTCAGCGTCGTCTTGCCGTGGTCAACGTGACCAATCGTCCCGATGTTCACGTGCTCTTTCGAACGATCAAACTTTTGCTTTGCCAT
>NZ_MSIT01000065.1 GCF_002094885.1 Salibaculum halophilum
TCCGTCAGGCGGGAGCCGAGGTCGCCGATACGATGGTGATCTTTTACTATGATATCTTCCCGGAGACCCGGACAACGCTGGCAAACCACGGAATCTCCCTGCACTCCCTCGCCACATGGTGGGATGTTCTTGATCACGCCAAGGAGGCTCGGCACTTCGATACCGCAACCCTCGAAGAGGTCGAACGGTTTCTTCACGCCCCCCTAGACTGGTCGGGCCGCAATGGCGGCGCGACCGACATCGCATCGTGACCATGGAGTCTCAAATGGCATTTTCTGACCTCGCTCAACTCATCAAGGACAATGGCAATGGCGTGCGCGCCTTCGAAAAGGCGGCCGAAGAAGCGTTTTCTGCTGCCGCAAAACACCCCGATCTGGCCGTGCAATATTTCGTTCTGGCCTCCGAAGCCGCTGAGTTCTCTGACTTGTATGACCGCATGCCGGTGACCAAATCGATTTCGGACACTGCGCAGGAGCGTTTCGCGGACCATGCGAAGAAGCTGGATGCGGCGACCGAGGATCATGCGCAGATGATCAGTGCCTTGAATGAAATCGTTTTGGAGATGTTGGCGGAGCGCTGACTGTTTATACGATTGGCAGGGGATTTGTTCAGTCAACTCACTACCGAGGCTGGCCGGCCTTGAATTGTGACCGCTTCTCTAGGGTCAGGACTCATAGCCAATAAATGACGGTTGCTGCGAGGGCGATTGCGGAGAGGAAGACCTTCCGGCACCTGTCGTATCGGGTTGCGACGCGCCGCCAGTCCTTGAGCCTGCCGAGCATGATTTCGATCCGATTGCGGCGTTTGTAGCGGCGCTTGTCGTATTTAACGGTGGCCTTGCGCTGCTTCCGACCCGGGATGCAGGCGCGTATCCCCTTGTCTTTCAACGCATCTCTGAACCAGTCCGCATCGTAGCCTTGGTCTCCGAGCAGCCATTCCACGTCTGGGAGACTGCCCAGCAGAGCCCGCGCGCCGATGTAATCGCTGACCTGTCCGGCGGTGACAAACAGGTTCAGCGGCCGGCCCTGGCTGTCGCAGATGGCGTGCAACTTGGTATTCATGG
>NZ_MSIT01000066.1 GCF_002094885.1 Salibaculum halophilum
TCCACTTGTGGTTCTTGAGGCTGGCGACCTGGATCTCGTTGTCGAAATGGCCGATGTTGCCGACGATGGCCATGTCCTTCATCGCGCGCATGTGCTCGATGCGGATCACGTCCTTGTTGCCGGTGGTGGTGATGAAGATGTCGGCTGACTCGACCACGTCGTCCAGCGTGACCACCTCGAAGCCGTCCATCGCCGCCTGCAGCGCGCAGATCGGGTCGACCTCGGTCACCTTGACCCGCGCGCCGGCGCCGGCGAGCGAGGCGGCCGAGCCCTTGCCCACATCGCCGTAGCCCATCACCACGGCGACCTTGCCGGCCATCATCGTGTCGGTGGCCCGGCGGATGCCGTCGACCAGGCTTTCCTTGCAGCCGTACTTGTTGTCGAACTTCGACTTGGTCACGGAGTCGTTCACGTTGATCGCGGGGAAGGGAAGCTCGCCCTTCTTGTGCAGATCATAGAGCCTGTGCACACCGGTCGTCGTCTCCTCGGAGACGCCGCGGATCGCGTCGCGGGTGCGGGTGAACCAGCCGGGGCTCTCTTTCATGCGCTTGTGGATCTGCGCCTTGACGACCTCTTCCTCCTCGGACTGCGGCACCGGGATGATCTCCTCGCCGGCCTCGGCGCGCGCGCCCAGCAGCACGTAGAGCGTGGCGTCGCCGCCGTCGTCGAGGATCATGTTCGGCCCCTCGGCGAACTGGAAGGAGCGGTCGAGGTAATCCCAGTGCTCCTCCAGGCTCTGGCCCTTGACGGCGAAGACCGGCACGCCGGCCTCGGCGATGGCCGCCGCGGCGTGGTCCTGCGTGGAAAAGATGTTGCACGAGGCCCAGCGGACCTCGGCGCCCAGCTCGACCAGCGTCTCGATCAGCACCGCCGTCTGGATCGTCATATGCAACGAGCCGACGATCCGCGCGCCCTTGAGCGGCTTGGACGCGCCGAACTCCTCGCGGCTGGCCACCAGCCCCGGCATCTCCGTCTCCGCAATCGAAATCTCGCGACGCCCGAAGGCCGCATCGG
>NZ_MSIT01000007.1 GCF_002094885.1 Salibaculum halophilum
CCAACATCAAGGAGCAGGTGGACATGATCGAGATGCCCTCGGGCAACCGCATCCTGCTGCTGTCCGAAGGCCGCCTGCTGAACCTGGGCAATGCCACCGGCCACCCCTCCTTCGTGATGTCTGCGTCCTTCACCAACCAGGTGCTGGCCCAGATCGAGCTGTGGACCAACGGCGACGACTACGCCCCCGGCGTCTACATCCTGCCCAAGCACCTAGACGAGAAGGTCGCCCGCCTGCACCTCGAGCGCATCGGCGTCAAGCTCTCCACCCTCGACCCCGACCAGGCCGCATACATCGGCGTCAAACCCGAGGGACCCTTCAAACCCGAACACTACAGGTATTGAGGGGGCACGGTACCGGGCCTGACCCCGGCTTTTGCGCTTTGTACCTGTCGAAACTGCCGCTATCGTCCGAATGACACCAGTTCTTGGGGCTTGGGTCGCAAGTGACCAGTGAACGATCGGCAAGCGAGGAGACAGACATGGGAAAGCGTGACGACCTGATCGCACAATATGCAGATGATCTGCGCAACAAATGCGGGATGACCCCCGACATGGACCTTCTGACCAAGGTTACCATCGGGTGCGGGCCATCGATCTACAACGCGGACTCCGCGACCGTGGCGGCGACACAGCAGGGCGAACTGGACACCGTGAAAAACAATTTCCTCGTCAAGAAGCTCGGCCTGTCGGACGGTCCGCAACTGATGGATGCGATCAATGCGGTTCTGGATACCTACGGCCGGTCCGAGCGCAACAAGTACCGTGCCGTGGTCTATTACATGCTGGTCAAGCATTTTGGCAAGGAAGCCGTCTACGCCTGAGGCGTGTCCGTGACAGCGGGCAGATCTGCCAGGTCCGGTGTAGCGCATTTGATAGGAATGCGAGAGGTTTTGGCTTTGCGCTCTCCGGCCGGACGCGGATATAACGGTAACAAGGCCAGGATGGCCCGGACCAGTTTCGAATACGCGTGTGGTGGCTATGGGAGCACGCGGGTGACGGAAAGGGTCCGGGCGATTGTCCGGGCCCTTTCTGCTCTTTCGACAGCCAGCCCGCACCGCGGCCAGCGCGAACCGGGGCCGACCGTGACGCGTGCGGAATGGCCGGGTCAGTCCGGGTCCGTCTCGCCCAGCGCGCAGATGATCCGCCATTCGTCTTCGGTGACGGGCTGTACCGACAGGCGCGCGTTCTTCACCAGGATCATGCCGGACAGGCGCGGATCGGCCTTTATCCGGTCGAGCGACACCGGCGTCTCGAATGGTCGTACCGCCTTGATATCCACGCAATCCCAGCGGGGATCTTCTGTTGTGCTATCGGGGTGCGCTTCGGCAATGACCTCGACGATACCGACGATGCGTTTCTCGTTGACGGAGTGGTAGAAGAAACCGCGGTCGCCCACGGACATCTCGCGCATCACATTGCGGGCCTGGTAGTTGCGCACGCCGTCCCATTCCTCGCCCGCGTCGCCCTTTGCCACCTGATCGTCCCAGCCCCAGGTGTTCGGTTCCGATTTGAACAGCCAGTAGCGCATCAGCCGATCACCTTCTTCCAGGGCATGGCGGTGACGCTGTCAAACAACCCGGCTCGGGCGTAGGGGTCGGCGTCGGCCCAGGCCCGCGCCTCGGCGCCGGATTCGACCGACAGGATGACGAGGCTGCCGCACATCTCGTCCTCGTCCGACAGCAGAGGGCCGGCCATTTCGACGACGCCGGTCTCCGCGACATAGGCGAGATGGGCCTCGCGGTTTGCCTTGCGGACGTCGAGGTGGCCGGGTTTGTCGTGGCAGATCAGGGCATATAGCATGTTATTCTTCCTTCAGGGGGCGGGTCAGGAGTGTCTCCAAGGCCTTGTCAGGGTCCATTCGGCCGGTTGTCAGCCCCTCGACAACGGTCGAAATCGGCAGGTCGAGTGCCAGTTTCCCGGCCAGCCGGATCAGCGCGCTGGCGGTTGCGGCACCTTCGACCGTTGTGTCCGCATTGAACCGTTCGCCAGCCCCTATGGCGCGACCATAGCGGAAATTCCGGGACTTGTCCGAGGTGCAGGTCAGCGCCAGGTCGCCGAATCCGGACAGACCGGCCAGTGTCTCGGGCCGGGCGCCAAGCGCCGCACCAAGGCGCTGCATTTCGGCAAAGCCGCGGGTCATCAGGGCCGCGCGCGCGCTTTCGCCGTAGCCGGCCCCGATGCAGACGCCGCAGGCGATGGCGATGACATTCTTCAGGGCGCCGCCGAGTTCGGCGCCCACGATATCGGTCGTGCGATAGAGCCGAAGGACAGGTGTCGAGAGCGTGGTCTGGAGCGATTCACCGGTTTCCGGCGCGGCACAGGCCAGGGTGAGTGCCGTCGGCAACTGGTGTGCGATATCGATCGCGAAGCTGGGGCCGGTCAGGACCGCCGGGGTGGCATCGGGGACGCTCTCGGTGATCTGGGCGGCAGTGCCGCGGAGGGTCTCCAGATCAATGCCCTTGCAGCAGGACACGAGCCGCTTGCCAGTCAGTTCACGCCGGTAGTCGGTCAGCCAGCCCCGAAGCCGTTGCGCGGGCACGGTGACGAGGATGGTATCGGACACGGCCAGCGCGGTAGGGTCTGCCGTGACAGCCACATTGATCGGCAGGGCCACGCCCCGCAGGCGACGGGTGTTCTCGAGGATGCGGGTCATCTCGGCGGCCTGCCCGGCATCGCGCGCCCAGAGGGTGACCGGCCCGTTCGACGACAGCGCCACGGCCAGCGCGGTTCCGAAGGCTCCTGCCCCGGCGACGGCGATGCTCATGCCTTGGCCCCCTTCTTGCCACTCCCAAGAAGGCCCGGGCTGTGCGCGTCCAGCGGCCAGCGCGGGCGCGCGGACAGGGTCATGTCGTCGCTTTCACCCGAGGCGTGGCGCAACAGACCAGCATAGGCGATCATGGCGGCGTTATCGGTGCACAGCGCCAGGGGCGGGGCGGTGAACTCAAGACCCATGTCGGCGCAAACCGTCTCCAGTCCGGCCCGAATGGCCCCATTGGCGGCCACGCCCCCGGCCACGGAGAAACGCGACAGCGCCGGGTCCAGCGATCGGGCCACCGTGACCGCCCGGCGCGTTTTCTGGACTAGCACATCGGCGATGGCAGCCTGGAAACTCGCCGCGAGATCGGCTTGGTCGCGTGCCGTCAGGCCACCCTTGTCCTGCATAATGTCATCGCGGGCGCGCAGTATCGCGGTCTTGAGGCCGGAAAAAGACATGTTGCAATCGTCCCGGTCCAGAAGCGGCCGGGGCAGCCCGACCCCTGCCGGGTCGCCTGCCGTCGCGACGGCCTCGATGGCAGGCCCGCCAGGTTGGGCCAGCCCCAGAAGGCGCGCAGCCTTGTCGAAGGCTTCGCCGGGGGCGTCGTCAATCGTGCCGCCGAGGCGTGTGTAATTATCGTGATCGCGCACCAGCAGAAACTGGCAATGGCCCCCGGACACCAGCAGCATCAGGTAGGGAAAGGGCAAACCGTCGGTAAGCTGCGGGGTCAGCGCGTGCCCGGCCAGATGATTGACACCGAGCAGGGAAAGCCCCGTCGCGGCGGCCAGCCCCTTGGCGCACATGACGCCCGACAGGACTCCGCCGATCAGCCCAGGGCCTGCCGTGACGGCGATGGCGTCCAGGTCGCCCAGGGTCACTCCGGCCGCAGACAGGGACTGTTCCACCATTATATCCAGTTTTTCGGCATGGGCGCGTGCGGCGATTTCGGGCACGACGCCGCCAAATCCCGCGTGCAGATCGACCTGGCCCGAGACGACGGATGACGCCACCGCGGCCTGTCCCGGCACCCCCCGCACGATGGCTGCCGCCGTGTCGTCGCAGCTGCTTTCGATGCCCAGGATGGTCAGGGGGGTGATCATGGCTCGCCCGGTTGCGCTGAATAGCGTCGGAAGTAACACTCGGGGCATGATCCGACAATGGCCGGGGGGCGCATGGCGCGGGACGCACCGACACTCTTGTTGACCCGGCCCGAGGCAGCGGCGCAGGACTTCCTGCGTGCGCTTCCCGCTGAGATTGAAGTGCGATACAGGGTGATCATCAGCCCGCTTTTCGATTACGCGCCGGTCAACCATGCGCCCATCGACCGGGACGCCGACGTTGTCCTGACATCCGCCGCCGCTGTGCCCCATGCAGGGCCAGGCGCCGGGCGCGCGGCCTGGTGCGTAGGTGACCGTACCGCCATGGCCGCGCGAGAGGCGGGATTCGAGACGCGGAATGCCCGCGGCGATGCCGAAGCCCTTGTGGCACTGATCTTGGCCAAAAGGCCAGCGGAGCCGCTGGTGCATGTCCGTGGCGCGGACAGTCGGGGCCAAATCCGCGACCGGCTCGCGGCCGCCGGTGTGACCTGCGAGGAACGGATCGTCTACGAGAAAGTGCCGCGGGACCTGACACCGCCGGCCCGGGCCGCCCTGATGGGCAGGGAGACGGTGGTGCTTCCGCTGTTTTCGCCGGAAACCGCGCGCATTCTTGCTCAGCAGGGTCCCTTTTCGGCGCCGCCTATTGTTGTTGCCATGAGCGGGGCCGTCGCCGAAGCGGCGCGACCGTTGGACGCGGATCGAGTCGAGGTCGCGGACACACCCGACCTGGCCGGAATGGTCCAGGGCGTGGCAAAGCTCGACGCTTGAGGCCCGACGAGTCGCAGGATAGGCTGACATTCGGTTTGATGGCCGGTTGGAACAGGGATTTGGGTGGCTAAGGTGGCGAAATCGTCCAAGAAGAAATCGGAAAATGCGCAATCGCGGACTCCCGAATCGCAGGATGCGGATGCGTCGCATGCGGATGCGCAGACCGGCCCGGTGTCATCGGCGACGGACAACGACGCCCCCCCCGAGGCGATCGAGGACGCCGAGATCGTTGAGCAAACGCCCCCGGACAGCGGTTCGAACGACGCGGCCGACGATGGGCCGGTCAGTACCGGGAAATCAGAACCCGCCTCGGTGACCGACGACGTGCCGGAGGCTGCGCCGGTTCCGCCGCACGTCGATCCCATGTCCGACGACAACGCGCCCGATACCGAAACGGCCAAAGAAAACACGCCGAACGACGCCATGCGAGAGGACGTCTCGCCCGTCGAAGACACGTCTGACGTCGCGCCCGACGGAGACCCGCCCGAGGAAGACATCCCCAACGATCCGGTGCCTGCGCGTTCGGCGGCGTCGCAACATGCCTCACAGCCCGCCTCGGCGACGCCCGAGCAACCCGCCAGGCGGCGCGGGGGGTTCGTTCCGCTGTTGATCGGTGGACTGGCCGCCGGGGGCATCGGCTACGGGGTCGAGACCTACCTTGACCGGCAAGCCGAGAAGGGCCCCGACCTTGCGGCCCTGATCGAGGATCAATCCGAACGAATGGATGCCCTTGGTGCCGAGATCGACGCGATCCCGCCCAACCCTGACCTTGCACCATTGCAGGATCGCCTCGACGGGCTGGAGCAGGACCTGACCCGACGGATCGACGCCGCCGAGTCTGACCTGACGGAGCGGATCGATATGGTCGAGTCCGACCTCACAGAGCGGATCGACGGACTGGATGAGCGCCTGACACAGGTCGAAAAGCGTCCGCAAAGCGATGGCACGCTGAGTGACAGCGCCATGGCGGCCTACGAACGCGAACTCGACGCGCTGCGCGCCGAACTTGCCACGCAACGAGACCAGCTTGCCACGCAGCGAGACGAAGTGACCGCCATCGCCGAACAAGCGGCCGAGGACCTGAAAGCGGCCCGGGCCGAGGCCGAACAGCTCGAGCAGCAGGCCGTAGAGGAGGCACGCGCCGCGGCCGGACGGGCGGCCCTGAACCGCCTGCGCGTTGCCGTGTCGGCCGGGGACCCCTTCGAGGATCTTCTGGGTGATCTGACAGAGGTGGCCGGCGAATTGCCGAAATCCCTGACGGAGGTGGCCGAGACCGGTGTTGCGGAGCGGGCCACGCTCGAAGAGGAATTCGACTCGGCCGCACGGGCCGCCCTCGCCGCTGCGAGGGAGGAAGGCGTTGCCGGGGAAACCGGCGGGCTGGGGACCTTCCTGCGCCAGCAGTTCGACGTTCGCTCGACCCAGCCCCGCGCGGGCGACGACCCGGATGCCGTGCTCTCAAGGGCCGAGGCGGCGGTCGAGGAAGATCGGCTGTCCGATGCCCTGGACGAGATCGCCGCCCTTCCCGAGGTGGCCCGCGCCGAAATGACCGGCTGGATAGCCAAGGCGAAGGCCCGCGCCGATGCCCTGGCCGCGATTGCCGACCTGTCCCAATCCCTGAACACAAACTGAGGCTGTCCCGATGCTCTGGTCCCTAGTGAAGATTCTGGCCTTTGTGGTCCTGGTGACGGCCCTGACCTACGGTGGCGTCCTGTTGATGGAGGTGCCCGGCGAGGTCGTCATTGACGTCGCCGGCTTCGGCATGACGATGAGCGTTCTGGAACTGGTCGTGGTTCTGGGGCTGCTCGTCGCGCTTGTCTGGCTGGGCTTCAAGCTGGCCGGGTTCCTCGTGGCGTCGTTCAAGTTTCTCAACGGCGACGAGACCGCGATCTCGCGCTACTTCTCGCGCAACCGCGAGCGCAAGGGCTTCGAGGCCCTGTCGGAGGGGATGATGGCGCTCGCCTCGGGCGAGGGCAGGTTGGCGATGACCAAGGCCTCGCGGGCCGAGAAATATCTGGGCAAGCCGCATCTGACGAACCTTCTGACCGCACAGGCGGCCGAGATGGCCGGCGATCGAAAGGTCGCCGAACGCACGTATCGCAAGCTGCTGGAAGATGAACGCACCCGCTTTGTCGGCGTGCGCGGGATCATGAAGCAGAAACTCTCCGACGGCGACACGGACACGGCCATGAAGCTGGCCGAGAAGGCTTTCGCCCTAAAGCCGCGCCACGAGGAAACCCAGGACACGCTTCTGCGCCTGCAGGCCGAGACGGCCGATTGGCAAGGCGCGCGGACAACGCTGGGGGCCAAGCTCAAGACCGGGACCCTGCCGCGCGATGTCCACACGCGCCGCGATGCGGTCCTCGCCCTGTCGCAGGCAAGCGAAATGCTGGACGCGGGCGAAAAGGCCAAGGCGCAGGACACTGTTCTGGAAGCCAACCGTCTCGCGCCCGAACTGATCCCCGCCGCGGCCATGGCCGCCGAAGTGCATGTCGAGAAGGGCAATACCCGGGCCGCGGCACGGGTCGTCAAGAAAACCTGGGGCAGCTACCCGCACCCGGACCTTGCCCGCGCCTTCGCGGCCATCGTCCCTGACGAAAGCCCGCAGGCGCGCCTGAAACGGTTCAAGCCGCTGCTCAAGATCCGGCCCGAGGACCCCGAGAGCCGGATGCTTCTGGCCGAACTTCACATCGCGGCCGAGGATTTTCCCGAGGCCCGCCGGGCGCTGGGCGACCTGATCGAAAAAGACCCGACGGCCCGGAGCCTGACCCTGATGGCCGCGATCGAACGGGGCGAGGGCAAACCGGATACCGTGGTGCGCGGTTGGCTCACCAAGGCCCTGACGGCGCCGCGCGGCCCGCAGTGGATCTGCGACAAATGTCACACCATCCATGCTGACTGGGCACCGGTCTGCACGAATTGCAAGGCCTTCGACACGCTGGCATGGCGTCGTCCGCCCGTTGGCGAGGTCGCGATGCCCGGTGGCACCGAGATGCTGCCGCTGATCGTCGGCCAGCTCGATACCACGCCTTCGACACCCGCCGAGTCCGCCGAGGAGGCGGAACTGATCGAGGACAGGCAGGACGCCGGAGCAGAGGCGGAAAAATAGCCCTTTTCCTCGGTCGCGCGCCGGTGCTAAAGCACCTCCGTGGCCGCTGTAGCTCAGCTGGTAGAGCACGTCATTCGTAATGATGGGGTCGGGGGTTCGAGTCCCTTCAGCGGCACCACAGAGTCTTTACATGAAATGCCGGGGGCGCGACGGCCAGCCGGTTCAACTCCAGACAGCGCGGGTAAGGTAAGGAACGCGCGCCGGCTGATCTCACATTTTTGGGCTGGATCACCGTGCATTTCGGATTAGTCTGCCCTGACACGTCAAGTCGAACTGACCACCATACTAGGAGACGTCATGACAAGATTCGCAATCACGGCCGCCGCCATCATGCTCGCCGCACCGGCTTTCGCGCAGAGCGACGCCTCGGGCGATGCCGCTGCCGGGGAACAGGCCTTCAACCGCCAGTGTGTGACCTGCCACAATGTCGTCGATGACGAGGGCGAGGTGCTGGCCGGCCGGCCGAACATGCGCACCGGCCCCAATCTCTACGGCGTTGCCGGCCGCTCCATCGCGTCGATCGAGGATTTCCGCTACGGGCCGGGCATCTCGCAACTGGCCGAGACCGACATGGTCTGGACCGAAGAGAACTTCGTGGCCTATCTGCAGGACACCACCGGGTGGCTGCGCGAGGCGACCGGCGATGACCGGGCCCGGTCGCGCATGTCCTGGCGCGTGCGCAACCCCGAGGACGCCACGAACATCTATGCTTACCTTGCCAGCCTTGGCGGGGGCGCCGAATAAACGCCCGGTGCCTGATCGAGATAGACGGCCACGCTCCTGACAGCGTGGCCGTTTTTCGTTGCGCAAACACGACTTGCTCACGTTCGCGTCAAGCGGCGGGCCATCGGATTGTCACACGCGCCGGTTTTCGCGAGAAGACCTGAACGAGGAGTGCCCATGCTTGACGCCGCCGCCCGCAAACTGATCGACCCGCCGCTCAACGCGGTTGGCCGTCGTGTGGCCGGGCTGGGCGTGGGGGCCGATGCCGTCACACTGGCGGGGCTGGCGCTGGGCCTTTTCGCGGCCGCAATGATCGCGTCGGGTCAGCCGCTCTGGGCGCTGGCGCCGCTGCTCGCCTCGCGCATCGCGGACGGGCTGGACGGCGCGGTGGCGCGGGCCAGCCGCAAGACGGATTTTGGCGGTTACCTCGATATCGCCTGCGACTTCCTGTTCTACGGGGCCGTTCCGCTGGCCTTCGTCCTGCTCGACCCGGCGGCCAACGGCGTGGCCGGGGCGTTTCTGCTTACGGCCTTCTATTTCAACGGCACCAGTTTTCTCGGCTATGCCATCCTGGCCGAGAAACACGGGATCGCGACCTCGGCTCAGGGGGTCAAGTCGCTCTATTTCTCCAACGGGCTACTGGAGGGGACGGAAACCATCCTGTTCTTCGTCCTGCTGTGCCTGTTGCCCGGGGCCTTCGCCCCGCTGGCCTGGGTCTTCGGCGCCCTGTGCTTTGCCACCGCGGCGCTGCGCCTTCTCGCCGCGCGAACCGTTTTTTCCGCAACCGAGGATCATCCATGAAACACCTGCCGCTTGCCGTCGCCCTGTGCCTGCCGCTTGCCGCCGCCGCCACGCCCGACCCGTCGGACTGGGAGGCCGTCCTTGAAGAGGCCGAGGGCCAGACCGTCTTCTGGAACGCCTGGGGTGGATCGACCACCACCAACGACTTCATCGCCTGGGTAGGCGAGCGCGTGGCCGAGGACCACGGCGTGACGCTGGAACACGTCAAGCTGACCGACACCGCCGATGCCGTTACCCGCGTGGTCAGCGAAAAGCAGGCGGGCACGGACAGCGACGGCGCAATCGACCTCATCTGGATCAACGGCGCCAATTTCGCAGCCATGAAAGAGGCCGACCTGCTGTTCGGCCCCTTCGCCGAGCAGCTGCCGAACTGGCAATACGTCGACACCGAGGACAAGACCGTGCGTACCGATTTCACCGTGCCGACCGAGGGCTATGAAAGCCCCTGGGCCATGGCGCAGGTGGTCTTCATGTATGACACCGCCGATATCGACGCGCCGATGGGGTCGATGGAAGAGATCCTCGACTGGTCGCAGGCCAACCCCGGGCGGTTTACCTACCCCCAGCCGCCGGATTTTCTGGGCACGACCTTCCTGAAACAGGCGCTGGTCGATCTGACCGGCAACCCCGCGGCGCTGCAACAGCCCGTGGCCGAGGCCGACTACGACGCGGTCACAGCGCCGCTCTGGGCCTTTCTCGAGGAATTGACCCCGACGCTCTGGCGGCAGGGGCGCGCCTACCCGCAGACCGGCCCGGCGCAGTTGCAGCTGATCGCCGACGGCGAGATCGACATGGCCATCTCTTTCAGCCCGGGCGAGGCGACGGCAGCGATCGCCAACAACCAGTTGCCCGATACCGTGCGCACCTTGGTGCTCGACAAGGGCACCATCGGTAACGCCAGCTTTGTTGCGATCCCCTACAATTCAGGGTCGGCGGCCGGGGCCATGGTGGTGGCCAATTTCCTAATGTCGCCCGAGGCGCAGCTGCGCGCCCAGGACCCCGAGGTGCTAGGGTACGGCACGGTGCTGGACATGGACAAGCTGCCGTCGGACGACCGCGCGGCCTTCGAGGACCTCGACCTCGGCATCGCGACGCTGTCGCCGGCCGAACTTGGCAACGTGCAGGCCGAACCCCACCCCAGCTGGATGACACGCATCGCCGAGGACTGGGCGGCGCGCTACGGCACTGCGCAGTAGAGTGCTGCGCCATCTGCCCCTCCTGACGCTGGTCGTCATGATCGGGCCAGTGCTGGCCGGGCTGTGGGGGGCGCTGCTTCCTGCGCTGGGCCATCTGCCGGGGGCCGGGCTGACTGGCCCTTCCTTCGACGCGTTTCGCACGTTGCTGGCCTGGCCTGGCCTTGAACAGGCCCTGAGGCTGTCTGTGACGACCGGGGTTCTGGCGACGGCCCTGTCGCTGCTGATCGTGGTTCTGGTGACCGCCGGCTGGTCGGGCACGCGGGCTTTCGGCGCGTTGCAACGGGTCCTGGCCCCGATACTGTCGGTGCCGCACGCCGCGGCAGCCTTCGGCCTTGCCTTCCTGATCGCGCCCTCGGGCTGGCTCGCCCGGCTGACCTCGCCCTGGCTGACGGGCTGGGCGCGCCCGCCCGACCTTCTGGTCATTCAGGACCCGGCCGGGCTGGCGATGACAGCGGGCCTTGTTACCAAGGAGGTGCCGTTCCTGCTGTTGATGACACTTGCGGCCTTGGGACAGGTTCGGCAGGACCAGAGACTGCAAACCGCGCGCACGCTCGGATACGATAGAGTGACGGGCTGGCTCAAGTGCGTCTTTCCGGCCGTTTATCGGCAGATCCGGTTGCCGGTCTACGTGGTTCTGGCCTATTCCATGAGCGTCGTTGACGTGGCCATGATCCTCGGGCCGACGCGCCCGCCCAGCCTCTCCGTGCAGATCGTCAAGTGGATGGGCGACCCGGACCTGGCGATGCGGCTTGTCGCGGCCGCCGGGGCGCTGTTGCAGCTTGTGCTGGTCCTGTTGGCGCTCGGCCTCTGGCGGCTGGGCGAGGTGGGCGTCGCCCGGCTGGGCCGTAACTGGCTCGAGACGGGCCGGCGCGGGCGCCTCGACCCGGCCCTGCGCCTTGTCGGGATCGGGCTGGGCGCGCTGTCCGCGGCGGCGACCCTGCTCGCCCTGCTGGGGCTTGCGGTCTGGTCGGCCGCCGGGTTCTGGGCCTTTCCCGACGCCCTGCCCGACGCTTTCACAATGCGCAACTGGCACAGGCACGGCCCCGGTACGCTGGAAGCCGCGGCCGAGACCTTTCTGGTCGCCGGCGCTGCCACCGGCCTCGCGCTGGTGCTGGTGCTGGGCTGCCTGGAGGCCGAGCACCGCAGCGGCCGAACGTTGACCACGCGGGGGCTGTGGCTTCTCTACCTGCCGCTGCTGGTGCCGCAGACGGCCTTCCTGCCGGGCTTGCAGATCTTGCTTTTGTCGGTCGGGGCGGATGTCGGGCGCGGGCCGGTGATCCTGGCGCATCTCGTTTTCGTGCTGCCCTACGTCTTCCTATCGCTGGGCGATGCCTGGCGCGCCTGGGACCCGCGCAATGCGGTGGTGGCCGGAACACTGGGCGCGCCACCCTGGCGGGTCTTCTGGCAGGTGCGCCTGCCGATGCTGCTGCGCCCGATCCTGACCGCCGTCGCGGTGGGCGTGGCTGTCTCGGTCGGACAATATCTGCCCACGCTGCTGATCGGCGGGGGTCGTGTCGCCACCCTGACGACCGAGGCCGTGGCGCTCGCCTCGGGCGGCGACCGGCGGGCGATCGGGGTCTACGGGCTGATGCAGACACTTGCAGCGCTGCTGCCCTTTGCGCTGGCGACACTCCTGCCGGCCCTTGTCTGGCGCAACCGGCGGGGTTTGCATGTCTGACGTGCTGACGCTGGAGCAGGTTTGCATCACCGATGGCGGCCAGACGGTGATCGAGGCCGATTGCACCATCGCCCCCGGTGACGTGCTGACCATCATGGGGCCCTCGGGCGTGGGCAAATCCACGCTCCTGGCCTTTGTGACGGGCACCCTGAAACGCGCGTTCACGGCAACGGGGCGGGTCCTGCTGGATGGCGCGGATATCACCGCCTTGCCCCCGCACAGGCGCCAGGTCGGCATTCTCTATCAGGATGACATTCTGTTTCCCCACATGAGTGTCGGGCAGAACCTTGCCTTTGGCATGGCGCCAGGTGGCACACGCGCAGAGCGCCGAGCGGCCGTCTCAGCCGCGCTGGCTGAAATTGGTCTCGAGGGGTTTGCGCATCGGGACCCGGCCACGCTGTCGGGCGGTCAGGCTGCGCGGGTGCAATTGCTGCGCGTGTTGCTGTCGCAGCCCAGGGCGCTCTTGCTGGACGAAGCCTTTTCCCGGCTGGACACCGAGCGCCGGACACAGATCCGGCGGCTCGTCTTCGACATGGCCCGCGACCGCGACCTTCCGGTCCTGATGGTTACCCATGATGCCGAGGATGCGAAGGCCGCAGGCGGGCGGATCATCACCCTCGGCGACTAGGGTCTATTCCGCCGCGTCGCGCCGCGGCAGCACCCAGTCCGGGCGCGGGAAATGGCAGGTGTAGCCGTTCGGCACGCGTTCGAGGTAGTCTTGGTGGAACGGCTCCGCCTCCCAGAAATCGCCGACGGGCTCGACCTCGGTGACGACCTTGCCGGGCCAGCGCCCCGAGGCCTCGACGTCCTTGATGGTGTCCAGCGCGATTTCACGCTGACGGGCGTCGGTGTAATAGATGGCCGAGCGATAGCTCATCCCGACATCGTTGCCCTGCCGGTTTTTCGTGGTCGGATCGTGAATCTGGAAGAAGAATTCGAGGATCCGTCGATAACTCAGCGTGTCGGGGTCATAGATGATCTCGATACCCTCGGCGTGGGTGCCATGGTTGCGGTAGGTGGCATTGGAAACGTCGCCGCCGGTATAGCCGACGCGGGTCGAGATCACGCCGGGCATCTTGCGGATCAGGTCCTGCATGCCCCAGAAACATCCGCCCGCGAGGACGGCACGGTCTTGCGCCATCAGATATCCTCCACTTGGTCGATATAGGCACCGTAGCCCTCGGCCTCCATGTCGTCGCGATGGATGAACCGCAGCGCGGCGCCATTGATGCAGTAACGCAGACCACCCTCGCTGGCTGGCCCGTCGGGAAAGACATGGCCGAGGTGGCTGTCACCATGGGCCGAGCGCACCTCTGTGCGCACCATCCCGAGGCTGGTGTCGGTCAGCTCGGAGACATGCGCCGGCTCGATCGGCTTGGTGAAACTGGGCCAACCGCACCCCGACTCGTACTTGGCCGACGAGGCGAACAGCGGCTCGCCCGAGACGATGTCGACGTAGAGACCCGGTTCCTTGTTGTCCAGATACGGGCCGGTCCAGGGCCGTTCAGTGCCGTTTTCCTGCGTCACGCGATACTGTTCGGGCGAAAGCCGGGCGATGGCGTCGGGCGTCTTCTGATAATCGGTCATGGCCTTGTCTCCTTTGGGCGGAATATGGGGCTGTCACGACGAATTGCCAGAGGCCCCCACACGCGGCTGCGATCCACCGACGCCCGGCGCACTGGCACGTATCCGACCCATTAGGCCCTCCTTCATCTTTGTCCTGCTATCCCGGCCTCGGGTGAGAGAAAGGGTGAGGTCATGGGCGACAAGTCCAATGCGCCGGTCATCATCAAGCGCAAGAAGGTCGTCGCGGGCGGCGCACACCACGGCGGCGCCTGGAAGGTCGCCTATGCGGATTTCGTGACCGCCATGATGGCCTTCTTCCTGCTCATGTGGTTGCTGAACGCGACCACCGAACAGCAACGCAAGGGCATCGCGGATTATTTCTCGCCCACTGTTCCGGTCAATCGCGTGTCCGGCGGCGGGTCCGACATGTTCGGTGGTGACAGCATCATGTCGGACCAGGCGCTGGCCCGCAACGGGACCGGACAGGCCGTCGGCCTGCGCGTTCAGGGGCAGCAGTCCGCCGCCGAGAAAGCGGCCGAGGTTGCCGCCCTGCGCGAGGTCGAGCGCGAGCTCATGGGTGTGGGTGGCGAGAGCCTGCTCCAGATGGAGGCCCTGCGCCACGTCGTCACCCGCGTCACCGACGAGGGGCTGATCGTCGAAATTTTCGCGCGCGAAGGCGCACCGATCTTCAAGGGCAACACGCGCGAACCGACGCGCGTGATGGTGGAACTTCTCCAGGCCTTCGCCCCCGTTTTCGGCATGGTGCGCAACCCGATCGCCATCGACGGCCATGTCCGGACCCAGCCGCTGGTGCTTGCGGACAATCCTGTCTGGAACATCTCTGCCGGCCGTGCCGAGGCGGTGCGCGCGCGCCTCGTATCGTCCGGTCTGGACGAGGACCGGATGGCGCGCCTGACCGGCCATGCCGACCGTGAACCGGCAACGGCCCAAGGCTCGGCCATCCGCAACGACAGGATCGAGATCACGCTGCTGCGAAGCCCTTAGCACCAGGCAAACTGGCGCGCATTTTAGACGTTAGCCTGCCGTTAATCGCCCCGGCGGTAGACAAGGGCCAGACCGCATGTGCGTCTTGTGACAGAAAGGCCAAGAAGATGACAATCTCTTCCTCGCTCAACGCCGGTGTTGCCGGGTTGGCCGCAAATGCCAGCAAGTTGGCGACCATCTCGGACAATATCGCCAATTCGTCGACCTACGGGTACAAGCGCGCCGTGACGGATTTCCATTCCATGGTCATCGACAGCGGTCTCGGCAGCTACTCGGCGGGCGGTGTGCGGGCGACCACGCAGCGGCTCATCGACGAGCGCGGTCCGCTTGTCTCGACCGAGAATGCGACCGATCTGGCCGTGCGCGGCCGCGGCATGTTGCCGGTGTCCGATTCCTCTGCCATCAGTGCCGGTGGGGATCTTCCGTTCAAGCTCGCCTCGACGGGGTCCTTCCGCCCCGACGCCGACGGCTTTCTGACCACGTCCAGCGGGCTGACCCTGATGGGCTGGGCCGCGAACCCTGATGGGACGGTACCGACCTATCCCCGTGATACAACGGGCGGGCTGGAACCGGTTCAGATCAACTCGAACCAGTTCGTCGGCAATGCCACCACCGAGGTCGACCTTGCGGTGAACCTGCCGGCCACCGAGACGCAGGCCGGCGCGTCCGGGGCTACGCAGGACCTCTCGGTCGAGTATTTCGACAACCTCGGCAAATCCGAGAGCCTGTCGATCACCTTCAATCCCACGGTGCCCGGCTCCGGGGCGTCCAACGAATGGACGATGGTGGTTGAAGACAGCGCCTCGGGCGGCGCGGTTGTCGGGGAATACACCCTGACATTCGACGACACGCGCGGGCAGGGGGGCCGGTTGCTCTCCGTTGCCAGCGTCAGTGGCGGGCCCTACGACCCGGCCAACGGCACCGTCCAGGTGGGGGCCAACGGCGGCCCCATCGATATCGACATCGGCACGCTGGGCGACCCCGGCGGGCTGACCCAGCTTTCTGATTCCTTCGCGCCGGTCTCGATCTCCAAGAACGGCTCGCCGGTCGGCAACATGACCTCGGTCGAGGTCGACCCGAATGGCAATGTCCGCGCCTCGTTCGACAACGGCATGTCCCGGCTGATCTACAAGGTACCCCTCGCGGATGTGCCCAATCCTAACGGGCTGCAGACACAGGACAACCAGAGCTACACTGTCACGCCCGACAGCGGGTCCTTCTTCCTGTGGGATGCGGGCGATGGACCCACTGGTGACGTGGTCAGTTTCGCCCGCGAGGAGTCGGCCACCGACGTGGCCGGCGAACTGACCCAGCTGATCCAGACCCAGCGGGCCTATTCCTCGAACGCCAAGGTCATCCAGACGGTCGACGAGATGCTGCAGGAAACGACGAACATCAAACGGTAACCCGATGACGGAGGCCGCGGCATGAGCCTGTCACACACCCTGTCCAACGCGGTTGGCGGCCTGACGGCCGCAAGCCGGCTTGCCGAAGTCGTCTCCTCGAACGTGTCCAACGCCATGACCGACGGGTATGGCCGCCGGCAACTGGACCTGAACGCCGCATCCATCGGTGGCCGCGGGGCTGGTGTGCAGATCGGCGGGGTGACGCGCGTGGTCGACAAGGGGCTGATCGGCGACCGCCGCCTGGCCGATGCCGCCGCCGCGGGCGCGCAAGCCGGCGTCGACATGCAGGCCAAGCTGGAAAAGATCGTCGGCGCGCCGGGCCAGGCGGACGCGCTCGCCAGCCGTGTGACGGCGCTGGAACAGTCGCTCGTCGATGCCGCAACCGACCCCGCGTCCCCCCTGCGCCTCAACGCCGTGCTGACCCGGGCGCAGGATCTCGCCGGGGCGCTCAACACGGCCTCGGACAACGTGCAGACACTGCGAGCGAAGGCTGATTCCGATATCGCGTTGCAGGTGGATCAACTGAACACCGCCCTCGAACGGATCGAGCGTCTGAACGGCGATATCACAGACAGTTTCACCGCCGGGGCCGACCCCTCGGGGTTGATGGATCAACGCCAGAAGATCGTCGACCAGATCTCCGGCATCGTGCCGATTCGCGAGCTGGCGCGTCCAGACGGCCGTATCGCGTTGATGACACCCGACGGCGAGATGCTCGTCGATGGCCCCGCCAAACGTTTTGCGTTCACGCCGACGCCCGTCATCACCGCCGACATGACCCATGCGGGTGGCGGCCTCGTCGGCATTTCCGTCGATGGCCAGGCCATCGCCCCCGACGGCCTCGGCAAGCTGGCCGGTGGCAGTCTCGGTGCCGCGTTCACAGCGCGCGACGATACTCTGGCGGCGGCACAGGACAAGCTCGACAGCGCAGCTGCCCACCTCATCGAACGGATGCAGGACGCGTCAGTCGATCCGACCCTTGGGCCGACGGATGCGGGCCTCTTCACCGATGCCGGGAGCCGCCTCGACCCTACGAACACCACAGGGCTGGCGGGACGGATCGAGGTGAACGCCGCTGTGGACACGGCCCGCGGCGGCGATACCTGGCGCCTGCGCGACGGTCTGCGCGCATCCGCGCCCGGCGCGGCCGGCGACAGCTCGCTCCTGCTGGCCACCGGTGCCGCCCTCTCGACGGGCCAGTCCCTGGGCGCCGAGGGGCCGGCTCGCAGCCTTGCGGGCCATTTCGCCGACATCCAGTCGGACATCGGGCAGGCCCGCCTGCAGGCCGACGAGGACCTCGGCTTCGCCAATGCCCGCCAGGCGGCCTTGTCCGAGGCCGAGGCGGCCACGGGTGTCGATACAGATCACGAAATGCAGACACTTCTACGCGTCGAACAGGCCTATGCCGCGAACGCGCGGCTGGTCCAGACCGTCGAAACCATGCTCGACCGCCTGATGGAGCTTTGAAGATGGCCCTGACGACGATTGGCGATCTCAGCCAGCACCTCGTTTCCGTGCGACACACAGGCCAACTCAAGGAACGGCTCAACACCCTGACGCAGGAGGTGTCGACAGGGCGCGTCGCCGACCTTGCGGCGCATCTGGGCGGCGATCAGCAACGCTACCTCGATACCGGGCGCCAACTCGATCTTCTGGCCTCCCGCGGGCGCTCCCTCGACGAAACCGCCAACCTACTCTCGGTCGTTCAGTCCGCGCTGGGCGCCGTCCAGGATGCCGGGGCGGCGGCGGGCGAAACCCTCCTGACCGTCTCGGCGCAGTCGGGTCCGATACACCGGGCAACCGCCGCGATCGAGGCCCGTACCGCCTTCGAAGGCATGGTCAGTGCCTTGAACACGCGCCGGGCCGAGCACGCGGTGCTGGCCGGTGCGGAGGCTGACAAGACCCCCCTGCCGCCGGCCTCGGACATGCTCGACGACATCCGTGCCGCGGCCTCGGGGGCGACTGATGCGGACGGGGTGATCGCCGCCGTTGACACCTGGTTCGACACGCCTGGGGGTGGCTTCATGACCACGGCCTATGGCGGCAGCACCACGACCAACCTGGCGCGCCCCATCGTCGATGGCGAGACGCTCGAGATCACGGCCCGCGCGGACCATCCGGCGGTCCGTGGCGCGCTCAAGGCCGCCGCTTTGGGGGCCATCGCCGAGGATCCCGGATTGAGCCTGCCCGACTCGGCGCGCGCCGACCTGTTGCGCCATGCCGGCCAAGCGCTCGTCGGTGGTGCGGGGGCAATGGTGCAACTCCGCGCCTCCGTCGGATCGGCCGAGGCGCGGGTCGAAGACGCCGCCACACGCCTCTCGGCGCGCGGGACGGCTCTGGAAATCGCCCGGAACGACATGAGCGTGGCCGATCCCTACGAGACGGCCACGAAACTGCAGAACGTCCAGCTGCAGCTTGAGACCCACTATACCCTGACTGCGCGCCTGTCGCGCCTTTCTCTGACGGAGTATCTGCGTTGATCCGCCTTCTTGCATTGATCCTTGCGCTTGCCAGCTGGACCTCAACTGCCAGCGCCACCCCTGTCCGGCTCAAGGACCTGGTGGAATTCGATGGTGTGCGTTCGAACGATCTTGTCGGTTACGGGCTGGTCGTGGGCCTGAACGGAACCGGCGATGGCCTGCGCAATTCGCCCTTCACCGAAGAGATCATGTCGAACATCCTTGAACGCCTCGGGGTCAACGTGACCGGTGAACAATTCCGGCCCAACAACGTTGCGGCGGTGCTGGTGACGGCCAGCCTGCCGCCCTTTGCCCGGGCGGGCAGTTCCATCGACGTCACCGTTTCCGCGATCGGGGATGCCGACAGCCTGCTCGGGGGGACCCTTGTCATGACCCCGCTCAATGCCGCCGACGACGAAATCTATGCGGTCGCCCAGGGCACGATCATCGCCGGCGGCGCCTCGGCCGAGGGCGAGGCGGCGCAGGTGGTGCAAGGCGTCCCGACTTCGGGCACCATTCCCAGCGGCGCCACCGTGGAACGCGAGGTCGATTTCGAGTTCGCCGGCCTCGAGGTCATACGGCTGGCCCTGCGGACGCCGGATTTCACCACGGCGGCCCGTATTGAGGCCGCGATCAACGGCGTCTTTGGCGGCGGCGTGGCACGGATGCTCGACGCGGGCACGGTGCGGCTGGACATCGCGGCTACCGGCGCGACTTCGCCCGCCCATGCGCTGGTGCGGGTCGAGAACATCCTGGTCGAACCCGAACGCCGTGCCCGCGTCGTCGTCGACCAGCGCTCCGGGACGATCGTGATGGGCGAGGATGTCCGGATCTCTCGAGTCGCAGTAAGCCAGGGCAACCTGACGCTGCGCATCGAGGAAGCGCCGCTGGTCGCGCAGCCGAACCCCTTCGCCGAGGGGGAAACGGTGGTTGTGCCGCGAACGAACGCCGAGATCGAGGAGGACCCGGGCCTGGCCATGGCAGAGGTGCCGGCGGCCACCTCGCTTTCCGAGGTTGTCGCCGGGCTGAACGCCCTCGGCGTTGCGCCGCGGGACATGATCGACATCCTCAAGAGCATCAAGGCCGCCGGAGCCCTTCACGCCGATTTCGTGGTGCAATAGAGCCACACGGCGCGGCGGGTGAGGCGCAATGGAACGCCGGCGATGCGCGCGGCACCACGACCCGGGCACCCGGTATTTTGCGGATGGACAGTGGACACGGCGGACATCTTCGCAGTCAAGGTGTTGTGGATCAACGCGCGATCAGTGCCCCACCGGGTCGCGCGGCAGAGAGTGCCGAACCTGCTCTAAATCGTGCAGTAACCCTTCCAAACCGCCGGCGCGCCGGCCCTCTCTCTCTCGTGGCAGCGCGGTCAGAAATAACTGCGCACCAAGCTACCCGCGATCAGGCTCCAGCCGTCGGCAACGACGAAGAAGGCGAGCTTGAACGGCAGCGAGACGATTGCCGGTGGCACCATCATCATCCCCATCGACATCAGCACGGCCGCCACGACCAAGTCGATGATGAGAAAGGGCAGGAACACCAGGAAACCGATCTGGAAGGCGCGCTCGATCTCGCTGAGCAGGAAAGAGGGGACGAGAACCGAGAGCGGCGCCGAATCGATGGGCGCCTGTGCCGAAACAGTGTCTCGGAGCGCAGCCAGCTCCTCGAAGGTGCCAGGGTCAATCCGCCCGCCCATGAAGGTGCGAAACGGGTCCATCACGCGGGGAAAGGCCTCTTCCACGGTCAGGGTGCCATCGGTCAGGGGTGCCACGCCGTCGGTCCAGGCGGCGACGAAGACCGGTTCCATCACGAAATACGTCAGGAACAGGGCCAGGCTCACGATGAGCATGTTCGGCGGCGACTGCTGCAGACCGAGGCCCTGGCGCAGGATGGCCAGGACCGTCACGATGAACGGAAAGCAGGTGATCATGATTGCGATGCCCGGAACGAGGCTGAGCACCGTGATCAGCAGGATCAACTGGATCGACCGCGTGGTCAGCGATCCGTCGGTTCCGAAGTCGAAAGACAGATCCTGCGCCGCCGCCGGACCGGCCAGGGCAGCAAGCCCCAGGACCACGACCGCGGCGGCGAGGGATCGGCGCCTAGCCAAGGGACAATCCGCCCGAGACGACTTCGGTCAGACGCACGGCGATACCGCCATCGCCCGCCTCGGAT
This sequence comes from Salibaculum halophilum, assembly GCF_002094885.1. GTDB lineage: Bacteria > Pseudomonadota > Alphaproteobacteria > Rhodobacterales > Rhodobacteraceae > Salibaculum > Salibaculum halophilum. The sequence continues at coordinate 20,741 of NZ_MSIT01000007.1, forward strand.
TCTTCCAGCTGGCCGCGGGCGATCAGCCGGCCACCGACGAAGAGCTCGACCGGGTCCTCGACCCGGCGATCGAGCGGAAGAACGGCCTTTTCCTCGAGCGACAGCAGGTCGCGCACAAGCGGGCGGGCCCGACCCACGGAGACCGTGATCTCGATCGGCAGGTCGTGCAGCGGGTGGTCGGGTGACGTGGATTCAGCCATTGCCACTTGTCCTTTCTTCTGGAAGCAGGCCGACCAGCGCGTCCTGCAATTGTCGGGTCAGCGCCGGCAGGTCGATCAGGGTTTCCGTTTCGGCACAGGAAAGCCGCGACTGGTTTTCCGAGAGGGCGGGGTCCGCCAGAACCCGGACCGTCGCCGAGGACAGCGCCTCGGCGACGGCGGTCTGCTGGGACGGGCAGACCGACAGCACCAGCGGCGTTTCCGCGGCCTCGGCAACAGCGTGCCGGATTGCGTCTGCCAGGCGCGGCACGAAGGTCTCGCAGACAAGTTCGGGCAGGATCGCCCGGGTCAACTGGTCGATCACCGGGGCGATTGCCGCCAGCAATTCTTCGCGAACCTCTGCCCGTGTGGCTTCGGTGTTGCGGATGTGTGCCGCGATGTCCTTGCTGAGGTGGTCCTGTTGCTGCGCGGCCGCATGCTGGCCCGCCCGGACGCCATCCTCGAACCCGGCAAGGTACGTCTTCGACGGCCCCGTATCAGCAGGGCCCGCGGCCCCGGGGCCGAAGTCTTCGAGGCGCGGGGCGCTGCTCATCGCCCGGCCCCGTGGTCTTCGGGATCGTCCATCCAGGATTGCAGCACCTGAACAGCCTCCTGCCGGCGGTCCTGGATCAGGTCGCGCAGCCGGTCCACCGGGTCATCGGCCTGATCTGGCGCGGGCTGTCCTTGGCCCCCAACCTCGGCCCGGTCGCCGGGCGCCGCGAGCGCCGGCACGGCGCTGTCGGCCGGCTGTGGCGCGGGCAGTTCGGCGGCCCGGGCCGTACCGCTGTCGTCGAGCCGCGCCGCGCCCGGTCTGCCCGTGGCCGGGCGCCCCGCGAGAATCGGACGCACGACGAACAGACCCAGGATCAGGGCGACGAGCGCCAGAACCCCGGTCTGGATCAGGCGCATCAGGTCCAGCGGCGCCGACGACGCGGCGGCGGTGCCGGCGACCTGCCCCGGTTCGCCGGTCGGCTCGAAGGCCATGGACCGGATCGTGATCTCGTCCCCGCGGTCGGCATCGAATCCCGCGGCCGTCGCCACGAGTTGGCGCAGATCCTCCAGCTCTTCCTCTGGGCGGGGCGTCTGCTGGACGTCACCGGAGTTGGTGTTCGTCTCGACGGCGTTGACCAGAACGGCCACGGTCAGGCGGCGAACGGCTCCAGGCGCTCGAACAAGTTCGCGCTGTGTCTCGGAGACCTCGTAATTCGTGACCGCCCGGCTTTCCGAGGATTCACTGCTCGAACTGCCTTCCCCGCCCTCGGCATCGCCGTCAGGCAGGTTCGAGGCGACGGTCACGTCACCGCCGCGGCTGTCGGCGCTGGTGTTAGAGCTTTCCTCGACCTCGGTCGAGATGGCGATCCGGCTGTCCGGGTCGATCTTGCGCTCGGTGATCGACTCGGTTTCGGTGACCGTTTCGAGGCTGACCTCGACAACGGCATTGCCCGGCCCGACACGCGCGGTCAAAAGGCGTTCGACGCGCGCGCGGATCTCCTCGGCGCGGTTTTCCCGTGTGCCGGGGGATGCCGGATCGCCGTCCCCCTGGACCAGCCCGTTGGCCCCGTCGATCACCGCGACATCCTCGGGCATCATGCCCGGAACGGAGGAGGCGACCAGAAACCGCAGCGCGTCCGCCTGCGCGGCGTCGAGGCGGGTCAGCTTGGTCGCGACGGTGACCGCGGCGGTCGGCTTCTGATCGCGGCGAAAGGGTTGCCCGGTGGGCGACGAGATATGCACGCGCGCCGATCTGATATGCGGGGTCGCCAGCATGGTGCGCGCCAGTTCGCCCTCTTTCGCGCGCAAGTAGGCCGCGTCGAACATCTGCGAGGTCGTGCCGAACCCCGAAAGGTTGTCGAGTATCTCGTAGCCCTGCGTCGTGTTGGCTGGCAGCCCCTCTGCGGCAAGGTTCATGCGCAGCCTGTCGCGCTGGTCGGCGGGCACGAAGATCGAGGTGCCGCGCACCTCGTAGCGCGCGCCGCGCTGGTCGAGCGCCGCGACGACCTCGCCCGACGCGGTATTGTCGAGATTGGCATAGAGCAGGGACATCTCGGCGCTGGTGCTGACCCGCGCCAGCGCGAGGACGGCCACGAAAACGGCGATAGTGGCCCCGATGACGATGACCCGGCGGCGCATGTCGAGTTTCGACCAGAGGGACGAAAGTGAGTCCAAGGCGGTTCTCCGATTTACGCGTGCGTTCTGCCGCTCGGCCTGAATAGGTCGGTCAGACTTAACAATCGGTTAGTCAGTCGCGGGATATTTCGGGGCAGACACTGGAGAGGGAGTTGCTGCATGACCGACGAATCCGCTGACGGCCCGCCCGAGGACGAGGCACCGCACGGCAAGGCATCGCGGTTGCCGCTGATACTGGGTGTCGTGCTCGCCCTCCTCGGCGGTGGCGGCGGGTTTGCGGCGGTTCATACAGGGCTGCTGGACACCGTTCTCGGAAACGGCGACGCCAAGCCCGAGGACGAGGCACCCGAAGCAGAGCCGCTGGCGCCTCTGGCCTTCGTGCCGCTGGACACGGTGGTCATCAGCCTGGCCCCGTCCGCGACGGCCGCGCACCTGCGGTTCAAGGCGCAGCTCGAGGTGGCGCCGGACCATGTCGGCGACGTCGAATCGCTGCGCCCGCGCATCATGGACGTGCTCAACGGGTACCTGCGCGCCGTCGCGGTCGAGGATCTGCAGGACCCCGCCGCGTTGACACGGCTGCGCGCGCAGATGCTGCGCCGCGTTCAGGTCGTCGTTGGCGAGGGGCGGGTGCGGGACCTTCTCATCATGGAATTCGTACTGGACTAGAAAGGCGAAAGAGATGGCGATGATCGCGGATATCCTGCTGGCGGCCGGGGCCCTTGCGGCAAGTTTCTACTGTTTCGTCCTGTCCCGGCGGCTGCGGCGTTTGTCTGACCTCGACAAGGGGCTCGGGGGCGCAATCGCCGTGCTTTCGGTTCAGGTTGATGATCTGGCCAAGGCCCTGAAGCAGACCGAGGCCGCCTCGGCGCAGGCGACCGACGATCTGGTCCGTCAGACCGAGCGCGCTGAGGCCGCGGCGAAGCAGCTGCAATTGCTGATCGCCGCGCTGCACGATCTGCCGCAGCCTGCATCGGAAGAGACGCCGATTTCGCCCTTCTTCAGTCAATCGCAAGCCAAGACCCCGGAGCGGACATGACACAGCGTGCCCCATCGGCCCTCGGCATCCTCGTCGCGATGCTGTTTCTCTCGGCGGTGCTGCGGCTGGCGATCGGCGCGGGTCCGGCCCTGGCCGAGGCTGAGGATATTCTGCCCGAAACCCCCCAAGCTCTCCCCGAGGGGCGCGCCGATTGCGATGGCGCGGTCTCGGGTGAACTGCTCGCGGCGCTCGAGGCCCGGGAAGAACGCCTGACGACCCGCGAGTCGCAACTCGCCGACCGGATGCAGGCGCTGCGCGTGGCCGAACAGGAAGTGCGCGAACACCTCGAACAGTTGCGCGCCGCCGAAGAAAGCCTCGAGGCGACGATCGCGACCGCCGAAACGGCCAACGACGGTGACATAACCAGCCTCGTCAGTGTCTACGAAGGCATGAAGCCCGCCGAGGCAGCCGCGCTCTTCGAGGAGATGGCCCCGGAATTCGCCGCCGGTTTCATGGCGCGGATGCGTCCCGATGCCGCGGCCGCCATCATGGCCGGGCTGGAACCTGCCACGGCCCATTCCATCAGCGTCGTCATCGCTGGCCGAAACGCGCGGGTTCCAACGGAATAGGGCCGGTCCACCGGCCCGTCAGCGAAGAATTAACGATCCGCGTGGCACGACATGGTCGGTATGAGGCGATCGGGGAAGGCGGACCGTCATGTTCAGCATCGCGGGGATCATCATCATCTTCGTCATGGTCTTCGGGGGCTACATGCTTGCCGGAGGCAAGATCGGCATGATCCTCAAGGCCCTGCCCTTCGAGTTGATGATGATCGGCGGTGCGGCCATCGGGTCTTTCGCCCTGTCCAATGACGGTGCCACCGCCAAGCACACGCTCCGCGACCTCGGAAAGGTCTTCAAGGGCCCGCATTGGAAGAACGAGGACTATCGCGACCTGCTGTGCCTGCTGTTCGAACTGATCCGCCTGGCCCGGGCCAACCCCGTGGGGCTGGAGGAACACATCGAGGCCCCGGACGAGAGCACCATCTTCGCCCGCTACCCGCGCATCCAGGCCGATGGCGAGGCTGTCGCGCTGATCTGTGACACCCTGCGCACGGCGTCGATGAACTACGACGATCCGCACCAGGTCGAGGAGGTGCTGGAAAAACGGATCGAGGCCTCCCTGCACCACAAGCTGCACACCTCTCACGCCCTGCAGACGGTGGCGGACGCGCTGCCCGCCCTCGGGATCGTCGCCGCCGTTCTCGGCGTGATCAAGACCATGGCCTCGATAGACCAGCCGCCCGAGATCCTGGGCAAGATGATCGGCGGGGCGCTCGTGGGGACGTTCCTGGGTGTCTTTCTCGCCTACGGTTTCATGGGGCCCTTCGCGAACAAGGTGAAATCGGTGATTGAGGAGGACTCCCATTTCTATCAGTTGATCCGCGAGGTCCTGGTCGCGAACCTGCACCATCATGCTCCAAACATCTGCATCGAGGTCGGGCGCCAGAACACGCCGGATCACTACCGGCCCAGTTTCTCGGACCTCGAGGCGGCGCTAAAGGCCACGAGGGAGGCGGCATGAGACTGCCCTGGCTCCGCCTTCTCCTCGTGCTCTGCGCCGGCCCAGGGTTTGCCCAGGACGTCGCGATACGATCGGGCGAGCACGAGAGTTTCTCGCGTCTTGTCCTCTCGATTGGCGAAGGGACCCGATGGCAACTGGAGAAGTCAGGCGCACGGGCCCGCCTGCGCCTCTCGGATCCGGCGACGGAGTTCGATACCTCCGGCATATTCGAAAGGCTGCCCCGTCAGCGGCTCGATGCCGTGACGGACGAGGGCGGTGGTGTTCTGTCGCTCCGGCTCGCCTGCGATCCCTGCCACGTCGATCCCTTTCTCTGGCGGCCAGGGCGTTTGGTGATCGACATCGTGGAGGGGCCCGACCCTGCGGCGCGCGACCGGTCCGCGCTCGCGACCAGCCCGATTCGGCTTCCGCTGGCTCGGGACGCCTCCGAGACCGGCCGGGCCTTCCTGTTGCCCGGAGCCTTTTCTGCCCGCCCGGATGCGCCCGGGTCCAACGCCGACCCGCGCGTGGCCTCCATGGCCCGAGAGGTGGCCCGCGCCGTTTCGGCCGGGTATCTGCGCACATCGGTCGAGAGCCCCACCGACCCTACGACCGAGGCGCCGCCTGGGGACGAAGAGCCGCCCGAGACAACCGATCCGTCGCGATCGGCCCGGACGCCGCCCTACGTATCCGGTGGCGTCAGCCCCGGCCTGAGCGTGGGGAATGCGCTCGACCGCGAACTTGCGGCCCTCAATGCTGCCCTGGCCGCGGCCGCTGACCAGACCTGCCTTCCCCCCGAGGTTTTCGATGTGGCCGGCTGGGCGGATGACAGCGGGTTCTCGCAGCAAATCGCGCGCCTGCGCCGAGGCCTGGTAACGGAATTCGACCGCCCCTCCCAGCCGGCGATCCTGAGGCTGGCGCGCGGCTATGTCCATTTCGGTTTCGGGCGCGAGGCGCTCGCGACGCTCGAGCGGGGCCGCGCCGCCGACCGGGCCCGCGCGGCGCTGGCCGAGATGGCGCGCCTCGTGGATCGGCTTCCCGGAACCTTTCCCGTGCTGTCGTCGCAGGCTGATTGCGACAACGGCGCCGCCCCCTGGACCCTGCTGTCGGGCACTGTTCCGCTGCAGGAACTTGACCGCAACGGCGTGATCCGTGCCTTCCGGCTATTGCCCCAGCCGCTTCAGGCGCACTTGGCAATACCCATGGCGGGTGTCTTTCTCGAGGCCGGGGATGTCGACGGTGCTGCACTGGTCTTCGAATCCGTTCGGGGCCAGGATGCAGCCCGCAACCCGGCCGCTGCGCGGATGCGGGCCGCGCTGCTGGAGGCCGGCGGAGACATCGGCGCCGCCCTTGGTGTGCTGGACGGGGCCGCCGCCGGGCGGACCGAGCCCGAGTCGTTGATTCGCCTTCTGGACCTGACGCTCGAGACAGGCGCCAAGGTACAACGCGAGGACATGACCCTCGCCGATGCGCTGATGCACGAAAATGCTGGAACAGAGACGGAATTGCGGCTCGCGTCGAGCACGTTGCGCGCCCACGTCGCCCGGGCCGAGTGGGATGAGGCCCGGGCCCTGCTCGCCCGCTACGCGGATCGTTGGCCTGCGGCGGAGCGCGCAAAGCTCTCAGTCGCGCTCTTTCAGGCCCTGGCCGACTCCGCGGCGGCGCCCGCCTTCCTCGAAACGGTTTTCGATGACGTTCCGCCGGACCTCGACGCAGGCACCGTGAACACGCTCGCCGCGCGGCTTCTGGACCAGCGGTTTCCCGAAAAGGCAATCGACCTGATGGACCGGCCCGCCGCGGCCGAGGCCATGGCAGAACGGCGTTACCTGCGTGCGCAGGCGGCCCTGCAATTGGGCCGGAACGAGGCGGTCTTGCAGCACCTTGGCGGGATGACGGATGACCGTGCCGCAGCGCTCCGCGCCAAGGCGCTCTTTGCCATGGGCGACGAGAGGAAAGCCCTCGCGGCCCTGCCGGGACCCCCTGACGCCGAAGCAGATTTCCGGGCGGGCGCCTGGGACCGGCTGGCGGCCTCCGATGATCCGCTCTTGCGCCGTGTGGCAGATCAGGCCCTGACTCGGCCCGACATGACAATAATGGAGGGTCTGGCCGCCCGTCGCGCCGCGCTCGAGCGCGCCCGGGAAACCCGGCAAACGATCAATGACCTGCTCGGCCGGTTCCCAGCTTATACCGAGGACGACCCCGCGCGGTAAATCCGGGTGTCCCCGTTGGCATCTGCTTACGAATTGGTAACGGCGCCGGTCTAACCTCGGCGTCACCAAGGCAGCAGAAAGCGCTTCGATGACATCCCGACGACCGACCCGGCAATGGCCGTCCGCGGGGGCCAGCGACGCAGTCCTGCGTGGGCTCCCGTTCAGCCCGACCGAATCCCACGAGTGTCGCGCCCGCGCGCGCAAGACCCGCCCCGGGGGCTGACCGTGCCGGCGATCGCGCTGACCGATATCTTCAGGCCGACGATCCTGCTTGCGCTGGCGCTAATGGCGGTCATCGTCATGATGATCCTGCCCATGCCCGCCTGGGTGCTGGACATCGGCCTTGCCGCCTCTTTCGCGCTGGCCATCCTGATCTTCACCGTCACGCTGTTCATCGAGCGACCGCTGGATTTCTCGGCCTTTCCGACGGTCCTGCTGGCCTCGCTCATGCTGCGGCTGTCGCTCAATGTCTCCTCCACCAAGCTGATCATCGGCAACGGCCACGCCGGCACGAGTGCCGCCGGCGACGTGATCGAGGGCTTTGCCGACTTCGTCATGGGCGGCAGCGTCTTTCTGGGGCTGGTCGTCTTCGGCGTTCTGCTGATCGTCAACTTCGTGGTCATCAACAAGGGCGCCACCCGCATGGCCGAGGTCGGAGCGCGCTTCGCGCTCGACGGGATGCCCGGCAAGCAGCTGGCCATCGACAGCGACATGAGCGCCGGCGCCATCGACCACGAACAGGCCCGCCAGCGGCGCGAGACGGAGCAGGCCGAAACGACCTTCTTCGGCTCGCTCGACGGGGCGTCGAAGTTCGTCAAGGGCGACGCGATCGCCGGGCTTCTGATCACCTTTCTCAACCTCGTCATGGGACTGATCATGGGCACGGTGATCCACGGCATGCCGCTGGGCACGGCCTTCGAGACCTACGCCATCCTGACGGTGGGCGACGGGCTTGTCTCGCAGATCCCGGCGGTCATCATCTCGATCGCCTCGGCGCTGCTGCTGGCGCGGGGCGGGGCCAACGGCGCGGTGGACATGGCCCTGGTCGGTCAGCTGGGCCGCTATCCCCCGGCTTTGGTTACCGTGGCCATCCTGATGGGGCTGTTCGCGCTGGTGCCGGGTCTGCCGTTCCTGCCCTTTCTCCTTGGCGGGCTGGTTCTGGGCGGGGCCGCCTGGCTGGCGCAGATGACCGCGCAAAACGTCGAGGCACAGCCCGAAACCGAGTCTGATACGGCGCAGGACGGGGCCAGCACCCCCAGCATGGGCGACCTTCTCGATCTCGACGACATCCACGTTGAATTCGCGCCCGACCTCGTCGACATGGTGCTGGACCCGGGGGTCGGGCTGGACGTGCGCATTTCCAACATGCGCAGCCATATCGCCACCGAATACGGCCTGCTGATCCCCGAAATCCGGCTGACGGACAATGCCGCCCTGCCGGACGGAAGTTACCGTATCCTCGTCCAGGGCGTCGAACAGGTGCGCGACACCTTGCGCAGCGACAAGGTGCTCGCCTTGCTGACCGGCACGGGCGACACCGAAGTGCCCGGCGAGGACGTGAAAGAGCCCGTCTACGGCGCCCCGGCCCGCTGGATCGCCCCGAATGACCAGGATCAGGCGGCCCTGACCGGCCTGACTACCGTGCAACCGACCGAGGTTCTGGCCACCCATCTGCTCGAGACCATCAAGAAAAATTTCCCACGGCTGCTTACCCAGCGCGCCCTGCGCCGGTTGCTGGACGAGATGGTCAACCTCAGCGACCAGGCACGCGCCGAAAGCAACCGCAAGATGCTGGACGAGCTGATGCCCGACAAGGTGCCCATGGACATCCTGCTGTCGGTGTTGCGCCTGCTGCTGGAAGAGCGTGTCTCGATCCGCAACCTCGCGACGATCATCGAGGCGGTCGCCGAAGGTCGACAGCTTTATCCCGGTGCCGAGGGCATTGCCGAACACGTGCGCCAGCGCCTCGGCTTCCAACTGGTCGCCGACCTGCGCCGCCCGGACGGAACGATACCCCTGGTTCAACTCGCCCCCGAGTGGGAAGACACCTTTGCCACCTACCAGCTGCCCTCGGACAAGGGTGGCGGGGACGTGGCGCTGCCCCCCGATGAGTTCAACCGGCTGGCCAGCGCGATCTCGGAGAAGGTCGCCGCGGCCGGCGAGGCGGGCACCTACCCGGCTATCGTCACCTCGATGAAACGCCGCCGGTTCCTGTGGACGGTGCTGACGGCCAAGGGGGTCTCGAACCCCGTCCTCTCGTTCGAGGAGATCGGGATAGACGCCAAGCCGGCTCTCGTGGGCCTGGTGCCCGCATGATCGGCCTGCCGCCCGAACTTCTGGGCCTTGCGGGCGAGACCCTTGTGGCCGCCTTCGCCGTCTTCCTGCGCGTGGCCGGGATGATGGCCCTGCTGCCCGCCTTTGGCGAACGGTCCGTTCCGGTGCGGGTCAAGCTGGCGTTGGCGCTGGCCTTCACGCTCATCATCCTGCCGGCGGTGCCGCGGCCGGACGAGATCACCCCCGGTATCCTGCTGGCCGAGACGATCACCGGCGTGTTTTTCGGGCTGCTGCTGCGGCTCTTCATTTTCGTGCTGCAGATCGCGGGCACCATCGCGGCGCAGTCGACATCGCTGTCACAGATCTTCGGCGGCAGTGCCGGGGTCGACCCGCAACCGGCCATGGCGCATGTGCTTGTGGTGGCGGGCCTGGCGCTTGCGGCCTCGATGGGGCTGCACGTGGCCGTCGCCGAATACATGATCAACAGCTACGACCTCGTCCCGCCCGGGCGCATGATCCCGGCCGAGATGCTGACCGTCGCGGGCGTTGACGAGGTCGCGCGGAGCTTTGCGCTGGGCTTCAGCCTCGCCGCGCCCTTTGTCATTGCCTCCATGCTTTACAATGTCACCCTGGGCGTCATAAACCGGGCGATGCCGCAGTTGATGGTGGCCTTCGTCGGGGCCCCGGCGATCACGGCCGGGGGGCTGGTGCTGCTGCTCCTGTCCGCGCCCATCCTTCTGTCTGTCTGGGCCGACGCGCTGCGCAGCTTCTTTGACGCCCCGCTCGGGGGTGGCCCATGAGCCAGGAAGAGGGCGAGGACGACGACAAGCAATACGAGCCGACCGCGAAGAAGCTCGAGGATGCGCGCAAGAGAGGCGAGATCCCGCGGTCCAACGATCTCAATACCGCCGCCGCCTACGCGGGGCTTCTGCTGGCCGGTCTGGCGCTGGGCGGGCCCGCGCTGACCTCTGCGGGCAGCACGCTGATGACCCTGCTCGACCGGTCGGCCGAGATGTCGCGCCTCGTCTTCGCGGGCAGTGGCGCGCCGATATCGGGCGGGCTGATCCTGGCGGTGGGGCAGGCGCTGGCCCCGTTCTTCGCGCTGCCCATCGCCGTTGTCATCCTCGTGATCCTGGCCCAGCGGGGGTTCGTTTTCGCCCCGACGAAGCTGGCCCCGAAGACGAACAAGGTCTCGCCGATCGCTCAGGCCAAGCAGAAATTCGGCCGGTCGGGCCTGTTCGAATTCCTCAAGAGCTTCATCAAGCTGATGATCTACTCGGTTGTGCTGTTCATCTATCTGGCCGGGCAGATGCCGCGCATCCTGATGACAATCCACCTCGAACCGGGGCTCGTGACCACGGAACTGCTGCGCCTGTCCGTGGGGCTTCTGGCGATCGTGCTCGTCATCGCGCTGGCACTGGGCGGGATAGATTTCGCCTGGCAGAGGGCCGAGCACATGCGCAAACACCGCATGTCGCGCAAGGAAATGACCGACGAACACAAGGAGTCCGAGGGCGATCCGGCCATGAAGCAGCAGCGCCGGCAGAAGGCCCAGGAGGTGGCCAGCAACCAGATGCTGCAGGATGTGCCCGACGCCGATGTCGTCATCGTCAACCCGACCCATTACGCCGTTGCCCTGAAATGGGCGCGGAGTGCCGGCAGTGCCCCGGTCTGCGTGGCCAAGGGTGTCGATCATCTGGCCGCGCGCATTCGCGAGATCGCGACCGAGAACGGCGTGCCCGTGCATTCGGACCCGCCCACCGCGCGGGCTGTGCATGCCACCGTGGAAATCGGCGAGGAGATCCGCCCCGATCACTACCAGGCCGTGGCGGTGGCCATCCGGTTTGCCGAACGCGTGAGAAAGGCGGCCCGGAGATGAGCCTGACCCCGGCGCAGCTGGCACGCCTGCAAGCGGTGCTGGAGGCCGCATTCCAGGCGGAACAGGCGCGATTGGCCGACGTCTCGCGCCGGATCGAGACTGTTCAGGCGCGACTGGACGCCCTGCGCCGACCCTGTCTTCCCGAGGCCGAGCAGGACATCTCGGTGGCGGCCATGGCCGAAGCGAACATGCGCTGGCGCACCTGGGTCGAGGACCGCCGCCGCAGGCTCAACGAGGAGCTCGCACGGTTGCGCCAGGAGAAGGAGGCGCGGCGCGCCGATCTCGCCGCGGCCTTTGGCAAGCGACAGGCGGCCGACGCGATGCAGGAGAAACTGCAGGCCGAGGCCCGGCAGAAGGCGCGCCGCTTCTAGAGGGTCTTGCGGTGTTCTACCCCGCCACGTCCTGCCGGACGATGTCGATGATCAGGACATCGGTGATGCCGCCGCCGACGTTGCGGATCGCGGTCTGGCGCAGGGCGTCGCGCAGCAGTTTCATGTTGGAGGACTCGGTGAAGGCCCCGTTGAACCCGCCCATGTTGGCGTGGTCGAAAAGCACTTGAAGAAAGAGATCGCGCAGCCTTGGCTCGTGGGCGAAGACGTTTTCCTTGGCCCCGGCTTCGACCTCGATCGAGAGCGACAGCACCACCAGAGAGCTGACCTTGCCCTCCTGGACGACGGGGACGACGAACTGATTGTTCAGCCGCGCGTATTCGCGGCCTTCGGTCATCGGGGTACTGTCCCGGTCCGATGGCTGCGCCGTCTCGGTTGCGTCCTCGTCTGGCGGATCGCCGCAGGGGTTTTCAGCTACGACCTCTTCCTCGTCCGCGGGCGGCGCGAGGAAGAGCCCGGCCCCGACCCCGCCGCCGAGACCCAGTGCCAGAAGAAGAAGCGGCAGAAAGATCCTCGCCATGGCTGTCCCTCAGAATGGTAGCACGGCATCTGCGGCCTGCTGGCCGTAGCGCGGTTGCTGCATGTCGCTGATCTGTCCCCGGCCGCCGTAGGAAATGCGCGCCGAGGCGATCTTGTCGTAGGTGATCTCGTTCTGGCGGGTGATGTCCTCGGGCCGGACGAAGCCCGAGACCAGAAGTTCGCGCAGCTCGTAGTTGACCCGAACCTCCTGCAGGCCCTCGATGGCCAGCACGCCGTTGGGCATCACCCGGGTGACCGTGGCGGCGACCTTCAGCTCGAGCTGCTCGTTGCGCTGCACCGAGCCGTCGCCGTTGAAGCTGGACGACGAATTGGTCTGTACGCCGGGCTGGAGGTCGGCGCCCTCGGGCAGGGATTCCTGCGCCGCCTCGGGCAGCCCGAAGAGCGCCGAAATGCCCATTTCCTCGGAGCCCGAGCGCGACCGGCCCGTCGAGTTCGAGATCGCGGCGCGGTCGTCGATCTCGATCACCACGGTCAGGATGTCGCCGCGCTGCATCGCGCGCCGGTCGCCCAGCAGTGACCCGCGCGCCCCCGTCCAGAGCGAGGGCGTGTCGGCGCGTGCGGCCTGCTGCGGCAGGTCCTCGCCGAGGCCGTATGTCGTCATCGCCCGGGCCTCGTCCGAGGCGGCGGCCGGGGTCAGGTCCGGCGGCCGGCCGATCTCGGACAGCCGCCCACAGCCGGTCAGGCTGAGCAGGGCAAGACCGGTTGCGATCAGTCTAGTCGGTGGCATGGGCAACCCCCTTGTCGTCGATGCGGGCGCGTATGGACTGCCGCGACATGACGTTCATCACGCGGATGACGTCGCCCGGCCCGGCCCTGTCCAGGGCGCGGCCCTCGGTGCGGATGATCAACCCGTTGCGGGCATAGATCAGCGGAACGATCTCGTTGCGCTCGACAACGGCGGGTGGCCCGACATCGGCGCGCCGGATCGGCCGCCCCGCGTATAGCGCGACGCGCGCCTCCCGGCCGATGATCTGCTGCGGGTCGGTGACGCCACCCAGCGTTGCCACATCGCGAAGAAGCAGGTCGTCCGGGCCGATCACGGTCTTGGCGGGAATCGTGCGTGCGGCCACCACGTGGCGCATCGCCTCCTCGGCGGCCAGTGGCGCGGCCAGCAGCCACAATAGGATCACAAGGCGTGTCATCGCATCTGCACCATGGCGCTCATCATCTGGTCGGCGGCGGTGATGACCTTGGAATTGAGCTCGTAGCCGCGCTGGGCCGCGATCAGGTCGGTGACCTGCTGGACCGGATCGACCGAACTGTCCTCGAGATACCCCTGCCGGATCACGCCCAGCCCGTCCTGCCCGGGGGACGAGACGGCGGCCGGCCCGGAGGCGGGCGTCTCCAGAAACAGGTTCGAGCCGATCGCCTCGAGCCCCCGGGGATTGACGAATCCCGACAGGCTGATCTGGCCCAGCAGTTGCGGCTGCACCTGGTCGGCGAAATAGGCGTAGACCTCGCCCTCGGGGTTGATCGAGATCGACCGGGTGTCGCGCGGGATCGTGATATCGGGCACAACCGGGTAGCCGTCCGAGGTGACGACCTGGCCCTCGCCGGTCAGCTTGAGCCCGCCGTCGCGGGTATAGGCCGGGCGGCCATCGGGCATCGCGACCTCGATATAGCCCTTGCCCTCGATCGCGATGTCCAGATCGCCCCCGGTGGCCGCCAGGGACCCCTGTTCGAGCATGGCCGAAACCGCCGCCGGGCGCACGCCGAGGCCCAGTTGCACGCCGGTGGGCAGAACGCTGCCATCGCTGGCATTGATCGTGCCGGGGCGTTGCACCTGCTGGTAGTGCAGGTCGGCGAATTCGGCCCGCCGCGCATTGTAGCCGGTGGTGTTCATGTTGGCGAGGTTGTTCGAGATCACCTCGACCCGTGTTTGCTGGGCGGTCATGCCCGCGGCCGCGATTTGAAGGGCACGCATTCTGCTGCCTCCCTGGGTTGGCTATATCACTTTCCCAGGGCGCGGATCGCGCCCCGGATGCGTTGGTCTTCCTTGTCCATGAAGCTCTGGCCCAGCTCGTAGGCGCGCTGCACCTCGATCATGCGGCTGACGGCGAGGATCGGGTCCACGTTGGACTCTTCCAGAAACCCCTGGACCATCTTTGCCCCGGGCGCCGGTTCATACCCGCCGCGGGCCTCGAACCGGACCCCGTCCTCGCGGATCATGGCATTTGGGTCCAGGGGGCGCACCAGTGCGATCTGCGCCACGGGCTGACCGCCGGTGCTGACGGTGCCGTCCGGGGCGATGCCCACCGGGCCGGCGTCGGGCGGCACGAACACCGGCGCCCCGCCAGCGTCCAGCACGCGGTGCCCCTCTGACGTGACAAGATCGCCTGCCGCGTTGGGGGTGAAGGCCCCGGCGCGGGTCAGGCGTTCGCCCTGCGGTGTCCGGACGAGGAAGAACCCCTCGCCCTCGATGGCCAGGTCCAGCGGTCCGCCTGTCCGGGTCAGGCTGCCCTGGGTCTGCACCGTTTCCCTGACGGCCGCCCCGGCCATCGACAGGGAGGGCGCGTTCGGGCCGAGTGCGGCGACATGCTCGGAAAAGATCATCCCTTCGGCGCGGAATCCTGTGGTCGCGCTATTGGCGATGTTGTTGGCGACGATCTGCATCTCGCGCATCAGGCCGGATTGCCGGGTCAGGGTCGCATAGGTCGCGTTTTCCACGGGTCAGCCTCCGGCGATGATCGGGATGAGCGTGGCCTGGAAGAAGGTCACGAGCGTTTCGGTCATGAAGTTCATCGTGACCCAGAAGATCCCGACGATCGCCAGCAGCTTGGGCACGAAGGTGAGCGTCATCTCCTGGATCGAGGTCAGGGCCTGGAACAGGCCCACGACGAGCCCCGCGGCCAGCGCAACCCCGAGGATCGGGATCGAGATCACGACAGAGACCCACAGCCCCTGGCGCAGCGTGTCATAGAGCAGGGCCTCGTTCATCATCAGACCGGCATCCTCAGGATTTCCTGGTAGGCCTCGACCACCTTGTCGCGCACCGTCACGGCTGTCTGGACGGCCATTTCGGTCTGGGCGAGGGCCTGGACCAGCGCATGCGGGTCAGCATCGCCGGTCATCGCCGCCATGGCCTGGGATTCACTGTGCTTAAGGGTCGAGGTGAACTCCGCGGCCATGTCCGCGAACGCCGTCGCGGTGCCCTCGTCGGGTTGCGGGGCGGTGGCCGGCTTGTTGGCGGCGTACTGTTGCGCAGCGGATTGGAGCGCGGTGAGTTCCAATGTCTTGGTTCCCTTACTTGCGGAGGATTTCGGTGAGCGACGAGGACATCCGGCGCACCTGGTCGAAGAGCTTGAGATTGGCTTCGTAGCTGCGCTGGGCCTCACGGGCGTCCGCGATCTCGATCAGCAGGTTCACGTTCGAGCCCTCGTAACTGCCGGTCTCGTCGGCCAGCGGGTGCGAGGGGTCGTGAACCCGTTCCAGCTCTGCGCGGTCCAGCCGAACCCGGCCGGTCTCGACCATCCCGGTGGCGCGGCCCGTCTCGATCACTTCCTCGAAGGCGACGGTCTTGCGGCGATACCCGGGCGTGTCGGTATTGGCGATATTCTCGGACACGTGGCGCAGGCGGGTCGCCTGGGCTTTCATCCCGCTGGCCGCGATGGACATGGCATCGGAAAACTCGGTCATGGCTTATCGCCGTCCGATGGACAGGCGCAGAACCTCCAGCGAATGCTGGTAGATGGTCAGGGCCCTGTTGTGTTCGCGCTCGATTTCGACGGCGCTCAGCATTTCTTGTTCGACAGAGACGGAATTGCCGTTCGGGGCCGGTTCCGCCGTGCTGAATTCGCGCCGCGCAGACCCGTCGGACCCGGGGTCCGGCGACAGGTGACCGGGCCGCGTGCGGCGCATGTCCGCGGCGGGCGCTGCCTCGTAGGTTTCCGAAAACGGCGCAATGGCGCGCGCCCGGTAGCCGGGCGTGTCGGCATTGGCGAGATTTGCCGCGGTAACGGCCTGCCGCGCCCCGGCGTGGCGGGCCATGTCCATGGCGGCCTGGAGCACATCCAGTGAATTGAACATCGGGGCTTCTCCCTCGATTGGCTTCAACGAAGGTTTAAGCGTGATTCCCTAAGGATTGGTTGTCAGATGCTGGGCGAGGGCCGATGAAAGATACCGAATTCGTGAACGTGGCGTCCGCCATCGCGCGGGCGACGGATACCTACCCGGTCGGTCGCGTCACCGGGGTCAGCGGGTCGCAGGCCGTGTTGCAGGGTCTTTCGGGGCGGGCCGCGCTCGCGGACCGGGTGCGGTTGCCGCGGTGCGGGCACACCGGGATCGTCACCCGCGCGGACGGGGTCGAAACGCATATCATGCTGGACGGTCCGGCGAATGGCGTCGCCGTGGGCGACCGGGTGGTCCTGCTGCCCGCGCCGGTTTTCGCGCCGCACGATGGCTGGATCGGCCGGGTCGTCGACCCGGACGGTCAGCCGCTGGACGGCCGCCCGCTCACCCAGGGGGCCGTGCCGGTCTCGCTTCAGGCCGCGCCGCCCCCGGCAGGCGCGCGGCGCGCGCTGGGCGCCCGGGTCGGGACCGGCCTCGCGCTCTTCGACACGATCCTGCCGCTCGCCCGCGGGCAGCGCGTCGGGCTGTTCGCCGGGTCCGGCGTGGGCAAATCCACGTTGCTGGCCAACCTCGCCCGTGGCGTCGAGGCCGATGTCATCGTCATAGGCCTGGTGGGTGAGCGGGGCCGCGAATTGCGGGAATTCATCGAGAAGGTGCTGGGCCCCGATGGCATGGCGCGTTGCGTCATCGTCGCCGCCACCTCGGACCGGCCCGCGCATACCCGCCGGCGCTGCGCGGCGGCGGCCACTGCGGTGGCCGAGCATTTCCGAGATGCCGGGCGGCATGTGCTCTTGTTGATCGACAGTGTGACCCGCTTTGCCGAGGCCCATCGCGAGGTTTCCAGCGCCGCCGGCGAGCCGGCCAGCCTGCGGGGATACCCGGCCTCGACCTCCGCCTCGATCGCGGCGCTTTGCGAGCGCGCCGGCCCGGGCACCGAGGCGGCGGGCGATATCACCGCCGTCTATTCGGTCCTGGTCGCGGGGTCGGACATGGAGGAGCCGATCGCCGATATCCTGCGCGGCGTGCTGGACGGTCATATCGTTCTGGACAGGGCCATTGCCGAACGCGGCCGTTTTCCGGCCGTCGATGTCGTGCGCTCGGTCTCGCGGTCGCTTCCGGATGTCGCGAGTGCGCAGGAGAACGGCCTGATCGCCGCGGCGCGGCGGCACCTGGGCGTCTACGCGCGATCCGAACTCATGATCCAGTCGGGGCTCTACGTGCCGGGAAGCGACAAGGCGGTGGACGAGGCCATCGCCTGTCACGACGCGCTCGACAGGTTCTGCACCGAGGCCGCCCCGCACGGGCCCAAGGCGGCCTTCGCGGCCCTGCAACGGGCCCTGTCCGCGGCGGCGGAGGGGGGCCGCGATACCGGCCCGGCCGGCGATGCCCGGGTCAGGGGCTAGGCGTGTCCGCTGGCGGGTGCTCGGGCCGGGGCTTGACCGTGGGCGGTCCGGCCTGCTGCAGCAGGGTGAGCGCCACCGAGGCCCCGCCAGGGGCGACAGCGGATTGTGCCGCGTCGCGCACCATGAACAGCCGTATCAGCTTGTCCCGGCTGTCTATTGACAGCACCTCGTCGAGACGGTCCGTGCCCAGGACCGCCTCGCTGCGGGCCTTGAACTGGTCCAATTGCTGGTCGATGTCGATACTGCCGAAACTGGGCGGGAAGCCAAGGGCGGTCTCGAAGACTTTTCGCACCGGCGGATTGCCCATGAGGGCGAACCACTGGGCGTCGCCTGCCCGGTTGGCCGAGACGATGTCGCGCAACGCCGGCTCCAGGTTTAGGGCCAGGCGCATACTGTTGTCGCTCTCGCCGACCGCGCGCTCGAACTGGCGCGCCTCGTAGCGGTCTATGATCTCGTCGGCAAATCCGGGCGCCCGAGTGCGCGGTGGCCCGACATCCCCGAAGCCGAAGGCGTCGGCCAGCTTTGCATAGCGGCTGTCGGACAAACGGTTGGCAAGGGCATCGCGGTCTTGCGTGCCACCTTCGAGGATCTTGCGGATGAAGAAGCGGTTGTTCAGGTCGTCGTCCAGCCCGAAGGCCCCGAGCGCCACCTGCAGAAGGTCGCGGTCGGCGACGAGTTGTTCGGCGGTGGTGACGGTGCCGATGCGATCGCGGAAGCGATCGGTGGCGGTTTGGATAGGGCGGCTTTCTGCGAAGGCCGCCCGCTGGGTGTCCGAGGTTCGTTCCAGGAACTTCCATCCGGCATAGCCGGAAATCGGGACAACCGGCTGAAAGCTCATGACAGGGCCGGTGTTGCCGCCAGCAACCTGTCTTCGCGTGGCAAGAGGCTGCGCAGGCGCTTGAGCGTGCGGTAGAAATCGCCGTCCGACACGGCCGCGGTGGCCTCGGACAGTTGCGTGCGGCTGTCCGGGTCGCAGAGCGCCTGGCTGAGTTGCTCTATGCCGCGCAGCAACTGGTGACGGGCCTCCTCGGCGTCGACGTCACCCGACAGCACCAGCTGGGCGATGTAGCAAACCCGGCGGACCGGCGTTGTGGCCTCTTCGGGGCGGATGGCGTCGCGCAGGCGCAGGATATTGGCATTCGGGGTCAGGATCGACACGCGCGCGCGCCTTTCACCGTTTTCGATCACGGCGCCGTTCACCAGAACCCTTTCGCGGGGCCCGAGCTTGAGGACCAGCCCGCTCATCCTGCTGCCCCGGTCGCGTTGAGGCCACGCATGACCGCACGGTTGATCTCGACCAGGGACTCGGCATCCGCCCCCTCCTTGAGCACCCGCGACGTGTGCAAAAAGGTGAATTCGGCAAGAGAGAGGAGCTGCGCCCGCAGCGGCGCTGGCAGACTGTTGGCGTCATCCGCGACGTCGACGGCCAGCACGCCCCAGAGCTTGCGATTGTCGTGCAGGGCCTCGGCCAATTGCGCGAAGGCGCCGGGACCCTTGTCGATTGCGGTCTGGATGCGTGCGGTGATCTGACCGAAGAGCTGGGCCTCGGCCGAGCGGCCTGTGCGTATCGTAGTTTGTGCCGGGTCATAGGCTTGGCGGGCCAGTTCAATGGCGTTCATCTGGTGTCCTTTCGGGACAGGGGCGTTGCGGCCTGGGCGGCATGGAAACGGGGCGCGCGCCGCAACGCGCGCCCCTCAGCGCGGTCAGCGGAACAGCGACAGGATCGACTGCGGCGCCTGGTTGGCGATCGACAGCGACTGCGTGCCCAGCTGCTGCTGCACCTGCAGCGCCTGCAGGCGCGCCGAGGTCTCTTCCATGTTGGCATCCACCAGCGACCCGATGCCCGAGTTGAGCGAGTCGGTCAGCTTGCTGACGAAATCCGACTGGGTCGAGATCCGGCCCTCGGCCGAACCGAAGGCGGCGGCCGCGTCCACCGATTTGTCGATCAGGCCCTCAATGTTGGTCAGCGCCCCGGTGGCCCCAGAATTGGTCGTCACGTCGATATTCTGAAGATCGCCCAGTCCGCCGCTCGATGCGGAGGAGCCCGGCGTGCCGCCAGCCATTGCACCGACGCCGACGTTGATAGCGTCATTGGCGCCATTCCCGTTTTCAATCACGATCTCGTTGCCGTTTTGAACCGTCGCGCTGTAGGCGGCACTCGCGTCAGTTGCTGCTTCGAAAAACGAGTTCATCTGTTTGGCGAGGTTGTTTGCCACGTCTCCGGTGCCGTCATTTGCCCCCGCGACGTACTGGAACCTCCGTTCGCCAGTTGCGGTGCTGCCATCCGCGGTATTGATGGCCAGGCCTCCGATATCGATCTGATAGCTGTCACCGTCCGCGACCTGCCCGATCGTGATGGTTTGTGAGCCGCCTCCGGCAACAGACTCGTCATTTGTGCCGTCGATCGTCGAGTCGCCGGCCGTGGCGATGGCGACAGCGGCGTCGCCCGTGCCCCCGCCATCGGAGATCCGAAGTGCGGCGTCAGCGTTGGATCCAAGCGCGGTGCCGCCGAAGCTCGTGGGTGTCGTACCGGTTGTCACCGACAGGTTCTGGCGGCCCACCTCGATCTCGTTGCGCGCCACGTTGCCGGACGAATCGCGATCGAGCGACGACAGGACGTTCACCGAATCGTTGCTGCTGCCATTGATCAGATTCAGCCCGTTGAACTGCGCCGCGTCCACGACCGAGCCGATCTGCTTGGTCAGCTGGTCGATGTCGGTCTGGATCTTGGAGCGGTCGACGTTCTCTTCCTGGGCCGCGACGATCTTGCCCTTCATCTGGGTCAGAAGGTCGGTGACGGTCTCGGCACCCTGTCGGGCGACGGCAACGGTCGATTCGCCCAGCGACAGGCTTTCGGAAATGGCCTTGAAGCCCTTCACGTCGGATTCCATCACCTTGGAAACCGACCAGATGGCCGCATTGTCCTTGGCGTTGGCCACGGACTTGCCGGTCGAGATCTCGGACTGGGTCTTGGCGAGGTCACTGTTGATGCCCTTCAGGGTCTGAAGGGCGGTCATTGCACTGTTGTTGGTCAGAATACTGGACATGTGTCTGGTCCTGTGTGTTGGAGGCGCGTTTTGCGCCGGGGTTTTCAGGGACCGGCCCCGGACAGGGCCGGACGTGACGTCCTTCTGACGATTGCGGCTGCCGGTCGCGGCAGTGCGCCATCCCATCGGATGCAGGGGAAACCTGTGCCGGCGCGACCTAACCGTGACTTAACGTGATCCGAACATTTCTGTGGTCGATCATCGCAATTTTAGATGAATCCGGCGGTGTCTGCTGAGCCTCAGAAGCGCCGCTCGGTGCCGGGCCGGGCCGGGCCGATACGGCTCTCCTGCCCGCTCCGATCGTAGGTCGTCATGCCCTGGCGCAGGCGCTGTTGTTCCTGCAGCCGCGCCTGTACGTCGCGCACGCCATCGCGCGCCGCCGCCAGAAGGCGGCGGTTGCGTTCCAGCAAGAACTGCATCTCGTCGCGTTGCGCCTGCGACAGCGTTGCAAGCCGGGACAGGTCATCGGCGAGGGTCTCTTTCCGGGGGGTCAGATCGGTCAGCGTGGCGAGATCGCCCTGCCGCAGCGCCAGGCGTTCGGCCTCGAGAAGCGCACTCAGACGGTCGAGAACATCAGTCATCGCGGCCTGCCATCGTGGCTTCGAAAAGGCTCTGGGCCAGCCCGATTCCACCGGCCGCGGCCATCTCTCGGGCCTGCTCGCGGCGCAGGAACGAGGCGAACTGATCCTCGCCGATCCCGCCGCCGAACCCTTCCGGCGTCTCGCCGACACCGGCGGATTTCAGCATCTGCGCCAGAAATGACGCCTCGAGTTGTTCTGCGGCAGATTTCAGGCGTTCTGCCTCTTGCGGAGCAGGCGGCAGGCCGGGGGGCGTTTCCGAAATAATCATCTTAGCGGTCTCTCGATTGTTCGAATTCGTCGGACTGTCGCCGATGCGCGGTAAAGATTGAGTAAGTTCCCAGAGGGTATTCGGGACATGCAACAACCGCCGGAGCCCTTTGATGATTCCCATGCAAACCCCTTTTCCGCCGCACGACGGGCCGGCGCGAGGCCCTGTCCTCAGCAGGATGCGGGCCGCGCAGGACGGCCCCGTGCCGGAGGGAAGCGGGCCGCGTGGCGGCTTCGCCGGTGTGATGTCGCGGCAGCCTTCGAAGTCAGGCGATCGGGAGGGTCTCGACCAACCTGTTGCCCCGGAAGAGACCCACGAGACTCGCCTGGCTGACACCCCCAGTCCGGGTGCCGCTGTTGCCGAGGGCACGCCATCGGAGGGCGATGCCAGCGTCATGGGGCTTTCCGACGGCGCGGTGCAGTCGCCCGCTGCGGAAACGCGCCCCCCCGAAAATCGCACTGACGGCAAGGCCCAAGACCCGAGCGAGGCCGTGGTGAAGGCACCTCAAGCCAGCGAGCGGCCGCCGCGCACCCCGACTGGCGATGTCAGCGGGGGGGTGCCGCGGGCAAGAGAAAATCCACCCGGCCCCGGGCTGGCGGCTGTGCCGGGCATTGTGGACTGGGCGCCCATGGCGGGCCGAGTCCCGCTGCAGGAGGGGTCCGCTTCGGGCCCGTCTGGCCGGCAGCCTGACGCGGCCCATCAGCCGCGATCCGGGGCCGATCTGATGCACCCGCGCGCAGAACAGTCGATAAACCAACCAACGCAAGCCAGTCATGTGTCTGGGGCGCCAGCGGGTCGTGACCCGAGCGGGCGAACTGGAATGCCCATCGGGGGCGGGCAAGCGCCACCGCCGCGGCCCGAACCGCGCAGTGCGGCGCAGCGCGACCGGCCCGCGGGCACCGAAACGGCACAGGTGGCTGGCCCGGCGCTGTCCGCGAGCCAGCGCGTCGCCGTTGCCGCCCCTGCCTCGCCCCTGCCTGCGCCCTTCCGTGCCATGCTCATGTCGACCGACCAAATGGCCCGCCAGCCTGTCGAGGACGCCGCCCTGCCCCTTGGCGACCTTGCGGCGGGATCGACCGGGGAACGCCCTTCCGCCGGGGCATCATCGGCTGGACCGGCAACGCCGCCCGCCGCTCGAGCCGTGCCGGCGCAGATCGCGCAGCAGATCGCGGTGAGTGTCTCCGTCTCCGAGAGCGGGCACACCGAACTGCGGCTCAACCCCGAGGAACTGGGCCGGGTGCGCCTGTCGCTTTCGGGGGCCGAAGGAGGGCTGACCGTATCGATCACCGCGGAACGCCCCGAGACCGCGGACCTTCTGCGCCGGCACACCGACAGCCTGGCCCGGGAATTCGCGGCGCTGGGCTACGGTGATGTCGGGTTCCATTTCGAGGGCGAGAGCCGCGAGGATCGCGCCCATGACCACCCTGGACGCCAGGCTGCCAGCGCCCCCGAGCGGACCTTGACCGACGCGACCGACCCGCAACCGCCGCGCCGAGGGATCGTGCTCGGCGGCGGCCTCGACCTGAAACTATAGGACCACGACCATGGAAATCACGCAGACGCCCCCTGACACCGCCCGAGCCGCCGCGTCGGGCACGGAAACGCCCGAGGCTGTCATCAGTTCGGATTTCGAGACGTTCCTCAAGATGCTGACCGTGCAAATGGAAAACCAGGACCCGCTGAACCCCACCGAGTCCGAGAAATTCGCGACTCAGCTGGCCACGTTCTCGGGCGTGGAGCAACAGGTCCTGACCAACGATCTGCTGGAGTCCATGATCGGCCAGATGGGCGCGACGGACATGGCGCAGATGGCGGGCTGGGTTGGCCGCGAGGCGCGTGCCGCGGTGCCGGGCCAGTTCGACGGAGACCCGATCACCGTGGCCCCCGCTCCTGCCCCGGCCGCCGATCGCGCTGAACTGGTCGTGACCGACGCCCGCGGCGCCGAGGTGCAGCGGCTGAACATCCCTGCCTCTGGCGATGCCTTCGACTGGCCGGGGCAAGCGGCGGACGGCACACCGCTGCCGGAGGGCCGCTACGGTTTCACCGTCGTCAGCTATGCCGGCGAGGAGGTCCTGGCCGAGTCCCCCGCCGAGATCTACGCCCGTGTCACCGAGGTTCGCGCCGAGGGCGGCGAGACGCACCTGATGCTTGAGGGCGGCGCGGCGGTCCCGGCCACGCAGGTCAGCGCCCTGCGCGAGGCGGGTCTATAACAGCGCGAGCAGCGCAACCGCCGCCGCGCCGATCGCCCCGCCGGCCGCGGCCCAGACCAGCGCGTGCCAGCGCCGCGGTGTCGGCGGCGGCGATTCTTCGCGCGAGAGGCGGATCAGGGCCTCCTCGGCGAGGGCGGGCAGGCGCGGGCCGAACCGGGCCAGCACCCGCGCGGTCTTGGCCAGGTCGCGGGCCACCGCGCGGGGGCCGATGCTCTCGGCGATGTAGCGTTCCACCACCGGCTTGGCCGCGTCCCAGATGTTCATCCGCGGGTCCAGCGTGCGCGCCACCCCCTCGACAACCACCATGGTCCGCTGCAGCAGGATCAGCTCGGTGCGCGTTTCCATGCCGAAGCGCTCGGTCACTTCGAAGAGATAGGCCAGCAACTTGCCCATGGAAATGCGGCTGGCATCCATGCCGAAGATCGGCTCGCCCACCGCGCGCAGGGCGCGGGCGAACTCGTCCACGTCGCGGTCGGCGGGCACGTAGCCGGCCTCGAAATGCACCTCGGCGACACGCTGGTAGTCGCGCTTGATGAACCCATAGAGGATCTCGGCGTAGACCCGGCGCGTGTATTCGTCGATATGGCCCATGATCCCGAAGTCATAGGCGATGATGTCGCCGTTGGGCGCGATCTTGAGGTTACCGTGGTGCATGTCGGCGTGAAAATAGCCGTCGCGCAGGGCGTGGCTCAGGAACAGCTGGATCACCCGCTGGCTCAGCCCGGTCATGTCGTGGCCCGCGGCGCGCAGCGCCTCAACGTCGCCGGCATTGATCCCGTCGGCCCAGGTCATGGTCATGACCCGGCGCGAGGAATGGTTCCATAGCACCTGCGGCAGCCGGAAACCGTCGTCATCTCGCGTGTTGTCAGCAAACTCCGAGGCCGAGGCGCTTTCCAGCCGAAGGTCAAGCTCGCCCAGCACCGTGCTTTCGAAGTGTTCGATCACCTCGACAGGGCGCAGCCGGCGCGAGCCGGGCAGGAACTTGGCCACGAGACCAGCCGCGAAATAGAAGGTGTCGATGTCGCGTCGAAAGGCCCGTTCGATGCCGGGGCGCAGCACCTTGACGGCCACGTCGCGATCCCCGTCGACCAGCCGCGCGCGGTGCACCTGCGCGATCGAGGCCGCGGCGACGGGCTCGGAAAATTCGGAAAAGACCTCGTCCGACGGGCGGCCCAGTTCGTAGGCCACCGTGGCGCGGGCCGTCTCGATGGGAAAGGGCGGCAGCTTGTCCTGCAACAGCCGCAGTTGCAGCGTCAGGTCGTCGCCGACCACGTCCGGCCGGGTCGAGAGGATCTGGCCGAACTTTATGTAGGCCGGCCCCATGGCCGTCAGCGCCCGTGCCACCGGCGGCAGGCTCTCGTCGCCGCCATAGCCCAGCCACTTGAAGGGCCAGGCCAGCGCGCGCAGGGCGACGCGTGCCGCGCGCGGCACCTCGAGCGCCTGCATGATGTCGGCCATCGCCCCGTTGCGTTCCAGCGTCGCGCCGGTCCGCACCAGAAGAAAGATATTGTGCGGCCCGCGCATTCAGAGCTTCCAGCCCGAGTGCAGGCAGGCGATGCCCATGGACAGGTTCCGGTACTTCGCGTTCTCTAACCCCGCCTGCCGGACCATGGACAGGAAGGTCTCCTGGTCGGGAAAGCGGCGGATCGACTCCACCAGGTACTGATAACTCTCGCGGTCGCCGGTGATGACCCGGCCCATCACCGGGATCGCGTTAAAGGAATAGACATCGTAGAGCCGCTGCATCAGGTCGTTGGGGATCTGGCTGAACTCAAGCACCATGAGCCGCCCGCCGGGGCGCAGCACCCGGAACGCTTCGGCCAGGGCGTCCTGCGGCCGGGTCACGTTCCGTATGCCGAAACTGATGGTGTAGACGTCGAAACTGTTGTCGGCGAAGGGCAGCGCCATGGCATCGCCCACCACCCAATCCAGGCTGTCGGCCCGGTCGGCGGCCTCGGCCCGTTTGCGGCCCGCGTCCAGCATGGGCGCGGTCAGGTCCAGCACCGTGGCCTCGGACTGCCCGGCACGGTCTAGAAACCGAAAGGCGATATCGCCGGTGCCGCCGGCCACGTCGAGCAGGCGCTGGCCGGGCCGCGGGGCGAGCCAGTCCATCATGGCATCCTTCCACAGGCGGTGAATGCCCAGCGACATGGCATCGTTCATCACGTCGTACTTGTCGGCCACGCTGGAAAACACGCCGCGCACGCGGCCGGCCTTGTCCTCTTCAGGGATGGTCTCGTATCCGAAATGTGTGGTGCGGTCGGTCTCGGTCATGGTCTGCGCCTGGCCCCTGCTCCGTCAGTCTGCACCTACAGCTAAGTCCGATCCGACACAAACCCACTTTCTGACGCAGGATATCAGCGGCCTGGTGCGCGATTGCCCTTTGCGCTTGCGCCGCGGCGCGGCGTGCTTACCTTTGCGCCACCCCGCCACAACCCGTGACGCCATGCCCGAACTGCCCGAAGTCGAAACCGTGCGCCGCGGGCTGGCCCCCGCGATGGAGGGGGCGGTGATCGCGCATGCGGCGGTTAACCGCCCCGACCTGCGCTGGCCCTTCCCGGCGGACATGGCCGCCCGCCTGACCGGGGCACGGGTGACGGCGCTGCGGCGGCGGTCGAAATACATCCTCGCCGATCTAGACCGGGGCGAGACCCTGTTGATCCATCTCGGCATGTCGGGGCGGATGACGGTGTCGGGTCAGACCGTCGGCGTGTTCCACCACGCCCATCCCGCGCCTGCGAAGCACGACCATGTCGTTCTGGACATGGACAACGGCGCGCGGGTCACCTTCAACGATGCGCGCCGTTTCGGGGCCATGGACCTGTTTGCGAGCGCGGGCGGGCACTGGCTGCTGGACGATCTCGGCCCCGAACCGCTGGGCAATGCCTTCGACGAACCTGGCCTGGTGGCCGCGCTGCGTGGGCGCAACACGCCCGTCAAGGCGGCCTTGCTGGACCAGCGCGTCGTCGCCGGGCTGGGCAACATCTACGTCTGCGAGGCCCTGCACCGGGCCGGAATCAATCCGCGCCGCAAGGCCGGACGTGTCGGGCCGGCGCGCGCCGCGGCCCTCGTGCCGATCATCCGCGCGGTCCTGTCCGAGGCGATCGCGGCGGGGGGCTCGTCGCTGCGCGACCATCGTCAGGCCGACGGCGCGCTTGGCTATTTCCAGCATGTTTTCAATGCCTACGGCCGCGAGGGCGCCCCCTGCCCAACGCCGGACTGCCCCGGCCATATCCGCCGTATCGTGCAATCGGGCCGATCCACCTTCTACTGCCCGCGCTGCCAAAGATAGCTTGATCCCTGGTCCGCCTCTGCTAACGCTGACCCACCCGGCAACCCGCAGGAGGGCGCAAATGGCCTACGAAACGATCAACGTCGAGATCAAGGATCACGTCGCGCTGATCACCTTGAACCGGCCCGAGGCGCTGAACGCGCTCAACAGCAAGCTGCTGGGCGAACTGGCCTCCGCCCTGGAGGAGGCCGACGCCAGCGACAAGGTGCGCTGCATCGTCATCACCGGATCGGAGAAGGCCTTCGCCGCCGGCGCGGACGTGACCGAGATGGCCGACAAGGGCTTCGTCGAGATGTACAAACGCAACTTTTTCGGCACCGAGAGCGACCGGTTCCTGCGGGTGCGCAAGCCCATCGTGGCCGCCGTGTCGGGCTATGCCCTCGGCGGCGGCTGCGAGCTGGCCATGATGTGCGATTTCATCATTGCCGCGGAGACGGCGAAGTTCGGCCAGCCCGAGATCAATCTGGGCGTCATCGCCGGGATCGGCGGCACCCAGCGGCTGACCCGCTTCGTGGGCAAATCGAAATCCATGGACATGCACCTGACGGGCCGGTTCATGGACGCCACCGAGGCCGAGAGTTGCGGCTTGGTCTCGCGCGTGGTGCCGGCCAAGAAGCTCAAGGACGAGGCGCTGGCGACCGCCGGAAAGATCGCCGAGAAATCGCTGCTGGCCACGATGGCCGCCAAGGACGCCGTCAACCGTGCCTACGAGACGACCCTCGCCGAGGGGCTGACCTACGAACGCCGCCTGTTCGTCTCGCTCTTTGCCACCGAGGACCGGTCCGAGGGCATGGCCGCCTTCACCGAAAAACGCGAACCGCAGTTCCGCGACCGCTGAGGCGGGCGCGGGGAGGGCGCAAAATCTGTTTGCAGGCGCGGCGAAACGCTGTATACGTCGCCTCAGACATGCGCGTGCGGCCCGCTCTGGCCAGAATCGCCCGGTAGCGAACCCGGGGTCGGGACGTCCCGTGCACTTGCAGTTTGTAACGACCCGACGAAAGAGACCCGCACATGGCAAACAATCCCCAGTCCAAGAAGCGCGCCCGCCAGACCGAGCGCCGCTATGCCGTCAACAAGGCCCGCCGCTCGCGCATCCGCACCTACCTGCGCCGCGTCGAGGAAGCCATCGCCGCAGGCGACAAGGACGCGGCCCGCAGCGCCTTTGAAAAGGCCCAGCCGGAACTGATGCGCGGCGTCACCAAGGGCGTGCTGCACAAGAACACGGCGGCGCGGAAGGTGTCGCGCCTCAGCGCGCGCATCAAGGCGCTCGGCTAGGCAGAATCGGGCCATACGTGCCCATCGGCAACAGGCAAGGGGCACCCGGCGGGGTGCCCCTTGTCGTTTCTGCGCCACAGGCCGTCAGGACTTTCCCTTGGGATTCAATCCCCGTCCGGATTCGTTCTCTCCGGCCACCTCGTCAAGGCCAACCTTGCAGTTGAAAAGCGCGTCGCGCGATAGCTATGGTCTTCCAGCGATTCACATCGTTCCTGGGGGAAGATGGGGGATCGGCCCGGGGGTAGCTGCAGCGTTGCGGCGGAATTGCGGTACCGGGCAGATCCATTGGGACGCCGGCGAAGGCGACGACCGGTCCGACCGGCCCTCCCGTTTCCACGGTTCCGTCGGCCGCAGCGCCGTTTCGGGCCACTCCCGCAGTGGTGCCGCCCGGCTCCGGGTTTGGGAAGAAGAGTGGCCGCCGGAACGTGTTTCGGCGGGTGGGACCCTCTTTGCCCTGACGCTTGACGGATGCCTGACAGGAGCGTTGTGCGTGCAGGGTGGCCGGCAAACCGGTCGCTTGGGACAGGGCAAAAGAACAAGGGCGTCGGGACGGAATGACACAGCAGGAATGGGGCGCGGTGAAGGAAGACATCCGACGCGCAGTCGGGGCGAGCAATTACAAGAACTGGATCGAGCCGCTGGTCCTGTCGTCGCTCAACGAAGGGGTCGCGCATATCGACGTGCCCAACGCCTTCATGGGGGATTATGTCGGCAAGACCTTTGGCGACCAGATTATCTATCATCTCAACCGCAAGGGTGCTGGCGTGCAGCGCCTGGCCTTTGCCGTCGCCGAGCCGGTCGCGCCCGGCCCCACGGCACCCGCCGCCAAGCCCGCCGATGCCGCCCCCGACCCCGGCGCGACGGGCGAGCCCCGGCCTGACCAGCGTTTCACCTTCGACACCTTCGTGGTGGGCAAGCCGAACGAACTGGCCCATGCCGCGGCCAAGCGCGTGGCCGAGGGCGGCCAAGTCACCTTTAACCCGCTGTTTCTCTACGGTGGCGTGGGGCTGGGCAAGACGCACCTGATGCACGCCATCGCGCACGATCTGGCGCACCGCCAGCCCCATCTCAACGTGCTCTATATCTCTGCCGACCAGTTCATCTATCGCTTCATCTCGGCGCTGCGCGATCGCAAGATGATGGACTTCAAGCAGATGTTCCGCTCGGTCGATGTGCTCATGGTCGACGACATTCAGTTCCTGGCCGGCAAGGAAAGCACGCAGGAGGAGTTCTTTCACACCTTCAACGCCCTGGTGGATCAGAACAAGCAGCTGATCATCTCGGCCGACCGCGCCCCGGGCGAGCTCAAGGACGTCTCGGAACGCATCCGCTCGCGGCTGCAGTGCGGCCTTGTCGTGGACCTGCACCCAACCGATTACGAGTTGCGCCTCGGTATCCTGCACGCCAAGCAGGAGATGTACCGCGCGATCTATCCCGGGGTCGAGGTCGCCCCGGGGGTGCTGGAGTTCCTGGCCCACCGGATCTCGTCCAACGTGCGCATCCTCGAAGGGGCCTTGACCCGGCTCTTTGCCTTTGCCTCGCTCGTCGGGCGCGAGGTGACGATGGAGCTGGCGCAGGATTGCCTGTCGGACATCCTGCGCGCCTCGGACCGCAAGGTCACCATCGAGGAAATCCAGCGCAAGGTGTCCGAACACTACGCCATCCGGCTGTCGGACATGCTGGGCCCGCGCCGGCCGCGCAACCTGGCCCGCCCGCGCCAGATCGCCATGTGGCTGTGCAAGAACATGACCAGCCGGTCGCTGCCTGAGATCGGCCGCAAGTTCGGCAAGCGCGATCACACGACGATCATGCACGGCATCCGCAAGATCGAGGAATTGCGCCAGACCGACAGCCAGGTCGCCGACGATCTGGAACTGCTGCAACGGGCGCTTCAGGAATAGCCCGTCCGCCACGCGCGCCCGGAATCGGCGCGCGTCGGGGCCGGGGCGGTTGACCCTTGTGCCCCGCGCGCGGACAGTCCATCAAAAGGCGTGTATGACACGGCGACGCCTGTAGGGTCGCCACCCCGGCGCCGCCGGTCCGGATCGGGCGGGGCCGCAAAGGACGGAGCGAGGGCTATGAAATTCAGCATCGAACGCGGCGTGTTGCTCAAGGCGGTGGCGCAGGCGCAATCCGTGGTGGAACGGCGCAATACCATCCCGATCCTCGCCAATGTCCTGATCGAGGCCGAGGACAGCGATGTACAGTTTCGCGCCACCGACCTCGACGTCGAAGTGGTCGACAAGGCCCCGGCCCAGGTGGAGCGCGCCGGGGCGACGACCGTCTCGGCGGTGACGCTCAACGAGATCGTGCGCAAGCTGCCCGACGGCGCGCTGGTCACGCTGGCCGAAGACAGCGCCGCGGGCCGCCTGTCGATTCAGGCGGGGCGGTCCAACTTCTCGCTGGCCACCCTGCCCAAGGAAGACTTCCCGGTCATGGCGTCCTCGGACTACACGACCAACTTCGCGGCCCCCGCGCCGGTCCTGCGGCGACTGTTCGACAAATCGAAATTCGCCATCTCGACCGAAGAGACGCGCTATTACCTCAACGGTGTCTACATGCACGTCTCTCAGGGCGAGGACGGCCAGGTTCTGCGCTGCGTGGCCACCGACGGCCACCGCCTGGCCCGTATCGACGCCGACCTGCCCCAGGGGGCCGAAGGCATGCCCGGGGTCATCGTGCCGCGCAAGACGGTGGGCGAGCTGCGCAAGCTGCTGGACGACGACGACATGCAGATCGCCGTGTCGGTGTCCGAGACCAAGGTGCGCTTCGCCACCCCCGACATCACCCTGACCTCCAAGGTCATCGACGGGACCTTCCCCGACTACACGCGCGTGATCCCGCAGGGCAACACCCGCAAGATGGAGGTGGACGCCGGCGACTTCGCCAAGGCCGTGGACCGGGTCGCCACCGTCAGCTCGGAACGCTCGCGCGCCGTGAAGCTGGCACTGGACGCCGACCGCCTTGTCCTGTCGGTCAACGCCCCGGACAGCGGTGCCGCCGAAGAAGAACTGGCCGTCGCCTATGACGACGAGCGGCTCGAAATCGGCTTCAACGCCAAGTACCTGCTTGAAATCGCCAGCCAGGTGGACCGCGAGAACGCCGTGTTCCTGTTCAATTCCTCGGGCGACCCGACCCTGATGCGCGAGGGCAGCGACACGACCGCCGTCTACGTCGTGATGCCGATGCGGGTGTGACGCGAGCGCAGGTCTTAGAAGAGCCTCCGACGGGTACGCCGTATCGGATGACCGGCCGGGCCTGATGACGCGGCTTTCGATCGACACCCTGCACCTGTCCCATTTCCGGTCGCACAAACGGGCGCGGCTGGTACCCGACGGGCGCCCCCTGGCCATCCACGGACCGAACGGGGCGGGCAAGACGAATGTCCTCGAAGCTGTCTCCATGCTCTCGCCGGGGCGCGGCATGCGCCGGGCCAGCGCCGAGGATTTGTCGCGCCGCCCCGAGGCGCTGGGCTGGAAGATCACCGCGACGCTGACGTCGCTGGGCCGCACCCACGAGATCGAGACCTTCTCCGAGAACGCCGCGCCGCGCCAGGTGCGCATCGACGGCAAGCCCGCCCCGCAGACGGCGCTGGGCCGGATCGCGCGCATTCTTTGGCTGATTCCGTCGATGGACCGGCTCTGGATCGAGGCGGCCGAGGGGCGGCGGCGTTTCCTCGACCGCGCGACGCTGAGTTTCGAGCCCGGACACGCCGAGGCCGTGCTCGCCTACGAAAAGGCCATGCGCGACCGCAACCGCCTGCTCAAGGATCAGGTGGATGACGCCCATTGGTATCGCGCGCTCGAGGCGCAGATGGCGCAGGCCGGGGCCACGATCCATCGCAACCGCGCCAATGCCATCGCCCGGCTTGCAGCGGCGCAGAACCGGGCCGAAACGGCCTTTCCCACCGCCGAACTGACCCTGACCCACCCCGACCCGGCTATCGCGGCCCCCGACGACCCCGAGGCCCTGCAGGCCGCGCTGGCCGAGGGACGCCGCCGCGACATGGCCGCCGGGCGCACCCTCGCCGGGCCGCATCGCGCCGACCTCGAGGCCGTCTTCGCCGCCAAGGGCGTGGCTGCCCGCGACTGTTCCACCGGTGAACAGAAGGCGCTACTGGTCTCGCTGATCCTGGCCAACGGCCGCGCCCTGGCCGCGGATTTCGGTGCCCCGCCGATCCTGCTGCTCGACGAGGTCGCCGCCCATCTTGACGCGCAGCGTCGGGCCGCGCTCTATGACGAGATATGCGCGCTGGGGGCGCAGGCCTTCCTGACCGGCACCGGCCCCGAGCTTTTCACCCACCTTGGCCCCCGCGCCCAGTGGTGCGCGGTCCGCGACAGTGACGGCACTAGCCATATCGAGGAGGATACCCCGTGACCCTGCCCTGCAACCGCGTGAATTTCATCACCCTCGCCGTTGCCGACCTCGCCCGCGCCCGCGCCTATTACGAGGCGCTGGGCTGGCAGGTGGAAAGCGCCAACGACACCATTGCCTTCTACGCCATGGACGGGGCGAAATTCGCGCTGTTCGCGCGCGACGGCCTGGCCCGTGAGACCGGCCGCGACGGGTCGGCGTTGCAGACCGGCGGCATGACCCTGGCCCAGAACCACCCCGACCGCGCGGCGGTGGATGCCGCCCATGCCCATGCACTGGCCTGCGGCGCCACCTCCGTGCGCGCGCCCTTCGAGACGGCCTGGGGCGGCTATTCCTGCTATGTTGCCGATCCCGACGGGCACCTGTGGGAGTTTGCCTTCAACCCCTTCGACCCGCTCGACCCGGAGGGACGGATCGCGTGACCGGGCCCATCGACCGCATCGAGGAATGGCACCTGACGCCATCGGACGAAGCGCAGATCGCCCGGCTGTTGCGCGCTGCCTTCGATGACGCGGGCAGCGGCCGCAGCTATTACCAGCAGCGCCACCACCTGCGGCTGGTCCTGCGCGACCCGGGTATCGTCGGGCACGTCGCCCTGACCTATCGCGCGATCAGGATGGGCGCGGCACTGGTTGATGTCGCGGGCCTGGCCGAGGTTGCCACCGCCCCCGAGCGGCAGGGCCGGGGGATCGCCACCCGTCTTCTGGCCGCGGCCCTGGCCGAGGTGCGGGCCAGCGCGGCCGATTTCGCCGTCCTGTTCGGGACCAGCCCGCTTTATGCCCGACACGGCTTTCGGGCGGTCGGCAACCCGCTGACCCATGTTCCGGTGCACGGCCAGTATACCGGCGATGTGGTCCGCCAGGACACGCCCGGCGCGCAGAACGACATGATGATCCTGCGCCTGGGCCGCACGGACTGGGACCCGGGCGCGCCTGTCGACTTGCTGGGCACGAAGTTCTAGAGGGTCGCGCATGACGATTTCCGCAACCGAGGCCGCGCTTTATGCCGGCGCGCTTCTGATCCTGTTCCTCACGCCCGGCCCGGTCTGGCTGGGCCTGCTCGCGCGGGCCATGTCCGGCGGGTTCGCCGCCGCCTGGCCGTTGTCGCTGGGTGTCGTGGTGGGCGACGTGCTCTGGTCGCTGCTGGCGGTGCTGGGCATGGCCTGGGTGGT
This sequence comes from Salibaculum halophilum, assembly GCF_002094885.1. Classification (GTDB taxonomy): domain Bacteria; phylum Pseudomonadota; class Alphaproteobacteria; order Rhodobacterales; family Rhodobacteraceae; genus Salibaculum; species Salibaculum halophilum. The sequence goes on from NZ_MSIT01000007.1 coordinate 54,582, forward strand.
CGAGCAGGTGTCGATGGCCATGATCGCCATGAAGGCGATCGCCTGCGGCACCTTCCTTGTCATGGGCGTGATGGTGCTGCGGGCGGCGGGCGGCGCGGTGGGCAAGGACACCCGCCTGACCCGGCCCGGTTTCGCCGCCGGCTTCCTGGCCGGGCTGACGGTGATCCTGGCCAACCCCAAGGCAATCCTGTTCTACATGGGCATGCTGCCGGGGTTCTTCGACCTGACAACCCTGACGCCGGCCGACGTGGCCGCCATCGCGGCGATGTCGGCGGCCGTGCCGCTGGTGGGCAACCTCGTCATGGCCGGCCTCGTGGGCCGGCTGCGGGCGCTGCTGACTTCCGATGCGGCGCTGCGGCGAATGAACATCGCCTCGGGCTGTCTGCTGATCGGCGTAGGGCTGGGAATCCCCTTTTTCTGAACGCCGAAAGGGGCCGCATCGGCGTGACATTCCCCGGCCGATACCGTATAAGATCGCAGGAATGACACAAAGGGTCCGCAATGGCCGAAGAGCAGCAGCTGCCGTCTGACTACGGCGCAGAGTCCATCAAGGTTCTCAAGGGGTTGGAGGCGGTCCGCAAGCGCCCCGGCATGTACATCGGGGACACCGACGACGGCTCGGGCCTGCACCACATGGTCTACGAGGTCGTGGACAATGGCATCGACGAGGCGCTGGCCGGTCACGCCGACTACGTCCATGTCAAGATCCACGCGGATTCCAGCGTTTCGGTGCGCGACAACGGCCGCGGCGTGCCGGTCGAACTGCACGAGGACGAGGGCGTCTCGGCCGCCGAGGTCATCATGACCCAGCTGCACGCGGGCGGCAAGTTCGACAGCAATTCCTACAAGGTCTCGGGCGGTCTGCACGGCGTCGGCGTCTCGGTCGTCAACGCCCTGTCGGACTGGCTGGAACTCACGGTCTGGCGCAACGGCAAGGTCCATCGCGCCCGTTTCGCCCATGGCGACACCACCGAGCACCTTTCGGTGATCGGCGACGCCGGCGGCGAGACCGGTACCGAGGTCCGGTTCCTCGCCGCGACCGACACCTTCTCGAACCTCGACTACCAGTTCGAGACGCTGGAAAAGCGCCTGCGCGAGCTGGCCTTCCTCAATTCCGGGGTGCGCATCATCCTGGAAGACGCACGCCCGGCCGAGCCGCTGAAATCCGACCTGTTCTACGAAGGCGGCGTCAAGGAATTCGTCAAATACCTGGACCGGTCCAAGTCCGCCATGATGGCCGAACCGATCTACGTGCGCGGCGAGCGCGACGATATCGGCATCGAGGTGGCGATGTGGTGGAACGACAGTTTCCACGAAACCGTGCTTCCCTTCACCAACAACATCCCCCAGCGCGACGGCGGCAGCCACATGGCCGGCTTTCGCGGCGCGCTGACCCGGACCATTTCCAAGTATGCCCAGGACAGCGGCATCGCCAAGAAGGAAAAGGTCAGCTTTACCGGCGACGACGCCCGCGAGGGGCTGACCTGCGTGCTGTCGGTCAAGGTGCCCGATCCGAAGTTTTCCAGCCAGACCAAGGACAAGCTGGTCTCCTCCGAGGTGCGCCCGGCGGTCGAGAACCTGGTGGGCGAGAAACTGTCCGAATGGTTCGAGGAAAACCCCAACGAGGCCAAGATGATCGTCGGCAAGATCATCGAGGCGGCCCTGGCCCGCGAGGCCGCGCGCAAGGCCCGTGACCTGACCCGCCGCAAGACAGCGATGGACGTGAATTTCCTGGCCGGCAAGCTCAAGGACTGCTCGGAAAAGGACCCCGCCAAGACGGAACTGTTCCTGGTCGAGGGCGACAGCGCTGGCGGCTCGGCCCAGACCGGGCGCGACCGGCAATCGCAGGCCATCCTGCCCCTGCGCGGCAAGATCCTCAACGTCGAGCGTGCCCGTTTCGACCGGATGCTGGGCAGCCAGGAAATCGGCAACCTGGTCATGGCGCTGGGCACCGGGATCGGGCGCGACGAATTCGACATCTCCAAGCTGCGCTACCACAAGATCATCATCATGACGGACGCCGACGTCGACGGCGCCCATATCCGCACGCTGCTGCTGACGTTCTTTTTCCGGCAGATGCCCGAGATCATCGAGGGCGGCTATCTCTACATCGCGCAGCCGCCGCTGTTCAAGGTCAGCCGCGGCAATTCCGAGGTCTACCTCAAGGACCAGCCGGCGCTGGACGACTACCTGATCGACCAGGGTACCGAGGGGGCCATGCTGCGGCTGGGCACGGGCGAGGAAATCATCGGCGAGGACCTCAAGCGCGTCGTCGACGAGGCCCGCCAGCTGCGCCGCGTGCTCGAGGCCTTTCCCACGCATTACCCGCGCAAGATCCTCGAACAGGCGGCCATCGCCGGGGCCTTCGTGCCCGGCGCCGTGGACGCGGACCTGCAGGCGGTGGCCGACACCGTGGCGGCGCGGCTGGACCAGATCGCGCTGGAATACGAACGCGGATGGCGGGGCCGCATCACCCAGGATCACGGCATCCGACTGGCCCGCATCCTGCGCGGCGTCGAAGAGGTGCGCACGCTCGACGGCCCCATGCTGCGTTCGGGCGAGGCGCGCAAGACCGGCAGTTTCACCCAGTCGCTGCAAGAGGTCTACGACCAGCCGGCCGAGTTGCACCGCAAGGACCGCCACCAGGCGATCTACGGCCCGCTGGACCTGCTCAAGGCGATCCTCGAAGAGGGCGAGCGCGGCCTGACCCTGCAACGCTACAAGGGCCTGGGCGAGATGAACGACGACCAGCTGTGGGAAACCACGCTGGACCCGGATGCCCGGACGCTGCTGCAGGTCAAGGTGGATGACATGATCGAGGCCGACGACCTGTTCACCAAGCTGATGGGCGACGTCGTCGAACCGCGGCGGGACTTCATCCAGAAGAATGCGCTGAGTGTCGAAAATCTGGATTTCTGAGGCGCTCTAGTCCTTCAGAATATCCGCCATCACAGACAGGAATTGCGCCACCTCGGCCACTGAATTGTAGTGGCACAGGCTGACCCGCACGGCGCTGTCGCGGCCCAGCGGGGTCAGGATGTTGCCGCTGTAGTGGTCGGCCTTGCGGGTGTGGGTGCGGATGCCTTCGGTGTTCAGCCGTTCGACGATGTCGGCCGCCGCGTGCCCCTCGGCCCAGAAACAGACCAGCCCCTCTCGGGCTTGGTTGTCGGTGCCGCCGATCACATGGACGCCGGGCATTTCGGCCAGCGCCTTCAGGTTTCCGGTGCCGTGCAGCATCGCCTCGGTCAGGCGCGTCTCCTGCGCCCGGATCGCCCGGCCCGCGTCCTCAATCCGGCCGCGGCGGGTCTCGGCCGAGCCGACCTGCCCGCCCAGCCAGTCGAAATAGTCCACCACGTCGGAGAAGGTGGCATAGGCCCCGGTATCGCGCGTGCCCAGTTCCCAGTTGCGGGCGGGCCCGCCGTGCAGCTGTTCCGGGCCCAGGTCGGTCAGCCGCTCGCCCACCCAGGCGACGCCGTAGCCGTGGCGCGAAAAGACCTTGTAAGGCGAGATGACATAGCCGTCGACACCGGCTGCCGCCACGTCGATATGGCCGTGGCTGGCGTGCTGGATGCCGTCCACGATGATGAGCGCCTCGGGCGCGACCGCGCGGATCGCACGCGCGATGCTGGGCAGGTCCATCCCCATGCCGGTGACGGGCGAGGTGTGCAGGATCGTGGCCACCGTCACGTCCGGCGTGACGGCGGCGGCATAGGCCTCGGGCGTGACGAGGCCCAGCGCGTCGTCATGCGGCACCAGCCGATGTTCCAGCCCCATCACGCCGGCCCAGTGCGCCGCCGCCGACCGCGATGCCGGGTGTTCCACCGTCGAGCCCAGCACCACGCCGCGCCCCTGCCGCGTCACGGCCGTCCTCACCAGCCGGAACAGCAATTCGGTGCCGCTTTCGCCAACGATCACCTGCCCGTCAGGCGCGTTGAAGAAATCCGCCCCCGCCGCCCGGGCACGCGCAATGACATCCATCAGCGCCTGCGCGGCGCCGTTGGCGCGGCCCTGGTTGTCGGGGATCGCGGCAAAGCGGGCCGAGGTCTCGACCACGCTGCTCAGCGTCAGCGTGCCGCCCGCGTTCTCGAAGAACACGCGCGGGCCGGTGAAGGGGCAGGCCGCGACATGGGCAAAGCGGCTGCGAATGTCCGTCAGCAGGGTGTCATCTATCATTCGGCTCTCCTTTGGCCCCAGAGGATCGCAAGACGCCGGATTAGCCAAGCCCCTCGGTGCCGTATTTCAGGATCACCGGCACGATCAGGTCTTCCTCGTCGTCCAGATGGCGGCGTAGCAGCTGGTCCATCCCCCGTGCTGCCTCAAGGAAATCGGCTGCGGCGGTCCGCGGGTCGGCCCCTGTCGCGCCCTGAATGGCGGTATTGGCCGAGGTCACAAAGCGGTGCAGGCGCCCGTCGAGCGCGTGGTGATCGGCGTCCAGTAACGCGAACCCCTTTTCGATCCGCGCATCGCGCGTCGCCAGAACCGGAAAGTAATGGTGATCCTCGATCTGGTGATGGCCGTGCAGCTGGTTGACGAACATGCCGCTGTAGTGGGCGACCGCCTGCGCGAAGCGGCGCGGGTCGGAGTTTTCGTCCAGCAAGGCCTCGCATTCCTGCTGCAACAAGCCACCCAGCTTGCGGAACATCATGTGCCGGTCCAGCCAGAAGGCGATCAGCCCGTTGAACTGCGGGTCCGCCTGCCAGGCCTCGCGCGGGTGCTCGCGCAGCAATACCTCCAGGGCCCCGGGCAGCCCGTCGCGTGTTTCAAGCGATGTATCCATGACATGGGCTTAATCCGCGGGACCGCCCCGGTCAGCCCCCAGATGTTGCACACCCCGTGCGCGGGCAAGCGCGATCTGGCGCTGGCGTTCGCGAAAGCGGGCCTTGTCCGTCGCGTCGGTCTCGTGGTTGCAGTGATGGCAGGACACGCCGGCTTCATACTGCGGACGTGCGCGATCCGCGGGCAGAAGGGGGCGGCGGCAGGCGTGGCACAGCACATGCGGCCCCTCCTGCAACCCGTGCGTGACGCTGACCCGCTCGTCAAAGACGAAACAGCCCCCGTGCCAGCGGCTCTCGGCCTCGGGGACCTCTTCAAGGTATTTCAGGATGCCACCCCGCAGGTGATGGACCTCGCCCACACCCTGGCCGATCAGGTAATTGGTGGATTTCTCGCAGCGGATGCCGCCGGTGCAGAACATCGCGATGCGCTTGCCCTCAAACCTGTCCTTGTTGCGTTCCCACCACGCGGGGAAGTCGCGAAGGCGCGCGGTTTGCGGGTCGATCGCCCCGTCGAAACTGCCGATGGCAACCTCGTATGCGTTGCGCGTGTCGATCACGGCGACGTCCGGCGCGGCAATCAGGGCGTTCCAGTCGGCGGGGTCCACGTAACGGCCGACGGCACCGCGCGGGTCCACATCCGGCCGGCCCATGGTGACGATCTCGCGCTTGAGCCGCACTTTCAGCTTGGCGAAGGGCGGATCGGCGGCGGTGCTTTCCGTCCAGCGCAGATCGGCGCAGCCGGGAAGCGCACGGATATGGGCCAGCACCCGGTCGATCCCGTCCCGGCTGCCCGCGATGGTGCCGTTGATCCCCTCGCGCGCCAGCAGCAGCGTGCCGGTGATCCCCGCGGTGCGGCAAACCGCGCGAAGCGGCCCCTGCAGCGCCGCCGGGTCGTCGAACGACGTGAAGTGATAGAGCGCGGCAACCGTGACCATGCGCGGGGCAATACGCCCTTGCCCTGTCCCACTCAACCCGTAGGTTGGGGCGCACCAACAGGCGGAGGCTGACATGACCCATGCTCTTGTCGTGATCGACGTGCAGAACGACTTCTGCCCCGGCGGGGCCCTGGCCGTTGACGAGGGCGACCGGATCGTGCCCGGCATCAACGCGCTGATGGCCGATTTCGGCGCGGTGATCCTGACGCAGGACTGGCACCCGGCGGGGCATTCATCCTTCGCCTCCAGCCACGGGGCCGACCCGATGACCATGACGGAAATGCCCTACGGCCCGCAGGTGCTCTGGCCCGATCACTGCGTCCAGGGCACGCACGGTGCCGCCTTCCACGCGGACCTTGCCACCGACCGCGCCGACCTGATCATTCGCAAGGGGTTTAACCCGGCGCTCGACAGCTACTCGGCCTTCTTCGAGAACGACCACGCAACGCCCACGGGGCTGGAGGGCTACCTGCGCGCGCGCGGCATCGACACCCTCACCATGGTCGGGCTGGCCACGGATTTCTGCGTCAACTGGTCGGCGGTGGATGCCGCCAAGCTCGGGTTCACCGTCACCGTGCGCCGCGACCTCTGCCGCGCGATCGACCTGGACGGCTCCCTCGACGGGGCCCTTTCGGCCATGACGGACGCGGGCGTCACCCTGGCCTGAGCGCCGCCCCGAGGAGAGAGCCATGGTCGACATCGCCACCCGCGTCTGGAACCACAAGTGGAAGATCGACCCGATCGTCCGGTCCCTGATCGACACCGATTTCTACAAGCTGCTGATGTGTCAGTCGGTGTTCCGCAACAAGCCCGACACCCGGGTGACGTTCTCGCTCATCAACCGCAGCACCGACATCCGCCTGGCCGAGCTGATCGACGAGGGCGAGCTGCGCGAACAGCTCGACCATATCCGCTCGCTCTCGCTGACCCGCGGCGAAAGCACCTGGATGCGCGGCAACACCTTCTACGGCAAGCGCCAGATGTTCACGCCCGAATTCATGGACTGGTTCGAGGCGCTGCGCCTGCCGCCCTACACCCTCGAAAAACGCGACGGGCAGTACGAACTGACCTTCGAAGGCCCCTGGCCCGAGGTCATGCTCTGGGAAATTCCCGCGCTGGCCGTCCTGATGGAGCTGCGCAGCCGCGCCGTGCTGGGCGAGATGGGCCGCTTCGAGCTTCAGATCCTCTATGCCCGCGCCATGACCAAGCTGTGGGAAAAGATCGAGTACCTGCGCCCCATCGACGGCCTGCGCATCGCCGATTTCGGCACCCGGCGGCGGCATTCCTTCCTCTGGCAGGACTGGTGCGTGCGCGCCATGACCGAAGGGCTGGGCCGGGGCTTCATCGGCACGTCCAACTGCCTGATCGCCAAGAACCGCGACCTCGAGGCGATCGGCACCAACGCCCATGAACTGCCCATGATCTATGCCGCGCTGGCCGAGGATGACGCGGCCCTGGCCCGCGCACCCTACGCGGTGCTGTCGGACTGGCACGAGGAACACGACGGCAACCTGCGCATTATCCTGCCCGACACCTTTGGGACGCCGGGGTTTCTGGACAACGCGCCCGACTGGCTGGCGCGCTGGACCGGCATTCGCATCGACTCCGGCGACCCGGCTCGGGGCGCCGAGACCGCCATCGCCTGGTGGAAACGCCGCGGCGAGGACCCGCGCGAGAAACTGATCATCTTCTCCGACGGGCTGGACGCCGAGCGCATCGCCACCCTGCACCGCCAGTTCGCCGGGCGGGTCAAGGTGTCCTTCGGCTGGGGCACCATGCTGACCAACGATTTCAAGGGCCTGACCGCGGGCGACACGCTCGCCCCCTTCAGCCTGGTCTGCAAGGCGGTCGAGGCCAACGGGCAGCCCACCGTGAAACTCTCGGACAACCCCGAGAAGGCCATGGGGCCGGTTGACGAGATCGCCCGCTACAAGCGCGTGTTCGGGGTGGGGGAGCAGGAAAGGTTGGAGGTTGTGGTTTAGCATTCGACATAATCTTTAGATTGTGTTTTGCTAACCGTAGTTGTCGGATTTAGGAGGGACGTCCATGGCGCGCCCAGCAAAGCTAGAAGTAGCAGCGCTTAGCATCAGGATCCAGAATGATAAGCCGCGCGATTATACGGGCCTCATTCTGGATATTTGCGGGCTGAAAACTGGAATGCGGATCCATGGCGAAAAGTATCTTGCGCTTTCTAATTTTAATGAAGAGTCGGGGTTTGGCCGCCTCGCGAAATACTCCGAAATTGATGTAGACGGTGATTGGTTCGATATCGAAGCATTTGACGTTGCTGATCCTGAATCGGTTGAGGATGTAAGCATACCAGAAAAGTTACGACCGAACCTTGCGATATTCGAGTTTTTTCTTGATCGAGATAACCATTTGCTGATTTTTGAGACCTATGCAGATTCGAAAACGCTAAGCGCGAACTCCGTTGAAAAGTTTTTCAAGGCAATTCTCTCTAAGGAAGAAATTGAGAGCAAGTATGGAAAAGTTGAGGCTGATGTAGTCAAGAGCATTGATGAGGTCGACAAAATATTGAGCCTTCCAATGCTCAAGGAACTTACAGTATCGATCCGAAGGCCAAACTCTGATGGATTGCCCGAGGATGTTGCGGCAGATATAGAAGAGCGATTGGCAGAGCAGAATGGAGAAGAGTACGTAGAGGGCTTAAAGTCGCGAGATCATGATGGTTTGAAGCCGAATGAAAGAACTAAGAAATTGGCTTATGTAGCTTCGGAGAATGGCGATGTATCTGCGAAATCAGTAAAAAATGGGATCTCAGTTTGGCATGAAACAAAGGAGAAGCCTATGAAAGAAATGGACACATACTCGAAAGATGATACTCATACGACGACAGTTTTTCGCAGGCTGACTGAGAGAATTAGAGGGCGAATTCTCGCGGTTCGTAAGAGGATTACGGAATAAATGATAAGAGGTCTGAAACGGCTATACTCTGCATATGGAGGATTGAATGGCCTTATAAAATCTGGATACTTTTGGGTTTCTTTCGCCATCTGGCTTATTTGCGTCCCTTCTGGTCAAGCCTGGGAGTGGACTTCCGCTGCACAGTCGGTGTTACCGTCCCTCACTGGATTCTCGATCGCAGCGTTTGCTATTGTTTTTGCCGTTCTTACGCCCGAGCAGAAAATCGCCCTTCTTCGTATTAAGGATGAGAAAGACCCGCCATTGGTGAGGCTATTTTCCTCGATCACGCACGCGACTTTAGTTCAGGTAACAGCGATCGCAATAGCATTTATCAGTGGGATTGCAAGCGATGAAAAAATATTGGATATTACCGAGCGAGTTGGGTTGGCTGCTGAAGCCGCAATGGTTTTGGGTCACGCTAAAACTTTTTTTCAGTACTTGGGCTCTTTGCATTAATATACGGAGTTGTGCTTGTTGCTTCTGTTGCGCTTGCTGTTTTTCAACTTACCTTATCGATTTCTAAGAACACAAAATGAATTCAAGATATGATAGGTTTCATAGGTTTTTTTACCCTACGTATCCGGCCGCAACTGCTTAACCTCTCCTCGTTCCTTCGGCGCTTGATCCGTCGTTCCAGTGATCACCTCATGGGCCTCTCTTGGCCCACATCCTCTCAAATCTTCTCCACCATCCCCTTCAACACCTCCGCCGAGGCCCGGAGCCCCTCTGTCTCCGTCGCGTCCAGTTCGGGCCAGAGGGTTGCCGTCACGCCCGCGGCGCCCACGACGCGGGGCAGGGACAGGGCGACGTCTTGCACGCCCAGCACCTCGCCCGGCACGGACACCGACAGCACCGCCTGTTCGTCCCCGCCGATCGCGCGGCAGATGCGGGCGAGGCCCGCGCCGATGCCGTACCAGGTGGCGCCCTTGCCCTCGATGATCGTGTAGGCCGCCCGGCGCACGCCCGCGTCGATGTGGGCGCGCACGTCGCCGGTGATCGGCGCGCCCACCTGCGCGGCAAAGCTGGCCAGCGGTACCGACCCGGCCCGCGCCGCCGACCAGGCCAGCACCTCGGAATCCCCGTGTTCGCCCAGCACGTAGGCATGGACCGACCCCGGCGCGATTCCGAGGTGCCGCCCCAGCAGCCAGCGGAACCGCGCGGTATCGAGGATGGTGCCCGAGCCGATCACCCGCCCCGGCGCCAGCCCGGCGATGCGAGCGGTGATCTGGCCCATGATGTCCACCGGGTTCGAGGCCACCAGCAGGATCGCCTCGGGCGCCACGGCCAGGACCTGGCCGACCACCGCGCGGAAGACCTCGGCGTTGCGGCCCAGCAGTTGCAGCCGCGTCTCGCCCGGTTTCTGGCCCACCCCGCAGGCCAGGATCACCACGTCCGCGCCTTTCAGATCGTCGTAGTCCCCCGCGCGGACAATGGCAGAGCCGGCAAAGGGCACGGCATGGGCGATGTCCTCGGCCTCGGCCCGGGCGCGGCCGGTATCAAGGTCGATCAGGACGATCTCGCTCGCGATGCGCTGCATGACCAGCGCGAAGGCCGCCGATGACCCGACCATCCCCGCGCCCACGATTCCGACTTTCATGGCGTTGCCTTTCGCTGTTTTCCTAATCCTCGCGCACAGGACCGCGCAGGGCCTTGACCTCGCCGCGTTTCTTCTTGGCCTCGATGCGCTTGCGTTTCTGCGTGCGCGACACCCCGGTCGGGATGCGGCGCTTGGGCCGCTCCAGCGCCGTGCGGACCAGCCCGGCCAGCCGCTCGCGCGCGATCTCGCGGTTGCGGGCCTGGCTGCGCGTCTCGTCGCATTTGATCAGCACCGCGCCCTCGCCCGTCCAGCGGTGGCCCGCGATTCGCCGCAGCCGGGTCTTGACCGGGCCGGGCAGGTTGGGCGAGCGCGCCGCCTCGAAGCGCAGCTCGACGGCGGTGGCCACCTTGTTGACGTTCTGCCCGCCGGGGCCCGAGGACCGGACGAAGTGCTCGGTAAGTTCCCAATCGGCGATTTCGATCTGGTCGTTGATACGCAAGGCCATGCCCCGATGGTACAGGGACGGGCGTTCGGGTTGAACCCTGCACGGTCTGGCGAAATGCGGCATATCAAGATTAAAAGGGCCGCCCCGGCGATGGAACGGCCCTTCGAAAGTTCAGGAGGTGGGGTCGGTTAGACTGCTCTCACGCGTTGGTGATAACCGGCCCACCCGGATTTTCGTTCACCCAAGGGCTGCCTCAGATGTCAAACCTCCGAGCTGTCCCGACACCTCTCTCCAATCTCTTTCTAGACACTGGATCACCTCCTTTCGTTGTTTCGCCTGCATTGAGACAAACACAAGATCGGGGGATCGCCAAAGGAAAAATTACTACATTTGAGTGACGGGCCGCAGCAGCCGTCCGACGATCAGCCGGAAGGGGATCAGCGCGACCAGGGCGATGGCCAGCTTGACCCCCCAGTCGGCCACCGCCAAAGAGACCCAGAGCGGCGCCTCCGGCCCGCCCAGCAGGAAGGGGGCCGGCCCCTGTGCCCAGCCGATTTGCGCGTCGGCCGCCGCACCGAAGGACAGCGCCGCGCTGAAGGCGATGGTGAAGAACAGCGCCGTGTCGACCGCCGAGCCGATCACGGTCGAGGCCAGCGGCGCGCGCCACCAGGCCCCGTCCCGCAGGCGAGAAAATATCGCCACATCAAGCAGTTGCGCCACTAGGAACGCGCTGCCCGAGGCCACGGCGACGCGCAGCGGCACCGCCGCATAGGTGAACCCGTCACCCTGCAGCATGATCTGGCTGCCGATCATCGAGCAGAGAACTCCAGTCACGAAGCCGGCAAAAACGACTCGCCGCGCCGGGCCGGGGCCGTAGACGCGGTTCATGATGTCGGTGACGAGAAAGGCAAAGGGATAGGTGAAGGCCCCCCAAGTCAGAAGGCCATCGAGCAGCAGGAACTGCACGAGGATGTTCGAGGCCACGACGACGGCGGCCATGGCAAGGATGCCGGGAAGAAGACGGGTCATGCTCTGGTCCGTTTTTACAAGGTTGCGGAGACTTGGCCCTGCGCGACAGGGCGAACTGCACTTACGGACCCGGCTCGGGACTTGTCAACTCAGTTCGCGGCGACCGCGGCGCATTGCCCCGGCAGATCGGCCATCCGCAGCGGCCCGCGTGAGGGACGCGGCGTCGCCTCCGGGTCGGGCGGGGGCGGATCGAGGATGTTGTCCACCCATGTCTGCGCTGCCGCGCAGCCGTCGCCCGGCGGCGGCGGGGCCTGGTTCTTGCAGGCGTCATTCCCCTCGGGGCAGCGCAGGCGCACGTGGAAATGGTAGTGATGGCCCCACCAAGGGCGGATCTTGCGCAGCCAGGCGCGGTCGCCGGTTTCCCAGTCGCACATTGCCACCTTGGCCCCGGGAAAGACGAAGATGCGCGCCACGCGGTCGTCGCTGGCCGCCGCGCGCAGCAGGCGCATGTGTTCGTCGGTCCAGCGGTCATTGGTAAATGCCCCGCCGTCGCGGCGCATGGAAATCGAGCTGATGTTCTCGCGGTCCTGCGCCGTCAGGTCCAGCCGGTCAGGCGGCCGCATCCAGACGTCGGCGTCCAGCCCGGACTGGTGGCTGCGGTGGCCGGTCAGCATCGGCCCGCCGCGCGGCTGGCTCATGTCGCCGACATAGAGGCCCTGCCACCCGTGCAGGGTGGCGGCGAAGCGGCTCAGGTCCTTGACGTAGTCGATCGTCTCGGGCTGCGCCCAGTTGCGATTGCGGCTCAGGCGCATGGCTTGCCAGGTCGGCCCCGTCTCGGCGAGTTGCACCGCGCCGGCCTGGCAGCCCCGCGCGTATCCGCCAAGGGCCGCGCTGGGTTGGTCCGAGGCCGTGGGCAGGAACCCGAAAACCTGCTTGGCGACGCGGGTGTCATCGGCGTTCTGGGTCGAAACACTGGGCGCGTCGCCCCCGGCGTCGCGCTCGGTGCTGGCGTCCTGACAGGCCGCTGCGAGCGTCAGCGCCAGGATCAGGGCGCCGGTATGGAGTCGTTTGACCATTCGGCACGATCTCCTTCGGGTTCAACCCAGCGTAGCAGAACGAAGCCCGCCAGGAAAAGCCCGATGACGGGGGTGAAGCCCAGCCGCGCATCGCCGAACCACCAGGTGAAGAAGGCGATCAGCCCGGGCGCGAGGAAGGCGGTCGCCTTGCCCGACAGGGCGAACAGGCCGAAGGCCTCGGTCGGGCGTTCGGGGAGGGTGTGGCGCACCATCATCGAGCGGCTGGCCGAGTAGATGCCGCCGCCCGCGCCGCCGATGATCGATCCGCAGATGTAGAACAGCAGGTCCGGCACCGGGCTGCCCGGCGACAGCGGGATGCCGAGGACCTGTTCGCGCGTCATGCCGACGATGATGACGCAGACGACCATCAGCGTGACGATGCAGACATGGATCACGGGCCGCGGGCCGAACCTTCGATCCGCCCGCCCGGCGATCGAGGTCGAGACCGCGGCGGCGACCACGCCGATGATGCCGAAGGCCGCGATCTGCATCAGCCCCCAGTCGAGCACGAGCGCGGCGTATACACCGCCGAAGGCATAGAGCGCGGCCAGCGCATCGCGATACAACATCGAGGAAATCAGGAAGTTCAACAGGCTCCGGCGATGCACCACGCCGGCGAGGGATATCTTGAGGTCGCGCAGGGCCGCGGCCATGCCGCCCGCGCGGTTGGGGGCCGCATCCTCGCGCACGTACAGCCAGTAGGGTATCATGAAGATCAGGAACCAGACGGCGATGAAGGGGCCGACCGCGCGGGTTCCTTCGCGGTCCATGCCGTTCAACAGCCCGAACCCGGGCGATATCCCCAGCATGGTCTTGCCCTCGTTCAGCTCGAAGAAGAGCGGCAGAAAGATGAGCAGGGCCACGAAGCCGCCCCAGTATCCGATGGCCGCGCCATCGCCGGAAATGCGCCCGATCTCGTCGTGATCGCCCAACCCGGGCAGGATAGCGTTGGTAAAGACAAGCGCGTATTCGGCCGCCACGAAGGCGATGGAAAAGGCCACCAGGCAAAACATCGTCGCCGACCCGTCGGGCACCATGAACCACAGCAAGGCGGTGCAGACGACGAAGACCGCCGAAAAGGCGACAAGCCAGGGCAGACGCCGCCCCGTGCTGTCGGCATAGGCACCCAGAACGGGTGCGGTGAAGGCGATGAACAGCCCGGCCAGCGTCTGGCCCAGAGACCACAGCGATTGTGCCCGCGCGTCGGCGGCGCGTTCGGTCATGCCGCTGGTCAGAAAGAACTCGGCCGCGACCGTGGCGAAATAGGGGCCGAAGATGAAGGTCAGCCCCAGCGTGTAGAACGGCTGGGTCGCCCAGTCGAAGGCCATCCAGCCCCAGACGCGCTTTTGCAACACACTCGCCATGCCCGCACCTCTTGCCTGGGGCGATAAGACAGGCAACCGGCGGGCCTGGCAAGCCTAGTGTCAGCCCTGCATCGGGGGCCAGGGCCGGGTGTTGTCGGCCTCGGCCCAGGCGCGGACCCAATCGGGCAGGGCGGGCGACGGGCCGGTGTGCCCCAGCGCCTCGGCCACCCTGGCCGGGGCGACGATCCCGTCCGGCCCGGTCACGGCCATGCGGATCAGGCCATGGTTGGCGCAGGCCCCGTCGCTGCGCCACATGGCCTGTTCGAGGTAGAGAAACCTGTCGTCGAAGCCGACGCAGCGGGTGCGCTGGGTCAGCCTGTAGAAGGCATGCACCCGGCGGCGATAGCGCACCGAGGCCCCGGCCACGGCCATGCCCCATTTGCGGGGCTTCAGCAGGTCGATCATGCCGATGCGCCGCGCCATGGGCAGGCGGCCGAGGTCGAACAGCGTCAACGTGCGGCCATTGTTCAACTCGGCCCAGATATCGAGGTCCCAGGGCCAGCACAGATGGGTGCTTTCATGTGTGTCCCAAAGGCCCAGGGGCGGGGCCCTGCGGGCGCGCGACATCTGCCACGACATGCGAAGAAATGGATACATGGGGGGACTTACCCCGCACGGCCCCAAGGGCGTCAAGGCTTACGCGGCGTGATTTCGGCCAACTCGGGGATTGCCCCCGCGGGTGTCGCTGCCTACTTGTCGGTCAACGAAAGGACCGGACCATGAATGACCTCCAGCAGATCGCGCTCCTGCTCATTGGCGTGTTGCGCTTTTTCATCATCGTGCATTTCATCATGAGCTGGCTGATAAACTTTCAGGTGCTCAACATCCGCCAGCCCTTCGTCTATCAGGTCTGGTCCGGCCTGAACCGCCTGATGGAGCCGATCTATGCCCCGATCCGCAGCGTCCTGCCCCAGATGGGCGGGATCGACCTGTCGCCGCTGGTGGCGCTGATCGGGCTCGAGATCCTGCGCATCCTGATTATCTGACGCGCCGGGCCTTGCCCCCCGAATCGGGCTGTGGGATTTGTCCTGCATCGCCCCTTCGGCAACAGACAGGTCCCCTTCATGAGCGCCGCGACGCTGCTCCGTGACGTTTTCGGATTCGACGCTTTCCGGCCCGGACAGCAGGAAATCGTCGAGGCCGTGGCGGCGGGCCGCAATACCCTGGCGATCATGCCCACCGGAGGGGGCAAGTCGCTGTGCTTCCAGCTGCCCGCGCTGGTGCGCGACGGGGTAACAGTGGTGATCTCGCCGCTGATCGCGCTGATGCGCGACCAGGTCCGCGGGCTGCAGGAGGCCGGCGTCGCCGCCCATGCGCTGACCTCGGGCAACACCGAGGAAGAGACCGACGCCGCCTTTCGCGCGCTGCAGGACGGCAGTTGCAAGCTGCTCTACATGGCGCCGGAACGGCTGGCCTCGGGCGGTGCGCAGCGGATGCTGCGGCAGGCGGGCGTGCGCCTGATCGCGGTGGACGAGGCGCATTGCGTGTCCCAGTGGGGCCACGATTTCCGCCCCGATTACATGGCGATCGGTGACCTGCGCCGGGCGCTGGACGTGCCGCTGGCCGCCTTCACCGCCACCGCCGATGCCGAAACCCGGGCCGAGATCGTCGACAAGCTGTTCGACGGAACGCCGCCGCAGACTTTCCTGCGCGGTTTCGACCGGCCCAACATCCACCTGGCCTTCGCCGTCAAGGACCAGCCGCGCCGCCAGATCCTGACCTTTGCCGCCGCGCGCAAGGGGCAGTCGGGCATCGCCTATTGCGGCACGCGCGCCAAGACCGAAACGCTGGCCGCCGCCCTGCGCGAGGACGGCCACAAGGCCTGCCACTACCACGGCGGGATGGAGGCCGAGGACCGCCGGGCCATCGAGCGGCGCTTCCAGCAGGAGGACGGCTTGATCGTCTGCGCCACGGTCGCCTTCGGCATGGGCATCGACAAACCCGATATCCGCTGGGTCGCCCATGTGGATCTGCCCAAGTCGATCGAGGCTTATTACCAGGAGATCGGACGCGCCGGCCGTGACGGCGCCCCGGCCGAGACGCTGACCCTCTTCGGCCCGCAGGACATCAGCTTTCGCCGCGGCCAGATCGACGAGGGGCTGGCCCCGCCCGAACGCCGCGCCGCCGATCATGGCCGCCTGAACGCGCTGCTGGGCCTGGCCGAGGCGCTGACCTGCCGCCGCCAGGCCCTGCTGGGCTATTTCGGCGAAGAGGCCGCCCCCTGCGGCAATTGCGACCTTTGCGACAAGCCGGCCGAGGTTTTCGACGGCACGACACCGGTGCGCATGGCCCTGTCGGCCGCGCTGCGCACGGGCGAGAGTTTCGGCGCCGGTCACCTGATCGAGATCCTGCTGGGATCGGAGACCGACAAGATCCGCCAGCGCGGCCATGACCAGTTGCCGACCTTCGGGGTGGGCAAGGACTATTCGCGCCAGCAATGGCAGGCGATCTTCCGGCAGATGATGGGCCACGACCTGCTGCGCCCCGACCCCGAGCGCCACGGCGCCCTGCGCATGACCGAGCGCGCCCGCCCGATCCTGCGCGACGAGCAGCGCATCGAGTTGCGCCGCGACACCATCAAGACAGCCAAGCCCGGCCCCAAGGTCCGCGCCATGGTCAGCGACGAGGACGCGCCTCTGCTCTCCGCGCTCAAGGCCAAGCGCCGCGCGCTGGCCGAGGCGCAGGGCGTGCCCGCCTACATCATCTTCAACGACCGCACCCTGGTCGAGATGGCCGAAACCCGGCCCCGCACGCTGGACGACATGGCGCGGCTGTCGGGCATCGGCGCAAAGAAGCTGGACAGCTACGGCCAGGCCTTTCTGCAGGTCATCACCGGCGAGGCCGAGCAGATGCATCCCGCCCGCGCCAGGCTGGCCGGGCGCGACGAGGGCACGCTCTATGATCGCCTTCTGGAAGTGCAGGCCGATCTGGCGCGCGGCCCCGAGGGCACCGACAAGCCGATGACCTGTTCCGCCGCGCTGCTGGCCCGTGTCGCACGGCAGAAACCGCGCGACGCAACCGCCATGGCCCGCCTTCTGGGGGATCGCTACGCCGACCGTTTCGGCGCGGCCTTCCTCGATGTCATCGGCGGTGGTTGACGGGCTGGCCTTTCGCGCCGCGCGCCATATCCTTGTCCTACGTTCGCAAACGAGGTTTCCCGATGCTCACCGTCCTGTCCCCCGCCAAGGCCCTCGACATGGCGCCCGTGGGCCACACGCCGACCAGGCCGATCTTTCACGATGAGGCCAACCGCCTGGCCCGCACGGCGCGCAACCTGCCCAAGAAGGACCTCAAGGCGCTGATGGGCCTTTCGGATAATCTGGCCACGCTCAACCGCGACCGCTACCGCGATTTCCTTGATGAGCCGACCGAGGACGCGGTCAAACCGGCCGTCTTTGCCTTCAACGGCGACACCTACCAGGGGCTGGAGGCCAAGACCCTGTCCGAGGACGCGCTGCGCTACGCCCAGGAACATCTGCGCATCCTGTCGGGGCTCTACGGGCTGCTGCGCCCACTGGACGCGATCCAGGCGCACCGGCTGGAAATGGGCAGCCGCCTGAAAACGCGGCGGGGCAAAAACCTCTATGATTTCTGGGGCGACCGGATCGCCGACGCGCTGACCCGGCAGGCGCAGGACCAGGGCACCGACACCCTGATCAACTGCGCCAGCGTCGAGTATTTCACCGCCGCCGACCGGCCCGCGCTGGGCCTGCGGGTGGTTACGCCGGTCTTTCTGGAAAACCGCGATGGCAAGACGAAGACCGTCAGCTTTTACGCCAAGCGGGCGCGCGGCGCGATGGCGCGCTTCGTCATGGAGAACCGGATCGAGGACGCCGAGGGGCTGACCGGCTTCGACCTTGGCGGCTACCGCCATGACCCCGAGCTGAGCGCGCCGGACAAGCCCGCCTTCGTGCGGGACTGGCCCGAGGCCTAGAGCCGTTCGATCGCCAGCGCGATGCCCTGGCCGCCGCCGATGCACATGGTGATCAGGGCCTTGCGGCCGCCCGTGCGGTCGAGTTCGTGCAGCGCCTTGACGGTGAGGATCGCCCCCGTCGCGCCCACCGGGTGGCCCAGCGCGATGGCGCCGCCGTTGGGGTTCACCCTGGCAGGGTCGAGGCCCAATTCCCGTGACACCGCGAGCGCCTGCGCCGCGAAGGCCTCGTTCGACTCGATCACGTCGAAATCCTCGGCCCCCAGCCCGGTGCGGTCGAACAGCGCACGCACCGCCGGGACCGGGCCGATACCCATGACCTCGGGGCGGACCCCGGCGTGGGCATAGCCGAGGACGCGCGCGCGGGGGGTCAGCCCGGCCGACTCGGCCGCGCCGGCACGGGCCAGCACAAGCGCCGCGGCCCCGTCATTGATGCCGCTGGCATTTCCGGCCGTGACCGTGCCGTCCGCCTCGAAGGCCGGCCGCAATCCGGCAAGCCCTTCGGCCGTGGTGGGCTTGGGGTGCTCGTCGGTGTCGACCACCACCTCCTGCCGCTTGGATTTGACGGTGACGGGCGTGATCTGGCCCGTGAAATGCCCGGCGGCGATGGCGGCGGCCGCGCGCTTCTGGCTTTCCAGCGCAAGGGCATCCTGATCGGCGCGGCTGATCCCGTGGTCCCGCGCCACGTTTTCCGCCGTAACCCCCATGTGGCCGGTGCCGAAGGGGCAGTTCAGCGCCCCCAGCATCATGTCGAGGGACCGGACATCGCCCATCTTCGCGCCCCAGCGTTGATCGGGCATGATGAAGGGGCTGCGCGACATGACCTCGGCCCCGCCGGCCACCGCGAAATCCGCGTCGCCCAGCCTTAGGGCCTGCACCGCCGAAACGACGGCCTGCGCGCCCGACCCGCACAGCCGGTTCACGTTCATCGCCGGCACGGTTTCGGGGAGGCCCGCCCCCACGGCCGCCATGCGCGACAGGTACATGTCCCGCGGCTCGGTGTTGATGACATGGCCGAAGACCACATGCCCTACACGGTCCGCCGCCAGCCCGGCGCGGTCCAGTGCGGCGCGTGTCACCGACGCGCCCAGGTCGGTCGGCGGCACCCCGGCCAGCGCCCCGCCGAAGGTGCCGATGGCGGTACGGGTGCCCGACAGCAAAACGATATCGTCGGTCATGTGATCCTCCAGTCTTATACTGCCACGTTACCGCGCGACGGCCCCGTCCCAAACCCCTGACGTGGCGACGCCTGCTTCGAATTGACGGGGCGGCTGGCAAAATCTGCGCGCGAACCCTCGTGCCAAGTCGACGAGACGGGCGAATGACGACAGCCCGCGGATGGAATTCGTCCCGCCCTTTGGATGCGCGCAGGGTTCATCCGAGGCCCCGTTACCGAGAACTTAAAAGGTGCCGGTCAGGTGTTCCCGGCTGGGCCGGTTGCACCATTGCTCCGACAGAGTGCCCTTTCGGAATACCGGCGCGAAACCCGGGCATGTCCACGGGGGCGTTCCGGCTGGCTCTCGCCGCCGTCGCACCATCGCGCGTGGCGGGATGCCGCCCTCGGCCGGGAAATGCCGACCTGACTGCCTGACACCGGTCACGAGTCCCGATACGGCCGGGAGCAGAGGCCAAGCTCCCGGCCATACCGGCCGATGCGACAGGCGGCCGACACCGTATCGGGGGCCGCCCGCCGCACCGGCCAGGAGGGTCTTGTGTATCGGGCCGAGGCGCGGCGACGGCCTCTGACCCGCAACTGGCTTGACCCTTGCATGCACCGGGTTTCCAAACAGCTAACGCGAGGGCGTTTCACCGCACCGGATCCTGGCGCGCTCGGCCGGGCTTCGCGGCCACGGGAACGTGACCGCGCGCGGCCGGAAATCCTTTCGCCCGCCCCGAAAACGCATTACGGATCAGGCATGAAAAAGCCCGTGCCACTGACCCGCGACCTGGTTTTGATCGGCGGCGGTCACACCCACGCGCTGGTGCTGCGCAAGTGGGGCATGGCCCCGCTGCCCGGCGTGCGCCTGACCGTCATCAACCCCGGCCCGACCGCGCCATATTCGGGGATGCTTCCGGGTTTCGTCGCCGGCCACTACAGCCGCGACGACCTGGATATCGACCTCGTGCGGCTGTGCCGCTTTGCCGGGGCGCGGATCATCGTGGGCCGCGCGACCGCGCTCGATCCGCAGGCGCGGACCATTACCGTCGACGGGCGCGGCGACATTGCCTATGACGTCGCCTCGGTCGATGTCGGCATCACCTCGGATATGCCGATGCTGCCCGGGTTCGCCGACCACGGTATCCCGGCCAAACCCCTGGGCCGTTTTTCCGCGCGATGGGAGGCCTTTCGCGCCGAGACCGCCACGCCGCAGGTCGCCGTGATCGGCGGCGGCGTGGCGGGGGCCGAATTGGCCATGGCCATGGCCCATGCCCTGCATGAGCGTGGCCACCAGGACGCGGCCGTGCACCTGATCGACCGCGGAAAGGTGCTGGGGGACTTCGCACCGCCCGCCCGCGACAGGCTGCTGGCGGCGCTCGACGACCAGGGGGTTGTCCGGGTCGAGGGGGCCGACGTCGCCGAGGTGACGGCGGATGCCGTTCACCTGGCCGATGGCCGCCGGATCGAAAGCCGTTTCACCACCGGCGCCGCCGGGGCGCAGCCGCAGGGCTGGCTGGCCGAGACCGGGCTGGATTGCCACGCGGGCTACCTCTCGGTCGGGCCGACGCTGCAGACCTCGTCAGCGCACGTCTTCGCCGTGGGCGATTGCGCGCATCTCGGCTTTGACCCGCGCCCCAAGGCCGGGGTCTTTGCCGTGCGCGAAGCGCCGGTGCTGCATCACAACCTCGTCGCCCATCTCTCGAACCGCCCCTTGCGCCGCTTCAAGCCGCAGAAGGATTACCTCAAGCTGATCTCGCTGG
This sequence comes from Salibaculum halophilum, assembly GCF_002094885.1. Lineage (GTDB taxonomy): Bacteria > Pseudomonadota > Alphaproteobacteria > Rhodobacterales > Rhodobacteraceae > Salibaculum > Salibaculum halophilum. The sequence continues at coordinate 75,458 of NZ_MSIT01000007.1, forward strand.
GCGGCAAGACGGCACTGGCCGAGAAGCTGGGCACGGCGCGGCGCGGGCGGCTGTTGTGGCGCTGGAAGGACCGGATCGACCGCACCTTCATGCGCCGCTTCGACGACCTGCCCGTCATGACGCCCGAGGCCCCCGCCCGCGCCGCGACCGGCGTGGCCGAGACCATTGGGCGCACCCCGCCCTGTTCCGGGTGCGGGGCCAAGGTCGGCGGCAGCGCTCTGGTCACGGCGCTGGGCGGTCTGCCGGTGCCCGGGCGCGCGGACGTGGTCAGCCGGCCCGGCGATGACGCGGCAGTGCTGTCCATGGGTGGCACGCAGCAGGTACTGAGCACCGACCACCTGAGCGCCGTGACCGAGGACCCGGCCCTGATGGCGCGGATCGCGGCCAATCATGCGCTGGGCGATATCTGGGCGATGGGCGCGGCGCCGCAGTCGGCGCTGGTCAGCGTGATCCTGCCGCGCATGACCCCCGCCCTGCAGACCCGCACCCTGGCCGAGATCACACGGGCCGCGAGCGAGGTCATGGCGCAGGCCGGGGCCGAGATCGTCGGCGGCCACACCACACAGGGCGCCGAGACGACGCTGGGGTTCACCGTTACCGGGCTGGCCGAGGCCGCGCCGATCACCGTGCAGGGCGCGGTGTCCGGCGATGCGCTGATCCTGACCAAGCCCATCGGATCGGGCACGATCCTGGCGGCCGAGATGCGCGGCCTGGCGCGCGGGCCCGACGTGCTGGCCTGCCATGAGGCCATGGTCCAGGGGCAGGGCGACGCGTCGCGCCTGCTGCGTGAGGCCCGCGCGATGACGGACGTGACGGGCTTCGGCCTGGCGGGGCACCTGTCGGCGATCTGCCGCGCCTCCGGCACCGGGGCGGAGCTGGACGCGGTGCCACTGCTGCCCGGCGCGCTGGACCTGGCGAGGGCCGGGGTGCGCTCCACGTTGTTTGACGACAATGTCGCGCATGCCCTGCCGGTGACGGGGCCGGAGGGCCCGCTGCGCGACCTGCTGTTCGACCCGCAGACCGGCGGCGGTCTGCTGGCGGCCGTGGCCGGGGACGCCGCCGAGGAAACCTGCGCCGCGCTCTGCGCCGCGGGTTACCCTGCGCGTTTGATCGGCCGGGTGACCGAGGGCACGGGCATCAGCCTGCAGACCTGACGGTGTCGGCGATCCGCGCCGCCAGGGCGTCACGCGCGGGCGGGGTCAGGTCCGCGGCCTCGATCCGCGCGAGCACGGGATGGGCGCGCGCCGCGCGCGACTTGGCATAGCTGGGGTCATAGTGATCCTGCATCAGGGCCCGGGCCAGCCCCGCGTGATCGCCCTCCGCCAGCAGCGACATCCAGCGCTCCACCACCGCGCCCCCGCGATGGCGCCGCAGAACTTGCAGCCGCTTTGCCAGATCGTCGGGGCGGGCGATGACATCCGCGTAGGCCTCGACGAGGTAGGCGGCGCGCGCGTCCAGCGGCGCGTCCAGCACGATCCGGCGCGCGGCCTTCATGGCGGCCCAGAGCGCGGGCGGAATAATCCGCTCGCCGATCTTGCTGCTCTCTGCTTCCAGAACCAGGGGCCGGGCAGGGTCGAGTTGGGCCAGCCGACAGGCCAGCGTGCTTTCAAAGGCCTTCTGGCCGGGCTGCCCCGCCGGGTCGCCGCCCAGGATCGAGCCGCGGTGCCCGGCCAGCCCCTCGAGGTCGAGCATCTGCACCCCCAGCCCTGCCAGCCGGTGCAGCAGGTCCGTCTTGGCGGTGCCGGTATAGCCGTCCAGCAGGATCACCCGGTAGGGCAGGGGCGTGTCGTAAAGCATCGCGTGGACCAGCCGGCGGTAAGCCTGGTAGCCGCCCAACACGGTTTCGGTTCGCCATCCTACGGCGCGCAGGATGGTCGCAACCGACCCCGACCGTTGACCGCCGCGCCAGCAGTAGACCAGCGGTTGCCAGCCGCCGTCGCGGTCGGCCAGGTCGGTTTCCAAGTGCCCGGCGACGTTGCGCGCCACCAGCGCCGCGCCGATCTTGCGGGCCTCGAAAGGGGCGACCTGCGTGTAGATCGCGCCGACCCGCGCGCGTTCTTCGTTCGACAGCGCGGGAAGGTTGATGGCGCCGGGGATGTGATCGGCGGCGAACTCGGCCGGGGAGCGCACGTCGATGACATCGTCATAGCCGTGGTCCAGCAGGTCGGTGAGGGTGGCGAAGCCTTGGGGCATGGCGCGTGCTTAGCCGACGGCGGGGGCGGGCGAAAGCCGCGCTTCAGTGCGGCGGCGTCAGCGGCCGGCGCCCCGCTTCGGACAGGGTGAACCACAGGCCGCCGTCCAGCACCGCCGGGACCAGCGGCCGGCCATAGCCCGCCCCGCCGTCCAGGTTGATGCGGTTGCCCTCGTGGCGGGGATGATCCAGCGCGGTGTGGCCGTGCACGACCATCTCGCCGTGGTCGCGCGTGTCGTCGAGCCAGCCGTCGCGAATCCAGATCAGGTCCTCCTCGGACTGGGCCTCGACCGGCAGGCCGGGGCGGAGACCGGCATGCACGAAGAGATGCCCCTGCGCCCGGTGCCAGAGCGGCCGCTCGGCGAGCCAGTCCAGATGCGCGCGCGGCACCGCGGCCCGGGCCTCGGCCAGCAGCGCGGCGCGGTCCGCGGACTCATCCGCCCCCGTCACGCCGTAGGAGGCCAGCGTCGCCGGGCCGCCAAGCGCCGGGAACAGCCAGCCCTTTCCCGAACTGATGGCCGGATCATGTTCCACCCCGTCGCGGACGAAACGCAGGAACATGCGGTCATGGTTGCCCAGGATCACCGTCCAGTCGCGCCCCGCGGCCTGCCCGGCCATGAGCCGGTCGATCACGCCTTTGGTGTCGGGGCCGCGATCGGGAAGATCGCCCAGAAAGACATGCGGCGCGTCGCGCCCGCCGTCCGCCTCGATCAGCGCCAGCGCACTATCAAGCTGGGCCGACTGGCCGTGAATGTCGCCGATGGCATAAAGCATCCGGAGGGGCCTCGAAAACGGGAAGGGCGCCGGACCGGCGCCCGTCCCGATGATCCTAGTCGACGTTGAAGGTCAAGGGTTTGACCTGCTTGAACAGTTCGGTTCCCTTGAGTTCGTTCAGCGCGGCGGCGGGCACGGGCTCGTCCACGTAAAGCAGCGCGATGGCCTCGCCCCGGTCTGTCGCGCGGCCAAGGGTGAAGTTGGCGATGTTCACGCCATGCGCGCCCATGGTCGCCCCCAGCGCACCGATCATCCCCGGCTTGTCCTCATTGGTGGTATAGACCATGTGCTCGCCGATCTCGGCGTCGATGTTGATGCCCTTGATCTGGATGAAGCGCGGCTTGCCGTCGCTGAAGACCGTGCCCCCGATGGAGCGTTCGCGGCTGTCGGTGACGACGGTGACCTTGATGTAGCCCTCGAAGGCTCCGGACTGGTCCTGCTTGGTGGTCGATATCTGCACCCCGCGTTCCTTGGCGATGATCGGGGCCGAGACGACATTCACGTCCGGGTTCGTCACAGTCATGATGCCCGCCACGGTGGCCGAGGTCAGCGCGGCCAGGTTCATTTCCGAGGCCTCGCCGTCATAGAGGATATTGATCGCCTTGATCGGCTCGTCGGTCATCTGGCCGATGAAGTTGCCCAGATGGTCGGCCAGCTTGATCCAGGGACCCATGATCTTGGCCTCTTCGGCGGTGACCGAGGGCGAATTGAGCGCGTTCTGCACCGCCCCGGTCTGCAGATAGTCCGACATCTGCTCGGCCACCTGCAGCGCCACGTTTTCCTGCGCCTCGGTGGTGGCCGCGCCCAGGTGCGGGGTGCAGACGACGTTTGGCAGGTTGAACAGCGGGTTCTCCGTGGCCGGTTCTTGCGCGAAGACGTCGAAGGCCGCCCCGCCGAGGTGCCCGGATTTCAGCAGGTCGGCCACGGCTTCCTCGTCGACCAGCCCGCCGCGGGCGCAGTTGATGATGCGCGCGCCCTTCTTGGTCTTTTCCAGGTTCTCGCGGCTGAGGATGTTCTTCGTCGCGTCGGTGAAGGGCACGTGCAGCGTGATGAAATCGGCCCGGGCCAGCAGCGCGTCAAGTTCGACCTTTTCCACGCCCATTTCGGTGGCGTGCTCCTCGGACAGGTAGGGGTCGTAGGCGACGACCTTCATCCTCAGCCCGCGGGCGCGGTCGCAGACGATGCCGCCGATGTTGCCCGCGCCGATGACGCCGAGGGTCTTGCCGGTCAGTTCGACGCCCATGAATTTCGACTTTTCCCATTTGCCCGCATGTGTGCTGGCGCTGGCCTCGGGGATCTGGCGGGCCACGGCGAAGATCATGGCGATGGCGTGTTCGGCGGTGGTCACCATGTTGCCGAAGGGCGTGTTCATCACGATGATGCCCTTTTTCGAGGCCGCCTCCTTGTCGATGTTGTCGGTGCCGATCCCGGCGCGGCCGATCACCTTGAGGTTGTCGGCGGCGGCGATGATCTTTTCGGTGGCCTTGGTGGCCGAGCGGATGGCAAGGCCGTCGTATTGGCCGATGACCTCGCGCAGCGCGTCCTTGTCCTTGCCCAGGTCGGGCTGAAAGTCGACGTCGATGCCGCGGTCGCGGAAGATTTGTACGGCAGCGTCGGAGAGTTTGTCGGAGATGAGTACCTTGGGGGCCATGTGCGTGGTCCTTGAACGAAATGGGATGGGAGGCGCCCCCGAGCGCCCCTTGCGGGCCAACCGGGGGCGCAGGAATCAGGCTGCGGCGGTCAGCGCGTCGATCTCGGCCTGGTAGGCCCAGTCGAGCCAGGGCAGCAGCGCCTCGATATCGCTGGTCTCGACCGTGGCGCCGCACCAGATGCGCAGCCCGGCCGGCGCGTCGCGGTAGGCGCCCACGTCGAGGGCCACGCCCTCTGACTCCAGCCGTTTCTGCACCGCCTTGGCGAAGGCTGCCCCGTCGGCGATGCGGTCGTCGGTGAATTTCAGGCAGACGCTGGTGTTCGACCGGGTGGCCGGGTCGCGGGCCAGGTTGGCGATCCAGTCGCGGCTGGCGCAGAAATTCCAGATCGCCCGCGCATTGGTGTTGGCGCGGTGGATGAGGGCGTCCAGCCCGCCGATGGATTTCGCCCAGCCCAGCGCGAAGAGGTAATCCTCGACCGCGAGCATCGACGGAGTGTTGATCGTGGCCCCCTCGAAGAGCGCCTCGTTGAGCTTGCCGCCCTTGGTCATGCGAAAAATCTTGGGCAACGGCCAGGGCGGGGTGTAGCTTTCCAGACGTTCGACGGCGCGTGGGCTGAGGATCAGCATCCCGTGCGCGGCCTCGCCGCCCATGACTTTCTGCCAGGAGAAGGTGGTCACATCCAGCTTGTCCCAGGGCAGGTCCTGCGCGAAGGCGGCCGAGGTCGCGTCGCAGATGGTCAGGCCCGCGCGATCCGCCGGGATCACGTCGCCCGTGGGCAGGCGCACGCCCGAGGTCGTGCCGTTCCAGGTGAAGACGACATCGTCGTCGTAGTTCAGCGCGGCCATGTCGACGATCTCGCCGTAATCGGCCTCGTGCACGGTGGCGTCCAGCCTGAGCTGCTTGACCGCGTCGGTGACCCAGCCCGCCCCGAAGCTTTCCCAGGCGACCACCTCGACGGGCCGTTCGCCCAGTAGCGACCACATCGCCATTTCCACCGCACCGGTGTCCGAGGCGGGCACGATGCCGATGCGGTAGTCGGCGGGGATGCCCAGCACCTCGCGCGTGGTCTCGATCGCGGACTTGAGCTTGTCCTTGCCCACGGCCGCGCGGTGCGACCGCCCCAGGGCGGCGTCGGCAAGCGCGTCGGGTGTCCATGTGGGGGGCTTGGCACAGGGGCCGGAGGAAAAACGCGGATTGGCCGGCCGCGTCGCCGGTTTCGTCGTGGTCATTTTTGCTACCCTTCCAGATAAGCGCCCCTCGTTGGGGAGGGGTGTCCCACGAACGCCCTTACTGCCTTGGCTGCGTGGCTGCAACAGTCGATCCGCCAGAATGCGACATTTTTGCGCGCAGAAGCGTCAGAGGCGCGCCTTTAAAGAGCGTCGAAAGCCTCTTGATATATTAAGATACTTATATATTTTTTCCTTTTTGGAAAACTTGATCGAACACGAACCCCTGTGGCGCGTGGCGGTCTTTGTCGTGCTGCTGGCCCTCTTTGCCCTGTGGGAGCTTCTGGCGCCCGCGCGGCGTGCCGAGATCCCGCGGTTGCTTCGCTGGAGCAACAATTTCGCGATGGTGGTGCTCGACACGCTTGTCCTGCGGCTCGTGTTTCCCGTCCTTGCCGTCGGTGTCGCCTCGATCGCGGCCAACAACGGCTGGGGGCTGTTCCCGGCGATCAACGTCTCTGGTGCGCTGGCCGTGGTCGCCGGTGTGCTGCTGCTCGATCTGGCCATCTACGGGCAGCACGTCTTGTTTCACAAGGTGCCCGTGCTGTGGCGCCTGCACCGGATGCACCACGCCGATCCGCATTTCGACGTCAGCACCGCCCTGCGGTTCCACCCCATCGAGATCGTGCTGTCCATGGCGATCAAGATGGGGGTCGTCCTGGCCCTCGGGCTGGCCCCGGTCGCGGTTATCCTGTTCGAAATCCTGTTGAGCGCGACGGCGCTGTTCAATCATTCCAACGTGCGTCTGCCAGGGGCGTTTGAGCCGCTGGTGCGGATGGTCGTGGTGACCCCCGACATGCACCGCGTCCACCATTCCGACATCCGCAGTGAAACCGACAGCAACTACGGGTTCTGCCTGCCGTGGTGGGATCGGCTGTTCGGCACCTATACCGCCCAGCCCAGCCGGGGCCATTCCGGCATGGGCATCGGGATCGGCCGCTTCGGCACGCGGCGGGATCAATGGCTGGACCGTCTGCTGATCCAGCCGTTTCGCAATGACAGGTGACGCGCTGGCACTCTGACCGGTTTTGTGGTTGTCCTGCCACGAACGGAACGGAGGCCGCATGCACATCGTGACCCTGATCGCCCGGCGAGGGGGGCTGGACCATAGCCTTGTCGAGAATCTGCGCAACGCCTGGGGCGGTGGCGATGCCCTCTGGCTGTCCCCTGACGAAGCGGCGGAGTTCGCCCTCTCGGCCCGGCCCGGCAATTTCGACACGGTGCGGGCCGAGCTTGACGCGTTGGGTGTGGACCTGAACCTGCAGCCGGCCGAGGGACGCCGCAAGGCGATGCTGCTGGCCGACATGGACAGCACCATGATCCGGCAGGAATGCATCGACGAACTGGCCGCCGCGGCGGGGATCGGCGACCGCGTGGCCGAGATCACGGCCCGCGCCATGAACGGCGAGCTGGATTTCGAGGGGGCGCTGATCGAGCGTGTCGGCCTGTTGCAGGGGCTGGAGGTTCAGGTGATCGACCGGGTCCTGGCCGAGCGGATCACCTACATGCCCGGCGGCAAGGCGCTGGTCGCCACGATGAAGGCGCAGGGCGCCCACGCATTGCTCGTTTCCGGCGGCTTCACCGCCTTCGCCGGCCCGGTGGCGCAGGCGCTGGGGTTTGACGACTACCGGGCCAATGTGCTGCTGGAAGAGGCCGGCACGCTGACCGGCGACGTCGCGCGCCCGATCCTGGGCCGCGCGGCCAAGGTTCAGGCACTGGAGGAAACCACGGCCCGGCTGGGCCTGTCAGAGCGCGATGTGCTGGCCGTGGGCGACGGGGCCAACGACCTGGGCATGCTGGGCCGGGCGGGCAGCGGCGTGGCCCTGCACGCCAAGCCCGCCGTGGCGGCCCAGTGCGCGCTGCGCGTCAATCACGGCGACCTGACCGCGCTGCTGTTCCTGCAGGGTTACGCGTGGGAAGACTTCGCCGCTTAGCGGGCGGCGCGTCGACGCGCCGCGCTCCGCGCTCACGCGCGGGGCCGTCCCGAAAGCGTCGCCGCCGGGCGCATCTCCCCCGTCACCTGCCCAGCGAAGTTGGTGATATCGGGGTTCAGGTAGGCGCGGACCTGGGGGTCGGCGTCGTCGACGACGCCGAGGCGCGCCAGCAGGGCGGCCATGGCGCATTCGGCGGCGCGGGTCGCCCCGTCGAGGATCTTGAGCGCGATGCCCATGCGCCGCTCGGGCAGGATGGCGATGAAATAGCCCTCGGCCCCGGTCTTGACCGCGGCGCGGCCCTCGGCGGCGCGCATCAGCCGCGTGCAGGCGCGGTCTTCACCAGCGACCAACTCGGGGTGGCTCATCATCGCCGCGCTCAGGCTGACCATGGCGCGTGACCGGGTGTCGGAGCGGTCCTGCGCGCTGGCGAAATGGGCCATGGCGCGCGCCATGGCGTGAACGCTCGTGGCGTGGTTTGGCGCCGAACAGCCGTCGATGCCCCAGGTGGGGCTCTCGGCCCCGGTCACCTCTTCGAAGGCGTCCTTGATCGCGACCTGCAGCGGGTGGTCGATGGCCAGGTAATCCGGCCCGGCGCCAAGATGCCGGGACACGGCGAGGAACCCGCAGTGCTTGCCCGAACAATTGTTGTGATAGCGGCAGGGGCTCTGCCCGGCGCGGATCATCTCGAATTTGGCGTCGCGGTCGCGCGGGGCCTGCGGACCACAGAGAAGCGCCCCGTCGTCCAGGCCCATCGCCGTCAACCAGTCGCGCACCGGGTCGGTGTGGATGCGCGCAGCCGAATGCGAGGCGCAAGCCAGGGCCAGCTGCCGGGTGGTCAGCCCGTCCGCCCGGGCAGCGCCTGTCTCGACCAGGGGCAGGGCCTGGATCATCTTGGCCGAGGACCGCGGATAGGTCACATGGTCGGGATCGCCCCAGGCTTCGACGATTTCGCCCTGCGCGTCGCAGATCACCGCGTGGCCGTGATGGCTGCTTTCCAAAAGGTCCCCGCGCCAGAGTTCGACGAGGTGCTGTGCCCGTGTCATGCTGATCCTTTCCCGCGCGTTGGCTGCCCGAACAGGGGAATTCCCATCGTGGCAATTTCTTGCTACTGGTGGGGGTATCGAGTTGATCTGATCCGATCCAGCAGAAAAGGTGCGCGCACAAGGCACCGGGGGTTGATCAGACAGAGGCAAGGACAGCTTGGAGGCTGTAGACATGATTTCACGACTATCGCGCGGCCTGGCCGTGGCAACGGCCATAGTCACGGGCACGGCCGCATTGGCGCAGGAGGAAAGCTCCAATCGTGTGGCGGCGAACACCGACTGGTCGGTTTTTGTCGAAGAGGACCCGGTGCAGTGCTGGGGCGTCTCCGCGCCCAAGACCGAGGAGTTCTTTCGCGACGGCAACCCGGTGTCGGCCAGCACCGGCGAGGTCCTGCTCTTCGTGTCCTATCAACCCGCCGAGGGGGTCGAGGGACAGGTCAGCTACAACGGCGGCTATCCCTTTGACGATGGCTCGACCGTGACCGTCGAGATCGGCGGCGACAGCTTCGAGATGTTCACCGAAGGCGAATGGGCCTGGGCGGCCACGCCCGAGGATGATGCCGCCATCGTCGCGGCGATGAAACGCGGCGCCGAAGCGGAACTGACCGGCGTGTCGGGCCGCGGCACCAGGGTCGTGCATACCTTTTCGCTGCTGGGCTTCACCGCGGCCGTGGAGGACGCGGGCAGTCGCTGCTCCGGCTAGACATGAAACGCTGGCGCAAGGCAGGCGGGCCTGCCTTGCTGCGCGCAGGGACCGGTCAGGCCACCAGCTGGAACACGACCCCCGACAGGATTGCCCCGCTGATCCCAAGCGCGAGGTAGAGCGCGAAGACCCGCCGCACCACCAGTGCCCAGACCGCGGCCATCGCGGGCACCGAACTGATCGCGCCGGCCACCATGAAGGCCATCGCGGCGCCGGCCGTCATGCCCTGGTCGGTCAGGCCCGCCAGCAGCGGCGGCGCGACGTAGCTGTTGAGGTAGGCAGGCATCCCCACGAAGGCCGAGATCACGATGGGCAGCATGCCCTCGCCCCCAACGACACTGGCCACGGCCTCGGCCGGGATGTAGGTGATCAGCAGCGACTCGAGCACATAGGCCAGCGCCAGCCACTTGAGCAGGAACGCCCCGTTTTCGACGAGCGCGCTGCGGAAGGTGGCGCGGCGGTCCGGGTCTTGCCAGAACCGCCAGACCGGGCGGGCCTCGGCCTTAGGCCCCGACGAACAGCAGGACCCGCATCCCGATTTCTGGCGGGACACGTTCGCCAGGTGCCCGGCGCGGGTCAGGGCTCGAACGACGAAGCCGCCCATGAGGCCGACACCGATGGCCGCGACGGCCTTGCCGATGGCAAAGGGCCAGCCAAGGGCAGCGGCGGTGATCAGCAGCGTCGGCGGGTCGATCAGCGGCGAGGCGAGCCAGAACGCCATGATCGCCGAGAGCGGCGCCCCCGCGACGATCAGCGCCGCGATGAATGGGATCACCTGGCATGAACAGAACGGCGCCAGCCCGCCGAAGACGGCTGCCATGAAGATCGCCTGCACTTCGCGCCCCTCGAATGCGCGCGAGACCAGCGTTTCCGACCCCGTCGCTTTGAGACCTGCAATCAGGATCACGGCGAAGACGATATAGGGCGCGGTCCGCCCGAGCGCCGAGAGCGCGAATTCCACCGTGGGCCACAGTTGCGGCGGGTCCAGCAGCGCCACCTCGAGAATTACGAGGGCGGTCACCGCCCACACGGATTTCACCCGCTCGGGCAGGCGCGGCCCACGCCGCGCGATCAGTCCGGTATCAGCCATCGTTGGCAATCTCTCTGGTTTCGTCGGCGCAACATTCAGTCAGGATGAAGCCGGCCAGCGCCTCAAGCCGGTCGTAATCCGCGCGGTTGATCACGCTGCGGCCCTGTTTCTGCTGGGCGACAAGCCCGGCGGCGGTCAGGAACTTGAGGTGATGCGCAAGGGTCGAGGGCGCGATCCCGGTGCGCGCCCGGATCGTGCCGATGGTCAGCCCCTCGGGGCCCGCGCGGACCAGGCAGCGCAGCACGTCGAGCCGCGCCTCCGACCCCATGGCGGCGAACCCCTGGCTGGCTTCTTCGTTTTGCATGGTGCGACTCCTTTCAGAATTCCTATATAACTAGTTTTATAGTTGTGTCTACTGGCGAAATGATTTTCTTTGGAATCGGAGCACCGCTCCTGTATCAGGCGCATCTGACCCCAAGGAGATGCGCGCACCCATGTCGGCCCCGGCCCCGATCACGCAAGACGTTCTGACCATCAAGCGGCACGTGCCCGAGGATGGCCCGACGAATATCGTCGGCCTGACCCGCCCGGCGCTGCGCGATGCGCTGATCGCCGCCGGCACGCCCGAAAAACAGGCGAAGATGCGGGTCAACCAGATCTGGCAGTGGGTCTATCACTGGGGTGTGCGCGATTTTGCCCAGATGACGAACCTGGCCAAGGACTTCCGCGCCAGGCTGGCCGCGCATTTCGTGATCGAGTTGCCCGAAATGGTGTCGAAAACCGTCAGCGCCGACGGCACCCGCAAGTATCTGGCCCGGATCAACGGCGGCCATGAGGTCGAGGTTGTCTATATCCCCGAGGAAGACCGCGGCACGCTTTGCATCTCGTCGCAGGTGGGTTGCACGCTGACCTGTTCGTTCTGCCACACGGGCACCCAGAAACTGGTGCGCAACCTGACCGCTGGGGAAATCATCGGCCAGGTCATGATGGCGCGCGATGATCTGGGCGAATGGCCCGAACCGGGGCAGGGCACCGGCGAGAACGGCCCGCGGCTTTTGTCCAACATCGTGCTGATGGGGATGGGCGAGCCGCTTTACAACTTCGAGAACGTGCGCGACGCCATGAAGATCGCCATGGATGGCGAGGGCATCGCCCTGTCGCGCCGCCGCATCACGCTCTCGACCTCAGGCATAGTCCCCGAGATCGCCAAGACCGCCGAGGAAATCGGCTGTCAACTGGCCGTGTCCTTTCATGCCACCACCGACGAGGTGCGCGACAAGCTGGTGCCCATCAACCGAAAGTGGAACATCGCCACCCTGCTCGATGCGCTCAAGGCCTATCCCAAGGCGTCGAATTCCGAACGCATCACCTTCGAATACGTGATGCTCAAGGACGTCAACGACAGCGACGCCGACGCCCGCCGCCTGGTCAAGCTGATCGAGGGTATCCCTGCCAAGATCAACCTGATCCCCTTCAACGAATGGCCCGGCGCGCCCTACGAACGCTCGGACTGGGCGCGGATCGAGAGCTTTGCCGACATCCTCTACAAGGCCGGCTATGCCAGCCCCATCCGCACCCCACGCGGCGAGGATATCATGGCCGCCTGCGGCCAGTTGAAATCGGCCACGGAACGGGCGCGCAAGTCGCGCCGTGACATCGCGGCCGAGGCGGGTCTGGCAAGCGATTAACCATTCGCCAAGACGGATCGGGCATCGGTGATGCCATGGAACAGGCCAGGACCCTCCCCCGATTGAGCGCGACGGCGCAACAGGCGTTGCAGGACGCGGCCGTCGAAGACGGTATCGCCGTGTCGGACCTGATCGAGCACGCCCTTGAACGCGAATTGCAGCGGCGCGCGCGGCGCCGGACCCTGATTGCCCGGCACCGGCGTCGCGCCGTCTTGCCGCCGCTTCAGGCGCGCCTCGGCTGACGCGGCGATCACGGCCGAGGTGCCCGGGTCAGCGGCTCGGGATGGTCTCGCGTTTTTCGCCCGCCCCGTCCCAGGTTTCCAGGTAGGCCGCCGCCTCTTCGGCCGTCTCGACGTAACGGAACAGGTCCAGATCCTCGTCCGAAATCGTTCCCGCCTCGGCCAGGGCATCCCAGTTGATGATCCTCTCCCAGAAATGCCGCCCGAACAGAAGGAAGGGGATCTTTTCCATCCGGCCGGTCTGGATCAGGGTCAGGGTCTCGAACATCTCGTCCATGGTGCCGAAGCCCCCCGGAAAGATGCACAGCGCCCGCGCGCGCATCAGGAAATGCATCTTGCGGATCGCGAAATAGTGGAAGTTGAAGCACAGCTCCGGCGTGACATAGTCGTTGGGCGCCTGTTCGTGCGGCAAAACGATGTTCAGCCCGATGCTGACCCCGCCCGCGTCGGCTGCGCCGCGGTTGCCGGCCTCCATCACGCCGGGGCCGCCGCCGGTGACGATGACGTTCTCAAGCCCGCCGTTGGCGACAGACTGCTCCGTCATCAGGCGCGCGAAGGTCCGCGCCTCGTCATAGTATTTCGACAGATCGGCAAGCGTTTCGGTCCGCGCGCTGGCCTTGTGCGCGGGTTCGGGGATGCGCGCGCCGCCGAACAGTACGATGGTGGAATTGACCCCGGCCTCGTTCATCTTCAGATCGGGCTTGAGCAATTCGAGCTGCAGCCGCACCGGCCGAAGCTCGTCGCGGCACATGAAATCGTTGTCGGTGAAGGCCAGCCGATAGGCCGAGGATCGCGTCTGCGGCGTGTCGGGGACCTCCTCGGCCACCTGCCGATCCTCGCCCGAATAGCGGAACGGGTGGTGGCGGTGGTCGTCGGTCATGGCGTGGCTCCTCGGGGTTGGTCCGGTCGGTGATGGCAGGCCTCACGCCCTTTGTCCAATGCCCGCCGGTCACGGGGCGATTGCCCAAGCCGCCGGCACAGGCTATTGCGCGGGAAACCGCAAAGCCCATCGGAGAATGCCCCATGTCCAACGCCCAGCTTGAAACCGCCATCGAGGCTGCCTGGGAGACCCGCGACCAGATCACGCCGGCCACCGGCGGCGAAACCCGCGAGGCGATCGAGGAGACGCTGACCGCGCTGGACAGCGGCGCGCTGCGCGTCGCCGAGCGGGGCGAGGACGGCACCTGGCACGTCAACCAGTGGGCCAAGAAGGCGGTGCTGCTCGGGTTCCGCATCAAGGACATGGAACACCAGGGCGGCGGCCCGCAGGGTGGCGGCTGGTGGGACAAGGTCGACAGCAAGTTCGCCGGCTGGGGCGAGAACGCTTGGCGCGCCGCGGGCTTTCGCGCCGTGCCCAACTGCGTGGTGCGCCGCTCGGCCCATATCGCGCCGGGCGTGGTGCTGATGCCGTCCTTCGTGAACCTCGGCGCCTATGTCGACGAGGGCACGATGGTCGATACCTGGGCGACCGTGGGCAGCTGCGCCCAGATCGGCAAGAACGTGCACCTGTCGGGGGGCGTCGGCATCGGCGGGGTGCTCGAGCCGCTGCAGGCCGACCCGACCATCATCGAGGATGGCTGCTTCATCGGTGCGCGCTCCGAGGTGGTCGAGGGCTGCATCGTGCGCGAAGGCTCGGTCCTCGGGATGGGCGTGTTCATCGGCAAGTCCACCAAGATCGTCGACCGCGAAACCGGCGAGGTCTTCATGGGCGAGGTGCCGCCCTATTCCGTGGTGGTCTCCGGCTCCATGCCGACAAAGAACAACCTCAACCTCTACTGCGCCGTGATCGTGAAACGGGTGGACGCGCAGACCCGGTCCAAGACCGGCATCAACGAGTTGCTGCGCGATTGATGCTGGTCAGCCGCACCCTGGCGAAGCGCCGTATCGCGGCCGGGATCCGGCCCGGATGGCTGGCGGCCTGGGGGCCGGTGGCGCTGGACGCGGCCTGCCTCGTAGCGGTCTTCGTCCTCGCCTTCGGCCCGTTCCGCGGGCTGATCGCGGCGCTGGAGATGCCGCGCGGGGCGGTGATCGCGGCGCTGGTGGCGCTGGGGTTCATCCCCATGCAGGGGGTGCTGATCGTCTCGTCGCTCTGGGCGGCGCGGTCGCGCTGGCACGACAGGGAGGCCGAGCATGGCTGACAAGACACCGCGCAAGCAGCAGGTCTACACCCTTCTGGTCGAGGTCGGGCGCTGCGCGGGCGACGGCCTGCCCAAGGGCAGCACCGGCGCGGCCCTGATGTGCTATGCGGGCGGCGTGGACGAGGCCGAGGCGGTGCGCGAAACCGTGGCGATCCTCAAGCAGGCGGACCTCGCGCCCCTCGATGTGACAGGTCACGGCACCCGCGCCGAGCGCGAGGCCGAAGGCCACGAGATCGAGGCCGACGAGGCCGAGTTGATGCAGCGCGCGCTGGACGAGAACAGCGTGGTCGTGGCCCAGGTCACCCCCTTCTTCGGTGACGCGGATCAGCCGTAGCGCGGTTCCTTCAGCGACAGCGCCTCGTAGGCCCGAAGCACGGGTGTTACGCCGCCGGTCCTGTCCGGCCAGTCCGCGCGTGGCAGGTCGGCGAGAACCGAATTGTTCACCAGCCACGGGGCGCTGAACAGCGGCTGGGCGTCGAAGCTCTCGACCGCGGCGCCATTGGCCAGGATCGCGGCGGGCGTGTCCAGCAAGACCTGCCCGTAGGTGACGACTGGCGCCGCCGGCGACGCGGGCGCCACACTATGGCGGTCGGCCAGGTGGCGCACCGGCGTGCTCACGCGTTCCTGCCCGAACAGGTATTCGACCTCGCTGCCCGACAGGAGGAGCCGTTGGTCCGGTGCCAGCTGCATGTCCGCGGTCAGGCCGTGGTACGGGGCCCGCAACCGCAGCGGTGCCTGTGTCCCGACAGCGGGCAGGGTGACCGAGCCGGCCCAGCGCACGCAGCGCGGCACGCCGTCGGTGTCGAGAACCCGGTCACCGGCCCGCAGCGCACCCAACGGGCGGTCGCCATCGGGGGTGGCGATCAGCGCCGCGGTGTCGAGCCCGGGCATGGGGCCGATCGGACAGGTGCCACGGCCCAATGCGACATGGCGCACCCCGTCGGCCAGACGGCATGCCGTGGCCTCTCGGGTCATGCGCCGCAAGTCGCGCAGCGTCATCGGAAAGGGGCCGGGGACCGGCACCTGCCACAGCTCTCGGGTCTCGGGCACATAGGCGGCGAGCACCCCGCGTCGCGCCGGGGCGTCCCAGGTGTAAGTCAGGATGATCCGGTCCGTCCGACCGGCCAGCCGCGTGTGCAACGCCGTCGAAAGGTGGCGCGGGCCCTGTCGCATCAGCAGGTGAAACGTCCCCTCTGGGTCCTGCACCAGCGACAGGTTGGCCGGCCAGGGATCGAGCACCGAATACCGAACCAGGTTGATCGGGCGGTCCGCGGGCGTCAGGGCCACCTCGGCCAGAACGGTGCCGCGGGTGACCAGGCTGGCCTCGGCGGGTGGCAGCGCCCTGTCGCGACCATGCAGCCCGCCGGGGCAGAAGGCCGCATCGTGGCGGTGCCTGAGCCCCAGCCAGCGCATCGCCGTCACGCCACCTGCCGCAGCAGGACCGAGGCCTCGCGCGTGTTCAGAATGGGGCGCGCGGCCGGTCCGTAACCCGGCCCCGGCGCGGACACGGCAAGGTCGGGAAAGAGGGTCGTCAGTTCCCGGGCGATGCCGGTCTCGGCCTGTGACAATATATGCGGACCGGGCAGGAAGCTCTCGGTCGCCAGCCCTTCGGCCCAGATGATCTGGTGGCTGTCGAAGAGCAGGTGCAGATAGGTCACAAGACCCCCCTCGACCCGGCGAATGCTGCCGTCGTTGACCAGGTCCTTGGCCTTGACCAGAACCTCGGGGGCCTCGAACATCAGCTCGGCGTAGGCGTCGCGCAGCAGAACCCGGTGCTGCGGCGACAGCATGAGCGCGCCGTGATCGCCCAATGCCCCGGGCCGGAAGGCGATCGGGGCCATCGAGCCAATGGCGGCGACGCTCCGCCGGCCGATCCAGCGGATCGGCTGCGGCGCGCCGTCCTGGGTCAGCACAAGGTCGCCGACGACGAGGGTTTCGATGGCCTTCGGTCCCTCGGGTGTGGCGATCATGGTGCCGGCGACGAAGCAGGGAATGGTCTCGGCGGTGACGAAGCCGGTGTCGGTTTCCAGCACCGTGCCGCTGCCGTCCGTGGCCTCGGCCTGGTAAGTGAAGCTGACGGTGTCATTGTCGGTGCCGGTCTCCAGGTCGATCGTCCCATCGGTGTTCAGCGTCACGACTTGCCCGGTTGCGAGGGCCACGCTGTCGCCGGCCGAGACCGAAACGCCGTTGATATGGGTGACGGCCAGCGAGCCGCCGGTGGCATTGTCGTCATTGGCCAGCAGATCGACCGTCTTGGTCGTGCCCTCCTGCAGGGTGATCGAGTCGTCCTGCGCGACGAGGTCCGTCTGCACGCTGCCCCCCGCGATCAGCAGGCTGGAGTCATACGCGCTGTCGGTGACATCGGCGACGCCGACCTTGATCGAATTCACCTCGCCGGCGTTGACCGGCATGGTCAGCGCCATGGTGACGGTGAAGCCGTCCATCTCGGTGTTGTAGGCGCTGTCGGTGTTGTCGGTGAAAAGGTTCTGGTTGTCCGACTGGTTGACCTCTCCGACGGAGGTGGCGGTGTTGGTCACCGACAGCGGGACATGCTGGCCGTTGACCCAGACCCCGACCATGTCGTTGTAGACCGAGTTGGAATACTCCGGGTATTCGTCCGAGGCGAAGACGAAC
This sequence comes from Salibaculum halophilum, assembly GCF_002094885.1. Classification (GTDB taxonomy): domain Bacteria; phylum Pseudomonadota; class Alphaproteobacteria; order Rhodobacterales; family Rhodobacteraceae; genus Salibaculum; species Salibaculum halophilum. Next base: position 92,707 of record NZ_MSIT01000007.1, read on the forward strand.
TGCATCGTCATGGTGTCGCCCTCGGGGACGAAGTCCACCTCGAGGAACGAGGCATCGTAGGTGCTTGTTCCCGCGACGGCGTTGAAATCCGAATCGTTGTTCGGGCCGCCGGTGTTGTAGGATGTCGAGCTGGACTGGTTCGCGGACCCGTTGCTGTTGGTGAACCAGCTGGCCGGACCGGTTGAAAGGATGACGCCTGTGTCGCCCGGCGTGACCCCGGGCGCGGTGCTGTCTCCGCCCGAATAAACGGCCGACGCATACCAGGACCCGCTGTAACTGGCGGCCTTGATATCAACGCTGTCGCCAAAGATGGTCTGCGCCATCTGCGTCGCGGATGCCGTGGTGTTGTAGTTGAGCTCGGACGCTGCAACCATGTACTGCCCCTTGCCTCGGCCGGGACAGGTCAACCTGACCGCGTCGGCAAAACCCACCCAGATGTGGTGGTGCCGCGCTGTGAATGCCCCTTATCTGGGGCTGCTCGATCGTTGACCTGCCTCAGGTCTTTGTTATTGCTATTATACTATGTGGAAGGCGCGAAAAATTTGAGACAAAATGGGGCGTTAGGTGCAGGATGGCACCCGGATTGTAGCACGGTGGCCACAGGCGCGGCGACCCGTCGAGACCAGGGAAAGGCAGGCCATGACCATTGACGCGGTAGACCTGACCGCGGATCTGATCCGCTGCCCGACAGTCACCCCCGCGGAGGCCGGGGCGCTCGTGCTGCTCGACGACCTGCTGTCGGCGGCCGGGTTCGAGACGGTTCGGGTGGACCGGAACGGCGTGCCCAACCTATTTGCGCGCTGGGGGCCGAAGGGTGCGGCGCGGACTTTCGGCTTCAACGGCCACACCGATGTGGTGCCGGTCGGCGACATCGCGCAGTGGAGTGTCGATCCCTTCGGTGCCGAGCAGCACGCGGGCCTCCTCTACGGGCGCGGGGCGACGGACATGAAATCCGCCGTGGCCGCCTTTGCCGCCGCCGCCGTGGACCTCGTGACCGAGACGCCGCCCGACGGTGCCGTGATCCTGGCGATCACCGGCGACGAAGAAGGCCCGGGGGTGGACGGCACCCGGGCGCTGCTGGACTGGATGGCGCATCAGGACGAGCGCATGGACGTCTGCCTGGTGGGCGAGCCGACCTGCCCCGAGACGCTGGGCGACATGATCAAGATCGGGCGGCGCGGGTCGATGAGCGCCTGGATCACCGTGACCGGAAAACAGGGTCACGCGGCCTATCCGCACCGCGCCCGCAACCCGCTGCCCGCCATGGCCCGTTTGATGGACCGGCTGGCCGGGTGGGAGCTGGACCAGGGCACGGCGCATTTCGACCCCTCGACCCTCGCCGTGGTGTCAATCGAGACGGGCAACGCCGCGACTAATGTCATCCCGGGCAGGTGCCGCGGGATCATCAACATCCGGTTCAACGACCTGCACAGCGGCGCGGGCCTGAGCGACTGGCTGCGGGCCGAGGCGGCGGCCGTGGCCGACACTTTCGGCGTGGAGATCGAGTTCGACATCAAGGTCTCGGGCGAGAGTTTCCTGACCCCCCCGGGGGAGCTGTCGACGCTTGTCAGCCGCGCCGTGACGGCCGAGACGGGCCGTTTGCCCGAGCTGTCGACCACCGGAGGCACTTCCGATGCGCGCTTCGTCAAGGACCACTGCCCGGTGGTGGAGTTCGGTCTGGTCGGCAAGACCATGCACCAGGTGGACGAATGCGTGCCCGTGGACGAAATCGCGCGGCTCAAGGCGATCTACGCCCGCATCCTGCGCGACTATTTCCGGTGATCGCCATCAAAAAAGGAGTGGCTGCGCCACGCATGTCATGTTCGGCAATGAGGGGGCGCTGCCCCCTCAAACTCCCCCGGGATATTTCCGGCCAGAAGATGACACTGGGTCTGCCGTGGCCCGCGGCGACGTGTTAGGCCCCGGTCATGGCACCTATTCCGACCAAGAAAGAGATCCGCGACTGGATCTCGGAGAATCCCGCCCAGGGGTCGAAACGCGAGATCGCGAAAGCCTTCGGCATCAAGGGGGCCGACCGGATCGACCTCAAGCGCATCCTGAAGGAACTGGAAGACGAGGGCGTGCTGCGCAAGCGGCGCAAGAGTTATCGCGACCCCGAGAAGCTGCCGCCGGTCGGTGTCCTGCAGGTGCTGGGTCCGGATGCGGACGGCGACCTGTCCGCGCGGCCCATGGAATGGAGCGGCGACGGGCCCGAGCCGCGCGTCCTGCTGGTGCCGCGCGACAGTGACCCGGCGCTGGGCGAGGGCGATCGCATCCTGGCCCGGCTGACCGAGGAACGTGGCGCCGAGCATGCCTATTCCGCGCGGCTGATCCGGCGGATCGGGACCAATCCCCTACGCATCCTCGGAGTTTTCCGGGCCCGCAGCGAGGGCGGCCGGATCGAGCCCGTGCAAAAGGGCAGCGACAAGGCATGGCAGGTGCCCGAGGGCCTGTCGGGCGGGGCGAAGGACGGCGAGCTGGTCGAGGCGGAACAGGCCGGGCCTAAGGGCCGCATGGGCCTGCCAAGGGCGCGGGTGATCTCGCGGCTGGGCGACCCAGGTGCGCCGCGCGCGGTCAGCCTGATCGCGATCCATCATCACGGCATCCCGGACCGGTTTCCCGACGATGTGATCAATGAGGCGGACAGGCAGACACCGGCCGGGCTGCAGGGCCGGGCAGACCTGCGCGATCTGCCCCTGATCACCATCGACCCGGGCGATGCGCGTGACCATGACGACGCCTGCTGTGCCATTCCCGATAGTGACCCGGACAACCCGGGCGGGCATCTTTTGTGGGTCGCCATCGCGGATGTGGCGCATCACGTCCGGCCCGGTTCGGCGCTGGATCGCGAGGCGCGCAAGCGCGGCAATTCCACCTATTTCCCCGATCGTGTGGTGCCGATGCTGCCCGACCGTTTGTCGGGCGATCTGTGTTCGCTGCACGAGGGTGTACCGCGGGCCTGTATCGCGGTGGAAATGAAGCTCGACGCGCGGGGGCGGAAACTGTCGCACCGCTTCGTCCGCGGGTTGATGCGATCGCCCGCGTCGCTGACCTACGACGAGGTGCAGGCGGGCATGGACGGGGACCCGAATGACAAGGTGGCCCCGCTGATGGATCAGGTGATCCGGCCGCTGTTCGCCTGCTACGACAGCCTGGTGAAGGCGCGGGCGGACCGTCAGCCGCTGGACCTGGACCTGCCCGAGCGCCGGATCGAGCTGGACGAGGCCGGCAAGGTGGCGCAGGTCGCCTTCAAGGACCGGCTGGATGCGCATCGCATGATCGAGGAATTCATGGTGCTGGCCAACGTGGCCGCCGCCGAGACCCTGACCGCCAGGCGCCAGCCGCTCTTGTTCCGGGTGCACGAGGAACCCAGCCCGGAAAAGCTGGACGCCCTGCGCGAGGTCGCGGGCGCCAGCGGGTTGACGCTGGCCAAGGGGCAGGTGCTCAAGACGGCGCATCTCAACCGGTTGCTGGAGCAGGCCGCCGAGACCGAAACCAGCGATCTGATCAACATGGCGACGCTGCGGTCGATGACGCAGGCCTACTACAATCCCGAGAATTTCGGGCACTTCGGGCTGGCGCTGTCGGCCTATGCGCATTTTACCTCGCCGATCCGACGCTATGCCGATCTTATCGTGCACCGGGCGCTGATCACGGCGCATGGCTGGGGCGACGACGGGCTGAGCCCGCGGGATGTCGAGGAGCTGGACAGCACGTCGGAGCATATCAGCGACACCGAGCGCCGTTCGATGATGGCAGAGCGGGACACGACCGATCGCTATCTCGCGTCCTACCTCAATGACAGGGTCGGGTCGGAGTTCACCGGCCGGATCAGCGGTGTGGCGCGCTTCGGGGTCTTCGTGAAGCTGGACGAGACCGGCGCCGACGCCATGATCCCGATGCGCAACCTCGGGGCCGAGTATTTCCACCATGACGCGGAAAGCCAGACCCTGATGGGGGCGGATACTGGCCAGATCATCGGCCTAGGGCAGCGCGTGGTGGTCAAGCTGACCGAGGCGGCGCCGGTCACCGGCGGACTGATCGTCGAACTTGTCTCGCTCGAGGGTAATACGGTGCGGCAGGGCCCGAAATCGGCACGGGGCAAGCCGCCGCGCCGCAAGAAGGCACAGGCGCGCAGGAAGTCCGACAAGACCGCGCGAAAAATCAAGCGCACCCGGCAGACTCGGGGTTAGTCCGGGGCGCAGGGGCCGCCGGCCATGCAGGTCTCGACCGTCTCGATCACGGTCCGGTCCGGGTCGACGAAGACCCGGCTGTCACACGGGCCGATGGTGATCCTCAGGCCATCCGTCCCGTGCCGGGCAAAGGCCAGAAGGCGGGTGCCGGGATCGAGGGTGCCGCACCAGTCACCCGCGCAGGAGAATGCGAGGCGGACCTCGCGGTCGGATGTCGGTGCAAAGCCGCCACGCCCCAGCGCCTGGCCCGAGAAACGGGCGCTGCGCGTTTGCTCGTCGGCGTTCGGGGCAAAGGCCCCGCGGGGCCTGTCGAGCGGCGTGAAGTCGAGGGTGCCCAGCAGAACCGAAAAGACCGCCTCGTCTGCCCCGGCGCGCTGGAAAGTCCGGGCCGGGTCGGCCGGCATGCAGGACAGGGCCAAGGCCGGGCCGCCTGCCATGATGGCCAGAAGCGCGGCTGGCAGCCACCGGGTCATAGGCGGTCCCCGAATTCATCGAGGACGCGGGCGTAGACCTCGCGCTTGAAGGCCACGATGTTGTTCAGAAGGTCGCCGGGATCAGACCATGTCCAGCGCGAGAATTCCGGCTCGGCGGTCTCGATCCGCACTTGGTCGTCACGGCCCTCGAACCGCATCAGGAACCATTTCTGTTCCTGCCCGCGATAGCGCCCGCCCCAGCGTTTCGGCACGACCTCGGGTGGAAGATCATAAGGAATCCACCCCGCTGTTTCGGCCTCGACGCTCACGAGGTCGGGGGTCACGCCGGTTTCCTCCTCCAGTTCGCGCAGGGCGGCGGCGCGCGGGTCCTCGCCCGGGTCGACGCCGCCCTGGGGCATCTGCCAGGCCGGTTCGGGCCAGTCGATGCGCTGGCCGACGAAGACCCGGCCCGCGGCGTTGACCAGCATGACGCCGACGCAGGGGCGATAGGGCAGGGCGGCAATCTGCTCGGGCGTCACGCTCTACTCCGCGTCGGGGCCGAGCGCCGTCAGCCCCTTGAGGATGTCGATGGCATAGGCCAGCTGGTAGTCCTGTTCGCGCAACTGGGCGGCCTCCTCGGCACGCTCGCGGTCCTCCTCGATCTGGCGGACTTCGTCTTCTGACAGGCTGTCATTTTCCAGCGCGCCGCGCAGGTCCGACTCCGACCGGAAGCCGGGTGTCTCCTCCTCGTCCTCTTGCGCGGCCTCTTCTGGCGCGCGTCGCGGCTGCTGGACGATGATGTCGGGCGAAATGCCCAGCGCCTGAATCGACCGGCCCGACGGCGTGTAATAGCGCTGGGTCGTCAGGCGCATGGCGCTGTCACCGCGCAGGGGCATCACCGTCTGCACCGACCCCTTGCCGAAGGACTTGGTGCCCACGACGATGGCGCGGCGATGATCCTGCAGCGCGCCGGCCACGATTTCCGAGGCCGAAGCCGATCCGCCGTTGATCAGCACCACGATGGGCTTGCCCTCGGTCAAGTCGCCCTCTTCGGCGTTCCAGCGCTGGCCGTCCTCGGGCGCGCGGCCGCGGGTCGAGACGATTTCGCCCGCGTCGAGAAAAGCGTCCGACACCGCGATCGCCTGATTGAGCAGCCCGCCGGGGTTGTTGCGCAGATCGATGACGAAGCCGTTGACGTTGTCCATACCGCCGGCTTCCTCGACCTTCTCGGCCAGTTGTTCCTTGAGGTTGGGATAGGTCTGGTCCGAGAAGGTGACCAGGCGCAGGACCACCGTTTCGCCCTCGATCCGGCTGCGCACGGCCGTCAGGGTGATGGTATCGCGCACGATGGAGACCTCGAAGGGCTGCTCGACCCCCTCGCGGACCACGGTGATGGTAATCTCCGACCCAACCGGCCCGCGCATCCTCTCGACGGCCTCGTCGAGCGTCAGGCCCATCAGGTTCTCGCCGTCAACGCCGGTGATGAAATCACCCGCCTCGATCCCGGCGGCATCGGCCGGCGTGCCGTCGATGGGCGAGACGACCTTGACGAAGCCTTCCTCCTGCGTGACCTCGATCCCAAGGCCGCCGAATTCGCCGCGCGTCTGGGTGCGCATTTCCTCGGCGTCTTCGGGCGAAAGATAGCTGGAATGCGGGTCAAGCGAAGACAGCATCCCGTCGATGGCAGCCTCGATCAGTTCGGATTCGTCGGCCTCCTCGACGTATTCCGAGCGGATGCGTTCGAAGACATCGCCGAACAGGTCCAGCTGTTCGTAAACGCTGGCGTTGTTCTGCGCTTCCTGCGCGATCAGGGGCCCGGCGATCTGCGTGGTGGCGACGGCGCCCAGCAGGATGCCGCCCGTCGCGGCCATTGCGAATTTCTTCATCATGTTCCTCATGTCGTTTCGGGCCCGTTTCAATCGTAGGAAAACCACGCGGCGGGATCGCCGGCACCTTGCCCGTCTCGAACCTCGAGATAAAGCGTTTCGGGCCGGTTCGAGGCTGCGCCCTGTCGGGTCTCGGTCAAAATAGCTTGAGCGTCGCCTGTGTCGCCCCCCATCAGCCCCACCGGCGCCCCCTCTGGGAGGACCTGTCCGGCCTCGCCGAAGATGCGGTCCAGCCCCGCGAAGACCCAGAGCACGTCCGGCGCGGGTTCAAGGATCACGACCTTGCCGTAGTCGAGAAGCGGCCCGGCATAGCGCACCGTCGCGGCGGCGGGTGCACTGACCAGCGCCTTGGGACGGGTTGCAATCACAAGGCCCGGGCGTTCGATCCCGGCGGCGTCGGCCTCGCCGAAGCGGCGCAGGACGCGCCCGTTCACCGGCAGGGCCAGCTGCCCCTTGAGCGCGGTCGCATCCGGGGCGGGCGGGGCATCCGCCGCGGCACCGGTTTGGGCCAGGCTGCTGGCGAAGGCGGCGAGGGTTTCGGTGTTGTCCAGCAAGAGCGCGGTCCGGACGGGGTCCTCGGAAAACCGGCGCGGCAGATCGGTGCGGTCCGACACCGCCTCGGACAGGGTGGCCCGGGCCTCCTGTGCGGCGGTCAGCCCTTTTTGCAGGGCCTCCAGCGAATGGGCGCGCAGGGTGCGCAGGGTCTCGACTTCCTGCAGCTGCGCGCGCAGCCTGTCGACCTTGTCCTGCAGGCCGGGCGTGACATCGGCCAGGATCATGCCTGCGCGGGCCGTTCCGGTCGGCCCCGACGGGTGCAGCATCAACAGCGGCGTCGGCGCCCGGCCCATGCGTTGCAACACGCCCAGCAGCCGGGCAACCTCGTCCGAGCGCGCGTCGAGGTCGCGGGTCAGGGTGCGTTCGCGGATCGCGGCGCGGCGCAAACCATCGCGCAGGGCGGTCATGCCGTCCTCGTAGGCGCGCAGCGTCTCGGTCAGGGCCGCGATGCGGTCCTCGGCCGACTGCGCCCGGTCCAGCGCGACAGAGGCGGCTTCCAGGTCACGGGCGGCCTGTCGGGCGGCCTCGGCTGCGCTGTCCCGGGCCGTGGCGCCGCCTGCAATGAGGCACAGGACAACCGCGAGCGCCCGGATCATCGCGTGATCAGGCTTTCCCCGGTCATCTCCGGGGGTGCGTCGAGCGCCAGCAGGTCGAGCAGCGTCGGTGCCAGATCGGCCAGGCGCCCGTCGCGCAGGCCCGCGCCCTGCGGCCCGCCGACGAGGATCACCGGCACGGGGTTCGTGGTATGGGACGTATGCGGCCCGCCGGTTTCGGGGTCCACCATGGTTTCGCAGTTGCCGTGATCGGCGGTGACGATCATTGCGCCGCCGGCCGCCTCCAGCGCCGCCAGAACCCGGCCCAGCCCGGCATCCACCGCCTCGCAGGCGGCCCGGGCCGCGTCCAGGTCGCCGGTGTGGCCGACCATGTCGGGGTTGGCGTAGTTGCACACGATCAGGTCATACCCGTTTTCGATGGCGCCGACGAAGGCCTGCGTGACCTCGCCCGCCGACATCTCGGGCTGCATGTCGTAGGTCGCGACCCGGGGCGAGGGCGCCATGTGGCGATCCTCGCCCTCTTCCGGCACCTCCTTGCCGCCGTTGAGGAAAAAGGTGACGTGGGGATATTTCTCGGTCTCGGCGACGCGGAACTGGCGCAACCCCTTCGCAGCCGCCCAGGCGCCGAGCGTGTTCACGATCTCCTGCTTGGGATAGCAGGTGGTCATGAAGGCGCTGTGGTCGGTGGAATAATCCACCATGCCCAGAAGGCCGGCCAGTTCGGGCCGGCCGGTAACGTCGAATTCGGCAAAATCGGGGTCGCCGATGGCGCGCAGGATTTCCCGCGCGCGGTCGGCGCGGAAGTTCAGGCAGAAGACCCCGTCGCCATCCTGCACCCCGGCGTAATCGCCGACCACCGTTGCAGGCAGGAATTCGTCGGTCAGGTCCTGGTCGTAATAGCCTTCGACGATGTCCGCTGGCGACAGTGCGCCGCCCTGTGCGCCCTTGCCCTCGACGATGGCGCGATAGGCGGATTCGATCCGATCCCAGCGGGTGTCGCGGTCCATCGCGTAATAGCGACCGGTGACGGTGCCGATGCGGGCAGTCTCGGGCAGGGCGGCTTCCAGCCGCCGCAGGAACCCCGCCCCGGATTTCGGCGATACGTCGCGACCGTCGGTGATCGCGTGCAGCACGACCGGAACGCCCAGCCCGGTTATGGCGTCGACCGCCGCGAGCGTGTGGTCGATGTGCCCGTGAACGCCCCCGTCCGAGACGAGGCCCATCAGGTGCGCGGTGCCGTGCGTGACCTGTAGCTCCTCGATGAAGGACATCAGCGCGTCGTTCTCGGCAAAGCGGCCCTCCTCGATCGCCAGGTCGATCTGGCCCAGGTCCATCGCGACGATCCGGCCGGCGCCGATGTTGGTGTGCCCGACCTCGGAGTTGCCCATCTGCCCGCCGGGCAGGCCCACGTCCTTGCCGTGGGTGACGAGCCGGGCCGTGGGGCAATCACGCGTGATCCGGTCGAAGTTGGGCGTTTCGGCCAGCGCGGGGGCGTTGGCCTGCGTGTCGGCGCGGTCTCCCCAACCGTCGAGAATGCACAGAACTACGGGGTGCGGGGCGGTCATGGCGCTCTCCTGCTGTCGCGGGGTTGCTTCTAGCGCATGGCGCGAGGCGGGAAAACCGCCGCCATGCGCCCCGGGCCGAAAATCGCGCGGCGCAGGATCAGGCCCGGTGGTAGGGCGCACCCGCCAGGATCGCCGCCGCACGATAGAGTTGCTCGGCGAGCATCACCCGCGCCAGCATGTGCGGCCAGACCATCGGCCCGAAGGACAGCGCCAAGTCGGCCCGGGCGCGCAGGGCCGGGTCGATCCCCTCCGCCCCGCCGATCACGACGGCCAGGTCGCTGCGCCCCTCGTCGCGCCATTTTCCAAGCTGGCCGGCAAAGTCGGGGGACGTCATGGCCTTGCCGCGCTCGTCGAGGCAGCAAACCGCGGCCCCGGCCGGGATCGCCTTGGCAAGCCGTGCGCCCTCGGCCGCCATGCCGCCGCCCTTGCGGTCCTCGACCTCCTGCAGCGTGATCGGCCCGAGGCCAAGGCCCCGGCCCGTCCTGTCGAACCGCTGCGTGTAATCGTCGAACAACGCCTTTTCCGGCCCCTGCCGGAGCCGGCCCACCGCGCAGATCGTGACCCGCATCAGCCGGAGGTGACGGCGCCATCCTCGCCGGGGGCCAGCCACATCTTCTCGAGCTGGTAGAACTCGCGCACTTCGGGGCGGAAGATGTGGACGATCACGTCGCCGGTGTCGATCAGCACCCAGTCGCCGCTGTCCTTGCCCTCGACCTTCGACAGGATGCCGAAGGCGTGCTTGAGACGGTCGGTCAACTTTTCGGACATGGCCGCCACCTGGCGGCTGGACCGGCCCGAGGCGATCACCATGTAATCGCCCATTTCGGACTTGCCGCGCAGATCGACCTGCACGACGTCCTCGGCCCTGTCATCGGAGAGTGAGTCAAGCACGGCGGCCAGCGTTGCGGCGGCTGTGGCCTGAGTTGGTGCGCCCGTCACCGGGGCCCCGTCATCTGCGGCCCGCGCCGCGAATGATGTAAGAGACAGAACATCGTCCTCCTGCAAGAGCGCCGCCAAGGCCCCGGCGCTGGGCATGCAACAAAGCTAGCAAGCAACCCATGACATTTCAATGTATCCCCGCCGCAAGGCGACCGCGCGCCACTTGCGAGTCCGGCCCGGCCGGTATACTTTTCACATATGACCCGTGTTTTCGACATGGATGACCGCGCGCGCCTGCCCTGGCGGTTCTTCGGCGCCCGGATGGCCATTCTCGCCCGTCCGTGACGGCCTGCGCGTGCCCCCCTGGCACGCAGCCCAGACGCGCTCACCCCCATATTCATTCAGCCAACGAGGACTCTCATGTCCGGCAAGACACTCTATGACAAGATCTGGGACGCCCACCTGGCCCACGAGGCCGAGGACGGCACCAGCCTGCTCTACATCGACCGCCACTTGGTGCACGAGGTGACCAGCCCGCAGGCCTTCGAGGGGCTGCGCATGGCCGGCCGCACCGTCCGCGCGCCCGACAAGACCATCGCGGTGCCCGACCACAACGTGCCCACGACCGAGGGCCGCGAGAACCCAGACCAGATGCCTGCCGACAGCCGCACCCAGGTGGCCGCGTTGGACACCAACGCCAAGGATTTCGGCATCCATTACTACCCGGTCAGCGACGTGCGGCAAGGAATCGTGCACATCGTCGGCCCGGAACAGGGCTGGACCCTGCCGGGGATGACCGTCGTCTGCGGCGACAGCCACACCGCCACCCACGGCGCCTTCGGGGCGCTGGCCCACGGCATCGGCACCTCCGAGGTCGAGCACGTGCTGGCCACCCAGACCCTGATCCAGAAGAAATCCAAGAACATGAAGGTCGAGATCACCGGCAAGCTGCCGCCCGGTGTCACGGCAAAGGACATCACCATGGCGGTGATCGGCGAGACGGGCACTGCCGGCGGCACCGGCTACGTCATCGAGTACTGCGGTGAGGCGATCCGCGAGCTGTCCATCGAGGGCCGCATGACGATCTGCAACATGGCGATCGAGGGCGGCGCCCGCGCCGGGCTGATCGCGCCGGACGACAAGACCTTAGACTACATCAAGGGCCGACCCCACGCCCCCAAGGGTGCCCAGTGGGAGGCCGCGATGGCCTGGTGGCAGACCCTGCACTCGGACCCGGACGCGCACTGGGACAAGGTCGTCACCCTGCGTGGCGAGGACATCGCGCCGCTCGTCACCTGGGGCACCTCGCCCGAGGACGTGCTGCCGATCGACGCGGTGGTTCCCGCGCCCGACAGCTTCGAGGGCGGCAAGGTCGGTGCGGCCCAGCGCGCGCTGGACTACATGGGCCTGACCCCGGGGCAGAAACTGTCGGATATCGAGATCGACACGGTCTTCATCGGCTCTTGCACCAACGGCCGGATCGAGGATCTGCGCGCCGCCGCCGAGATCCTGCGCGGCAAGAAGGTCAAGGACGGCCTGCGCGCCATGGTCGTTCCCGGCTCGGGCCTCGTGCGTGCCCAGGCCGAAGAAGAGGGCCTTGCCGACATCTTCAAGCAAGCCGGGTTCGAATGGCGCATGGCTGGCTGTTCCATGTGCCTGGCCATGAACCCCGACCAGCTGGCCGAGGGTGAACGCTGCGTCTCGACCTCCAACCGCAACTTCGAGGGGCGTCAGGGTTACAAGGGCCGCACGCACCTCGCCTCGCCCGCCATGGCCGCCGCTGCCGCCGTGACCGGCAAGCTGACGGATGTGCGGGAGATCGTGTAATGCGCGTCGCCGGGATCGACGGGTGCAGGGACGGCTGGGTCGCCGTCACCGTCGAGTCCGGCGCGTTCGCCGCCGCGACCTGCCGGCACGGGGCCGACCTGCGGCAGATGCTGTCAGGTCTCGCGGCGGATATGGCGATCATCGACATACCGATCGGTCTTTCGTCGGGGCCGGCCGGCCGGTCGGTCGAAAAGGCAATGCGTGATTTGCTCAGGGGCAAGGCCTCCTCTGTCTTCAACGCGCCCTGCCGGCAGGCCCTCGATGCGGCATCATACGAAGAGGCCTCGCGCCGGAACGCCGAGGTTCTGGACGTCGGGTTGTCGCGACAGACTTACGGCATCATGCCCAAGATTGCCGAGGCCGACCGGACCATCGCCGGCTTCGGCCAAGACCGCGTCAGGGAAGGCCACCCCGAAGTGTCCTTTTGCGTTGCCGATGGGTTGCCGATTGTCGCGAACAAGTCCACGGCCAAGGGTATGCTCTGGCGCGCCGGGGTCCTGCAGCGGCTGGGCTTCGATCTAGGGGGCGCTCGCGCGCAGTCTGCCGGACACGCTCCGGGCCAAACCGGACGATGTCATGGATGCCGCGATCCTGTGCTGGTCGGCGCAGCGGGCTGCGCTGGGCACCAGCCGATCCATTCCGCCCACCCCCGCCACGGATGATCGGGGCCTGACGATGTCAATCACCGCCTGATACGGCGAAGGAGAGAGAAAATGCAGAAATTTGACAAACTCACCGGAATTGCCGCGCCGTTGCCGCTGGTCAACATCGACACGGACATGATCATCCCCAAGCAGTTCCTCAAGACGATCAAGCGGTCCGGGCTGGGCGTGAACCTGTTCGACGAGATGCGCTATGACCGGCAGGGCAATGAAATCCCTGATTTCGTGCTTAACAAGCCTGCCTACCGCGACGCGCAGATACTGGTGGCGGGCGACAATTTCGGCTGCGGCTCGTCGCGCGAACACGCGCCCTGGGCGCTGCTCGATTTCGGCATCCGCTGCGTGATCTCGACCAGCTTTGCCGACATCTTCTATAACAACTGCTTCAAGAACGGCATCCTGCCCATCGTTCTGCCGCAGGAGGACGTCGACAAGCTGATGGAGGACGCCGAGCGCGGCTCCAACGCGACCGTGACCGTCGATCTGGAGAGCCAGACGATCAGCGGCCCCGACGGTGGCGAGATCACCTTCGAGGTTGATCCCTGGCGCAAGCATTGTCTGCTCAACGGGCTGGACGATATCGGCCTGACGCTGGAAAAGGCGCCGGCCATCGACGCCTTCGAAGAGAAAATGCGCGCCGAACGCCCCTGGGTGTGACATATTTCGGATGGGGCCGGGCAACGATCCGGCCCCGGTATCGCCCCAAGTTTTGACAGCCCCTGAACGGCGCTAGTGGCTGGCGCGTACCTGGCCGCTACATATAGATCTTTTCATTTCAGTGCTTTGGAATGGTTGCATTGTCGCACCAGTCTTGCCGCAAAACCGCCCCGTTTCCGCGCCAGCAACAGCGGTGACTTGCGGCACGACCGGGAAGTGGGCAAAATCATGGCAACAACAAGGCATCGTGACAGGCTCGACACGGGCGAAGGTGCAGACGCGGGTACAAAGGGTCGGCAAAGTATCGGCCCTGACCGGATTGAGGATAATGGGGCAGTGGTTTCCCGGATCGCAGGCGCGGTGCTCCGCGCGGCATTGATGGTCATACTGGTGATCCTGCCATCGCTGATGGTGGCAGGAACCTCGCATGACACCAATCAGACCGTTGCCCTGGTGGCGCTGGTCGCCGCGCTGTTCACCCTGGCCGAGTACAACTCCGCCTACCCCAGCCTCGTCGAATTCCGCTATGCCCCGCCCTTCAACCGGCTGCGCTATATCGTGCTGTTCCTAATGGTCTTCTCGATGGCGATGATCGCCAAGGGCAAGACCGATCCATCAACGATGACCGACCTGTTCTCGATGTTCGGGGCCCGTCTGGCCGATGTGATGGACTTTCCCTACTCGCCCGTGCGCCTCGTCGTCCTGATGTTGCCGGACAACGCGCCGGGTCGGCTGGTCTGGGACGTGCGGACCGCCGCCGGGTTGAGCTACCTGATCTCGCTGGTGGGGTTGATCGCCTTCATCCTGATCCTGCGCATAAGGGCTTGGCCTAGCCAGGGCGGCGGGGCCTTCAATGTCTGGGTGAACCTTCCCACCTTCGATCCCACGGCCGGCGGCGACGTCGTGCATCGGCTGGAGCGCGACAGCAACATTAACCTTATATTAGGCTTCCTGCTGCCATTCATGATCCCGGCGATCGTCAAGCTGGCCTCGAGTGTCTTCGACCCCATCAGCCTGGCGAATTCACACACGCTGATCTGGACGATGACCGCATGGGCCTTCCTTCCCGCCAGCCTGATCATGAGGGGCATCGCCCTCGGGCGACTGGCCCAGATGATCGCGGCGCAGCGGGAACGCGCCTATATGCAGGAGTCCGACGAGGCCGAGCCCTCGGTCGTCTGAGCGCGGCCCTGCTCCTTTGCCTCGTGCCCCTGGCGGCGCTGTCGCAAGACGCCCTTCGCATCGCCACTTTCGCCGCCCCCCTCAGCCGCGACGGGCCGGGTCTGTTGCTGCGCGATATCCTTGATGGCGACGATCCGCAGGTGCGCGCCACGCAACGCATTGTCGATGCGGCTGTGCCCGACATTCTGTTGCTGACCGATTTCGACCACGATCGGGGGCTGGCCGCGTTGCGGGCCTTCAACGCGCGGCTCGAACGCCCCTTCGCCCATGTCTTCGCGCTTGCGGGAAACGCGGGCCTCGCCACCGGGCTGGACATGGACGGTAACGGCCGGCTGGGCGAGCCGCGCGACGCCCAGGGGTATGGCCGGTTTCGCGGCGACGGGGGGCTGGCGCTGCTGACGCGCCAACCTGTTCTGGAAGGTCAAGTGAGGGATTTCACCAAGTTGCCCTGGCCGGACTTGCCAGGGGCGGTGCTGCCCGAAACCGCGGACGGTCCCTTCCCCTCGGCCGAGGCGCAGGCTGCCGGGCGCTTGTCCTCGACCTCGCACTGGGTGGTGCCGTTGCGCCTCGGGGATGGCAAGACACTGACGCTGCTGGCCTATTCGGCAACGCCGCCGGTCTTCGACGGCCCCGAGGACCGCAACGGCCTGCGCAACCGCGACGAGCTGAGGCTCTGGGTGCGTCTTCTGGCGGGCGATCTCGGCCCCGTGCCCGAGCCGCCGCTGGTGCTGCTGGGCAACACCAACCTGGACCCGGCCGATGGCGACGGGTTCCGCCGTGCCATGGCCCGTATGCTTGACCATCCGCTTTTGCAGGACCCGAAACCGGCGAGCGCCGGCGGCGCGGCCAACCCCAGCCCCGGTCACAGCGGCGATCCTGCGCTGGACACCGCCGACTGGGACGAGGCCGGCCCCGGCAACCTGCGGGTGTCCTACGTGCTGCCCAGCCGCGACCTGACCGTTACCGGGGCGGGGGTTTTCTGGCCCGCGCCCGGGTCACCGCAGGCCGATCTGCTCGGTGCGGACGGGCGCGCCGCCGGACCTCACCGTATTGTCTGGGTGGATGTCCGCCGGTAGCCCGGCCAGCATCACCGTTCGACGATCGGTTGCCGTGAACCCTGGCAAAAGGTGCGCGAATTTCTCGCCCGCTAGCCGGTGATCGGTGTTCCAGAGGTAACGCATCTCGAGAAGTTCCCGCGCCAGTTCCCAGACCGGTGCGGCCAGCCGCAGCATCGGCCACGGCAACCGGGCGATCCGATGACGGCGGCCGGTCTCCGCATCGAGCAGGCCCTGCAACGCGCGGATCGTGAAGGCATGGCCCGGAAAGGGAACGTCCTCGAACTGTGCGAGTCGGTCGCGACGCTCGGCCAGCATTACCGCCGCCTTTGCCCAGTCGGGCAGGTAACAGAAGGCGTGCAGGCAATCAGGATCACCCGCGGCGGTCAGCTTGCCCCGCCGGATGTCGCGCATGTGCAGCGCGGCCATGGCGTCCCCCTGGTGCGCCGGGTCGATGAAGCTGCCGGCCCGCAGAATGATCGTCTGGATGTCGGCGGCGCGATACGCGGCTTCCATTTCCTTGCGGATCAGGCCCTTGCGCGACACCGGTCGCTGCGGTGTTTCCTCGGATCAGGTTCCGGGGGTGTCACCGAAATTGTAGACGTTGCCGGGCAGGATCACAGTCGCGCCGCTGGACTGCGCCGCGGCGATCACCCGCGCGGTGATCTCGGGGACCAGGCGGGCCCAGTCGTGATAGGCCGGGGGATTGAGGCCGTTGACGATGACATCCGAACCCGCGGCGGCCCGGGTCATGTCGGTCCCGCGGGTATAGGGTCGAACGCGCCAGTCCGCGCTTTCAAAGGCGGAGGCCGCGTGGCGGCCGATCTTTCCATTGGCGCCGAGTATGAGGGCAGTGGGCATGTCTTGGTCTCCTGTGTAACGCATGCCGAGAGTCTGTCACCTGCCGTTCTGAACAGGAATTGCCTGACAGCGCAGGGCATGTATTCATTTGTGAATGGAAATGCTGCATCGTCTGGACTGGTCGCTCTTGCAGACCTTTCTCGCTGTCGCCGAGGAGGGCAGCCTGTCCGGCGCGGCCCGGCGTCTGGGCGCCTCGCAGCCCACGGTGGGACGGCAGGTCAAGGCGGCCGAGCAGCAACTGGGCGTCGCCCTGTTCCAGCGCCGCGCGCGCGGGGTCGCGCTGACCGAAACCGGTGCAGCCCTCGTCGCGCCAGCGCGCAGCATGGCCGAAGCGGCCCAGCAGATCGCCCTGACCGCGGCTGGGCGGGACACGGCCCTGTCGGGCACCGTGCGGATCACCGCGAGCATGATTATCTCCGGCGCGCATCTGCCGCCGATCATCGCCGGATTGCGCCGCAGCGAACCGGACATCGAGATCGAGCTGGTCCCCTCGGACACGACCTCGAACCTGCTCTACCGCGAGGCAGACATCGCGCTGCGGATGTTCCGCCCACGGCAATTGGACCTCGTCACCCTGCACCTGGGCGACATCGCCCTCGGCACCTTTGCCGCCCGATCCTATGTCGCGCGGCGCGGTCTGCCCGGGCGACCCGAGGAGATGGCCGCGCATGACGTGGTCGGCTTTGACCGCGACCCGGCCATCCTCGAAGGCTTCGCGCAGATGGGCGTTCCGGTCACGCGGAATTTCTTCCCCGTCCGCTGTGACGACAACCTGGTCTACTGGGAACTGGTGCGCGCGGGGTGCGGCATCGGCTTTGCCCAGCGAGAGATGGGCCTGGCCGACCCGGATCTGGTCGAGATCGACCTCGGCCTGCCGCTGCCGACCCTGCCTGTCTGGCTGACCGCGCACGAGGCCATGCGCGAGACCCCGCGCCTGCGCCGGGTCTGGCGCGCCTTGCAAGAGGGGCTCGCGCCGCTGGTTTCTTGACGCCCCGCGGGGGCTCGGCTAGGCGGTTTCGCACGCAACGCGCAAAGGACCAGACAAGATGCCCACGCCCTCGCTGCTTATCCTTGCCGGTGACGGCATCGGCCCGGAAGTCATGACCGAGGTCAAGAAAATCATCGGCTGGTTCGGCGACAAGCGCGGCATGGCCTTCGACGTGCAAGAGGATCTTGTCGGCGGGGTTGCTTACGATGCGCACGGGACCCCGCTGCACGACGACACGATGGCCCGCGCCCAGGCCGCCGACGCCGTGTTGTTGGGCGCCGTGGGCGGGCCGAAGTACGACGCCCTCGACTTCAGCGTGAAGCCAGAGCGCGGGCTGCTGCGCCTGCGCAAGGAAATGGACCTTTTCGCCAACTTGCGCCCGGCGCAGTGCTTCGACGCGCTGGCCGATTTCTCGTCCCTAAAAAAGGATGTGGTCGCCGGCCTCGACATCATGATCGTGCGCGAACTGACCAGCGGTATCTACTTTGGCGAGCCGCGCGGCATCTTCGAGGAGAGGGGCGAGCGCGTGGGCCTCAACACCCAGCGCTACACCGAGGGTGAAATCGCGCGCGTGGCCCGAGCCGCCTTTGACCTGGCGCGCAAGCGTTCGGGCCGGGTCTGTTCCATGGAAAAGGCCAACGTCATGGAATCCGGCATCCTGTGGCGCGAGGTCGTCCAGGCGGTGCATGACGCCGATTACCCGGACGTTGAGCTGTCGCACATGTATGCCGACGCCGGTGCCATGCAGTTGTGCCGCTGGCCCAAGCAGTTCGACGTGATCGTCACCGACAACCTCTTCGGGGACCTGCTGTCGGACGCCGCCGCCATGCTGACCGGCAGCCTCGGGATGTTGCCCTCGGCCTCGCTCGGGGCGCCCATGGAAAACGGCCGGCCCAAGGCGCTGTATGAGCCCGTCCACGGATCGGCCCCCGACATCGCCGGGCAAGGCAAGGCCAATCCGATCGCCTGCATCCTCAGCTTTGCCATGGCCCTGCGCTACAGCTTCGACATGGGCAATGAGGCGGACCGCCTGGAAAAGGCGGTGGAACGGGTGCTGGCCGAGGGCAAGCGCACCGCCGATCTTCTGGGCGGGGAAGGTGTGCAGCCCGTGACCACGAGCGAGATGGGCGATGCCGTGGTCGCGGCGCTGAACACCAGCCTGTAGGGTTGGCCGGGTTTGGCCTTTTTCGCGTCGCGGCGTTGGTGCTAACATCGCGCCAAGCCAAAAGGATCACCCCATGTCGGCCAACCTGCGCGGTGCCCTGTTCGCGCTCCTCGCCTTCGGGATATTCGCCACCCATGATGTTTTCGTCAAAACGCTGGGGGCAAGCTATTCGCCTGTACAGATCCTCTTCTTCTCGGTCTTGCTGAGCTTCCCGCTCGCCACGCTGATGCTGATGCGGGATTCCTCGCCGGGCACGCTGGTGCCGGTCCACCCTTGGTGGATGGCGCTGCGCACCGTCGCGACGGTGCTGACCGCGCTCGGGGCCTTCTTCGCCTTCTCGGTGCTGCCGCTGGCACAGACCTACGCCATCCTGTTCGCCGCCCCGTTGCTGATCACCGTGCTGGCGATCCCGATGCTGGGCGAAACCGTGCGCCTGCGCCGCTGGATCGCCGTGATCGTAGGGCTGGGTGGTGTCATGGTCGTCCTGCGTCCCGGTGCGACCGAGATCGGGGCCGGTCACCTTGCCGCGCTCACGGCCGCCGTGGGCGGCGCGTTCAATTCCGTCATCGTGCGCAAGATCGGGGCCGAGGAACGCCCCGTCGTGATGATGCTTTACCCCATGGTGGCGAATTTCGTGCTGCTGGGGGCAGCCCTCTATTTCGTCTACGAACCGATGCCGATCGAGCATCTGGGCCTGCTGGCGCTGATCGCGATCTTCGCCTTCACCGCCGGGCGCCTCGTCATCGCCGCCTACCAGGCCGGCGAGGCGGCGATCATCGCGCCGATGCAGTATTCCCAGATCATCTGGGCATCCTTTTACGGCTACCAGTTCTTCGGCGAGACAATTGATCGGCCCACCCTGATCGGCAGCTCTCTGATCATCGCCTCGGGGCTTTACATCGTGCTGCGGGAAAGCACCGGCACGCATTCGCGCACCACGCCGGTGCTGCGCACCCGGTCGCGCCCGGACACCGGAACCAGCCTGCGCACGGGTCCATTTCTGCGCTTCATCGGCAAGCACCCCGACAGCAGAATCGGCCTTGCAAAAGCCGACCGGCAGGAGTAATTCGCGCCCCACGGTCGGAGTGTAGCTCAGCCTGGTAGAGCACTGTCTTCGGGAGGCAGGGGTCGTAGGTTCGAATCCTGCCACTCCGACCAATGGGCTCTGGCACATCTTGGCGTGTCAGCACACGTGCATCGGATCATTGACCGTCTTTCCTTGTAAAAAACCGGATGGGGCGTGTCGCGGTTCGCTGGCGCGCCGGGCTGGCGCGGGTGTGGCAGGGCAGGACCGCACCAACGCGGCTACTTTGGTATCTCGCGTTGGGCAAAAGGGTGTATCGCGAGGGTGCCGTTAGCGGCCGCTTTTCATTTGATTTATATCGTTGCCCACGGTGAGCCGATCCACCCGCGCGACCGGATCGTAACGCATAAGCATGTGCGTGTCGCGAACAGGTCAAGGGCGACGTCGAGCATCAACCTTGCAACCGATTGGCGGTGACCACGTGGAAGAGATGACAAGAAGAAGCGAGAAACCCGGGTCCGAACCGGCACCGGACGACATTCACGTGCTCATTGCGGATGATCATCGGATGATTGCCGAAGCCTTGCGTGCAACGTTGCTCGAACACGGCGGGTTCCGGGTCAGTCTCAGCGAAACGCTTGACGGGACACTCGGCACGTTGCGTGCCAACGGCAAGGACAGGGTTCTTGTCATGCTCGACATCACGATGCCCGGCATGCAGGGCCTGCGCTCGGTCAAACGGGTGATCGATGCGGTGCCCAACGGCTCGGTGGTTCTTTTCTCGGGCACCAGCGACGGGGATTTCGTCTGGCGCGCGATCGACCTCGGCGCCAAGGGGTTCGTTTCGAAATCGCAGCAGTTGCGCAGTCTGCCGACCACGCTGCAGCTCATTCATGACGGCAATGAATTCGTTCCGATGTCGCTGCCGCGCCGTGACGCCGCCAAGAAAGCCTCCGACGCCTCGCTGAGCGATACGGATCTGTTCATCCTCAGGGCCGTGGCCGAGGGCAAGACCAACAAGGAAATTGCCCTGGAGATCGATCGAAGTGAGGTCGCCGTGAAGATGCGGATGCGCACGATCTGCCAGCGGCTAAACGCGCGCAACCGGGCCCATGCCGTCATCGTGGCGTCCAAGGCAAATCTGTTGTGACCGGGACGCCGCCGCCGAGGTGATCGGCTTGGTTGCGGACGGGATGGCCGGCTGGGCAGTCACGCGTTTTTCGGGCGTGGCCCTTTGTCCGCTATGCCGGCGTGTAGGCTGCTTCCCCGCGCCGAGCGTTCCAGGCCACGGCGACCGGCTCGGCAGGCCGCGCGTCGAGATGCCGGCGCCAGTCGAGGTTGTTCACCGGGGCCTGTAGAAGTGCGATTTCCAGCGACGCGTGCAGCACCGGCACGCGCAGGGAAACGTCGCCCAGCATCATGCGGTGCGTGCCGAACTCGTCCGTCTCGAAGTCCCGCGACAACAGGATGGTGGGCCTGTCGCTATGGGTGAGGCGCAAACGGCTCAGCGCGTCGAACTGGGCGGCCACGCTTTCCTGGCTGTCGAGGTCGATCATCACGACGTTGATACCGGGATCGGCTGCAAGCGCGCGGTCAAGCGCCGGGTAGTCCGAGACCTGCACGATCTCCGCCTCGTTCTGTTCGAGCACGTCGCGCAATCCGACCAGGACGGTCGGCTGTTTGCTGAGCAGGATGCAGCGGGCATCCGGGCCGTCGTAAACGCTGAACATTGCGGTTTGTCCTTGTTTTTGCCTGTGACCCCACTGTGCCACCAACGGGGCCATAACGCGTGCAATCGATCGTGTGTGCGCCGGACTCGGAAGATGGCCCTGCACCCTTTGAGACTGCCCTGGCTTTGCGGCCCGGGTTTCAGATGGGCGGGACGGGTTCACCCGCGTGGGCGAGGAACCGCTCGATCTCGACGCCGAGAACGAGCGTCATGCCGCGCAGGCCGTCGGGATCGTCCGCCCCGCACAGGCGTTCGAGTTCCAGCAGCGCATGGCCGAGCCGCGCGTGCCCGATGCAGAGCAGTGCCCCGCCCGCGTGATGCGCCATGCGCGCCAGCGCGTCGAGGTCAGCCGCCTCTGCCGGGGCGCCTTCCCCCGGCAACAGGGCCAGCACCCGGCGCAAGTCCTGCGCCGACCGGGCCAGCATGTCGGGGTCGCGGGTCGCATCCGTATCGTCAAAGGTGTCATCGCCCATGGCCCGTTCCTCCAGGGCGTCGCGGATCACGGCTTCGAGCCGCGCACTGTCGAACGGCTTGAACAGGAAGGCATCGATGCCGCCGGCGGCGACGCTCTCTTTGTCCGCCTGCGACATCGTCGCCTTGGCGGTTGCCGCGATGATGCAGGCGTCACCGGAAACGCTCGAATGGCGCAGGCATCGGGCGACCGTCTCGCCGGTCAGGCCGGGCATGTTCAGATCGGTCAGGACCAGGTCGAAGGGTGACCCGAGCGCGATCCGAAGTCCCGCTAGGCCGTCCTCCGCGGCGGTGACTGTGCAGCCGATGGTCGCGAGCATGCGTTCCAGCAGCTCGCGGTTGGTGGCGTGATCCTCGATCAGCAGCACGTTTCGGCCCCGGCATGATAAATCCGCCACCGGCGGCGCGGCCTCGTGCTTGTCCTCGACCGCCGGCGTTGCCGCATCGGTCCCGGATGCCTGCATGGCCAGGGGGAGGACGACCCGAAAGGTCGTCCCCGCGCCCGGCGTGCTTTGCAGGTCGATCCGGCCGCCGAGGGTCAGCACGGCCTTGCGGACGATCCCCAGCCCGAGGCCCGTGCCCGCGCCGTCGCGGTCGCGAAACCCCGAGACGTAGTCGGTAAAGATGTGGTGGGCATCGGTGTCGCTGATCCCGGGTCCGGTATCGGCAATGTCCAGACACAGCGCCGGCCGGCCGGAAAGATCGCCGTCGGATGCACGGATCGTCACGGTGCCGTCCTCGGTCGCCTTGACCGCGTTCGACACGAGGTTGTGCACGACGCGGAACAGGTCGCGTGGCACGCCGTGCAGCATCGCCGGACCGTGCCAGTCGAACACCAGCCTGGTACCGCGTGCGGCGGCGAGAGGCTGCATTTGCAGAAAGACTGAATGCGCCACCGCACGGGCGTCGAATGTCTCGGGCGGGCGGGGGCGTGTCTCGTCGCTGTCGCGGGCCACATCGAGCACGTCTTCGACCTGCTGCAGGGCGGTCTGCGCGGCGGCCCGAACCTTGGGCAGATAGCCCAGCCCTCCGCTGCTGGTATCGGCCTTCTCGGCCATGTCGGCGGCGACGACGATACTGTGCAGCGGCGTGCGCATCTCGTGGCTCATGGTCGACAGGAACCGCTGCTTGGCCGCGGCATCGCGCCGGGCCTGGGCCAGGGCACGCCGGGTTCTGCGCCGGGCGTTCCGCTCCACGGAGAGATCGCGCAGGAAGCCGACAAGCACGCGCCGGCGGTCCTGGTCGCGAACGCGCACCACGCTCAGTTCGGCGGGAAAGAGCGTTCCGTCGCCACGGCGCGCGACGACCGGCATGCGGCGCAGTCCGGTGCCCGCCGCATCGGGCTGGTCTAGCGCGGCACGCAGGCGGGCCGCCATGGCCGCGTGGCCGCGCCGGGGCGCGAATTCCGCCAGTGCGTCGCAGCCCAGAACGGCCGCCCGCTCCCGCCCGAAGATCCGTTCCGCGGTGCGATTGATGTCCGCCACCCTGAGCGCCCGGTCGACCACGATGATGCCGTCACTGGAGACTTCGAGCATCTTTGCCAGATAACTGGTCAGGTTGCGTTCAGAGGCGTTCTTTCGGGCCAGCGACCGCCCCAGATGCGCCAGCAACCCGCCCAGGATCAGCATCACGAGAATGAGCGCCGACAGGGTCAGGAAGGCCGTGCGCAGCGAGGCGTGAACCTCCTCGCGCCGGGCTTCCTGATCCTCGATGCCGGCCAGCATCGCGGCCAGCGCGAAATCACGGACCTCCGGGCGGCCGGCGCGGACGGTTCCAAGAATGTCGCGCACCTGTGGCGCGTTGACGTATCGGCCGGCATCGATCGGCACGGTCAGGCCGTCGCGCAGCTGCTGCACGGCTGCGAGCGTTTGTTCGACATCGGGGCGCGCGGCGAACATGTCATAGCGCTCGGCCACGGTGTCGACGCGCGCGTAGAATATGTTGAACCGTTCCAGGATCGCGGCCCGGGTCGGCGGCGACAACTGCCCCTCGGCCTGAATCTCGATCAGCCCGTCCTGAAGGGCCAGGTGGAACCGGTTGTAGGCAACCTCGACCTGGGCGAAGTTCCAAGCGTCGCTGTCCGACCGCGCGAGCGCGAAATGGTCTACCTTTTCCGACAGTTGACGGCCCAGCACCACCAGCATGGCGAGGGCCAGGAAGAGCGCGAGGCCACCGCTGACCCGGCGCAACATCAACATGATGCACTGGCCCCGGGATCAGTTTCCGGCATCCGGGCCCGCGCCGGGCTGACCCAGCCTGATATCCGTCAACTGCCAGACCGACAGGCTGTAGTGCAGTTCGGTCTTGAATTCGGGCTCCTCGTCGAATGGAAACATCACCCACAGCGGGCCCTTTTCGCGGATCGAAAACGGGGCGCCATCCAGCCGGTTGGCGATGATTGGATACTGTTCGCCGATCAACTCGGGCTCGAGGGTCACCGCGTAGTCATTGGCGGCCACAAGTTTGACCGGGGCCGACGGCTCGGCCCCGACCTTTGTCAGAACCCGGTGCAGGGACGGCCCGGAAAAGCTGTGCCGCTCCGCTGTCCAGAGCGTCGAGGTGACGAAGGATGTCTGCGCCAAGGCCATGAGGTCGGCATCGGTCAGTTCGATGGGCGGCGTGCCCTGTGCCGGATGGATCGTCAGCACGACCGGCGTGTCATCCGCGAGGGCCCGATCCGCCACCAGAAACGGGGTCACGAGGGCCAGCACGACGGCGCGCACAGTCTTTAGCGGGCGCTTGCGCATGAAATTGTTCCTTCCGGTTTTCGATCACGTCCGCCGATCCGGCGATCCACGCCAGTGGCGCCTGAGTTTCGCTGCGCAGATATCAGGCTTCTTTCAGCGGTTGAACATAACTTTGGTTTCCAAATAGATCGTAAGCTTGACGGCGCGATACCCCGCAAAAACAGGGCGCGACAGCGGCGGGCGTGTCGTCTGACCCCGGCACGATGCATTTGCGCGGTGGCGGGGGCGGTTGTCAGGCAACCAAGGCGCGGACAGAAACTTTCGATCTCTTGTGGTTAGCCGCAGTTCACGGGACCTTGGAAAAACGATGTTCCCTCCGAATATCGGCCGATGCGACGGGCGCAGCGGCAATGCTCCGCCGCGCGTGTCCGTGCCTTCGGCACCGTGTCCGGCCAGGCCGTCCTTCCCCAACAGGTTCGACCTGGCCGGACATTCCTGCAGGCCCTTGTGACGGCTGAACGATCAATGCCCAGTCCGGGACCGGACCGCGGCTCCGTCCCCGCACCGTGAGACTAAAAGCACGCGCCAGAGACCACGCGCCATGACCGATGTGATGCACAGGGCCCGAAAGCCCCAGCCCGAAGAGCAGGCCCTTCTGACCTTCGTTAAGACGGCGAAACCGCGGGACTCCCATGTCTACGGTCACAGCGACAGGCGCGCATCACGCTCGGTCATGGAGCTGGCGCGCGTCTTGCAGACACGCGGGCTGATTCTACTGGTGCAGAAGCGCGAGAAAAAAGGCTTCGCATACACGGCGATCCGAACATCCAGGCCCGCCGACCCGAGGTAACGGTTTGCGACGCGGTGCCACTGGCCCGATTGGAAGGAGCCAGGGCGACCCTATGTCGCCCGGTGCCGCGACCGGATGAACAAGGCCACCGTCCGCGCGCCGGTTGGGCCCCGGGCCGACATGGGTCGGCACAAACCTTCAAGAAGTGATAGCGTATCGAAACGGGTTTGACAGCGGCTGGGCGCTGCACGTAGTTTCGCTTCGAAACCAATAAAGCCCTTTCATGAACAAGCCCGTCACCAACATCACCAGCGGCAGCCGCCGTGTCCGCAGCCCCGGAATGCTGTCCCGCGACACCGAACAGGCCCTGATCCGCGCCTGGCAGGGGCAGGGCGACCGCGCCGCACGAGACCGTCTGCTCGCCGCCTTTGCGCCGCTGGCCGCCGCGATCGCCAAGCGCGTCGGGCGAGACAGCGGCGAGGTGGACCCGGACCTGCTCCAACAGGCCAATATCGGCTTGATGAAGGCGGCCGACCGCTTCGACACCGACCGGGGATTGAGGTTCGCGACCTACGCGGCCTGGTGGGTGCGCGACGAGGTGCAGGCCTACGCGCGGTCGAACATGTCGATCGTGCGGCGGCCCAATTCGCACCAGACCCGCGCTGCGGTCGCGCGCCTTGCCCGACTCGATGCGCAAACGCCGGACGAGGGCGGTGCCGACAGCGCCGCGCAGAACAGGCAGCTCGCCGAGGCGCTGGGCGTGGGCGAGAAACGCGCCGCCGAGTTGCGCGCGCTCGTCACCGGGCGGGATCAGTCCCTCAATGCCCCGGCGCAGGACGAGGACGGCGCCGAGCGCATCGCCCTTCTGGTCGATCCCGCGAGCCTCGACACGCCCCTGCCCCTGCAACGGCTGGAAACGGAGGGCCTGCGGGCGGTGCTGGCCGAGGCGCTCGCGACGCTGCCCCGGCGCGAGTGCGATATCATCATCGCCACCCAGATAAGTGACCCGCCGGCCACGTTGGACGGGCTGGGCGCACAGTATGGCGTCTCCAAGGAACGGGTGCGGCAGTTGCGCGAACGCGCCTTCGAACGGCTTCGGGCGGCCCTGGCCGACCACGGTGTCGGCCCGGACCACCTGAGCTGAGCGCGCCCGTTGCCAGAATGTGCGCTGCCCGGGGGCTTGATCGCCGGCGCGACGGCATCAGCTATCGGGTAGGCGTGCCGTGCACGCCCGGCAACGTCACACAACAGCGAAAGGAAACCCATGTCGGCCCCCGAGATCGCCCGCAAGGCCCCCTATGCAACGAATGTCGAAGCCGGAAAGAGCTACTTCTGGTGCGCCTGCGGCAAGAGCGCTAACCAGCCCTTCTGCGATGGCAGCCACAAGGGCACCGATTTCACCCCGGTGAAATACACGCCCGAGACGGATGGCAAGGCGGCCTTCTGTGGTTGCAAGGCCTCCGGCAACGCGCCGCTCTGCGATGGCACCCACGCCAAGCTCTAGCGCGAAGCGCCACCGGCCGCCGGGTCAGTCCTCGGCTGGGTGGTCGTCGTAGGTGTCCGACAGGATACGGCGGGCGTCGCCCTCGGGGTCGTCGTACTGGTTGGTGCGCAGGGTCCAGATGAACCCGGCCAGCCCGATGATCCCGAGAAAGATCGAGATGGGGATGAGAAAGGACAGGACTTCCATGCCTACCTCACGCGTAGGGCGTTCAGGGAAACGGTGATCGAGCTGGCCGACATGGCCAGCGCCGCGATGAGGGGCGAACACAGGCCCGCGACCGCCAGCGGCACCGCGATGATATTGTACCAGGTGGCCACCGTGAAGTTCTCGCGGATGCGGCGCAGGCTGCGCCCGGCGGTCGAGATCGCCTCGGGCAGGGGCGACAAGGTCGCGCCCAGCAGCACGATGTCCGAGGCCACGCGCGCCGCGTCCAGCGCCGAGGCCGGCGAGATCGAAACATGGGCGGCCGTCAGGGCCGCGGTGTCGTTCAGCCCGTCGCCCACCATCAGAACCTTGGCGCCCTCGGCGCTCAGCGCCTCGATGCGGGCGGCCTTGTCGGCCGGCAGCGCCTCGGCCGTCCAGTCGTCGATCCCCAGGGAGCCGGCCAGCGACTGCACCGCCCTCGGACTGTCGCCCGACATCAGGATCACGCGCATCCCGCGTTTCTCAAGCGCCGCGACGGTTTCGGCGGCGCCATCGCGCAGGCGGTCGGTGAACAGGATCGGGTGTGCCGCCTCGTCGCCGACCCGCAACCAGGCAGCGGTCTGGTCCAGCGGCTCGGCGCCCAGCCAGGCGGCGCGGCCCAGCCGAACGGGGTGGCCCTGCCAGGTGCCTTGCGTCCCGTGGCCCGGCACCTCGGTGATATCGGTCACGTCGGCGGGGACGACACCGGCCGCACGGGCGGCCTGGGTCAGCGCCTTGGAAAGCGGATGCGCCGATCCTGAGGCCAGCGCCAGCGCGATCTGCAGGTCGCGCGGCGGCATGTCGGCCAGGTTGGTCGGAACCGGGGTGCCCGCGGTCAGCGTGCCCGTCTTGTCGAACACCACCGTGTCGACCTGCGCCAAACGTTCCAGGGCGGTGGCGTTCTTGATCAAAAGCCCGTGCCGGAACAGCCGGCCCGAGGCGGCGGTCGTCACTGCCGGAACGGCCAGCCCCAGCGCGCAGGGGCAGGTGATGATCAGTACGGCGGCCGCGATATTCAGCGCGACGCGCAGATCGCCGGTGTAGGCAAGCCAGCCCACAAAGGCCAACGCCGAGAGAACATGGACCCCGGGGGCATAGAGCTTGGCCGCCTTGTCGGCCAGCGAGGTATAGCGCGACCGGCCGGATTCGGCGACGGCCACCAGATCGGCCATGCGGTGCAGCGAGGTATCGCGCCCCACGGCCGTTGCGCGGATCACCAGCGGGCCAGTCAGGTTGACCTCGCCCGCGCTGACCGCGCGGCCCGGTTCGGCGCGGACCGGCACGGTTTCCCCGGTCAGCAGAGACCGATCAAGCTCCGACGTGCCGTCGGTGATGTCCCCGTCTACCGGCATGCGCGCCCCGGGATGGACACGCACAAGGTCGCCCACGGCAAGGGTCCCAGCATCGACCTTCTCGTCGCCCTCGGCGCCGATGCGCCAGGCCTTGGGCACCTCCAGCGCGGCCAGTTCGCGCGCCGCCGAGCGCGCGACGGACCGGGTCCGGTGATCAAGGTAGCGGCCCGTCAGCAGGAAGAAGGTCAGTGCGATGGCGGCGTCGAAATAGGCGTGCTCGCCCGACAGCGAGGTCTCCCAGAGCGAAGTGACCAGCGCCAGCAGGATCGCCAGCGAGATCGGCACGTCCATGTTCAGGTGACGCGCGCGCAGCGCGGTCCAGGCGTTGCGAAAGAACGGCTGCGCCGAGAAGGCCACGGCCGGCATGACGATCGCCGCGGAAATCCAGTGGAACAGGTCGCGCGTGGCGCCCTCGGCCCCTGACCAGACCGCGACGCTCAGCAGCATGACGTTCATCGACGCGAACCCGGCCACCGCGAGCCGCATCAGCAGGTCGCGCCCGGCCCGGTCGGCCGCGTCGCCCGACAGGGTCGCGGAATCCAGCACATGCGCCTCGTAGCCCAGCCGTTCGACATCGGCGGCGATATCGGCCGGGTCGGTGCCGGGAGCGGCGTGCACCGTGGCGCGCTTGCGGGTCAGGTTGACCCGCGCGTCGCGCACGTGGGGCAGGGCCAGAAGCCCCTGTTCGACGGTGTTGATGCAGGCGGCGCAATGGATCGTCGGCAGGGACACGAGGATGGTTTCATCCTCCGCGCCGGCCTGTTGCCGCGCGCGCTGCGCGGCGACGCTGGCCATGGAACAGCCCGGGCAGGCCGCGGCCCCCGTTTCGAACTCGGTGTCGAAATCCGTGCTTGCCATCAGTCGACCAGGACCACGATCCTCTGCCGGAAGTCGGTTCCGTCCGGCGCCACGGCGTCGAGCCGCAGGTTCCAGTTGCCGTCCGCGGTTTCGACCGGGGCGACATAGGCCTCGCCGTTGAATTCGAAATCCGGGGTCTGGTCATCGCGGACCGACGTGGCCCGCCCGAAGACGCCGCTGAGGCTTTGCACCTCGACCGGTACGCCCTCGGCGTCGGTGATGGACAGTGTCAGGACCTCGTCGCGCACAACGGCATCGACCGTCCAGTCAAGCGCCAACTGGGCGGCGCGTTCCGCGTCCCAGTTCTGGCTTGCGACGTAGGAATTCTTGACCTCGAGGCCCGGGAAGGTGCGCACCGCCGAAAAGGCCAGCAGCAGGTTCACGGAGATGATGACGGCAAAGGCGCCGGCGAAGAAGAAAAAGACCTTGCGGCCGGTGATCACCATTATCTGCTCTCCAGTCCATTGAAGTGGGTGTCTTCGTGGGTGCGCTCGTTGCTTTCGAGGTCCTCCACCCAGATGCGGAAATCCGTGCGTGTCTCCTGGGCCGCCTCGGACCCGGCCGGTGCCGTGACATAGACGCGCTGGATCAGCATTTCGTCGGCCTCGACCTGCACGGTCTCATAAGGCGTGCCCTCGATCTGCAGATAGAGCATCGGCGCGCCCGTCACCGTGATCCGGAAGGGGCGGTCATCGCCGGTCATGTTGCGCAGGCGCAGTTCGTAGGTGTTGCGCACCGATCCGTCCGCCATCTGGTCGAAGAGCGGGTTGCGTTCGGCCCGGACCGTCAGGTCGATCTCGGAGCGCACGAAGAGCGCCACCACGAGGCCCACGCCGACTGCGGCCCAGAGCGAGGAATAAAGCACGGTGCGCGGCCGGAAGATGTGGCGCCAGATGTCCTTGGCCTGGCCGCCGGCGCGCTCGACCTCTTCGTCGCGCAGGGTGAAATAATCGATCAGCCCGCGCGGCTTGCCGATCTTTTCCATCACCTCGTCGCAGGCGTCGATGCACAGGCCGCAGGTGATGCAGGCCAGCTGCTGGCCGTCGCGGATGTCGATGCCCGTGGGGCAGACGTTGACGCAGGCATTGCAGTCGATGCAGTCGCCCAGGCCCTCGCGGGTCTTGCCCTTGCCGCGCGGTTCGCCGCGCCATTCGCGATAGCCGATGGTGATCGTGTCCTCGTCCATCATGGCGGCCTGGATGCGCGGCCAGGGGCAGGCGTAGATGCAGACCTGTTCGCGCGCGACGCCGCCCATGAAAACAGTGGTGAAGGTCAGGATCGCCATGGTGGTATAGGCAACCGGATGCGCCTGGCCGGTGACCAGGTTTTGCAGCAGGGTCGGCGCGTCGGCGAAGTAAAAGATCCAGGCACCGCCCGTGGCCAGCCCGATCAGCAGCCAGACGACGTACTTCACGGCGCGCTTGCGGACCTTTTCGGTGTCCCATTTCTTTTTCCAAAGGCGCACGCGGGCGTTGCGGTCCCCCTCGATCCAGCGTTCGGTGAGGATGAACAGATCGGTCCAGACCGTCTGCGGGCAGGTATAGCCGCACCAGACCCGCCCCAGCGCCGAGGTGAAAAGGAACAACCCCAGCCCGGCCATGATCAGAAGCCCGGCGATGAAATAGAACTCGTGCGGCCAGATCTCGATCCAGAAGAAGAAGAAGCGCCGGTTGGCCATGTCGACCAGAACCGCCTGGTCGGGCAGGGCCGGGCCGCGATCCCAGCGGATCCAGGGCGTCAGGTAATAGATGCCAAGCGTCACCGCCATGATCCACCACTTGAGGGTACGGAACTTGCCCTTCACCCGGCGCGGGAACACGGGCTCGCGCTTGGCGTAGAGCGACTGGTCTTCGGTCGAACTCATGGAATCGTCCTGTTCGTGACTGTTCGCGTTGCACCCGGTTTCGCCGATATGACCGGCCCGTGGCTTTGACCTGGATCAACTGAAAGCCGTATCTGCGGGTCAGGTTTGCGATTCCCGGCATGTGGTCGGTCTGTCCGGCCCCACACCCGCGGGTCTCGGGCAAGGAAAACCCCCGGGCGCGACCCCGGGGGTTTGGCCCTCCGATCGGAGGGGACGGGCCTGAGGGAATGCGCGAACAGGTCTCGGGCCCGCTATTGCCGGGGCAGCCGCACGCCCCGGCAAGTCCTTTACTGGCCGCCGCCCAGCTGGTGGACGTAGACGGCCACGGCATTGACCTCGTCCTGGCTTAGGCCCGCGCCGACGCGGTAGTCTTCCGACCAGGCCGGCATGACGCCGAACCGCGAATTCATGACCGTCTCGGTCACGGTCTCCTCGTCGCCGCCATAGAGCCAGATCGCATCGGCCAGGTTCGGGGCGCCCTGGAAGGTGTCGCCCATGCCCTCGGGCCCGTGGCAGGAGGAACAGTTGAGGTCAAAGACCTCGGCCCCGGCCTCGGCCAGTGCGGCGTCGCTTTCGTTGCCCGACAGCGACAGCACGTATTGCACGACCTGGTCCACCTCCTCGGGCGGGAGGATGTCGCCGAAGGCCGGCATCTCGGACCAGCGCGCATCGAGCGATTGTTCGTTGCGGATGCCGTGGGCGACCGTGTGCGCGATCTCGTCCACCGTGCCGCCCCAGAGCCAGGCGTCGTCGCGCAGGTTGGGGTAGCCGTTGGCGGGGGCGACGCCGTTGGCGCCCGACCCGTGACACTGCGAACAGTTGGCGGCAAAGACCGCGCGTCCGCCGTTGACCGCGTAGCTGTAGACCTCGCTGTCGCGGTTGTCGACAAGCGCGGCAAGGTCCGCGCCGGCCAGTTCCGTGCGCAGCGCGGCGTTCTGGTCGTTCACCGCCGCGATGTCCTCGGCCACGTCGGCCCGGGTCGAGTAGCCCAGCAGACCGGCGGTCGAACTCTTGATGCCGGGCCAGGCCGGATAGGCGATGGAATAGCCGATCCCCCAGACGATGGTTGCGTAGAAGATCCAGACCCACCAGCGCGGCAGCGGATTGTTGAGCTCCTCGATGCCGTCCCACTCGTGGCCGGTCGTCTCGACACCGTCGTATTCTTTCTTTTCACTCATTTCTGACCCTCCGGGTCGGTGTTGTTGTCCTGGGAGCCGTCAGCATCGTCTTCCGCCGGTGCGTCCTCGTTGCGGAAGATGGAATTGGCCGCGTCCTCGTGCACCCGGCGCGATCCGGGCCGGAAGGCCCAGAACCAGGTCCCGATGAAGAAGATGAACAGCGCCAGCAGCATCCAGCTGTCTGCGAAGTGGCGAAGCAGGGAATAGGTTTCCATCGGTCTCTCCTCAGCGCGGCATCGCGGCTTCTTCGGGGGTGAAGGTCGAGAAATCGACCAGCGTGCCGAGCATCTGCAGATAGGCCACCAGCGCGTCCATCTCGGTCACCGCCTCCTGCCCGTCGTAGTTGCGCGCCACGATCGTATTGCGGGGCTCGCGGTCGTCGTCGGGGTTGTCGTCGGTGATGTAGCGCGCGACCAGCCCGTCATAGCCCTCCGAGAAGGGATCCAGCTGGGCGTGGAAGTCCGCTTCCACGTTCTCGATCATCTCGTCGGTGTAGGGCACGCCCACCATGGCCTGCGTGCGTAGAAGATCGTCCATGTGTTCCGGGTCGATCTCGCGATCCATCAGGTAGGCATAGGGCGGCATGATCGATTCCGGCACCACCGACTGAGGGTCGATTAGGTGATCCACGTGCCAGGCGTCCGAGTAGCGGCCGCCGACGCGGGCCAGGTCCGGCCCGGTCCGCTTGGACCCCCACTGGAACGGGTGGTCATACATCGACTCGGCGGCCAGCGAGTAGTGCCCGTAGCGTTCGACCTCGTCGCGCATGGGACGGATCATTTGGCTGTGACAGACATAGCAGCCCTCGCGGATGTAGATTTCCCGGCCTGCCAGTTCCAGCGGGGTGTAGGGGCGCACGCCTTCCACTTCCTCGATCGTGTTCTCGAGGTAGAAGAGCGGTGCGATCTGGACGATACCGCCGACGGTCACCACCAGGAAACTGCAGACGAGCAGCAGCGTGGCGTGTTTCTCCAGCACCTTGTGCTTGTCGAGAATGGACATCTCTTGGTCTCCTTATTCGGCGGGGGTGGCGGCGGGGGCGGCGGACACTTGCCTCTGCCCGCGGACCGTCATCCAGAGGTTGTAGCACATGATCAGCGCACCGGAGAGGTAGAGCACCCCGCCCAGGCCGCGCACCACGTACATCGGGAACTTGGCGCTCACGGTGTCGGCGAAGGAGTTCACCAGGAACCCTTGCGAGTCGACCTCGCGCCACATCAGGCCCTCCATGATCCCGGTGACCCACATCGAGGCGGCGTAGAGCACGATGCCGATGGTGGCGAGCCAGAAGTGCCAGTTGACCAGGGACAGGCTGTAGAGCCGGGCGCGGTTCCACAGGCGCGGCGTCAGGAAGTAGAGCGCGCCGAAGGTGATCATGCCGTTCCAGCCCAGCGCGCCGGAATGAACGTGGCCGATGGTCCAGTCGGTGTAGTGCGACAGCGAGTTGACCGCCCGGATCGACATCATCGGGCCCTCGAAGGTCGACATGCCGTAAAAGCCGATCGAGATGACCATCATGCGGATGATCGGGTCGGTGCGGATCTTGTCCCAGGCGCCAGACAGCGTCATTAGCCCGTTGATCATGCCGCCCCAGGAGGGCATCCAGAGCACGATCGAGAACACCATGCCCAGCGTCGAGGCCCAGTCGGGCAGCGCGGTGTAGTGCAGGTGGTGCGGACCGGCCCAGATATAGATGAAGATCAGCGCCCAGAAGTGGATGATCGACAGCTTGTAGCTGAACACCGGGCGTTCGGCCTGCTTGGGCACGAAGTAGTACATCATGCCGAGGAAACCCGCGGTCAGGAAGAAGCCCACCGCGTTGTGGCCGTACCACCACTGGGTCATTGCGTCCTGCACGCCGGCCATGGCGCTGACCGACCGCGACCCGGTGAGCGACACCGGCAGCGCCAGGTTGTTGACGACGTGCAGCATGGCCACCGTCACGATGAAGGACAGGTAGAACCAGTTGGCCACGTAGATGTGGGGTTCCTTGCGCTTGATGATCGTACCCAGGAAGACGCCGAGGTAGGCGACCCAGACCACCGTGAGCCAGAGGTCGACGTACCATTCGGGCTCGGCGTATTCACGCGACTGCGTGGCCCCCATGAGGTAGCCGGTCGCCGCCAGCACGATGAACAGCTGGTAGCCCCAGAAGACGAACCAGGCGGTGTTGCCACCCCAAAGCCGGGCGGCACTGGTGCGTTGCACGACATAGAAGGACGAGGCGATCAGGGCGTTACCGCCGAAGGCGAAAATCACCGCCGAGGTGTGCAGCGGACGCAGGCGGCCGAAGTTGCCATAGCCCTGCAGGAAATCGAAGTTGAGCTGCGGAAACGCCAGCTGGAAGGCGATGAAGGTCCCCACCAGGAACCCGGCAATGCCCCAGAAGGCGGTGGCGATGACGCCCGCGCGCACGACCCCGTCCATATAGCCGGCCGGGGCCGGTTTCTCGTCGCCGGCGGTTCTCACCGTGTATATGAACAACCCGGCCGCGACGGCCATGACGAGCAATGCGTGGACCTGGAATGCCAGGTCCCTCGCAAAGTTCGCCGCCACTGCGGCCAGCAGGGCAGTGATGCCCAGGACCGCGATCTTGATCCAATCCCACATGACGTGCGTTCCCTTCCTTGGCCCGCGCGAGTCAGATCGGACTCGTCCGGGCGGATGCTTCTGCGTCCGGGGTGTGTCATCTCGGGCAGGGCGCGGCCTTGATCCATGTCAAGTGAATCCGGGCCAAGGCTTGCTAGGACTGAAAGGGCAAACACCCGCGACCGCCCCATGGTTCGGCCCGCAAGAGCTCGAGGATCCGCCATGTCCTACAAGACAATCGCCGTCATCGTGACCGATGCGGTCGCCGACGCGCCCGCGCTGACCGCCGCCGCCGAGATTGCCGTGCGCGAGCGGGCCCACCTGGATGTCCACGCGCTCGGGGTCGATCCCGCGCGGTACGAGGCCATGCCGGTGGGGGCCGCCGGCGTCGTCCTCGAGTCCGGCGTCGACGAAGCACGCCAACAGGCCGATGACCTCGTCGGGTGGGCCGAAGGCGTGCTGGCGGCCTACGACCTTGCCGCCGTGGTGGCGCCCGCCGTGGTGACGACAATGGGCCTGGACGGGACAGTGGCGCGGCTGGCGCGCTATGCCGATCTGGTGGTCGCGGCCCAGCCCTATGGCGAGGCGGCGACGCAGATGCAGGTCCTGACGCTGGAGGCCGCGCTCTTCGGGACGGGGGCGCCTGTCATGGTGGTGCCGGCCGGTGCCTGCGATCTGGGCCGGCCCCTCGACCGCGCCGTGATCGCCTGGGACGAGAGCGACGAATGCCTCGAGGCCGTGCGCAAGGCCCTGCCGGCCCTGCGTGACGCGGACCATACCGACATCGTCATGGTCGATCCGCCCAGTCATTCGCCTGAACGCTCGGATCCGGGCGGCGTGCTCTGTCTGATGCTGGCCCGCCACGGGGTGAAATCCGAGGTCTCTATCCTGGCCAAGACCCTGCCGCGGGTTTCGGCGGTGCTGAACCGTTTCGTGGCCGAGCACGGCAGCAAGGTGATCGTCATGGGCGCCTACGGGCACGCGCGCATGCGCGAGGCTGTCCTCGGCGGGGCGACCCGTGAAATGCTCCAGTCGGCCACCGTGCCGATCCTGATGACCCACTGAGCGGGGCGGGATGCGTGCGATGACGACCCCCGGCAACAGGCAGGACGCGACCGCGGCCCGGTCAGGCGATCAGGCCGCCATCCATGTCGTCGCCGGTCTCTTCCATGAGGGCGGGCATGTCGGGGACGATGATTCGGCGCTTGCCGTCCAGCTCGATGATGCCCTCGCGCTTGAGCGCGGAAATCTGGCGGCTGACCGTTTCCAGCGTCAGGCCCAGGTAGTCGGCCATGGCTTCCCGTGTCAGCGGCAGGTCGATGACCACCGCATCGCCCTGGGCGGCGAATTCCATGCTTTTCTCGCGCCGGGCGATGATCGTCAGCAGGCTGGAGATCTTCTCGCGGGCGGTCTTGCGCCCGAGGATCAGCATCCATTCCCGCGCCGCGTCGAGGTCGTCGAGCGTCATTTCCAGAAGCCGCTCGGAGATATGCGGCGTCATCGCCAGCTGTTTCTCGAAGGGCTTGCGCCGGAAACAGCACAGCGTGATCTCGGAGACGGCCGTGACATCGTAGGGCAGCGAGGCGCGCCCAGGGCGACCGACGAAATCGGAGGGCAGCAAAAGGCCCACCATCTGCGTGCGCCCGTCCTCCATGGTCTGGCTGAGCGAGGCAACTCCCCGCACGACCGACCCGACGAAGGTCAACTCGTCACCGCCCCAGGCGATCGTCTGCCCGGGCGCATAGGTGCGGTAGTACTTGATCTGGTCGAGCTCCAGAAGCTCGTCGTCGGTGCAACTGGAACAGACCGCCCGATGGCGGATCGGGCAATCGGCACAACGGATGTCCGTTGTCGACAGCGAAATAGACACAGCTTGGGTCCCCGTTCGCAAAGAAGAACGGATTTAGCCTAACGCGAAGGATCAGGAGTTAGCAATGTCATCCATCGACCGACTGCGGCGTTTGGGGCTCTTTGACGCGAGGGCCCCCCGCTACACCAGCTATCCGCCCGCCAACCATTTCAACGAAAATGTCGGCCCCGAAACCGTCGCGAGCTGGTTGCAGGCCGTCCCCTCGGGGGCGCGCGTCTCGCTTTACCTGCACATCCCTTATTGCCGGCGCCTGTGCTGGTTCTGTGCCTGCCGGACACAGGGCACCAGCACGGATCGTCCGCTGATCCCCTACCTCGACCAATTGCGGGCCGAGATGGCGATCGTTGACGCGAATCTGCCGCAGGACATGGTGCTCAGCCAGGTACACCTCGGCGGCGGCACGCCGACGCTGCTGCCACCCAACATGATCCGCGACCTGGGCCGCGACATCGCCGCGTTCCGCCCCCGGGCCGAGGATTGCCAGTTCTCGGTCGAGATCGACCCGACCGAGGTGGACCGGCCGCGAATCGAGGCCCTCGGCGAGATCGGCATGACCCGCGCCTCGATCGGGGTGCAGGACTTCGACCCGGTCGTGCAGGAGTGTATCGGCCGCCAGCAGAGCTTCGAGCAGACCCGCGATGTCGTCGACATGCTGCGCGAGACCGGGGTGCACAGCCTGAACATGGATATCCTTTACGGCCTTCCGCACCAGGACAAGGGGCGCATGGCCGACAGCGTGCAGAAGGTGCTGTCGCTGGCCCCCGACCGGGTGGCGCTTTACGGCTACGCGCATGTGCCGTGGATGGCCAAGCGGCAGGCCATGATCCCCGCGGATGCTCTTCCCGACGCCGAGGCGCGGCTGGCCCTCTTCGACACTGCGCGGCGGCTGTTCGTCTGGGACGGCTACCGCGAGATCGGCATCGACCACTACGCCCGCGAGGGCGACACCCTCGCCGAAGCCGACCGCCTCGGCACCCTGCGGCGCAATTTCCAGGGCTACACGGATGACACCTCGGACCTGCTGATCGGGCTGGGCGCTTCGGCGATCTCGCGCTATCCGCAGGGGTTCGCGCAGAACCATTCGACCTCCTCGACCTATGCCGGGGCCGTCGCCGAGAGGCGCCTGGCCACCGTGCGCGGCCATGCCACGAGCGCCGAGGACCGGGTGCGCGCGGACATGATCGAAATGCTGATGTGCCGCTTCGAACTGGACCTCGACGCGCTTGCCGCGCGGCATGGCCTGTCGGTCGCGGCCCTGCGCGACCGGGTCCGGCACATCCCGCGGGATTTTCCCGACCATGTCGAGGTGCATGACAATCGCATCCGCCTGACCGAGAACGCCCGCCTGGTGGCGCGTCTGATCGCCGCGGAACTGGACGAATACGCCATGCCTGAGGGGCGCCACTCGCGGGCGCTCTGACGCGCCCGGTCTTGTCGCTGATGCCGCGACGTGCGACCTGACCCCGATCGAAGGGAAGGGAAGCCATGCAAGCGGGCGTCATCAGCCTCGTGCTGGCCTATGTGCTCAGCCAGTTCTATCGCGCGTTCCTCGCAGTGCTGGCGCCTGCGCTGGAGGCCGATCTTGGGGCCACGCCGGCCGATCTGTCCTGCGCCTCGGGCATGTGGTTCGTGGTCTTCGCCGCGATGCAGATTCCGGTGGGCGCGGCGCTCGACCGAGTCGGGCCGCGGCGCACGGCTTCGGTGCTCTTCGCGCTGGGCGGGGCCGGCGGCGCGCTGGTCTGTGCGCTGGCGCAATCGCCGCTGCACATCGTTTTCGGCATGGTGCTTCTGGGGATCGGCTGTTCGCCGGTGCTGATGGCGTCCTACTTCATCTTCGCGCGGGTCTACCCCGCGGCCGTCTTCGGCACGCTGGCGGGCGTGGTGCTGGGCATCGGCTCGCTGGGCAACGTCGCCAGTTCCGTGCCGCTGGCCTGGACGGCCGAGGCCATCGGCTGGCGCGGCACGATGTTCGCGCTGGCGGCGATCAGCCTGACCATCGCCGGGCTGATCGCCGCCTTCGTCAAAGACCCGCCGCGGGCCGAGGCGGACAGGCGCGGCTCGGTCCTCGATATCCTGAAAATCCCGGCAATGTGGCTGATCCTGCCGCTGATGCTGGTGAACTACGCGCCCTCGGCCGGCACGCGTGGGCTCTGGGTCGGTCCCTACATGGCGGATGTCTTCGCGGCTGACGCAGCGCGGATCGGATTGGTGTCGCTGGTCATGGGGCTGGCCATGATCGCGGGCAACTTCGTCTACGGCCCGCTCGACCGCTGGCTGGGCACCCGCAAATGGGGCGTCCTTGCGGGCAACCTGCTGGGGGCCCTGGCCTGTTTCGCGCTGGCCGGGCTGACCGCGGGCAACATCTGGATCGTGACGGTGCTTCTGGCGATGATCGGCTTTTTCGGGGCCTCCTTCCCGCAGATGATCGCCCATGGCCGCGCCTTCTTTCCCGCGCATCTGACCGGGCGCGGCGTGAGCTTGCTCAACCTCTTCGTCATCGCGGGTGTCGGGGCCATGCAGTTCGTCACCGGCCGGGTCCACGCCGCCCGCGCGGCGGTAGCCGAGAGCCCGGCCGACCCCTACGCCACGCTGTTCGGGCTTTACGGTGCGCTGCTCCTGGCAGGGGTGGCGATCTATGCCTTCAGCCGCGACCGCACCGACTAGCCCTTCCAATTTCTGCCGTGCAGCGTTATCAGGCGTACGATTTCTAATCGGGAGCCGAAGCCAATGGGCTACAAAGTCGCCGTCGTCGGGGCCACGGGCAACGTGGGCCGGGAAATGCTCAACATCCTGGCCGAGCGCCAGTTTCCGGCTGACGAGGTCGTCGCGCTGGCCAGCCGCCGCTCGCTGGGCACCGAGGTCAGTTATGGCGACGAGACGCTCAAGACGAAGGACCTTGACGCCTTCGATTTCACCGGCTTCGACATGGCGCTTTTCGCCATCGGGTCGGACGCGACCAAGACCTACGCGCCCAAGGCCGCCGCCGCGGGCTGCGTGGTGATCGACAATTCGTCGCTCTACCGCTACGATCCCGATGTGCCGTTGGTTGTGCCCGAGGTGAACCCGCAGGCGGTCGACGGCTACGCCAAGAAGAACATCATCGCCAACCCGAACTGTTCGACCGCGCAGATGGTCGTCGCACTCAAGCCGCTGCACGACCGCGCCGGGATCAAGCGTGTCGTTGTCAGCACCTACCAGTCGGTGTCCGGGTCTGGAAAGGATGCCATCGACGAGCTGTGGAACCAAACAAAGGGGGTCTACGTCCCCGGCCAGGAGGTCGAGCCGAGCGTTTATCCCAAGCAGATCGCCTTCAACGTGATCCCGCATATCGATGTCTTCCTCGATGACGGGTCCACCAAGGAAGAGTGGAAGATGGTGGCCGAAACCAAGAAGATCGTCGATCCCTCGATCAAGGTCACGGCGACCTGCGTGCGCGTGCCTGTCTTTGTCGGCCACGCCGAGTCGATCAACATCGAGACCGAGGATTTTCTCGACGATGACGAGGCGCGCGACATCCTGCGCGAGGCGCCTGGCCTCATGGTCGTCGACAAGCGCGAGGACGGCGGCTATGTCACGCCCGTCGAATGCGTCGGCGACTTCGCCACCTTCATCAGCCGCATCCGCCAGGACAGTACCATCGACAACGGCCTGAACTTCTGGTGCGTCAGCGACAACCTGCGCAAGGGCGCCGCCCTCAACGCCGTCCAGATCGCCGAGACACTGGGCGTGCGGGTGCTCAAGAAGGGCTGAGCGACGCCCCCACACAGCCGTTGCAGGGCCCGCCGGTTTCGGCGGGTCCTTTCCGTTTCAGAACCGTTCCGCCCGCAGGACCTCCACGTCGGTGATGGTGACCACCCCGATGTGCGTTTCGACCACGTC
The DNA here is from genome assembly GCF_002094885.1 of Salibaculum halophilum. Lineage (GTDB taxonomy): Bacteria > Pseudomonadota > Alphaproteobacteria > Rhodobacterales > Rhodobacteraceae > Salibaculum > Salibaculum halophilum. The sequence goes on from NZ_MSIT01000007.1 coordinate 133,127, forward strand.
GAAGGCGGCGTCCAGAAGGTCGTCGAGGCGCTCGGGCCGGATGATGCAGACCACCTGCACCATGCCGCTGGCGCGGCCGACCTGGCCCTCGCGCGTCCATGCGCCCGAGCGGCCCGACCCGCCCAATACCGGCAGGATGGAATAGCCCGTCACCCCGGCCTCCTCGATGGTGTCGGTCAGCCGCTTCTGCATGATCGCCTCGATGGTGATGACGACGCGCTTTGCCTTGTGGGTCTGCATGTCAGCCTCCGGTGACCAGCCGGGCCAGCGTCACGTAAAGCGGGATGCCGACCGTCAGGTTGAAGGGAAAGGTTATGCCCAGCGACAGGGTCAGGTAGATGGATGGGTTCGCCTCGGGCAGGGCCACGCGCATGGCCGCGGGCACCGCGATGTAGCTGGCCGAGGCCGACAGCACCATGAGCAGGACGGCCCCGCCGGTGCTCAGCCCGATCAGCAGCGCCGCCGCCAGCCCGGCCAGGCTGCCGATCACCGGCATCAGCATGCCAAAGGCGATGGCGCCGCCGCCCAGCACACCACGCACGTCGCGCAGGCCCCGCCCCGCGACCAGACCCATGTCCAGCAGGAACAGGCACAGGACGCCGGTAAAGGGCGCCACGATGAAGCTCGAAATGCTGGCCAGTCCCTCCTCGCCCGTCACCACGCCGATGACGAACGCGCCAATCAGCAGCACGATGGAGCCGTTCAGCAGGATTTCGCGCAAAAGCGCCCCGTCCATGCGTTTCTCGGTGCCGCCGGTCGAGATCAGCCAGAGCGCCGAGAGGATGGCCGGGGCCTCCATCACGGCGGCGACGGCAACCATGTAACCCTCGGACGAGATGCCGCGCCCTTGCAGCACCGATGTGGCGGCGACGAAGGTCACGATCGAGATCGAGCCGTAGTGCCCGGCCACCGCGGCCGCATCCGTGCGCGACATCTTCGTCATGATCTTCAGCAGGTTGAAGGCGATCATGGGCAGGCCGGCCGACAGGACCAGCCCGGCCGCGAGGGTCGCGACCAGCGTGGCGTCCACCCCGTGGCTGGCCACGCTGGCCCCGCCCTTGAACCCGATCGCGAAGAGCAGGTAGATCGACAGCCCCTTGGCAACGGCCTCGGGCACCGAAAGGTCGGACCGGGCAAGGGCCGCGGAAACGCCGAGGATGAAGGACAGGATGACGGGGGACAGAAGGTTGTCGGCGGCAAGAGATAGGATGTCAGCCATTGGCCCCCCCGGTTGTCGCAGGTTGCCGGTGCTTAGGATCGAATTTCCGCGGGGGCAACCGCTATCGATCATGGCGGGGCGAATTCCCCGGTCTGCGGATCGCGGCACGACAGCGTGCTCGCTCGCAACAGCCTTTCAGGCCGACATGGTCGCGATTGACACGGTCGTCGGGCCAAAGGCTGGGCGTGGTGCTGTCGACCTCCGGTCCGGGGTCTCGGGCATAGGCCCAATTCGCTGCAATTTCGAGGGAAAACGCCGTTGCGTGGTGCCGCCCCGTTACCGCCTTGGAAACCGTTTCGCGCCACGCTGCCGCGAGTGGTGACGGAACAAGGGCCTTGCGACGTGTCGCGGGGAACGGGGAAAATGCAGATCATAAGACTGGTTCCGCGCGAGGCGGGACAACATGACCAGTGCCTGCACGTGGTGGGCGAGACGCAGGACGTCGCGGACATCCGGCGGACCGAGGATTTCATCGCGGTCTGCGTGACCGACCTCGGCCGCCACCTGCGCCGGCTCGAGGACGATTACCGGCTGGCCGAACCCGAGCGGCTGGACAGCCGGTTGCATGCCATCGTGGCTCTGGCCGACCGGATCGGCATGCGGCAGGTCGCGCGGGTCGGGGCCGATGCTCACCATTGCCATGTTGTCGGTGACGAACCGGCCCTGGCGGCGACCCTGTCAAGGCTGATGCGCCTGCTGACCGCCACGCTGGACGAGATCGGCCTGACCCGCCCGATCTCGTGATCGGTTGCAGCGGGCGCCCCATGCACTAGGCTGCCGGGACACGACAGTCGCAAAGGTCCCGTGTCATGAAATTCCTGTCGCCCGAGACGCCGACCATTCCCCTGCATGCCGTCGCCGCCGAGGACCTGGAGGCGCACCTGGACAGCCTGCCCGCGCCCCGGGCCGCCTGGCTGCGCGCGACCGGCTTTGCCGGTCGGGTCGGGGAACTGCACCTGGCGCCGGACGAGGCGGGCAGGATCGCATGTGCCTTCGCCGGGCTGGGAAGCGCCGATCAGCGGCGGCGCAAGCGCATGGCCCTGGCCGAGGCCGCCGCCGGCCTGCCGGCGGGGAATTATCACCTCGAATCCACGCTGGACGGCGCCGCGCTGGACGAGGCGGCGCTCGCCCTGCTGTTGACCGGCTACCGCTTCGACCGGTACCGGGCCGCGTCCGAGGACGGGCCGCGCTTCGCCGCGCCCGCCGGGGTCGATGCCGCGCGGCTCGAGGCCATCGCCGCGGGCGAGGGTCTGACCCGCGACCTGATCAACACGCCCGCCAACGACATGGGCCCGCAGGAGCTTGCCGCGGCCGCCACGCGGCTGGCCGAGGATCACGGCGCCGCGGTCGAGATCACCGAGGGCGCGGACCTGCTGACGCGCAACCTGCCGCTGATTCATACCGTCGGCCGGGCCGCCGCCCGCGCCCCGCGCCTGATCGACCTGCGCTGGGGCGACACCGGGCCGCGGCTGACGCTGGTGGGCAAGGGCGTGATCTTCGACACCGGCGGGCTGAACCTCAAACCCGGCGGGTCCATGGCGCTGATGAAAAAGGACATGGGCGGCGCGGCCACCGTGCTGGGCCTGGCGCGGATGATCATGGCGCTGGGCCTGGAGATGCAGCTGCGCGTGCTGATCCCGGCAGTGGAAAACGCGGTTTCCGGCGACGCGTTCCGCCCCGGTGACATCCTGACCAGCCGCAAGGGCCTGACGGTCGAGATCAACAACACCGATGCCGAGGGGCGGCTGGTGCTGGCCGATGCGCTGGCCCTCGCCGACGAGGAGGCCCCGGACCGGATCGTGTCCTTCGCCACGCTGACAGGTGCGGCGCGCGCCGCCGTGGGGCCCGACATCGCACCTTTCTACACCACCGACGATGCCATGGCCGAGGCACTGCCGCGCGCCGGGGCTCAGGTGGGCGACCCGGTCTGGCAGATGCCCTTCCATGACCCCTACGAGGCCATGATCGAGCCGGGGATCGCCGATCTCGACAACGCGCCCGCGGGCGGTTTCGCCGGGTCGATCACCGCGGCGTTGTTCCTGCGCCGTTTCGTCGAGGCCGCCCCCTACACGCATTTCGACATCTACGGCTGGCAACCCGCCCCGGCCCCGGCCCGGCCCAAGGGCGGCGTAGGGCAGGGCGCGCGCGCCCTGTTGCAGGCCCTGCCGGGGGTGCTGTCGTCGTGAGCGACCCGCGCCTGACCCCGGTCAACGACCGCGTCGTCGCCCGCTGGCTGGCCGCGGACTATCCCGACCGTGCCCCCGCCGACCCAGAACCGCCCTGCCATGTCGCCACGCCGGTCCTGGACCTGAGCCTGTCACCGGGCGGGCCGCGCGACAGGCAGTTGCGCTATGGCGAGGGCTTCGAGGTGCTGGAGCGGCGCGACGGCCAGGCCTTCGGCATCGCCGCGCTGGCCGAATACGTGGGCTGGGTGCCCGAGTCCGGCCTCGCCCCGGCCAGCGACCGCGGCGCGGCGCTGGACTGGATCGGCGCCCGGCAGACCCATGTCTATGCCGCGCCGGACTTCAAGGCGTCCGAGCGGCTGGCGCTGCCGCACATGGCCATCGTCGCCGCCGCCGAGGTCGAGGGCCGGTTCACCCGCACCGAACTGGGCTGGGTGCCGACCGCGCACCTTGCCGATACACTGGAAACCGACCCCGTGGCGGTGGCCGAACGCTACCTCGGCACGCCCTACCTCTGGGGGGCGAATTCGTCGTTCGGGATCGACTGTTCCGGGCTGGTGCAAGTTGCGCTGCACGCCTGCGGGCGGCCCTGCCCCGGCGACAGCGACCTGCAGGAGGCCGAATTGGGCGCGCCGGTCGCGCCGGACGATCCCGTGCAGCGCGGCGATCTGGTCTTCTGGGCCGGCCATGTCGCGTTCGCGGTGGACAGCCAGACCCTGATCCACGCGACTGTCCATGACATGGCCGTGACCCTTGAACCACTCGGCATGGCCGTCTCGCGGATCGCGGCGCAGGGGGATGGGCCGGTCACGGCGCGCAAGCGCCTCTGATCGCGCGCTTTCAACAGGTTGGCCACCCGGGCCGATGGCGAAATCGGCAATGTCGCTGTCAGGCGACCATCTTTTCGGCCGCCTTCAGATCGACCGACACCAGCTGGCTGACCCCCTGTTCCTGCATGGTCACGCCGAACAGGCGGTCCATCCGGCTCATGGTGACCGCATGGTGCGTGATGATCAGAAAACGCGTGTCGGTGCGGCGGCACATCTCGTCCAGCAGGTCGCAGAACCGACCCACGTTGGCGTCGTCGAGCGGCGCGTCCACCTCGTCGAGCACGCAGATCGGCGCCGGGTTGGCCAGGAATACGGCAAAGATCAGCGCCAGCGCGGTCAGTGTCTGCTCGCCACCCGACAGAAGGCTGAGCGTCGAGAGCTTCTTGCCCGGCGGTTGGCACATGATCTCGAGGCCCGCGTCCAGCGGATCGTCGCTTTCGACCATGACCAGCTTGGCCTCGCCGCCGGCAAACAGGTGCTTGAACAGCATCCCGAAATTCTCGTTGACCTGCTCGAAGGCGGTCAGCAGCCGTTCGCGGCCCTCCTTGTTGAGGCTGGCGATGCCGGACCGCAGCGCGCGGATCGCCTCTTCCAGGTCGGTCTTTTCCCGCAGCAGCGAGTCGTGTTCCTCCTGAACCTCGCGGGCATCCTCCTCGGCGCGCAGGTTCACCGCCCCCAGCGCGTCGCGTTGGCGGCGCAGGCGGGTGACATCCGCCTCGATCTTCTCGGCATCGGGCATGTCCGCCGGGTCGGTTTCCAGCCGGTCCAGAAGGGTGTCCGGCGTGACCTCCTGCGCCTCCATGATGCGGTCTGACGCTTGATCGACGGTTTCCCGCGCGGCCTCGGCGCGCGCCTCGGCGCGGGCGCGGGCCTCGCGGGCCTCTCCGGCGGTGCGCTCGGCGTCGCGTTCGGCCAGGCCGGCCTCGCGCAGAGCAGTCTCGCCGGCCGCCAGCGCATCGGCGGCGGCCTTGCGCCGGTCCTCGGCGGCCGTGATCTCATCGGCGAGGGCCGCGCGCTGGGCCGCGATCTCGGCAGGGGCCGATTGCGCGGCCTGCAATTCTTCCGTGCTGGCCGCGCGCCGCTCTTCCAGCTCGGCCGACCGTTTCGCCGCCGTCTCCAGCCGGTGTTTCCAGCCCGAGATCTCCTTGGTGACCTCCTGGCGGCGCTTGAGGCGCGCCTCGCCCTCGCGGCGCAGTTCGTCATGGGCCGCGCGCTTGGTCATCATGGTCATGCGCGCCGCCTCGACCGTCATCTTGACATCCTCGACCCGGGCGCGGGCGGCATCCAGATCGCCAAGGGTCGTCAACGCGGCCTCGGCCTCGGCCAGGGCCTTGCGCGCCGCCTTTGCCTCGTCCGCGTTGCGCGTCACGGCAAAGCCCGAGCTTTCCAGCTTGCCCTCGGCGAGGTTGCGGTCCGCCTCGGCCCGGCTCAGGGCGCGGGCGGCCTCGGCCACCTGCGCATCCGCGGCACGGCGCGCCTCGCGGGCGCTGCGTTCCGCTTCGGTCAGGTCGGCCATTCGTTCGGTCAGGTTATCGTGGGCCAGGCGCGCGCCATGGGCCTTGGCGTTGGCCTCTTCCAGGTCGCGCTTGAGTTCCACGAGCCGGTTGAGCTGTTGCAGGCGCAGCGCGGCCGCCGAGGGCGCGTCTTCCGCCGCCGACCGAAACCCGTCCCAGCGCCAAAGATCGCCGTCGAGGCTGACGAGCCGCTGGCCCGGCAGCAGGTCGTTTTGCAGACGCGCACCCTCGGCCGCCTCCACCAGCCCGACCTGCCCCATCCGGCGCACCAGGACCGGTGGAACCGACACGAAATTGGTCAGCGCCATGACGCCCGCGGGCAGGGCCTGTGGGTGGGCATACCCCGGTAGCGCAACCCAGCCCGAGCTTTCCGCATCCTCGACCGCGGGCGCGCGCAGGTCGTCGGACAGGGCCGCGCCGAGCGCCTTTTCATAGCCGCCCTCGACGCGCAGCTGATCGAGGATCTGCGCGCCTTCCTCGGCGTCGCGGTCGACCATCTTGGCCAGGGCGGCCACCTCGGCGCGCAGCGCGTTGGCCTCGCCCTCGGCCTCGGATCTCTGGGCGCGGGCATCGGCCTCGCGGGTCTGGGTCTCGCTGCGGGCGGTCTCGGCCTCGGCCAAAACCTGTTCGGCCCGGTCGGCCGTGGCGCGGGCGGTGGTTTCGGCCTCTTGCGCGGCGGCATGATCCGACGCGGCCGTCTCGAGCGCCGCCTGCGCGTCCGCGCGTGCGGCCTTGGCGCGGGCCGCCTCGGACTCGGCCTTTTCGAGGGTCTTGCGGTTGTCCTCGATCAGGCGATTGGCCGATTGGTGCCGCGCGGCCAGCCGGGCCACGTCCTCGGTCAACTGGCTCAGGTCGGTCTCGCGGTCCTGCAGCACCTGCGCGGCGTCATGCGCCTCGGCCTGTGCTGTGTCCAGCTTGGCGGCGTGGCCTTCGCCCGCCTTGTCCAGCTCCCGGGCCTCCCACTCCAGCTGTTCGATGGTCTCGTCCGCGTCGCGGTTCAGCCCGGCCTCGCGGTCGATGTCACGGGTCAGCTGGTCGATCCGGGCCGTCAGGGTCTCGATCGTCTGTTTCGCGCGGGCTTCCTGGTCGTTGAGCGTGTCGCGCTGCACCTGCAAGCGCTGCAGGACAGCCGCGGCGATGGACTCTTCCTCCCGCAGGGGCGGCAGGGCCTCTTCGGCTTCGGCGCGGCGCCGGGCCGCGTTGCGGGCCGCTGTCTCGGCCTGTCCGGCCTCGCGAGTCGTTTCCGTCAGGGCCGCCTCGGCCTCGGCGCGGGCCTGATCGGCCTCTTGCCAGCGGCGATACAGCAAGAGCCCCTCGGCCCGGCGCAGGTCCGCGCCGATGGCGCGGTAGCGGGCGGCCTGTTTCGCTTGCCGCGCCAGTTGCTGCAGCTGGCCGGCCAGCTGCTCGATCACGTCATCGACGCGGGCGAGGTTGCTTTCCGAGCCCTTGAGCTTCAATTCCGCCTCGTGACGCCGCTGGTAGAGGCCGGAAATGCCCGCCGCCTCCTCGAGGACGCGCCGCCGGGCCTTGGGCTTGGCGTTGATCAACTCGCTGATCTGGCCCTGCCGGACCAGCGCGGGTGAATGCGCCCCTGTCGAGGCATCGGCAAACAGCATCTGCACGTCGCGCGCGCGCACGTCCTTGCCGCCGACCTTGTAGGCGCTGCCCGCGTCGCGGGTGATCCGGCGCAGGATGTCCAGCTCGTCGCGGTCATTGAAGGCCGCGGGCGCCAGCCGATCGGAATTGTCCAGATGCAGCGAGACCTCGGCATGGTTGCGCGCCGGCCGCGTGGCCGCCCCGGCAAAGATCACGTCCTCCATGCCGCCGCCGCGCATCGCGGTGGGCCGGTTCTCGCCCATGACCCAGCGCAGCGCTTCCAGAAGGTTGGACTTGCCACAGCCGTTGGGCCCGACAACCCCGGTCAGCCCGTCGCCGATCACCAGGTCGGTGGGGTCGACGAAGCTCTTGAAGCCGTTGAGTCGGAGGCGGGTGAACCGCATGGGCGGGCTGCTCGGTCTGATTCCTGTCTGGTGGATATCGTGGGCCGCGCTTTCCACGGCTGTCAACGCGGGACGCACCGATATGGGTGATATCGCGCGATTATCCACAACATATTGATCTTGTGCTCGCCCGCGTCAGCCGCGCGTCGGTGAAACACATTTCATTATTGACATACGTGTCCCGCTACCCCATGTTCAGACATATCAAGATTTTGCCATGTATCAGGAGGCACCCATGTCCCGAACACCGCACCGCCCGGCGGATACCTATTCGCCGCTCTACTTCCTCGCCTCGCTGGGGGCCGGTGGCCTTGCCGTCACCTTCTTCATGTACCTGATGTTCTGGGTCCCGCACCCCGGCCAGCCCGTCCCCGTCTTCGAGAACATCATGGCCGCCTTCCAGTCCGGCGGGCTGCCGCTCAAGGCCGCGATCGGGGTGGCCGTGACCGGCATCGCAGGCTTCGCCTTCCTCAACATCAAGCTTCTGGTCTGGAACCTGAGCCAGCTGTCGGGCTTCTCGAAAACCGAGAAATTCGACAAGCTGGTCAATTCCAACGCCGAGACCACGCTGCTGGCCATGCCGCTGGCGCTGGCGATGACGGTGAACGCCATGTTCATCCTCGGCCTCGTCTTCGTGCCCGGCCTCTGGGGTGTCGTCGAATACCTCTTCCCGCTGGCGCTGGTCGCCTTCACGCTGATCGGCTGGATCGCCTTCCGCCGCATCGGGGCCTTCCTGGGCCGCGTGCTGTCCGATGGCGGGGTCTTCGACGTGACCGCGAACAATTCCTTCGCCCAGCTTCTGCCCGCCTTCGCGCTGTCGATGGTCGCCGTCGGCCTGGCCGCCCCCGCCGCCATGAGCACCGTGCCGCTGACCGTCGGCGTTTCGCTGATCCTGTCGATCACCGTGGGCACCATCGCCGCGCTCTATGCCGTTGTCGCCGCCGTGCTGGCCTTCAACTCCATGCTGCACCACGGCACCGCCAGGGAAAGCGCCCCGACCCTGATGGTCGTCGTGCCGATCCTGACCGTGCTGGGCATCATGATGCTGCGCCAGAACCACGGCCTGCACACCACCTTCGAGGCCACGGGCGCCCCGGCCGACAACCTGATGATGACGACCATGATCCTGGCCGTGCAGGGTGTCTTCGTCGCGCTCGGCCTGCTGGTGCTGCGCCGCCAGGGCTACGCCGATGCCTATCTGCGCGGTGACGGCAACTCGCCCGGCGCCTACGCCCTGGTCTGCCCCGGTGTCGCCCTGTCGGTCATGACCCACTTCTGGATCAACAAGGGTCTTGTCGGTGCCGGCCTGATCGCCAAGTTCGGTGTCGCCTACTGGGCCTTCAGCGGTGTCGCCATCGCCTTCCAGGTGGCCATGATCGCCCTGGTCTTTCACCTCAACCGGCGCCACTTCCGCCAGCCCGCCGAGGGGCAGGCCGTGCCGGCCGAGTAATATACCCGCCTATTGGGCTGGGCCGGGCGCGCCACGCGGTGCGCCCGGTCTTGCGTTGAGTCGGGCGCAGTGCCGGGCCGGCCGGTCAGGCCCCCGGCGCCAGGTCGGACAACCGCGTGGTTGTCGACAGCGCCTCGGCATCGACCTGCAGTTCGATCACCGCCAGGGTTCCGGCGGCCCGGGATCGCGCAAAGGCAGCCGGGAAATCCGCGGTTTTTGTCACGACCTCGCCATGACCGCCATAGGCTTGGGCCAGCGCGGCAAAGTCGGGGTTGGCCAAGTCGGTGCCCGAGACGCGGCCCGGGTACTGCTTTTCCTGGTGCATGCGGATCGTGCCATAGCGGCCGTTGTTGACCACGACGACGATGGGCGCCGCTCCGTGCTGCACGGCCGTCGACATCTCGGTCAGCGTCATCTGGAAACAGCCGTCGCCGGCGAAACAGACAACCGTCCGGTCCGGATGCTCAAGCGCCGCCGAGACCGCCGCCGGAAACCCGTAGCCCATCGAGCCGCTGGTCGGCGCGAGTTGCGTGCCGTGCCGCTTGTAGCAGAAATAGCGGTGCAGCCAGGCGGCGTAGTTGCCTGCGCCGTTGGTCAGGATCGCATCCTCGGGCAGGGTGTCGGACAGCCAGCGCACGACCTCTTCGAGCTTGACCGCGCCGGGGGTTTCCTGCGGCGCCACCCAGGCCGCGTAATCGGCCCGCGCCGCGCGGGTCCAGTCCGACCAGTCCCGCCCGCATGCGGGCAAGTGTGCCAGCGCCCGGGTGAAGGTGACCGCATCGGCGGTGACCGCTAGCTCGGGCGGATAGACCCGGCCCGGCTCGCCCGGGTCTGAGTGGACATGGCAGATCCGGCAATGCGGATCGGCGGGGTCGATCAGCGTGTAGCCGCGCGTTTCGATATCGCCAAGCGGCGAGCCGATGACCAGTAGGGCATCCGCCGCCTTGACGCGCTCGGCCAAGCCTGGGTTCATGCCGACGCTCAAGTCGCCGGCATAGCACGGGTGGCGATTGTCGAGGTAGTCCTGCCGCCGAAAACCCAGCGCCACAGGAAGACCCTGGGTTTCGGCAAACATCGCCAGGTCCTGCGCCGCGTCTTTCGACCAGTGCGGCCCGCCGACCACCACCAACGGCCGCTCGGCGCGGGCAAGCCAGTCCAGCGCCTCCTCGGCCGCGCCGGCGTGGGGTGCGGCAAGTTCCACCAGCGGCGCGCGGATCGCGGGCCGGGCGACCCGGGCCGACAGCATGTCCTCGGGCAGGGCCAGCACCACGGGGCCGGGCCGCCCGCTGACGGCCACGCAAAAGGCCCGGGCGATGTATTCGGGCAGGCGTTCGGTCTGCTCGACCTCGGCCACCCACTTGGCGAGCCCCCCGAACATGGCGCGATAGTCGACCTCCTGAAAGGCCTCTCGGTCGCGATGGGCGCGGGCGACCTGGCCGACGAACAGCACCATCGGCGTGCTGTCCTGCCGCGCGACGTGAACCCCCGCGCTGGCGTTGGTGGCCCCCGGCCCGCGGGTGACGAAACAGGTCCCCGGCTGGCCGGTCATCTTGCCATGGGCCTCGGCCATCATGGCGGCCCCGCCCTCGTGGCGGCAGACGATGTTGGCGATGCCGCTGTCGTGCAGCCCGTCGAGCGCGGCGAGGAAACTCTCACCGGGCACCGAGAACACCCGCCGCACCCCCAGCCGCTGAAGCTGATCGACAAGGATCTGACCGCCGTGTCGTGTCATACCGTCTCCTTCGCGTTTGCGCACAACCATGTGGCACGCCGCGCGGGGTGGCAAGCCGGTGCCAGGCGCCTATGTCCCGCTCAAACCAATTCAAGAGGGAACTCACCATGTCCTACCTGCTCGGCCTGTCCGGCTCCCTGCGCGCGGCCTCGACCAACACCAAGCTGATGCGCGCGGCTGCCCGGATCTATGCCCCCGCCGACTTCGTCGAGGGCGACCTGGATCTGCCGCTTTACAACGGCGATGTCGAAGCGCAGGGCCTGCCCGAGACCGTGCAGACCCTGTCCGACCGGATCGCCGGGGCCGAGGCCGTCATCATTTCCTGCCCGGAATACAACAAGGCGCTGTCGGGGGTGATGAAGAACGCGCTGGACTGGATCAGCCGCACCAAGGGAAGCCCCTGGCGCGACAAGCCGGTGGCCATCATGTCAGCCACGGCCGGCCGGGCGGGCGGCGAACGGTCGCAGTCCTCGCTGCGGCTCTGCCTGAACCCGTTCCGGCCCATGGTGATCCCGGGGCCGGAGGTGCTGATCGCGGGCAGCGGCGAGGCCTTCGACGAGAACGGCGAACTGGTCAACGAAGCCTCGGTGCGGATGCTGACCGAGCTGATGGACCAGCTGCGGGCCATGGCGCGCGGCTAGAGGCTGGCGCGCGGGTCGAAGGCGGCCGGGATTCGGTCGCGGCCCTCCAGCACACGGTCGGCCATGACCTCGCCCGCCAGCGGGGCCATGCCGAAGCCGATCTTGAAGCCGCCGTTGGCCACGAATTCACCATGACGGAACGGATGCCGCCCCAGCATCGGCGCGCGCGTCCGGCTGCGCGGGCGCACCCCGGCCCAGCGGCGAACCTCGGGGACCTCGGCCAACGCGGGCACGGCCGCGCGGGCGCTGGCCAGAAGGGCGTCGCAGTGCGCGTCGGTTGCGTCCGGGCTGTCGAAGTCGCGCTCGGTCGTCGATCCGACGGCAACGGTGCCATCGGCATGAGGCACGATGTGCAGCCCGTCCACGAACAGCTGCGGCAGGGCGGCCGCGTCATGGGCCAGCAGGACCGCCTGCCCCTTGATCCCGGCCCCGACGAGGCGGCTGTGTCGGGTGGTCATCTCCTCCAGCCCCCGCCAGCCGGTGGCGTGGACGACCTGGCCCTCGGCCCGGCCCTCGGACACGATCTCGCCGCCTTTTGCGCGGATGGCCGTGGCCAGCGCCGCGCAGGCCTGCCCGGGGTGCAGCCGCGCCGTCAGCGTGTCGTGGATCAGGTGCCCGGTGGGCGCGGCCGGCGCCCAGTCGCCGCCGGGGCTGTCGATCACCTGCCACGTCGCGCGCCCCTGCCAGAGCTGCGCCGCACCCTCGGCGCGCGTGCGGGCACGGGCGAGGGCCTCGGCATCCGCCACGGGCTGCCAACGGCCGGTGCGGGCATAGCCGGGCGACAGGCCGCCGGCCTGCGCGACCTCGTCCCAGAACCCTTCGGCCATCAGCAGGCTTTCCAGCTGGAAGGCTTTCTTGTCGTTCCACTGTTCGGGCACATGCGGGGCCAGCGCGCCCACGATCCCGCCCGAGGCCCCGGCGCCGACGCCGCCGGGGTCGATCACGCGCACCGCGGCCCCGCGCCGGGCACAGCACCAGGCCACCGACAGCCCAAAGACCCCGGCCCCGAACAAGGTCACGTCCATCATTGCCATTCCCCCGTTTCCCGGCGCATCGTCCGGGGCAGAGCCATAGGACAGAACATGACAACAGACCAGCGGGCCGAGATCGACTGGCGCGACGGGCGGGTGCCCGTCTCGACGCGCTTCGATGATCCCTATTTTTCGCTCGAGGATGGCGTGGCCGAGACCACGCACGTGTTCCTTGCGGGCAATGACCTGCCCGCGCGGTTTCGCGACGGTTTTCACATCGCCGAACTGGGGTTCGGGACGGGGCTGAATTTCCTTGTGGCGCTGGCGGCCTTCCGCGCGGCGGGCATCGCGGGCCGCCTGCATTTCACCAGTTTCGAGGCCTATCCCATGGCCCCCGCAGACCTGCGCCGCGCGCTGGCGGCGCACCCCGACCTGCCGGGCGGGCTGTTGCACGACGGCGTGCCCGACGCGCTGGAGGGGCCGGATTTCAGCCTGCGGGTGATCCCCGGCGACGCCCGGCAAAGCCTGCCCGCCTGGCCCGGCCGCGCCGACGCCTGGTTTCTCGATGGCTTCGCCCCGGCCCGGAACCCCGAGCTTTGGGGCGTGGCCCTGATGACGCAGGTCGCCCGGCACACCGCCCCCGGCGGCACCGCGGCCACCTATACCGCCGCCGGCCACGTGCGCCGGGCACTGCAGGCCGCGGGTTTCGAGGCCAGCCGTGCGCCCGGCTATGGCCGCAAGCGCCACATGACGCGGGCGAGGCTGCGCTGATGCAGTCCAACACCCGCCTCGGCATCGGGTTGATGATCGCCACCACCTTCGTCTTTGCCATGCAGGACGGGATCAGCCGCCACCTGGCGCGCGAATACAACGTCATGATGATCGTGATGATCCGCTACTGGTTCTTCGGGGCCTTCGTCATGGCCATCGCCGGCCGGCAGGCCGGCTCGATCCGGGCCGCGGCGCGCACCACTCAGCCCGCGCTGCAGATATTTCGCGGCCTGCTGCTGGCCGCCGAGATCTGCGTCATGGTGCTGGCCTTCGTCTATCTCGGTCTCGTCGAAAGCCACGCGGTCTTTGCCTGTTACCCTCTGTTGATCGCCGCCCTCTCCGGCCCCGTGCTCGGCGAGGGCGTCGGCTGGCGGCGCTGGGTGGCGATTGCCGTGGGCTTTCTCGGCGTGCTGGTGATCCTGCAGCCGGGGATAACGGTTTTCCAGCCCACGGCCGTCATTCCGCTGATCGCGGCCAGCATGTTCGCGCTTTACGGCCTGCTGACGCGCTATGCCGCGCGGCGCGACAGCGCGGCGACCTCGTTCTTCTGGACCGGGGTCAGTGGCATGGTGGCCCTGACACTTGCCGGACTCTGGTTCTGGCAGCCGATGACCGCGCCCGACTGGGGCTGGATGGGGGCGCTCTGCCTGACCGGAGCGCTGGGGCATTTCCTGCTGATCAAGACCTACGAGGTCGCCGAGGCCAGCGCCGTCCAGCCCTTTGCCTATCTGCAACTGGTCTTCGCCTCGGCGCTCGGTATCGCGGTGTTCGGTGAAACCCTGGCGCCGAACGTCGCCATCGGCGCCGCCATTGTCGTGGGCGCCGGGCTGTTCACGCTATTGCGCGGCCCACGCGGGGCCTGACAGGTCGTCCGGGCGCGGTCGGGGCCGCAGCGCGGACAGGCCCAATGCGTCGGGCCGCAGGCGCGGCCGGATCACTGGCGCGGCCCCGCGCAGCAGCGCGCGGAAGGCCACCGGGCCGGTGTCGCCGCTCAGGCGCGCGCGGTAGACGGGAATGCCCTCGGTCACGCGCATGACGTAGTTGCGGGTCTCGCGGAAGGGGATGTGCTCGATCCAGTCGATCACGTCCATGCCGCCGGCCATGTCGCCGCGCCGCGGGTCGCCGCGCGACGCTATCCAGTCTCGCACCCGGCCCGGGCCGGCGTTGTAGCCCACCGCGATCAGGGCGGGGCTGTTGCCGAACGCGCCGCGCAGGTAGTCCAGATAGGCCGCCCCCAGCCGCGCGTTGTAGGGCCAGTCCAGCACCAGCCGCGCCCGCGAATAGGGCAGACCTTGCGCATCGGCCATGTCCTGCGCCGTGCCGGGCATCAGCTGCATCAGGCCCAGCGCGCCCACGGCGCTGCCCGCGTCGGGGCGAAACTCGCTTTCCTGCCGCGCGACTGCGAGGGCCAGCGCGGGGTCCACCGACAGGTCCATCCCGGCCAGGGGGTGGATCGGGAAATGGTGATCCTGCACCAGAACGCCGCCGCGCAGGGCGGTCTTGGCCACCAGAACGGTGAAAAAGGGTTCGTCCATGTCCATTAGCAGATCGCCCAACTGGCCCACCGCGGGGCGGTTGAGGTCGCGGGCCAGGTCAGCGAGGAACAGCACGGCAAGGCCGCGTTCGCCACCCGACAGCAGCAGCATGGCGGCGCGGAACCGGTCATCGCTCACGAAGGATGCCGACTGCCAGTCGGCAAAGTCCTCGCCGCCAGCGACCCAGGGGGCCAGCGGCCGGCCCAGACGCTCGGAGGCCAGAAGCCCGTAAAAGGTTGTCTGGTGCTGCGCGGCACGGGAATAGGCGTCACGGGCGGCCTCGGGGTCGTCGAGCGCGTCGTGGGCCCGGCCCAGCCAGAAGCCCGCGCGCCCCTGCGAGATCGGGGTCGAGACCGCCGCGGCGAAGGTCTCGAAATGGTCGAGCGCGCGGGCGGGATCGTCGAGGTAGGTCAGCGCCACGTAGCCCGACAGCCATTCGAGATCGGCGAAAGAGGCCCCGTCGTCCAGGAAATGCCGGCTTGCCAGGTCATAGGCGACGCGCGGCTTGCCCTCGCGCATCTGCCATCGCGCGAGAATGCGCCGCCAACTGGCCCAGCGCCAGGGGTGAACCAGCGCCGCGACGCTTTGCGAGCGGTCGCGCAGCAGGGCCACGGCCTCGGTCCAGTCGCCCCGCGCGGCCAGCCAGTTGAACCTGTCGTAGGCCAGCGCCGGGTCGTCGCGCAGGTCCGGCGGAACAGCGGCCAAGCGGGCGTCAAGGTCATCGGTGTCCTCGATATAGCCGATGCGGGCGCGGGCCAGGGCGCGCCCGTCCTTGTCCAGCAGGGGCAGCAGGCGGGCGGCATCCTCGGTCCGCCAGCGCCAGAGCATCCGGTCGGCCCGCGTTGCGTGATGCGGGGCCAGCAGTGCCGGGTATTCCGCGAAAAGTGCCGCGAACCCCTCTTCTGACAGGCCCCGCGTCGTCCAGACATCCACCAGCATGGCCTCGGCCGCCTCGGAACGGCCCGCGTCGGCAAGCGCCCGGGCATGGGCAAGGGCGCCCGCGCCCGTCTCAGTTGCGCGCCCCTCGAAAAACGACAGCACGCGGTCGGTCGGCACGGTTTCGTCGATCAGGCCCTCGGCGGCCTCGCGCGCGGCGTCCAGCCCGGGCCAGTCGGCCCGCGCAGCCAGAAACGCCGGGTATTCGGCAAAGACAGCATCGCCCGCGCGCAGGCGCAGCCAGGTGATCAGATCGCGCTCCAGATCGCCCTCGTCGGCCATCAACGCATAGGCCGTCGGCCAGTTCCCGGCCTCGGCGGCCTCGAAGGCCGCCCCGACCGGGCCGGGGTCTTCCGGCCCCTGCGCCGTGGCCGGGACGCAGAGGCAGAGCCAGACACCCAGGGCTGCCAGTAGTCGGTGCATTCCGCATTCCCTGCCGTAACGATAATCGGCACGCTAGCGCCGTGGGGCCTGGCCGCAATTCACAAACTTGGCAAAGGCGGAAAACCGCACTAGGGTCCGCGCGATTTCACCACTGGGCGATCCCGCCCGCACCACGGAAAGGAAGCGTGTCATGATCAAGGGGTCCATTCCCGCCCTCGTCACGCCGTTCAGCGACGGCCAGGTCGATCTTGAGACGCTCAAGAAACTGGTGGACTGGCACGTCGATCAGGGCAGCCACGGGATCGTGCCGGTGGGCACCACGGGCGAGAGCCCGACCCTGAGCCATGCCGAGCACGATCGCGTCGTGGCCGAGGTGATCGCGGCAGCCGACGGCCGCATCCCGGTGATCGCCGGGGCCGGGTCCAACAATACCGCCGAGACAGTGCGCCTGGTCAAGGCCGCGAAAGAGGCCGGGGCCGATGCCGCGCTGGTCGTCACGCCCTATTACAACAAGCCCACCCAGAAGGGCCTTATCGCGCATTACACCGCCGCCGCCGATTGCGGCCTGCCGATAATCATCTACAACATTCCCGGCCGGTCGGTCGTGGACATGACCCCGGCAACCATGGGCGAACTGGCCCGCCACCCCAACATCGTCGGGGTCAAGGACGCCACCGGCGACCTGGCCCGCGTGCCGCGGCAACGCATCACCTGCGGCACCGATTTCATCCAGCTCTCGGGCGAGGACCCCACGGCGCTGGGCTTCAACGCCCATGGCGGCACCGGATGCATCTCGGTGACGGCCAATGTGGCGCCAAAACTGTGCTCCGAGATGCAGGAGGCCACGCTGGCCGGCGATTTCGCGAACGCGCTGCGCATAACCGACAGGCTGATGCCGCTGCATATCGCGATTTTCGAGGAGCCGGGCCTCGTCGGGGCAAAGTACGGCATGTCGCTTCTGGGGCTGTGTGACGCCGAGGTGCGATCGCCGCTGGCCCCGCTGGAGGACAGCACCAAGGCGCATATCCGCGACGGCATGGTCCATGCCGGGCTGCTGAACTAGGCGGGCCGGGTCATCGCACCCGCCAAGGTGCCGGCGGCCGGATCGGCGCCGGGCGGCTTGTGTGCGCCGGCCCCATGGCCTATCTCCGATGCTCATGGCCAAGAAAGAACCCGACAATCCCAATTACAAGGTCATCGCCGAGAACCGGCGAGCCCGCCGCGACTTCGAGATCGTCGACGATCTCGAATGCGGCATCGTGCTGTCCGGGTCCGAGGTGAAGTCGCTGCGCAGCGGCCAGTCCAACATCGCCGACAGCTATGCCAGCGTCGAAGACGGCGAGCTGTGGCTGACCAACGCCTATATCGCGCCCTACCAGCAGGCCATGTTTCCGCACGAGGAACGCCGCCGCCGCAAGCTTCTGGTCGGCAAGCGCGAACTGGCCCGCATGTGGAACGCCACCCAGCGCGAGGGCATGACCCTCGTGCCGCTGGTGATGTATTTCAACCACAAGGGCATCGTGAAGGTGAAGGTCGCCACCGCCAAGGGCAAGAAGAAGGCCGACAAGCGCGCCACCGAGGCCAAGCGCGACTGGAACCGCCAGAAGCAGCGCCTGCTCAAGCAGAACGGCTGAGCCGCCGGCGCCGCATGCAAACCTTGCAGTCTCGCGGGCACGGCGGTAGGGACAATGCGTTTCCAGCGCGAGAGTGGCCCGATGGCGAAGGATGATCCCAAGACGCTTGTCTCGACGGACTGGCTGGCCGGCCACCTGAAGGACCCGGACCTGCGGGTGCTTGATGCGTCGTGGTACATGCCCGACGCGGGCCGCGACCCGCGCGCGGAGTACGACGCCGCCCATATCCCCGGCGCGCGCTTTTTCGACATCGACGAGATCAGTGACCACCGCTCCGAGCTGCCGCACATGGCCCCCCCGGTCGAGAAGTTCATGGCGCGGATGCGCGCCATGGGGGTGGGCGACGGCCATCAGGTTGTCATCTACGACGGCGCGGGGCTGTTTTCCGCCGCGCGTGTCTGGTGGCTGTTCCGGCTGATGGGCAAGACGGATGTGGCCGTGCTGGACGGCGGGTTTCCGAAGTGGCGCGCCGAGGGCCGCCCGGTCGAGGACATGCCCCCCGTCATCCGCGATCGCCACATGACCGTCCAGCGCCAGAACCACATGGTCCGCGATGTCACGCAGGTGGCCCGCGCCGCCAAGCTGCACGATCACGAGATCATCGACGCCCGCCCCGCCGAGCGGTTTCGCGGCGACGGGCCGGAACCGCGTGCGGGTCTGCGCGCGGGCCATATCCCCGGGTCGCGCAACCTGCCCTTCGACTCGCTGCTCAACGACGACGGCACCATGAAGGATGCCGAGGCGCTGAAGACCGCCTTCGCGGCGGCCGGGGTCGACCTGACGAAGCCGGCCATCACCACCTGCGGCTCGGGCGTGACGGCCGCGATCCTGTCGCTGGCGCTGGAACGGATCGGAAAGACGGACCACGCCGTCTATGATGGCAGCTGGTCGGAATGGGGCATGTACGACGACCTGCCCATCGCAACCGGAGAGGCCTGATGCTGGAAAACCTGCGCCAACAACCCGCCGACAAGATCCTCGCGCTGATGGCGCAGTACAAGGCCGACGATCGCCCCGGCAAGATCGACCTGGGCGTCGGCGTCTACCGCAACGCCGAGGGCAAGACGCCGGTGATGCGCGCGGTCAAGGCCGCCGAACGCCGCCTTGTCGAGGACCAGGAGACCAAGGCCTACACCGGGCTGGCGGGCGATCCGGCCTTTTCCGACGCCATGATCGAGCTGGTGCTGGCCGACAGCGTTGCGCGCGACAGGGTTGCGGCCATCGCCACGCCCGGCGGCACCGGGGCCTGCCGGCAGGGGTTCGAACTGGTCCGGCTGGCCAACCCCGAGGCCACTTTCTGGCTGTCCGATCCGACCTGGCCGAACCATGTCTCGATCCTGAATTTCATGCAGATGCCGCAGCGGACATACCGCTACTTTGACGACGCGACCGGCGGGCTCGACTTTGACGGGATGCTGGCCGACCTGGCTGGCGCCAAAACGGGCGATATCGTGCTGCTGCACGGCTGTTGTCACAATCCGACCGGCGCCAACCTGTCGCTGGAGCAGATCGACGAGGTCATCGCGGTGATGGAAGGCAAGGGCCTGGTCCCGATGATCGACATCGCCTACCAGGGCTTCGGCGACGGGCTGGACGAAGACGCCGCCGTGACGCGGCGCGTGGCCACCGCCTTCGACAACGTGCTGATCGCCGCGAGCTGTTCCAAGAATTTCGGCGTCTACCGGGAACGCACCGGCATCCTGATGGCCCTGTCGCGCGATGCCGACGAGGCTGCTGCGAGCCAGCAGAACATGAACTACCTCAATCGGCAGAACTATTCCTTTCCGCCCGATCACGGCGCGCGCTGCGTCAGCACCATCCTGTCGGACCCGACACTGCGGGCCGACTGGCAGGCCGAGCTGGAAGAGGTGCGCCAAGGCATGCTGGAACTGCGCCGGCAACTGGCCGAGGAACTGCGCCGCCTGACCAACTCCGATGCTTTCGATTTCGTGGCCGAGCATCGCGGCATGTTCTCGCGGCTGGGGCTGACGGCCGAGCAGGTCGAGACGCTCAAGACCGATCACGCGATCTACATGGTGGGCGACAGCCGCATCAACATCGCCGGGCTGAACCGGGACACCGTGCCGGTGCTGGCCCGCGCCATCGCCGAGGTGATCGGCGACTGATCACTTTTCCAGCGCCGGGCGACGATCCGGGGCCGTCGGCCCCGAACCGTCGCCCTCGGTTTCGCGGCAGATGCCGCGGGATCGAGGGCGCCTGAAGACGAAAAAACCCGGGCGATCTCTCGCCCGGGCAGGGTGTCAAAGGCTTCAGGAAGGAAAATCAGCCCTTGGTAAAGTCGGGGTAGGCCTCCATGCCCAGTTCGGTGGTGTCGAGGCCGTTGATCTCTTCTTCCTCGCCGACGCGGATGCCCAGCGCCGCCTTGAGGATAAAGAACACGATACCAGAGAGGATGAGCGTCGCGCCGCAGATGGCCACGATCCCCATCAGCTGGGTCCCGAGGTTGGCGTCGCCGTAGACGACCACCGCGATGGTCCCCCAGATACCGGCAAAGCCGTGCACCGGGATGGCCCCGACGACATCGTCGATCTTGACCTTGTCCAGCAGCGGGACGGTCAGCACCACGATGATACCACCGATCGCCCCGATCCACAGAGCACCGAAGAGCGTCGGGGCCAGCGGTTCGGCCGTGATCGAGACGAGGCCGGCCAGACAGCCGTTGAGCACCATCGTCAGGTCGACCTTGCCATACATCAGCTGTGTCAGGATCAGGGCGGCCACGGCGCCCGAGGCTGCGGCCATGTTGGTGTTGGAAAAGATCCGCGAGACGTCGGCGATATCGCCCACCGTCCCCATGGCCAGCTGCGAGCCGCCGTTGAAACCGAACCAGCCCAGCCACAGGATGAACACGCCGAGCGTCGACAGCGCGAGGTTCGACCCCGGCATCGGGACGGTCTTGCCGTCCTTGTACTTGCCGATCCGCGGCCCGAGGATCAGCGCGCCGGCGACGGCGGCCGAAGCCCCGCAGGCGTGCACGATGGTCGAGCCGGCAAAGTCCGAGAACCCGGCCGCGGACAACCAGCCGCCGCCCCAGGTCCAGGACGCGGTCAGCGGGTAGATGAACCCGGTCAGGATCGCGACGAAGATCAGGAACGGCCACAGCTTGATCCGTTCGGCCAGCGCGCCCGACACGATCGACGCCGTGGCGGCACAGAACATCAGCTGAAAGATGTAGTCCGACCCGGTCGAGGCATAGCCCGCATCGTCGGCCTCGGCCAGGGTGACGCCCACGGCCTCGAGCACGGCGACGGAGGGGAACAGCCCCGAGAAGTAGTTCTCGATGGCCCAGTCGCCCAGCGGATACATCAGGTTGTAGCCGATCAGCCAGTACATGATCGCGGCGATCGAGAACAGCGAGATGTTCTTGGTCATCTGCATGGCCACGTTCTTGGACCGCACGAGGCCGCCTTCGAGCATGGCAAAGCCAGCCGCCATCCAGAAAACCAGGAAACCGCCGATCAGGAACAGCAGCGAGTTCATGATCCAGACGAATTCGTCCGAACCGACGGGCGCGGCCTCCTGGGCCAGCGCGAGGGTCGGCAGGGCGGTCAGGGCCCCGGCGACCGGAAGTGTCTTGAGAAGTTTCATTGTCAGATGTCCCTTGGCCAGCGCGTCAAAGCGCGTCGTCATTGGTTTCGCCCGTGCGCACGCGCAGGGCACTTTCCAGGTCGAGCACGAAGATCTTGCCGTCGCCGATCTTGTCGGTCTTGGCGGTCTTGGTGATGGTCGCGACGACCTCGTCGGCCATGGCGGCGCTGACCGCGATCTCCAGCTTGACCTTGGGCACGAAATTCACGGCGTATTCCGCCCCGCGGTAGATTTCGGTGTGACCGGACTGGGACCCGAACCCCTTGATCTCGGTCACCATCATGCCGCGCACGCCGATGGAGGTGAGCGCTTCGCGCACCTCCTCCAGCTTGAACGGCTTGATCGTTGCAATGATGAGTTTCACTGGCTTCCCCTTGCGTTTGGCTTCGGTGCGCAACCGGCTCGGTCGCGCTCGCGTACAAGGGGGCCGGTTGCGGGGGCGGACCTCAACACTATGCTGCGCCTGCGAAATCGGCAGGGGCTCGAAACCGCACAAAAATTACACAATTTTTGCAATGTGACTAAATTTTGGTCATTCAGAAAAGCGCGGGGTGCGGGCCGATGCGTCTCTACAAACGAATCCTGCCCGGCTATCATGCCCGCAAACTGGCAACGGCAGAGCAGCAATGTCCCGAAAGACTAACAGGCGGCCGCCGCTCGTGGCCGACAATCGGCAGGCGGCAAAAACCGGGCGCAAGCAGCCTGCGCGCACGCCGGCTCAGGCGCAGCGGGCGGGCCGCCGGCGCCGTGGCCCGTTGGGCGCCCTGCGGGCGGTGCTTGTCGGGGCCGTGATGTGGGGCCTGCGCCTGGCCTGGCGGTTCGGGCTGCGCGCCGGCCTGACGATCGTGCTCCTCACCGGGTTGGGCGTGTTCTACTATGCTGCGACGCTGCCGCCGATCGACGACCTTATCGATGGGCGCACCCGCGGGTCCGTCACGCTTCTGGACAATACGGGCGAGGTATTTGCCTGGCGCGGTGACCAGTTCGGCGGCATGGTCACCGCCGATACCGTCAGCCCGCACCTACGCAATGCCATCGTGGCGACCGAGGACAAGCGGTTCTTCGCCCCCTATCACATCGGGATCGATTTCTACGCCACCGCCGCGGCAATGGTTCGCAACTACCGCGAGAACGGTAATCCGCTGTCGGGGGCCGGCGGGTCCTCGATCAGCCAACAGACGGCCAAGCTGCTGTGCTTCGGCCGCCCCTACGACCCGGACACCTGGGAGGACGAGGCCGCCTACGAGGCCGACTGCCGCGAGACCACGCTCTGGCGCAAGGTGGTCGAGGCCACCTATGCCATGGCGATGGAGGCCCGCTATTCCAAGGACGAGATCCTCACGGTATACATGAACCGTGCCTACCTTGGTGCGGGCTCACGCGGGTTCGAGGCCGCCGCCCAGCGCTATTTCGGCATTTCCGCGGCCGAGGTGGACCCGGCCCAGGCGGCCATGCTGGCCGGGCTGCTGCGCGCGCCCTCGGCCACCTCGCCCACGCGCAACCTGCAAGCCGCGCAGGACCGCGCCGATACGGTGCTGCGACTTATGCAGCAACAGGGCTATCTGACCGCCCGGGAAACGGCTCAGGCGCGGGCCAACCCCGCCACGCTTTCCAAGGCCGCGCGCCAGCGATCGGGTGGCTATTTCGCCGACTGGGTCATGGCCAGCGGGCCGGAGTTCTTTACCCGCCAGACCACCGAGGACGTGATCATCCGCACTACGCTCGACCAGCGGATACAGCAGGCTGCGGAAGAGGGCCTGACCCGGATTTTCGAGGAAAAGGTGCGCGACGGCTCGCGGGCGCAGGCCGCGATCGTGGTGATGGGCGCCGATGGCGCCGTGCGCGCAATGGTCGGCGGCCGCGACACCGAGGCGGCGGGCGCCTTCAACCGCGCCACCCAGGCCCTGCGCCAGACCGGCTCGGCCTTCAAGCCCTTCGTCTATGCCACGGCGCTGGACCTCGGGATGCGCCCCACCGACGTGGTCGTTGACGAACCCACCTGCTGGGACGTGCCGGGGCCGGATGATTGGTGCCCCGAGAACTACAGCCGCGACCACGCCGGCGAGGTGACGCTGACACAGGCGCTCATGGCCTCGCTCAACATCCCGGCGGTCAAGGTGTCGGAACGTGTGGGCCGCGACAATGTCCGCACCGTGGCCGAGATGTTCGGCATCGAAAGCGACCTTGCCGCGGGCCCGGCCCTCGCACTGGGCACCTCGGAAAGCACGCTGCTGGAGATGACGGGGGCCTATGCCGGCATCCTCAACGGCGGGTCGGCCGTGGCCCCCTACGGCCTGGTCGAGTTGCGCCTGATGGGCGACGAGACGCCGCTGATGGACGCCGGCGGCGGCATCCGCGACCGGGTGATCCGCGAGGACGCCGCCCGGCAACTGACATGGATGATGCACCAGGTCGTGGAAGATGGCACCGGGCGCGCGGCGCGGATCGACGGCTGGCAGATCGCCGGCAAGACGGGCACCTCGCAACAGGCGCGCGACGCCTGGTTCATCGCCTTCACCGCCGATTACGTCGCCGGGATATGGATGGGCTACGACGACAACACGCCGCTGACCGGGGTCACGGGATCGGGGCTGCCGGCCGACATCTGGCGCGAGACCATGACCGGGGTCCTGGACGCCGTGCCGCCGACGCCCTTGCCGATGGCACCACCGCCGGCCGCGGCCGACGGCCCGGGCCTGTCCGACGCTGACGCCGACGCCCTGATAAACACGTTGTTGCAGGAACTTGGCGGTGAGTAGCGCGGGGCGGCGTTACTCCCGCGTCGGCGGGGTGCAGCGGTCGTAACGAAAGGCGTAGCCGTCCCAGATCATGATGATCCCGTCGCCCTCGGCGGCCTCCATGACCATGGCGCGTTCGGTCCAGCGCGCCCCCTCGCCGCTGCACTCCATCGTGTAGAGCGTGGCGTCCATGTCCACCACATTGACGGGCCGCGTCATGCGGCATTCGTTCTCGACCCCGTAAAAGATACCGCCCTCGATCCGCAGCGCGCCCCCGTCGACACCGACCAGCCCGCAATCTGCATTGGCATTCTGGCGGTAGGTGCCGTCATAGGGCGTGGCCAGTGCCAGCCCGGGCAGGGCCGCAAGGGCAAAGGGCAGTGCCCGGTTCATCCCATGGCCCTCAGGTCCGCGATCAGCTGGTCGAGATCGCCGCCGCGCTGGTCCAGCATGGCCCCGATCTCCTGACGTTCGGAGACCAGCATGTTCACGCCCTCGACGATCAGGTTGAAAAAGACCGGGCGGCCGGGCCGGTCGTAGACGTGGAAATCCACGCGGAACGGGGCTTGTCCGGGCAGGTCGGCGACCGTCTGTACCTCCATGTAGTTGTTCACGGGAACGGTGCGCTGCACCTTGATTTCGCCGCCTGCGAATTCGCGGAAGCGCCGGCCGTACTTGTTGGCAAGGTAGGTTCCGAAGGCGTCGGCAAAGGCCGACCGCTGCGCGTTGCTGGCCGAGCGCCCCGCCACGCCGAGGGCCGAGGCCGCGATCGCCGCCGAGTGCGCATAGTCGTCGAACACGCCTTCGAACTGCCGGATCATCTGGTCTTCGCTGCCGCCAGAGGAGATGATGGCGTTGATGTCGGCGACGGCGCGGTCGACAAGCTGACGGGCCTGTGCCTCCGTCACGGCAAGGGCGGGCAGGGGAAACGTCGCGGCCCAAGCGGCGGCGAGGCCGAAGGCGGCAAGCTGGCGACGGGTCAGGGGCATCATTCGAATCCTTCCAGGTCCAGGGCAAACGGGTCGACGCCGGCGTCGGCCGCGGGCGGCTCTTCGCCGAGGTCGAACCGGCGGTTCTGAAGATACGCGGAGCGCGATTGCAGGTAGCTGTCGGCGCTGTCGTAAAGCACGCCGTCCATGCTCTGCATGAAGCGGCCGCGGTCGATGACGATGGCGGCACCCCGCGCGGCCAGACCGTAATCAAGCTGCGGCTGCGTGCCCACCCGCGACAGCGGGTCGAGCGCGAGGTCCACGATGCGGCCCGCGGCATCCCGCTCGGTCGAGGGTCCGAAGACCGGAAGCTCCAGATAGGCGCCTTCGGCAGCGCCCCAGACCGCCAGGGTTTCCCCGAAATCGGTAGTCTGTTCGTCCAGGCCGATGCCGCCGGCCGGGTCGAACAGCCCGCCGAGGCCGATGGTCGTGTTCAGCAGGAAGCGCATGGTGTTGGTGCCGGCCCCGCCGACATCGCCCTGCAGAACGCCGTTGAGGACCATTCCCGGCAGGCCGACATTGTCGGCGAAATTGGCCACGGGGCCGGTGACTTCGCGCGGAGCCTCGGCCGCCACCTGGCCCAGCGGACGCAGCACGGCGCGGTCGAGGGACTTGTTGAAGGCATGCACCTCGCGGTTCGTGGTCTCATAGGGGTCGTTGACGCCACCCCCGGGCGGGGCGGGCGTGCAGGCGGCCACCGCGCTCAGGATAAGCACGGCACCGAGGCCGAGGAGGCGGGTGCGAAGAACAGAAGACAAGGGCGGTTCCACTCAGGACTTTGATAACCTCTTCCAGATAATGAACGCGCAGGCGATGAACAGGCCCTTCACGACAGCAAGGCAAATTCGTGATCGGGATACCACGCCGAAACCGATCACGGCACGGAGATTGGCAAGATCACGCCCATGCAGCACGCCTCCCCAACACAGGCTGAGACTGCCGACGGCCATCAGGAACTGCGGTCGGCCCGGCGGCGGTCACGCGCGCTCTTCTGGTGCGTTGCCGTGTTCAGCGTCTTCGTCAACGCGTTGATGCTGACCGGACCGCTCTACATGCTCAATGTCTACGATCGCGTGCTGGGCTCGCGCTCGGTGGAAACGCTTGTCGCGCTCTCGGTGTTGGCGGGGTTCCTCTACCTGATGATGGCGCTGCTGGACTATGCCCGGGGCCGGGTCATGGGCCGGGCCGGGGCGCGGTTCCAGTGCGCGCTTGACCGCCGGGTCTTCATGGCCACGCTTGACCCCCGCGCGGCGGCGCGCGTTCCCGCGGAAACGGCAAGCGGCCAGCGCGACCTTGAAAGCGTGCAGCGGCTGATCGCCTCGCCGGCGCTGACGGCGGCATTCGACCTGCCATGGACGCCGGTTTTCCTGCTGGGCATCTTCATCTTTCACCCCGTGCTGGGCTATCTGGCCACGGCTGGGGG
Source organism: Salibaculum halophilum (assembly GCF_002094885.1). GTDB lineage: Bacteria > Pseudomonadota > Alphaproteobacteria > Rhodobacterales > Rhodobacteraceae > Salibaculum > Salibaculum halophilum. Next base: position 159,686 of record NZ_MSIT01000007.1, read on the forward strand.
CGGCGCCCTGATCCTGCTGGCGCTGGCCAATCAGCTGACGACCCGCGCGCCGCTGGCCGAGGCGACCGCGGCGGCCCATCGCGCCGAAGCGCTGGGGCAGTCCCTGCGCGACGAGGCCGAGATGGTGCAGGCGCTGGGCATGCGGCGCGCCGCTTTCGATCGTTGGGACCGCCTGCGCGACCAGGCCCTGGCGGCCAGCATCCGTGTCTCGGATCGCATGGGCAGCGTCTCGGCGACGACGCGGGCGTTTCGACTGTTCCTGCAATCGGCCATGCTCGGCCTCGGGGCCTACCTGGTCTTGCAGGATCAGCTTACGGCGGGGGCCATGATCGCCGGGGCCATCCTGCTGGGCCGGGCGCTGGCCCCTGTCGAGGCCCTGATCAACCAATGGGCCGTGGTCCAGCGCGGGATCGACGCCTGGCGCAGTCTGGCGCGGTTGCTGGGAACGGCACCGCCAGCCACCGCACGCACCGCCCTGCCGGTCCCACGCGCCATCGTCGAGGCCAGTGACGTCACCGTGGTGCCGCCGGGCCAGACCAGTGCCGCGCTTCGCATGGTCAGCTTCCGGCTCGAACCGGGGCAGGCCATGGGGGTGATCGGTGTCTCGGGTGCGGGCAAATCGACCCTTGCCAGGGCGCTGACCGGGCTGTGGCAGCCCGCCGGGGGCAAGATCCGCCTCGATGGCGCCGCGCTGAACCAGTATCCGCCCGACACCCTGGGCACGCACATCGGGTATCTGCCCCAGCGGGTGCAGCTCTTCGAAGGGACCATCAAGGAGAATATCGCCCGGATGTCGACGGACCCGGACGATGCCGCCGTCGTCGCGGCGGCGAAACAGGCCGCCGCCCATGACATGATCCTTAGGCTGCCCGAGGGGTACGACACCCCCGTCGACATGACCGGCGGGCGGCTCTCGGGCGGGCAGATACAGCGAATCGGGCTGGCCCGCGCCCTCTACGGCGATCCGGTGGTCCTGGTGCTGGACGAACCCAACGCCAACCTCGACAACGCAGGATCGAATGCGCTCAACGCCGCGATCCGGGCGGTGAAAGCGGCGGGGCGCGCGGTCTTCATCATGGCGCATCGACCGGCCGCGATCCGGGAATGCGACCTGGTCCTATACCTTGAAAACGGCGCGGCCCGCGCGGTCGGCCCGCGAGACGACGTCATGAACAAGGTCGTCGCGAATCGCGCCCAGGTAGAGCAGGTCCGCCCCGAGCGCGGCGCGGGCGTGGCATGACCAGGGGGCGGGACGGGCCCCCGCGGCACTGGCCGGTGCGCCGCCCCGTTGCGATCGGCATGGTGTCAGTGCTGATCCTGGTGGCCGGGTTCGGCGGCTGGGCCATCACCGCGCGGATCACCGGGGCGGTCATTGCGCCGGGCCGGATCGAGGTGGAACAGAATCGGCAGGTGGTCCAGCACATCGACGGTGGCGTCCTGCGCGAGATCCTGGTGTCCGAGGGCGATACCGTCCCCGAAGGCAGGGTGCTGGTGCGGCTTGATCCGGACGACCTGACAGCGCAACTGGCCATCGTCGAGGGGCAGCTCTTCGAGGTCCTGGCCCGCCGCGCGCGCTTCGAGGCCGAACGCGACGGTGCCGACACTCTCGCCTTCGCGCCGATCCTGCGCGCCGAGGGCGATGCCGAAACACGGGAGCTGATGCAGGGACAGCAGCGGCTGTTCCGCACCCGCCTGGAAACGGCCGAGCAGGAGGCCGAAAAGCTGCGCCGCCGCGCCGGACAGGTGCGTAGCCAGGTTGACGGGATCGCGGCGCAACAGGCTGCCCTGGCCCGCCAGCTGGACTTGATCGAAGAGGAGCTGGAAAGCCAGCGCGCGCTGCTGGACCGCGGCCTCGCGCAGGCAGGCAAGGTCCTCGCGCTGGAACGGGAAAAGGCCCGCATGTCCGGCCAGGCTGGCGACCTCGCCGCGCGCCGGGCCGAGGCCGAGGAAAAGATCACCGAACTGGACCTCGAGATCATCCGCCTGCGCACCGCCCGCCGCGAAGAGGCCATCACCCGTCTGCGCGATCTGCAATTCAACGAGCTGGAGCTGCGCGAACAGCGCGCCGACCTGCAACGCCGGCTCGACCGACTCGAGATTCGCGCCCCCGTCTCCGGCGTGGTCCACGGGTTGCAGGTTTTCGGGGCCGGTGCCGTGATTCGCCCGGCCGAGCCCGTGCTTTACCTGGTGCCCCAGGACCGTCCGCTTGTGATTGCCGCGCGGGTGGCCCCCACCGACATCGACTCGGTCCGGCTTGGACAGTCGGTAACGCTGCGCTTTTCCTCGCTGGACACGCGCCGCACGCCCGAGATTTCCGGCACGGTGCGCCAAGTCTCGGCCGATGCCTTCACCGACGAGGCGACAGGCCGCAGCTACTACGAGGCCCGGGTCGTGCTGAACGCAGGTGCGGCGGCGCGCCTGCCCGAGGACACGACCCTGATCCCAGGCATGCCGGTCGAGACCTTCATACGCACGGTGGACCGCACGCCGATGGCCTACCTGACGCAGCCCTTGATGGACTACCTGGCGCGCACCTTCCGCGAGAGCTAGCTTAGGGTCTTTCGCACGTGCGGGATCGGGGCTAGCGTCATGGCCGATCACCAAGAGGGAGCCCGGACATGCCCATCGAATCGCGCCTTGCCGAACTCGGCGTCACCCTGCCCGAGGCCCCCGTGCCGGCGGGCAATTACGTGGCCTTCGTGACCACGGGGTCGCTGGTGCATGTCTCGGGCCAGATCGCGATGGATGCCGACGGCCCGGTGACGGGCAAGCTGGGCGACACCATGACAGTGGCGCAGGGCGCGGCGGCGGCCCGGCTCTGCGCGATCAGCCTTCTGGCCCAACTCAAGGCGGCCTGCGACGGCGACATCGACAGGCTGGTGCGCTTGGTCAAGCTGACCGGTTTCGTCAATTCCACCCCCGATTTCACCGACCAGCCCAAGGTCATCAACGGGGCCAGCGATTTCATGGTCGAGGCGCTGGGCGAGGCCGGACGCCACGCGCGCTCGGCCGTTTCGGCGGCCGCCCTGCCGCTGGGGGTCGCCGTCGAGATCGAGGGCCTGTTCGAGATCGCCTGATGCTGCCGCCGGGGTTTCACGCGCGCCCCTTCGCCCACCGGGCGCTGCACGGGCCGGGCCGGCCCGAGAACAGCCGGTCAGCCATCGATGCGGCCATCGCCGCCGGCTACGGGATCGAGATCGACCTACAGCTCTCGGCCGACGGGCAGGCCATGGTGTTTCACGACTACGCGCTGGACCGGCTGACAGGGGCGCGCGGGCCGGTGCGCGGGCTGAGCGCGGAACGCCTGTCGTCGCTTCACCTGACCGACAGCGAAGAGGGTATCCCCACCCTGACCCGGGTGCTGGACCAAGTCGCCGGGGCGGTACCGCTGCTGATCGAGGTCAAGGACCAGGACGGCGCTCTCGGCCCCGAGGTCGGTCCGTTGGAAGAGGCCGCCGCCGCCTGCTTGGCCGACTATCCTGGCCCTGTGGCCGTCATGTCCTTCAACCCGCATTCCGTGGCGCGCTTGGGCCAGCTTCTGCCAAGTCTGCCGCGGGGTCTGACGACCGATGCCTTCGCCTCGGACACCTGGCCGACCGTGCCCGCGTCACGGCTGGCCGAACTGCGCCCGATGCCCGACCTTGCCCCCCTCGGCGCCGCCTTCATAAGCCACCGATGGGACGACCTGACCAACCCCGCCGTCGCCAATGCCCGTGCCGAGGGGCGGCGCATCTTGTGCTGGACCACCCGGTCGGACAGGGAGCAGGCCGCGGCGCTGGCCGACGGGGCCGACCAGGTCACTTTCGAGGGGTACCTTGCTTGACCGCGGGGGTCCCGGGGCCAACTCTCAGGGCATGGACGCCTCTCCGGTCGAGATCACCGCGCATCGCAGCCTGTCGGACATTCCGGCGGCCGACTGGGATGCCTGCGCCTGTCCCGAGGCCGTCTCGGGCGGCAGGCCCGTCGACCCCTTCACCACGCACAGGTTCCTCACGGCGCTGGAGGAAAGCGGCAGCACCGGCCCCGGAACGGGATGGGAGCCGCATTACCTGGCCGCGCGCAGCAATGGCGCGATCATCGCCGTCGCCCCGCTCTACGGCAAGGCACACAGCCAGGGCGAATACATGTTCGACCACAATTTCGCCCATGCCTATGAACGCGCCGGCGGGCGCTATTATCCCAAGCTGCAGATCGCCGTGCCCTTCACGCCCGTCACCGGCCGTCGCTTTCTGACCAAGCCGGGGCACGAGGCCCAGGGCATGGCGGCGCTGGTGCAAGGCGCGGTGCAACTGGCCACCGACAACGGCCTGTCCTCGGTGCACGCGACCTTCTGTACCGAAGACGAGGCCCTTGCGGGCGAGGAGATGGGCCTGCTACGGCGCACGGCGCAGCAATACCACTGGGCCAACGACGGTTACGCCGACTGGGCGGATTTCCTGGCCCACCTGTCCAGCCGCAAGCGCAAGACCCTGCGCAAGGAACGCCGCGCCGCGCAGGATTTCGGCGGCGAGATCGTGCAACTGACCGGCGACGCCATTCAGCCGCATCATTGGGACGCGATGTGGACCTTCTACCGGGACACGGGCGCGCGCAAATGGGGCACGCCCTACTTGACCCGGCGCTTCTTCGACATCGCCCACGAAAGGTTGCGCGACGACATCCTGCTGGTCTTTGCCCAGCGCGAGGGGGAACCGATCGCGGGGGCGATGAACCTGATCGGGCGGGACAACCTGTTCGGGCGCTACTGGGGCTGCACCGAGCATCACCCCTTCCTGCACTTCGAGGTTTGCTACTACCAGGCCATTGACTACGCCATCGCCCACGGTCTGCGCACGGTCGAGGCCGGCGCGCAGGGCGAGCACAAGCTGGCGCGCGGCTACCTGCCGGTGACGACCCACGCCCTGCACTGGTTCGCCGATGACGGGTTCCGCTATGCCGTGGAAGATTACCTGCAGGCCGAGCGCCGCGCAGTTGATGAAGAGATCGAGGTGCTGACAAGCTACGGCCCCTTCCGCCGGGCCGAGACCGACGACCACGACTGACCAAAGGAGATCACCATGGCCGATCCGATAGACGACGCCGGGCGCAAGACGCTGCAAGAGGCGGGCTGGACCCCGGTCGAGGGCCGCGACGCGGTCACCAAGACCTATACCTTCATCAATTTTGTCGAGGCCTGGGGCTTCATGTCCCGCGCCGCGATCTGGGCCGAGAAGCTCAACCACCATCCCGAGTGGTTCAACGTCTTCAAGACGGTCGAGGTGACGCTCTCGACTCACGACATCGGCGGGTTGAGCGAGCTGGACCTCAAGCTGGCCCAGAAAATGGACAAGCTCGCCGCCTGAGAGGGGCGTCGGCGCAACATCCTCAGACGGGGGCGTTGCGCCGCGTTATCGCCATGGCTGTTGCGGCGCCGCGGCCGGGGATATACTCCGGCGATTAAGGGATTCAACACCGGGGCCATTGCCATGTCAGAAGACTTCATTTTCGATCTTGTCGTGAACATCGCCGTCGCGCTGGCGATCTTCGTCGCCGCACTCTGGCTGAGCGGCTGGGCCCGGGGCCGGATCGTCAAGGTGTCCGAGAAGAACCCACGGTTCGACGTCACGCTGGCCCGGTTCCTGGGCAGCGTTGTGCGCTACGCCGTGCTGGCCATCGCGGTGATCTTCATCCTCGGCCGCTTCGGGATCGAGACGACATCGCTCGCTGCGCTGGTGGGCGCCGTGGGCCTGGCCATCGGGTTCGCCCTGCAGGGGTCGCTGGCAAACCTGGCGGCCGGGGTCATGCTGATCGCATTCCGCCCATTCAAGGCCGGGGATTACGTGACCGCGGGCGGCCAGTCGGGTACCGTCGACGAAATCACCCTCTTCACGACCGAGATGACAACGCCCGACAACGTCAAGATCATCGTGCCCAACGGAGATGTCTTCTCGGGGGCGATCACCAACTTTTCGCATTACGAGACGCGGCGCTGCGACCTGGTTTTCGGTGTCTCCTATGGCACCGACCTCAAGACGGCCGAGACGATCATCACCGAGATCGTCACGAACGACGAAAGGGTCATGGCGGACCCGGCCCCCTTCGTGAAGGTGACCAACCTGGCCGACAGTTCGGTCGATTTCACGGTGCGGGCCTGGTGCGCCGCGGGTGATTACTGGGACCTCAAGTTCGACCTGACCCGTGCGGTCAAGGAAGCCTTCGACGCGCAGGGCGTGGAGATCCCCTTCCCGACCCAGACCATGGTGCAGCGTACGGGATAACGCCCCGATCCCGCCCGGCGGGCGGAACCGGGGCGCCGGTTCAGGACGGATGTCCCGGATCGGCACCTCGCCCGGGGTCCTACAGCGCCGCGAGCAACGCCTCGCCGGCCGAGGTCTCGCAGACACCGGGGTTCTCCTCGACGTGCAGGACTTTGACGACCCCGTCCTCGGCATAAAGTGCGAAGCGTTTCGAACGGTCGATCAGCCCGACCGGCGGCGCGCTGAAATCCATGCCGATGGCCTTGGTGAACGCGGATGCGGCGTCGCCGACCATCTGGATGCCGGCCTGCGTGGCGCCCGTGCTCTCGCCCCAGGCGTCCATCACGAAGGGGTCGTTCACGCTGACACAGATGACCGCGTCGACGCCCTTGGCCTCGAAATCCGCCTTGGTGCGGATGAAACTGGGCACATGGGCCGTGGTGCAGGTGCCGGTATAGGCCCCGGGCAGGCCGAACAGCACCACCTTGCCCGACCCGGCTAGGTCGGCCATCTGCACCTCTTCGGGGCCCTCTTCGCCCATGCGCAGCACCGTTGCATCGGGCAGGGTCTCTCCAACTGAAATCGTCATTCGTCAGGTCCTTCGTCAATTGCGTTTCGTCCCTGCGCGACTATAGGGTCTGACCGGTCCAAGGTCAGCAGGAGATCGTGACACATGGCGCATCATATCGTGATCGGCGGCGGCCAGGCGGCGGCCTCGCTCGTGGCCAGGCTGCGCGCCAGCGGCTTTGAGGGCGCGATCACCCTGATCGGGGCCGAACCGGTGCCCCCCTACCAGCGGCCGCCACTGTCCAAGGCCTATCTGCTGGGCGACATGACGCTCGACCGGCTCTTCCTGCGGCCGGAAAAATGGTATGCCGACAACAACATCACCCTGCGCACCGGCGTGCGCGTGACCGAGGTGAATGCCCAAGACAAGACCCTGCGCCTCGATACCGGCGAGGTGCTGACCTATGACAAGCTCGCCCTCGCCACCGGCTCGCATCCCCGCACGCTCCCGGCCGCGGTCGGCGGCACGCTGGATGGAGTTTATACCGTGCGTGACCTGCACGACGCCGATGCCATGGCGCCCGAGTTCCGTGCGGGCGCACGGCTTCTGGTGATCGGCGGCGGCTACATCGGGCTCGAGGCCGCGGCGGTGGCCGCGAAGAAAGGCGTCACGGTCACGCTGGTCGAAATGGCCGACCGCATCCTGCAACGGGTGGCCTGCCCCGAGACCGCGGCCTATTTTCGCGACCTGCACCGCCGGCACGGGGTGGACATCCGTGAAGGTGTCGGCCTGCAGCACCTGACCGGGACCGACCGTGTCACCGGCGCGGTGTTGACGGATGGCACCGAACTCGAGCTGGATTTCGCCATCGTCGGCGTCGGCATCGAGCCTGCAACTACCCTCGCCGAAGCGGCGGGCCTCGCGGTCGACAACGGCATCGTCACCGACGCGCGGTGCCGCACCTCCGACCCCGACATCCATGCCGCGGGCGACTGTGCCACGTGCCTGTTCAGGGGGCAGCGCATCCGGTTGGAGAGCGTGGGCAACGCGATCGACATGGGTGAGGTCGCGGCGCGGAACATGGCCGGCGAAGATGTCGCGTATGATCCGAAACCGTGGTTCTGGTCGGACCAGTACGATTGCAAGCTGCAGATCGCCGGGCTGAACCTTGGCTACGACGCGGTGCATGTCCGCGGGCACGGTGACGCCCGGTCCCACTGGTATTACAGCGGCGATGAGCTGATCGCGGTGGACGCCATGAACGACGCCCGCACCTACATGGTGGCCAAGCGCCTGATCGAGGCCGGGAAATCGCCCGCGCCCGAGGTCGTCACCGACCCGGAGACCGACATGAAGGCGCTTTTGAAGGCGTGAGGATCATCGGCGGCCAGCATCGCGGGCTGACACTCGCCTCGGTCGGCAAGGGCGACGCTGGCGCGCACCTGCGCCCCACACCGGACCGGGTGCGCGAAAGCCTGTTCAACGTGCTGGCCGGATACGGTCTGCCCCGGGGTGCGCGGGTGCTGGACCTGTTCGCCGGGACCGGCGCGCTGGCGCTCGAGGCGCTGTCGCGCGGGGCCAGCCACGCAACCCTTGTGGACAAGGGACGCGTGGCCCGTCGCCTGATCGGCGAAAACCTTGCCAAGGCGCGGCGCGAACAGGATGCCCGCATCCTGACCTGCGCCGCCGACCGCCTGCCGCAGGCGGACGCGCCCTGTGATCTGGTCTTTCTCGACCCGCCCTACGGGCAGGGTCTGGGCGGGCCGGCCGTTCTTGCCGCACAGCGGCACAGCTGGCTGGCCCCGGCGGCCCTGATCGTCTGGGAGGACAGCGCGCCGCAGGCCGCGCCCATGGGGTTCGCCATGCTCGACAGCCGCCGCTACGGCGACACGCATGTCACCCTGCTGCGCGCCGCGCCCGTGCCGGACGGGGGTCAGTAGGTGGGGTGGAACCGTCCCGCGGGAGACAGGGTGAAAATCTCCGCGCCCTGATCGGTGATACCGATGGAATGCTCGAACTGGGCCGACAGCTGCTTGTCGCGGGTCACCGCCGTCCAGTCGTCCTTGAGGACAACCGTTTCGGGGCGGCCCAGATTGACCATGGGTTCGATGGTGAAGAACATCCCCTCTTCCAGTACCGGGCCGGTGCCCGCGCGGCCGTAATGCAGCACGTTCGGCGGGGCGTGGAACACCCGGCCCAGCCCGTGGCCGCAGAAATCGCGCACGACGCTCATGCGCTGGCCCTCGACGTGGGACTGGATGGCATGGCCGATATCGCCGAAGGTGTTGCCGGGCCGCGCGGCCTCGATCCCCGCCATCAGGGCATCGTGCGTGACCTGGATCAGCCGTTCGGCCTTCTGGTTGGGTTTGCCGCCGGCGACGAACATCCGGCTAGTGTCGCCGAACCAACCGTCGAGGATCACCGTGACGTCGATGTTGAGGATATCGCCGCTCTGCAGCGCGTCATCCTCGCGGCGCTTCTCGAAGTTCTTCGAGATCGTCTCGGAGCGCGCCTTGGGAATCGGCGCGCCGGGAATGCCGTGGCAGACCACGTGATTGACGCTGATGCAACTGGCGTGCTGGAACCCCTTGTAGCCGATGGTGGCGGAGTCCGCCCCGGCCGCGCGGACCCACTCGGTGATCTTGCGGTCCAGCTCGCCAGTGGTGGCGCCGGGCACGACGTGATCGGCGATCCGGTCGAGGATTTCGGCGGCCAGCCGCCCCGCGGCCTGCATGCCGGCGAAATCCGCCCGATCGTGCAGGCGAATGCCGTCCTTGGTGATCCTGCCGCGCGTGTCGTCCATGGCCTCTGCTTCCCGTTTCAGCGACAGATAGGGCAAAACCGCCCGGCGCAAAAGGCCCGGCGCTGCGTCTATTTCACCGTGTCAGGGTCAAGGACCGTGCAGGCGGGGCCGAGCGTGATCGCCGCGGGCGTGATCGCGGCACGGTGGCAGAGCATCTCGACCCCCGCGGCACGCGCCGCCTGCCAGGCGCGGGCATACGCGGAGTCGATATCCGCGGCCAGGGTCATGGCGGCGCAATCCGTGCGCTGGACGAGGTAGAGCATCACCGCCCGCCGCCCGGTCCGGGCGACCTCGGTCAACTCCTGCAGATGCGTCGTGCCGCGCCGGGTGACACTGTCGGGGAACTCGGCCAGGCCGGGCTGGCGGGACAGGGTGACCGACTTGACCTCGACGAAAGTATCGCCGCCCAGGCAGAAATCCACGCGACTGGCGGTGCCGAATTTCACCTCGGCGCGGACCGTGCCCGCCCCGGCCAGCGCCGGCACCGCGCCCGTGCGCAGCGCCTCACCCACCACGCGATTGGCCAAGCCGGTGTCGATGGTGACAAGGCCGCTGTCCAGTTCGACCAGGCGCCAGCCCCAGTCCAGTTTCTTTCGCGGATCGTCGGTGCGTTCCAGCCAGACCCTTGTCCCCGGCGCATCAAGTCCCAGCATGGAGCCGGGATTGGGGCAATGCGCCGTGACCTCTTCACCCGTGTCCAGCACGATGTCGGACAGGAACCGCTTGTAACGGCGGTCCAGCCGGCCGGGCACGAGGGGCGTGGCAAAGCGCATAGACCTGATCTATACCAGCGCCCGGACAAGGAGAAGACCATGCCGAACCCAACCGCCGCCATGCTCGTCATCGGGGATGAGATCCTGTCGGGGCGCACGCGCGAGTCCAACATGCATTACCTCGCCGGCGAGCTGACGCGGATCGGCGTGGACCTGAAAGAGGTGCGCGTTGTCAGCGACGACCAAGATGCTATCGTTGCCGCGTTGAACGCCCTGCGCGGGGCCTTCGACACGGTCTTCACCTCGGGCGGGATCGGGCCGACGCATGACGACATCACCGCCGACAGCGTGGCCGCGGCCTTCGGCGTGGGCATTGACGTGCGCGCGGACGCCCGCGCCGTGCTGCAGGCCCATTACGACCGCGCCGGAACCGAGCTGAACGCGGCGCGGTTACGCATGGCGCGAATCCCCGACGGGGCGGCGCTGATCGACAACCCGGTCAGCGCGGCGCCCGGCTTTTCCATCGGCAACGTGCATGTCATGGCCGGGGTGCCCTCGATTTTCCAGGCGATGGTGGCCAGCGTTCTGCCGCAGGTTGTGGGCGGCGCACCGGTGCAAAGCCGAACGTTGCGCGTGCAGCGCGGCGAGGGCGACGTCGCCGCCCCGCTGGCACGGCTGGCCGAGGCTTATCCGGACCTGTCCGTCGGCTCCTACCCGTTCCAGACGGACGGGGCCTACGGCACGCATGTCGTCGTGCGCGGCACCGACGCGGCACGGGTCGAGGCCGCCATGGCCCGGCTGGCCACCGACCTCGGGCTGTGACACCGCAGTCGCTGACCGCGCTGATCGACGCGACATGGCCCGCCGCGCGCCTTGACCGCGTCGGGCCGTGGACAATTCGCGCGGGTGCGGGCGGGGGCAGCCGGGTCAGCGCCGCGACAGCAAGCGCGCCCGCCGGGGCCGATGACATTCCCGCCGCCGAGGCGGCCATGCGGTCCCTCGGCCAGGCCCCGCTGTTCATGGTGCGCCCGGGCGAGGCGGCGCTGGACGCGGCGCTGGCCACGCGGGGATACCGGGTCAAGGACCCGGTGACGCTTTATACCGCGCCCGTGGCCGACCTGGCGGGGCCGCTGCCGCCTGTCACCTGCTTCAGGGTCTGGCCGCCGCTGGCGGTCCAGCGCGACATATGGACCGCGGGCGGGATAGGGCCGGCGCGCCTTGCGATCATGGCCCGCGTCGCGGGGCCGAAAACCACGATCCTGGGGCGCAACGGTGATAGCCCGGCCGGGACGCTCTTCGTGGCACGGCACGCGGAGACGGCCATGGTCCACGCCGTCGCGGTTCCGCCCCGTTTTCGCCGCCGTGGCATGGCCCGGTCGATGATGCAGGCCGCGGCGGTCTGGTCGCAGGAGGCCGGCGCGCAGGACCTCGCCGTTCTTGTCACGACAGCGAATGCCGCGGCGAACGCGCTCTACGCGTTACTCGGGATGCGGGCCGCTGCCGGTTATCACTACCGCATTCACCCACAGGCCTGAGGCCCGGCACCGACCAGCCCACCGCGCCGGACAGGCCAGCTTGGCGGGCTGCGGCACGGAGGGACCAAAAAGAAGCCGCGGCCCGGGGACCGCGGAGGTGGGGACGCATCCCGTCGGGAATTACGTTGCACGGCACTCTACCAGCGTTCCGGACCCTTTTCTGCAAAGGCATGGGCGAGGAAATCGATGAAGGCCCGAACCTTGGGCTGGGTGAACCGGCCCGGCGGATACACGGCGTAGATGCCCTGGGTCTCCAGCGGCAGATCGGGGATTGCGTCCTCGACAAGGCCCTGATCCAACGCTTCGGCGTAGAGAAAGCTGGGCAGATAGGCGATGCCCAGTCCGGAAATCGCGGCATTCAGAAGGGATTGCCCGTCGTTGACAGTCAGCCATCCGGCGGTGCGGACCTGGCGTTTCTCGCCCGAGGGCGCAGTCAGTTTCCAGACGGCGGAATTGGCGGCATTGGAATAGTGCAGCAGCTTGTGTTCGTTCAGATCGTCGATGCGCTGCGGTCGGCCGTGTTTCTGGAAATACGACGGGCTGGCGACCATCCGCTTTGATGTTTCGGTAAGCTTGCGCGCGCGCAGGCTGCTGTCTTCCAACTCGCCGATGCGGATGGCCATGTCGAAGCCTTCCGAGATCAGTTCGACATAGCGGTTGTTGAGCACCATGTTGACGGTGATATCGGGAAATTCCTGAAGGAATTCGCCCAGAACAGGCGACAGGTGATTGACCCCGAAATCGGTCGCCACGGAAATCCGCAACAGACCTGACGGGTCCGACTGCATCGAGGTGACAAGCGCGTCCGCCTCGCCCGCGTCGGTCAGCACCCGTCGCGCCCGGTCGTAGTAGGCCAGGCCGATCTCGGTTGGGCTGACCCGGCGCGTGGTCCGGTTGAGCAGGCGGGCGCCAAGCCGCGCTTCGAGCGCGGACACGTGCTTGGACACGGCGGACTTCGAGATGCCCATCTTCTTGGCGGCATCCGTGAAGCCGCCCTGGTCAACGACCGTGGCGAAGGCCTCCATTTCGGTCAGACGATCCATCCTGTGTCCTCGGTACTGTCCCACGTTCGAAGACAGTCCTGATCCCGAAATCGGGCAGGACTGCGGCGCATGCCTGACAATTGGTAGGTTTTCACGCGACCGTTCAGCGCAGGGAAACGCGCCGCGGCCGCGCGGGCGGCTACCGATCAGGCCGGTGCCCAACGGTCAAAGTGTGGCGGCAAGCCGCACGCCCTGGTCGATGGCGCGTTTGGCATCCAATTCGGCGGCCACATCGGCCCCGCCGATGACATGCGGGGTCTGTCCGTTTGCCTGCAGCGCGTCGGCCAGGTCACGTTCGGACAATTGCCCGGCACAGAGCACGATCGTGTCGGCCTCGATCAGGGTCGGGTTTTCGCGGGCCTCGCCGTAGGTGACGTGGAGCCCGTCGGCGTCGATGCGTTCGTAGTTGACGCCGCCGATCATCTCGACATTGCGCATCCGCAGGCTGGCCCGGTGGATCCAGCCAGTCGTCTTGCCAAGCCCCTTGCCCAGCTTCTGCGCCTTGCGCTGCAACAGCGTGACCTTGCGCGCCGGGGCCTCGGGTTGCGGCCCCTCGGGGCGCAGACCGCCGCGCATCTGCGCGGGGTCACCCACACCCCATTCCGACATCCACTCGTCCAGATCCTCAGTCGGGCTGTCGTCCACGGTCAGGAACTCGACCACGTCGAAGCCGATCCCGCCGGCCCCGATCACCGCCACGCGGTCGCCCACGGGCGCGCCGTGATACAGCACGTCGATGTAGGACAGCACGTTGGGGCCGTTCTGCCCGGGGATCGACGGATCGCGCGGCACGACCCCCGTGGCGATGATGACCTCGTCGAAGTCCGCCAGCATCGCGGCGGTCGCCTCGGTGCCAAGTCGGGTTGTCACGCCGGCGGCATCGACGCTGGCGGTGAACCAGTCCACCAGCCCGTGAAACTCTTCCTTACCGGGGATGCGCCGCGCCATGTTGAGCTGCCCGCCCAAGCTGTCGGCCTTGTCGAACAGCGTCACGTCGTGGCCCCGGCCTGCGGCGGTGACGGCGGCGGACAGGCCCGCCGGGCCGGCCCCGACCACGGCGATGCGCTTGGCCTGCGCGGCCGGGTCCAGGGTGATCTCGGTTTCATGCGCGGCGCGCGGGTTGACCAGGCAGGAGGCGATCTTCATCGAAAAGGTGTGGTCAAGGCAGGCCTGGTTGCAGGCGATGCAGGGCGCGATCAGGGCGGCGCGCCCCTCGGCCGCCTTCCTGACGAAATGCGCGTCGGCAAGGAAGGGCCGCGCCATGGAGACCATGTCGGCACAGCCCTCGGCCAGCACGTCCTCGGCCACTTGTGGCGTGTTGATCCGGTTCGAGGTGATGACCGGAATGCCGACCTCGCCCATCAGCTTTTGCGTGACCCAGGCAAAGGCGCGGCGCGGCACGCTGGTGGCGATGGTCGGGACGCGCGCCTCGTGCCAGCCGATGCCGGTATTGAGGATCGTGGCCCCGGCCCCTTCGATCTTTCGCGCCAGCGTGACGACCTCGTCCCAGGTCTGGCCCTGGGGGATGAGGTCGATCATGGACAGCCGGTAGATCAGGATGAAGTCGTCGCCCACGGCCGCGCGCACCCGGCGCACCACCTCGACCGGCAGGCGCTGGCGGTTTTCGAGACTGCCGCCCCAGCGGTCGATCCGCTTGTTGGTGTGTTCCACGAGGAACTGGTTGAGGAAATACCCCTCGGACCCCATGACCTCGACCCCGTCGTAGCCCGCCTCGCGGGCGCGGGCGGCGGCGGTGACGATGTCGGCAATCTGTTTCTCGATCCCCGCCTCGTCGAGTTCCGCGGGCGCGAAGGGCGAGATCGGCGACTTGATGGCCGAGGGCGCGACGCACTCCTTGCCATAGGCATAGCGGCCCGCGTGCAGGATCTGCATGGCGATCTTGCCGCCCGCATCATGGACGCGATCGGTGACGACACGGTGATTGGCGATGTCCTCGGCAGTGAACAGGCCGGCCGCGCCGGGAAAGACGCCGCCCTCGCGGTTGGGGGCCATGCCGCCGGTGACCATCAGCGCGACCTCGCCGCGTGCCCGCTCGGCGTAGAATTCGGCGACACGGTTCCAGTCCTTCGTCTCTTCCAGCCCGGTGTGCATGGAGCCCATCAGCACGCGGTTCTTCAGCGTGGTGAAGCCAAGATCCAGCGGGGCCAGCAGATGCGGATAATCGGTCATGGCACGACTCCCTTCGGTTGCGTCTTGCCGCATGTCGGCGCGCGGGTCACGCGCAACGCCGCGTCAGGCGTAAGACAGGCTCGGGATCAGTCCCCCGCCGTTTCGACGCAGTGCCGCCGGAAGGCCTTTTTGAGCATGTCGAGCTCGGCGCGCAGCAGGCCGATCTCGGCACGGATATCCTCGGCCAGGGCGTCCCCTGCGACGATGGCGAAAGATGCCAGCACACTGTCCTCCTGCCGGTCACGGACCAGGAACGTCTGCACACCGTCGGCGATCCGATCCGCCGGGATGGGCACCCTTACGTACCAGCATTCCTCGACCCGGTCGTGCTCCACCTCGACACCCTTGATCTCGTGGTCGAGGTGCGTGACCACGAGATCCGGCTGCCGGGTGTCGTGCTTGCCCCGGGTGAGCACGCCGTGCCAGACACCCTCGATCAAGCGCAGCTTGGTCAGCGTCACGTCCCGTTCCATGGCATCCCCCATCAAAGCGCGGCCCGGGGCACGCGGCACAGGGTGACATCGCGGAGTGTCACCTGGTTCATCTGCGGCCCCTCGAAGATCAGGTCCACCCAGGCGGACTCGACCCTCTTTTCGTTGAGATTGGTATAGGCCAGATCGAATTCGACCATGACCGGATCCTCGTGCAGGGGCAGTTCCCGCACGATCTGTTCGGTGTTCGGCCCGTGCCGCACGTTGAGGCGCGCGAAGATTTCCAGCGGTGTTTCCATCTCGACGATCACGTCAAGCCGGATCAGATGCCGCTTGCGCAGCCCCTCGCAGGCCGCGCGCGGCAAGTCGAGGACGAGGCTCAGGAACGAGCCGTCGAACTGGAACACGTCCAGGCGCAGGCCGAAGGGCGCGAGGTCCGCCTCGCGCGTGTTGCGCAACTGCCGCAGGCTCAATTCCGAGACGCGGCAGTCGTGGAACAGCGTGACCTCGTCGCCAAGCGCGGTTCGGGTTTCGACCGCCGCCAGCCCCTTTACCGGCAGCGCCCCGCGCCAGGCCTGCGGCCGCCAGGACCAGTCGGTTCCCTGCGGCTGCGGAAAGGACGTCGACCCGATGCGGGGCAGGGCGAGGCGGTTGTCAGCCTGGTAGGTCAGTTCATCCAGCGTGTGCCGCAGGTTGCGGGCGGCATTGCGCTGGCGGCGCAGTTCCGAAATCTCGGTCCGCGGGGCCTGTGCCGCCGCCCGCGACCAGTAGCGTCGCATCCGGCGGTCGACGAATCGAGCCAGAAGCCCATTGCGCAGCTTTGCCATGTCAGGCCTTCGCCCTGTTCAACTTTCGACAATATATCTGCCAAATTGTTTCACGAATGGAAACAGATAGCGAGAGCGCTGAGAGTCCTTGGCCCGGATCACCGGTCATGCGTCCGAGGGCGTCGGCTGGTTCACGTCTTTCAGGGCGCGCAGTGCCGCTTCCAGAAGGGTGCGCCCCGCCTCTGTGGTCAGCGGGTCACGGTCATAGGCCAGAACCGAGACCGTGACCAGCCGATCCTCGATATCGGTAAAGCCCCGCCAAACCTTGGGCGTCGTGCCCGGAACTGGCGCCCCGGCGTGATCCTCGAACCGGACCATGACACGAGTGCCATCGACCTCGACCTCGCCGACCTCGACGCCTGCCTCGCCGCTCGACAGAAGGCCTTGGCCGGAATCTTCGCGCAGCATATCGGCCAGGTCCGCGGCCCCCGCGCCGACAAGCGCACTGCCCGGTGCCCCGAACTGCACCGTGATCAACCCGGCCCGGTCCGGCATCGTTCCGCCACGCTTCGACAAGACGGCGCAGCCGGCCATGATGGCAAACCCGCTTGAGGCTGCGCTGGCGGACGGGTCCACGCAATACCCATCAGGGCCGCGCACCCGCACCGCGCCATCGAGCAACGCGAGGGTGCGGATACCATCGCCGGTCATGTCGCGCCCGAAGCCGGGAAGGGTGATACCGAGGTCGCAGGCCGACAGCCAGGTCAGCCCTGCCAGCGCCAGAATGGTCTTGCGCATGATCCTCCTCCGCGCCGCCCTTCGCGCCGGTTTAATCCCGCGCCGCGGCAGGAACAAGGCCGCTGGCCCGGCCGCGCCCCGCGACCGGGTCGGGCAGCCGCGCGGTGGGCCACCCGCCGCCGATTGCATTCCATCCGCGCCCGCCTTATCCCTGTCGCGCAACGTCAGAGGCGCCCATGAACTGGATCTCCAACTACGTCCGCCCGCGCATCAATTCGATCTTCTCGCGCCGCGAAGTGCCCGAGAACCTGTGGTCGAAATGCGACGAATGCGGCACGATGCTGTTCCACCGGGAACTGAAAGAGGCGCTGTATGTCTGCACCTCCTGCGGGCATCACATGGGCATCACGCCGCGGGATCGTTTCAAGGCGTTTTTCGACGGCGGCGTCTTCACCGAGGTCGCGGTGCCCCAGCCGGTCGAGGACCCGCTGAAATTCCGCGACCAGAAGAAATACCCCGACCGTCTGCGCGCGGCCCAGAAGAAATCCGGCGAGCGCGAGGCGATGCTCGTCGTCGAGGGCGAGATCGGCCGCACCCCCATCATCGCCGCGGGTCAGGACTTTTCCTTCATGGGCGGGTCGATGTCGATGTATGTCGGCAATGCCATCCTCGCCGCCGCCGAGCGCGCGATCGAGACCGGGCGCCCGCTGATCCTGTTCTCGGCGGCGGGCGGCGCGCGGATGCAGGAGGGCATCCTGGGCCTGATGCAGATGCCGCGCACCACCATCGCGGTGCAGATGCTCAAGGAGGCTGGCCTGCCCTACATCGTGGTGCTGACGCATCCCACGACCGGGGGCGTCACCGCATCCTACGCGATGCTGGGCGACGTGCAGATCGCCGAACCTAACGCGCTGATCGGCTTCGCCGGCGCGCGCGTGATCGAGCAGACCATCCGCGAGAAGCTGCCCGAGGGGTTCCAGCGCGCCGAGTACCTGCTGGATCACGGGATGCTGGACCGCGTGACCCCGCGCGCGCAGCTTCGCGAGGAACTGATCACGATCACGCGCATGCTGTTGGGCGAAAGCCCTGCCGTCGCGGGTGATCTGCCCGCCCCCGCCGAAGAGACCCTGCCCGATGTCGTCGCCGAGGATACGGGGCAGGCGGCCGACCCGGAACAGGACGCCAAGGCGTGAGCGGCGGGTCCGACATCATCCTGCAGCGGATGATGGCCCTGCACCCCAAGATCATCGACCTGACGCTGGACAGGGTCTGGCGGCTGCTGGAGGCCCTGGGCAACCCGCAGGACCGCCTGCCGCCGGTGATCCACATCGCCGGGACCAACGGCAAGGGCTCGACCCTGGCGATGCTGCGCGCGGGGCTGGAAGGGGCCGGGCACGACGTGCACGCCTATACCTCGCCGCATCTCGCGCGGTTTCACGAACGCATCCGCCTGGCCGGTGACCTGATTTCCGAGGGCCATTTGGCGCGGGTGCTCGACCGTTGCGAGGCCGCCAACGGCGGTGCCCCGATCACCTATTTCGAGATCACCACCTGCGCCGCGCTGCTCGCCTTTGCGGAAACCCCGGCCGATTACACCCTGCTCGAGGTGGGCCTGGGCGGGCGGCTGGACGCGACCAACGTGATCGGCCGCCCGGCGCTGACCGTCATCACCCCGGTGGACATGGACCATCAGCAGTTCCTGGGCGACACGCTGCCCGCGATTGCGGCCGAGAAGGCCGGGATCATCAAGCGTGGCGTGCCCTGCATCGTCGGGCGTCAGCACGCCGCCGCGCTGGAGGTGATCGAGGACCGCGCCGCGCGGCTGGCCGCCCCCGTTCTGGCCCATGGGCAGCACTGGCAGGTCGCCGAGGACCGCGGGCGGCTGACCTACCAGGATGAGGCCGGCCTGCTGGACCTGGCCCCGCCCAGCCTGCCCGGCCCCCACCAACTGGACAACGCCGGCATGGCGCTCGCTGCCCTGCGACAACTGGGGACGGGCGAGATGGCCTGCGCGGCGGCCATGACCGGAGCCGTCTGGCCGGCCCGGATGCAACGGTTGAGCACCGGCGCGCTGGCCGACCGCGTCCGGCCGGCCGAGCTCTGGCTCGACGGCGGGCACAACCCGGCGGCGGGCGCGGCGCTGGCGGCCACGCTGGACGGGCTGCCCGAACGGCCCACGCACCTGGTTTGCGGCATGCTCGACACCAAGGACATCACCGGCTACATGGCGCCGCTCGCGCGCCATGCCGAAGGCCTCACGGCCATCTCCATTCCCGGCGAGGCCGCCACCCTGCCCGCCGAAACCACGGCCCGCGCGGCCGCGAAGGCGGGGATGGCCGCGACCACCGCGCCGGACCTCGATAGCGCGCTGCAAGCGATCATCGCCGAGCGGCCCGGGGCGCGCATCCTGATCTGCGGCTCGCTCTACCTGGCCGGGCACGTCCTGAGGGCCAACGCATGATCCGGTTGCTGGCCCTTCTGACGCTGGCCACGCCGGCCACGGCCGCCGATTTTGTGTTCTGCTGGCAGGGCGACAATGGCTACCGGATGGAGGGGCGCATGACCGTCCCAGACGAGCGCCTGTCGCAACCGCTGGTAAGGCAGGACGACGTCACGGGGTTTTTCATCCGGGGCTTTCACAACGGCATCCCCATCGGCAGCTGGGACCTGTCGCAACTGACGCCCGAGACCAGCTGGAACCTGTCCTTCGACCCACAGCGCATGGTCTTTCCCACCGGCGGCATGCACACCGGCCCCGCGGGGCAGGCCTGGAACGCCGGCGGGCGCGCCAACGACTGCGGCGACCCCGGCTTCGGCTTCAATTCGGGGACCAACGCGCAGGATCTCTGCGTCAACAACGCCTGGATCACCGACAGCATGATCAACCGCTACACCCGGTTCCCCGTCTACGAGGCGGGCGCGGTCGATCTCGATTGCGGCGGGGCGCCACTGCTCGGGCAAGCGGGCGACAGTGTCGATTTGAACAGTCTTGCTCAGCTTGAAATTTATCAATTGGTCCGGAGCGGCAACCACGGCTCTGCAGATCGAATTGGTTCCTACGGCGCAATGGCCAAGAAAACAGAATGAAAGCTCGGGAGGCTAATCGGCACCCAAGCACAAACACTTGTTTTTAGTAATAAACTATAAATTTTAAAGGTCTATTGCTTCCGCTCAATCAGCCGACGCATCAGCATTGGGCTGCACGAATGCAACTGGCCCCAAGTCTGTATTAAAAAACCAGTCCCGATGCTTTAAGTTCCCGTCCGCGATATACAAATCTCGGATCATGTAACGTTCCGTACCATCCTCAAAATCCAAGACCAATTCTGGGCCATCATTTTTATCCGAAATTGAAATGGCAGGATCATTGATAGCGACGCTTTCCAAAATTCGTTTTATTTGGAATGGGTCGTTGATCCTTTCAACTTGAAAATAACAGGCACCTTCAAAAGCACCCACACCCACCAGCGTAACTGCCCCTGCCACGATCGTAACTGGAGCTGTCACCACGCTGGCAACCGTCGCACCGAAACCTGCGGACCCAGCAATAATACCTGTTGTTCCAGCGGCCGAAGCTCCTGCAGCCGTCGAGCCCAACATCGTCAGGCCTGACGCCGAGTGAACAAGCGTGTAGTAGCCAGCAGCTTTCAATCCAGCACCAGCTGCCGCCGCACTGCCTCCCGCAGCTGCTGCCGCCGAGGTCACCGTTTGGCCGGCGAGCTTCGACGGCTTGTAGTCGCAGATCTCTGCATAAGCAGTTCCCGAGGCCAAACAACTACCAAAAACGAGACCTGCAACTCGATTTAATGCTGCCATAGACTCACTCCTCTTTCCACGGACAGAAGAAAACAACTGCGGGGGCATGTCAAGTTCTGGTGGCAATCAGCATATTGGAAGTTGCCTATACCACTACCCGCAAGGTGTCTAAAAAGACAAGGATGGGCAAAACACCTTAGACTGGCTCATGTCTACTCAAGCGGATTGGGCCACCCAGTCCGCGCCCTGCATTTCGCGCAGGCGGCTGGCGGTGCGCTCGAACTCGAAGACGCCGTCGCCCTCGACATAGAGCATTTCGGGCGCCGCGGCGGCCGAACAGATCAGGTGCACCTGGGCCTCGTAGAGGGCATCGACGAGGGTGACGAACCGCTTGGCCTCGTTGTAGTTTGACCGGCCCAGCTGCGGGATGTCTTCCAGGATCAGCACGCGCGCCACCTCGGCCAGCGACAGGTAATCGGCGGCCCCAAGCGCACGGCCGCAGAGATCGTGGAACTTCGCCCGCGCCACGCCATTGTAGAACCCGGGGATGTGCAGGTCGTGCCCCTTGACGCGCAGCACCATGGGTTCGGCCCTGCCGCCGGTGAAATCGGCCCAGATCGCCCGGATCCGCGCCCGCGCCTCGGCGTCGGCGGGGGTGAAATACGACGGCGCACCGGCAAGAACGCTCTGCCGGTAGTCGGTGTCGCTGACCAGTTCCCAGACCGTCAGCTTGTCCTTCATCAGGGCGATGAAGGGCAGGAACAGCTGCCGGTTCAGCCCGTCGCGGTACAGATCGTCGGGCGGCCGGTTCGAGGTGGTCACGACCGTCACACCGGCCGCGAAGAGCGCCTCGAACAGGCGACCCACGATCATGGCGTCGGTGATGTCGTTGATCTGCATCTCGTCGAAGGCCAGGAACCGGACCTCGGCGGCCAGGGCCTCGGCCACGGGCTGTATGGCGTCGTCAACGCCCGTCTCGCGGGCCTTGGCGATCTCGGCGTGGACCCATTGCATGAAGGCGTGGAAATGGGCCCGCCGCTTGGGCGCCTCGACAAGCTCCACCAGCAGGTCCATCAGCATGGACTTGCCGCGCCCGACACCGCCCCACATGTAAAGCCCCTTTGGCGGCGCGACCGGCCGGGCCTTGCGGAACAATCCCTTTTTCGGGGGGCTGGGCGGATTTTCCAGTGCCAGGCGGACGCGCTCCAGCTCGCCCAGAACGGCCTCCTGCGCCGCATCGTGATGCAACTCGCCCGCATCGACCCGGGCGAAATAGGCGTCCTGAACACGTCCCATGCCAGCCTGATAGCGCGATCGGCAAGGGTTGAAAAGAACAGGCCGACGCCGCCGGCGATGGCACTGTCAGTCAGCCTCGCGCAGAACGCCGGCCAGCAGCGCCGTGACGTCTTGCGCATGTGTGAAAGGTATCTGGTGGCCGGCCTCGGGGACAACCTCCTGCCGGACGACCCGGTTCCACTGGGTCAAGGTGCCCAGCGCGGACAGCGGGATGACCCTGTCGGTTTCGGCCCAGATGCCGACGACGGGCACGCCCTCACGGCCCAGCAGGCGGTGGTCCGCCTCCTGGACCTCGGCCAGAATATGCCGGCGGCTGGACAGGACCGACCGCAGGAATCCCTTTCCCGCGTATTCGGCCAGTTGCAGCTCAATGATCCCGTCGATGTCGAAGTCGCCCCCCAGCTGGCGGCGCAGGGCGCGGCGGTCTCGGCGCTGCGCGATCACCGCGTGCACCCAGTCGCCCAGCACCGGCGTTGTCCGGCAGAACCGGGTGAGGCGGTCCTCGCGCAGACGCACACCGGCGGGGGCCAGCAGGATCAGCCGTTTCATTCGCCCCGGATGGGCCGCCGCGAAGGCGGTGGCGATGGCCCCGCCCATGGAGTAGCCAAGCAGGGTCAGGTCCGCGTCCAGCTCCTGATGCGCCAGAAGGTCCTGCAGCTGGGTCAGGAAGAACGCCCGATCCTGCCGGCCGCGGGGCGCGTCCGAGTAGCCGCGGCCGTAGAGGTCGTAGATCAGCACCCGGTATCCGATACCTGCCAGCCCGCGGGCGATGGCGTAGAACACCGGGCCGGGCGTGGACAGCCCGTGGATCGCCACCACGACCGGCCCGCGCACCGGCCCCAGCCATTGGTAGTGCGTCACGCCCTGCGACAGCCTTGCGAAACGGCCCGGCGCGGCATCGCGCATCCGCTCGGCGGGAAGACGGCGCGCCTCGGCCTGCTGGGGCAGTGTTGCGACGATTGCCGCCAGGATCGTCAGCAGAAGCCAGCCCATGTCAGCCCTGCCATTTCTCGAGGATGTAGCGGCTGGTCATCAGGTCCAGGTGCGCGCCCCCTCCGTTCTTGAACAGGGTGATCTCGTCGCGTGACGTCCGGGTGAACGCCTCCGGCGCGTAGTGGTCGGCCACCACGTCGTCGCGGGTGATCGCGCCCGTTTCCAGCGGGATGCGCAACTCGCCGATGTGGCCGAGCGTCGTGTCGCGGCTGTCCACGAAGATGCGGGCGCGCTGCAGCGCGGTATCGTCGGCCTCGCGCATGTCGGGACGGTAGGCGCCGATCAGATCAACATGCTGACCCGGTTTCAGCCAGGCGCCGTGCAGAAGCGGATCGGTGCTCATCGTGGCCATGGTCACGATATCGGCCTGTTCGACCGCCGCCTGCAGATCCTCGGCCACGGCCACGCCGGGGCAGTCCCGCGCGAACCGCGCCGCCCCCGCGGGCGAGCGGTTCCAGACCGTGAACTCGGCCCGCGGAAAGGCCGCGCCATAGGCCTGCCAGAGCGACCGGCCCACGGTCCCGGCGCCGACGATCAGGATCTTGCGGCTGTCGGGCCGGGCAAGGCGGCGCGCGGCCAGCAGGCTGTCGCCGGCGGTCTTCCACTTGGTCACCAAGTGGAAATCGAGGATCGCCTCGAGCTGGCCGCCCGTGTCGGCGAAGAGCATCACTGCCCCGTTGATCATCGGATCGCCCGCGGCGGGATTGGCGGGAAAGATCGTGGCGCATTTCACCGCGATTCCCATGCCGTCGATCCAGGCCGACCGGTTGAGCAGCGTGTCCCGGTCGCGGTAGAGGAACAGGTCGTCGACGGCAGCGCGCGGCCGGTCGTGCCCCGCCGCCAGCGCGTCGGTCAGCGCCAGCCAGTCCAGCCCGGCCTCGCCGTCCTTGAAGGGAATGATCGTCGTCATGTCAGGGCGTCCCGCGTGACAAGGCCGGCGGCCACCAGCCGGTCGGCCCAGCCCGCCGGTCCGTCGAAGAGATGCGCCTGCCAGCCGCGCGCCCGGGCCGCGGCGATGTTCTCGGCCCGGTCGTCGGTGAACAGTAGCCGCTCCGGCGCGATGCCGCAGTCCTCTTCCACCATATCGTAGATGCGCGGGTCGGGCTTGGTCACGCCCATGTGCCCGCTGATGTAGTGGCGGTCGAATTCCTCCAGGAACGGATAGTTTTCGCGCCCGATCTCGAAGGTCTCGATGCCGAAGTTGGACAGGGCGAAAACCGGCACACTGGCCCTGCGCAGCGCCCGCAGGATGCCGACCGATGCGTCGATCGCCGGGGCGGCCATGTCGATCCAGCGGTCCTGCCACATCCGGATTTCGGTGGCCCAGCCGGGATGGGCCGCGGCGACCTCGGCGATGACCTCGGTGAAGGGTTCACCGCGGTCGACACGGTCATTCATCCCGTGCAGGTCGATGGCCGCGAAGAAGGCCGCGCGCCGGTCCGCCCCGATCACGCGGTCGTAGAACCGTTCGGGCTGCCACTCGATAAGGACATTGCCGATGTCGAAGATCACCGCCTGGGGGGTCATGGGTGCTCCTTGCTGTCTGGCAGGAACAGTAGCCGCGCCCGCGGGCCGGGAAAAGCCCCGACCTGCGGCACGCAATCACTGCCGCGCGGCGCGGCGCAGCAGGTGTTCCAGCCGGTCGAGGAAGCGCGACCGGTCGGCCTTGGAAAAGCCCTTGCCGCCGCCCTGGCGGAAGGGGTCGGCGGCGCGCAGGTCGGTCATCAGGTCGCGGGTGGCCAGCGCCTGGCCCACGTTGCGTGCCGTCAGTTCCTCACCGTCGGGTTTGAGCACGGCCGCCCCCGCCTCGATGCAGCGCGCGGCGAGGGGTATATCGGCAGTAACGACCACGTCGCCCAGGCCGCACCGCGCGGCGATCCACTTGTCGGCCGCGTCCGGGTCGTCTGAGACGAAGACGGTCTCGACCAGCGGGTTTTCAGACGGTCGCAGCCCGCCGTTGGCGACGATAGTCGCCGGGTGGCGGTGGCGCGTGGCGACGCGCGCGACCTCGGCCTTGACCGGGCAGGCGTCACCGTCGACGTAAATCAAACGGCCGTGCCCCCGCTCATTGCCACAAGGCCTCGGCGTGGAAGGCCACGTGGTCCGCGATGAAGCTCGAGACGAAGAAATAGCTGTGGTCGTAGCCCTCTTGCAGGCGCAGTTGTCCCGGTTGGCGCTGCGTGGTCATGGCGTCGGCCAGCACCTCGACACGCAGCAGGTCCCAGAAATTGTCGCGCGTGCCCACGTCCACCAGGACCGGGCCGTCGAACCCGGTTTCCCGCATCAGCAGGCTGGCGTCATGCGCCCGGCCCGCCTCGATGCCGCCCAGGTAGGCCTCGAACTGCTTGCGGCCCCAGTCGCCTTGGGTCGGGTTGCAGATCGGCGCAAAGGCCGAGACCGACCGGAACCGCCCGGGTAGGGACATGGCCAGCGTCAGGGCCCCGTGCCCGCCCATGGAATGCCCGGTGATCGCCTGCCGTTCGGGGTCGATGGCAAAGCTGGTGTCGAGGACACGCGGCAGTTCCTCGGCCAGGTAATCCCACATACGGAAATGCGGCGCCCAGGGGGCTTCGGTCGCGTTCACGTAGAACCCCGCGCCCTGGCCCATGTCGAAGTCGGGGTCGTCCGCGACCCCCTCGCCCCGGGGCGAGGTATCGGGAAAACACAGCGCGATCCCGTGGTCTGCCGCCCAGGCCTGTGCGCCCGCCTTGGTCATGGCGTTCTCGTGCGTGCAGGTCAGGCCCGACAGGTACCACAGTAGCGGCACGGGGCCGTCGCGCGCCTCTTCGGGCAGGAACAGGCCGAAGGTCATGTCGCAGGAACAGGCGTCCGAGCGGTGGCGATAGACGCCCTGCGTGCCGGCGAAACAGCGGTTTTCGGAAAGGGTCTCCATCAGGGGTTTCCTTCATAGACGGTCATTATCTGGTCCAGCGGTTTCTTTTTCTTGGCCACGGCGGGAACGGTCGCATCCGCTGCCGGGTGGCCCACGGCAAGGATCATGACCGGTTTCTCGTTCTCGGGCCGATCGCACAGGCCGTTGAGGAATTTCATCGGGTTGGGCGTATGGGTCAGGCACGACAGCCCCGCGGTATGCAGCGCGGTGATCAGCACGCCGGTGGCGATGCCGACGCTTTCGGGCACGTAGTAGTGCTTGACCCGCTCGCCGTCGCGATACCCCCAGCGCTGGGCGAAGATCACGATCAACCACGGCGCGACGTCCAGGTGCCGCTTGACGGCATCCGTGCCGATGGGCTCCAGCGCGGCCAGCCATTCATCGCTGCCACCGCCGTCGTAGAACTTTTCCTCTTCGGCCTCGGCGGCCAGCCGCACCTTGTGCTTCATCGCCTGGTCCGAGATCGCCACGAAGTGCCAGGGCTGCTGGTTGGCCCCGCTGGGCGCCGTGCCGGCCGCTGCGATGCAGGTGTCGATCACCCTCCGCGGGACGGGCCGCTCGGAAAAGTCCCGGATGGAATGGCGTGTTTTCACCAGGCCCAGGAAATCCCGGGCCTGCCGCTCCATCTCGGCGTCGGGGAACGTGCGCCGGTCGGGCAGGGGCAGCGCCTGGTAGACGGGTTTTTCGGGCATGGCCCCTCCTATCCGGTGACAAGGGCGATGACGCCCGAAACGGTGACGACGCTCGCTGCGGTCGAGATCAGGATCGCGGCCGACACTCGCTGCGGCGCGACCCCGTAGTGCTGCGCCAGAATGTAGACATTCCCGGCCACGGGCAAGGCGGCCGCGGCGATCATGACCCCGGCGGCATAGGGGTCCACCGGCAGCATGTAGAACGCGGCAAACCCGACAGCGGCCGGGTGCAGCACCAGCTTGGCCAGCGACAGCCAGCCTGCGACCGCGACGCGCTCGGCCGATTTGCCGGCCAGCGAGGCCCCGATAGCGAAAAGTGCACCGGGCGTGGCCGCGGCACCGAGGATTTCGAGGAAATCATTCGCCGGGCCGGGTATGGGCAGCCCCAGG
Source organism: Salibaculum halophilum (assembly GCF_002094885.1). Classification (GTDB taxonomy): domain Bacteria; phylum Pseudomonadota; class Alphaproteobacteria; order Rhodobacterales; family Rhodobacteraceae; genus Salibaculum; species Salibaculum halophilum. Next base: position 186,670 of record NZ_MSIT01000007.1, read on the forward strand.
GCCGAGACCACCAGCCCGAGCCCGATGGACATGATCATCGGGTTCTTGAGCAGGCCCAGCCCGACGCTACGCAGGATGCCGAGGCTCATCCGGCCGTCGCGCGACCCGGTGATCAGGATCACGATCAGCGAGCCGAATACGATCAGGTCCACCGACAGGACCATCATGATCGCCGGGATGGCCTCGGGGCCCAGCAGCATGGCCAGCATGGGAATCCCGAGAAAGCCGACGTTGCCGATGACGGCGCATTGCGCCTCGACCGCCGCTTCCTCGATCCCGCGGCGGCGCAGCAGGGCCACGCCGGTGGCAACAAGGTAGATCAAAAGCGTGCCCCAGAGATAGGCCAGCACGAAGGGCCAGTCGAAGATCTCGCCGATCGACAGATTGGCCGCGAAACGGAACAGCATGGCCGACAGGGCGAAGTAGAAGACGAACTTGGTCAGCCAGGCCGTCGCCTCGGCGGTGAAAAAGCCCGTGCGCCCCGCGCCGTAGCCCAGCCCGATCAGCGCGAAAAACGGCAGCGTCTGAAGGAGGATGTCCCACATGGACGCAGCGTTATCACGCCCGGTCGGCGGGACAAGCGGCAATGCGCACCTTCCGCCAGTCCGCGCCGCCGCCCGTGTTTCTTCTGGCCGCAAATATCCTTGGGGGTGAATTGGCCGTAGGCCAAGAGGGGGCGGACAGCCCCCTGTCAGCCGCCGCCGATCAGGACCCCGGCGGCAAAGACCAGCGCGCCGCCCAGCACCACCTGAAACGTCGCCCGCAGGAAGGGCGTGTCCATGAACCGGTTCTGAATCCAGACGATGGCCCAAAGCTCGACGAAGACGACGATGATCGCGGTGATGGTCGCCGTCCAGAAATCGGGAATGAGGTAGGGCAGCGCGTGGCCCAGCCCGCCCAGCGTTGTCATGACCCCGCTGGCCAGCCCTCGCTTTAACGGCGATCCGCGCCCTGAGATCTGCCCGTCATCCGAGGCCGCCTCGGTAAAGCCCATGGAAATCCCGGCCCCGACCGAGGCCGCGAGCCCGACCAGGAAGGTCGTCCACGTGTCCTGGGTGGCAAAGGCCGTGGCGAAGATCGGCGCCAGCGTAGAGACCGAACCGTCCATCAACCCGGCAAGCCCAGGCTGCACCCAGGTCAGAACGAATCGACGATGCGCCTCGGAATCCTCTTCGGAGCGGGTCACATCACCCAGGTGTTCCTGCTCCAGGGTGTCGGCGGTGTCGGCATGGCCTGCCTCGGCCGCGGCCAGGTCGCCCAGCAGCTTGCGGGTGTCGGCATCCGTGGTGGCGGCCGCGGCGGCCTCGTAGAAGCGCTGCGCGTCGCGTTCCATCAGGTGCGCCTCTTCGCGGATCCGCTCCAGCCCGAGGTTCTCGACCAGCCAGACCGGGCGCCGCGCATGGAACCCGGCGACGTGTTCGCGCCGCAGCAGGGGGATGACCTTGCCGAACCGGGTCTCGTGCAGGTCGATCAGGCGGTGGCGGTGGGCGTCCTCTTCCTCGGCCATGCCGTCGAAAATCGCGGCAGAGGCCGGGAAATCCGCGCGCAGTATCTCGGCATAGGTGCGATAGATGCGGGCGTCATCCTCTTCCGAGGAGATGGCGAGCGCGAGGACCTCTTGTTCGGACAGGTCCTTGAAACGGCGGCGGGTTGGAACTCCGGGGATCACGGGACACCTCTTTTTTAGAATTGTTCTAATATGCAATAGTTCTGTTGAATTGCAAGCCCCGGCGCCGCTCTATCGGCCACGACGCGGCCCCGGATGCGGCTGACGTCGCGGATTCCTTGCTGCGACTGAACCGCGCGGTTTATGGTCCGGCCAAGGAGGAGCGATGGCCGACGGCGATTTAGAGATCAAGAAGGGCCGCAAGTTCGACCAGGTGCTGGCAGGCGCCCGGACGGTTTTCATGGCGCATGGCTACGAGGGGGCCTCGGTCGACGAAATCGCCCGGGCCGCGGATGTGTCCAAGGCCACGCTCTATAGCTATTTCCCCGACAAGCGCCTGCTGTTCGCCGAGGTCGCCAGGGTCGAGAGCGAACGCCAGGCGCAACTTTCGCTTGCCGAGATCGACACCGACGGGCCGCCTGAGGAAGTGCTTTATCGTGCCGGCAAGCGGCTGATGACCTTCCTGACCTCGCGCTTCGGGCAACAGGTTGTCGGCCTGTGTTCCGCCGAGGCGCAGCGCTTTCCTGAACTCGGGTGCATGTTCTACGATTCGGGCCCCGGCCTCGTGCGGGAGCATTTCAGCCACTACCTCGCCTGCGCTGCCCAGGCCGGCCGCTTGCGCATCGACGACCCGCTGCTGGCCGCCGACCAGTTCGCCGAATTATGCAAGGCGCGGATATTCACCCGCATCACCTGCGGCGTTCAGACCGAGTTCGACGACGACGAGCTGGAGACGATCCTGACCGCGGCGGTCGAGATGTTCATGGCCCGCTACGGCCCCTGATGGGGCGCGACGGTCAGTCCTTGCGGCGCACTTCCATGTGATTGCCCGACCCGCGGCGCAACTCGAACAACTTGAGCGACCCGACAAGATCGCTCAGCTTGACCTTGCCGTAGGTGCGCGGGTCGAAGTCGGGGTTGTCCGCCACGAGCTTCTGCCCGATCGCGCCCAGGCCGACCCACTCGCTCTCCTGGTCGACCGCGTCCATGGCGCGGCGGATCAGCGGCACCGCCTCGGTTGGCTTGCGCTTGCCCGATTGCGGCGCGTCCTCCTCGGCGATGTTCTCGATCAGGACGAAGCGGTTGCAGGTGTTGCGCAGGCTCACCGGGGTCTTGGCCTCGCCGATGCCGATCACCGCGAGGCCCTGTTCGCGGATGCGGCTGGCCAGCGCGGTGAAATCGCTGTCGGAACTGACCAGCACGAAACCGTCGAACCGGCCCGAGTGAAGGATGTCCATGGCGTCGATGACCAGCCCGATGTCGGTGGCGTTCTTGCCGGTGGTGTTCGAGGGCAGTTGCCGCTGTACCAGCCCCAGTTCGGCCGCGGTCTTCTTCCAGCCCGCCAGATGGCCGGTGGACCAGTCGCCGTAGACCCGCCGCAGGGCCGGCTCGCCGAACTGGGTGATCTCCTTGAGGATCGCCTCGGCATGGCTGGACGAGACGTTGTCGGCGTCGATCAGCACGGCATAGAGGCTGCTTGGGTCCGGCATGTTCCCTCCGGGCGCGGTGGGGGTCAGTAGAGCACGACCGAGCGGATCGACTCGCCCCCGTGCATCAGGTCGAAGCCGGTGTTGATCTCGTCCAGCCCCATGGTGTGGGTGATCATCGGGTCGATGTCGATCTTGCCGTCCATGTACCAGTCCACGATCTTCGGCACATCCGTGCGGCCCTTGGCCCCGCCGAAGGCCGTGCCGCGCCAGACCCGCCCGGTGACAAGCTGGACGGGGCGGGTCGAAATCTCGGCTCCGGCGGGGGCGACGCCGATGATGACGCTCTCGCCCCAGCCCTTGTGGGCGGATTCCAGCGCGGCGCGCATCACCTCGACGTTGCCGGTGGCGTCGAAGGTGTAATCGCCGCCACCCCCCGTAAGATCGACAAGGTAGGGAACAAGGTCGCCCTCGACCTCGGCCGGGTTGACGAAATCGGTCATGCCGAACCGCTCGGCCATGGCGCGCTTGTCGGGGTTCAGGTCCACGCCGACGATCTGGTCGGCCCCGGCCAGGCGCAGCCCCTGGATCACGTTCAGTCCGATGCCGCCCAGGCCGAAGACGATGGCGCGCGCGCCGATCTCGACCTTGGCGGTGTTGATGACGGCCCCGATGCCGGTGGTCACACCGCAGCCGATATAGCAGATCTTGTCGAAGGGCGCGTCGGGACGCACCTTGGCCAGTGCGATTTCCGGCAGCACGGTGTGGTTGGCGAAGGTCGAACACCCCATGTAATGCAGGATCGGGTCGCCATCGAGCGTGGAAAACCGGCTCGTGCCGTCGGGCATCAGGCCTTTGCCCTGGGTGCCGCGGATCGCTTGGCACAGGTTGGTCTTGCCGCTCAGGCAGTATTCGCATTCCCGGCATTCCGGGGTGTAGAGCGGGATCACGTGATCGCCGGGCTTGAGGCTCTTGACCCCCGCGCCGACCTCCTGGACGACGCCGGCGCCCTCGTGGCCGAGGACGGCCGGGAACTGCCCCTCGGGGTCGGCGCCCGACAGCGTGAAATCGTCGGTATGGCAGATGCCGGTGGCCTTGATCTCGACGAGGACCTCGCCCGCGCGCGGGCCTTCGAGGTTCACGTCCATGATTTCGAGCGGTTGCTGGGCGGCGGTGGCGACGGCGGCGCGGGTACGCATGGTGGCTCCTCCCTGATACTTTGGCGAAACAGTGTTGGAAGCGCTGCCACGTTGCAAGCGCCGGAGTTGATTTCACCCGCAAAAATGTGACCATGGCGGCATGCGACGCGCCTGGCTTGCCGCCCTTCTTCTCGGCCTTGCTACCTGCGACCTTGCCGCGCCCCCGGGCGTGCCTGCCAGTGACGCGGACACCTGCGGTGCGGCTGACCACGCCGGGCTGGTGGGGCAGGACGCCACGGCGCTCGAACGGGTGCTGATCCTCGGCCCGGTGCGGGTGATCCGGCCCGGCATGGCGGTGACAATGGATCATCGCCCCGACCGGATCAATTTTTCCATCTCCGAGGCGGGGCGCATCACGCGCATCTACTGCGGTTGAGCCCGGCGCGACGGACCCGTTACGAGACGGGTTGAAAAACGCGGGCACAGCGGCAACTCTGTCGGGCATGACCGCGCATCCGCCCACCCCGCTGACGACCCGCGAAAGCCAGAAGGTGGCGTTTCACCGGTCCGAATTGAATGTCATCCTGTCGCTCTACGGGCGTATGGTCGCCGCCGGGGAATGGCGTGACTACGGGATGTCTTTCCTCAAGGACGTGGCGATCTTCTCGGTCTTTCGGCGCACCGCCGAGGTGCCTGTCTACCGCATCGAGAAACGCCCCAAGCTTCGGCTGCGGCAGGGCCAGTACTGCGTCATCGGGATGGAGGGGCAGGTGCTCAAGCGCGGTGACGATCTGAAAACCGTGCTGCGCGTGCTCGACCGCAAGCTGATCCGCGCGGTGGAATAGTCGTCATCTGGGTCTGCAATCCGCCGGTGTGCCGGTGCCGCATGACCGCTGCCTGAAACCTCAGGGGTCAAAATGGAAGCGCTTTAGCGCGTCGGGCACCGCTCAGAGCGCGTCGAGCAGCGCGCGCGTTGGCCAGGCATCGGCGGGCAGGCCGCGGCGGAGCTGTTCCTTCTGCACCGCGTCCCGTGTCATCGCGCCGATGATGCCGTCGACGCCGCCCACGTCGTAGCCGCGCGCCACCAGCTTTTCCTGCAGCGCGATGATCTCCGGCCCGGACAGCCCCGGATCGGGGGTCCCGGGGTCGAAGCGCGGGGCGCCTTCTAGAATGTTGGCGAAATAGGCGGCCGTGAGCACGTAGACGAAGCTCTTGTTCCACTCGAAATAGACGTTGAAATTGGGATAGGCGAGAAAGGCCGGCCCCTTGCGCCCCATGGGCAGCAGCAGGGCGCCGTCGAGGTCGCGCCGCAGGTCGCCGGTGCGCGCGGTCACGCCCCGGGCGGCCCAGTCCGAGGTCGGCCGCGGCTGATCCAGCCCGGTCAGCGACCAGTCGAGCGTGTCGGGCACACGGACTTCCTGCAGCCAGGGTTCATTCGCCCGCCAGCCGAGGTCCGACAGCATGGCCGCCCCCGACATCAGCGCATCCGCCGAGGAGGTCTTGAGCGTCACGCGGCCGTCACCGTCGCCGTCAACGCCGTTGGTCAGGATGTCCTCGGGCAGCATCTGGACCTGGCCGATCTCGCCGGCCCAGGCCCCGGTGGTGGTGCCCGGGTCGAAATCGCCGCGCGCGAACAGCTCGATCGCGGCGAAGACATGCGGGCGGAAGAGATCTGGCCGGCGGCAGTCATGGGCGAGCGTGACCAGCGCGTCGCGCGTATTGTAGTCGCCCTGCACCTGGCCGAAGTCGGTCTCGAAGGCCCAGAAGGCCAGCAGGACGCCGCGGCTGACGCCGTAGCGCGCCTCGATCCGGTCGAAGAGACTGTCGAGTTGCCTGGCGTAGTATTTGCCGTTGTCCACTCTGTACTGGGCGATCAGCCGGTCGGAGAAGTCTATGAAATTGCGCTGGAAATGGCCCTGGCGGCGGTCGGCGGCGATGACATCCGCGTCGCGGCGCGTGCCGCGAAAGAACCCGTCGACCGTGGCGCGGTCATGGCCGCGCTCCAGCGCCTTGGCGCGCAACTGGTCGACGAAGGCGGAAAAGCTGCCGCCGCATGTCTGGGCGGCAGCGGGGCCGGCAAGAAGGGACAGGACGAGGGCAAGGGCGCGCATGCGGAACTCCGATGGAAGGCTGCTCGGAGCCTAGCAAGTTGCCACACTCGGGCAAGGGCATGTCGCACGTGCCGCCCGGCGGCAAGCGGGGTGCCGCCGAGCAGTGTGTCAGCCCCTGTCGCTTGGGGTCAGGCCGCGGCTTGCACCCGCTCGCGCCCGTGCGGCGCCGCGTGATCCAGGATCGGGTTGATGGGAATGATCCGGTGCGGGTTAATCGTCTCGTGGCTGTAGTGGTAGTGCTCGACGATGTGGCCCATGTGAACGGTGTCCGCCACCGGGCCATCGGGGGCCTGCCACTGGTAAAGCTCGCGGGTGAAGCCCCAGAGATTGGGATAGTCGATCAGCCGTTTGCGGTTGCACTTGAAGTGCAGGTGATAGACCGGGTCGAACCGGATCAGCGTGGTCCAGAGCCGCCAGTCGGCCTCGGTGATGCGCCCGCCCATGAGATAACGGTTGCGCGAGAGGTGATCCTCAAGCCACTCCAGACTGTCGAAGAGGGGATGCACGGCCGCCTCGTAGGCCTCTTGCGTGGTGGCGAAGCCGGACTTGTAGACGCCGTTGTTGACCGTGTCGTAGACGCGCGCGTTGATCGGCTCGATCTCCGCGCGCAGGTCTTCGGGGCAGTAGTCGTCGGTGTTGCCGGTCAGCCCGTCGAAGGCCGAATTGAACATGCGGATGATTTCCGCGCTTTCGTTCGACACGATGGTTTCGCGCTGCCGGTCCCAAAGGATCGGCACGGTCACGCGCCCCGAAATGTCCGGATCGGCCTTGAGGTAGAGGTCGCGGGTGAAGGGCAGTCCGTAAAGGCGATCGCCCGTGGCGCCGTCGAAATCCGTCTCGAAGGTCCAGCCGTCGGACAGCATGTGCGGATGCACGACCGACACGTCGATGTGATCCGCCAGGCCCTTGAGCAGGCGGAACACCAGCGCCCGATGCGCCCAGGGGCAGGCGTAGGACACATAAAGGTGGTAGCGCCCGCTTTCGGCCGGAAAGCCGCCCTCGCCCGAGGGGCCGGGCCGGCCGTCCGGGGTGACCCAGTTGCGAAACCGCGACGTGTCGCGCTGGAAGGCACCGCCGGTCGACTTGGTGTCGTACCAGGTGTCTTCCCATTTTCCGTTGACCAATCGACCCATGCCGACCTCCTTTTTTCAGTTCACCGATCAAGGTAGAGGTCTGCGGTTTACGCGCAAAGGGCGAGGAATGCGCATCACCCTCGGCACAGGCGCACACGGGGCAGTCGAACGCCGGTTACTGCAAATCGGCGAATGCCCGTGACAGCCGCGCGAGCGCTTCCTCCACGCGTGCCCGCTGGGTGCCGAGGTTGAAGCGCATGAAGCTCTCGCCGCCGGTGCCCAGGGTATGGCCCGGGGTAGCGGCGATCCCGGCGCTGTCCTGCAGCCGGGCGTGGATCTCGGCCCGGTCCATGCCGGTTGCGGTGAAATCCACCCAGGCGAGGTAGGTGCTTTGCATCGGCATGGCCCGAAGCCCAGGGATTTCATCCACCCCGGCGCAGAACAGATCGCGGTTGGCTTGCAGGTAGGGCATCAGCTGGTCCACCCAGGCCGCGCCCTCGGGGCTGTAGGCGGCACGGGTCAGCGTCACGCCCAGCAGGTTGGGGCTGATGTCGAAGCCGCGAAAGAACCGCGCAAACCGCGCGCGCAGGTCAGGGTCGGGGATCACCATGTAGCCGGTGCGCGCGCCCGCGACCGAAAAGGTCTTGGAGGCCGCGCTCATGGCGATCAGCCGCGGCGCGATCCCGGGCACCGCCATGTGGGTCGGCACGAACCGGTGCCCTTCGAAGACCAGGTCGCCATGGACTTCGTCCGAGACGAGCAGCAGGTCGTGGCGGTCGCAGAACGCCGCCATCTGTTGCAGTTCCGCCGGGGTCCAGACGCGGCCAGCGGGATTGTGCGGCGAACTGATCAGCAGCATCTTTTCCTTGCCGGTCATGCGGGCCTCGACGGCGTCGAAGTCCAGCGCGTAGACGCCATCGCACACGGCAAGCGGCAACTCGGTCACCACGCGTTCGGTCCGGCCGATCTTGGCGGCGAATTCGTGGTAGACCGGTGTCAGGATGGCGACGTGATCCCCGGGATCGGTGAAACACTGGATGGTCAGGGAGATGGCATTACCCAGACCATGGGTCGTGAACAGCCAGTCGCTGTCGATCTGCCAGCCGTGGCGCGTTTCCTGCCACCAGGCGATCGCGTCATGAAACGAGTCCGTATCGCAGAAATAGCCGTAATCGGCCCGGTCGAGCAGGCCGCGCACGGCCTTTTGCAGGAAATCGGGGGCCTCGAAATCCTTGTCGGCCACCCACATCGGCAGGCCCGCGTCTGGCGATATGCCGAAGGCGGGCTGCATCATGTCCCACTTGGTGGAGCCGGTGCCGGTGCGGTGGGTCAGCGTGTCGAAGCTCATGCGGTCCTCGTCTGGTGAGTTTTGGCGACGCTACCTGTCCCCGCGCCGGGTGCAAGGGGCGTGTATTGCGCCGCGTGGTGCAATCACATAAATGCATCCACATGACCCTGAGACCCATCCTGATCCACCCCGATCCGCGCCTGAAGAAGGTGGCGACGCCGGTTGCGGAAGTGACCGACGAGGTCCGGCGGCTGGCTGACGACATGCTGGAAACCATGTACGACGCGCCGGGCATCGGGCTGGCCGCGCCGCAGGTGGGCGTCGCAGATCGCCTGCTGGTGATGGATTGCGTCAAGGACCCTGAGGCGACGCCCGAGCCCATGGTCCTGATCAACCCCGAGATCGTCGAGACCTCCGAGGAAACCGGCGTCTACGAAGAGGGCTGCCTGTCGATCCCCGAACACTATGCCGACGTGGAGCGCCCGGTTGCGGTGACCGTGAAATGGCTGGGGCTGGACGGCCGGACCCACAGCGAACATTTCGACGGGCTCTGGGCGACCTGCGTGCAGCACGAGATCGACCACCTCAACGGCAAGCTTTTCATCGACCACCTCAAGCCGCTGCGCCGACAGATGATCACGCGCAAGATGGTCAAGTTCAAGCGCGAGAAGGCCCGCGCCTGAATGCCACCGCGCCCCTTCGTGCCCTGGCCCGACAAGGTGCTGCGCACCCCCGCGCAGCCAGTCGCAGAAATCACGGATGACATTCGCGCGCTCTGGGACGAGATGATCGCGGCCATGGACGCCATGCCCGGGGTCGGTCTGGCGGCGGTGCAGCTGGGTGTGCTCCTGCGCATGGCGGTGGTGGATGCCAGTGACAGGCGCGGGCAGGCGGTGCGCATGGCCAACCCGGAAGTCCTGCACGCCAGTGTCGCGCTGCGCGACCACCGGGAAGCCTCGCCCAACCTGCCCGGCGTCTCAGAAGTGATCTCGCGGCCGCGCGCGGTGACGGTGCGGTTCATGGATGAAAACGGTATTGATGAACGGCGCGAATTCGTCGGGCTCTGGGCGACCAGCGTCCAGCATCAGATCGACCATCTGAACGGGTGGATGTATTTCGATCACCTGTCGCGGCTCAAACGCGACCGGCTGATCGCCAAGGCCCGCAAGCTGCGGGCAGGCTAGGGGGCGCCGATGCGCATCGTCTTCATGGGCTCGCCCGAGTTCTCGGTTCCCGCCCTCGACGCGCTCGTGCAGGCGGGGCACGAGATCGCCTGCGTCTATTGCCAGCCGCCGCGCCCGGCGGGCCGGGGCAAGAAAGACCGGCCGACGCCGGTGCAGGCCCGGGCCGAGGCGCTGGGCCTGTCCGTGCGCCACCCGGTGTCGTTGAAAGGGGCACAGGACCAGGCGGAGTTCGCCGCGCTGGACGCGGATGTTGCCGTCGTGGTGGCCTATGGCCTTTTGCTGCCGCAGCCGGTGCTGGACGCGCCTGTGCACGGTTGTCTGAACATCCACGCCTCGCTTCTGCCGCGCTGGCGCGGGGCGGCCCCGATCCACCGCGCGGTGATCGCGGGCGACCGCGAGACCGGCGTCTGCATCATGCGGATGCAGGCCGGGCTGGACACCGGCCCGGTGCTGCTGCGCGAGGCGACGCCCATCGGCCCCAAAGACACAACCGGGGATCTGCACGATCGGCTCTCGGCGATGGGCGCGCGCCTGATCGTCGCGGCGCTCGACGATCTGGGCGGTTTGACGCCCGCGCCCCAGGCGGACACCGGCGTGACCTATGCCGCCAAGATCGACAAGGCCGAGACGCGCATCGACTGGACCCTGCCCGCGTGGGAGATTGATGCAAAGGTCAGGGGGCTCTCGCCCGCCCCCGGTGCCTGGACCGAGGTTTCCGGCGAGCGGATCAAGCTGCTGGCATCACGGATGGCTGCGGGCGCGGGGGCACCGGGCGAAGTGCTTGATGACAGGTTTACGGTCGCCTGCGGCCAGGGCGCCGTGCAGTTCCTGCGCGTGCAGCGCGCGGGGCGAGGGCCGCAAGACGCCGCGGATTTCCTTCGGGGCAGGGCGCTTCGAGCCGGGGCTTACCTCGGGCGGTAGGTCGGCAGGCGCCAACCGAAGGCAAGCGACCCGGCGCGCAGCGCGAATGTGACCGTTATCGCGACCACGACGGGGGCGAACACCCCCTCGATCACCTGCATCACCGCAACGGCAGCCGCCGCCCCGCCAAAGGACGCGGCGGCATACATCTCGCCCGGCGTAAGCAGAAGCGGCATTTCCCGTGCCACGACGTCGCGCATCAAGCCGCCGAGGGTTCCCGTCACAACCCCCATTATGGTCAGGATCAGCAAGGACTGTTCCATGTTCTGCGCCGTTGCCACCCCTGCCGCGGTGGCGATAGACAGGGCCACGGCGTCGAGCCAAACCAATGCACGTTGCCATTTCTCGAGCAGATGGGCGACGAGGAAGGCCACCAGGGCGGCCCCCGTGGCCGCGAGTATATGCACCGGGGTCTCGACCCAGAAAACGGGGTGCCGGTCAAGCAGCAGGTCGCGGACGGTCCCGCCGCCCACCGCGGCCAGGGCTGCCAGAAAGACAAAGCCGATAACGTCGAGCTGGGCTCGGCTGGCCCGGATGGCCCCGGTCAGGGCAAAGAGGATGACCGCGACAAGGTCGAGTGACAGCGGTGTGATCATCCCTGCGGTCCCGGGCCGGCCTTGAAGGGGGCCATGCCGGCGCGGGCCAGGGCATCGGCACGTTCGTTTTCCGGGTGCCCGGCATGGCCCTTGACCCATTCCCAGGTCACGTCGTGGCGCGCGGCGGCGGCCTCCAGCGCCTGCCAGAGCTCGGCGTTCTTGACGGGCTTTTTCTGCGCCGTCTTCCAGCCCTTGGCCTTCCAGCCGTGAATCCACTTGGTGATTCCGTCGCGGACATAGTTGCTGTCGGTCACGATGGTCACGCGGCTGGACTGTGTCAGCGCGTTGAGCGCCTCGGTCGCGGCCATCAGCTCCATGCGGTTGTTCGTCGTGCCGGCCTCGCCGCCCGAAAGTTCGCGTTCGCGCAGCACGTTTTCGCCCTCGCGGGCCTGCAGCAGCACACCCCAGCCACCGGGGCCGGGGTTGCCGGAACAGGCACCGTCGGTGAAGGCATAGAGGTCGGGCATGGGTTGGTCAGGCCGATCCTAGGGCGTGTCTGTCGAACCGTCCGTTTGCCTTGGTGCGGCGGTCGGATGCAACCGGGAAAACGGCCCGCGCCGGCCCCGGTTCACAGGATCACCGGCGCGAGGCACAGCAGCACCACCAGCGTCAGCGGCACGCGCAGGGCCATCCACCAGCGCGGCGCCAGCCCTGCGTTCCAGAAGAACCAGTCCAGCAGCAACAGCCCGGCAAATCCCGTTGCCAGGTTGACCGCGGCGCTGACGGCCCCGCCGCCCACCATGAAAAAAGCCCAGAGCGCCGGGACGACGGACAGGGTATAACCAAGCGCGGCCAGCCGCCCCGCTGCTCGGGTGGCGAAGCCCCAGAGGACACCGGCCATGAAGGCCAGGATTACGGTGCCATAGGCGATCTGGACGTAGGGCCCGATGAAGCGGCCGCCGATCCGGCCCATCGCCCGCATCCCCAGATCGGGCAGCAGCACGGTCGCGGCCCCCCAAAGGAAGGGCAGAAGCCCGGCCAGGCCGAGCACGAGGGCGGAGCGGGGGATATCCTTCATGGGGCCCTAGATGATCTGGCCGCGCGGGATTGGCAAGCGGCCGGATGCCTCAGGCCGGTTCGCGCAGGGCGCGGGGCACCTTGAATTCCACGTCTTCGCGGGCGGTCTCGACGGATTCGACCGTGACGGCGTAGCGGTCGCGGAAGCTGTCGATCACCTCGTTGATCAGGGCCTCGGGGGCCGAGGCGCCGGCGGTGACGGCAACAGTCGCGACTCCGTCCAGCGCGCGCCAGTCGATGTCGGCGGCCCGTTGCACCAGTTGCGCGTAGGGGCAGCCGGCCTTGCGCCCCACCTCGACCAGCCGCCGCGAGTTCGAGGAATTGGGCGCGCCCACGACCAGCAGCGCATCGGCGCGCGGCGCCACCGCCTTGACCGACTCCTGCCGGTTCGTGGTGGCATAGCAGATGTCTTCCTTGTGGGGGCCGATGATATTGGGAAACCGCGCCTGCAGCGCGGCCACGATATCCGAGGTGTCATCCACCGACAGCGTGGTCTGGGTGACGAAGGCCAGCTTGTCGGGGTCGCGGACCTGCACGCGCGCGACGTCCTCGACCGTCTCGACCAACAGAACCTCGCCCTCGGGCAACTGGCCCATGGTGCCCACGGTTTCGGGGTGGCCGGCGTGACCGATCATGATCATCTGAAGGCCGTTTTCGGCGTGGCGGGCGGCCTCGATATGCACCTTCGACACCAGCGGGCAGGTGGCATCGACATAGATCATCTCGCGCTTGGCGGCCTCGGCCGGGACGGCCTTGGGCACGCCATGGGCCGAGAAGATCACCGGGCGATCGTCCGGGCACGCGTCCAGCTCCTCGACGAAGACCGCGCCCTTGGTGCGCAGGTCATCGACGACGTACCTGTTATGCACGATCTCGTGGCGGACGTAGACGGGGGCACCCCATTTCTCCAACGCCATCTCGACGATCTTGATGGCGCGGTCGACACCGGCACAGAACCCGCGCGGGGCGGCGAGCAGCAGGGTAAGGGGCGGCTTCGTCATGCCGGAAACCTAGGCGCTCGCGCCGCGCGCGTCCAGAACCGTGCCGGGCAAATCATGTGCAAAAGGCCTCGGGCGCTGTCCGGGCGCCCGCCACCACCGGGATGGCGGCGGACGATCCGTGACGCGCGGAGCCTTCGGTTTCATTCGGTGCCGACCGGGGCCTCGCTGCGGGGTTCGCGGGGTTCCCGCGGGGGGCGGCCGATGACCTCGCGCAGGTCTTCAAGTTCGATGAAGTTGTCGGCCTGGCGGCGCAGCTCGTCGGCGATCATGGGCGGCTGGCTGCGGATGGTCGAGACGACCGAGACCCGCACCCCCTTGCGCTGGATCGATTCGATCAGCGGCCGGAAGTCGCCATCGCCCGAGAACAGCACGATGTGGTCCACGTGAGGGGCCAGTTCCATGGCATCGACGGTCAGTTCTATGTCCATGTTGCCCTTGACCTTGCGCCGGCCCTGGCTGTCGGTGAACTCCTTCGCCGGCTTGGTCACCATGGTGAAACCGTTGTAGTGCAGCCAGTCGACAAGGGGCCTGATCGGTGAATACTCGTCGTTTTCCAGCAGGGCGGTGTAGTAGAACGCCCGCAGCAGCTTGCCGCGACGCATGAATTCCTGTCGCAGCAGCTTGTAGTCGATGTCGAACCCGAGCGCCTTGGCCGCGGCATAGAGGTTCGACCCGTCAATGAAGAGCGCAAGGCGCTCATCACGGTAGAACATGAATTTTTCCTTCCAATGAAAGCTCGCCGGTTGGGGTTGCGCGTGAGTGGTATTAATCCGGCGGACAGGGCATGTAAGAGATTTGTAACATGACACAACCTTTCCTTAGGGGCACTATCGAAAGATTGACCCTGGTCGCCATAGGGTCGAACGCCAGCTCGCCGCACGGCGACGCGCGGGCGACGGTGGAGGCGGCCGTTGCGGCATTGCGCGCGGCCTTCGGCGACGGGGTCGCGGTCAGTCGATTCTTTGCCACCCCGGCCTTTCCGGCCGGATCGGGGCCGGATTTCGTGAACGCGGCGGCGGCCTTTCGCAGCGCAGACGCGCCGGGCAACATCCTGGCCCGCCTGCACGAGATCGAGGCGGATTTCGGGCGCAGCCGGGGCGCGCGATGGGGCCAGCGCAGCCTCGACCTGGACCTAATCGCGGTTGGCGACCTGGTCCTGCCGGACGCCGCCACGCAGACTCATTGGCGCGACCTGCCCCTGTCCGAGCAGCAAAGGATCGCCCCCGAGGACCTGATCCTGCCGCATCCGCGGCTGCAAGACCGGGCCTTCGTTCTGGTGCCGCTGGCGGATGTGGCCGAACACTGGCGCCACCCGGGGCTGGGCCTGACTGTCACCCAGATGCGCGCGGCGCGACCGGCGGACGAGGTCGCGGCGGTTGTACCGCTCTAGCGACCCGGGAATCGCCTTGTCAAACGGCTGTCAAGGCTTTATGCCGCCCCTTCCACCGACGACCAGACCGACCGATTGGAGTGCCCCATGGCCCGCGTGACCGTTGAAGACTGCGTAGACAAGGTTCCGAACCGCTTCGAGCTGGTGATGCTTGCCGCGCACCGGGCCCGCGAGATCTCGGCTGGCTCGCCCGTCACCGTGGAGCGCGACAACGACAAGAACCCTGTCGTGTCCCTGCGCGAGATCGCCGACGAGACCCAGCAGGCTGACGATCTGCGCGAGCGCCTGATCGAATCGAACCAGACCCAGATCGAGGTCGACGAGCCCGAAGAGGACTCCATGGCGATCCTCATGGGAGGCGGCGGTGAACAGCCCGACGCCCCGGCCGAGGACGACATGAGCGAGGAAAAGCTCCTGCGCGCCCTCATGGATGCCCAGAGCGAAAAGTAGAGGCGGACCCCGACCGGCATGATCGCGGCAGATGACCTGATCGGGCTGGTCCGAACCTACAACCCCAAGTCCAACGAGGACCTGATCCGCGACGCCTTCGCCTTCGGGGCGGAGATGCACGACGGCCAGTTCCGCCATTCCGGCGAGCCCTATTTCACCCACCCGGTGGCCGTGGCCGGCATCCTGGCCGAGCAGCAGATGGACGATGCCACCATCGTCACGGCCCTGCTGCACGACACCATCGAGGACACCAAGGCCAGCTTCCGAACGGTCGAGCACCGCTTCGGCCGCGAGATCGCCGATCTTGTCGAGGGCGTCACCAAGCTGACCAACCTGCAGCTGACCGATGCCGCCTCGAAACAGGCCGAGAATTTCCGCAAGCTGTTCATGGCCACCGCGCGCGATCTGCGGGTGACGCTGGTCAAGCTGGCCGACCGGCTGCACAACATGCGCACCATCAAGTCCATGCGCACCGACAAACAGGTCCAGAAGGCGCGCGAGACGATGGACATCTATGCCCCGCTCGCCGGGCGCATGGGCATGCAATGGATGCGCGAGGAACTTGAGGACCTGGCCTTTCGCGTGCTCAACCCCGAGGCGCGCAATTCCATCATCCGCCGGTTCATCACGCTGCAACGCGAAACCGGCGACGTGATCGAGAAGATCACCGCCGACATGGAGGCCGAGCTGGACCGCGCCGGTCTCGTGGCCGAGGTCTACGGCCGCGCCAAGAAACCCTATTCGATCTGGCGCAAGATGCAGGAAAAGGACCAGGGCTTCTCGCGCCTGTCCGACATCTACGGCTTTCGCATCCTGACCGGGACCGAGGCCGACTGCTACGCCGTTCTTGGCGTGATCCACCAGCGCTGGCGCGCGGTGCCGGGCCGGTTCAAGGATTACATCAGCCAGCCCAAGTCGAACGGCTATCGCTCCATCCACACCACCGTGTCCGGGCGCGACGGCAAGCGCGTCGAGGTTCAGATCCGCACCCGCGAGATGCACGAGGTCGCCGAGACGGGCGTCGCCGCGCATTGGTCCTATCGCGATGGCGAGCGGGTCGAGAACCGCTTTGCGGTCGATCCCGCGCGCTGGGTCGCCTCGATGACCGAGCGCCTGGACGAGGGGCACGACCACGACGAGTTTCTCGATTTCGTCAAGCTGGAGATGTACCAGGACCAAGTCTTCTGTTTCACCCCCAAGGGCGATGTCATCAAGCTGCCGCGCGGGGCGACGCCGATCGACTTTGCCTATGCCATCCACACCCGGATCGGCCATGCCACCGTGGGGGCCAAGGTGGACGGGCTGCGCGTGCCGCTGTGGACGCGGCTCAAGAACGGGCAGTCGGTCGAGGTCATCACCGCCGAGGGCCAGAGCCCGCAGGTGACATGGGTCGACATAGCCGTGACCGGGCGCGCCAAGACCGCCATCCGCCGCGCCCTGCGCGAAGAGGATCGCGAGCGGTTCATCCGGCTGGGCCGGGAACTGGCCCGCGTCGCTTTCGAGAACATCGGCAAGAAGGCCACCGACAAGGCCCTGCGCACCGCCGCCAAGGCGATGGGGCTGGCCACCACCGAGGACCTGCTGGAACAATTGGGCAGCGCCGACGTGACCAGCCGCGAGGTGGTGCGCGCCATCTACCCCGAACTGGCCGAGGCCGAGGGCCCCGAGATCGAGCCGCGCCGCGCCGTCGTCGGGCTGGCCGCCGACCAGTCCTTTCGGCGCGCGCAGTGCTGTCAGCCCGTGCCCGGCGAGCGCATCGTCGGGATCACCCAGCGCGGTCAGGGCGTTGTCGTGCATGCCATCGACTGCGACGTGCTGGCCCAGTACGAGGACCAGCCCGACCGCTGGGTCGATCTGCACTGGGCCGAAGGCACGCACCGGGCCGGAAACACCGTCACCATGGAGCTGACGATTTCCAACGACGCCGGTGTCCTGGGCCGCGTCTGCACGCTGATCGGCGAGCAGGAGGCGAACATATCCGATCTTGTCTTCGTCGATCGCAAGCCGGACTACTACAGGCTGCTGATCGAGGTTGACCTGCGCGACGTAGAACATATGCACAGGATCATGACGGCGCTTGAAGCGGAAAGCCATGTCTCGGCCATCGGCCGTCACCGCGATCCCGACCGCGCGGGGACGGTCGAACGCCAGCAGTAGAACGGGAACGCGACAGGTGGTCTTCAGACGCAGGGACAGACGCCCGATCTGGCGGATCATCTTCGAGGTCTTCTGGCCGCGCGGCGGCTGGGCCCGGGCGGCGCGCTACGTCCAGTATCGGGTGCGCCGGCTGCCCGACACCCCCGAAAAGATTGGTCGCGGCATCTGGGCCGGGGTCTTCGTGACCTTCTCGCCCTTTTTCGGGCTGCATTTCTTCATTTCGGTTTTTCTGGCCTGGTTGATGCGGGGCAACATGGTGGCCGCCCTGTTGGCGACGTTTTTCGGCAATCCCCTGACCTACATCCCCATCGCGGCGACGTCGCTGTGGTTCGGGCATCTGCTGCTCGGCGAGGCCCCGCGTCAGGTGGACCTGAATGCCGAGATTTCCGCCGCCTCGGCCGATATCTGGCACAACCTCGGTGCAATTTTCTCGGCCGCGCCGATGCGGTGGGACGGGCTGCAGGACTTCTATCAGACGACGTTCTTTCCCTTCATGATCGGAGGGATCATCCCGGGCCTCGTCGCGGCGACGACCTGCTACTATCTGGCCGTGCGGGTGATCCATGCCTATCAGAACCGGCGGCGCAAGGTGCTGCGGGCCAAGCTGCGCAAGCTCAAGCAGCCGTCCGCCGGGTCGGATGCCGGCGACGACCCGCCGCAGCGCCCGTGATGGACCGGGTCAGGAATTGTCATGCCGGGCGCCTTTCACCCGGTGGCGCGGGGCGCTAGCCTCGCGCGGCAGAAGAAGGGAGAACAGCCATGGACGACCTGCGTCTGGGCGTGAACATCGACCACGTGGCCACGGTGCGCAACGCCCGCGGCGGCACCTATCCCGAACCCGTTCGCGCCGCCAAGCTGGCCGAGGCGGCCGGCGCCGACGGGATCACCGCGCACCTGCGCGAGGATCGCCGCCATATCTCGGATCGTGACATCGCGGCGCTGACCGAGGCGCTAGAGACACCGCTCAATTTCGAGATGGCCGCGACCGAGGAAATGCAGCGTATCGCCCTGCGGCACCGCCCGCATGCCGTCTGCATCGTCCCCGAAAAGCGCGAGGAACGCACCACCGAGGGCGGGCTCGAGGTCGCGCGGGAGGAAAACCGCCTGGCGCATTTCATCGCGCCGCTGCGCGAGGCGGGCTGCCGGGTGTCGATTTTCGTTGCGGCCGACCGGCGCCAGATCGACGCCGCGCACCGCATCGGCGCGCAAGTGGTCGAACTGCACACCGGTGCCTACTGCGACGCCCACGCCGAGGGCCGCCTCGACGACTGCGACCGCGAACTGGAGGGTCTGCGCGAGATGGCCGCCCTCGCCCAGTCACTGGGCCTCGAGGTGCACGCGGGCCACGGCCTGACCTTCGAGACCGTTCAGCCGGTGGCCGCCTTTCCTGAAGTCAGGGAACTGAACATCGGCCATTTCATCATCGCCGAGGCGATCTTCATGGGGCTGGACCCGGCGATCCGCGAAATGCGCCGCCTGATGCACGAGGCCCGCGGTGCCTGACGTCCTGATCCCGCTGCCGGTCCTGCTGGGGGGCTGGATGCTCGCCGCCGGGAGTCCCGGCCCGGCGACGCTGGCCATTTCCGGCACCGCGATGGGCTACGGCCGCGCGACGGGCACGGCGCTGGCGCTGGGCATCGTCGCCGGCTCGGCCAGCTGGGGCATCGCCGCCGGGCTCGGGTTTTCGGCGGTCATGATGTCGAACGCCTGGCTGTTCGAGGCGCTGCGCCATGCCGGTGCCGCCTATCTGCTTTACCTGGCGCTGAAATCCCTGCGCACGGCCTGGGCAGGTGGCCCTGCCGCGCAGGCGGCGGCGCCGCGCGGGCGGTTTTTCGTGAAGGGGCTTCTGATCCACCTGACCAACCCCAAGGCCATGCTGGCCTGGGGGTCGATCTACGCTATCGCGCTGCCCCCGGGGGCCGGTCTGCTGGCGGTCTGGCAGGTGTTCGCCATGCTGGCTGGCGTCTCGGCGGTGATGTTTCTGGGCTATGCCTGGCTGTTCTCGGTGGGGGCGATCTCGAAGGCCTATGCCCGCGCCCGGCGCTGGTTCGAACTGGCCTTCGGGCTGCTGTTCGGCGCGGCCAGCCTGCGTATCCTGACCCTGCGGCTGGAGACCTGAGGGCGATGATCCTCGGCATCGGCACCGACTTTGCCAACATCGAGCGCATCCAGGGCACGCTCGACCGTTTCGGCGCCCGGTTCCGGAATCGTGTCTTCACCGAGGTCGAGCAGGCCAAGGCCGAGCGCCGCGCCGATGTCGCGGGCACCTATGCCAAGCGCTGGGCCGCGAAAGAGGCTTGTTCCAAGGCGCTGGGCACGGGCCTGCGCATGGGCATCGCCTGGAAGGACATGGCGGTCACGAACCTCGCGACCGGCCAGCCCGTCATGGCCGTTACCGGCTGGGCACGCGACAGGCTGGCAGAGATGACACCCGCGGGCCACACGGCCATCATTCACGTCACCCTGACCGACGATCACCCCTGGGCGCAGGCCTTCGTGGTGATCGAGGCGCGGCCCCTGACAGCCCCGGACTGACAGGTTGACTCGGGGCCGTCCCCGCCCCATGAAGCATCGGTCTTTCACAGGGAATTCCAGTCAATGTCCGAAAGCGCCGGCCTGCTGCACACCGTCAAGGAAACCATCAAGACGGTTGTTTATGCCTTGCTCATCGCCGGGGTCTTTCGGACCCTGTTCTTCCAACCGTTCTGGATTCCCTCCGGCTCGATGAAGGACACGCTGTTGATCGGCGATTTCCTTTTCGTCAACAAGATGGCCTACGGCTATTCCTATGCCTCTTGCCCCTCGATCCGGATACCGCGCTTCGGCATCGATGTCGGCGCGGATGACTTCTGTGGCGTCTTCGAGGGCGGCAACGACCGGTTGTTCGGCTCCGAGCCCGAGCGCGGCGACGTCGTTGTCTTTCGCCATCCGGTGACAGGCCGCGACTTCATCAAGCGCGTGATCGGCCTGCCGGGCGACCGCATCCAGATGCGCAACGGGGTTGTCCAGATCAACGGCGAAGCCGCCGAGCAAAGCCCCGACGGCTTTTTCATCGAAACCATGGACCGGCAGGGTCCCAGCGGGTTGCTGCCGCAGTGCATGAACGGGGCGGTGGGCCTCGGGTCCGAGTGCCAGAAGCAGCGCTTCACCGAGGAACTGCCCAACGGTGTCACGCATTCCGTCCTCAACATCGGGCCGCGGGCGCTGGACAACACCGGCGTCTTCACCGTGCCCGAGGGGCAGTATTTCTTCATGGGCGACAACCGTGACAATTCCTCGGACAGCCGCGTCCCGCAGGCCGCGCGCGGCGTCGGCTTCGTGCCTTACGAGGATATCGTGGGGCGCGCCGACCGGATCATGTTCTCGTCCGCCGGGCGGTCCATGCTGGCCTTCTGGACCTGGCGGTCGGACCGCTTCTTCAAGGCGATCGAGTGAAACTCTCGGCCGAGCTACGAGCGTTCCAGGACAGGCTGGGCCATCGCTTCGCCCGGCCCGAGCTGCTACTCCGCGCAGTGACGCATCCGTCGATGTCCAGCCTGCACCGGGACGACAACCAGCGGCTGGAGTTCCTCGGCGACAGGGTGCTGGGGCTGGTCATGGCCGAGGCGCTGCTCGAGGCGGACCCGGCTGCGGCCGAGGGGCAGCTGGCGCCGCGCTACAACGCGCTGGTGCGCAAGGAAACCTGCGCCGCCGTGGCGCGTGAAACCGACCTTGGCGCCGTGCTGAAACTCGGCCGGTCCGAGATGAAATCGGGCGGTCGCCGCAAGGAGGCCCTGCTGGGCGACGCCATGGAGGCGGTGATCGCCGCCGTCTACCTGGACGCCGGCTTCGCGGCGGCGCGCGCGCGCATCATGGCCCTGTGGGGGGATCGCATCACCACGGTCAAGGCCGATGCCCGCGACGCCAAGACCGCGCTTCAGGAATGGGCGCAGGCGCGGGGCCAGCACCCGCCCGTTTATGAGGAAAGCGCGCGCTCGGGCCCCGATCACGCGCCGCAGTTCACGATCCAGGTGAGCCTGCAAAGCGGCCAGAGCGCCAGTGCCACCGCCGGATCCAAGCGCCACGCCGAGCACGCTGCCGCGCAGGCTTTGCTGGACCGTGTCGAGGCAGAGTAGGAGAGCCGGATGACCCAACGCGCCGGATTCGTCGCCCTGATCGGAGAGCCCAACGCGGGCAAGTCCACGCTGACCAACCGGATGGTGGGGGCCAAGGTCGCGATCGTCACGCACAAGGTGCAGACCACCCGCGCGCGCCTGCGGGGCGTGGCCCTGGAGGGCGACGCGCAGATCGTCCTGGTGGACACGCCGGGCCTGTTCCGCCCGCGCCGGCGGCTGGACCGGGCCATGGTGACCGCCGCCTGGGGCGGGGCCGCCGATTCGGACGTGATCGTCCTGCTGATCGAGGCGCATCGCGGCGTGACCGAGGGCGTCGAGGCGATTTTGGAGCAGCTCGAACAGGTGGGCGCGGGCCGCAAGGTGGCGCTGGCCATCAACAAGATCGACCGGGTCGAGGCGCCGGCCCTGCTGGCCCTGACGCAGGCGATGAACGACCGGTATCCTTTCGCCGAGACCTTCATGATCTCGGCGGAAAAGGGGCATGGCTGCGACGATCTGCGCCGCTGGCTGGCCGGGCAGATGCCCGCGGGGCCGTGGCTCTACCCCGAGGACCAGATCGCCGATCTGCCGCTGCGCATGATCGCCGCCGAGATGACGCGCGAAAAGCTGACCCTTCGGCTGCACCAGGAACTGCCCTACCAGCTTACCGTCGAGACCGAGAGCTGGGAAGAGCGCGACGACGGTTCGGCCCGCGTCGACCAGGTGGTCTACGTGGTCCGCGACGGGCACAAGGGGATCGTCCTGGGCAAGCACGGCGAGACGATCAAGGCCGTAGGCAAGGCCGCGCGCGAGGACCTGGAAGAGTTCCTCGGCCGCAAGATCCACCTGTTCGTGCAGGTCAAGGTGCGCCCGAACTGGCTGGACGAGGCCGAGCGCTATTCCCAGATGGGACTGGATTTCCGGGACGGCAACTGATGCGCCTGACGGCGGATGTCTGGGTGTCGGCCTATCTGACCCGGCTGCGGCTGGCCGACATACCCGCCTTCGTCGTGCGGCGGGGGGATGCCACCGCCGGGGCGGTTCTGGTCAAGCTGAACACGCTGGACGGCCGGGCCGAGGCCTATCAACGATCCGTCGACCTGATGAGCGGGAACCGGCAATGGGTCGTGCTGACCGAGGGCGACGAAGCGGATGTCGACGCCGCGCTGGCACGGCAGGCCGGGTTCGACCCCGACGTCTGGATCATCGAGGTCGAGGACCGCGCCGGGCGCCACCTGCTGGACGCGCCGGGATTGGCGTGAAACCCCCTTGCACTCGCGGTTCGCGTCCCGCTTGATGCGCGCATGATCGAATGGCGCGAGGAGGGGGCGGTCCTTCGGGTCCGCAAGCATGGCGAGAATGCCGTGATCCTGGATGTGCTGACCGAGGGGCATGGCCGGGCCGCCGGCGTCGTGCGCGGTGGCACCGGGCGCCGGCTGTCGCCGATCCTGCAGCCGGGGGCGCAGCTCGACCTGACCTGGAAGGCCCGGCTGGAGGATCACTTGGGCACCTTCACGGTCGAGCCCCTGCGCAGCCGCGCGGCGCAGACGCTGGGCGGACGCATGCCTCTGGCCGGGCTGAACGCGGTGACGGGGCTGTTGTGCTTCGTGCTGCCCGAACGCGAGGCGCACCCGCCGCTTTATCACCGCAGCGTGCAGTTGCTGGACCTGCTGGGCCAAGATGACCTCTGGCCGCTGGGCTACCTGCGCTGGGAGCTGGCCCTGCTGGAAGAGATGGGCTTCGGCCTCGACCTGTCGGCCTGTGCCGTGACGGGCGCAACCGAGGGGCTTGTCCACGTCTCGCCCCGCTCGGGCCGGGCGGTCTCGGCCGCGGGGGCGGGCGACTGGGCCGACAGGCTCTTACCGCTGCCGCCGGTCTTGCTGCGGCAGGGTGATGCAACGCCCGCCGATATCCTCGACGGGCTGGAGGTGACGGGGCACTTTCTGCGCCACCGCCTGGCCCCGGCGCTGGGCGACAAGCCGCTGCCCGAGGCCCGCGCGCGGCTTATGGACCTGCTGCACCAGCGCGCTTGACCGGCACACTTAAAGGCCACACACCCCGAACAGGGCACGCGTTAGACAACGCCAGAAGCTAGCCGTGCAGCTTGTGGCCGCAACGCTCCCCCGGAGCGTTGCGCAGGGTGTTACCCCAGCAAGCGCCGCGCGATGACCTGCGCTTGGATCTCGGCGGCACCCTCGAAGATGTTGAGGATGCGGGCATCACACAAGATGCGGCTGATGGGGTATTCCAGCGCGAAGCCGTTACCGCCGTGGACCTGCAGCCCGTTGTCGGCCGCCGCCCAGGCCACGCGGGCGCCCAGCAGCTTGGCCATGCCGGCCTCGAGGTCGCAGCGGCGGTCGTTGTCCTTCTCCCGCGCCGAGAAATAGGTCAGTTGCCGCGCCACCATGATCTCGACCGCCATCATCGCCAGCTTGCCGGACACGCGGGGAAAGGCGATCAGGGGTTTGCCGAACTGCTTGCGGTCCTGGGCGTACCGCATCGAGGTGTCCAGCGCCGACTGGGCCACGCCCACGGCGCGGGCGGCAGTCTGGATGCGGGCGCTCTCGAAGGTCTGCATGAGCTGCTTGAAGCCCTTGCCCTCTTCACCGCCCAGCAGGTTCTCGCCCTTGACCGTGAACTTGTCGAAGCCGATCTCGTATTCCTTCATGCCGCGGTAGCCCAGCACCTCGATCTCGCCGCCGGTCATGCCGTCAGTGGGAAAGGGCTCCGCGTCGGTGCCCGGCGTTTTTTCGGCCAGGAACATGGACAGGCCGCGATGATCGGTGCTGTCGGGGTCTGTCCGGGCCAGCATGGTCATCACATGGGTGCGAGACGCATGCGTGATCCAGGTCTTGTTGCCGGTGATCTCGTAATCCGCGCCCGCCTTGACGGCACGGGTGCGCAGCGCCCCGAGGTCCGACCCGGTGTTGGGTTCGCTGAAAACGGC
The DNA here is from genome assembly GCF_002094885.1 of Salibaculum halophilum. Taxonomy (GTDB): domain Bacteria; phylum Pseudomonadota; class Alphaproteobacteria; order Rhodobacterales; family Rhodobacteraceae; genus Salibaculum; species Salibaculum halophilum. The sequence goes on from NZ_MSIT01000007.1 coordinate 211,131, forward strand.
CGTCGGCAGGATCTCGGCGGTGGCGATCTTGGGCAGCCACTGCGCCTTCTGGTCCTCGGTCCCGCCGCAAAGGATCAGTTCCGCCGCGATCTCGGAGCGGGTGCCGAGGCTGCCCACCCCGATATAGCCACGGCTGAGCTCCTCGGAGACGACGGCCATGGCCGTCTTGGGCAGGCCGAAGCCGCCCAGCTCCTCGGGGATGGTCAGGCCGAAAACCCCCATCTCGGCCAGTTCCTCGATGATCTCCATCGGGATCAGCTCGTCCTTGAGGTGCCAATCCTGCGCATGGGGATCGACGCGGTCGACCGTGTAACGGCGGAACTGTTCGCGGATCATGTCCATCTCGTCGTCGAGGCCGGGCGCGCCCACGGTGATGTTGGCGGACTGGTCCTGCATCAACTCGACCAGCCGGGTCCGCGCGGCCTGGCTGTTGGCCTGCTGCGTCAGGGTCATGACCTCGGGCGTCATCAGTCCCCGCATCTGGTCCTGGTCAAGCCCGAGGTCCTGAAGCCGGACAAACTCGCCCTGGCTCATGGGGATGCCGCCGTAAATCTGCCAGAGGTATTCGCCGAAGGCGATCTGGTGGAGCAGTTGCTCGACCTCGCCGAATTTGCCCTCGGCCTGCAGCCGCTCGGCCCAGTCCTGCATCTGGCGCAGCGATTCCACGTAGGTGGTGACCCAGGCCAGCCCGTGCGCGGCGGTCTGGTTCTGCTCGATCAGCGTGCCCGAGACACGCTCACCCTCCGTCACCACCGCGCGGACCGACTCGGTCGCCGCCTGCTGCAGGGCCTCCAGCGGCGGCAGGGCGGCCCTGGTCAGGCTCAGCAGGTTGGTCAGAATGGGGCTCATATCGTGTCCGTCCCGGGGCATGGCGAATCCTCTGTTTTGCGGTTGCAGCAATAGCGCCTTTGCGACTGCGGCGCAATATTGCTGCGATATAGCCCGCAGATACGTGAAGAAAATGTCGCGCGCGATTTCGGGGTGCGGCGGATCGCCGGCCGGGGTAGGGCGGGCGCATGAACATCGTCGCAAGCATCGACAGCGCGGGCCTTCTGGCGGGCGTGCTGGCCATCACCCTGCTAGCCGGGGTGGTGAAGGGGGCGGTTGGCTTTGCCATGCCGTTGATCATGGTCTCGGGTCTGGGATCGCTGCTGGACCCGCGGCTTGCCGTCGCTGGGCTGATCCTGCCCATCGTCCTGTCCAACGCGCTGCAAGTGCTGCGGGCCGGGTGGCGCGAGGCTGTCGCGGCGATACGCGATTTCTGGCTCTACCTCGTGCTGGTCTGCAGCATGATCCTGATCTCGGCGCAATTCCTGACCGTGATCCCCTCGGAGACCATGTTCCTCGTGCTCGGGGTGCCGGTGGTGGTGCTCTGCGGTATCCAGTTGCTGGGCCTGCGCCTGGTGATTCCCGAGGGCCGCCGAACCCTCGGCGCGGTCATCGCGGGGCTGGTGTCGGGGGCGCTTGGGGGGCTCGCGGGCACCTGGGGGCCGCCGACGGTGCTCTACCTCGTCGCCATCGATACCCCCAAGGCGCGGCAGATCGTGGTGCAGGGGGTCATCTACGGGCTGGGGTCGGTCATGCTGCTGCTGGGCCATGTGCAATCGGGCGTGCTCAACCGCGAGACAGTGGGCCTGTCGGCGCTGCTGGTGATCCCTGCGGCGCTGGGCATGTGGGCCGGGTTCCGGGTTCAGGACCAGATTGATCAGGCCACGTTTCGCAAGGCCACGCTCGTGGTGCTGATGCTGGCCGGGCTGAACCTGATCCGGCGGGGCCTCGTGTGACGGCTCCCAGGGCGCAACGGCCGCCCATAATCTACCCGATCGCGGCGGCCTTCACGTCGTCGTTGATGTAAGGCACGTACTGGGTAAAATTCTCGGCGAACATCTCGACAAGCCGCCGGGCCTGCGCATCGTAGGCCGCCGGGTCCGCCCAGGTGTCGCGCGGGGTAAGCAGGCGGTCGTCCACGCCGGCACAGGTCACCGGCACGTCAAAGCCGAAGTTCGGATCCTTGCGGAAACTGCCCTCGACCAGTGTTCCGTCCAGCGCCGCCGTCAGCAGGGCACGGGTGGCCCGGATGGGCATGCGGCTGCCAGTGCCATGGGCGCCGCCGGTCCAGCCGGTGTTGACCAGCCAACAGGTGGCACCGTGGCTGGCGATCTTCTGGCGCAGCAATTCGCCGTAGACCTCGGGCCGGCGCGGCATGAAGGGCGCGCCGAAGCAGGTCGAGAAGGTCGGTTCCGGCTCGGTCACGCCGCGCTCGGTGCCGGCCACCTTCGAGGTGAAGCCTGACAGGAAATGATACATCGCCTGCGCCGGCGTCAGCCGCGCGATGGGCGGCAGCACGCCGAAGGCGTCGCAGGTCAGCATGATGATGTTCTTGGGGTGCCCGCCAAGGCCGGTGTCGCTGGCGTTGGCGATGTAGTGTAGCGGGTAGGCGCAGCGCATGTTGGCCGTCAGGCTGTCATCCTCGAAATCCAGTTCCAGCGTGTCGGGGTCGAAGACCATGTTCTCGATCACCGTGTGCGGCATCTCGGTCGTGGCATGGATCTCGGGCTCGGCCTCGGGGTCCAGGCCGATGGTCTTGGCATAGCAGCCCCCCTCGAAGTTGAATATGCCACGCTCGGACCAGCCGTGTTCATCGTCGCCGATCAGCACGCGGTCGGGGTCGGCGGACAGGGTGGTCTTGCCGGTGCCCGAAAGGCCGAAGAACACGGCGGCGTCCACCGGGTTGCCCTTGGCGTGGTTGGCCGAGCAGTGCATCGGCATGATGCCCTTTTCCGGCAGGATGTAGTTGAGCAGGGTAAAGACCGATTTCTTGTTCTCGCCGGCGTATTCCGTGCCCCCGATCAGGATCAGCTTGCGGTCGAAGTTCATGGCGATCACGGTTTCGCTGCGGCAGCCGTGGCGCGCCGGGTCGGCCGTGAAGCTGGGGCAGTTGATGATGGTGAAATCGGGGCTGAACCCGTCCAGTTCCGACGTATCAGGCCGCCGCAGAAGATGACGGATGAACAACCCGTGCCAGGCCAATTCGGTGACGACGCGCACATCCAGCCGGTGCGCCGGATCGGCCCCGCCGAAGAGGTCCTCGACAAAATAGTCGCCACCCGCCATGTGGGCGGTCATGTCATCATAAAGCCGGTCGAAGGCATCGGCCTCCATCGGGGCATTGTTGTCCCACCAGATGGTGTGTTCGGTGGCTGGGGTGCACACGATATGCTTGTCCTTTGGCGAGCGGCCCGTGAATTCGCCCGTGGTGGTCAGGAAAGTACCACCCCGGCCCAGCGTGCCCTCGCCACGGTGCAGGGCGGCTTCCACCAGCTCTTGTTCGCGCAGGTTGTAATAGACATGGCCCAGCCCGCTGATGCCCTGATCCTGCAGTTTCATCGTCGGATTGACCGTTCCGTGGTCCATGTCTCTCTCGCTCCGTGGTTGTGAGGCGGATGTTCCCCCCGATGCCGTGCAGTTAACACGCTGAATTTTCTTATGAACAGGTGGGGGTGTAGCAGTTAGCGCAATCATTAGCGCAACCAGACAGCCGTTAGCGCCACCATTGCGGTGCCGTGCCGACCGGGCCAGACCTTCGGGACGACAAAGTGAGGCATTTTAGCCATTGATTATCGTTTTCGGGGGCAAAACGGGCGCGAGGCCGGGGTGCCTGCGCAGATTGGGATTGATTCGCGCCATGCTATCAGGGCAAAAATGTTCAAAATAAAAGGCGATAATTGAGCAGTAGGAAAGGGCAGTGACATGTCACGCATCGCGCTTGTCGATGACGACCGCAACATTCTGACGTCGGTATCCATGACGCTCGAGGCCGAGGGGTTCGACGTCGACACCTTCAACGACGGCCAGACGGCGCTGGACGCGTTCAACAAGAAGATGCCGGAACTGGCCGTTCTGGACATCAAGATGCCGCGCATGGACGGCATGGACCTGCTGCAGCGCCTGCGCCAGAAGACCAGCATGCCGGTGATCTTCCTGACCTCCAAGGATGACGAGATCGACGAGGTGCTGGGCCTGCGCATGGGGGCGGACGACTATGTCAAGAAGCCGTTCAGCCAGCGCCTTCTGGTCGAACGGATCCGGGCGCTGCTGCGCCGTCAGGATGCGATTTCGGGCGACCTCGTCGAAGAGGGCGAGGATCAGAAACTCATGGTTCGCGGCGAACTGAGCATGGATCCCCTGCGCCACGCCGTCACCTGGAAGGGCCGCGCCGTATCCCTTACGGTGACAGAGTTTCTTTTGCTCGAGGCGCTGGCCCAGCGTCCAGGTTTCGTCAAGTCGCGCGATCAGCTGATGGACGTGGCCTATGATGATCAGGTCTATGTCGACGACCGCACCATCGACAGCCACATCAAGCGGCTGCGCAAGAAGATGCGCCAGGTCGACGACGAGTTTTCCGCGATCGAGACGCTTTACGGGATCGGCTATCGCTACAACGAAGAATAAGGGATGACGACGACCCCCAAGATCGACGTTCGGGACCTGAAGTCTGTCCGGCAGGCCGCCGGGCAGAACGAATCCGTCGTTCTGGGGGATGACTGGATCGCCCCCCGCCCCGACGACACCGACCTGCAGAAACGCCGCGCCCGGCGGGGTATCCTGCAACTCAACAAGTCGCCGCTGGCACGCAAGATCATCACCTTCAACCTGCTGGGACTCATCGTGCTGGTGGCAGGGGTGCTCTACCTCAGCCCGTCGCGCGACAACCTCGCATATCAGCGCGGTTCGTCGCTGGTCAACGAGGCCGAGTTGATCGCCGATGTCTTCGAGGCGCAGCTGCCCCTTGGCGCGCCGGTCAGTCTCATGACCGGCGACGGGATAGAGGCGCAGGCCACGCTCGAGGGTCTGGATCTGCGCGGCGGGGTCGATGTCTATCTGTTCGACCGGCAGGGCGTGCTGGTGTCCAGCTGGTCCGATCCCACGCTCGGTGACGCGCCGGTGCCCGGCCTGGAACTCGAGGGGCACGGAACCCTCATCACGGACTTCCTGAACGGGGTGTTCAACTGGTTCGCCTCGGTCCTGCGCGGCGGCGATCCGGCGGCGACACCGGTCGATCCGGTGCTGGATTTCGGGGGCTCTGTCGCGCAGACGATCGAAACCGGCACACAGTTCGAGACCCGGCAGGACCCGGAGGGCCGCGCCTTCTTTACGGTTTCGACGCCGGTGATGCAGGGCGACCGGCCGATCGGGGTGGTGGCCGTCGTCTCCGCCCCGGGCGAGCTGAACGAGCTGGTCAGTCGCGACCGAGAGCAACTTTTGCAGATGTTCGTGATCGGGGCGATCGTCTCGATCGCGCTCAGCCTCGTTCTGGCCTCGACCATCGCCAACCCCCTGTCCGACCTGGCCGAGGCGGCCGAGCTGGGCCGTGACAAGAACGCCCGCAAGGTCGCGCCCGAACGCATCCGCATTCCCGACCTGACCGGGCGGCCTGACGAGATCGGCCGCCTGTCCGGGGCGCTACGCGGCATGGTCGCCGCCCTGACCCAGCGGATCGAGGGCAATGAACAGTTCGCCGCGGACGTGGCGCACGAGATCAAGAACCCTCTGGCCTCGATGCGCTCGGCCGTGGGCACGCTGCGCGTGGCCAAACGCGAGGACCAGCGCGAGCGGATGCTGGAGGTGATCGAACACGACGTCCAGCGCCTCGACAGACTTGTCAGCGATATCTCCAACGCGTCGCGGCTGGACACCGAGTTGGTCAAGGACGAGGAAACGCAGTTCGATCTTCTCAAGATGCTGTCGAACCTCACGGAGTTCCTTGCCAACGAGGCCGAACAGAAGGGTGTGGATTTCATCACCGACCTGCCCCAACAGCCGATCCCGGTCGTGGGTCTCGAGGGGCGTCTGGCGCAGGTGTTCGTCAACCTCATCTCCAACGCGATCTCCTTCTGCGAGGAGGGTGACGCGATCCGTGTCTGGACCCGCAAGCGCGAGAACCGCGTGCTGGTCGTGGTCGAGGACACTGGCCCGGGTATCCCCGACGGCGCATTGTCAAAGATTTTCAAGCGGTTCTATTCCGAACGCCCCGAGGGGCAGTTCGGCAAAAACTCCGGCCTGGGGCTGGCCATCTCCAAGCAGATCGTCGAGGCGCACGGCGGCGTGATCTGGGCCGAAAACATCCGGCCCACGGACGCCGATGTCGGGTCCGATCCGCTCGGCGCCCGCTTCGTGGTCGGCCTGCCGGTCTAGCCCGGCGGTGCCCGGCGCGGCCGTTCAGATGCACGCCACGACCGTCGCCGTGGCGGGCCGGGGTGTTGTCATCACCGGGCCGTCCGGGTCCGGCAAATCCACCCTGGGGCTGAACCTGATGGCGCTGGGCGCGCAGCTGGTGTCCGATGACATCACCTGCCTGACCCCCGAGGGGGCAGAGGTGATCGCCCGGCCCCCGCACGGCGCGCCCGCCGGTATCGAGGCCCGTGGCGTGGGCCTTTTGCGGGCCGATCCGGCCGGGCCGGTTCCGGTTGGGCTTGTGATCGACATGGCGCAAGAGGAACAGTTGCGCCTGCCCCCGCCGCGCCGTTTCGCACTTCTCGGGCGGGACATGCCCTGCTTTCACAAGGTCGCGCGCGGCTGTTTCCCCGCCGCAATCCTGCAATACGTCAGACATGGGCGGTTTGACTGACCACCCCTTTCGGAGATTTCATGGACACCTCGCCGCAGCAGACACCTCGCGCCGACCGGACACGGCCCACCTCTCAGAGGCTGGTCATCGTGACCGGCCCGTCCGGGGCCGGGCGGGCCACCGCGATCCACATCCTCGAGGATCTGGGGTTCGAGGCCATCGACAACATCCCCATGTCGATGCTCCGTCGCCTGGTCGAGGCGCCCGGCGGCGACCGCCCCATGGCCGTCGGCGTGGATGTGCGCAACCGGGATTTCTCTGTCGAGCGGTTGCAGGACCTTGTCGACTGGCTCGACGGGCGCGAGGGCCTGGCGCTGCAGTTGCTGTTTCTCGACTGCGGCGAGGATGTTCTGGTGCGCCGCTACTCCGAGACGCGGCGCCGCCACCCGCTGGTGCCCGACGCCCCGGCGATCACCGGCATCCGCCAGGAGATCGCCTTGCTCGCCCCGATACGAGATCGCGCCGACATCCTGCTCGACACCACCGAGACAAGCCCGCACGACCTGAAGGCGGCGTTGTCGGAGTGGTTCTCGGACGGGCGCGGGGGCGCCATGGGGGTGACGCTTCAGTCTTTCGCCTTCAAGCGCGGCGTGCCCAAGGGCCTCGACATGATGTTCGACTGCCGGTTCCTTCGCAACCCGCATTGGGACACCGACCTGCGCCAGATGACCGGCCTGGATGCGCCCGTGCAGGCCCATGTCGAGGGCGATCCGCGCTTTGCGCCTTTCGTCGAGCGCGTGCACTCCCTGATCCTGGATCTTTTGCCGGCCTTCCGCGACGAGGGCAAATCGCACCTTTCCATCGGGTTCGGATGTACCGGCGGGCAACACCGCTCAGTTGTCGTGGCCGAAACCCTGGCCCGGGGGCTTGCAGAGGCGGGGTGGCAAGTGTCTAAGAGACACGGGGAGCAGGAACGCTGGGGCTGCGTGGTGGCCGAACGGGACAAGCACACGTGATCGGGATCGTGATTGTGGCGCATGGGGGACTGGCGGCGGAATATCTGTCCGCCGTCGAACATGTCGTGGGCCGCCAGCCCGGCATCCGCGCCATCTCGATCGAGGCCGAGGTCGACCGCCCCGCCAAGCAGGACGAAATCTGCACTGCCGCCGATGCCGTGGACACGGGGGATGGCGTGGTCATCGTCACCGACATGTTCGGCGGGTCCCCCTCGAACCTGTCGCTTCGGGCCTGCAACCCCGAGAACCGCCGCATCGTCTATGGTGCCAACCTTCCTATGCTCGTCAAGCTGGCCAAGTCGCGCCGCAAGCCGGTGCCCGTCGCGGTCGAGGATGCACTGGCTGCGGGGCGCAAATACATCAACAGCCATTCCGTGGGCCTGGACTGAAGGGGGAGGGGCCATGGCGCGCCGCGAATTGGAGATCGTCAACATCAAGGGCCTGCACGCCCGGGCCTCGGCCAAGTTCGCCGAGACGGTCGAACAGTTCGATGCCCGGGCCGAGGTGACCAAGGACGGCCTGTCAGCGGCGGGCGACAGTATCATGGGGCTTTTGATGTTGGCAGCCTCAAAGGGAACCATTATTGAGGTCGAAACGACGGGCAGGCAGGACGAAGACCTTGCAGAGGCGCTTGCGGCGCTCGTGGCCGGCAAGTTCGGCGAGGGGGATTGAGCCCCGCCCGCATCTCGAACGAGGGGACACTCACGCTTGACGGAAACGTCGCCGAGAAACCTGCACGGGGCGCAGGGGCGCGGGCCTTCCAGGGTCTATGATCGGCGCAGCCTGACGTATTCCGACACGTTCGACAATCCGCTGCTGCGCCTCCTCATCAAGGCGATGGAGTGGGGCACCGGCAAGCTTGAGGTGATCCGCCGCGTCCGCCGCTTCGAGGCGCGCTCGATCCCCAAGGGCCAGGCCTTCTGGCCGGCGACGATGGATGTGATGGGGATCGACATCCTGACGCCGGCGCATCAGCTGGACCGCATTCCAACGTCAGGGCCGGTCATCCTGGTGGCCAACCATCCCCACGGGCTGATCGACGGCATGGTGCTGGCCGACGTGATCGGTCGGCGGCGCAACGATTACCGCATCCTGACGCGCTCGCTGCTGACCGGCCTCGATGAAAGCGCGGCCAGCTACATGATCCCGGTGCCCTTCCCGCACGAGTCCGACGCCCAGAAACGCATGATCGAGATGCGCGCGCGGGCGATGGATCACCTGGACAAGGACGGGCTGGTCGCCCTTTTCCCGTCGGGCGTGGTGGCCCAGGCCGAGACGATGTTCGGCCCCGTGATCGAGGCCGAGTGGAACGTTTTCACCGCCAAGATGATCCGCCGCTCGGGGGCGACCGTCGTGCCCTGCTACTTTCCCGGGGCCAATTCGCGGGCCTACCAAGTGGCGGCGAACGTCTCGCCCATCCTGCGGCAGGGCCTGTTGATCCACGAGGTCGTCCACGCCTTCGACAAGCCGCAGGCGCCGGTCATCGGCAAGCCCATTCCACCGCAGATGGCCGCCGACAAGGGCCGGGACCCGCGCCGTTTCATGTCATGGCTGCGCGCGCAGACGATCGCGCTGGGCGAGGACCCGGACCGCGATCCGGGATGAGCCTCAGCGGGTCGGCACCGGCGTGTCCCCGCGATAGTCGTAGAACCCGCGCTGCGTCTTGCGGCCCAGCCACCCGGCTTCGACGTATTTCGTCAGCAAGGGGCAGGGGCGGTACTTGGTATCGGCCAGCCCGTCGTGCAGCACGTTCATGATCGCAAGGCAGGTGTCGAGGCCGATGAAATCGGCCAGTTCCAGCGGGCCCATGGGGTGATTGGCCCCCAGCTTGAGCGAGGTGTCTATGGAGCCGACGCTGCCGACGCCCTCGTAGAGGGCGTAGACGGCCTCGTTGATCATGGGCATCAGGATGCGGTTGACGATGAAGGCCGGGAAATCCTCGGCCGTCGCGGCGGTCTTGCCCAGGCGTTCGACCACCTCGTAGCAGGCATCGAAGGTCTCCTTGCCGGTCGCGATCCCGCGGATCAGTTCGACCAGCTGCATCACCGGCACGGGGTTCATGAAATGAAAGCCCATGAACTGTTCCGGCCGGTCGGTGCGGCTGGCCAGCCGGGTGATCGAGATCGACGAGGTGTTCGAGGTCAGGATCGTCTCGGGCTTGAGATGCGGCAGGAGCGAGTCGAAAATCTCCTGCTTGATCGTCTCGCGCTCGGTCGCGGCCTCGATGATCAGGTCGGTGGGGCCGAGGTCGGTCAGCGTCGTGGTGGTGCCGATGCGGGCCATGGCCTCGGTCTTTTCGGCCTCGGAGATGCGCGCGCGGCTGACCTGCCGGTCGAGGTTGCGCGCGATCGTCGCCATTGCGGTGTCGATGGCGTCCTGATGGATGTCGTTCAGCAGCACCTCATAGCCGGCTGCCGCGCAGACATGGGCGATACCGTTGCCCATCTGTCCGGCCCCGACGACGCCAATCCGTTCAATAGCCATGCGTGCGATCCTCGGTGAGTGTTTCAGTCGACACCCTATGCGCCGTTCTGGCCCGGCTCAAGGTGCCGCATCGCAGAAAGCCGGGTGGGCTCGGATCGAGTCGAATTTGCGCCTTAAGCTTCCGGAAAGGGAATCGGCTGAAATTCGGCCCCGGTGAGACGAAAAATTGGTGGTGGGACACATGACACTTCACATGAGACACGCGCCCAGTGCGCGCATGACGACCTGCAGCTATGGCCTTTCGCGGTTGCAGTTCCGGGGGCCCCGGCGGCCCACCGACGGCGGATACGTGGCCTGCCCCGGGGGCAGCGAGACCTTTGGGCGCGACGTGGCGCAGCCCTTTCCGGACCTTCTGGAACAGGAGACCGGCATGGTCTGCCTCAACCTCGGCCAGCACTTGGCGGGGCCGGACCTTTTCCTGCGGGATGCGGCGCTGCGGGCGCTCGTTCACGATGCTGCGGCCGTGGTGATCCAGGTCATGGGGGCGGCCAATCTAAGCAACCGGTTCTACAAGGTGCATCCGCGCCGCAACGACCGGTTCATCGCGCCGCGCGCGCCGTTGCGCAGGCTCTACCCGGAGGTCGATTTCACCGAGATCGCCTTTACCGGCCACCTCATGGCCAAGCTGGCCGAAACGGACGGGACGCGCCTGACCGAGGTCCAGCAGGAGTTGCGCGGATGTTGGGTGCGGCGGATGCGCGAACTGGTCGGCCTGGCCAACGTCCCGGTGCACCTGTTGTGGTTCGCCCCGCGCCACCCCGAGGATCCGGCCGGCGCGGCGATGGATCCATGCCTTGTAACACCGGGGATGTTGGATGCGGTGGGGACGCGGCTCACCAAGGTGGTTTACGACAGCAACACCGGTCAGCGGCCAAACGCGCCCGGTATCGAGGATCACCGCCGAGCGGCGGCCGCGCTCGGCCTTGCCATGGGCGCGTGACGAACGGAAAGGCCCACCACTTTGGCGGGCCTTTGCTGTTGCGGCGGGCGCGGATCAGGCCAGCTTTTCGCTGAGCTCGGGCAGCGCCTCGAAGAGGTCGGCCACGAGCCCGTAATCGGCAACCTGAAAGATCGGCGCTTCCTCGTCCTTGTTGATGGCGACGATGACCTTGGAGTCCTTCATGCCGGCCAGGTGCTGGATCGCGCCCGAGATGCCGACGGCGATGTAGAGCTCGGGGGCGACGACCTTGCCGGTCTGGCCGACCTGCCAGTCGTTCGGCGCGAAGCCCGAGTCCACGGCCGCGCGCGACGCGCCCACGGCGGCGCCCAGCTTGTCGGCCAGGCCCTCGATCAGGGCGAAATCGTCTTCGGAACCGACGCCGCGGCCGCCGGAGACGACGACACCGGCCGAGGTCAGGTCGGGGCGGTCGGTCTCGGCGACCTTGTCCTCGACCCATTCCGACAGGCCTTCGGCGGCGGGAACCGCAACGGTCTCGACCGGGGCCGACCCGCCCGCGCCGGCAGCATCGAAGGTCGAGGTGCGGAAGGTCACCACCTTCTTGGCGTCGGCGGATTTCACCGTCTGGACCGCGTTGCCCGCGTAGATCGGACGCTCGAAGGTGTCGGCGTCGACCACCGCCGAGACATCCGAGATAACCATCACGTCCAGCAGTGCGGCGACCCGCGGCATGACGTTCTTGGCGTCCGTGGTCGCCGGGGCGGTGATGTGGTCATAGTCATCGGCCAGCGACACGATCAGCGCGGCCGTGCTCTCGGCGAGGCGGTGCCCGAGGCTGTCGTCCTCGGCAACCAGCACCCTGGCAACGCCGTCGATTCCTGCGGCGGCCTCGCCGGCGGCGGCGGCGGAACTGCCCGCGCAGAGCACGGTCACATCGCCCAGTTGGCGGGCCGCGGTCACCGCCTTGGCGGTGGCGTCCATCGAGAGTTCGCCGTCGTTGACTTCGGCAAGCAGAAGAACCGCCATCACACGACCCCCTTTTCCTTGAGTTTCTCGACCAGCTCGTCGACCGAGCCGACCATTTCGCCGGCCTGACGAGCCTCGGGTTCGGCGGTCGCGACGACCGACAGGCGCGGGGTCATGTCGACGCCGTAATCCTCGGCGGTCTTTTCCTCGAGCGGCTTCTTCTTGGCCTTCATGATGTTGGGCAGCGAAGCATAGCGCGGCTCGTTCAGGCGCAGATCCACGGTGACGATGGCCGGCATCCTGACCTTGATGGTCTGCAGCCCGCCGTCGACCTCGCGGGTGACGACCGCATTGTCGCCGTCCACGTCCAGCGCACTGGCGAAGGTGCCCTGCGACCAGCCCAGCAACGCCGAGAGCATCTGGCCGGTGGCGTTCATGTCGTTGTCGATGGCCTGCTTGCCCGCGATGACGAGGCCGGGCTCTTCCTCTTTCACGACCGCGGCGAGGATTTTGGCAACCGACAGCGGCTCGATGTCCTGGTGGACGTCGTCGGCGGCGACCACGAGGATCGCCCGGTCGGCGCCCATGGCCAGCGCGGTACGCAGGGTTTCCTGGGCCTGTTTCACGCCGATGGAGACGGCGACGACCTCGTCGGCCTTGCCGGCTTCCTTGAGGCGAATGGCCTCTTCGACGGCTATCTCGTCGAAGGGATTCATCGACATCTTGACGTTGGCGAGATCGACACCGGAGCCGTCCGCCTTGACGCGGACCTTCACGTTGTAATCGATCACGCGTTTGACGGGCACGAGCACCTTCATCAGCGTAATACTCCCAATGGATTCCTGTTCTCGCCTCCGTAGGTAGCGCGGGCTAGGCGGCAGCAACAGTGCAAAATCGTCACGTTAGCGCCAACCGACGTCGCGTTTGCGCACGCGAAGGGCCGTCGTGCGCCGCTCGTTGCCGCCCGTACCGGGCGGCAACATCGCCCCGCCCGCCGTCCCGGGGCCGATCAGCGGTTGGCGCCGGGTTTCCACAGAACGTCGGCCTGCCCGTTGTCGTTGGCGACGCGGGCGGCGACGAAGAACCAGTCGCTGAGCCGGTTGAGGTATTTCACCGCCGCCGGGTTGACGGTTTCCATGGTGGCCAGTTCCACCGAAAGCCGCTCGGCCCGGCGCGACACCGTCCGGCAGACGTGCAGATGCGCGGCCAGCGGCGAGCCGCCGGGCAGGATGAAGCTGCGCAGGGGCTCCAGCGCGACGTTCATCTCGTCGATCTCGGACTCCAGCCGCGCGACCTGGCTGTCGGCCACGCGCAGGGGCGGAAACTCGGCTTTGTCGTCGTTTTCCATGTCCGGGCGGCAAAGGTCGGCGCCGAGGTCGAAGAGATCATTCTGGATCAGCGTGAGCCGGGCGTCGAGTTCGCCCTCGGCGTGCAGCCGGGCCAGGCCGACGGCCGCGTTGGCCTCGTCTACCGTGCCGTAGGCGGTCACGCGCAGGCCGTGCTTGGCCACCCGCGCCCCGTTGCCCAAGGCGGTTTCCCCGGCGTCGCCGGTCTTGGTGTAGATCTTGTTGAGGACGACCATCATTCCGCTCCGTTCAGCAAGAGCGCTCCGGCGACGATGATGATCACCGCCACCAGCTGCGCCAGGATGCGCATCTGCATCACCTTGTTGGATTTCTTGGGATCGGCCCCGGTGCCGAACATCGAGACGCCGCGGATCAGGATCGCCGCCACGACCAGACAAGCGATGACAATCGCGATTATGAGGGGTTGGGCGGTCATGTCGGGGCCTTTCGTTGGTAGTTCCGCCGGACTTAGCAGGTGTGGCGGCAAAGGAAAGGGGTCAGCCCCTGGCGATGATCCTGTCCAGGGCGCGGGTGGTCAGCACGCGGCGCGCCAGGGCCATGAGATGCGTCGGCGTGGTGACGCGGTAGCGCGGGCGCGGGCGGGGCGCTTCCAGCGCGCGGATCAGTTTGCGCGTGACGGCGGCGGGCGGCAACTCGAAGGTGTCGGGCCTGTCCTTGTCCCGGTAAAGGCGTTTTAGCAGGCTGGCCTCGTATTGCGCCTTGCGCGCCGATCCTTGCCAGTCGATCCAGGTCTCGAAGGGCTGGCGGGAGTTTTCGCGGATGCGGCTGGTGATCGGGCCGGGTTCGATCAGGACGACATCGATGCCGGTTTCGGCCATTTCCAGGCGCAGGACGTCCGAGAGCCCCTCCATCGCGTATTTCGTGGAGACATAGGCGCCGCGCCATTTCATCGGCACGAAACCCAGCACCGACGAGCAGTTGATGATCCGTCCGTGCCTCTGGGCGCGCATCACCGGGATCACCGCGCGAGTCAGGTCGTGGACGCCGAATAGATTGGTCTCGAAGATGGCGCGCAGGGCCTCGCGGGGCACGTCCTCGACCGCGCCGGGGATGGCAAAGGCCCCGTTGTTGAACACCGCGTCCAGCGTGCCGCCCGTGGCCTCCAGCACCTGAGCGAGCGCGGTGCGGATCGTGTCCGGGGCGTCGTAGTCGAGCCGCGGGCTGCGCAGGCCTTCGGCGCGCAGCCTCTCGCAGTCGGCCTCGGCCCGGCAACTGGCAAAGACCTGCCAGCCCCGCGCGTGTAGGGTGCGGGCGGCATCGGCCCCGATGCCCGAGGAACACCCGGTGATGAGGATCGAGCGGCGCGTCATGCGCGCGCTTGTGTCGCCAAACCGGGCGCGAGGCAAGGGCCGGGGCCGGAGCACGCGGCGGAATTGGCGATTTACGCGGGCGGTGCGCTTGGCTAAACGGCCTCCATGTCCGACGAGACGACCGACCCCGACAGCGACCCGATGAACCTGGCCGAGCCACTGCGCCGCGCCATAGGCGAGCGCTATCTGACCTATGCCCTGTCGACCATCATGCACCGGGCGCTGCCCGATGCGCGCGACGGGCTCAAGCCCGTGCATCGGCGCATCCTCTTCGCCATGCGCGAATTGCGGCTGTCCGCGACGGGGGGTTATCGCAAGTCCGCCAAGATCAGCGGCGACGTGATGGGCAACTACCACCCGCACGGCGATGCGGCGATCTATGACGCCATGGCGCGGCTGGCGCAGGATTTCAACGTGCGCTACCCGCTGGTCGACGGGCAGGGCAACTTCGGCAACGTCGACGGCGACAACCCCGCGGCCAGCCGCTATACCGAAGCGCGCATGACGCGCGCGGCCGAGGCGCTGCTGGAGGGGCTGTCGGAGAACGCGGTCGATTTCCGGGAAAACTACGACGGCACCCTGCGCGAGCCGGTGGTGCTGCCGGCGGCCTTTCCCAACCTTCTGGCCAACGGGGCCAGTGGCATCGCCGTGGGTATGGCCACGAACATCCCGCCGCACAACCTCGACGAGGTAATCGCGGCCTGCCTGCACCTGATCAAGTCGCCCGAGGCGCGCGACGACACGCTGCTCAACTATATCAAGGGTCCGGACTTTCCCGGCGGCGGCGTGATCGTCGAGCCGCCCGAGAGCATGGCCGAGACCTATCGCACCGGCAAGGGCGGGTTCCGCCTGCGCGCCCGCTGGGAGGTCGAGGACCTGGGCCGCGGCCAGTGGCAGATCGTCGTCACAGAAATCCCCTACCAGGTCCAGAAATCCAGGCTGATCGAGAAGCTGGCCGAACTGATCCAGACGAAAAAGGTCCCGATCCTGGCCGATGTGCGCGATGAAAGCGCCGACGACATCCGCATCGTGCTGGAGCCGCGCTCGAAGAACGTGCAGGCGGATGTGCTGATGAAGACGCTGTTCCGCCTGTCCGACCTGGAGACGCGGTTCAGCCTGAACATGAACGTGCTGGTCGATGGCGTCACGCCGAAGGTCTGCAGCCTGCGCGAGGTGCTGCGCGCCTTTCTCGATCACCGGCGCGCGGTGCTGTTGCGCCGCAGCCAGTACCGGCTGGACAGGATCGACAACCGGCTGGAGGTTCTGGCCGGGCTGATCACGGCCTTCGTCAACCTCGACCGGGTGATCGACATCATCCGCTATGACGACGATCCCAAGGCGGCCCTGATGTACGAGGACTGGAGCCACCCGCACCAGGCGGGGCTGCGCCGTGCCACCTCGGAGGCTGATTACCTGTCCCCCTTGGCCGGGGTGGACACGGAGAGCCTGACGCTGGTGGCGGATGAGAGCGCCATCGCCCCCGGGCTGGAGGCGGGCGAGGGCGAGCGCAAGGTCCCCTCCAGCTATGCCGGGCGCGAGAACGGCCTGTCCGACGTCCAGGCCGAGGCGATCCTGAACATGCGCCTGCGCAGCCTGCGCCGGCTCGAGGAAGTGGCCCTGATCCGCGAACGCGACGCGCTGATGGTCGAGCGCGCCGGGATCGAGGACCTGCTGGAGGACGAGGGCCTGCAATGGGCGCGCATCGCCGAGGAGTTGCGCGCGGTGCGCAAGGATTTCGGCGCGCGGGCCGAGGGCGGCGCGCGGCGCACCGGATTCGCCGAGGCCGGCACCGTCGAGGAGGTCCCGCTGGAGGCCATGATCGACCGCGAGCCGATCACCGTGGTTTGTTCGCAGCGGGGCTGGATCCGGGCCCTGTCGGGCCATATCGACCTGGCCCGCGAGCTCAAGTTCAAGGATGGCGACGGGCCGCGCTTCATCTTCCATGCCGAGACGACCGACCGCTTGCTGATCTTCGGCAGCAACGGGCGGTTCTACACGCTGTCGGCGGCGAACCTGCCCGGCGGGCGCGGCATGGGCGAGCCTCTGCGCCTCATGGTCGATCTGCCCAATGATTGCGATATCGTGGATCTGTTCGTGCATCGGGCCGGGGAAAAGCTGCTGGTCGCGTCCAGCGCCGGGGACGGCTTCCTCGTGCCCGAGGCGGATGTCGTGGCGCAAACGCGCGCGGGCAAGCAGGTGCTCAACGTCAAGGGCGATGCAGTGGCCCGCGCCGTGCGCCGGGTGGCGGGCGATCACGTCGCTGTCGTGTCCGAGAACCGCAAGTTCCTGGTGTTCCCGTTGGCCGAGGTGCCGGAAATGGGCCGCGGCAAGGGGGTGCGCTTGCAGAAATACCAGCGCGCGCGCGGGCGGCAGGGCACGCTGGAACTGGACGGCGGCCTGGCCGATATCACCACCTTTGCCTGGGCCGAGGGGCTGAGCTGGGCAATGGGCAACGGCAATACCCGCACCGAGCGCGACCTCGGGCCCTGGCTGGGCAAGCGCGCCGGCGTCGGCAAGCAACCGCCGCATGGGTTCCCGCGGGACAATCGGTTCACGTGATGCCGCCCCGCGCCGATTGCGCGGGCGGCGCCACTCGGCTAATCCTTGATGGCGTTGGACGCGAGGGGGATGATCCATGCGTGTGGTGATTGGCTTGCTGGGCCTTATAGTGCTGACCGCCTGCGGCGGTGTCCGCGACGACCTGACCGAAATGCCCGATCCGATAGGGGACTTCCGTCTGGGCCACAACATCGCCGTCACGCCCGATCCGCAGAAAGGCCCGTTCTCGCGTGATGCCTCGCCCGAGGAATGGAATGCCGCGATGCGCAAGGCCGTGGCCGACCGGTTCAACGAGACGCGCTTTCCCGGGGACGACTACTACCATATCGGTGTGGCGATCGAGGGCTACGTTCTGGCCCAGCCCGGCATCCCGTTGATCTACTCGCCCAAGTCGGTGCTGATCGTCACCGTGAACTTCTTCGAGGACGCGACGCGGACCAAGCTCAACGCGGAACCGATCCAGCTGACAGTATTCGAACCCTGCTGCTCGGTCCCGTTCCTCGGCTCGGGGCTGTCGCGGTCACGTGAGGAACAGCTTGAAGGGCTGGCCTTCAACGCGGCCCGCGCCATCGAGCGCACCATGCGCGCGAATGCCGAATGGTTCGGCGGCACCCCCGAGGACTTGCCCGAGGACGAGACCATCGTCGAAGGAAATGTCCTGGCCGACGACCCCGAGGCGGTTCTGCCCGAAGAGACCCCTCCCGAGCCCAGCTGAACCCGGCGCGGGGCGGCGCAAGTCGCGCTTGATTTTCCCCCGGCGAGGAAATAAACGGCCCGCGATGTAAACCCGGGCCGCTGTTGCATTTCGCCAAGGCCCCAGAAACGACAAGGCGCCGCGCACC
>NZ_MSIT01000008.1 GCF_002094885.1 Salibaculum halophilum
CCGGGCGACCGCGGCGATCTCGGCCGGGTCGCCGTTGCAATGCAGGACCACGTCGCAGCCCGCGGCCAACGCGGCCCTGGCGCGCGCGGCCACCGGCCCGGCAAGCGCCTCCATGCCGATATCGTCGCTCATCAGCAGCCCGCTGAAGCCAAGGTCGTGGCGGATCAGCCGGATCATGTCGGGGGCCTGCGTGGCCGGGGCGCTCTGGCCCAGCCCCTCGTAGACGACATGCGCCGTCATGCCCAGCGGCAGGTCCGACAACGCCCGGAACGGGGCGAAATCCGTGGCGGCAAGCGCCGCCGCCGGGGCCGCCACGCGAGGCAGTTGCAGGTGGCTGTCGGCCTGCGCGCGCCCGTGGCCCGGCAGGTGCTTGAGCACGGGCAGCACCCCGCCCGCCAGGCACCCGTCGGCAACCGCGCGGGCGATGCGGGTAACATCCGCGACCGCCTCGCCATAGCAGCGGTTGCGCAGGAAGGCATGGGTTTCCGGTCGGGCGAGGTCGGCGCAGGGCACGGCATTGACGTCGATGCCGAGACTGCGCAATTCGTGCCCGATGATCCGGTAGCGCAGCGCCATGGCACGGGCCGGATCGCTGGCGCGCGCCGCGTCCTCCAACGGGGGGCGCCAGGCGCGCCAGTGCGGGGGATGCAGGCGCTGGACGCGGCCGCCCTCCTGGTCGATCAGCACCAGCGCGTCATGCCCGGCCGCGGTGCGCAGGTCGTCGGTCAGGCGGCGCAGCTGATCGGTGGTGTCACAATTGCGCGCGAACAGGATGAAGCCCAAGGGACGGGTTTCAGCGAAAAAGCCGCGCTCCCAGTCTGTTATCTCTGTCCCCGCCGGCCCGAAGACGGCCGCGCAGGGCGCCATTCAGCGCACCACGACCGGGATGCAGGGGGCGTCTTCGGCCACCAGCGCGGCACAGAACCGGCGGGCATCGCTCAGGTCCGAAAATCCTTGCGCTCGCAACCGGTAGAAGGTGCGCCCGCCGGACTCGGCCTCCTGAATGACGCGGGACTTGCCGCCCATGAAATCACCGAACCGGCCCGCCACGCGCGTCCATTCCCGCGCCGCGATCTCGGGGCTGTCGAAGGCGCCCAGTTGCACCAGCTTTGTGCCCGCGGGCAAGGGGCCGGTCAGGGTCGGCGCGGCTGGGGCATCGGGTGCGTCCTCCGCGCTGTCGGTCTGAGTGCTTTCGGGGGCCGGGGCAAGGCTGGCCGGGCGCACGCGCGGCCGCAGGGAATTGGCGACACCGGGCACGCCCGAGTCCACGACATCGGTGCGGCTGACGCCGTTGACGGCGAGTTGAACCGGCGCGTCCTCTCCCTCGGGCAGGTCCGACAGCGGCGCGGCATCGGCGGCGATATCGTCGGCGAGGGCCAGCACTTCCTCGGCACTCAAGCTGTCGCGGGTCGGGGCGGCCTCGGTCGCGTCGGCCGAGGCCGGCGTGATCCGGGCGGGCGTCGCGTCTGCAGGTCGCGGCTCCGGCGCGTCGGCCGTGGCCGGGGCCGCAGCGCCGTCCGCGACTGTTTTGCCAGCAGGGTCGGCCGCGGTCTTGGCCTCCGCGGGCGCCACGGCCAGGTCCTCGTCCTGCAAGGGCGCCTCTACCGGGGCCAGCACGAGCTTGTCCTCGGGGGCGGCGGCGCCGCCCTCGGCCGGCACCGCGTTGACCGCCAGCCCGGTATGGGCGGCGATCTCGCCGCCGGGGTTGTCGGGGGCCACGCGCATCTCGTCCTGCATGGCACGGACCACCGGCACGCCGGTCACGTCGCGCATCAGGATCTTGTAGCCCCAGACCGCCACGCCAACCGCCAGCGTCAGCGACAGCGCCGCGCCGGCCAGGGTGACAACATTGCCGACAGGATTAGCCTGCTCTGGCCCCCAGTCCGGATCTTGGTGGTGGGGGGTGTGACTAGTGTGCCGGGTCGCCTGAGACCCTGCCGTCATCTCTGCCATTTCTGCGCCTCATCGCCCGGCTTGCGCGCCGGTTTACTGCGTCGCCTCAAGGGCCCCGGCGCGCGTGCGCTTCAGCGCATCTCTTCGACCGGGGTCACCCCAAGGATACCAAGCCCGTGCGAAATGACAACGGAAACGGCCCGGATCAGGGCGATTTTCGCCTGTGTTGCCGCAGAATCACCCTCCTGGAGAAAGCGCAGGGCGGGATCGTCGTTGCCGCGGTTCCACAGTGCGTGCAGCTCCGAGGCCAGATCGTACAGGTAGAAGGCGATGCGATGCGGCTCGTGCGTGCGCGCTGCAATCTCGACCAGGCGCGGCCATTCGGCCAGTTTCGCCGCCAGCGCCAGCTCGGCCGGATGCGCGAGACCCGACAGGTCGGCCTGCGCCAGTGCCGCCGGCGAGACGTCCACATCAGCCTTGCGCAGCACCGAGTGCACCCGCGCATGGGCGTATTGCACGTAAAAGACGGGATTGTCCTTGGATTGTTCCGTGACCTTGTCGAAATCGAAATCCAGCGGCGCGTCGTTCTTGCGCGTGAGCATGTGAAACCGGGCGACATCGCGGCCCACGGCCTCGACCACGTCGCGCAGGGTCACGAAGGTGCCCGCGCGCTTGGACATCTTGAAAGGCTCGCCGTTGCGGTAGAGCTTGACCAGCTGGGTCAGCTTGACGTCCAGCGGCACGGTTTCCCCCGACAGCGCCGCCACGGCGGCCTTCATGCGCTTGACATAGCCGCCATGGTCGGCGCCGAAGACGTCGATCAGGGCGTCGAAACCGCGGCTGACCTTGTCGTGGTGATAGGCGATGTCGGGGGCGAAATAGGTCCAGCCGCCATCGGATTTCATGATCGGGCGGTCCACGTCGTCGCCGTAGTCGGTGGACTTGAACAGTGTCTGTTCGCGCGGTTCCCAGTCCTCGGGCAGCTTGCCCTTGGGCGGGGCCAGCGTGCCGCGATATATCAGTCCCTTGGCGCGCAGGTCCTCGATCGCGGCCTCGATCCGGCCGGTGCCGTAAAGCGACTTCTCGGAATAGAAGACGTCCATTTCAACGCCCAGCGCCGCCAGGTCGTCGCGGATCATCGCCATCATCTTCTCGGTCGCGAAGCTGCGCACGGCGTCCAGCCAGACCTCCTCGCCCTTGCCGACATAGGCGTCGCCGACCTCGTCCCTGAGCGCCTCGCCAACCGCGATCAGGTAGTCGCCGGGATAGGTGCCGTCCTCGAAGGCGACCTCCTGCCCGTGCGCTTCGAGGTAGCGCAGGTAGACCGACCGGGCCAGCACGTCGACCTGGGCGCCGCCATCGTTGATGTAGTATTCGCGCGTGACCTCAAAGCCCGCATAATCCAGCAGGCTGGCCAGCGCATCGCCGAAGACCGCGCCGCGGGTATGGCCCACGTGCAGCGGACCGGTGGGATTCGCCGAGACGTATTCGACGTTCACGCTCTGCCCCTGCCCGAGGTCGGAGCGGCCGTAGCGGGGATCAGTCAGGGCCGCGCGGATCACATCGTGCCAGACCGGCGCGGCAAGGCGCATGTTCAGAAAGCCCGGCCCGGCGACCTCGGCCTGCGCGATGCGCGGATCGGCGGCGAGGGTGCCGGCCAGCGCCTCAGCGATGTCGCGCGGTTTCAGCCCGGCGGGCTTGGCCAGCACCATGGCCGCGTTGGTCGCCATGTCGCCGTGGGCCGGGTCGCGCGGCGGCTCGACCGACACGTTGGCATGATCCAGCCCGGCGGGCAGCTGCCCCTCGGCTGCCAGGGCATCGAGACAGTCGATCACGAGCGACCGGATATCGGCGAACAGGTTCATTGGCGCGTCCTCTGGCATGGCGCGGGCGGTTTAGCACCTGCAGGGCCACGGTCAACGCGCAACCGGCCGAGGGCGGTGCTGGACTCAGGGGGCGTCGGCGTAGTCGCCGCACAGAGCACTGCGCCGCCCGGTCAGCGCGGCATGGGTCTTGAGCGCGAAGCGGTCGGTCATCCCGGCGATGTAGTCGGCGACGATCCGCGCCAGCTGCGCCGCGTCCCCGGCCCGGGCCACGTCGCCCTGCCATTCGCCGGGCAGATGCTCCGGCGTGGCCAGGAACAGCGGGAAAAGCTCTTCAACGACCTGCGTGACCCGGCTTCGCATCTCGACCACGCTTGGGGCGCGATACATCCGCGTGAACAGGAAGGCGCGCAGCTCTCGCAGGTCGGCCCAGAGCGCGGGCGAAAAACACACCGTCATGCGCCCGGCCCTGCGGATATCCGCCGGCGTTGCCGGGGCCAGCGCGACGAGGTTGGCGCGCGTCGTGTCGATCACGTCCTCGACCAGCACGCCGAAGAAGCGCCGCAGCGCCTCGTGCCGCCGCCGCGAGGGGTCCAGCCCGGGCCAGGCGCGGTCGACCGCGCGGAAACAGTCGCCGACGCGAGGCAGCGCCAGCAGGTCCTCGGTGGTGAACAGCCCCGCGCGCAGGCCGTCGTGGATGTCGTGGTTGTTGTAGGCGATGTCGTCGGACAGCGCCGCGACCTGGGCCTCGGCGCTGGCGTGCGTGGCCAGCTCCAGGTCATGGCGCGCGTTGTAGTCGGCCAGGGCCACCGGCACCGGGTCGCCCACAGGGCCGTTGTGTTTCGCGATCCCTTCAAGGGTTTCCCAGGTCAGGTTCAGCCCGTCCCAGCCGGCGTAGTGGCGTTCCAGCGACGTCACGATGCGTATCGCCTGGGCGTTGTGGTCGAACCCGCCGTGGGGCGCCATCAGCGCGGACAGCGCCTCCTCCCCGGTGTGGCCGAAAGGGGTGTGGCCCAGATCGTGAGCCAGCGCCACCGCCTCGGTCAGGTCCTCGTTCAGGCCGAGGGCGCGAGCCAGCGTGCGCGCCACCTGCGCCACCTCGATGGAATGGGTCAGGCGGGTGCGAAAATAATCACCCTCGTGTTCGACGAAGACCTGCGTCTTGTGCTTGAGCCGCCGGAAGGCGCTGGAATGGATGATCCGGTCGCGGTCGCGCTGAAAGGGCGTGCGATGCGCGCTTTCGTCCTCGGCGTGGACCCGTCCCCGGGTCGCGCCCGGACCGCATGCAAAAGGCGCTGCCATCGCCCTGCCCCCTCATCACATCGCCGCCGCGGCCTGCCTTGCCGCACCGGCCCGAGATCCCTATATTACAAGTGAAACGAAACCGACAGGGGCCGTCATGCTGAGCGTTCCACCCAAAGTGACCGACCGCGCCTTCGCGCGCCTTAGCGAGATCGCCGCCGCCGATCAGGGCAAGGCGCTGCGCGTGGGCGTCAAGGGCGGGGGGTGCTCCGGTTTCGAGTACGAGATCGACCTCGACGCCCCCGCCGAGGACGATCTGGTTCTCGAAGGTCAGGGCCAAAAGGTCGTGGTCGACAGCACCTCCCTGCCCTTCCTGGCCGATGCGACGATCGATTTCTCCGAGGAACTGATCGGCGCGCGGTTCGTGATCGACAACCCCAACGCCACCAGCAGCTGCGGCTGCGGAACCTCGTTCGCGATCTGAGGCGATCTGGCCTTTTAGATATACTCGGTGACGCGTAGTCGCGACGGGCCGGTGCAATTGTCCGCACCTTTGTGCAAGGCCTTGCGGGCTTCGTGTGCATGGGCGACAACCCGTGGAAACGGAGGCGCCCATGCGGATCGCGACATTCAACATCAACGGGGTCAAAGCGCGGATCGGGGCGCTGACGGACTGGCTGTCGGATAGCCAGCCAGACGTTGTGCTGCTTCAGGAAATCAAGTCGGTTGACGAAACCTTCCCGCGCGAGGCCATCGAGGACCTTGGCTACAACGTCGAGACCCATGGGCAGAAGGGGTTCAACGGTGTCGCCCTGCTGTCGAAATACCCGTTGGAGGATGTCACCCGCGGCCTGCCCGGCGGCGAAGGCACGGGCCGAGACGGGGCCGACGACGCCGAGGCGCGTTACATCGAGGCGACGGTCGTCGGCCAGCAGGCGATCCGGCTTTGCGGGCTTTATCTGCCCAACGGCAACCCGGCGCCGGGGCCGAAATACGACTACAAGCTGCGCTGGATGGACCGGCTGCGCACCCGCGCGCAGGACCTGCTGAACGCCGAGGCGCCCGCTCTCTTGGCCGGGGATTACAACGTCATCCCGCAGGACGAGGACGCCGCCCGGCCCGAGGCCTGGCGCGACGATGCGCTGTTCCTGCCCGAAAGCCGCGCCGCCTTTCGCCGGCTCCTCAACCTCGGCTACACCGAGGCGTTCCGCGCCCGCACCCGCGGCCCGGGGCACTACTCGTTCTGGGACTACCAGGGCGGGGCCTGGGACCGCAACGACGGCATCCGCATCGACCACGTGCTGTTGACCCCGCAGGCCGCTGACCTGATGCAGGACTGCTGGATCGAGGCCGAGATGCGCGGCCGCGAGAAACCCTCCGATCACGTCCCCGTCTGGGTCGACCTCGCTATTTGACACCGCGCCGCGCGCGACGGGGGCATTGAACACCGGCCCGTTGCGGCCTATACGCCGCAACGCAGCGAACAGGGATTCGGCGGCGCGCGTGCCGCCGGACGGCTCTTCCGGCCGCCCATCCGCCGGACAATCGATCAGGCCCCGCGGCCTGCCCCAAGACCGCGCCCGGCGCGCGGCCCAAGGAAAATTTGCGCATGATGTCCCTTTCCGCCTACCGGCACGCCTGGCTCGGCAATATCCGCGGCGATGTTCTGTCCGGTATCGTCGTCGCGCTGGCCCTGATTCCCGAGGCCATCGCCTTTTCCATCATCGCCGGCGTCGATCCCAAGGTCGGGCTTTACGCCAGCTTCTCCATCGCCGTGATCACTGCGATCACCGGCGGCCGGCCCGGCATGATCTCGGCGGCGACGGCGGCAACGGCGGTGCTGATGGTCACGCTCGTCCGCGACCACGGGCTGGAATACCTGCTGGCCACCACGGTGCTGGCCGGCCTGCTGCAGATCGGCGCGGGCCTGCTGAAACTGGGCCATGTCATGCGCTTCGTCTCGCGCTCGGTCATGACCGGCTTCGTCAATGCACTGGCGATCCTGATCTTCATGGCGCAACTGCCCGAGCTTGACCCGCGCACGGTGCCGCCCATCACCTTTGCGCTTGTCGCCGGGGGCCTTGCCATCATCTACTTGTTCCCGCGGCTGACAACCGTGGTGCCCTCGCCGCTGGTGACCATCGTGGTGCTGACCGCGCTGACCCTCGCCATGGGCTGGGACGTGCGCACCGTGGGCGACATGGGCCAACTGCCCGACACGCTGCCGGTCTTCCTGATCCCCGACATCCCGCTGACTTTCGAGACGCTGCAGATCATCTTTCCCTATGCCCTCGCGGTGGCCGTCGTGGGCCTGCTGGAAAGCCTGATGACCCAGCAGATCGTCGACGACCTCACCGACACCGCCTCGGACCGCAACCAGGAATGCATCGGCCAGGGCCTGGCCAATACCGCCACCGGTTTCATCGGCGGCATGGCCGGCTGCGCCATGATCGGTCAGTCGATCATCAACGTGAAATCCGGCGGCCGCGGGCGGCTGTCCAGCTTCGCCGCCGGGGTCGTGCTGCTGATCCTGGTGGTGGGGCTGGGCGACATCGTCGCCGTCATCCCCATGGCCGCGCTGGTGGCGATCATGATCATGGTCTCGATCGGCACCTTCTCCTGGTCCTCCATCAGGAACCTGCGCGACCATCCGCGCAGTTCCTCGATCGTGATGCTGGCGACGGTGTTCTTCGTGGTCTACACGCACAACCTGGCCATCGGCGTGCTGGTGGGCGTGCTGCTGTCGGGGCTTTTCTTTGCCTGGAAGATCGCGCAGCTGTTCCGCGTGCGCAGCGAGATCACCGCCGACGGCACCCACCGGACCTATTTCGTCGAAGGGCAGCTGTTCTTCGCCTCGGCCGAGGATTTCATGGCCGCCTTCGATTTCAAGGAAGCCCCCGACACCGTCACCATCGACGTCAGCCGCGCCCATATCTGGGACATTTCCTCGGTGGCCGCGCTGGACATGGCCGTGCTCAAGTTCCGCCGCGAGGGCGCCGAGGTCGAGCTGATCGGCCTCAACGCGGCCTCGGAAACCATCGTCGACCGGTTGGCCGTGCATGACAAGCCCGGCGCCATGGACGAGTTGCTGGGCCACTGAGGAGAGACGAGATGACCACCAATACCCTGATCGCCCTTGTCGATGGCTCGGCCTATTCGGAAAGCGTGTGCCACCACGCGGCCTGGATCGCGGGCCGCACCGGCTTTACCGTCAAGGTCTACCACGTCATGGGCCGCCGCAGCGCACCCGAAAACCAGGACCTGAGCGGCGCGATCCGGCTGGGCGCGCGCTCGCGCCTGCTCGAACAGCTCTCCGAGCTGGACGCCGAGCGCGCCAAGCTGGCCCATGACCACGGCCGCGCCATCCTCGAGGACGCCAAGGCGATCATCGCGGGCGACGGGGCCATTTCCGTGCAGACCCGCCTGCGCCAGGGTGACCTGGTCGAGACGATCACCGCCAAGGAAGACACCGGCGACATGATCGTCATCGGCAAGCGCGGCGAGGCGGCCGGCATGGCCATGGAGCACCTCGGCTCGAACCTCGAACGCATCGTGCGGGCCAGCCATCGGCCCGTCTTCGTGGCCAACCGCGCCTTCACGGTGCCGCAAAAGGTGCTGGTCGCCTTCGACGGCGGGGCCTCGTCGCTCAAGGCGGTGGATTACATCGCCCGCAGCCCGGTCTTCGCCGGGTTGCAGATCACGCTGGTCTTTGCCGGCGCCGCCACGCCCGAGATCGACGCGGCGCTGGCGAATGCCGCCGCGACGCTGCGCGCGGGCGGCTTCGAGGCGGAGACCCGCACCGCCCCCGGTGAGCCGGAAAAGGTGCTCGCGCAGATGACCGGGGCCGACGGCCACGACCTGCTGGTCATGGGCGCCTACGGCCACAGCCGTGTGCGGTCGCTGCTGATCGGGTCGACCACCACCGAAATGCTGCGCTCGTGCAAGGTGCCGGTGGTGCTGATGCGCTGACCGGGACGGCGGGCGGGGCGCCTTCGGGCCGACAGGCCCGAACAGCGGCGCCCGGTGTCACGCCCGGGTCACGTCGTGATCGTAAAGCCAGTTCAGCCGGTTCAGATAGGCATTGGGCGACAGCGCCCCGATCCCGCGCAGGCCTAGATGCGCCGCCCGGCGCGGCAGGCCCGACAGGTGGTATTTCACCGCGTTGCCGTTGGCGACCGCAATCGCCCGCTGCACCCGCGCCCGCCGCATCTGCTGATAGCGCGGCAGCGCCGCCGCGATCTCGTCACCGTCGCAGCAGGCGGCCAACGCCCAGGCGTCCTCGAAGGCCAGGTTCGCCCCCTGCGCCAGGAAGGGCAGCGTCGGATGCGCCGCGTCGCCCAGGATCGCGATCGTGTCAGTGTGCCAGTGGTCGGCCACTGGGTGGCGGAACAACCCCCAGAGGCCGACCGCGTCGACCTGTTCCAACAGTCCTGTCAGCCGCCCCGACAGGCCGCGAAAGGCATGGCGCAGGTTGCCGGGATCGTCGGGGATGTTCCATCCCTCTTTGGCCCATTGCCGCCGCTCCTGTACCGCCACGATATTGAGCCGCCCGCCAGGCAGCGGGTAGGTCACGGCGTGCTGTCCGGGGGCCGTCCAGACACGGGCCACCGGCGCCGCCCCGGGGTGGTCGATCACCGCCCGCCAGGCCACCTGGCCGGTGAACTCGGCCGTATCAGCCCCGTTGAGCAGCGGGCGCAGCACCGAGCGGATGCCGTCGCCACCGACGACGAGGTCGGCCGCGGGCAGCGCATCGGGCGTGATCTCGGCCCCCGTGTGCAGGGTGACACCTGCCGCGCTGCAGCCCTTCAGCAGAATGTCGATCAGCGCGGCACGATGGAAAAAGCGATAGGCCGGGCCGGGGCGGCCGGACAGGTCGAAGCGCGTCAGGCTGCGCCCGGTGACCGCGTCCATCGGCTCGACGGCCTGCACGGCGACGGACCGCTCGGCGGCGGCGCCGTCCAGCCCCAGCGCGGCCAGCACCCGCGCGCCGTTGGGCGAGACCTGGATGCCCGCGCCCACCTCGGCAATCTCGGGCGCCCGCTCGAAAACCTCGACCCGCGCGCCCCGCTGAGCGAAGGCCAGCGCGGCGGCAAGACCTCCCAGGCCACCCCCCACCACAGCAATACGGCGGCCCCGGTTGCGGCCGCCGCGCGATGCTGTCGGGTTGTCACGGGTCACGTCAGTCGTCCCGGTGGACCTTCTCGCGGCGCTCGTGCCGCTCCTGCGCCTCGAGCGACATCGTGGCGATGGGCCGCGCGTCCAGCCGCTTGAGGCTGATCGGCTCGCCGGTGATCTCGCAGTAGCCGTATTCGCCTTCCTCGATGCGGCGCAGGGCGCTGTCGATCTTGGAGACCAGCTTGCGCTGGCGGTCGCGGGTGCGCAATTCCAGTGCGCGGTCGGTCTCCTCGCTGGCGCGGTCGGCCACGTCGGGGATGTTGCGGGTGCTGTCCTTCATCCCCTCGATGGTGTCGCGGCTGTCCTCGAGGATCTCGGATTTCCAGTTGATCAGCTTGCGCCGGAAGTACTCCAGCTGGAGGTCGTTCATGAAGGGTTCGTCTTCGGCCGGCTTGTAATCCTCCGGCAGGAAAACTTCTGCTTTCATCTCGTCTCTCCTGGACAGGATGGGCGCCGTCGCATCGGACTCGTCTGACAATGTGCGGCCTCCTTCTGTGGCGCGTCTTACCCCGATCATGTCCACCTGTCACCCCCCGATCTGGGGCTTTGCCCGCACCGCTTGAAGGTCCCGCGCGACCTGCTAGGCTCCGCGCTCGTCCTCCGCCCCGTTTCGCTGCAAGAGGCCAGAAAACATGCATTTCTCGGGCACCGAATCCTATGTCGCCACCGATGATCTCATGGTGGCCGTCAACGCCGCCATCGCGCTGGAACGGCCCCTGTTGGTCAAGGGCGAGCCGGGCACCGGCAAGACCGAGCTGGCCCGCCAGGTTTCGGCCGGGCTGGGGCTGGATATGCTGGAATGGCACATCAAGTCCACCACCAAGGCCCAGCAGGGTCTTTACGAATACGACGCGGTCAGCCGCCTGCGCGACAGCCAGCTGGGCGACGAACGCGTGCACGACGTGGCCAATTACATCCGCCGCGGCAAGCTGTGGGAGGCCTTCGAGGCACCCGCACGGACGGTCCTGCTCATCGACGAGATCGACAAGGCCGACATCGAGTTTCCCAACGACTTGCTGCAGGAACTCGACCGGATGGAATTCCACGTCCACGAGACCGGCCAGACGGTGCGCGCGCGCCAGCGCCCCATCGTCATCATCACCTCCAATAACGAAAAGGACCTGCCCGACGCCTTTCTGCGGCGCTGCTTTTTCCACTACATCCGGTTTCCGGACATGGAGACGCTCAAGCGCATCGTCGCGGTGCATCACCCCGGCATCAAGGATGCGCTGCTGACCACGGCCCTGACGCAATTCTACGAGATTCGCGACCAGGCGGGGCTGAAGAAGAAACCCTCGACCTCGGAGGTGCTCGACTGGCTCAAGCTGCTTCTGGCCGAGGACCTGGACCCGGATGACCTGGCCCGCGACGGGGCCTCGACCCTGCCCCGGCTGCACGGGGCGCTGCTCAAGAACGAACAGGACGTGCAGCTTTTCGAACGCCTGGCCTTCATGGCGCGCGCCGGGCGCTGACTGCGCGCCTGAAACAGTCCGAGCGGACGCTTGCGCAGAGAAGGTCGCGGGGCTGATCTGCAAGATGGCGCGGCGATCCCGTGCCCAAGATGTTGGGGCGCCGTGACGCGCTGCCACTAAGGCGTTGAGTCTTTTGCATCACACCGGGCCAGGAACGCCCGCACCCGGCGCGGTTGCCCCTCGCCTTGGTCGCCTGCCCTGCGCTCTAACAGGACCCGCGCCCGCGCGGGTCGCGCAATTGCCGCAATTCGTTCTCAAAGGCGCCGCAGTCCGCTGGCACGCCGGAGCTTCAAGTTTGAAGGAGAGCAGGTTTGGCCAAGGCAAAGATGCCGGTCGATATCCGCCCGCTGACCTCGGCCGACGCGGCGGAATGGCGCAGGTTGTGGACCGATTACCTGACCTTTTACGACACCGGCGTCGATGAGGCTGTCTATGCCAGCACGTTCGCCCGCCTGCTGGGCGACGACCCCGGCGATTTCAATTGTCGCCTGGCGGTGGTGGACGACCGGCCCGTCGGCCTGGTGCACTACCTGTTCCACCGGCATGCCTGGCGGGTCGAGAACGTCTGCTACCTTCAAGACCTTTACACCGATCCGCGCGTCAGGGGCCATGGCGTCGGCCGCGCCCTGATCGAGGCTGTATATGCCGCCGCCGACACGGGCGGCGCGCCCGCGGTCTACTGGCTGACGCAGGATTTCAACCATGCCGCCCGCCACCTCTACGACCGGGTCGGGGTCCTGACCCCCTTCATCAAGTACCAGAGGCCCGCGCCATGACCGGCCGCGCGCTGCGCCGCCTGGCCACGCTCTGCATGGCGCTGCTGACCGCCTGCACGCCGGTGCCGCCGGGGCCCGAGACGCCGTCGCGCGCGATCAGCGGCCTGCCCGACCGGGTCCTGCCCGCCATGCGGTCCTTCCCCGGTCAGCGCGTCGAGACGCCGACCCGCTCGAACCGCGAGATCGGCCGCGATTTCATGGACCTGACCTTCCGCATGGAAAGCGGACGCCGGGTCCCGCGGCTAACCCGCTTCGAAACCCCCGTCAGCGTGCGCGTCACCGGGCCGGCGCCCGCCAGCCTGACCCGTGACCTGCGGGCGCTGCTGGCCCGCCTGCGCCGCGAGGCCGGTATCGAGATCTTCGAGACCGATGGCCCTGACGCGGGGATCACCGTCCAGGCGCTGCCGCGGGCCGTGCTCAACGACGCGGTGCCGCGCGCGGCCTGCTTCGTGGTGCCGCGGGTCTCGACCTGGGCCGCGTTCGACCGCGCACGCCGAACCGCGCAGGTAGACTGGACGACGCTGCAGCGCCGCGACCGTGCCGCAGTCTTTGTTCCCTCCGACGCCGCCCCGCAGGAGATCCGCGACTGCTTGCACGAGGAACTGGCCCAGGCGCTGGGGCCGCTCAACGATCTCTACCGGCTGCCCGACAGCACCTTCAACGACGACAATATCCACGCGGTGCTGACCGGGTTCGACATGCTTATCCTGCGCGCCTACTACGACCCGGCGCTGGCCAACGGGATGCGCCGGGGCGCTGTGGCCGCGCGCCTGCCCGGCATCCTGGCGCGGCTGAACCCCGCCGGCCAGGCCCGGCCGGTGCGGCCGCATGCCGACACTCCGCGCGACTGGATCGACGACATCGAACTGGCGCTTTCGGCAGGCGCGGCGCCCGCCCGGCGGCGCAACGCGGCCCAGGCGGCGATCCGACTTGGCGAGACGAAGAACTGGCGCGACGCGCGCGACGGTTTCGCGCATTACGCCTTTGGCCGCTTGAATGTCAGCCACGACCCTGAGGTGGCGCTGGCCAGTTTCCGCCGGGCGATGCAGTTCTACCAGGGCAATCCCCTGACGCGGCTGCACGCCGCGCATGTGGCCGTGCAGCTGGCCGCCTTCGCGCTGTCGTCTGGGGACGCGGCGATGGTCGAGAGGCTGGTCGACGGCGCGATCCCCGTGGCCCGGCGCCACGAGAACGCCGCGCTGCTGGCCACGCTGATGATGTTCAAGGCCGAGGCGCTGGCCCTGCGCGGCCGCGACGCCGAGGCACAGGCGATGCGCATGGACTCTCTGGGATGGGCGCGCTACGGCTTCGGCACAGAAACGAACGTGCGCGCGCGGATGCGCGAAATCCGGGCGCTGACCCCGACACAAGGACCCTGACGATGATCTACCCGCTTGGCGGCCTCGTGATCGGTGCCCTGGCCGGGGCCGTGATGGCCCGGCGCAAGGGCGGCAGCCGGCTGGACATGCTGCAATGGGCGGCAGTGATGGCCATCATCCTCGGCGTGCTGGGCATGTTCGTGACCGTGGGCATCACGCGCGCGGCCGTCTAGGCCCAATGTTCCTGCGCTTTTTCGAGACCCTGCGCGCGCATGGAGTGCCGGTGTCGCTGGGCGAGCACCTGTCGTTTCTCGATGCCCTGGCCACGGGGATGGCCACCTACGACATCGACGCCTTCTACTACCTGGCCCGCGCCACGCTGGTGAAGGACGAAACCCTCATCGACCGCTTCGACCGCGCCTTCGCCGCCAGTTTCGCGGGGCTTGAGCAGGTCGACACCGCCGAGATGATCGAGGCGGTGGACCTGCCGGCGGAATGGTTGGAAAAGCTGGCCGAAACGCAGCTGAGCGAGGAAGACCGCGCCGAGATCGCCGCGCTTGGCGGCTTCGACACGCTGATGGAGACGCTGAAAGAGCGGCTGCGCACACAGACCGAGCGCCATCAGGGCGGCAACACCTGGATCGGCACCGCCGGCACCTCGCCATTCGGGGCGCATGGCTACAACCCCGAGGGCGTGCGCATCGGGCAGGACGGCTCGCGCCACCAGCGCGCGGTGAAAGTCTGGGACAGGCGCGAATTCCGCGACTACGACGACCAGGTCCAGATCGGCACCCGCAATATCAAGGTGGCGCTGAAACGCCTGCGCAGATGGGTGCGCGATGGGGCCGCGGACGAGCTGGATCTGCCCGGCACGATCCGGGCGACCGCCGAGAACGGCTACCTCGACGTCCGGACCCGCCCCGAACGGCGCAACGCGGTCAAGGTGCTTCTGTTTCTCGACGTGGGCGGCTCCATGGACCCGCATGTGCAACTGGTCGAAGAACTGTTCAGCGCCGCCCGTTCCGAGTTCAAGCACCTGGAAAACTACTACTTCCACAACTGCCTCTACGAGGGCGTCTGGCGCGACAGCCGCCGGCGCTGGTCCGCGCAGACTCCGACATGGGAGGTGCTGCGCACCTACGGTGCCGACTACAAGTGCATCTTCGTGGGCGACGCCAGCATGTCGCCCTACGAGATCGCCTGGCCGGGCGGCGCCAACGAACACTGGAACGCGGAGGCCGGCGCGGTCTGGCTGTCGCGCGCGCTGGCACAATGGCCCGACGCGCTGTGGCTCAACCCGGTGCCCGAACACCACTGGGGCCACACACAGTCAATCGGGATGATCCGCCAGCTTCTCGGCCCCGAGCGGATGGTGCCCATGACACTCGACGGGATCGACCGCGGCATGCGGGTGCTGGGGCGATAAGCCGCCCGTACGTCAGTCGGGCGCCTCGTCGAGCACGCCGTCCAGGCTCATCTGCTGGTAAAGCAGCCCCTCGCGCAGGCCGCGATCGGCCACCGACAAACGGTCGGTGGGCCAGAGCCGCATCAGCGCCTGCAGGATCGCCGAGCCTGACATGATCAGCGCCTGTCGGTCCTTGCCGATGCGCGGATCGCTGCGCCGCCCCTCGGGACCCAGCGACAAATAGCGCCGGATCACCGAGTCGATCTCGTCCGAACTCATGCGCAGCCCGTCGACCTTGGTGCGGTCGTAGCGGCGCAGGCCCAGGTGGCTGGCGGCCACCGTCGTGACCGTGCCGCTGGTGCCGATGATCTGGAAGCCCTCGCGCGATTGTTCCGCGGCCGAGGGGGCGAATTTCTCGAGCGATTCCTCGAAGAACCAGCTCATCAGCGCGAAACGCGCCGAGTCGTCCTCGACATCGGAAAACTGGTCGCGCAGGGTGGCCACGCCTAGCGGCACCGAGATCCAGTCCACGACCTCGGCCGAGGGGACCGGGCCCGCGGCCTGACGGAACCCCGAATGCAGTCGCATGATGGCGCGTGGCCGGTCGCGCGAGGGGACCCGCGTCAGGTCGATCCAGACCAGTTCGGTGGAGCCGCCGCCGATGTCGACCACCAGCAGCTGTTCGGTCTTGCGCGACACCAGCGGCGCGCAGGAAATCACCGCCAGGCGCGCCTCTTCCTCGGGCTGGATGATTTCCAGCCGCAACCCGGTTTCGCGGCGGACCTGCTTGATGAACTGGCGTGCGTTGATGGCGCGTCGGCAGGCCTCGGTCGCCACCAGCCGCATCCGGCGGACCTTGTGGCGCTGCAGCTTCTGGCGGCAGACGCGCATCGCGTTGATCGTGCGCCAGACCGAGGCGCGCGAGAGCTTTCCACTCGATTCCAGACCCTGCCCGAGCTGGACGGATTTCGAAAAACTGTCGACCACGTCGAACTGGCTGCCCCGCGGCTGGGCAATCAGCATGCGACAACTGTTTGTGCCCAGGTCCAGCGCTGCATAGAGCTCTGGCGGACCGGGCGGGGTCGGCGCGGGGCTTTCGACCGGGTTCGGGACAGCGCCCGCACCATTGGGACGCCTGGGCGTCATCGTCACGCCCTCCGATTTCGAGTTGTTCATAAGGTAGAGCGGCGGGGAGTCATGCGCAAGTCTTGTGCCGGGCGCGCGTCGCTTTGCGCCCACGGCGTCGTTCACCGGGGGTGTCATGTCGAAAACAAGCGCCGCACATGCCGCCGAGGCGGATAGTAAGGGGCAAATCACCCCTACGAGAGGGAATCGCGCAGATGGCCGAGGTCACCATCGTTTATTGGCGGGACATTCCGGCCCAGGTCATCGTCGGCAAGGGACGCCGGGCAGCGAAACTGCCGCTGAGCGAACGGTTCGAACAGGCCATCGACCGCGCCGCGATGAAGTCAGGCGCCGCCGAGACGGATGATTACCTGGCCGAGTGGCACCGCGCGGCCCCCTACACGCGCGAGGGCGACGCCGCGCAGGTCGCCGAGGCCGAGGTCGCCCGCATCGAGGCCGACTACGACGCGGCCCGGCTGAAGGCCCTGATCGACAACGACGGCCGGGCGTGACCGGCCCACCCCCCGTTTCCCGCCTGAAGGAGGCACTCATGGCGCTGTTGCAGTTCAAGAAGAAACCGACCGAGGCCACGCCTGCAACCGCGCAGGACGTCAACCCGGAGGTCGCGGCCTTCCTCGAGGATTACTCGATCGAGGTGATGCCGCGCACCGCCGAGAAGGTCGAGGATTTCCGCGACTGGCTGCCCGCCGGCACCCGCGTCTACATCGCCCACATCGAGGGTACGCCGATCGAGGACATGGTCGCCACCGCCAGGCGCCTGGCGCGCGAGGGCTATCCGGTTATGCCGCATTTCCCGGCCCGCATCATCAAGGACCGCGCCATGCTGGCCGACTGGATCGCCCGGTATCAGGGCGAGGCCGGCGTGGATCAGGCGCTGATGCTGGCCGGGGGCGTGGACACGCCGCACGGCCAATTCGACAGTTCCATGCAGCTGCTGGAAACCGGCCTCTTCGGCGATTTCAAGCGCCTGCACGTCGCCGGCCACCCCGAGGGCAATCGCGACATCGACCCCTCGGGCGGCAATGCGAACGTGGACGCGGCGCTGCGCTGGAAGCAGCGGTTTTCCGAGACCACGGACGCCGAGATGGCCATTGCCACGCAGTTCGCCTTCGAGGCGCAGCCCATCATCGACTGGGCCGACAGCCTCAGGGCCGGTGGGATCGACCTGCCCGTCCACATCGGCATCGCCGGGCCGGCCAAGCTGCAGACCATGATCAAGTTCGCCATGGCCTGCGGCGTCGGCCCCTCCATCCGGGTGCTGCAGAGGCGGGCCAAGGATGTCTCCAAGCTGCTGCTGCCCTTCGAGCCGACCGAGGTCGTCACGCGGCTGGCCGCGCACAAGGCCGCCAACCCCGATTTCAACGTCACGAACGTGCACGTCTTCCCGCTGGGCGGCATCAAGACCGCCGCCCAATGGGCCATCGACCACGGCGGCGCCGCTGCCGTGCCCGCCTCTCACGCCTAAGGACCGATCATGACCCGCACCGTTGTCGAATCCAAGACCAAGACCGCCGTTATCGGCTTTGACGAACCGTTCTGCGTGATTGGCGAACGCATCAACCCCACCGGGCGCAAGATCCTCGCCGCCGAGCTGGAACAGGACGACTTCAGCCGCGTCGAGGCCGATGCCATCGCGCAGGTGGCCGCCGGGGCGACGGTGCTCGACATCAACTCGGGCGCGGTCTTCACCAACCGCATGGCCGAGGACCCGCGCTATGCCGACAACAACTTTGTCGAGCCGACGCTGATGAAGCAACTTGTCGAGGTGGTGCAGAAGATCGTCGACGTGCCGCTGTGCATCGACAGCTCGGTGCCCGGCGCGCTGGAAAACGGTCTGGCCACCGCCGAGGGGCGCCCCCTGCTCAATTCCGTCACCGGCGAGGAAGAGCGCCTGGAAATGGTGCTGCCGCTGGTCAAGAAATACGACGTGCCGGTGGTGGCGATCTCGAACGACGACACCGGGATCTCCGAGGACCCGGAGGTGCGGTTTGCCGTGGCGAAAAAGATCGTGGAACGCGCCGCCGACTACGGCATCCCGGCGCATGACATCGTGGTCGACCCGCTGGTCATGCCCATCGGCGCGATGGGGTCGGCCGGGCTGCAGGTTTTCACGCTGGTGCGCCGCCTGCGCGACGAGCTTGGCGTCAACACCACCTGCGGCGCGTCGAATATTTCCTTCGGCCTGCCCAACCGGCACGGCATCAACAACGCCTTCCTGCCCATGGCCATGGCCACGGGGATGACCAGTGCCATCATGAACCCCGTGGCCTTGCCGGTGAAGGCGGCCGAGATCGAGGCCAAGAAGGCCGAGGTCGCCGCCGCCGGGATCGTGCTGCCCCCCGAGATGGACGACGAGGTGTTCTGCCAGATGTTCGGCCTCGGCTCGACCAAGCCGCGCCCGGGCAAGGAGATGGAGGCGATCCGCGCCGCCAACTTCCTGATGAACCAGGACGACGGCGGCGCCGCCTGGATCCGGTTCAACAAGGCGCCGCCCAAGCCGGGCGAAGAGGCCCGCGGCCGCGGCGGCCGCTCGGGCGGGCGCCGCCGCCGGGCCGGCTGACGCGTTGCGGGTTTGACGGCCAACCGTCGCGCGGGGGCCGGGCGGTGGTGCGGTGTCAGTGGCCCATGCGGCATCCGTGCGGCAGGGCACTGGAGGAGGCGACCGGTGACCGCCTGAAACCGTGTCAGGGCGTCTAGGCTGGGGTTTGACGGTTGCCGCCGGCCCCCGCGCCGGCGGACCCACCTGCCGAAAAGCTCACCCCAAACCCTGCCGCTCGGGGCTCGGCCGCTGGTCCCAAAGCGCCACCAGCGCCGTGCGCAGCACCTGCACATCCCCGCCCAGCCCGAGAAACCGCACGCCCTGCGCGGCGAGCGCCTGGAACTCCGCCGGGTCGAAGGTGATCGTGCCGGCGATCTTTCCGGCCGCCTGCGCGGCCGCGTGGGCCTGCGCGATGGCCGCCTGCACCTGCGGGTGGCCGGGCTGGCCGACATGCCCCATGTCCGCCGAGAGGTCCGCGGGGCCGACGAACAGCCCGTCCACGCCCTCGACTTCGGCGATCTCGTCCACGTTGGCGACGGCCTCGGCGCTCTCGATCTGCACGAAGAGGCAGATCTCGTCATTGGCCGATGTTACGTAATCCACGATCTCGCCATAGCCCGAGGCGCGCGACAGCACCGCGCCCATGCCGCGCACGCCCTGCCCCGGATAGCGCACGGCGGCGGCGACCTGCCGGGCCTGCTCGGGCGTGTTGACCATGGGCACCACCAGCGTCTGAACCCCGAGGTCGAGCACCTGCTTGAGGATCCAGTCCGCGCCGAAGGGCACGCGCACCACCGGCTGGGCCCGGGTGCCGGCCAGCGCCTGGAGCTGCGCCATGATCGTCGTCAGCGTGTTTGGCCCGTGTTCGGCATCGATCAGGCACCAGTCGAACCCGGCATTGCCCGCCAGTTCCGCGCCCAGCGGGCTGGCCATGGCCAGCCAGAGGCCCGATTGCATTTCGCCCCTGTTCAGGGCGGCCTTGAGGGTGTTGCGCGGTGCGGGCATCGGCGTCTCCTTTCGCGGATCACCTTGCGGCACGCGGGCGGTGCCGGCAAGTCACGCCAGCCGGTCAAGAACCGCGCGCGCGGCGCGCAGGCCCGGCGGTGCTGCCCCGCGCCCCAGCCGGTCCATCGTCAGGTCCAACGCCTGCAGTTGCGTCTCTGGCGCGGCGCGGACGGCGCGCAAGGCCTGGGCAATGGGTGCGGGGCGGCAATCCGCGCCGATGAATTCCGGCACCACGCGGGTGTCCGAGACGAGGTTGACCAGCGTCACCGTGTCGGTGCGCAGCATCCGGCCGATGATCTGGCGGCTCAGCCAGGCCATGTCGTAGGCGATCACCATGGGCGTGCGCGCCGCGGCCAGTTCCAGCGACACGGTCCCCGAGGCGGCCAGCGCCAGATCGGCCACGGCCATGGCCACGAACCGCTCGCGCGCGGCCTGCGCCGCGCCCTGCCCGGCCCCGTCGATCACCCGCGCCTCGATCCCGCCGAACTGCTCGGCCACCGTGGCACGCAGGTGCGGCAGGGTCGGCACCAGCACCTGCATCTCCCCCAGCCCGGCCTGGTCATGCGCGGCAAGGAAGGGCGAGGCCAGCCGCGCGACCTCGGAGCGGCGCGAGCCGGGCAGGATCATCAGCGTCTCGCGCCCCGCCTCCAGCCCGTGGCGAACGCGGAACGCGGCGATCTCGGCCGCGGTCACGGGCGGTTCGGTCGCGACGGGGTGGCCGACGAAATCGCAGGCCATCCCGGCGGCGCGCATGTAGGGCGGCTCGAAGGGAAACAGCGCCAGCACTTGGTCGATCACCTGCGCCATCCGGTCCGCCCGGCCCGGCCGCCAGGCCCAGACGGTGGGGGCGACGTAATGCACAGTGCGGATATTGGACCCCGCCTTGACCCGCCGCGCCACGCGCAGGCAGAATTCCGGGCTGTCAATGCCGATGACCACGTCTGCCTGCGCGGCGATGGCGGCCTCGGCCGTCTGTCGGATGCGGCGTTGCAGGTGACGGTATTTCGGCAGGATCTCGGCCAGTCCCATGACCGACAGCTCGTCCATGTCGAACAGGCTGTCCAGCCCCTCGGCCTGCATCAGCGGCCCGCCGACGCCCTCGACTACGACGCCCGGCGCCAGTTCCTTCAGCCCCGCCAGAAGCGCCGCGCCCAGCCGATCGCCCGAGGGTTCGCCGGCGATGACGAAGACCTTCACGGCATCACCCAGAGGAACCTGCCCGCCGCTTCCAGCGTCTCGACGACGCGGACCCGGTCAAGCACCAGGACGCCGCCCGCCTGCACCGCGATCCCCGCCAGACCGGCGCGGACCACCCGATCGGCCGTGTCTGGCCCGATCAGCGGCATGTCGGCGCGCAGCTCCTGGCCCGGCTTGGGGGCCTTGAACAGCACCCCGCCGGCCGGGTCGGGGCGCGGGGGCTGCTGGCCAGTGAACCAGTCAGCCATGGCCGTGAAGGGGCTGGCCAGGGTATCCCAGGCATCTTCCTCGGGCGGCGGCGGCGTTCCTGTGGCGAGGTCGTCGAGCATGGCCGCGGTACCGCGCGCGTCCTCGCGCGCGATCACGTCGCCCCGGGCCACGACGACGGCCTGGCCCTGATCGTCGCGGCCCATCTGGTCCAGCGCGGCGCGGGCGGCAGCCTGATCGTTCGCGATCGCGTCGGGCAGGCGGCCGCAATGGATACCCTCGGAGGGCAGCAAATCGGGGTCGATCTGATGCGCGCCGACCACCGTCAGGCCATGCTCTTCGATGATCGCGATGATCTCGCGCAGGGTGCCGTCGTCGCCCCGGGCCATGGCCGCCGTGAGCCGCGGCACCAACGGTGTCGTGGCCGCGTCGATGCGCGCCGGGTCCACCTGCGGGCGCTGCACCGCGCCGGCCAGGCAGACCTGGGTCACGCCGCGGTCCACCAGCGTGGCAAGGACGCTGCCCAGGGTTTCCAGCCGGAAGATCAGGCGCGGCAAATCGCCCGCCACCTCGGACGGGAACTGCTCCATTTCGCAGATCATCGGCGCCGCGCCCTGGTCGGCCAGCACTCGGGCCAGATGGGGCGGCAGACCGCCCTGCCCTGCGACCAGCGCCAGCATCACGGCGTCAGGAAGCTGCGGTCGCTCTCGCCAAGGATGAAGGCGACCATCTCGGCGACATGGGCGCTGTCGCTTTCCTCGGACAGGCGCCGGGCGCGGTCCATGAAACTGCCCTCGCCGTCGCGCAACGTCTGGAAGGCGGCGCGCAGGGCGGTGATGTCGTCGCGCTTGACCCCTTTGCGCTTGAGCCCCACGAGGTTCAGCCCGTCCAGTTCGCCGCGCGGGCCCTGCACCAGCCCGTGCGGGATGACGTCGTTGGCCACCATGGAAAGCGCGCCGATGATGGCCCCCTTGCCGATGCGCACGAACTGGTGAATGCCGCACAGCCCGCCGACGATCACGTCATCCTCGAGCACGACATGCCCGGCGATGGCGCTCTGGTTGACGACGATCACGTTGTTCCCGACCTGCGCGTCATGCGCGATGTGGCAGCCGGCCATGAACAGGCCGTCGTCGCCCACGCGGGTCACCCCTCCACCGCCGGCGGTGCCGGGGTTCATGGTGACGTGTTCGCGGATGCGATTTCGCGCGCCGATGCGCAGCTTGGTGTCCTCGCCGCCGAACTTGAGGTCCTGCGGGATCTCGCCGATCACCGCGAAGGGAAAGATCGTCGTGCCCGCGCCGACGTGGGTGTCGCCGGTGACGACGACATGGGACTTGAGCTCGACCCCGTCGCCCAGCCGCACCTGCGGCCCGACAACGCAGAACGGCCCGACCCGGCAGCCTTCGCCAAGCGCGGCGCCGGGCTCGACGATGGCGCTGGGGTGGACCTCGGCGCTCACCCGGACAGGTCCATCATGGCGGTGAAATCGGCCTCCGCGGCCATCTCGCCCTCCACCGTGGCGACACCGCGGAACTTCCAGACCTTGCCGCCGGGCTTGCCACGCGTCGTGTCGACCTGCATTTCCAGAATGTCGCCGGGGACCACCTTGCGGCGGAACTTGGCCCCGTCGATACCCATGAAGTAGATCAGCATATTCTTGTCGGCCAGGCCCATCGTGGTGCCCACCATGACGGCGGCGGTCTGGGCCATGGCCTCGATGATCGTCACGCCGGGCATGATCGGAGTGCCGGGAAAGTGGCCCTGGAAATGCGGCTCGTTCATGGTGACGTTCTTGAGCCCGCGCGCCGAGGACGTGCCGTCGATATCCACCACCCGGTCAACCAGAAGGAAGGGATAGCGATGCGGCAGGATGCGCTGGATCAACTGGATGTCGGCGGTCGTGACGGGCGCGGTCATGGCAACTCCTGCAGGATGATCGCACCGGGGTTAGCAACTGGACCCGGCGGGGGCAAGCAGGCTCAGTCCTGGCGGAACTCGGCACCGTCGCCGATCTGGTCGTCGATGCGGTCGATGGCGGGCTCGGTGATGTCGATCCGGTCGAGCGACAGCAGGACCGACTGCTGGTGCATGATGACCGAGGCGCCCCGGTCGGTCAGGATCTCGCCGAGGATGGGCTGGATGACGCGCACGAATTCATCCTGCGCCCGCGCCAGGCTGTCCTCGATCGCCGCCTCCTTGGCGTCCTGGGCCTCGCGGATACCGCGCGCCTTCTCGTCGAATTCCGCGGCCTCCTCACGGAAGACCTCCGGATCCATGTCCGGGCGGCGCTCGGTCAGTTCCAGTTCCTCGGCGCGCAGGTCCTCGGCGATCTTGCGGTTCTCGTTGGCCAGCGCCCGGCGCTCGGCGTTGTAATCCTCGACCACGGCTTTGCCGAAGCGCGACTCCTGGAACAACTGCTCCAGGTCGATGGTCAGGATCGGCGTGTCCATGGTGGCCACGGGGAAGTCAGTGTCCAACGGCCCCTCGGGAGCATCCTGCGCGGCCGCGACATGCCCCAGCAGCCCCAGCACGAGTATCGCCAGCCACCGCCCGGCCCGGGCCATCAGAACTCCGTCGAGATTGTCAGGTCAAAGCCCTGCGTCTCGTCGCGGGGCTGGACGTCGATCGGTTCGGAGAAGTTGAAGCGCAGCGGCCCGATCGGCGTGGTCCAGAAGATCGAGACACCGGCGATCGTGCGCGGCGTGTAGTCGTTGTAATCAACGTTCCCGCCAGTTGGTTGACCGATGTCCCAGACGGACCCGTGATCAAGGAAGACACCGCCGGTGATCCCGTATTCCTCGGGCAGACCGAGGGGGAATTCCGCCTCCAGCCGCGCCACCGCGTAGTAGTTACCGCCGAGGGCATCGTCAGTCGTTTTGTCTCGCGGCCCCACGCCGCCCGGCTCGAAGCCGCGCATGAT
Organism: Salibaculum halophilum; assembly: GCF_002094885.1. Taxonomy (GTDB): domain Bacteria; phylum Pseudomonadota; class Alphaproteobacteria; order Rhodobacterales; family Rhodobacteraceae; genus Salibaculum; species Salibaculum halophilum. Next base: position 24,123 of record NZ_MSIT01000008.1, read on the forward strand.
GCTGCTGCCAAGGAAATAGCGGTCGGTGATCCGGCTCTGCCCGTCGTTGTAGGACAGCGCCCCGCCCTCGATGGTGGCGCGCAGTGTCACCTCCTCGTTGAGGACAAGCGTCTGCGCCGTCGCCTCGGCCGAGGTCTTGACGAAGGTATCGTCGCCAAAGCCGAACTGCTGACCGAAACGCAGCAGCACGCCGGCCGTCGGGTTCAGCCCGGTGCGGCGGGTGTCGAAACTGTAGGTATAGCCGAGACTGTTGGTGCCGACCGACCCCGCGTCATCCGCGATATAGGCCGAGGTCGTGTCGATGTTGAACAGGTCGGTGTAGTCGTATTCGTAGTAGACCGTCAGGCGGCCGTTCTCGCTGACCGGGAAGTTCAGCGACGGACGCAGACCGAAATTCTGCGTGTCATAGAGCGTGGCGCCCTCGTTGTCGGTCTGGCGATAGTTCACCGCGAAGCCGAAGCGCAGGTCGCGGCCCAGCAGACGCGGCTCTGTGAAATCCAGGCTCAGGTTCTGGGCATCCTGCGACCACTGCAGGTCGAAGGCCAGCGCCTGCCCGCGGCCCAGCAGGTTGCGCTGGTTGTAGGAGGCCAGCAGCGAGAACCCGTTGTCGGTCGAGTAGTTGCCGCCGAAGGACAGCGACCCGGTGGGGCCCTCCTCGACGTCCACGTCGACGACGACCTGGTCGGGGGCCGAACCCTGGCTCGTGTTGACGTCAACGTTGGAAAAGAACCCCAGCGCGCGGATGCGTTCGGCGCTCTGGCGGATCTGGCGCGGGTTGAAGGGGTCGCCCTCGACCACCTCGAACTGCGAGCGGATCACCCGGTCCAGCGTGGTGGTGTTGCCCTCGATGTCGATCCGTTCCACGAAGATGCGTTCGCCGCGCACCAGCGCGAAGTTCACGTCCAGTGTCAGCGCGCGGTCATTGCGGGAAATGCGCGGGTCCGCCCGGACCAGCGTCAGCCCCTCGCGGATGGCCAGGCGTTCCAGCCGCGCGATGTCACGCTCGATCAGGGTGGGCGAATAGACCGCCCCGCTGCGAAGGCGCAGCGCCTGTTCGAACAGGGCCGGGTTGGCCTCGGCCACCTCGGAGGTGACCTGCACGTCGCCCACGCGGAACTTCTGGCCTTCCTGCACGTTGAAGGTGATCAGGTAAGCATCGCGGCCGCGGGTCAGCGCCACATCGACGTTGAGAACCTCGAAATCAACGTAGCCCCGCGAGCGGTAGAAATCGGTGAGGACCTGGCGGTCGAACTCGATCCGGTCGGCGATGAAGGTATCGTTCTGGATGATGGCCCGCAGCAGGCCCGCCTGCTTGGTTTCCAGAACCCGCCGCAGGCGCCGGTCGGAATAGGTGCGGTTGCCCACGAAGCTGATGCGTTCGACCTCGGTCACGCCGCCCTCAAAGATCTCGAACACCAGGTCGACGCGGTTGTCGCTGCGCGCGATGATGCGGGGGGTGACGCTGGCGTTGACGCGGCCCTGCTCGATGTAGGCCTGCACGATCCGCGCGGTGTCCGCCTCGGCCTGGACGGGCGAGTACACCCGGCGCGGCTGGCTTCGCACAAGGGGGCCCAGTTCGTCGTCGCTCAGACGCGAATTGCCCTCGAAACTGATCCGGTTGACGGTGGGATTCTCGTCGACGGCGATGACCAGCGTGCCGCCGCGCGGGGTGACGGACACGGTCTCGAACAGGCCGGTGTCGCGGATGCGCCGGGCGGCGGCGTTGACCTCGGCCGCCGACACCGTCTCGCCTTGGCCGAAGCCCAGGTAACTTAGGATCGTGCCCGTCTCGATGCGCTGGTTGCCCTGCACCTGCACGTTGGAGAAGCTGTAACTCTGGGCCCGGGCCATGCCAGCGGGCAGCGCCAGTATCGCCAAGAGGACAAGAAAGGCGATGGCCCCGATCGACACTCGGAAAGACCCGGAGAAACGCGGCGGCGCGGTCGCGGCAATACTGCTCATTTTGTTGGCTCGTTCAGACATCCCAGATGGGAACGGTCTATCCCCCGCCACCGGGCTTGTCAAAGCAACGATGTCAAAGCCGCGTCGCGCCGGTGTGCGGTGACATGCCCCCGGGGCCGCGCAACCGCGGGCCCGGTCACGCGGGGATCTTGCAGTGTCAGACGGTGGCGGCGCTAAAGCGTGCTGCCGAGCCAGGCCCCGAAGAGCAGCGCGGCAAAGAGCGTCCCGATGTAAAGCAGCCGATCCCAGTTGAGATCGACCAGCAGGGACACCCCGCGGTATCCGGCTGTGAGCGTCTGCATGGGTTCCCTCCTTTCGGATTACCTGGCCGTTAGGATGGCCGTCAATTGTGACCGAAAGAGGGCAAGGCCATGTTATGTCAGGGGCACAGGAACAGGTCGTTGGCGATCGCGAAGAGCATCAGCGTGCCGATCAGTGACAGCCCGATCGCCATGAGGACGCGCAGCGCGCCGTCACTGGGCGGCTTGCCGGTCACCGCCTCCCAGGCGTGGAAGACAAGGTGGCCGCCATCCAGCACCGGGATCGGGAACAGGTTCAGTAGCCCGATCGCCGTCGACATCACCGCAATAAAGGTGATGAAGGATTCGGCCCCCTGGCTGGCCATCGAGCCGGCGGTCTCGGCGATCCCCACAGGGCCGGACAGGTTGCACGTGGAAATCGCCCCCGACAGGATGTGCCAGAGTCCGTTGAGCGACTGCGCGATAATGAACCAGACCTGCTGCGCGCCGAGTTTCACGGCCTCCAACAGGCCGACCGTCATGGTCTGCGGCTCGAAGAACAGCCCGCCATCGCCGATGCCCATCTTGGGCTCGTCGCGCATCGAGCCGTCCTCCTGCGGGATGGCGACCATGCGCGGCGTCAGGATTTCCTCGCGCACAGTGCCGTCCCGCCAGACAGACAGGGTGATCGGTGCGGCACCGGTGTCATTCACCACATCGACCATGTCCATGAAGCTGTAGACTGGGGTGCCATTCATCGACAGGATTAGGTCACCGATGCGCAGCCCGGCATCGTCGGCGGCCGAGCGAGGCGTGATCGACTGCACCCGCGAGGGGGCCGGATGCGGGCCGCGCACGGTAATGCGCTCGCCGTCGCGGCGAACCTCGTAGGCCAGCGCCGGCTCAGAGGGCAGCGCCTCGAGCGCGGCGCCGAAACCCTCGGGATAGTTCAGCCGCTTGCCCTCGATTCGCAGGATTGTGTCGCCCGGTTGCAGCCCCATGGCGCGGCTTTCGGGCCACTCCGGCACGCTGGACACGGTCAGCGGCGTCATCGGCTGACCCAGCGAGACCAGGAGCCCCGCGAAGATGAAGAACGACAAGATGAAGTTGAACACCGGCCCGGCGGCCACCGTGGCCGCCCGCGCCCAGAGCGGCGCGCCCAGCATCGTGTTGCGGCCCTTCTCGGCCGTATCGTCACCGCCCACGCTGGCGGCGTTGCCGTCGCCCAGGAACTTGACGTAACCGCCCAGCGGCAGCGCGGCCAGTTGCCAGCGGGTGCCGCGCCGGTCCGTACCCGACCATATCACCGGGCCGAAACCGATGGAAAAGACCTCGGCCTCGATCCCCGACCAGCGGCCGACAATGTAATGGCCGTATTCATGGATCGCCACGATGATAGAAAGGGCCAGCACGAAGGCCAGGATGGTCAGGACGGGGCTGCCGAAATTCGGAAGGAAATTGATGAAATCCACGTGTCAGGCTCTTTTCTGCTCGATCCGGGCGCGGGCGGCCCGGCGGGCCACCGCATCTGCGTGCTGCACGGTATCTAGGCTAATCGTGGCATTTTGCAGCCCCTCGCGGGACAAAGTGTCGTCGAGTACCGCCTCGACGACGCGCGCCATGTCGAGAAACCCGATCTCGCCGGCGATGAAGCCGTCCAGCGCCGCCTCCTTTGCGCCGTTGAAGACGGCTCCGGCGAGCCCGCCCTGCGCCATCGCGCGGTGCGCCAGCGCCAGCGCCGGGTAGCGGTCGTGACAGGGCGCGCGGAAATTCAGTTGGCCGATGCGGGCCAGGTCCAGTCGCTCGACCGGAACCGGGCCGCGGTCGGGCCAGTGCAGCGCATAGCCGATGGCGTGGCGCATATCGGGCGGGCCGACATGGGCCATCAGGCCCCCGTCGGTAAACCCCACCAGCGCGTGCACCAGGCTCTCGGGGTGGACGATGGCCTCGATCCGGTCGGGGGCGATGCCAAAAAACTCATGGGTTTCAATCAGCTCCATGGCCTTGTTGAACATCGAGGCGCTGTCGATGGTGATCCGCTGGCCCATGTCCCAGTTGGGGTGGGCCGAGGCCTCGGCCACGGTGACGCGGGCCAGATCCTCCAGCGGGCGATCCCGGAAGGCGCCGCCGCTGGCGGTGATAATGACGCGCTCGACCGTGGCGATGTCTTCGCCCGCCAGCGCCTGGAAGATGGCCGAATGTTCGCTGTCCACGGGCAGGACCGTGGCACCGTGTTTGGCCGCCTGCCCCAGCAGCAGCGGCCCGGCGGTAACCAGAGATTCCTTGTTGGCCAGCGCCAGCGTGGTGCCCTGTTCCAGCGCCGTCAGCCCCGGCGGCAGGCCCGCGGCCCCGACGATGGCCGACATGATCCAGTCGGCGGGCCGCGCGGCGGCCTCGGCGATGGCCGCGGCGCCGGCGGCGGCCGCCACCCCCGATCCGGCGAGTGCGGCGCGCAGGTCGGCCAGCCGCGCGGGGTCGGCCGTCACGGCGATCTCGGCCCCGACTTCGCGCGCATCGGCGGCAAGCCGGGCGATGTTCTGCCCGCCGGTCAGGGCCACGACCCGGTAGGCCCCGGGCGCGCGGCGCACCAGGTCCAGCGTGGATTGCCCGATGGAGCCGGTGGCGCCGAGAATGCTGATCCGCTTCATGACGGGCCTCCGGGCAGGCCCGCCACGCCCGCCACCAGCAAAAGCGCCAGCGCCGCGCCCAACAGCGCATCGAACCGGTCGAACAACCCGCCGTGGCCGGGGATCAGCGCCGAGCTGTCCTTGACCCCCTGGCGCCGCTTGAAGGCGCTTTCCAGGATATCGCCCATCTGCCCGGCGAAACTGAGCAGAACCGACAGCACGACGATCCCCGCCCCCGCCGGGGTGAGCGCGGCAACACCGGCCCCGACCCCGGCGGCGGCGGCCCAACCCGCAAGGGTGCCGGCCCAGGTCTTCTTGGGGCTGACGGCGGGCCAGAACTTCGGCCCGCCCAGGGCCTTGCCCGCGAAATAGCCGGCAATGTCGGTGACCACCACGAGACCAACCAGCCAGAGCAGCCAGGTCATACCGTAGTCCAGCCGGAGATGCGCCAGCCCCCAGCCCGCCACCTGGATGGCCAGCGCGAAGACCGCAAAAGTCAGCCGCTCGCGCGGCAGCACGCAGGCCCCCACCAGCGGCGCGACCAGGAACAGCGGCAGGAATTGCCGCGTCTCGGGCCCGTCGAAGACCTGCGCGGCCATCACCGAGGCGACCCCGGCAGCAACCAGCATCCCCGAGACGGGCGAGGCGCCGCGGATCATGATCCAGCATTCCCAGACCATCACGGCGGTGACGAAGATCACCAGCATCTGGAACCAGACCCCGCCCAGCAGGATCGCGCCGATGCCGACAACGCCCATGGCCACCCCCGACCAGAACCTTGCGGAGAGATCCCCCCATTTGCCGGGTCGTGCGGGCGGCGGCATCGTCACGGGGCTCAGGCCCTGACCGCCCCGAAGCGCCGATCGCGCGTCTTGTAGCCGGCCACGACCCGCGCGAACTCGGCCCGGGTGAAGTCGGGCCAGAGCGTGTCGATGAACTCGTATTCCGCATAGGCCGACTGCCAGAGCAGGAAATTCGAGATGCGCGCCTCGCCGCTGGTGCGGATCACCAGGTCGGGGTCGGGCAGAAAGCAGGTATCGAGGTAACGCGGCAGGGTCTCGTCTCCCACGTCCCGCGGCGACAGCCGGCCGGCGGCGACGTCCTGAGCCAGGCGGCGGGTGGCGCGAGCCACCTCGTCGCGGCCGCCGTAGTTGATGGCCACGGTCAGGTGCACCCGGTCGTTGTCGGCGGTCAGAAGCTCCAGCTCGTCCATCATTGCGACAAGCTTTTCGTCCAGCCGCACGCGGTCGCCGATGAAGCGCACCCGCACGCCGTTGCGCAGAAGATCCTGCGCCTCGCGCTCGATGTAGCGGCGGAACAGCTTCATCAGGCCCGCGACCTCGGCCTGGGTGCGCTTCCAGTTCTCGGTCGAAAAGGCGAAGATCGTCAGATACTTGACGTTGTTGTCCGGGCAGGCCTGGACGATCTCGCGCACGCGCCGCGCCCCCGCCTGATGACCGAAGAGCCGCGGCCGACCCCGCATCTGCGCCCAGCGGCCGTTGCCGTCCATGATGATGGCCACGTGGCGCGGTCCGCCGGTCTTGATCTGTGTGCCCATCCCGGGCCTCCGTTGCCTGCGCGGGCGTGTGCCCGCCGCCTGTCTGTCATCGCCCCGGGCGGGTGTGTCGCGCGAACCGCCGAATGTCTGTACCCCGAACTCGTTGCGCCGTGACGGACGCCTCTTGTCGGTACGGCCGCGTCCGGGGCTCCGCCCTTTGATCCGGCGAATTGGTCCACCGGACCATTTCCGGGATGCCGGATCAAACCTGCATGATCTCCGCCTGTTTGTGCTCCAGCGCGTCGTCCACCTGCTTGATATACTTGTCCGTCATCTCCTGCACTTCCTGTTCCCAGAACTTCTGGTCGTCCTCGGACAGGCCGTCGGCCTTGGCCTTCTTGATGCGGTCCATGCCGTCGCGGCGCACGTTGCGGATCGAGACGCGGGCGTTCTCGGCGTACTGCCCGGCGACCTTGCCCAGCTCGCGGCGGCGTTCCTCGTTCAGCTCGGGGATGGGCAGCATGATGATGGTGCCGTTGAGTTGCGGGTTGATGCCCAGCCCGCTTTCGCGGATGGCCTTTTCGACCTTGTTCACCATGGACTTGTCCCAGACGTTGACGGTGACCATGCGCGGCTCGGGCACATTGACCGTGCCGACTTGGTTGATCGGGGTCATTTGGCCGTAGGCCTCGACCTGGACAGGCTCGAGCATCGAGGCGGAGGCCCGGCCCGTGCGCAGCGAGGCGAACTCGGTGCGCAGGTTGGACATCGCGCCCTCCATGCGGCGGGTTAGGTCGTCGGTATCGAGGATGAAATCGTCTGACATGTAGCTGCTCTCGGTCTTGCGTTTCGCCCCGCTATACAGGCAAGGGCGGGGCCTTGTATAGTCGCGGGCGCGGCGAAATCGCCCGCGGGACCCGCGGACAGTCTGCGTCGACGCCGGCAGGGCGGGTGGTCGACCGCCCGCGCGCGGCCGCGCCTACCCCCCGACGCGGGTGTAGGCGCCCTCGCCCGCGAGGATTCCGCGAAAGCCCCCCGGCTCGTCCAGAGAGAAGACGATGATCGGCAGGGTGTTGTCGCGGGCCAGCGCGATGGCGCTGGCGTCCATCACGCCCAGATGCTTCTGAAGCACCTCGTCATAGGAAATGTGGTCGTAGCGCACCGCGTCGGCGTATTTCACCGGGTCCCGATCATAGACCCCGTCGACCTTGGTGCCCTTGAAGATGGCCTCGCAGTTCATCTCGTTGGCGCGCAAGGTCGCGGCGGTATCGGTGGTGAAATACGGATTGCCGGTGCCGGCGGCGAATATGCAGACGCGCTTCTTTTCGAGGTGACGCACCGCGCGGCGGCGGATGTAGGGTTCGGCGACCTCGTCCATACGGATCGCCGAAATCACTCGTGTATAGACCCCCAGTCCCTCGAGCGCGGCCTGCATCGCCAGCGCGTTCATCACCGTGGCCAGCATCCCCATGTAGTCGGCGGTCGTCCGTTCCATGCCCTGGGCGCTGCCCTGCAACCCGCGAAAGACATTGCCGCCGCCGATCACCATGCAGATTTCGACGCCCATCTCGTGGACCGATTGCACCTCGCGGGCGATCCGTTCAACCGTGGGCGGATGCAGGCCGTAAGCCTGGTCGCCCATCAGGGCCTCGCCGGAGATTTTCAGAAGGACCCTGCTGAACGCCGTCTTCCGGGTGTCTGACATCGGGGTCCCCTGCAATTGCTTTTCGCCAGCGCCAAAATGTCGGAAAACCCCGGCCTGTGCAATGGCGGACCCGGCTTAAAGTGATGCTTGACCTGACGACCATCGACCCGGCGCGCCCGGTGCTGATCCATGGCCCCACGGCCAGCGGCAAATCCGCGCTGGCGCTGCGCATCGCGCGGGCGCAGGGCGGGGTCATCGTCAACGCCGACGCGCTGCAGGTCTATCGTGGATGGCCGCTGCTGTCGGCCCAGCCGGACGCGGCCGACCGCGCCGCCGCGCCGCATGCCCTCTACGGCCACCTGCCCCATGACGCGGCCTATTCGGCGGGCGACTGGCTGCGCGATGTCGCGCCCCTGCTGGCCGGTCCGGAGCGCCCGATCATCGTGGGCGGCACCGGGCTTTACTTCATGGCCCTGACGGAGGGGCTGGCCGATATCCCGCCGACCCCGGCCGAGGTGCGGCAGGCCGGCGATGCGCTGGCGCTGGATGCGCTCATCGCGGCGCTCGATGCCGAGACCCGCGCCGGGCTGGACTTGCAAAACCGGGCCCGGGTCCAGCGCGCCTGGGAAGTGCAGCGCGCCACCGGCCGGTCGATCCGGGCCTGGCAGGCGGCGACGCCGCCGCCGCTGCTGCCCGTCTCGGAGGCGGCACCGCTTGTGCTGGCGCCAGGGGTGGACTGGCTCAACACACGCATCGAAGCCCGCTTCGCGCGCATGCTTGCCGCCGGCGCGCTGGAGGAGGCCCGCGCCATGCACCCGCACTGGGACCCGGCACAGCAATCCGCGCGCACCATCGGCGCGAAAGAGCTGATCGCGCACCTCGACGGCGAGATCACGCTGGATACGGCCCGGACGCGGGCCGTGATCGCCTCGCGCCGTTATGCCAAGCGCCAGCGCACATGGGCCCGCGCGCGGCTGGGGCGCTGGCGCTGGCTGACCCCGCCGGAATCGGAGTAACGCACAGGCTGTCCACCGGGTTATCCACACGACTGGCAGTTTTTCGACAAATCAGTCGTTGATTGCTGGGGCTTTGCCACGCATGATTGACGAAATCGAACCTTTTCGAGGACGCGCCATGCCGCCTGACGGCCCGAACCGGCTGACGCTGACCGCCTTCGGCCAGGGCAGCGCCCGCAGCAAGTGGCGCACCGAGGCCATGCGCAGCCATGACAGCGCCCGCCTGATCTTCTTCGCCAGGGGTCAGGGCCGTATCACCGTCGCGGGGCTGACTAGCGGCTACGGCCCGAACAACCTGATTTTCGTGCCCGCGCGCACGATGTACGGCTTCGAGGTGGGCGCCGCGGTCTTCGGCCAGATCGTGACCATCCCGCGCGCTATGACGACGGACTGGCCCGAGGAAAGCCGGCACCTGCGGCTGCGCGACGTCGCCGCGCAAAAGGAACTTGCCACCCATTTCGACCACCTGGAACGGGAACTGCAATCCAGCCAGCCGGGCGCCGAACGCGCGGCGCATCACCACCTGAGCCTGCTTTCCGTCTTCTTCGAGCGCCAGCTCGCCGCCCAGGGCACCGAGCCTTTCGACCGCCGTCACCAGAGCGCCGCCGCCCGTCTGGTGGCCGCCTACACTGACCTGGTCGAGCGGGATTTTCACGCCCACAAGGGGGTGGCGGACTATGCCGCCGGGCTGGGCGTGACGCCGACGCACCTGACGCGGTGCTGCAAGCAGACCTGCGGCAAGTCGGCGCTGGACCTCCTCAACGATCGTATCCTCTACGAGGCACGGGTACTGCTGCGCGACAGCGATCGCCCCATACGCGAGATCGCCAGCAGTCTCGGCTTCGGCTCGGCGGCCTATTTCACCCGCGCCTTCCAGGGCCGCACCGGCGAGACGCCCTCGGCCTTTCGCAAGAGCAGCGGCACGCCGGGTGGCGCCGACACCCGGGTCGCCCCGGGGCCGGGCGGACGTTTTCTGTCTTGATGTCGCTTTCGGAACATGGGACTGTCGCAAACTGACGTCGAGATGATCGAGTGCGGCGATTGAGACCCCGCGGGAAACCAAACCCGACAAGGCCGCCCTGCACAGGCCTGTTTTCAAAGTTCAATAGCGGGTGGTGGGTGGCCATGGGTTGCGGCCCGACGCACACCGAGATCAATGTGTCACAGGGAGACAAGTCATGACCGAACAGACCCTTACAGGGGGCCCGCTGCACCCGGCGGTGGCGACCTACGTAAAGGACGCCAAGGCCGGAAAACTGTCGCGCCGCGAATTCCTTGCACGCACCACCGCGCTTGGCGTGACCTCGGCCGCGGCCTACGGGCTGCTGGGCCTTGAACAACCCGCACAGGCCGCCGGCCAAGCGCAACAGGGCGGCACCCTGCGTATCCAGATGAGTGTCAAGGCCATGAAGGAGCCGCGCGCCTTCGACTGGTCGGAAGTCGGCAACCTGGCGCGGGGCTTTCTGGAATATCTCGTCGAATACACCACCGACGGCAGCTTCCGCGGCATGCTGCTCGAAAGCTGGGAGGTCAACGACGACGCGACGGAATACCTGCTGAACGTCCGGCCCGGTGTCACCTGGAACAACGGCGACCCCTTCACCGCCACAGACGTGGCGCGCAACATTGCCGGCTGGTGCGATACCAGCCTGGAGGAAAACTCCATGTCGGCCCGCATGGGCGGGCTGATCGACCCGGACACCGGCCAAGCCCGCGAAGGCGCCATCGAGATCGTCGATGAGCTGACCGTCCGGCTGCGGCTGTCCAGGCCCGACATCGCCATCATCGCCAACATGTCGGACTACCCCGCGGCGATCGTGCACGAAAGCTACAACGGCGGCGATATCTACGAACACGGAATCGGCACCGGCCCCTTCCGCCCGGTGTCGCTGCAGGTGGGCGTCAAGGCGGTGATCGAGCGGCATCCCGACCATGACTGGTGGGGCACCGAGGTCTATGGCGGACCCTACCTGGACCGCATCGAGTTCATCGACTACGGCACCGACCCGGCGTCCTGGGTGGCCGCTGCTGCCGCCGACGAGGTCGACATGACCTACGAGACCGTGGGCGAATTCATCGACCTGTTCGACCAGCTGGGCTGGACCAAGAGCGAGACCATCACCGCTGCAACCCTTGTTTTCCGCTTCAACCAGGTGGCCGAGGTCGATGGCCGCGTCCCCTATGCCAGCGCCGACGTGCGCCGCGCGCTCGCCCTCGCCGTGGACAACAGAATCGTGCTCGAACTGGGGTATTCGGATCGCGGCTCGGTCGGCGAGGATCACCACGTCTGCCCCATCCACCCGGCCTATGCCGATATCGGCCCTGCACCGTTCGACCCCGAGGGCGCGCGCGCCCTGCTCGACACCACCGACTTCGCCGACTTCGAGCACGAGCTTGTCACGATCGACGACGACTGGGAGCGCAACTCGGGCGATGCTGTCGCCGCGCAGTTGCGCGATGCCGGGATTGCCGTTCGCCGGTCGGTGCTGCCCGGCGCGACATACTGGAACGACTGGAACAAGTTCCCCTTCAGCGCCACGAGCTGGGCGCATCGCCCGCTGGCCGTTCAGGTCCTCGCGCTTGCCTATGTCTCGGGCGAGGCCTGGAACGAGTCGGCATATTCCAACCCCGAATTCGAGGCCCTGCTGGACGAGGCCCTGTCCATCGCCGATGCTGACGCGCGGCGCGAGGTCATGGCGCGGATCGAGCAGGTGATGCGGGACGACGGCGTCATGATCCAGCCCTACTGGCGGTCGCTTTTCAGCCACCAGAACGGCACTCTTGTCGGTGTCGAAAAGCATCCCGCGCAGGAATTCCACCTCTACAAGTTCGGCTTCGCCGCCTGACGACACCATCCTGCGGCCGCGTGCGGGCACGCGGCTGCACACGCCGGGCGCGCCGGACCGAAGAGGGAAAATCCCATGGGCGTTTTCATACTCCGCCGCGCCGGCGTCATGCTTCTGACGGCCCTGTGCCTGACCTTCATCGTCTTCTGGCTGACCAACCTGCAGCCCAACCTCGAGAAACTGGCCAAGACGCAGGGCAACATGCGCATGACCGATGCGCAGGTCGCCTCGTGGCTGGACGAACGCGGCTACAACCGCAACGTGCTTGTCAAATACGGAGAGTGGCTCGGCGTTCTGCCGGGCCATGTCAGCACGGGCCGCGACGGCGAGACACGCGCGCGCTGCGCCGACGGCGGCGCCGTGACCGCGGAGACGGCGACCTTCTGCGGCGTGCTGCAGGGGGACTGGGGCTATTCCACCGTCTTTCGCGACGAGGTGGCCCGAATCCTCGGCGAGAGGGGCTGGCAGACTGCCAAGCTGATGTTCTTCGTGATGCTGGTCATGGTGCCCGGCGCGCTGGTTATCGGCGTCCTGGCGGGCATGAACGAGGGCTCGCGCACCGACCGGTCGCTCTCGACGGTCTCGATCCTCTCGACCGCGACACCGGAATACGTCTCGGGCGTGGTCTTCATTGCCGTCTTCGCGACCGCGGCCTTCAACATGCAGTGGTTCAAGGGCACGGCGACCTCGGCGATGGACAACATCACCTTCGAGAATTTCACCCTGCCGGTGCTGACCGTGGCCCTTTACGGGATGGGCTACATCGCGCGGATGACCCGCGCCGCGATGACTGAGGTGATGACCGCGCAGTATATCCGCACCGCGCGCCTCAAGGGCGTCGGGTTTCGCAGCATCGTGCTGCGCCACGCGCTGCGCAACGCGCTGATCGCGCCCTTCACGGTGATCATGCTGCAGTTTCCATGGCTGCTGAACGGCGTCGTCATCGTCGAAACGCTTTTCAACTACAAGGGCTTCGGCTGGACGCTGGTGCAGGCGGCGGGCAACAACGACATCGAGTTGCTGCTCGGCGTTTCGGTCGTGTCCGTCTTCGTGGTCCTGGCCACGCAGCTGATCTCGGACATCGGCTATGTCTTCCTCAACCCGCGCATCCGCATGTCCTGAGGGGGAACGCGCATGGACAGCCTGACATGGTTGGGGGCGCTGGCCCCGTTTTTCGGACCGGCCTTCGGGATCGGTGCCGCCGCGCTGGGCCTCGCGCTGGTGGTGCAGTTCATCGCTGGGGTTTTCGCCCCGCATCACAAGCCGCAGACGCGCGACGACGGCACGTTGCGCCAGCGCGCCGACATCTTCGGGCGGCTCGACCGGCTACCGGGGCTGATCTTCGCGGGGCTGGTCGCCCTGATGCTGGCCTTTGCCGGGATCAGCCTGGTCGTCGGCCACGAGTCGGGCGGCATCATGGGTGGCATGATCCAACGCTTCCTGCCGGTCTGGATCGCGCTGATCGCGACCTTCGGCCTGTCGATCCGGTTCAAGCGCCGGCTGGGGCTTTACGGCAAGCTGTTCGACTCGACCATCGGCATGATCGGCTTCGGGCTGGTCATGTTCTGGGTCTTCACCGCCCTTTTCGTGGGCCTGTTCGACCTGATCGGCACCCATGATCCCCTCGCCCAGGTCTCGGGGCTCAAGAACGCGCCGCCGGGCGTGCCGGTGCCCGCGGACGAGGCCGCGTTCCCGACATACCTGCTGGGCGGCGACAACCTCGCCCGCGACATCTTCAGCCGCATGGTCGAAGGCTCGGTCGTGGTGATGATGATTGCCCCGCTGGCGACGCTCTTCGCCTTCATGGTGGGGATCACCCTCGGCCTGCCCGCGGGCTACTACGGCGGCACGCTGGACACGGTGCTGTCTTTTGCCGCCAACCTGATCCTCGCGTTCCCGGTGATCCTGCTGTTCTACCTGCTGGTCACTCCCGAGATCATCGCCACCGGCCTGCCCACCTTCATGGCGATGGTGCTGTTCGTGTTTCCGCTGGTCTTCCTCGGGGTGCTGATACACGCGCGGTTCCGCAACCGGGCCGGGCAGAGCCGGGCGATCCTGGCGCTCGTGCTGGGGCCGCTGGTCCTGCTCTACCTGTCGGTCGTCAACCAGGCGGGCACGCCGGTGGATTTCTGGCCGCTGGACTTTTTCGACATCCCAGGCGGCATCCTCGTGGTCTTCGTGGCCGTCGTCTTCGTCAACAGCCCCACGGTGTTCCGCATCGTCCGGGGCCTGACGCTGGACATCAAGACGCGCGACTACGTCGCCGCCGCCCAGACCCGGGGCGAGCGGCCCTGGTACATCATGCTGTGGGAAATCCTGCCCAATGCGCGCGGGCCGCTGATCGTCGATTTCTGCCTGCGCATCGGCTATACCACTATCCTGCTGGGCACGCTGGGGTTCTTCGGCCTCGGGCTGCCGCCGGAAAGCCCCGACTGGGGCTCGACCATCAACGAGGGGCGCAAGCTGCTGATGATCTACGCCCACCCGGCCCTGCCGCCCGCGCTGGCGCTGCTGAGCCTGGTGCTGGGCCTTAACCTGATGGCCGACGGCCTGCGCGAGGAAAGCCTGAAGGATTGATTCATGGAAGATGCCCCCGATTTTCCCGCACCATCCTATCGCGGCAAGCCGGTCTCGGTGCCCACGCTCGAGAAACTCGGGCGCGAACAGCTGTCGGCACACTTCTACATGCGGGATTTTCTTTACAGTGAGATCGCGGCGGTTCACGGGCTGCACAATATACCGGATGATCCGGCGCTGGCGATCCAGAGCGGGCGCAGGCTGGCGCAAGACCTGCTGGAGCCGCTGGTTGCCACATTCGGTCCTATCGTCGTCCGTTCGGCCTATAGGGCGCCGGAGGTGAACGCCTATGGCCAGAAGCACTACAAGAGCTGCTCGTCGAACGAAGCCAATCGTGCCGCCCATATCTGGGATCAGCGCGATGCGCAGGGCAACATGGGGGCATCGGCATCGGTCGTCATCCCGTGGTTCGCGCGGCGGTTCGAACAGGGCCGGGACTGGCGTGATCTGGCCTGGTGGCTCTACGATCACCTCGTGTTTCACGATGTCCAGTTCTTTACGAAACGCGCCGCGTTCAACCTGTGCTGGCGCGAAAACCCCGAGCGGCGCATTGGCAGCTACGCCGCCCCGCGCGGCAACCTGACAACGCCAGCCGGCCCGCCCCCGATTTCGCGGCAAGACCGCCGCGCCGCTTACGCCGATTTTCCGCCGTTTCAAGGGATCGCCTTTCCCGACTGACAAGGACCGAGCCATGACCAATCAACCCATCCTCGAGATCGACCGCCTGTCCATCAGCTTTTTTACGCGGCTGCGGGAGATTCCGGCGGTGATGGATTTCTCGGCCCGGGTCATGCCGGGCGAGGCGCTGGGGCTGGTCGGCGAATCCGGCTGCGGCAAGTCCACCGTGGCGCTGGGGGTGATGCAGGACCTCGGCACCAACGGCCGCATCGTCGGCGGCGCGATCCGGTTCAAGGGCCGCGACCTCGGGCAGATGGACCCCGACGAGCTGCGCGCCATCCGCGGCCGCGAGATCGCCATGATCTACCAGGAACCCATGGCCAGCCTGAACCCGGCCATGCGGATCGGGCGGCAGTTGATGGAAGTGCCCATGATCCACGAGGGCGTGTCACGGGCCGAGGCTCGGGCGCGCGCCCTCGACGTGGTCGCCGACGTGAAACTGCCCGACCCCGAGCGCATCCTGCGCGCCTATCCGCATCAGCTCTCGGGGGGCCAGCAACAGCGCATCGTCATCGCCATGGCGCTCATGTCCAAGCCCAGCCTGCTGATCCTCGACGAGCCGACCACGGCGCTTGACGTCACCGTCGAGGCCGCGGTGGTGGACCTCGTCAAAGACCTGGGCAAGAAATACGGCACCTCGATGCTTTTCATCAGCCACAACCTCGGGCTGGTGCTGGAAACCTGCGACCGCATCTGCGTGATGTATTCCGGCGAGGCCGTGGAACGCGGCAGCATCGGGGATGTCTTCGACAGGATGCGCCATCCTTACACGCAAGCGCTGTTCCGCTCGATCCCGCTGCCCGGGGCGGACAAGACCACGCGGCCGCTGGTGGCGATCCCGGGCAACTTTCCCCTGCCCCACGAACGCCCGCCGGGCTGCAACTTCGGCCCGCGCTGCGACTATTTCGAGGCCGGCCGCTGCGACGCCGGGCCGGTCCATATGGCACCGGTGCCCGGCGACGACCGGCACGAGAGCCGCTGCCTGCGATTCGGGGAAATCGACTGGGACGCGCCGCCGGTGGCCGCGCAAAGCACGCGGGAAACGGAACCCGGCAAGGTGGTCCTCAAGATGGACGCCCTCAAGAAATACTACGAGGTCGCGGCCAATGCCCTCTTCGGCGGCGGCGAAAAGCGCGTGGTCAAGGCCAACGAGACCCTGTCCTTCGAGGCCCGTGAGGGCGAGACGCTGGCCATCGTGGGCGAGTCGGGTTGCGGCAAGTCCACCTTCGCCAAGGTGCTCATGGGGCTCGAGACGGCGACCGAGGGCGATATCCTGCTGGACAATACATCAATCGGCGCGACCCCGATCCAGGACCGCGACACCCGCACCGTGGCCGACATCCAGATGGTGTTCCAGAACCCCTTCGACACGCTTAACCCCTCGATGACCGTGGGCCGCCAGATCACCCGCGCGCTCGAAGTCTTCGGGATCGGCCGGACCGACCCGGAGCGGCGCGAGAAGATGCGCGCGCTGCTCGACCTCGTCAAGCTGCCACGCGAATTTGCCGACCGCATGCCGCGCCAGCTCTCGGGTGGGCAGAAACAGCGCGTTGGCATCGCCCGCGCCTTTGCCGGGGGTGCCCGGATCGTGGTGGCTGATGAGCCTGTCTCGGCGCTCGACGTCAGCGTGCAGGCCGCCGTGACCGACCTGTTGATGGAAATCCAGCGCGAAGAGAAGACGACGCTGCTCTTCATCAGCCACGACCTGTCCATCGTGCGCTACCTCAGCGACCGGGTCATGGTCATGTATCTGGGCCACGTGGTGGAACTGGGCACGACCGAACAGGTCTTCTCGCCCCCCTATCACCCCTATACCGAGGCGCTCCTGTCGGCGGTGCCCATCGCCGACACCCAAGTGCAGAAACAGCACATCGTGCTGGAGGGCGACATCCCCTCGGCCATGGACCCGCCCTCGGGCTGCCCGTTCCAGACGCGCTGCCACTGGAAGAACCGGGCCGGCAAATCCCTGTGCGAAAGCGAGGTACCCCCGGTGCGGACCCTGGCCGACGGCCACCAGGTGAAATGCCACCTGAGCGAGGCCGACTTCGCGGCGATGGAGCCGGTCATAAAGATCGCGGCAGAGTAGCGCCCGGCCCTATTCCGCGGCGAGCCTGTTCCTGTCCAGCATCGGCTTGAGGTAGCGGCCGGTATGGCTGTCACCCTGCTCGGCCACCTCTTCGGGCGTGCCGGTGGCGACCAGTTGCCCGCCACCGTCGCCGCCCTCGGGGCCGATATCGATGATGTGGTCGGCGGTCTTGATGACATCGAGGTTGTGCTCGATCACCACCACCGTGTTGCCCTGATCGACCAGTTCGTGCAGCACTTCGAGCAGTTTCTTGACGTCAGCGAAGTGCAGGCCGGTCGTCGGCTCGTCGAGGATGTAGAGCGTGCGGCCCGTCGACCGCTTCGCAAGCTCCTTGGACAGTTTCACCCGTTGCGCCTCGCCGCCCGACAGCGTGGTGGCCTGCTGGCCGACCTTGACGTAGCCCAGCCCGACGCGCATCAGCGCATCCATCTTCTCGCGGATGCTCGGCACGGCCTTGAAAAACTCCTGCGCCTCTTCGACGGTCATGTCGAGAACGTCCGCGATGCTCTTGCCCTTGAAGCGGACTTCCAGCGTCTCGCGGTTGTAGCGCGCGCCCTTGCAGGTCTCGCATTCGACGTAGACATCCGGCAGGAAGTTCATCTCGATCTTGAGCACGCCGTCGCCCTGGCAGGCCTCACAGCGCCCGCCCTTGACGTTGAAGCTGAACCGGCCCGGCTTGTAGCCGCGCGCCTTGGCCTCGGGCAGGCCCGCGAACCAGTCGCGGATCGGCGTGAAGGCGCCGGTATAGGTCGCGGGGTTCGACCGGGGCGTGCGCCCGATGGGCCGCTGGTCTATGTCGATGACCTTGTCGAGGTGTTCCAGCCCCTTGATCGTCTCGCAGGGCGCGGGCGTCTGGCGCGCCCCGTTCAGCCGCACCGAGGCCGTCTTGAACAGAGTCTCGATGGTCAGGGTGGACTTGCCCCCGCCCGACACGCCCGTGACGCAGACGAACTTGCCCAGCGGAAAGTCCACGTCGATGGCCTGCAGATTGTTGCCGGTGGCCTTCTTGACCGTCACCTTTTTGCGGTTGCCCTTGCGGCGCGCGGCGGGGATGGCGATCTCGCGACGACCCGCCAGGTAGTCGCCGGTGACGCTGTCGGGCGTGTCCATGACCTGCTGCGGCGTGCCGCGGGCGACGACGACGCCGCCGTGGACCCCGGCGCCGGGGCCGATGTCGAGCACGTAATCGGCCTCGCGGATCGCCTCCTCGTCGTGTTCCACGACGATCACGGTGTTGCCCTGGTCGCGCAGGTTCTTGAGCGTGGTCAGCAGACGGTCGTTGTCGCGCTGGTGCAGCCCGATCGACGGCTCGTCCAGCACGTAGAGCACGCCTGTCAGGCCCGAGCCGATCTGGCTAGCCAGCCGGATGCGCTGGCTCTCGCCGCCCGACAGGGTGCCGGCGCTGCGCGACAGCGTCAGGTAATCGAGGCCCACGTTGTTGAGAAAACCCAGCCGCTCGCGGATCTCTTTCAGGATCGCGCGGGCGATCTCGTTCCTCTGCTGGGTCAGGCTATCGGGTACGCTGTCGATCCAGGCCAGCGCCTCCTTGATGGACATCTCGACCACCTGGCCGACGTGCAGGCCAGCGATCTTGACCGCCAGCGCCTCTTCGCGCAGGCGGTAGCCGCCGCAGGCGCCGCAGGGGCGGTTGTTCTGGTAGCGTTCGAATTCCTCGCGGATCCAGGCGCTGTCGGTCTCGCGGTAGCGGCGCGCCATGTTGGGGATCACGCCCTCGAAGCTGCGTGTGACCTCGTAGACGCGGCCGCCCTCGTCGTAGCGGAACCGGATCTGCTCATCGCCCGACCCGTAAAGGAACACGCGCTGCACCTTTTCGGGCAGGTCCTTCCAGCGGGTGCCGCGGTCGAACTGGTAGTGCTTGGCCAGTGCCTCGATCGTCTGCAGGAAATAGGGCGACTTGCCCTTGCGCCAGGGCGCGATGGCCCCGTTGCCCAGCGTCAGCGTGGCATCCGGCACCATCAGCGCCGGATCGAAGAACAGCTCCACCCCCAGCCCGTCACACGACGGACAGGCCCCGAAGGGCGCGTTGAAGGAAAACAGCCGCGGCTCGATCTCGGGGATGGTGAAGCCGCTGACCGGGCAGGCGAAATTCTCGGAAAAGGTGATGCGTTCCGGGTCGCCTTCGCGCGGGGCGGTTTCCAGCACGGCAATGCCGTTCGCGAGGTCCAGCGCGGTGCGGAAACTGTCGGCCAGCCGGGTCTCGATGCCCTCTTTCACCACGATCCGGTCGACCACCACGTCGATGTCGTGGCGGTATTTCTTGTCAAGCGTCGGCGGCTCGTCGAGTTCGTGGAAGTCGCCGTCCACCTTGACACGCTGGAATCCCTGTTTGCGCAGTTCCAGAAAGTCCTTGCGATACTCGCCCTTGCGGTCGCGCACGATGGGGGCCAGCAGGTAGCCGCGCGTGCCCTCCTCCATCGCCATGACGCGGTCGACCATGTCCTGGACCTGCTGGGCCTCGATGGGCTGGCCGGTGGCGGGCGAATAGGGCGTGCCCGCGCGTGCAAACAGCAGCCGCATGTAGTCGTAGATTTCCGTCACCGTGCCGACGGTCGAGCGGGGGTTCTTGCTGGTGGTCTTCTGTTCGATGGAAATCGCCGGGGACAGGCCGGTGATATGGTCCATGTCAGGCTTTTCCATCATGTCGAGGAACTGGCGCGCATAGGCGCTCAGGCTTTCGACATAGCGGCGCTGTCCCTCGGCGTAGATGGTGTCGAAGGCCAGCGAGGACTTGCCCGACCCCGACAGCCCGGTGATGACCACGAGCCGGTCGCGCGGAATGTCGACGTCCACGCTCTTGAGGTTGTGCTCGCGCGCGCCGCGCACCTCGATCTGCTTCAATTCGGCCATGCTCGCCCCCGGTCAGACTGGCCAAGAGATAGAGGAGCCGGGCGGAGTCTCCAACCAAAAAAACGGAACGATCCGCGAACATGCTCGGGGCCGACCAAAGCGGTCACGAGCACGGCAGGGCGGCTCGATGCTGGAACTGCAAGATACCCCGCGCGCACGGGGCCATTGGCCCTTGGGTCGGCTGCGACAACGTGGTTAACTCAGCGTCAAATACTGGATACCCGGAGGTTTCGCATGCTGCGCCTGGTCACCCTTGCCCTCGCCCTTCTGATCCCTGCGCTGGCCGCCGCGCAGGACCGGCCGAACACGATCCTCGTCCTCGACGGCTCCGGCTCGATGTGGGGCCAGATCGACGGGACCAACAAGATCGTCATCGCCCGCGACGTCGTCGGCACGATCCTCGACGATTTCCCCGACGGCGAAAACCTCGGGCTGACCGTCTACGGCCACCGCAGCCGGGGCGACTGTTCGGATATCGAGACGATCGTCGCCCCCGGCGCCGGCACGGGCGATGCGATTCGCGCGGCCGTGAACGGGATCAACCCGCGCGGCAAGACCCCCATGACCGACGCCGTGATCGCCGCCGCCGAGGCGCTGCGCTATACCGAGGAAGAGGCGACGGTGATCCTCGTCTCGGACGGGATCGAGACCTGCAATCCCGACCCCTGCGCCGCGGCCCGCGCGCTGGAACAGGCCGGGATCGGCTTCACCGCGCATGTCGTCGGTTTCGACGTGACCGACCCCGAGGCGCTGTCCCAGATGCAGTGCCTGGCCGACGAGACGGGCGGCAGCTTCACCACCGCCGCCGATGCCGCCGAACTGACCAGCGCGCTGGAAACCGTGGCCGTGGCCCCCGCGCCCGAACCCGAGCCTCAGGTCTTGCCGGTCACCTTCACCGCCGTGCTGGACGATGACAGCCTGATCGAAACGCCCGTTTTCTGGGACGTGACCGGCGAGTCGGGCGCGGTCGCCGAGGGCGAAGCCGCCAACCCGCTGGAGTTGGACCTGCGCGAGGGCGCCTATACCGCCACGGCCTATTGGACCGCGCAGGAGATCGAACAGAGCACGCAGTTCGTCGTCGTGGGCGACGGCCGCGATGTGACGCTCGTCTTCGATACCCCCGCCCCCTCGGCCCGAGTCATCGGCCCGGCCAGCGCCGCCCAGGGGGCCACGATCGAGGTCGGCTGGGACGGACCGAACGAGGAGCGTGACTACATCACCGTCTCGGAACCGGGCGAAGAAGGCTATGTCAACTTCACCTATGCACGCGACGGCAATCCGCTGCTGCTGCAGATGCCGTCCGAACCGGGCACGTTCGAGCTGCGCTATGTCCGCCGCGAGGGGCGCGAGGTGCTGGCGCGCGCCGCCATCGAGGTGACGCCGGTCGCGGCATCGGTCAGCGCGCCGGCCGAGGCCGGGATCGCCGCCGAGGTGCCCGTCGAGTGGACAGGACCGGACTACGACAGGGACTACGTAACCGTCTCGGTCCCCGGCGAGGACGGCTATGTCAACTTCGCCTACACCCGCGACGGCGCGCCGGCGACGCTCAAGATGCCCTCGCAGCCGGGGAACTACGAGGTCCGCTACATCATGCGCCAGGACCGGCGGGTCATGGCGACCACGCCGATCACCGTGACGGAGGTGGGCGCCACGCTGGATGCGCCCGACCAGGCCGCGCGCGGCGCGGATATCACGGTGGACTGGCAGGGTCCGGACCGCGACAGGGACTACCTGACCGTGTCCGAGCCGGGCGAGGACGGCTACATCAACTACGTCTATACCCGCGACGGCACGCCGGCCACGCTCACCATGCCGCCGGAACCGGGCGACTACGAAATCCGTTACGTCCTGCGGCAGGACCGTGAGGTTCTGGCCCGCCGGCCCATATCGGTCACGGATGTGCAAAGCGCGCTGGACGCGCCAAGCGAGGCCGTGGCGGGCGCCACCATCCCCGTGGACTGGACCGGGCCGGACCATGACCGCGACTACCTGACCGTGTCCGAACCGGGCGCGGATGGATACGTCAACTATGTCTACACCCGCGACGGCGCTCCGGGGCAGTTGACCATGCCGGTGGAGCCCGGCGATTACGAAATCCGCTACGTCATGCGGCAGGACCGGCAGGTTCTGGCCCGCCAGCCGATCACGGTGACCCCGATCAAGGCCACCCTGGACGCGCAGGAGAGTGCCCCGATGGGTGCCACCATCCCCGTTGACTGGACCGGCCCGGACTACGACAGTGACTACCTGACCGTGTCCAGACCGGGTGAGGATGGCTACGTCAACTATGTCTACACCAGCGGCGGTGCCCCGGGGCAGCTGACCATGCCGGTCGAACCGGGCGACTACGAGATCCGCTATGTGGTCCGACAGGACCGGACCGTGGCCGCGCGCCGCGCCATCACCGTCGCGCCGATCGAGGTGGCGTTGACCCATGACGCGCGCGCACCGGCGGGCGGCACCCTGACGGTCGGCTGGGACGGGCCGGATTACAGCAGTGATTACATCACGATCTCGCGGGTCGGCGACGACGGCTACGAGACCTATAGCTACAGCGGGAGCGGCAACCCGGCCCAGATTGCGGTGCCCGAGGCGCCCGGCGATTACGAGGTCCGGTATGTTCTGGCACAGGGCGACACCGTCGCGGCCCGGTCGCCCCTCACCGTGGAATAGGCGGCAAACGGACCCGGGGCGGCCGTGCGCGGCCGCCTCGTTCTTGTCCAATGGTTTCCGGTGCGTGGTGCCCGTCGGCGCTGAAAGCGCGCGCTACTCGGCCGCCTTGGTGGTATCACCGTTGCTGTCGGTCCCGCCAGGGCCGGACGTCTCTTTGCCATCCGTCGCCGCGCCACCGGTGTCGCCCTGCTGCGCCTTGGGCTTGCGCGGCTTGCGCTTGGGCCTGGGCTTCGGCTCGGGCTTGGATTCGGGTGTCTCGACAAGGGTGGTGTTGGCGTCGTCGGCCTCGGCAGTCTTCGCGGCCTCACCAGCCGCTGCAGCCTCTTGCGCCTTGAGCCGTTCGGTGCGCTCGCGGTCGCGCTCGGCCTGGCGTTCGCGGTTCTGGCGTTCCTGTTCCTCGCGCTTTGCCTCGACCTCGCGCTGGGCCTCGGCCAGCAGGCGCAGGTAGTGTTCGGCGTGCTGCGCGAAATTCTCGGCGTTCACGCGATCACCCGACAGTACCGCGTCGCGGTGCAACTGCTGATACTTGTCGATGATCTGCTGCGGCGTGCCGCGCACCTTGCCCTCGGGGCCCGAACTGTCGAACACCCGGTTGATGACATTGCCGCCCGAGGGCCGGTTGTTGCGGTTTTTCCGCGACCTGGATCGTGAGGATTTCATGAATGTAAGGTTCCAGCCTGTTTCTTGTCGCGGCCCGACCCCGCCTCGTGCAGAGGTCTTTCGTGTGATTTTCGGCCTGCGATTTTCTGGCGATGATCGAAGAGCGGGTCCGGCCCACATCCATCCGATAAACCTGACTAAGCATTGAGGGCCGTGGTCCGCAAGGGGATTCGGCAAAAAATGCGTGCAGGGCCGCCCGATCAGGGGGCGCCGGGCGGCTGTGTGCCGGTGACGACACGGTCGCGGCCGTCCAGATCCGGCAGGACCTGCACCTGCCCCAGTCCGGCCGCCTGCACCATCGCGCACACCGCCGCCCCCTGCGTCGGGCCGATTTCCAGCAACAGCCGCCCGCTCGGTGCCAGGTGCGCGGCGACCCCGGCGGTGATCGCGCGGTAGGCCGACAGCCCGTCGCCCCCGTCGGTCAGCGCAATGCGCGGCTCGAACCCCAGTTCGCGTTGCAAATCGGCCATGTCATCGGCCGCGATATAGGGCGGGTTAGACACGATCAGCTCAAAACGGCCGGTCACCCGGTCCCACCAGTCCGAGGGGTGCAGCGTCACCCTGTCAGCCACGCCGAGGGCCTGAGCGTTGCGCGCCGCCACCGCAAGCGCCGCCGATGACAGGTCGGTGCCGGTGCCCCGCGCCGCCGGGCGCGCCGCCAGCAGGCTGAGCAGAATGCACCCCGACCCGGTGCCGAGGTCCAGCACCCGCTCGACAGCGCCCTCAAGCGCCGTGGCCACGAGGGTTTCGGTCTCGGGGCGCGGGTCCAGCACATCGGCCGTGACCTCGAAGCGGTGATGCCAGAAATCGCGGTAGCCGAGGATATGCGACATTGGCTCACCCGCGCAGCGCCGCGTCACCATCTCTGCCAGCGCGCGCCCCGATCCCGCCCGGGCCAGACGGCGCGCCTCGCGGCGCGGATCGGGGATATCGGCTGCCGCCAGCCGGTCCGCGGCCTCGGCCTCGGTCACGCGCCCATCTCGGCCAGTTGCCGGGCCTGGGCATCCTCGATCAGCGCGTCGATGACCTCGTCCAGATCGCCGCCCATCACCTTGTCCAGCGCATGCAGCGTCAGGTTGATGCGGTGGTCGGTCATGCGGCCCTGGGGAAAATTGTAGGTGCGGATGCGTTCGGACCGGTCGCCGCTGCCCACCTGCGTGGCGCGCGCCTGCGCGCGGTCGGCATCGGCCTTTTGGCGTTCCATGTCGAACAGCCGGGTCTTGAGCACCTGCATCGCGATCTCGCGGTTGCGGTGCTGGGATTTTTCCGAACTGGTGACCACGATCCCCGTAGGCAGATGGGTGATCCTTACCGCGGAATCGGTGGTGTTGACGTGCTGGCCGCCCGAGCCAGAGCTGCGCATGGTATCGACGCGCAGGTCGTTGGGGTCGATACGGATGTCGACGTCCTCGGCCTCGGGCAGCACGGCCACCGTCGCGGCCGAGGTATGGATGCGCCCGCCGCTTTCGGTTTCCGGCACGCGCTGCACGCGGTGCACGCCCGATTCGAATTTCAGCCGTGCGAAGACGCTGTCGCCGCTGATCCGGGCGGTCACCTCCTTGATGCCGCCGAGTTCCGTCTGCGCCTCTTCCAGAACCTCGACGCGCCAGCCGCGGCTTTCGGCATAGCGCTGGTACATGCGCAGCAGGTCGCCGGCGAAAAGCGCGGCCTCCTCGCCGCCTGTGCCGGGGCGGATCTCGACGATGGCGGGGCGGCTGTCGGCGGCGTCGCGCGGCAGCAGGGCCAGTTTCACCGCCCGCTCCATCTCTGGCAGGCGCCCGCGCAGCTCGGCCAGTTCCGCCTCGGCCATCTCGGCCAACTCGGGATCATCCAGCATGGCCTCGGCCCCCGCGATCTCGTCGGTCAGGGCCTGGTAGGCGCGCAGCGTCTCGACCACCGGGCGCAACTCGGCGTATTCGCGGCCGACCGCGACGAAATCGTCGCCCGACAGTCCCTCGGCCATGCGCGCCTCGAGGTATTCGAAACGGTCGATGATCTGCTGCAGCCGGTCCCGGGGTATCATGCGGCAGGCTCTTGCCTATTCGGGCGCGCTTTGCAAGGCCCCCGCGGGCAGCGCCGCCAGCCAGGCGTGCACGCGGGCGGCGTTCACGCCCATGTCCGACTGGCCGAAGCGCAGCCGCGCGTGGACCGTCAGCGTCGTGGCGCCATCGGCCTGCGCATCGTTCCGTGTCAGGTAGGCGGTGGTGTAATCGGGAAACCCCCAGAGCGCCGAGCGGGTGACATAAGTGACGAACCCTTCGGCGGCCGATCCGGCCAACACCTGCGTGCGCGGCGTGTCCCGGGCGATCTCGTCGAGGGCGGCCATCACTGCCGCGGGGTCACCACTGACGACGCGCCGGGCGGTGAACCCGCCCGTTGCCGGATCGTCGCCGGGCGGCCCGGGCGGGGCGAAGCGGTGCCAGCGGTCCGGGTCACTGGGGGCGAGGCGGACGTAGGCCGCCGCGAGCACGACCAACAAGGCGACGAGGGCAAGGGGAACGGTGATCCAGCGCATGGGCGGGGCATAGCGCACCGGGCCGCAATTTGACAGGCCCTTCGTCGCCGATCCGGCCTTGGCCCGCCGGGTGACAGTGCTAGGGTCGCGGCGAACCATGAGAGGCCCGCCATGCGCACCGACCTGATCCGCGACACCCGGCCCGAGGTCCAGATAGACCGCCTGCTGGAAATCATGCGCCGCCTGCGCGACCCGGAGACGGGCTGCCCCTGGGACATCGCACAGACATTTGGGACCATCGCCCCCTACACCATCGAGGAAGCCCACGAGGTGGCCGATGCCATCGCCCGCGCCGACATGGCCGACCTCAAGGGCGAGCTCGGCGACCTGCTGTTCCAGGCGGTCTTTCACGCGCAGATGGCCGAGGAGGCCGGGCATTTCACCTTCGCCGAGGTCGCGGGGGCCATGTCCGACAAGATGGTCGCCCGGCACCCGCATGTCTTCGGCGCCGACACCCGCGAGAAATCGGCCGAGGAGCAGACCCGCGACTGGGAGGCGGTGAAGGCCGCCGAACGCGCCCGGCGCGGCGAGACCCGCACGCTCGACGGGGTCGCCCTGGGCCTGCCGGCGCTGTTGCGCTCGCTGAAACTGCAAAAGCGCGCGGCGCGCGTGGGCTTCGACTGGCCGGACGTGGAGCAGGTCCTCGACAAGATTGCCGAGGAGTCGCGCGAACTGGCCGAGGCCCGCGACGCGATGGGCGCCGACGCGATCGAGGACGAGATGGGCGATCTGCTGTTCGTCATGGCCAATTTGGCCCGGCATCTCGACGTCGATCCCGAGGCCGCCCTGCGCCGCGCAAACGCCAAGTTCCAGCGCCGGTTCGCGGCGATCGAGGACGCGCTGGCGCATATCGGCAAGACCCCGGCCGACAGCACCCTTGAAGAGATGGACGCGCTTTGGACCGCTGCCAAACGGGCCGAGAAAGCGTGAGCGTGGCCGGCCTGCGGCAGCGTGGCGCATAGCGCCCCGCGCGGGTGTCTATATCTCGACACTATGAGCATACTGACCCCAGTTCCCCCCGCCCAGCCCTGGTATGCCAGGGCGTTTTACAAACTGCCCGTCATAGGCTGGCTCGCCCGCGACCTGGCCTTCGGCGACAGCGACAACGTCTGGTATTTCCTGGTGATCTTGCTGACCGTCCTGGTGCTGTCGGTGGCCACCTGGGGTCTGCCCGCGCTGGTCGTGATCGCGCTGACCTATGTTCCGGTACACATGGCGCTGATGGTGATCCTCGCCCGACCCTAGAGCATGTCGCGCGAAAGTGGGAACCGGTTTTGCGCTCCTCGGACATGAGGAGTCATATAATTTGAGTGTGCCGCGTGAATGCGAATGAACGCGACACACTCCAAGCGGTCAAGTCGCGCCCTCGGTCTCGATCTTGAGGTCCGCGCCGCAGTGCTTGCAGTGAATGGCGTCGGTGTCGTGCCGGGTCAGACCGCAGGTGCCGCAGGTGTGCTTGACCTTGGCGGGCGAGAAGATCGCGCGCACCAGCTGCAGGAACAGACCCACGCCGACCACCATGATTCCCACAGACAGCAGCCGCCCGGCGGCAGTCGTCATGGTGATGTCGCCGAACCCGGTCGTCGTCAGCGTCGCAACCGTGAAATAGAGGGCGTCGACATAGCTTCCGATCCCCGGTTCCTCGGCCCCGCGCAGCACGAGGACCACCGCGGTCATGGCGAAGATGAAGACCAGCAGGTTCAGCGCGGCGACGAAGGTGTCCTCGTGGCGCCGGAACAGCAGCGAATCGCGGCGCAGATCGCGCATAAGGTGGTAGGAATGCACCAACCGCAGGGCGCGCAGCACCCGCAGCACCACCAGCCCCTGCCCCACGAACGGTGCCGCCAGCAGTGCGGCCAGCACGGCGATATCCACGATCACGTGCAGGCGCCGCAGGAAGCGCAGCTTGCTCTCGGAGATCCAGAACCGCAGCCCGAGGTCCAGCGCGATCAGGCCGCCGATCACCGCGTCCGCGACAAGCAGCTCGCGCGTGATGGGCATGGCGGCCGTGGCCAGGAAGAACGCGATGCTGAGCAGGTCGAAGGCAAGCAGCGCGTAACGGAACCGCGAGGCCCGCTTGCTGCGCCCCTCATAGAGCAGCCGCACCCTGTCGCGAAGCGGTCGATCCCCGGCCATGCGCGCCCTTCCCCGTTGCAGCGATTCCGCGCAGGCTAGCGCGGCCCCGCCGCCCCGTCAGCACTTTCCGCCTTGTCGGCCAGGTGCAGCCACTCGTCCTCGGCCGCCGACAGCTTGCCCTGCCGGTCCTCAAGCGCCTCGGTGGCCTTGCGGAACTTGACCGGCTCGCGCGTGAACAGATCGGGGTCGGCCAGCAGCTGCTCCAGCTTGGCGATCTCGGCTTCCAGCCGGTCGATCTCGCCAGGCAGGGCCTCCAGCCGATGCTTTTCGGTAAAGGACAGGCCCGGCTGCGCCTTGCGCGCGGGGGCGGCCTTGCCGGCCTTGGGTTTCGGTTTCGCGGCGGCCTCGGGCGCCGCCTCGGCACCCCGCTGGGCCTGGTAGTCGGTCCAGCCGCCGGCATAGAAGGTCGCGCGCCCGTCGCCCTCCATCGCGACGGTGGTCGTCGCCACGCGGTCGATGAAATCGCGGTCGTGGCTGACCAGCAGCACGGTGCCCGCGTAATCGCCGAGGATGTCCTGCAACAGGTCCAGCGTCTCGATGTCCAGGTCGTTGGTCGGCTCGTCCAGCACCAGCAGGTTGGACTCGCGCGCCATCAGCTTGGCCAGTAGCAGCCGCGCCTTTTCCCCGCCCGAGAGCGAGCGCACCGGCGCGCGGGCCTGGCGTTCGTCGAACAGGAACTCCTTGAGGTAGCCGACGACGTGCTTGGGCTGGCCGCGCACCATGATCTGGTCGGCCTGGCCGCTGACCCGCATCGACGGATCGCCGGTCAGGCTGTCCCAGAGCGTCATGTCCGGGTCGAGCTGCGCGCGCGCCTGGTCAAAGACGGCGACGGAAAGGTTTGTGCCGTGCTTGACCCAACCTGCATCGGGATCAACCTCGCCCAGCAACATCTTGATGAGCGTCGTCTTTCCGACACCGTTTGGCCCGACGAAGGCGACCCGGTCGCCGCGGTGAACGGTCAGGTCGAACCCGGTGACGATGGGTGTGCCGTCGTAGGACTTGGCCAGCCCCTCGGCCTCGATGACCTTCTTGCCGGACTTCGGGCCGTCCTCCAGCGCCATGGCCGCGGTGCCCTGGCGGCGGATCATCGCCGCGCGTTCGGCGCGCAGGTCCTGCAGGGCACGCACCCGGCCCTGGTTGCGCTTGCGCCGCGCGGAAATTCCCTCGACGGCCCAGCGGGCCTCGGCCTTGATGCGGCGGTCCATCTTGTGGCGCTGCTGGTCCTCTTCCTCCCAGACCTTGTCACGCCATTCCTCGAACCGGGCAAAGCCGCGCTCCTGCCGGCGCACCTGGCCCCGGTCGATCCAGAGCGTCGCGCGCGTTAGCGCCGACAGGAAGGCCCGATCGTGGGAAATCATTACAAATCCGGCCCTTGTCTGCGACAGTTCATGTTCCAGCCAGCGGATCGCCTGGATGTCCATGTGGTTGGTCGGCTCGTCCAGCAGCATCAGGTCGGGCGCCTCGGCCATCAGCCGCGCCAGCGCCGCGCGGCGGCGTTCCCCGCCCGAGGCCAGGCTCGGGTCCTGGTCCAGCTGCACCTTGAGCCCCTCGGCCACCGCCTCGACGCGCCAGGCCTCGGCCGGGTCCAGCGCGGCCGACGCGAAGTCGCCAAGTGTGGCGAACCCTTCCATCGTCGGGTCCTGCTCCATGTAGCCCACCGACAGCCCCGGCGGCACCACGCGGCTGCCGCGGTCGGGTTCAACAAGACCGGCCATCACCCTGAGAAGGGTGGACTTTCCCGATCCATTCCGGCCGACCAGGGCAACCCGGTCCCCGGGCTGGACGACAAGCGACAGGTCGTCGAAGACGGGGTCGCCGCCGAAGGTGAGCGAAACGTCGGAGAGCTGCAAAAGCGGAGCACGGGCCATGCCCGCCTGCTACGCCGAGGTGCGGCCGCCTGCAAGGGGCCGGGCATCGGCCTTCACGCCAGCGCCCGACGGGAACGCCGGCATCTCGAGCCCCGCGGCCATGGCCCGTAGCGCCCGCGCCCGAGCGGGCGGGATCGCGGCAACCTCGAGGCCGGTGAAGACATGCAGCGTGCCGAGCACCGCGTCGATCACCGCGTGATCGCTGACCCGTCCGCCCATCCCGAGGTAGCTGCGCAGCAGCGACGGCAAGGCCTGCCCCGCCCGCGGCCCCGGCGGGCCCCCGCCGGCCAGCGCCACGGTCCGCGGCGCGCGCTGGCCCGGCCGCCACGCCGTCGGCGCGACGTGCTGGTCCGCCAGCAGGGCGAAGCCCTCCGCATAGGGGGCGGGATCGGTGCCCGGAAACGACGAACAGCCGAACAGCATCGCCGCCCCGGCCCGGTCGACGATGGCCGTGAGCACCGCCCAGGCCAGCCGCAGCACGTCGGGGTCGCCGACACCGGGCCGGATGCAGAACCGCCCCAGCTCGATCAGCGGGCCGGGGCGCGCGGCCAGCGGTGCAAGGTCGTAGAACCCGGCGGCGTAGCTGTCGGACAGGTCCGCGCCGGTCTCGAACAGGCGCAGCCGGTAGGTGCAGGCGACCGCGCCGCCGCGATCGAAGATCAGAACGTGCTGGCACAGGGTGTCGATCGCGTCGGGCGTGCCCGAGGCCCCGGCCCGGTCGCCCCGGCCGAAGCAGGTCCGGCGCAGCGCCTGCGCGGCGGCCAGATCGGCGCCGGTCTGGGCGATCCGCGCCGCAAAGCGCCCGCGTTCGAGGATGGGGGGCTGGCGCACCCTCGGCTCCCTGTGTTGCCGGGTCAGCCCACCGTGTGCCGAAAGCGGCCCGGGGCGTCAGCCGCCCGGTGCCTCGAGCAGGCTGCCCGCGTCGAAATTGCCGATCGACCCCAGAAGCTGGCCGAGGAAACTGGTGTCCTGAATACCGTCGTCGGTGACCCGCCGTGACAGGCGCACGACGCGGCCGTCCTCCAGGCCGAAGCGTTCGATGTTGCGCACCACGCCGCGCGAATCGAAGCTGACGGCCAGAACTTCCCGTTCAACCTCGGTGGCTTCGGTGAAAGCGAAATGCCGGAACCGGCTCTGGACGTAATAGAAATTGCCATCGCCTAGGGCACTGCCCGTGGTCGGTGGCCCGGCGATCTCTTCGACCGTGGCGCGCGTGTCCTCGCCGGGGGTGAGCTGCGCGAGCGTCTCCCGCGGCGGGATGTAGCCGTGCGTGCGATGGACGGCCGTGCATCCGACCGCGGCACCGAGAGCCACCAGCAGGAACGCCGTCCTGATTCCCCGTCCCGTGCTGATCATGCTGGCTCCCCTGTCGGTTTCGGCCCGCCGGTCGGGCGGACCCGGACTTGCGTCCCGCGGCCGTGGCTTTTAACGCGGATACACCACACCCTCTGCCCTGTTCAAGGCTTACCCCGCCATGCCCGATCCCGCCACCCTGCCCGAACAGATCGTCCGGTTTTCCGAGTTGCCCGCACGCAAGCCGCACCGCTTTGCGCTGGAGCCCGCCCCCGAGGCCTGCGCGGCCGTGGCCGAGGCCCTGGGGATTCGCGGAGTGCGCAAGCTGCGCTTCGCCGGCGATCTGGCGCCTGACGGCAGCCGCGACTGGCGGCTGCGAGCGGGTCTGGGCGCGACCGTGGTCCAGGACTGTGTGGTCACGCTGGAGCCCGTCACCACCCGCATCGACGAAGAGGTCACCCGCGCCTATCGCGCCGACTTCGCCCCGCCCGAGGGCCCCGAGGTCGAGATGCCCGAGGATGAGTCCGCCGAACCGCTGCCCGCGGCGCTCGACCTCGCGCAGGTCATGATCGAGGCGCTTGCGCTGGCCTTGCCGCCCTACCCCCGTGCGCCAGGCGCCGAAACCGGCGAGGCGGTCTTCACGGAGCCGGGGAAGACGCCCTTGCGCGACGCCGACCTGCAGCCCTTTGCCGGGCTGTCCGGACTGCGCGATGCGCTCGATGCGGGCGCCGCCGAGGACCCTGACGACCCCCCGGGCGAGGCGGACTGACCCCGACCCGCAGACCAGCGCCGAAAAGGGCTTGCCAAACCGCGCGAGCGCAGTATTTTCGCGCGCTCTTGACGGATCGCGGCTCGACAGGCCGGGGCGTTTGCACTAGACCCCGCCCGAGACCCGTCACCGGATCAGAATTCACGCCGGTCCCGCCGCACGCGGGCCCAAGCCAAGCAGAGGTCGAGACATGGCTGTCCATCAGAACAAGGTGTCCAAGTCGCGCCGGAACAACCGCCGGTCCCATCACGCGCTGGACGGCGCCAACCCTAACGAATGCCCGTCGTGCGGCGAACTCAAGCGCCCGCATCACGTCTGCCCCGCCTGCGGCCACTACGCCGATCGCGAAGTGATCGCCCAGGCCGACGAGATCGATCTGGACGACGACGCGGCCTGAGCTGCTGCCCGGATCGGATGCCATGACCACGGCAGGACCGTCCAAGCAGACCGGCGCCGAGGGCATCCCGTCCGGGGACATCGTCCTGTCCATTGATGCCATGGGCGGCGACAAGGGGCCGTCCCCCATCGTGGCCGGTCTTGCGCGTTTCCTGAAAAAGCGGCCCGAGGCACGGATCATCCTGCACGGGGACGAGGCGCAGTTGCGCGATCTGGTGCGCAAGCGCCGGATCGGAGACTACGTCACCGTCCGCCACGCCCCCGACGTCGTGGCTATGGCCGACAAGCCCAGCAACGTGATGCGCCAGGGCCGCAACAGTTCGATGTGGTCGGCCATCGAGGCGGTGCGCGCGGGCGAGGCGCAGGTCTGTGTCAGTTGCGGCAACACCGGCGCGCTCATGGCGATTTCCATGGTGCGGCTGCGCAAGGTCGACGGCGTGAACCGGCCGGCCATCGCCTGCCTCTGGCCCTCGGGAAATGCCAGCGGTTTCAACATCATGCTCGACGCGGGCGCTGACATCCGCGCCGACCAGGATGATTTGCTGATGTATGCCCTCATGGGGGCGTCCTACGCGCGCAACTCCATGGGGCTGACGCGGCCGCGTGTCGGGCTGCTAAACGTCGGTGTCGAGGACCACAAGGGCCGGGCCGAGCTCAAGGTCGCCCAAGATCTGATCGCGAAGGCCGCCGAGCGCGGCGAATACGACTATGTCGGCTTCGTCGAGGGGGGCGACCTGCCCTCCGACCGGGTCGATGTCGTGGTCACCGACGGGTTTACCGGCAACGTCGCGCTCAAGACAGGCGAAGGCACCGCCAACATGATCTCGCAGCGCCTGCGCGAGGCCTTTCGCAAGACGCCGCTGTCACGCATCGCGGCGTTGCTGGCGGCGACCTCGCTGCGCCGGCTGAGCAAGCGGATCGACCCGCGCCGGGTCAACGGCGGGGTCTTCCTCGGCCTCAACGGCACCGTGATAAAAAGCCACGGGTCCGCCGATTCCACCGGCGTTCGGGCGGCGGTGGACATGGCCTATCAACTGGCGGCCTCGGGCTTCTCGCACCGGCTGGCAGCGCGGGTTGCATCCGCCGCGGCGCTTGCGCAGGATGGCGCAGAAGCTGGCGCGCCCCTGCTGGCGGATGTGACCCTCCCGTCACCCGGCGCGCCGACGGCAAAGGACCACAACAGCACATGACACGCCGGGCAGTCGTACGGGGCATCGGGCACTACCTGCCCGAGCGCGTCGTCCCGAATTCCGACTTCGAAAAGACGCTGGACACGACAGATGCGTGGATCCGCAGCCGGTCGGGCATCGAGCGGCGCCATTTCGCCGCCCCGGGCCAGACCACGTCGGACCTGGCCACCCGCGCCGCGCAAGCCGCGCTGGCCAATGCAGACATGGCCGGCACCGAGATAGACGCGGTGATCCTGGCCACCTCGACCGCCGACCTGACCTTCCCCTCGGCCGCGACCATGGTGCAGGAGGCCATCGGCAACACAACCGGCTTTGCCTTCGACGTGCAGGCGGTCTGTGCCGGGTTCGTCTATGCGCTGGCCAATGCCGACGCGCTGATCGCCTCGGGCCAGGCCGAGCGCGTGCTGGTCATCGGGGCCGAGACCTTCAGCCGGATCATGGACTGGACCGACCGCGGCACCTGCGTGCTCTTCGGTGACGGCGCGGGCGCGCTGGTGCTTGAGGCCTCCGAGGTCGCTAGCACCCCTGCCGACCGCGGTATCCTGGCCACCGACCTGAATTCCGACGGGCGCTTTCGCGATCTGCTCTATGTCGACGGCGGGGTGTCCACGGGCAACGCGGGCGTGCTGCGGATGCAGGGCAAGGAGGTCTTTCGCCACGCCGTCGACAAGTTGGCGACGACGGCCGAAACCGCGCTGACGCGCGCCGGGCTGACCCATGACGAGGTGGACTGGGTGGTGCCGCACCAGGCCAACATCCGCATCATCGAGGCCACGGCCCGGAAACTGGACCTGCCCATGGCGCGCGTCGTGGTCACGGTTCAGGATCACGGCAACACCTCGGCGGCCTCGATCCCGCTGGCGCTGTCTGTCGGGGTGCAGCGCGGGCAGATCAAGCGCGGCGACCTGATCGTGACCGAGGCCATCGGCGGCGGTCTCGCCTGGGGCGCGGTGGTGCTGCGCTGGTAGGCGAAAACCGCCCATCAAGTCCATCGCCCAAGTGCCTGTTATTGACTCTCTTTTTGACACGCGCCTAAAGTCGCTGAAAAGCAGGGGGACGGCATGTCGGAAAAGACGCTCACACGGATGGACCTGGCCGAGGCCGTTCACGAGGAAGTCGGCCTGTCGCGCAACGAAAGCGCCGAGCTGGTCGAAACGGTCCTGCAGCACATGTCCGACGCCCTCGTGAGGGGCGAGAACGTCAAGATATCGTCCTTCGGCACCTTCTCGATCCGCGACAAGGCCGCGCGCATGGGGCGCAATCCCAAGACCGGCGAAGAGGTGCCGATCTCGCCCCGCAGGGTGCTCAGCTTCCGGCCGAGCCATCTGATGAAAGACCGCGTCGCGCATGGCAACAAGCGCTAGGGGCACGAGGGGATGACCAAGTCCCGCGACGCCTTTCGCACCATTTCCGAGGTGGCCGAGTGGCTGGACACCCCGGCGCATGTACTAAGGTTCTGGGAAAGCAAGTTCACGCAGGTCAAGCCGGTCAAGCGGGCCGGCGGGCGGCGCTACTATCGCCCCCAAGACATGGAATTGCTGGCCGGAATCAAGGCCTTGCTGCATGACGACGGGATGACCATCAAGGGCGCGCAAAAGCTGCTGCGCGAAAAGGGGATCAAGCACGTGTCAGCAATGGGCCGCTCGCTGGAGGGTAATGACGGGCTTGGATCGGCCCCGGCCCTAGAGGCGGAACCCGCGACGGTGCAGGACAACGCGCCGGTCGCGCCCCCGGAAGCGGCGCCCGCCACGGCGACCGGTCCCGGCGTTCCGCCGCCGGCCGAGGTCACGCCCCCGCATGTCGATCCCGTCCACGCGCCCGGGCCGGACAATGTGGTGCCACTCACGTCCGCACCGGAAACGTCCGACCCGACCCCGGCGGCGGACGATACCGACAGCGACGCACCCGAGGAGCCCCCCGCTGCCGCGTCGCTGGACGGGATTCCCGACGACCCGGCCGACTCCGATGCGAAGGCGCGGCCGCGGATCATGCACCTGCTGCGCCGTATCCCCGAGCCCGAGCGCCAATTGCAGGCCCGCGCTGCCGAGATCGCGCCCCTGCTGGACCGGCTGCAGACCCTGCGCGACCGCCTTGATCAGCGTTGACGGGCGCGATGCCAGAGCAAAACGGCAATTCGCCCTTGCGGCGCGGGGCCGATTTAGTATGTAGCGAGCGTAGTCGGGCTATGGCGCAGCTTGGTAGCGCGTCCGTCTGGGGGACGGAAGGTCGCAGGTTCGAATCCTGCTAGCCCGACCAACAAAACCGCCCGTCGGCGCATCCGCGCGGCGGGCGTTTTTGCATCCGGCGGGCCTGCGAGGGAGGGGCGGCATGACAACGGCACGGGCAACCGGCGTTCTGGCCGACCACCAGATCGAAGCGTTGATCGCCGAGGCGCGCATCACCGCCGAGGCACCCATCCTCAACGCGCAGGTCCAGCCGGCCTCGCTCGACCTACGGCTGGGCGATACGGCCTACCGGGTCCGGGCCTCGTTCCTGGCGGGCAAGGACCGCACGGTGATGCAGCGGCTCGACGACCTGACCATGCACCGCATCACCCTCACCGGTGGCGCGGTGCTGGAAAAGGGCTGCGTCTACGTGATCCCGCTGATGGAAAGGCTGAGCCTGCCCGCGGGCATGACGGCTGCGGCCAGCGCCAAGAGCTCCACCGGCCGGCTGGACCTCATGACCCGGGTCATCACCGATGACGGCGTTGAGTTCGACCGCGTCCCCGAGGGCTACGACGGCCCGCTCTATGCCGAGATCTGCCCGCAGAGCTTTTCGGTGCTGGCCCAGCCGGGCCAGTCGCTCAACCAGGTGATCTTCCGGCAGGGCCACACCTTTCTCAGCGATGATGAGCTGGCCGCGGTTCATGCCAAAACCCCCGTAGTCAATGGCGCGCCGGTGATTTCCGAGGGGCTGGGCTTCTCGGTGGACCTGCGCCCCGGCAACGGCGACCTCGTGGGGTATCGCGCCAAGCGGCATAGCGGCTTGGTGGACCTCGCGCGGGTCGACCACCACCCGCCCGAGGACTATTGGGAAGAGGTGCGCACCACGCAGGGTCGCATCATCCTCGACCCCGGTGCCTTCTACATCCTGGTCAGCCGCGAGGCGATCAGCATCCCCCCCGACCACGCCGCCGAAATGGCCCCCTACCTGGCCATGGTGGGCGAGTTCCGGGTGCACTACGCGGGCTTTTTCGACCCCGGCTTCGGCTGGGACGGCGCCGGCGGGGCGGGGTCACGCGGGGTGCTGGAAGTGCGCTGCCACGAGGCACCCTTCGTACTGGAACACGGCCAGGTCGTGGGTCGGCTGGTCTACGAACGCATGTCGGCGCGGCCCGCCGCCCTCTACGGCCAGGCGATCAAGTCGAATTACCAGGGCCAGGGGCTGAAACTGTCCAAGCATTTTCGCGCGTCAACGCGGGACAATTAAGGCCCGGCCGGCGAGAGCCGCCCAACGCCACGACACCTGGGTTTTCCACACGCGAAGAAACGGAAAATGGCGCACCCGATAGGATTCGAACCTATGGCCTCCGCCTTCGGAGGGCGGCGCTCTATCCAGCTGAGCTACGGGTGCCCATGTTGTACCCGCCGTCCGGTGAAATTTGCGCTGCACCGCGTCCGACGATGTATGCGGATTACCGTGCCACGTCCCCGTGCGCAACCACTTTCGGCCAAGCCCGGCCGGGCCGCGGCTGGGTCAGTCGAGCAACTTGTGACAGAGTTCCAGCGCATCCACGAGCGCGTCGACCTCTTGCGTGGTATTATAGAGCCCGAAAGACGCCCGGCAGGTCGCCGAGACGCCGAGATGATCCATCAAGGGCCCGGTGCAATGCTGGCCGGCGCGCACCGCCACGCCTTTCTTGTCGAGGATGGTCGAGATGTCGTGGGCATGCGCCGCACCGTCCAGCGTGAAGGAAAAGATCGCCGCCTTGCTGGCGGATTTACCCTGCACGTTCAGCCAGTTGAGCCCATCGAGCCGCTCGCGGGCATAGTCGCGCAGGCCGCGTTCATGGGCGGCGATTTCGGTCATCCCGAGGCCCATCATGTAGTCCAGCGCCGCGCCTAGCCCGATCATCTGGACAATGCCGGGCGTGCCCGCCTCGAACTTCATCGGCGGGTCGTTGTAGGTGACCGTGTCCTTGTGGACCTCTCGGATCATGTCGCCGCCGCCCATGAAAGGCTCCATCTCGGCCATGCGGTCGTGATGGACGAAAAGCGCGCCCGACCCGCTGGGGCCGTAGAGCTTATGGCCGGTGATGGCGTAGAAGTCGCAACCGATCTCGTCGAGGTTCACCGGCAGGTGCACCGCCGCCTGTGAGCCGTCTACCAGCACCGGCACGCCGCGCTCGCGCGCGCCTTCGCAGATGGATTTCACGTCGACAACCGTGCCCAGAACGTTGGACAGATGCGTCACGGCAATCAACCGGGTCCGGTCGGTGATGGCGCTCAGCACCTTTTCAGGGTCGAGGTCGCCGTTGGCGTCCACGTCGACCCAGACCAGCTTCACGCCCAGCTTCTCGCGCAGGAAATGCCAGGGCACGATATTGGCGTGGTGTTCCATGACCGACAGGACGATCTCGTCGCCCGGCTGCATCCGCGGCATGGCCCAGCCCTGGGCCACCGTGTTGATGCCCTCGGTGGTGCCGGAATTCATGATGATCTGACGCTCGTCCGACACGCCGAGGAACCGCGCGATTGTGCCGCGCACGCCCTCGTACTGTTCGGTCATGACGTTGGACAGGTAGTGCAGCCCGCGGTGCACGTTGGAATATTCCTGCGCGTAGGCGCGGGTGATCGTGTCGATGACCACCTGCGGTTTTTGCGCACTGGCCCCGTTGTCGAGATAGACCAGCGGCTTGCCGTTCACCTCGCGGCTCAGGATCGGGAAATCGGCCCGGACCTTTGCGACATCATAGCTCATGGCTGACCTCCGGTTGCGCCGATCCCGGTCGCGCCGAGGAAGAGCAGCAGCGCGACAGAGATGGCGACGAATGACACGGCGATCACCCCGGCGGCGCGGCCGAGGCTGTCAAACCCGTGGGCGAGCGAGACGAAATGCGCCATCGCCCGCAGCGATATGACCCACCCGGCGATCAGCAGGAGCGTCGCCAGCACCGGCAGCAGCAGCAGCGTGACCACCTGCAGCGTCTGCACCACCACGGTAAAGACGTGCAGCCAGGCCATGAGGACCAGCATCAGCGTGAAATCGCCCTGCCCGCCCATCATGGCCCCGACGCGCCAGAGCGCCACCGTCAGAAGCGCGGCGCTGGCCGTCGAGATCAGCCCCCACAGGATGGGCGACATCCGCGGCGCGGCCACCGTTTCGCCGGATTCGAGCGTGACGGGCTGGGCCGGCACGATCAGGTCCGACAGCCCGGTCAGCAGCGCCGAGACGACCCCGGCGAGGATCAGCGCCATCCAGCCGGCCTCGCGCGGCAGGTCCAGATCGCGCAGATAGGCTCCGGCCGCGGCGGGGGAGGTGACTGTCTGGCGCAAAAGCGCCTTGAGATCGGCTTCAGTTATCAAGGTCGTCTTTCCCCTTGGAGGCCTCGACGAGGCCGGATATCCAGAACGCCAGCAGCACCAGCAGCCACAGCCCGCCGACCATCTGCGTGGCCGGGGCCGCGGCCCCGTTCAACCCCACGAGCAACCCGTAGAACAGCGCCAGCGGCGCCGCCGCCAACCAGCTCCAGAACAGGGCAACGCGGGAGCCGTAGCCGCCGGGCCGTCCCCCGAATACATAAGCCCCGGCGCGGCCGAGGAAAGCCATCAGGTAGAACAGCAGAGGTGCAACCATCATGAGCCCGAAAAAGGCATAGGCCGCGTCGCGGGTAAAGTCACCATCGCCGAGAACCTCCCGCCGCTGCAGCGCCGGCAGGCGCGAGACGAAGACGATCAGGCAGCCCACCATGAGCCACATGATCGCGCGGTCCTCGCGCGGGCCGGTGTCCAGAAGGCCCCGCACCACGCGGCGGGGGGCCCTGTAGGTGCGCAGGATGTCTGTCGAGACAGGCATCAGGCGGCGCGCCGCTCCAGCCAGCCGCTCAGCCGGTTCACCATTTCCTCGGCGATGTCGTCGTCCTCGATCTCTTGCAGCGCCTCGGCCAGGAAGGCCAGCACCAGAAGGTCGGTCGCCTCGGCCTCGGGCACCCCGCGCGAGCGCAGGTAGAACAGCGCCGTCTCGTCGATCGCGCCCGAGGTCGAGCCGTGCGAACAGGCCACGTCGTCGGCGTAGATCTCCAGCTCGGGCTTGGCCTGGAACTGGCTGTCGTCGTCCAGCAGCAGCGACTGGCTGATCTGGTAGCCGTCGGTTTTCTGCGCGCCGTCCTTGACGAGGATCTTGCCCTGAAACACCCCGGTCGCGCCGTTGCGCAGCACCTTCTTGAAGACCTGGCGGCTTTCGCAATTCGCCGCGTCATGGGTGACGAAGACCGTGTCGTCCTGGTGAAAGTCCGTGCCATCGCCCACGCAGACCCCGGCCAGATGCGCCACGGCATCGTCGCCCGTCAGGGTGACGACGCATTCGTTGCGCGTCATCACGCCGTTGACGGTCATGGTGAAGGACTTGAATGTACTCTCGGACCCCAGACGGGCAAACGTGCCCGTCACCGCGCGGCGTTCGTGGTCGCGGCCCTGCGCGCGGACGTGGTGCAGGCGGCCGCGGTCGGCGACGTCCACCTCCATGACCTGGTTGATACGCGCCGCACCCGGGCCGGTCTCCAGCAGGGTCATCTCGGCGTCCGGCTCGACACGGATGACGTGGTGCAGCATCCCGTCCGAGAACTCATCCGCGTGCAGGTAGGTCAGGCAGACCGGCTTGGCCGGCGTGCCGGTCACCCGGATCACCAGACCGTCGGTGGCATAGGCGGTGTTCAGCGCGGCCAGCGGACGCGGCACCGGGGACTGGCCCGCCTCCTCGAGCACGCCGTAGAGATCGCGCGTCCAGTGGATGTCGGTGGCCAGCGCCGACCCCAGCCGCTCGATCTCGATGCCCTCGAGCGCCTGCGCGTCCGAGGCGGACTCGTCCAGAACCCCGTCACGGAACACCAGGTGCAGCCGGTCACGGTCATGAAACAGATGCGGCTCGCCCGCCTCGAAAAGCGCCGCGCGCGGCGCTTCGGGCTGGACCAGCGTATCCGGGCGGGTGAACTTCCAGTATTCATCGCGCGGGTGCGGCAGCCCCAAGTCACGCACCCGGGCGCGGGCCGCGGCGCGCGCCTCGGCCGCCCAGCCCGCCCCGTCCGGCAGGGTCATCTCCGCGAGCCGCGCCTCGGTGGTGTCGCGCTTGAGCTGCGCGAGTTTTTCTCTGGCAATCGCCGGCATCAGGCCACCTCCGCCATGATGTCGGCATAGCCGTTCTTCTCGACTTCCTGGGCAAGCTCCGGCCCGCCGCTCTTGACGATCTGGCCGTCGACCATGATGTGCACGACGTCCGGCACGATATGGTCCAGCAGGCGCTGGTAGTGCGTGATCACGAGGAAGCCGCGGCCCTCTTGGCGCAGCGCGTTCACACCGTCGGCCACCAGTTTCATGGCGTCCACGTCCAGCCCCGAATCGGTCTCGTCGAGGATGCACATCTTCGGCTCCAGCACGGCCATCTGCAGGATCTCGTTGCGCTTTTTCTCGCCGCCAGAGAAGCCCACGTTGACCGGCCGCTTAAGCATGTCGGCATCGATCTTGAGGTCCTTGGCCCGCGCCCGGATCAGCTTGAGGAAGTCGGCGGCGCTCATCTCGTCCTCGCCCTTGGCCTTCCGTTGGGCGTTGAGCGCGGTGCGCAGGAAGGTCATGTTGCCCACGCCCGGGATCTCGACCGGGTACTGAAAGGCCAGGAAGATGCCCAGCGCGGCGCGCTCCTCGGGCTCCAGCGCCAGCACGTCCTCGCCTTCCAGGTGGACGGTGCCGTCGGTCACCTCGTAGCCCTCGCGCCCCGACAGGACATAGGACAGCGTCGACTTGCCCGAGCCGTTCGGCCCCATGATGGCATGGACCTTGCCGGCTTCGACCTCCAGGTCGACCCCCTTGAGGATCTGCTTGTCCTCTTCCTCGAGCTTGACGTGCAGGTTTTTGATATTCAGCATTTCTACCTCTTTTTCTGTGGATCGGGGCGGGTTGGGCCCCGACTAGATTTGGTTACCGGCACTGG
This sequence comes from Salibaculum halophilum, assembly GCF_002094885.1. GTDB lineage: Bacteria > Pseudomonadota > Alphaproteobacteria > Rhodobacterales > Rhodobacteraceae > Salibaculum > Salibaculum halophilum. The sequence goes on from NZ_MSIT01000008.1 coordinate 65,810, forward strand.
CGGGCCACGATCCGTGACCGCGCTGCGAGACACCTCCTGTACCCCGCGGTCGTGTCAATATGGTCGCTATGCATCCGAGCCATGTTCATGCCTGTTGCGTCGAGCGCTTGTTGCGCGCCTTGCGGCGCGGCTCCAGCGTATCGGCATAGGCCGGGGCGGCACCGGCTGCCACGCGCCCCCGGTCTGCCAGCGTACCCAGCGCCTGCAACGCTATATCCGGGCTGTCGAACACCGTATCAGCGGCCAGCGCCAGATGCGCCAGCTGGTCGTCGGAAAGGGCATCGGGGCCAGGCACATCACGCAGGTAAACGGCATCGCCGTCCAGCAATTGGCTGGTCATCGCGGGGCGGTGGACAAGGTCCTCGTGGCGATGCGGCAGCATCACGGACTTGGTGAAAAGGAACTTGTGCAACTTGAAGCCGTTGACCCGCAGCATCGCATCTAGGTCGCCGAATACCGGTTCCCCGTCGTAGATGCGGTGGAACCGAACCTCGGTAAGAACGGCTACGGTGTCGGACAGGGTCCGCTGGCCGGTCTCGATCACCTCGCCCTCGGCGCCCTGCAAGTCCATCTTGAGCACGTCGATACCCGGCAGGCCCGTTACCTCGTCCAACCCGATGGTGCGCATGGGCACCGTCTCGATCGGGCGCCGCGGGGACTTCCACTTTTCCTTGCCCAACTGGACCAGCGCCCGCGCATCGAAGGGAAAGAGCGACGTGAACCCCGAGTTGGGATGCACATGCAGCACACGCTCGCCCGGACGGCCAATGGCCACCGGGAAATAGGTCTCTCGGTCGGACTTGGTCTGCTGCAGCTTGGCAAAGGCCTCCGCGTGCGGCTCGAAACCGTAGACCTCGCATAGCGCCGCCTCCAGCAGGGGCTGGTACGGCGGTGCGCCCAAGGGGTTGGCGCCAACGTCGCAGATGCGCATGGCGCGCGACGGCGCCAGGTGGCGGGACAGGACCTCGAGCCGGGACATCGGGTTCAGCCAACGGCCCGGCGGGCCGACAGTTCGACCTGGACGATCAGAAGGCGACCGCGCTTGGCAGTGTGCATCAGCCGACGCTCCCTTCCAGCGAGATCGCGACCAGTTGCTGTGCTTCCATGGCGAACTCCATGGGAAGGGCCTGCAGCACGTCCTTGGCAAAGCCGTTGACGATCAGGGCGACGGCCTCTTCCTCGTCCATGCCGCGGCTGCGGGCGTAGAACATCTGGTCCTCGTCGATCTTGCTGGTCGTGGCCTCGTGTTCCACCCGCGAGGAATTGTTCTTCACCTCGATGTAGGGAACGGTGTGCGCCCCGCAGGTATCGCCGATCAGCAGGCTGTCGCACTGGGTGAAGTTGCGGCTGTCCTTCGCCTTGGGGTGCATGGACACAAGCCCGCGATAGGTGTTCTGGGCATTGCCCGCACTGATCCCCTTGGAGACGATGCGCGACTTGGTGTTCTTGCCCAGGTGCACCATCTTGGTGCCGGTGTCGGCCTGCTGCCAGTTGTTGGTGATGGCGATCGAATAGAACTCGCCCTGGCTGTCGTCGCCGCGCAGGATGCAGGAGGGATACTTCCACGTGATCGCCGAGCCGGTCTCGACCTGAGTCCAGCTCACCTTGGAGCGGGCCCCGCGGCAATCGGCGCGCTTGGTGACGAAGTTGTAGATACCACCCCGGCCGTCCTCGTCCCCGGGGAACCAGTTCTGCACGGTGGAGTACTTGATTTCGGCATCCTCCAGCGCGATCAGCTCGACGCAGGCGGCGTGCAGCTGGCTCTCGTTGCGTTGCGGCGCGGTGCAGCCTTCCAGGTAGGACACGTAAGAGCCCTTGTCGGCGATGATCAGCGTGCGCTCGAACTGGCCGGTGTTCTCGGCGTTGATGCGGAAGTAGGTCGACAGCTCCATCGGGCAGCGCACACCCGGCGGCACATAGACGAAGGACCCGTCGGAAAACACGGCCGCGTTCAAGGTGGCGAAGATGTTGTCGCTGTTCGGGATGACCGACCCGAGATACTTTTTCACCAGCTCGGGGTGGTTCTCGATCGCCTCGGAGATCGAGCAGAAGATCACGCCGGCCTGTTCAAGCTCCTTCTGGAAGGTCGTGCCGACCGACACGCTGTCGAACACGGCGTCCACGGCGACCTTGCGCTCGCCGTCGCGCGCCTCGGCGGGGCTTGCCTCCTCGACGCCGGCCAGGACCTTCTGCTCGGACAGCGGGATGCCCAGCTTTTCGTAGGTCGCCAGCAGCTTGGGGTCGACATCGTCAAGCGACTTGGGCTTTTCTGTCATGCTGGCCGGCTTGGCATAGTAATACTGTTCCTGGTAATCGATCGGGTCGATTTCCAGCATGGCCCAGTCCGGCTCTTCCATGGTCTGCCAGCGGCGGAACGCCTCCAGGCGCCACTCGGTCATCCATTCAGGTTCGCCGTTGCGCTCCGAGATCAGGCGCACGATGTCCTCGCTCAGCCCCTTGGGGGCGAACTCCATCTCGATGTCGGTTTCCCAGCCGTACTTGTACTTGCCCAGGGACTTGACCGCATCCACGGTGTCCTGATCGACCCCTTCCTTGACGTCCACGTCCAGATTGTCCATCGCGGCCATTCCCTATTCCCCTTTCGTTGCACACCCTACGCCGCACGGGCGCGGTGCTTGCTCAGCTTTTCTGCCCAGACGTCCGCAAAGCGCAGAACGTCCTCTCGCGTCGTATCGGGCCCCAGAGAGACCCGCGTGGCGCATCCGGCTGCCCCGGCGTCGAAGCCGAGCGCACGCAGCACCCGGCTTTCCTTGACCTTGCCGCTCGAACAGGCCGATCCGGCGCTGATCGCGAACCCGGCAAGGTCCATGGCCATGACCTGCGTCTCGCCCTTCCAGCCGGGCGTGACAAAGCAGGTCGTGTTGGGCAGCCTGTGCGCCTCTTGCCCGACAAAAATAGTCTCCCTTGAGGCGGCCTCAAGAGCATCTTCTAGAATATTTCTAAACTGTGCAACGGCCTCCCAGCGGCCCTCCGCAAGCTCGGCGACGGCGGCGGTGATCGCCGCGCCCATGCCCGCGATGGCCGGCAGGTTCTCGGTGCCCGAGCGGCGCCCCATCTCCTGCCCGCCGCCGCGGATGCGGGCAGCCAGGTCACTGTCCTGCGGCAGAACCAGCGCGCCCACGCCCTTTGGCCCGCCGAACTTGTGCGCCGACAGGATCGCCATCCCCACGCCCGCCCAGTCGTGGGCGTAAGGAAGGCGCCCCACCGCCTGGGTGATATCGGTCACCGCGAGGCCGGTCGGCAGGTCCTGGACCACGCCCGTTTCGGAATTGGCCAGTTGCAACGCGCTGGCGCCTGGGTCCGCCAGGGTGACGCGCCCCTGCCCGTCCACCGGCAACACCGGGTCGACCCAGGACCAGACCGCGTCATGTTCGATGTCCGCGCCCGCCAGCCCGCGCCCGGCCAGCGCAAGCGCCGCCGCCTCGCTCGCCCCGGAGGTAAAGACGATATCGGCCCCGTTCGCGCCCAGCGCCTCGGCCACCTGCCCGCGCGCCTTTTCCAGCAGCGCCTTGGCCGCGCGCCCCTCGGTGTGCACGCTCGAGGGGTTGCCCACGACGTCGAAGGCCGCCGCCATGGCCGCGCGCGCCTCAGGGCGCAGCGGCGCAGTGGCGTTGTGGTCGAGGTAGACACGCCCGGTCATTCGTCCACCATCTCGAAGAGCGACGGCACCGCCGGACAGGGGGCGAGCGAATTGCCCACCACGTCGGACAGGCGGGTCTGATGCAGGAAGACATAGACATGCGCCGACATGCCCTCCCACAGCCGGTTGGTCAGCGACTGCGCCCGCGATCCCGACAACCCGCCCGAGGCGCCGGCGCCGGTGTGCATGGCATCCACCGTCTCGTCCACCGCCGCCAGCACATCGACCACGCGCACCTCGGTCGCGGGCCGGGCCAGGCGATAGCCGCCGCCGGGGCCGCGCACGCTCTCGACCAGCTTCGCCCGGCGCAGCTTGACGAAGAGCTGCTCCAGGTAGGGAAGGGAAATGTTCTGCCGCCGGGCCAGTTCGGCCAGCGAGGTCAGCGATCCCTCGGGCTGCAGGGCGATATCGGCCAGCGCCACCATCGCGTAACGTCCCTTGGTGCTGAGTTTCATGGTCTTTCCCCGCGTGTCGCCGCGCCGGTCAGTTGACGAAAGCGCAGCACCCCAGTAGTGCAGTATGGCCGGTGCGCGCGCGCCGGTTTAGAACACTTCTAAGGTGGCCGAGCGTTTCCGTCAAGAAAGCCCTGCCCCGGACATGAACGGACCCAAATGCCCGAAGTCATCTTCCCAGGACCCGAAGGACGCCTCGAAGGACGCTACCACCCGCGCAGGGAACGCGACTCACCCATCGCCATCATCCTGCATCCGCACCCGCAGTTCGGCGGGACGATGAACAACCGCGTGGTCTACAACCTGCACTATGCCTTCTACAATCTGGGCTTCAACGTGCTGCGCTTCAACTTTCGCGGGGTGGGCCGCAGCCAGGGCGAATACGACCAGGGGGTGGGCGAACTCGCCGATGCAACCTCGGCGCTGGATTACCTGCAGTCGATGAACCAGAACGCCAAGCATTGCTGGGTCGCCGGGTTCTCCTTCGGGGCCTGGATCGGGATGCAGCTGCTCATGCGCCGCCCCGAAATCAGCGGCTTCGTCTCGGTCAGCCCGCCGGCCAACATGTACGACTTCTCGTTCCTGGCCCCCTGCCCGTCCTCGGGGCTGGTCATCAACGGCGCGGCCGACCGCGTGGCCCCGCCCGCCGATACCACCGCGCTGGTGAGCAAGCTGCACGAGCAGAAGGGCATCACCGTCACGCATGAAGTGGTCCCCGGCGCCGGGCACTTCTTCGAGGACGCGCACATGGACACCATGATCGAGACCATCTCCGACTACGTCTCGCACCGGCTGACCGAGCCCACGCGCTGATGACCGAAAAGATCGACGATCTGGCCGCCAAGCTCGCCGAGGACGTGATCGAGGTTCAGGACGCGACCGGCGAGGACCGCCTCTTCGTCGAGGTGGGCGACGTGATCGGCGCCGCCTCGCAGACCCTGGAAGAAGCCTTTCTCACCCAGGTCCGCATCCGCATGGCCGAGCGCAAGGCCCGCGCCTTCCTAAAGGACCGCTTGCACCAGATCGAGGCCGAGTTGAAAGGCCGGTCCGGCAGCTGAGGCAGGTCTGCGCCGAATCTGGTATACTGTCGCATACCATCTTCCCACGGGGCACGATTTCCGCTAAACGACAGGCAACCGGCCGCGCGCCCCCGCGCGCGCCATCCCGAGTGAAGCGAGAAGGCGATCCCATGTCCGACCCCGAGACCCCCGACATCATCTACACCAAGGTCGACGAGGCCCCCGAGCTGGCCAGCGCCTCGCTCTTGCCGATCATCCAGCGCTTTGCCCGCGAAGCGGGTATAAGCGTGGGCAGCCGGGACATCTCGCTGGCCGGACGCATCGTCGCCACCTTCTCGGATGACCTGCCCGAGGATCAGCGCCTGCCCGACGACCTCGCCGCGCTGGGTGCGCTGGTCAAGCAGCCCCATGCCAATGTCATCAAACTGCCCAATATATCTGCCTCCGAGCCGCAGCTGGTCGCCGCCGTCAAGGAGTTGCAGGACAAGGGCTTCGCCCTGCCCGACTATCCTTATGCGCCGCAGACCGAGGCCGAGAAGGCCGTGCGCGCCAAGTACGACACGATCAAGGGTTCGGCCGTGAACCCGGTGCTGCGCGAGGGCAACTCCGACCGCCGCGCCGCCGCCGCCGTCAAGAAGTTCGCGCAGGACAACCCGCACCGCATGGGCGACTGGGATGCCGCCAGCAAGACGCGCGTGGCCTCGATGCAGGGCGGCGATTTCTTCTCAAACGAGGTTTCGGCCACGCTGGACCGCGCCGCGACAGCCAGAATCGTGCTGGAAACCGCCCTGGGCGAAACCGTGCTGAAAGAGGGGGTTTCCTACCCAGCGGGCACCGTCGTCGATGCCACCTACATGAGCGCCGCGGCCCTCGACGCCTTCCTCGCCGAGGAGATCGAGAAGACCAAGCAAGAGGGCACGCTGTTCTCGCTGCACATGAAGGCAACCATGATGAAGGTCTCCGACCCGATCATCTTCGGCCACGCGGTGCGGCAGTTCCTGGCGCCGGTCTTCGACAAGCACGGCGACGCGATGACAGCGGCGGGCGTGGACCCCAACGCCGGGCTGGGCGCCCTGCTCGACCGGGTCTCCGACAAGCCCGAGATCCTGGCCGAGATCGAGCGGGTGATGGCCGAGCGCCCCGCCATGTACATGGTCGATTCCGGCAAGGGTATCACCAACCTGCACGTACCCAGCGACGTCATCATCGACGCCTCGATGCCGGCGCTGATCAAGGCCGGCGGCAAGGGCTGGGGCCCCGATGACGCCCAGCATGACACCAACTGCGTGATCCCCGACAGCTCCTACGCGCCGGTCTATGACGAGACGATTCGCTTCTTCAAGGAAAACGGCAAGCTGGACCCGGCCACTGCCGGCACCGTGCAGAACATCGGCCTGATGGCCCAGAAGGCCGAAGAATACGGCAGCCACCCCACCACCTTCGAGATCCCGCAGGCCGGCACGGTCAAGATAGTGCTGGACGACGGCACCGTGCTGCACGAGCATCAGGTGCAGGCGGGCGACATCTGGCGCTCGGCCAGCGCCCGCAAGGCCCCCATCGAGGACTGGGTCCAGCTGGCCATCGACCGGCAGCGCGCGACGGGCTATCGCGCGATCTTCTGGCTGGACGAGGCCCGCGCCCATGACGCCGAGTTGATCCGATACGTCAAACCCGTCCTGCAAGCCGCTGGCGTGGAGGACAAATTCGAGATCATGGCCCCGCGCGCAGCGACCCGCGCCAGCCTCGAGACGATCACAAAGGGCCAGAACACCATCGCCATCACCGGCAACGTTCTGCGCGATTACCTGACCGACCTGTTCCCGATCCTGGAACTCGCGACCAGTGCCAAGATGCTCTCCATCGTCAAGCTGATGAACGGTGGCGGCCTGTTCGAGACGGGCGCGGGTGGCTCGGCGCCCAAGCACGTCCAGCAGTTTCACGAGGAAAACCACCTGCGCTGGGACAGCCTCGGCGAATTCTGCGCCCTGGGTGAAAGCTTCAAGTTCCTCGCCGATCAGAGCGGCAATGCCAAGGCCCGCGTGCTCGGCGAGGCGGTCGAGGCGGCCACGCAGGGCGTGCTGGACCACGACCGCAGCCCCAGCCGCAAGGTGGGCGACCCCGACAACCGCGACAGCCACTACTGGTTCGCCCGCTACTGGGCCGAGGCATTGGCCGAACAATCCGACGACGCCGAATTGGCGGACGCCTTCGCGCCGCTGGCCCGCGCCCTGGCCGAGGGCGAGGCGCAGATCACCGGCGACCTGGCGGCGGCGCAGGGGCAGCCGGCCGATACCGGCGGCTATTACCGCAACGACGACGCCAAGCTGGCGCAGGTGATGCGCCCCAGCGCGGCGCTCAACGCCATCATCGGCTGACGGGACGACCGCGCGGCCCATCTCAAGCAGGAGACTCCCATGTCGAAGATCAAGGTCGACAATCCAGTCGTCGAAATGGACGGCGACGAGATGACCCGCATCATCTGGCAGTTCATCAAGGACAAGCTGATCCTGCCATACCTCGATATCGACCTGCTCTATTACGATCTGGGGCTGGAAGAACGCGACCGCACCGAGGACCGGGTCACCGTCGAAGCCGCCGAAAAAGCCCGCGAGGTTGGCGTCGCCGTCAAATGCGCCACCATCACCCCCGACGAGGGCCGGGTCGAGGAATTCGGCCTGAAAAAGATGTGGCGCAGCCCCAACGGGACCATCCGCAACATCCTCGGCGGCGTGGTGTTCCGCGCGCCCATCATCTGCCGCAACGTGCCCCGCCTCGTGCCCGGCTGGACGCGGCCCATCGTGATCGGCCGCCACGCCTTCGGCGACCAGTACCGCGCGACCGACATGAAGTTTCCCGGCCCCGGCAAGCTGTCGATGAAATTCGTCGGCGAGGACGGCACGGTGATCGAGGAAGAGGTCTACGACGCCCCGTCCTCAGGCGTGTTCATGGGCATGTACAACCGCGACGACAGCATCCGCGACTTCGCCCGCGCCTCGATGAATTACGCGCTGAACATGGGCTGGCCGCTCTATCTGTCGACCAAGAACACCATCCTGAAACAGTACGATGGCCGCTTCATGGAACTGTTTCAGGCGGTCTATGACGAAGAATTCAAGGACAGGTTCGAGGCCGCGGGCATCGAGTACCAGCACCGCCTGATCGACGACATGGTCGCCTGCGCCATGAAATGGAACGGCGGTTTCGTCTGGGCCTGCAAGAACTACGACGGCGACGTGCAGTCCGACACCGTGGCGCAGGGCTTCGGCTCGCTCGGGCTGATGACCTCGCAACTGCTCACGCCGGACGGCATGATCATGGAGGCCGAGGCCGCCCATGGCACCGTCACCCGCCACTACCGCCAGCACCAGAGGGGCGAGTCGACCTCGACCAACTCCGTCGCCTCGATCTTCGCCTGGACCGGCGGGCTCAAGCACCGCGCCAAACTCGATGACAACGCCCGGCTGAGGACCTTTGCCGAGACGCTGGAAAAGGTCGTCGTGGACACCGTGGAAAGCGGCCACATGACCAAGGACCTGGCGCTGCTGGTCGGCCCGGATCAGCACTGGCTGACGACCGAAGGCTTCCTCGAGAAGATAGATGAAAACCTGAACACGGCGCTGGCGGGCTGATCTTCGGCGGGCGTGCCCCGCGCCCCGGCCCTTTTCGCTTTGACACCATGACGGGCCTGCCCTAGCGCGGGTCCCATGGCACAGGACATCCCCACCACACCGCACTCCCCGCCGGAGGATGCGCAGGCCTTTGCCCTGGGAACGGCCATGTGCGCCCTGGGCATCACCATGCTGACACACCTGGGACTCATCACCGGGCAGACGGCTGGGCTGGCGGTGCTGCTCTCCTATGTCACCGGCTGGTCCTTCGGGCCGATCTTTTTCGTGCTGAACCTGCCGTTCTACTGGCTGGGCTGGGTGCGGCTGGGCCGGGTCTTCGTGGTGAAAAGCCTGATCTGCGTCACCCTGCTGTCGGTCATGGCCGAGACCTTCCCGACCCTTATCCGGTTCGAGCGGCTCGACCCAGTGCTCGGCGCACTGCTCATCGGCGGGGTCACCGGGCTGGGCCTGATCGCGATCTTCCGCCACGGGGCCTCGCTGGGCGGGGTGGGCGTGCTGGGGCTGGTGATCCAGGACCGCACCGGGTTCCGGGCGGGTTATGTCCAGCTGGCCTTCGACGTGACGCTCTTCGCCGTCGCCCTGACGGTCATGCCGCCGCGGCTGGTGCTGTTCTCGCTGGCCGGGGCAGTCGTCGCCAACCTGATCACCGCCACAAACCACCGCCACGACCGCTACACGGGACGCTGACCGGATGCCGCTGCACTACCTCTACCTCATGCTCGCCGTCGCCGCCGAAACCATCGGCACCTCCGCGCTGCAGGCCAGCCAGCAGTTCACCCGGGTCGGGCCCTCGGTCCTGGTCGTGGTCGCCTACGCGATCAGCTTCTACATGCTGTCGCTGACGCTGAAATACATGCCGGTGGGCATCATGTACGCCATGTGGTCGGGCCTCGGCATCATCTTCATCGCGCTGATCGGCTGGTTGGTCTTCCGCCAGAGCCTGGACCTGCCCGCCGTGATCGGCATCACGCTGATCCTCGCCGGTATCGTTGTCATCCAGCTCTTCTCGAACACCGCCAGGCACTAGCCGAGCCAGGACCGGAAATATCCCGGGGGTCGCCAGTGGTGCGCCATTGGTCTTGCCGAGACCGCCGACGGGCAGCGCCCCCATCACGCGAAGACGTCCTGCGCAGCAGACAATTCGCAAAGGCCCCCTACCCTTTTGCCCGGCCCCGCGTTATGGGCTGGCCAACGCTTCTCTGAGGACATCCGAATGGACCTGCGCAACATCGCCATCATCGCCCACGTCGACCACGGCAAGACCACGCTGGTGGACGAACTGCTCAAGCAGTCTGGGGTCTTCCGCGAAAACCAGGCCGTGGCCGAACGCGCCATGGACTCCAACGACCTGGAGCGCGAGCGCGGCATTACCATCCTCGCCAAGGCCACCAGCCTCGAATGGGGCGACAAGCGGATCAATATCGTCGATACCCCCGGCCACGCCGACTTCGGCGGCGAGGTCGAGCGCATCCTGTCCATGGTCGACGGTGTCGTGCTGCTGGTCGACGCTGCCGAGGGGCCGATGCCGCAGACCAAGTTCGTCACCTCCAAGGCGCTGGCGCTGGGGCTGCGCCCCATCGTCGTGCTCAACAAGGTCGACAAGCCCGATGCCGAGCCCGACCGCGCCCTCGACGAGGTCTTCGACCTCTTCTCGGCGCTGGACGCCGACGAGGATCAGCTGGATTTCCCCTATCTCTACGCTTCCGGCCGCGCGGGTTGGGCTGATGCCGAGCTTGACGGCCCGCAAAAAGACCTGACCGCGCTGTTCGAGATGATCGTCGCACGTGTCCCCGCGCCCAAGCAGACAGCCGCGCAGGACGCGCCGTTTTCCATGCTGGCGGTCACGCTGGGCGCCGATCCTTTCATCGGCCGTCTGCTGACCGGGCGGGTGGAAAGCGGCACCCTCCGGGCCGGGGCCAATGTGCAGGCACTGTCGCGCGAGGGCGACAAGATCGAAACCTTCCGGGTGTCCAAGGTGCTGGCCTTCCGCGGCCTGGGCCAGCAGCCCATAGACGAGGCCCATGCCGGGGACATCGTCAGCATCGCCGGCATGAGCAAGGCCACCGTGGCCGACACCATCTGCGCCCCCGAGGTGACGGCCCCGATCCCGGCCCAGCCCATTGACCCGCCCACCATCAGCGTGACCTTCGGCATCAACGACAGCCCGCTGGCCGGCCGCGACGGCAAGAAGGTCCAGTCGCGCGTGATCCGCGAACGGCTGATGAAAGAGGCCGAGACCAATGTCGCCATCAAGGTCGCGGACACGCCGGGCGGCGAGGCCTTCGATGTTTCGGGCCGCGGCGAATTGCAGATGGGCGTGCTGATCGAGAACATGCGCCGCGAGGGCTTCGAGCTGTCGATCTCGCGCCCCCGCGTCCTGTTCCAGGACCACGACGGCCAGCGCATGGAACCCGTCGAGGAAGTCACCATCGACGTCGACGACGAGCATTCCGGCGCCGTGATCGAGAAACTGACCGGCCCGCGCAAGGGCGACCTGGTCGAGATGAAGCCCGCCGGCGCGGGCAAGACGCGGATCGTCGCGCATGTGCCCGCCCGCGGGCTGATCGGCTATCACGGCGAGTTCCTGACCGACACGCGCGGCACCGGCGTGCTCAACCGCATGTTCCACGGCTGGACCCCACACAAGGGGCCGATTCCCGGCCGCCGTCAGGGCGTGCTGATCTCGATGGAGAACGGCCAGTCCGTGGCCTTCGCCCTGTGGAACCTCGAAGAGCGCGGCAAGATGTTCATCGGGGCGCAGACGGATGTCTACCAGGGCATGATCATCGGCGAGCACGCCCGCGACAACGACCTCGAGGTCAATCCGCTCAAGGGCAAGAAGCTCACCAACGTGCGCGCCTCGGGCTCGGATGACGCGGTCCGGCTGACCCCGCCGGTCACGCTTTCGCTGGAAGAGGCCATCGCCTACATCGACGATGACGAACTGGTCGAGGTGACACCGACCGCGATCCGCCTGCGCAAGCGCCATCTCGACCCGAACGAGCGTAAGCGCCACGCCAAGGCTGCGGGCTGACCAAAATTCCGGAATTTTGTTCAGCCCGGCCCACCGGCCGCGACACGCTCAGTCGTCGATCTCGATGACCATCAGGTCGCGCTCCGCCGCGTCGCGCGCATGGGCCAGCGCCTGCTGATAGTCGGCGCTGTTGTAACAGGCCACCGCCGCCTCGACCGAGGGGAAGCGGGCCACCACGTTGCGCGGGCGTTCCTGCCCTTCCAGTTGCACGAAACGCCCGCCGCGGGCCAGGAACGCCCCGCCATGCGCGGTTATCGCCGGCCCGGCCAGCCTGGCGTATTCGGCATAGGCGTCCGGGTCGGTGACGGTCACGCGGGCAATCCAGAGCGCGGGCATCAGATGCCCTCCACGATGACCACATCGCGGCGCGCGGCGCGCCGGGCGATGGGCAGGATCTCGCGATACGCCGCACTGTCGTACCAGGCCTGCGCCGTGGCCCTGTCGGGAAACTCGACGACCACGTGCCGCTCCGGCGCGGCGCCCTCCACGACGTGCTGCGCCCCGCCCTTGACGAGGAACCGCCCGCCCCATTGCTCGGCCAGGGCCACCGTCTGCGCGGCATAGGTCGCGTAGTCGTCGGGGTCCGTCACCGCGATCCGGGCGATCACGTAGGCGCTCATCCCAGCACCTGTTCCGCCGCGGCGATGGCCGCCTCGGCGTTGGCCGCATCCTTGCCACCGCCCTGGGCCATGTCCGGACGGCCACCGCCGCCCTTGCCGCCCAGTTCGACGACGGCGGCCCGTACAAGGTCCACGGCGCTCACCTTTTCGGTCAGATCCTCCGTGACCCCGGCCGCCACCGCCGCCTTGCCGCCCGCCTCGGCGATGAGCAGGACCGCGCCACGGCCCATCCGGCCCTTCATCTCGTCGATGAGGCCGGGCAGATCCTTGCCCGTCACTCCCGAAAGAACCTGTGCATCGAAGGGTATCCCGTTGATTTCCCTGGCCTCGGGCCGGTCGGTGCCGCCACCGCCCATGGCCAGTTCGCGGCGCAGCTGGGCAACCTCGTTCTGAAGCACGCGCCGCTCCTCCATGACCGTGCGGATGCGCTCGGGCACATCCGCCGCCTGCACCTTCAGCACCTGCGCGGCCTCGGCCAGCCGGTGATCCCGGTCGGCCAGATGGTCCAAGGCGGCCTGCCCGGTCAGCGCCTCGATGCGCCGGACCCCAGCGCTGGAGGCACTGTCGGACAGGCAGACGAAGGCGCCGATGTCGCCGGTCTGGCGCACGTGGGTGCCGCCGCAGAGCTCGATCGACCAGGTCTTCCCGTCCAGCCCCTTGCCCGTGTCGGCCTTGCCCATCGAGACCACGCGCACCTCGTCGCCGTATTTCTCACCGAAAAGCGCCTGCGCGCCGAGGGCCCGGGCATCGTCGGGCGTCATGATGCGGGTCGTCACGGCGCTGTTCTGGCGGATCATGGCGTTTACGCGCTGTTCGATCGCGCGAATCTCCTCGGCCGGGATCGGCGTGCCATGGCTGAAGTCGAAGCGCAGCCGGTCAGGCGCGTTGAGCGAGCCGCGCTGCGCGACATGATCCCCCAACGCCTCGCGCAGGGCTTCGTGCAGCAAGTGCGTGGCCGAATGGTTGGCCCGGATCGTGCCGCGCCGGTCGTGATCCACTTCCAGTTCGGCGCCCTGGCCCGTGGTGATCTCGCCCTCGGTCACCTGCGCGAAATGGATGAAGACCCCGGCGGCCTTTTTCGTGTCGGTGATCCGGGCCGTGCCGGTGTCGGTGGTCAGCGTGCCGGTGTCGCCGACCTGGCCGCCGGCCTCGGCGTAAAAGGGCGTCTGGTTGCAGACGACCTGCACGGTGTCGCCCACCTCGGCCGCATCGACTCGGGCCGCGCCGCTGACGACGGCGACGATCTGGCCCTCGGCCTTCTCAGTATCATAGCCAAGGAAATCGGTCGCGCCGTGTTCGTCGGCGATGTCGAACCACACGGCGGCGTCGGCCGCCTCGCCCGAGCCGGCCCAGGCGGCGCGCGCCTTGGCCTTTTGTTCGGCCATGGCCGCGTCAAATCCATCGGTGTCCACGCTCATGCCCTTTTCGCGCAGCGCATCCTGCGTCAGGTCCAGCGGGAAGCCGTAGGTATCGTAGAGCTTGAAGGCGGTCTCGCCGGCAAGCGCCTGGCCGTCCGCCATGCCGCGCGTCTCCTCGGCCAGCAGTTTCAGACCCCGGTCAAGGGTCTGGCGGAAGCGCTGCTCCTCGCCCAGCAAGGTTTCCTCGATGGTGGCCTGGCGTTCGCTCAACTCGGGGTAGTGTCCGCCCATCTGCTTGACGAGTTCCGGCACTAGCCGGTGCATCACCGGGTCCTTGGCCCCCAGCAGGTGCGCGTGGCGCATGGCCCGGCGCATGATCCGGCGCAGCACGTAGCCGCGCCCCTCGCTGCCGGGCAGCACGCCCTCGGCGATCAGGAAGGAGGTCGAGCGCAGATGGTCCGCGATCACCCGGTGATGCACGTTGCCGTCACCGTCGGGGTCGGCGCTGGTGGCGTTCGCGCTGGCCTCGATCAGGGCACGCATCAGGTCGGTGTCGTAGTTGTCGTGCTTGCCCTGCAGCAGCGCGCCGATGCGTTCCAGCCCCATGCCGGTGTCGATGGACTGCATGTCCAGCGCGGTCATCGAGCCATCCTCGAACTGCTCGTTCTGCATGAAGACGATGTTCCAGATCTCGATGAAACGGTCACCGTCCTCGTCGGGGCTGCCCGGGGGGCCGCCGGGGATGTGCTCGCCGTGATCGTAGAAGATTTCCGTGCAGGGGCCGCAGGGGCCGGTCGGGCCCATCTGCCAGAAGTTGTCGGCGGTATCGATGCGGATAATCCGGTCCTCGGGCAGGCCGATCTTGCGCCACAGCGCATGCGCCTCGTCGTCGGTGTGGTAGATCGTCGCCAGCAGCCGCGCCGGGTCGATGCCGAATTCGCCAGTCAGAAGTTCCCATGCAAAGGGGATGGCCTCGGCCTTGAAATAGTCGCCGAAACTGAAATTTCCGAGCATTTCAAAGAAGGTATGGTGCCGGGCGGTATAACCGACATTGTCCAGGTCATTGTGCTTGCCCCCCGCGCGCACACATTTCTGCGAGGTCACGGCACGCTGGTAGTCGCGGTGTTCCAGCCCGGTGAACAGGTTCTTGAACTGCACCATGCCCGAGTTGGTGAACATCAGCGTGGGGTCGTTGCGCGGCACCAGCGGCGAACTGGACACGACCGCGTGGCCTTGGCGCTTGAAATAGTCGAGGAAGGTGCTGCGGATATCGGCAAGGCTGGTCATGATCGCATCCCGGAATTTCTGGCCAACCCGGGATAGCCGCGGGCCGCACGACTGTCCACAGGGGGCGGATGCGAAAGGGGCACCGGCCGCGCGGCCGGAGCCCCCTTGGTGCGATTGCGTGCCGTCGCGCGGCGTTCAGCCCTCGACAAGCGTGTCGTCATCGCCGCCCGGCGGCGCGTCGAAATCCAGCCCGTGGGCCGCGCGAATCTTGTCCTCGATCGCGTTGCGGGTCTCGGGATGCTCCTTGAGGAAGGTCTTGGCGTTCTCGCGGCCCTGGCCGATGCGCTCGTCCCCGTAGCTGAACCAGGCGCCGGATTTCTCGACCACGCCGGCCTTGACGCCGAGGTCGAGAAGCTCGCCGGTCTTGGAGATGCCCTCGCCATACATGATGTCAAACTCCACCTGCTTGAAGGGCGGCGCGACCTTGTTCTTGACGACCTTGACGCGGGTGGCGTTGCCCACGACCTCGTCGCGGTCCTTGACCGCGCCGATGCGGCGGATGTCGAGCCGCACCGAGGAATAGAATTTCAGCGCGTTGCCCCCCGTCGTCGTCTCGGGGCTGCCGAACATGACGCCGATCTTCATGCGGATCTGGTTGATGAAGACGACCATGCAGTTGGATCGACTCATGGAACCCGTCAGCTTGCGCATCGCCTGGCTCATCAGCCGGGCCTGGACGCCGACGCTGCTGTCGCCCATGTCGCCCTCGAGCTCGGACTTGGGGGTCAGCGCGGCGACCGAGTCGACCACCACCATGTTGACCGCGCCCGAGCGCACCAGCGTGTCGGTAATCTCCAACGCCTGTTCGCCGGTATCCGGCTGCGAGATCAGCAACTCGTCAAGATCGACACCCAGTTTCTTGGCGTATTGGGGGTCCAGCGCGTGTTCGGCATCCACGAAGGCGCAGACGCCGCCCTTTTTCTGTTCCTCGGCGACGGCGTGCAGGGTCAGCGTGGTCTTGCCCGAGGATTCGGGGCCGTAGATCTCGATGATGCGGCCCTTGGGCAGGCCGCCGATGCCCAGCGCGATGTCGAGGCCCAGCGACCCGGTCGAGGTCGCCTCGATGTCGCGCATGGCGTTGTCGCCGCCCATCTTCATGATGGAGCCCTTGCCGAACTGACGCTCGATCTGCGCCAGGGCGGAATCGAGGGCCTTCTGCTTATCTGCCGCTGCTTTGTCTGTCATATCCAGGAGATCTGCCGTTGCCATGTGTGAAACCCTTATTCCATACCCGCAAGCGGGCAGCAATTGGTGCGTTGTTCGCGTCTTGTTCTCGGGTATGAGGCCAAAACGGGAACATTTCAACCGAATTCTTAACCGTGACCATGCGGCGTCAAGGTTAACAGCAGGTTTACATCCTGGGACCAGTTCAACCCGGCGCCGGGCAGGCCTCGCCCATGGCCTCGGGCAGCGCGAGCAGCCCGTGCAGCCCGCAGTTGCCTGTAACCAGATCGGCGAGGGTCACGCTGTCAAGCTCATCGTAGAAGGCCGCGAGCGCCCGCGTCAGGGCGGTGCGCAACCGGCAAGTGCCGATCAGCGGACAGGTGTTCGTCTCCGGCGCAAAGCACTCCGCGAAGGGGATGTCGGCCTCGAAGACGCGAAACACCGCGCCGATACAGATTCGCTCGGCCGGGGCGGCCAGCCGCAGCCCCCCGGTGCGGCCGCGCACCGTTTCGATGAAGCCGCCGGCATGGAGCAGGTTGACCACCCGCGCGACATGGTTGGCCGAGGCATTGCAGCTCTCGGCGACCTCGCCCGTCCGCACCAGCCGGCCCTCGTTGACCGCGCAGAACATCAGCACGCGCGCGGCGAGGTTGGTCCGGGTCGTCAGGCGCATGGCATGGGTCCATCGGCTGTTGTCGTGCAGGCGTTGGGCCGATTTGTCACATATTCCGCGCCGGTCTTGATTGATCCAGATCATACGGGCGGCACGCCAACCGCCCGGGGGCCTCAGCGCGACTGACCCGACCTCAGCCCGTCCAGCAGGCTGGTGGCAAGAAAAACCAGCGCAGCGACGCAGACGATCGACGGCCCCGCCGGGGTGTCGAAGACATAGGCCGCGCGCAGCCCCGCGATGGCCGACCCGCTGCCCAGCACCGCCGCGGTCAGCGCCATCTGCTCGGGCGTGCGCGCCAGGGGCCGCGCGGCGGCGGCCGGGATGATCAGCATGGCCGCGATCAGCAGCACGCCGACCACCTTGATCGCCACCGCCACTGTGATCGCCAGTGCCAGCGTCAGCACCAGCTGTTCGCGGCGCGGGTCGATGCCGCTGGCATGGGCCAGCTCGGCGTTGAGCGTCGCCGTCAGCAGCGCCGACCAGCGCCAGCCGATCAGTCCCACGACCAGCGCCGCCCCGCCCCAGATCACCGCCAGGTCGCCGCGCGACACCGCAAGGATGTCGCCAAAGAGATAGGCCATCAGGTCGATGCGGATGCCCGACAGGAAGGATACCGCGACCAGCCCGAAGGCCAGCGCCGAATGCGCGAGCACCCCCAGCAGCGTGTCCATGGCATAGCCGCGCCCCGACAGCACCGTGACGGTCAACGCCATGACCAGCGCAACCGCCATGGCCCCGGCAAAGATCGACACCTGCAGCGCCAGCGACAGCGCCACGCCCAGGATCGCCGCATGGGCGGTGGCATCGCCGAAATAGGCCATTCGCCGCCAAACGACGAAGCTGCCCAGCGGGGCGGCGGCGAGCGCCACGCCGACCCCGGCCAGCACCGCGCGGGTCATGAAATCAGCGAGCATCACTCGGCCGCCTCCGTGGCGGGGTCGTCGTGGTCATGGTCATGGTCGTGCCGGTAAAGCGCCAGCGCCCCGCCCGTACCCGACCCGAAGAGCGCGCGGTATTCCGGCGCCGCCGAGACCACCGCCGGCGTGCCCTGGCAGCAGACGTGGCCGTTCAGGCAGATCACCCGGTCCGAGGCGCTCATGACGACGTGCAATTCGTGGCTGATCATCAGCACCGCGCAGCCGGTGTCGTGGCGCACCTGGTCGATCCGGGTATAGAAGGCCGCCGATCCGGGCTGGTCCAGCCCCTGCGTCGCCTCGTCGAGCAGCAACAGGTCGGGCGTCTCGATCAGGGCGCGCGCCAGCAGCACGCGCTGGAACTGCCCGCCCGACAGGCCCGCCATCTGGCGCTGCAGCAGGTCCGGCACGCCGGCGCTTTCGAGTGCCGCAGCGCAGGCGGCCCGCGAACTGCGGCCCGGCAGGCGCAAGAAGCGATCGACGGTCATCGGCAGGGTCGGGTCGATGTGCAGCGTCTGCGGCACGTAGCCGACGCGCAAGCCGGGTTTGCGCCGGATGCGCCCCGCCGCGGGGCGCAGCGCCCCGATCAGCGCGCGCAGCAGCGTCGTCTTGCCCGACCCGTTGGGGCCGACCACGGTGACGATCTCGCCCGGCGCGATGGTGAAAGACACGTCGCGCAACACCGGCTCGGCGCCGTAGCCCGCGCTGAGGCTCTCGGCCGCGATCAAGCTCATGCGCCGGCCCCGTCCCCGGCCCCGCCCTCGGCTCCGCCTTGGCAGGCGGGGCACAGGCCCTCGGCCTCGACCACGGTGCGCTCGATGGCAAAGCCCGAGGCCCGCGCGGCCTTGCCGAGGCTGCCGCGCGCCGGCGCCGCCTGCGCCTCGGCCACGGCTTCGCAGGTGCGGCAGATCATGAAGGCGGGCGTGTGCCGCGCGCCCGGATGGGCGCAGGCGATGAAGGCGTTGAGGCATTCGATCTTGTGCGCGAAGCCGCCTGCAACGAGGAAATCGAGCGCGCGGTAGGCCACCGGCGGCTGCGATCCGAAGCCGGCGGCGCGCAGCCGGTCCAGCATGTCGTAGGCGCCCAGCGCGCGGTGTTCCTGCAACAGGATTTCCAGCGCCTTGCGGCGGACAGGCGTCAGGCGCAGGCCCTTCGCGGCGCAACGGGCCTCGGCCTCGGCCAGGCCGTCGGCGATGCAGCTGGCGTGATCGTGGCGTCCGAACCCGACCGGATCGGCGGGCGCGTCGGCACTGGGCGTCTGGGTCATATCCGGGCTTGTCATGTTATCTTATATCATTTAAACGACGTCGGATGTTACGAAATCACACGGAGGACCCGATGTCCATAACCCGCCTGCCCCTCTCTGTCGCGGCCACGCTGATGGCCGGAACGGCCATGGCCGATGTGCCCGACGTGGCCGTCGATATCGCGCCGGTGCATTCGCTCGTGGCGCGCGTGATGGAGGGTGTTGGCACCCCGGACCTGATCGTCGCGCCGGGGGCCAGCCCGCATGAATACAGCCTGCGCCCCTCCGAGGCCGCCGCGCTGCAGGAGGCCGAGCTGGTGTTCTGGGTGGGGCCGAACCTGACGCCCTGGCTGGCCGATGCCATCGACACCGTCGCCACCGGGGCCGAGGCGACCGCTCTGCTGGAGGTCGAGGGCGTGACCCGTCTGCCGATCCGCGAGGGCGCCCTGTTCGAGGCGCACGCCCACGACCACGGCGCGTCCGAGGCGGCGCAGGACGGGCATGACGCGGAGGATCATGCGCATGAGGATCATGGCGAGGATCATGCGCATGGGGATCATGACAGCGAAGGGCATGACGACCACGGCCATGATGACGACGCGCACGACGATCATGGCGAAGATCACGCACATGAGGATCGTGGCGAGGATGATGCGCATGACGAAGCGGGCCATGATGAACATGACCACGCGGATCGCGACCACGGCGATCATGATCACGGCGCGCATGACCCGCATGCCTGGCTCTCGCCCGACAATGCCGCCGTCTGGCTGACCACCATCGCGGCCGGGCTCTCGCAGGCCGACCCCGACAACGCCGGGGCCTATTACGCCAATGCGACCGAGGCCCGCGCCGAGCTCGAGACCCTCTCGGACGAGATCGACGCCACGCTCGACCCGGTGCGCGATGGCCGCTTCATCGTCTTCCACGACGCCTACCAGTATTTCGAGGCCGCCTTCGACCTGCCCGCCGCCGGGGCGATCTCGATCTCGGATGCGACGGACCCCAGCCCGGCGCGCATCGCTGAGGTCCGGACCCGCGTCGCCGAGCAGGGCGTGACCTGTGTTCTGGCCGAGCCGCAGTTCGACCCCGGCATCGTGACAGCCGTCATGGAAGGGACCGAGGCGCGCACCGGCGTGCTCGACCCGCTGGGCTCCGACCTCGCACCGGGGCCGGACCTCTACCCGCAGATGCTGCGCAACCTGGCCGGCACCCTCGCCGACTGCCTGTAATGGGTGCGCGGGCGGCGATCAGCGCCGCCCGCGCCCGCAGCGCTCGGTCATCGCGGTCCATGATCCACTTGACCGCCGGGTCGGCCTGGAAGCGCCACTTGCGCAGCGGGCCGGCCATGACGTTCATGGTAATATATCGACTCTGCAGCGCGCGCCGCAGGGATGGTGCCCGCGGGGCACCAGCCGCACATCGCCATCCGACACCGCCACCGCGTCGTCCAGCCTTCCGTCCCAGGTATAGACCACCTGCAGACCGAAACCTTCTGCGGGTTTCAGGCGGAGGTAGTTGGTTTTCTCGAAGCAGCTGATGCGGGGGAATCATCCTTGTCGTGGCGGTTGCCACAATAGGAGGATCAGTTGCCCTCGGGCATGAAGACCTCGGTCACGAGACGGCTTTCGGTGCAATCTTAGGGTCAGGGCCGATGACCGATGGATGACAGTTGCTGCGCGGGCGATTGCGGAAAGGAAGACCTTCGAACACCTGTCGTATCGGGTCGCCACGCGTTTCTAGTCTCTCAGCCTGCCGAACATGATTTCTATGCGGTTGCGCCGCTTGTATCGGCGCTTGTCCACTGCCCGACAGTGCATTGCACAGCAATGTCACGAGCGGGGGTGTGCCGTCAGGTACTTGCGCACGCTCACCCGAACGCATGGCCGTCGCGTGCGCACCTCAATCATGACCGTCTTCTCCTCGCCGTGTTCGGCGGCCGGTTCGGCCATGATCTGCGCGAAGATAGCCTGTTCGCGGCCTGTCTTGAACCATTGGCGTTCAGCCACTCACTTCCACCGCTTCCAGCGGTTGTGGAGCGGTTTGTGCGGCCCGTGGTCCGCGTTCGAATGCTCGCTCGGGCCGATGGCGTTCGGATTCTCCCCATCCCTCCAGCGCAAGCCATTGCGATTGACGAAGATAATCCCGCTCAACAACCGCCGGTCATCGACGCGCGGCTTGCCGTGGGACTGCAGAAAACAGGGCTCAGGACGCGCGATCTGCGCGCCGGTCAGCCGGAAGAGATCAGACATGTTCACCGCTCGTCTTCGGACCCGGGACCCACGCCACCCGACAGGGGTCAATGGCTCCTGAGGCTACGTATATTCATCCCATTTTGACTCGTTCATCACGTTTTCCGCACAGGCAAACTGAAGTTTGTTCGTCATCACCCGCGGTGCTCCGGCAATCTTCGGCAGGATGATACGCGGGTCCAGCGTTGCCGCGTCAGTCAGTTGCCGGGTTTCCAGGTTCACAAGCGCGTCCAGCACCGGAAAGGCCGGGGCGCGTTCGCGCGCCAAGGCGCGGAAAACGCCCTGGCGCAGATCTTGAGCGTGCCACAGGTTGCCACCCACGAAGACCGCCAACTTGCCCCGCGCGAGACCAAGCAGGCTGAGCGGCGCGCATCCGGCTCGCGCAAAATCGGTGGGCGGGCCTCGGTCCAGGCGCCGTCGGCCTTGCCGCTGTCCGCCACGGCATGAACTGCCGCCATGGAGCGCAGACCGTCCTCGGACCGGTGATATAGGTTCGCGGCCGGGTCAATCGCGCGGCCTTCCGTCTCGGCCTGGAGCGCCTCAGGCAGGTCGGCGCAGAGATTGGCCAAGGCCAGCGGCATCCGATCGGCATGGCCGATGGTGACGCGGTCGTGCGGTCGGCCTGGGGATGCTCAGGGCACCCCGCGCCGTTTCGTCACGTCGTTGCCACCGTCACGCGATACCGATGACCGCAGACCGGCGCGTTTCGCATTGGGCATCCTCAGCCGACCTCGCGTCCAGCGCAGGGTCGATGTCCTGTTCGACCGTGCACCAGCCGTCGAAGCCGACCTCGATAACACACACCACCGGAAACCAGTGACGAAATCAAAGCGGTCGGCGACCACCACTTCCCCACCGCAGGGGCGATCTGCTTGGAACGCGTGTCAGAATCCGGCCCGCGTGCCGTTTCATGAACCGGGTCTAATCGGGCCCAGGACCGGTGGCTTATGGCGAGGCAGGTCTTAGGCAGCGCGTCGTCGATCCCGACCAATGCCTCGCGCAGGTCCACCGCGGCCTCGGGCATGTCGCCCACGGGGCCAAGCTCGGTCCCGCGACAGTGCGCCGCCGCGCAGTCGCGCAGCACGGCGGATTGCGCGGATCGCCCGCGAATTCCACGCCCCCGGAACAGGGCGCGTTGCCGATCTCGATGGTCATGCGCCGACCTTGGTCCAGTGTCCGGTTTCGGCCGAGGTCATGGCGGCTTCGATCACCTCGGCCACCGCGAGGCCGTCCCGGAAGGTCGGCCAGACCGGCTCGCCGGTCTCGATGGCCTGCAGGAAATCCCGGGCCTCGATGATGATCTGGTCCTGGTAACCGGTGCCGTGGCCCGGCCTCTGGCAAAAGGCGGCATAGTCGGGGTGCGCGGGGCCGGTCAGGATCTTGCGAAAGCCGCGCGTCGCCTCGGGCCCCTCGGCGAGGTAGAGCCAGAGCGCGTTCTGGTCCTCCTGGTCGAAGCGGATGGCACCCCGGGTGCCCGTGACCTCGTAGGCATAGCCCATCTTGCGCCCCGTGGCGATGCGGCTGGAATATATGTGGCCCATGGCCCCGTTGGCAAAGCGGCACATGATCTGGGCGTGGTCGTCGTTGTCCACCCGGCCGCCGGGGCGGTCCGCGTGAACGGTTTCCATATCGGCCGAAACCCGGGCGATCGGCCCCATCAGCGCCAGCGCCGCGTTGATCGGATGCGGGGCCAGGTCGCCCATATTGCCGTTGGCCGGCCCGGTGCAGCGCCAGTTGAAAGGCGCGGCCGGGTCGGACAGGAAATCCTCGGTATGCTCGAGCCGCAGCCAGGTGACATCGCCCAGCGTTCCTTGCGCGATCAGCTGCCGGGCGAACTGCGTGGCCGGCGTGCGGGAATAGTTGAAGCCCGTCATGTTGGGCAGGCCCGCCGCCTCGGCCGCCGCGACCATCGCGAGGGCATTGGCGACGGTGTCGGCCAGCGGCTTTTCGCAAAGCACCGCCTTGCCCCGGGCAAATGCCGCCTCGGCGATCTCGCGGTGGGTCTCCTGCGGCGAGGCGATGATAACGGCCTCGACGCGCGGATCATCGACCAGCGCCCGCCAGTCCGGCGCGGCGCGGGCAAACCCGAAGGCGGCGCGATACCGCTCGGCGCTCTCAAGGCTGGAGGCAGCGATCATTTCCAGCCGCGGCCGCAACCGGGTTTCAAAGACGGCGCCGACCGCGGCCATGGCCACGGAATGCGCCTTGCCCATGTAGCCGCCGCCGATGACGCCGATACCGATTTCGGTCATGTGTCCTCCTGCCGTTGGCCCCTGGGTCTGGTTGCACCGGGTTGCCCCGACGCTGCAACATCAAAGTCGCGGCGGCACATTGCCGATCCTAACAGGCGCCACGGCAGGGCAGTCCGCGTCACCGTGCCGGCGGGGATGGACCACTTGGCCGATCCCCTCGGGACACGGCTGGCGTGATCCGCATTTCGGCTGGCAAGGCTCCGTCATGACGGATACATTCCACTGGCATGGACGATCCGCACGCCATCCTCTCCCGGCTTCCCGCACGCCTGCGACAGGTGCGCCAAGCGCAGGGTCTGTCGCTCGACGCCGTCGCCAGGCTGTCGGGCGTGTCGCGCAGCATGGTCAGCCAGATCGAACGCGGCGAATCCTCGCCCACCGTTTCGACGCTTTGGAACCTGACGCGCGCCCTGCAGGTCGATTTCGCGGGCCTGCTGGACGACCGGGAGACCAGCCGGATCGAGGTCCTGCGCGCGCCCGAGGTGCCGCGCATAGAGACCCATGGTGCAGGCTGCACGATCCGTATTCTGTCACCGCCCGAGGATGCCGAGCGCCACGAGGTCTACGAGCTGCTCTTTTCCGCGGGCGGCGTCCTGGATTCGGCGCCGCACGTTCGCGGGACGACCGAGAACCTGACCCTGATCGAGGGCAGCCTGATCGTGACCAGCGGCGAGGCCACGGAACGGCTCGCGACGGGCGAAACCGCGCGCTACGCCGCGGATGTGCCCCACCGACTGGAAGCCGAGGACCGTGCCCGCGCCTTTCTCGTGGTGAAGGGCGGTTGATTGCGCCGCAGCCTGAGCCGAGCCCTAAATTCCATTATTGCGGAAAAATTCCGATATGATAGATTAACGCCATCTGCATCACCCGGGAGGACCGCGCCGTGTCCGATCACTTCATCACCGATATCAAGACCACGCTCGACCGGATTGAGGCCGACGGCCTGATGAAACGCGAGCGTCTGATGACCTCGCCGCAGGCGGCCGAGGTCGCGGTGGGCGGGCGCGAAGTCATAAACCTCTGTGCCAACAACTACCTGGGGCTGGCCGATCATCCCGACCTGATCGGCGCGGCGCGCCACGCCATGGAAGACCACGGCTTCGGGATGGCCTCGGTCCGGTTCATCTGTGGCACGCAGAACCTGCACCGCCAGCTCGAGACGAAACTGGCGCAGTTCCTGAAAACCGACGACTCGATCCTTTTCGCCGCCTGTTTCGATGCCAACGGCGGGCTGTTCGAGCCGCTTCTGGGCCCCGAGGATGCGGTCGTCTCGGACAGTCTCAACCATGCCTCGATCATCGACGGGATTCGTCTGTGCAAGGCCCGGCGCTATCGCTACGCCAACAATGACATGGCCGACCTTGAGGCCAAGCTGAAGGCCGCGCGCAACGCGGGCGCGCGGCACGTGATGATCGCGACCGACGGCGTGTTTTCCATGGACGGCTATCTCGCCGATCTGCCCGCGATCACGCGGCTGGCCAGGGAACACGACGCGCTGGTGATGGTGGACGATTGCCATGCCACGGGCGTGATGGGCACGCGCGGGGCAGGAACGCCCGATCACTTCGGCGTCGATGTCGACATCCTGACCGGGACGCTGGGCAAGGCATTGGGCGGTGCGCTGGGCGGCTACATCGCCGGGCCGCAGCCGGTGATCGACCTGTTGCGCCAGCGCGCGCGGCCCTACCTGTTCTCGAACGCGCTGCCGCCGCCGATCGTCGCCGCCGGGCTGGAAGCGATCCGCCTGGTCGAGCAGCAGCCGGACCTGCGCAAGAGGCTGTTCGACAACGCGCGGTATTGGCGCGCGGGCCTTGCGGAGCTGGGATTCGAGCTTCTCGACGGCGAACATCCCATCATCCCGGTGATGCTGGGCGACGCCCCTCTGGCGCAGAAGATGGCCGCCGCCCTGTTCGAGGAGGGCGTCTACGTCTCGGGCTTCTTCTTTCCGGTCGTCCCGCATGGCCAGGCCCGCATCCGCACCCAGATGAACGCGGGGCTGACCATGGGGCAACTGGACCGTGCGCTGGCCGCCTTCGGCAAAGTCGGCCGCGACCTGGGCGTGATCCCGTGAGCCGGCCCGCCACGATGAAGGCGCTGGAAAAGGCGCACCCGGGCGAAGGGTTGAGCATGGTGCAGGCGCCGGTGCCCGAGATCGGCCCCGACGAGGTACTGATCCGCGTCAACAAAACCGGGATCTGCGGCACCGACGTCCATATCTGGAACTGGGACGCCTGGGCGGCGCACACCGTGTCGCTGCCGATGATCACGGGCCATGAATTCGCCGGTGAGATCGTCGATCTGGGCCGCAACGTGACCGGGCTGGAAATCGGCCAGCGCTGTTCGGGCGAGGGGCATGTCGTCGGCACCGAAAGCCGCCAGAGCCGGTCGGGCCGGTTCCACCTCGACCCCGGCACGCGCGGCATCGGGGTGAACGTTCCGGGGGCCTTTGCGGACTACCTCGCGCTGCCCGCGTTCAACGTGATCCCCCTGCCCGACGACATCCCCGACGGGATCGGCGCGATCCTCGACCCGCTGGGAAACGCGGTGCACACCGCGCTCAGTTTCGATCTGCTGGGCGAGGACGTGCTGATCACCGGCGCGGGGCCGATCGGGATCATGGCCGCGGCCGTGGCACGGCACGCCGGGGCGCGCCACGTGGTGATCACCGATATCAACCCGGATCGCTTGCGGCTGGCCGAACACGTCTGCCCCAACCTGCGGGCCGTGGACGTGACCAAGCAGGACCTGCGCGAGGTCATGGACGCACTGGGCATGAAACAGGGCTTCGACGTCGGGCTGGAAATGTCGGGCAGCCAGCAGGCCCTCGACCAGATGGTCGAAAGCCTGATCATGGGCGGCAAGATCGCCCTGCTGGGCATTCCGCCGGGCACCTCGCCGGTCGACTGGTCCCGTATCGTGTTCAAGGCGATCACCCTCAAGGGCGTCTACGGGCGCGAGATGTTCGAGACCTGGTACAAGATGATCGCCATGCTGCAGAACGGGCTGGATGTCAGCCGTGTGATCACGCACCGGATGCCGGCGGAGGAATTCGCCGACGGCTTCGAGGCCATGAAATCGGGCCGGTCGGGCAAGGTGGTGCTGACCTGGCGCTGAGCGGGCGCGGCGACCGTCTAGGCCCGGCCTGTGGGCCATCGCGGGCGGGTCAGGGTTGCTCCATGGCGTCCTTCCATTCCGACAGGAACGCCCGGCGATTGAGCGGGTCGAGATAGACCATGAGCCCGGGCCCGAGGCGGATCGGCCCGAACCCGGCGGCGTCTCCCATGTCCGAGGAAATCAGCGGCGGCAGGTGCCATTCGCCCGGCGTCTCGCGCAGGCCGAGCCGGGCCAGCATGTCGATCATCGCCCCGGCCGCCTCGGGCTGGTCGGCGGTCTTGGGAATGATCGCGGTGCGCAGCATGACGTTCGAGAAATCCTGCATGCGCAGGATCTGCAACCGGCCGCCGCTGTAGCGCGCCATGCGTTCCGCGGCATAGGAGCCCAGCACGTTATAGGCCAGCGCGAGCCGGCCCGCGCGAACATCGTCGATCATCCGGCCCGAGCAGCAGTAAAGCTGCGGGTCGAGCCGCCCCATGACCTCGGTCAGGCGCCAGTAGGCATCGGTCGAGCGGGATTCCTGCGTGGCATAGAGATACCCCAACCCGCTTTCGCGGACGTCATAGGTGCCGACCGCGCCGCCGAACACATCGGGGTTTTCGCGTAGCAGATTGATCAACTCCTGCCGGGTCGTGGGCATCTCCAGCCCCTCGAGCCGGTCCGTCGAGAGCACCACCACGGCCGGTTCGGCGGTAAAGGCAAAGATCAGGCCCCGCCAGCGCGCCCACTGGGGCAGCGCCGTCGTCGCATCCGAGCGATAGCGCCGGGCAAAGCCGTCGTTGGCCAGACGGAACTGCAGGTCCATCGCCGAGGAAAGCGCCAGGTCGAAGGCCGCGCCCTGCCGGATCGCGCGGTAGAGCTCCGCCGACGAGACCACGGTGTAGTCGATCGACAGCGCCGGACGGCTGTCCCGGAAGGCCTGCAGATAGGGTTCGAAAACCTCCAGATCGGCCGTGGACAGGATGCGCAGAACCTGATCCCCGGTGCCCGGGTAATGCTTGTGGTTCTCGATGGTCAAGGCGCTCGAAAGCGTGGCCCAGGCCACGGTCACAAGGGCAAGACAAGCAAGACGCATGCGCCGACTCCTTCTTTTCCGGCCCCCAGCTGGACCCGCCCGCCATGGGCCGTCACGACATCCTCGACGATCGTCAGGCCCAGGCCGGACCCGACGATGCATTCGGTGTTGCTGCCTCGGCGAAAACGCTCGGTCAGGGCCGCGACCGGGCCGCCCCCGAGGCCGGGGCCCTCGTCGGTCACGGTGATGTGGGCCTCGCCGCCGGTCTCGGTGATGTGGATGTGCACCGACGTATCCTCGGGGGAATACTTGATCGCGTTGTCGAGAACATTCCGAAAGGCATTTTCCAGCAGGACCGGATCGCCCCGGACCTGCACCGCGTCGGCGTCGAGGCCGAGGGTTATGTCCTTCATCGCGGCCGCAGGCTCCAGCGCCGCAACCGTCTGCGCCGCGAGGTCGGAGAGATCGACCGGTCGCCGGGCGAGATCATCGGCGCGATAGGCCACCGCCGCGTGATCCAGCAGCTGTCCGGCCGAGCGCGAGCTTTCGTCGACGGCTCGGATCATGGCCCGCAGCCGGCGTTTCTCCGCGTCATCCTCGACCGTGCGCAGGGCGATATCGGCCTGCGTGCGGACGGTGGCCAGCGGCGTCCGCACACGGTGCGCCGCCTCGGCAATGAAATCCTCGGACCGGCGGATGGATTGCCCCAGCCGTTCCATCAGGCTGTTGAGGGACGCCATGAGAGGGGCCAGCTCCTCGGGCGCGTTGTGCTCGACGCGGCGCAGATCGGAGGGTCCGCGCCGCGAGACCGCCGCCGCGATCTCGTGCAGCGGCCTGAGCGAGGCCCGCGCGGCGATGGCCGACAGGATCGCCGCGATGGCGAAGAAAGCGACGGACAGGACCGCGGCCAGGCGCGACAGCCCGGCCGCGATCCGCCCGACCCCGTTGCGGGTCTGGGCCACCGTGACCGTGACGGGAACCGGTTCGGTACCGGCGAGGACCGCCCGCGAGACCGACGCCATCCGGATCGGCTCGGCGTCGAAAGAGCCGGTGTCGAACACGACCCGCCCGGTGACGGCCGGAGCCGGGATCACCGGCAGGTCCGCATAGCCGGTCAGCAGGTCGGCCCCGGCCGTGACCCTGTAGAAAACCCGGTCCTCGCCGATCGCACCCAGCATGGAAAAGGCCGAATACGGCAGTTCGAGCCGCACCTCGCCCTGCTCCGAGCGCAGGGCCTCCGCGATCGCGGTCGCCGAAGCGGCAAGCACGTTGTCCTGCGTCCGCTCCGCCGCTTCACGGGCCAGTTCCGACACCATCCACCAGCTGAGCACCGACAGCAGCGCGGCGACCCCGGCCAGAAGGCCCGTCAGCCGACGTCCGATGGAGCCGGTGACGGTCACGTCCCGTCCAGGTCCATCCGGTAGCCCAGGCCCCGGACGGTCTCTATCCGCAGGCCCATGTTCTCGATCCGCCGGCGCAGGCGGCCGACATAGACCTCGATGGCGTTTTCGGTCACGTCCGCATCATGCGAAAACAGCCGGTCCATCAACTGGCCCTTCGACAGGATCTGGCCGGGGAACCGGGCAAAGACCTCGAGCAGACGGATTTCGCGGTTGCGCAGGTCGAGCGTGCGGTCCGCGTGGCGCAATGTCCCCGCGAGCGGATCGAACGTCGCGGCCCCGAGGGCAATCTGGTTGCGCGCGGCCCCGCCGCGGCGGCGCAGGACCGCGCGACAGCGCGCCTCGAGCTCGGAAAAGTCGAAAGGCTTAGTGATGTAATCGTCAGCACCCTGGTCGAGCGCCCCGACCCGGTCGGAGACCCGCGACCGCGCCGTCAGCACGATGACCGGCGTTTCGAGATGGGCGCGCCGTCGCGCCAGAAACGCCCGGCCGTCGCCGTCGGGCAGCATCACATCAAGCAGGATCAGGTCGTAGCGACCCACGGCAAGGCAGTCCTCGGCATCTGCGAGGCTGGCCGCGTGATCGACCGCGTGACCGTCCAGCGCCAAGCGCTTTGTGACGGCCTCGGCCAGTTCGAGATTGTCCTCGACCAGCAGATAGCGCACCCGATGTCCCCCCGTTGGTGCCGTGTCAGGCTTCTGTCAGCTTTTTGTGGTCACACTCCACCATGGGCGGCGGAGGACCGCCTGTCAAATGGGAGGAAATACCATGAAAATGACCATGACCCGCCGGGTCGTCATGACCGCGGCCGCGGCAACGCTGGCCTTCTCCGGCACCGCGCAAGCCGATGATCACCAGGTTCTCGAGGAGTTGCACTTCATCATTCCCGGCGGCGCCGGCGGCGGCTGGGACGGCACCGCGCGCGGCACCGGCGAGGCGCTGACGAAGTCCGGCCTTGTCGGCTCGGCCAGCTACGAGAACATGTCCGGCGGCGGCGGCGGCAAGGCCATCGGCTACATGATCGAGAACGCCGAAAGCCTGGACAACACGCTGATGGTGAACTCCACGCCGATCGTCATCCGGTCGCTGACCGGGGTTTTCCCGCAGAGCTTCCGCGATCTGACGCTGGTGGCGGGCACGATCGGGGACTACGCGGCCATCGTGGTGCCGGCCGACAGCGATATCGAGGGCATGGACGGCCTGCTCGCCGCCTACGCCGACCAGGGCCCGGACTTCGCCGTCGGCGGCGGCTCGGTGCCCGGTGGCATGGACCACCTCGTTGCCGCGATGGTGATGCAGGCCGCGGGCGAGGACCCCACCGCGCTCAACTACATCCCCTACGACGCGGGCGGCAAGGCCATGGCCGGCATGCTCTCGGGCGAGATCGACGCGCTCTCGACGGGCTTTTCCGAGGCGATCGCCCTTGCCGAACAGGGCGAGGTGCGCATCCTCGGCGTGACCGCCGAAGAGCGCGTGCCGGCCTATGATTCCGCCCCGACCTTCATGGAGCAGGGGATCGACACCTCCTTTGTGAATTGGCGCGGGTTCTTCGCCGCGCCTGGCGCCTCGGACGAGAAGGTGGCGCAGTATACCTCGGCGCTTGATGCCATGTACGAGACCGACGCTTGGGAAGAGGTGCGCGCGCGCAACGGCTGGGTGAACATCTACAACCCCGGCGCGGATTTCCGCAGCTTCCTGGAGGACCAGGAAAAGGTCATCGGCGACCTGATGACGGAACTGGGTTTCCTCTGAGGGCCCGGCCCCCGGCCCGCCCGCGCCTCCGGGCGCGGGCGGGCCGGGGCCTGACAGCCGACACCGCCCGGCCGCGGGCGGTGTCCTGCAACCCGGATGCGACTTGGGGAGGGACCGACCATGGCGTTGGATCGCTGGATCGCGCTTATCTTCATCCTGTTCTGCTGCACCTACGGCTACCTGGCCTTCTTCACCATGGATCAGGACGTGCCGCCCTTCATGCAGAGCAACCCCGTCTGGCCGTCGACCTTTCCCAAGGTCCTCGCGGTGCTGGGGGTCATCGTCGGGCTTGTCGTGCTGCTCGGTCTGGAAAAGCCCGATGCCGAAAAGGAGCCCTCGGCCACCGACATCAACTATCGCCGCCTGCACGAATACAAGCTGGGCCAGGCGCTGGCGCTGCTGGGGCTGATGGTGGCCTATGCGCTGCTGCTTCGCCCCGCCGGTTTCATCATCGCGACCGTGATCTTCCTTGTTGCGGGCAGCACCGTTCTGGGCGAGCGCAAGTTCCACGTGATGATTCCGGTTTCGCTGATCGCTGCCGGCTTCGTGTGGTATCTCGTCCAGCAGGTGCTGGGCATCTTCTTGCGGCCCCTGCCGTTCTTTTTGGGACATTGAGCCATGCTTGAAGGCATCATGATCGGCCTGGAGGCCGCATTCTCGATCCAGAACCTGCTGCTGGTCGTCGCCGGCTGTCTGATAGGTACCTTCATCGGCATGCTGCCCGGGCTCGGGCCGATGTCGATCATCGCGATCATGATCCCGGTGGCGATCACGCTGGGCGATCCGGCGGCGGCGCTGATCCTGCTCGCGGGGGTCTATTACGGGGCCATCTTCGGGGGTTCGACCTCGTCGATCCTGCTCAACGCGCCGGGCATCGCCGGAACCGTCGCGACCAGTTTCGACGGTTACCCCATGGCGCGCAACGGTCAGGCCGGCAAGGCGTTGACCATCGCCGCGGTGTCGAGTTTCGCCGGTGGCATGATCGGCGTTGTCCTGTTGATGATCTTCGCCCCGGCGCTGAGTTCGGTCGCTTTGCTGTTCCACTCGGCGGAATACTTCGCGCTGATGGTCGTAGGGCTATCGGCCATCGCCGCCTTCGCGGGCACCGGGCAGGTCACCAAGGCATTGATGATGACCCTCCTCGGCCTGATCCTGGCCACGGTGGGCGAAGGTGCGCTGTTCAACATGCCGCGCTTCACGCTGGGGATCATGGACCTGCAATCGGGGATCTCCTTCATCACGCTCGCCATGGCCATGTTCGCCCTGCCCGAGGCGGTGTTCCTGGTGCTCAACCCGGCGGGCAGCGCCGGCGGGCAGGACGGATCGAGAAAGATCACTGGCTTACGGTTCTCGCGCGCGGAAGGCCGGGCGATGGTTCCCGTGATCGGGCGCCAGTCGGTGCAGGGCTTCTTCATCGGCGTGCTGCCGGGCGCAGGGGCAACGCTGGCCTCTTTCCTTGGCTACGCGGTGGAGCGCAACATCGCCAAGGGCGACGACCAGGCCGAGTTCGGCCACGGGTCGGTCAAGGGCCTGGCCGCGCCCGAAACGGCCAACAACGCGGCCTGCACGGGTTCTTTCGTGCCGCTGCTGACGCTGGGTATCCCCGGCTCGGGCACGACGGCAATCCTGCTGGGCGCGCTTATCGCGCTCAACGTGACGCCCGGCCCGCGGCTGATGACCGACACGCCCGAGATTTTCTGGGCGGTCATCATGTCGATGTTCATCGGCAATGTCGTCCTTCTGATCCTGAACCTGCCGCTGATCCCCTATATCGCCAAGATCCTCTCGATCCCGCGCAACTACCTGATCCCGTTCATCCTGTTCTTCACCCTGATGGGAGCCTACATCGGCCAGAACAACGCGACCGAGCTCCTGATGCTGGTCGGGCTGGGGGTGATGGCGATAATCTTCCGCTTTGCCGATTATCCGCTGGCGCCGCTTCTGATCGGCTTCATTCTGGGGCGGATGATGGAAGACAACTTCGCCCGGTCGATGCAACTCTACCGGGGTCCCGACTTCATACTTGAACGGCCCATGACGCTTGGCCTGCTGGCGCTGGCGCTGATCCTCGTCGTGCTGCCGAGCTATCGCGCCCGCCGCGCGCGCAAACGGGCCGAAGGTGTGGCCGATGGCGACTGACCACCGGGCCGGTCCCCTTGCCGGGGTCCGGGTGCTTGACCTGACGAATGTCCTGGCCGGCCCCTTCGCCTGTCACCAGCTGGTGCACCTCGGCGCCGAGGTCATCAAGGTCGAGGCCGTCGGGCAAGGCGACCTGGCCCGCAATCTCGGCGCCGACCCCGATCTGTCCGCGCGGGGCATGGGGATCAGCTTTCTGGCGCAGAATGCCGGCAAGGCCTCGCTGACGCTGAACCTGAAAACCCCCGGGGGCAAGGAGGCCCTGACCCGCCTCGTCGCAACGGCGGACGTTCTTGTCGAGAACTTCCGGCCCGGTGTCATGGACAGGCTGGGCCTGGGCTACGAGACGCTGAAAGCGATCCGGCCCGCCCTGATCTATTGCGCGATTTCCGGGTTCGGCCAGACCGGGCCCTGGGCGGACAGGCCCGCCTATGACCAGATCGTTCAGGGCGCCTCGGGCGCGATGTCGATCACCGGCGATGGCGACACGGCGCCGCTACGCGCCGGCTTTCCGCTTGCCGACACGGTCGGTGGCCTGACCGCCGCCATGGCGGTCAGCGCCGCCCTCAACGCCAGCCCGCGCGGCACCTTCATCGACGTGTCCATGCTGGACTCGCTTCTGACGACAATGGGCTGGGTGCTGTCCAACTACCTGGTGGGGGGCGTGGAACCGCAGCCGCAGGGCAACGAGAACCCGACCTCCGCGCCATCGGGCGCCTTTCAATGCGCCGACGGGCTGATCAACATCGCCGCCAACAAGGACGCGCAGTGGGTCCTGCTAGCGCGGCACCTGGGCCGCGAGGACCTGACCTGCGCGCCCGCCTTCGCGACCCGCGAGGACCGCAAGGCGCACCGGCTTCAGCTCAAGGCCGAACTCGAAACCGTCCTGACCACGCGGCCCGCGCGCGACTGGGCGCGCGAGCTGACCGCGATCGGCGTTCCCGCGGGCGCGGTCCTGTCGGTGCCCGAGGTTCTGGCCCACGCCCAGGTGCGCGATCGTGACTTCCTGGCGCTCTTCGAGGATGTCGCGGGCGTTGACCGGCCCGTCACGCTCGCATCGATCGGGGCGATGCTGGATGGCCGACGCCCGGTGGCCGCGGCCCCGCCGCCCACCCTCGGCCAGGACAGCGAAAGACTGCTTGCAGAACTGGGATATGCCGCCCAGGACATCGAACGGATGCGGGACGAGGGGATCACATGACCGGACCCGGCGATGTCAGCGATTGGTGGCGCACCCGGATCATAGACATGGAACCGGGCCACATCCGGCTGCGCGGCCAGCCCGTCGAAAAGCTGATCGGAAACATCGGCTTTGCCCGGATGATCTGGCTGCTGGTGATGGGAAGCGAAATCGACGGGCCCCGCGCCGAGCTGTTCGAGGCCGCGCTGGTGGCGGCCGTCGATCACGGCCCGCAAGCGCCGTCGATCGCGGCGGCGCGGATGGCGGCCACCTGCGGGATCGGCCTGCAATCGGCCATGGCGACGGGGCTGAACATGCTGGGTGACGTGCATGGCGGCGCGGGCGAACAGGCGATCGACCTCTACCGGCACTGCGCGGCCGCCGGCCCCGGGCAACTGGGTGCTGCGCTGGAGAGTTGGCGCGCCGAGCACGGGCGCTTCCTGCCCGGCTTCGGGCATCGCTTTCACACGCCGGTCGACCCACGCGCCCCCCGCCTGCTGGACCTGGTGGACAGGGCGGCGGCGGCCGGCGCCGTCTCGGGCACCCATGCCGGGATCGGCCGCGCGATCGAGGCCCACCTCGCATCCGAACGCGGCAAGCCCGTCCCGATGAACATCGACGGGGCCACGGCCGTCATCTACGCGGAACTGGGCTGTCCCCCTGCCCTGGCGCGCGGCTTTTTCGGCCTGTCGCGCTCCGTGGGGATTCTCGCCCATGCCTGGGAACAGACCGAGCAGGGCGGCCGCAACAAGGGCCCGACCCCGCCGGGCTACCGATGGACCCATGACAGCGACTGAGCCCCCCGGCGGAGCGACGGGTCCGACATTGTTCGTGGGGGCGGCCGGGGCGCTGTTGTTCTGGGTGATCGGGTTTCCGGCGGCGGTCCTGACCGGGCCTGCGGTCAGCGTGTCGCTGGCCGCGGTGATGGGCTGGCGGATGGCGGTGCCGGGGCCGCTGAGGAACGCGGTCTTCCTTGTCCTTGGGCTGCAGATCGGCAGCACGGTCACCCCCGAGGTGATCTCGACCGCCCTGACATGGCCCCTCTCATTGGCGCTGCTCGCGGTTACGCTGATCCTGACCATGCTCATCGCCCGAATTGTGCTGATGCGCGGCTTCGGCTACGACCGCATGACGGCGCTGCTGGCCGCGACGCCCGGCCATCTCAGCTATGTGCTGGGGCTGTCGCTCGACCTGCGGGTCGATGTGGCGAAACTTGCCCTGGTCCAGACCATACGGGTTTTGATGCTCACGGTCCTCGTGCCGGTGCTGATCGCGCTCTGGGGTGTTCAGGGCACAGCGCCCCCGCCCGAAAGCGGCGCGATCTCGGTCGCAGCGCTGGCGATCCTCGTCCCGCTGGGGCTAGGCGTGGGCCTGCTGTTCAATAGGCTCGGGATTCCCGCGCCGCTCCTGCTGGGCGCGATGAGCATCTCCGCGCTGGGTCATGGCCTGGACCTGACGCCGGGCGCGATGCCCCCATGGTTGACCACGATCGCCTTCGTCTGCATGGGCGCGCTGATCGGAACCCGGCTGAGCGGCGTCGACAGGCGCGGCTTGTCCCAGGCCCTGCTCGCAGGGATCGTCACCACCGGCGTGGCATGCACCGTCGCCGCGGGTGGCGCCTGGCTCGCGTCGCAAGTCCTGGGGCTGCCACCCGGGGCCCTCCTGCTCGCCTTCGCCCCCGGCGGCGTCGAGGTCATGGCCGCGATTGCCGTCGAAACGCGACTGGAACCCGCCTTCGTAGCCGCGCATCACGTCTTTCGGCTGTTCGCCCTCAGCCTTCTTGTTCCTGTCTTCGTCAGGCGGCGCGCCGTGTCGCGCTGACCCTTGTGGGCCTTGCGCGACCCGAAGGCGCCGAGCGGCGGCGGGCATCGATCGGACCACAACATGCCGAACCCGCCCCAGCGCGCGGGGCCGCCGGGGCCGCGGCCACCACCCGAGCCGAGGAATGGGGGCTCTGCCCCCGTCCCGCGATGCGGGACTCCCCCGGGATATTTTGGGTCCAAAGAAAGGCCCCGGCAGAGGGTCACCAGGTGCCGTGCCGGGGCCCGGAGCTTTCTCCGGACGCGGTCATCGGCGTCCCCGCCTGTACCGCTTTTACAGGTTTTCCGATTCCGGTTAAGGAACTCTTACCGTTTTCTTTGGACCGGAAATATCCCGGGGTGAATTGGCCGACAGGCCAAGAGGGGCAGCGCCCCTTCCCGGTCGGCGCGGGCGCAGCCCGAGACGAAAAAACGGGGACCGAAGCCCCCGTTTGAGTTTCGCCGTTCAGGCTCAGTTCCTTGCACCGCCCGGTTTCTGCCTGCGGCCTGAACGTCGGCAGCGCGAGCGCACCCGCGCCGTGCCCCCTTGGAGCGCCCCTGGCGCTCTGGCGGGGCGGATTGCGATCCGCCCCGCCGCCTGTCTCAGCTGCACCCGCTGGTTCCGCCGCAGGTGTTGCACTTCATGCAGGTGCCATTGCGCACCAGCGTGTAGTTGCCGCAGTCGCCGCAGGCCTCGCCCTCGTAGCCCTGCATCCGGGCCTTGTCGCGCGCGGTGATCGACGCCGCCCCGGTGGCCCGGGCCATGCCGCCGCCCTCGGCGACCACGGGCATCATGGTGTCCAGCCCGGCCTGCACCTCCGCCGCGCCGTCGAGGCCCCCGGCCCCGCCCTGCAGCACCACCAGGTCCTGCGGCACGCGCTTGCGCAGATAGCCGGTCGAGCTGATCTGCTTGAGCACTTCCAGGCTGCGCGAACTGGCGCTCTCCGACATCTCCTTGATGTTGGACACGCCCTCTTCCTCGCCCCGGCCGAGGTCGTCGAACGACGCGCCCTCGGGCTTGACGTGCGCCAGGTCGGTGCGGTCGAGGTAGCTGACGGCCAGTTCGCGGAAGATGTAGTCGAGGATCGACGTGGCGTTCTTGATGCTGTCGTTGCCCTGCACCATGCCCGCGGGCTCGAACTTGGTGAAGGTGAAGGCGTCGACGAATTCCTCCAGCGGCACGCCGTACTGCAGGCCCACGGACACGGCGATGGCGAAGTTGTTCATCATCGCGCGGAAGCCGGCACCCTCCTTGTGCATGTCGATGAAGATCTCGCCCAGGTTGCCGTCCTCGTATTCGCCGGTGCGCAGGTAGACCTTGTGCCCGCCGACGATGGCCTTCTGGGTGTAGCCCTTGCGGCGTTCGGGCATCTTTTCGCGGTGGTTACGCACCAGTTCCTTGACGACGACCTTCTCGACCACCTTCTCGGCCAGCACCGTGGCCTTCTCCCGGGTCGAGCCGCTTTCCAGGGCCTCCTGCGCCTCGTCGTCATCCTCGACCAGCGCGGCGGCCAGGGGCTGCGACAGCTTGGAGCCGTCACGGTAGAGCGCGTTGGCCTTCACGCCCATGGACCAGCTGCGCTCGTAAGCGGCCTGGCAATCGGCGATGGTGGCGTCGTTGGGCATGTTGATGGTCTTGGAGATCGCCCCCGAGATGAAGCTCTGCGCCGCGGCCATCATGTCGATGTGGCTGGTGACGCCGAGGTAGCGCGTGCCCTTCTTGCCACAGGGGTTGGCGCAGTCGAAGACGTTATAGTGTTCCTCGCGCAGGTAAGGCGCGCCCTCCAGCGTCATGGTCCCGCAGACGTGGTCGTTGGCGGCCTCGATATCGGCCTTGTTGAAGCCCAGGTGCGCCAGCAGGTCGAAGGTCGGATCGTTGAGCCGCTCGGCCGGGATGCCCAGCGTCTTCTGGCAGAACTCCGCCCCCAGCGTCCACTGGTTGAAGACGAAGCGGATGTCGAAGGCGCTCGGCAATGCCGCCTCGATCTTGGCGATCTCGGCCTCGCCGAAACCGTGCCCGACCAGCGCGGTGTGGTTGATGCCGGGCGCATTGCCCAGGGTGCCGTGGCCCACGGCGTAGGCGACGATCTCCTCGATCTGCGCGGGGCCGTAGCCCAGCTTTTCCAGCGCCGCGGGCACCGACTGGTTGATGATCTTGAAGTAGCCGCCGCCGGCGAGCTTCTTGAACTTGACCAGCGCGAAGTCCGGTTCGATCCCGGTGGTATCGCAGTCCATGACCAGCCCGATCGTGCCCGTGGGCGCGATGACCGTGGCCTGCGCGTTGCGGTAGCCGTTTGCCTCGCCCAGGCTGAGCGCCTCGTCCCAGGCCGACATGGCCAGGTCCACCAGGCGGGCATCGGGGCAATTGGCGTGGTCCAGCGGCACCGGCGTGACCTCCAGGCCCTCGTAGCCCTCGCTCGCGCCGTAGGCGGCATTGCGGTGGTTGCGGATGACCCGCAGCATGTGGTCGCGGTTCTTCTCGAACTTGGCGAAGGGGCCGAGCTCGCCCGCGATCTCGGCGCTGGTGGCGTAGGACACGCCGGTCATGATCGCGGTCAGCGCCCCCGCCAGCGCGCGGCCCGCGTCACTGTCATAGCCCAGCCCCATGTTCATCAGCAGCCCGCCTATGTTGGCATACCCGAGGCCCAGCGTGCGGAAGTCGTAGGACAGCCGCGCAATCTCCTGCGAGGGGAACTGCGCCATCATCACCGAGATTTCCAGCGTCAGCGTCCACAGCCGCGTGGCGTGCATGTAGCCTTCCGCGTCGAACACGCCGTCGCGGTAGAAGGTCAGCAGGTTCATCGAGGCCAGGTTGCAGGCCGTGTCATCAAGGAACATGTATTCCGAGCACGGGTTCGAGCCGCGGATCTCGCCGTCCTCGGGACAGGTGTGCCAGGCGTTGACCGTGTCGTGATACTGGATGCCCGGATCGGCGCAGGCCCAGGCGGCGTGGCCGACCTTTTCCCACAAATCGCGGGCCTTGACGGTGCGGGCGACCTCGCCGTTGGTGCGGTTGATCAGGTCCCAGTCCGCATCCTCGCGCACGGCCTTGAGGAAGGCATCCGTCACGCGGATCGAGTTGTTCGAGTTCTGCCCCGAGACCGAGTTGTAGGCCTCGCTGTCCCAGTCGGTGTCGTAGGTGGGAAACTCGATGCTGTCGTAGCCCTGCTTGGCATAGTCCAGCACCCGCTTGACGTAGGTTTCGGGGACCGCGACCTTCTTTGCCTCGCGGATCGCGGCCTTGAGGCCGGCATTGACCTTGGGGTCGCAGGCGTCCTCGGCCGCGCCGTCCCAGGCCTTGATGGCGGCGAAGATCTTGTTGAGCCCGGCCTCGTGCATCTTGGAGCCGGCGACGATGCTGGCGACCTTCTGTTCCTCCAGCACCTTCCAGTCGATGAAGTCCTCGATGTCGGGGTGGTCGGCGTCCACGATCACCATCTTGGCGGCGCGGCGCGTGGTGCCGCCCGACTTGATGGCGCCCGCGGCGCGGTCGCCGATCTTGAGAAAGCCCATCAGGCCGCTGGACTTGCCCCCGCCCGAGAGCGGCTCGCCCTCGCCGCGCAGGTGGCTGAAGTTGGTGCCGGTGCCCGAGCCGTACTTGAACAGCCGCGCCTCGCGCACCCAGAGGTCCATGATGCCGCCCTCGTTGACCAGGTCGTCACGGCAGCCCTGGATAAAGCAGGCGTGCGGCTGGGGGTGTTCATAGGCGCTCTGCGAGGCGGCCACCGCGCCGGTGCGGTGATCGACGTAGTGGTGCCCCTGGCTGGGGCCGTCGATGCCATAGGCCCAGTGCAACCCGGTGTTGAACCACTGCGGCGAGTTCGGCGCGGCGCGCTGGGTGGCCAGCATGTAACGCATCTCGTCGAAGTAGGCGCGCGCGTCCTCCTCGGAGGAGAAATAGCCGCCCTTCCAGCCCCAGTAGGTCCAGGCGCCGGCCATGCGGTCGAAGACCTGCTTGGCGCTGGTCTCGCCGGTCAGGGTCGCGCCCTTGGCGGGCTCGGAGCGCCACAGGAATTCCGGCACGCCCTTTTCCTGGATCCGGCGCAGCTTGTCCGGCACGCCCGCCTTGCGGAAGTACTTCTGGGCGATCACGTCGCTGGCGACCTGGCTCCAGCGGGCGGGAATTTCGCAGTCTTCCAGCTTGAAGACGGTGGTGCCGTCGGGATTGCGGATCTCCGACGTCGTGGTCTTGAACTCGATGTCCGCGTAAGCGTCCTGCCCGGCCTTGGTGAAGCTGCGTTCGATCTTCATTGTTGTCCCTCGTGCCTCTTGTTCGTGGTCGTCGTTGCGACCATTGCGTTAATCCCGTGGGGCGCGCAGGCCCCGGCGCCGTTCCGTTCACAGGACGAACTCTCCTGCCGCGCCCCCTTCCACGGGCGCGCGCGCCTGTCGCGCTGCTTATTTTCAGGGTCTGTGTCCCTGCCGCTCTGACACTAAATGTAGTGTTTGTCCGACCGGCTCGCACAAGATGGCAAATCTACAGGTGGGGGGTCAACTTGATTTTAACACAAGATGAGGGATTTTCGACTTGACCGTGGCGGCATCTGGCAGCCGGCACGATTCCTCCACCGGCTTGTGCACAAAAGGGGTGACGCGCGGGTCGAAAAATTCCGCCGCCCCCTCAGAAGCCTGTCACGGAAACCTCACGATCCGCATGAAGATCCGCGCCGGGCCGCCCTCGATGCTCAAGGGTGTCACCGCGACGCCACGCGGCCGGTCCGGCGGTCAGTCGGAAGGTGGTCGGGGCGGCGAGATTCGAACTCACGACCCCCTGTACCCAAAACAGGTGCGCTACCAGACTGCGCCACGCCCCGGACCACGGCCGCCGATCTACTTGCCCGGCGGGCGCTTGAAAAGCCCTAATCGGCCGGACAGGGCCAGGCGGCGTCCGCGCCGATGGCGGGGTGGCGCATCACGTCGCCCTCGGTGATGCCCAGCCGTGCGGCCATACCGCCGTTGATCTCGAGCACGAACTGCACCGCATCGCCGCCGGGGATCGCCGTCTCGTCGCGCGGCCGAGCCATGCGATGCAGACGGGTCAGGCGGCCGGTGTCATCGAAGAACAGCATGTCCAACGGGATCAGCGTGTTTCGCATCCAGAAGCTGACCGGTTGCGGGCTGGGATAAACGAAGAGCATGCCCGAGAGCGTCGGCATCTCTTCCACGAACATAAGCCCGCGCGCGCGGGTTTCGGGGGTGTCGGCCACCTCGACCGAGAACCGCGCCTGCCCCCAGTCGCCGCGCAGGGTGACCTCATCGGGCGCGCAGGCCGCCGCGACGGCCGCGCCCAGCACTGACAGGCCCAGCGCCAGCGCCGCTGTCAGTCCTCGAAATCCTCGGTGTCCTCGGCGTCCTCGCGCAGACCGGCTTCCCATGGCAGAACCTCCGTCGCCATGAGGCCGCGCGCCCCTTCGACCGCGCGCAGCCCGATGGCCTCGCCGGGGATCAGATCAGCAAGCCCGGACCGGCGCAAGACCTCGATATGGACAAAGACATCGTCCTCGACCCCGAAGATATTGGCGAACCCGAAGCCCTTGACCTTGTCGAACCACTTGACCCGCGCCGGCTGCATGGGCGCACCGGCCAGCTCCGCGGCGCTCATCTCGGCGAAATCGCTCAGCCCACCGCCGATCACGGTGTCGGGTACCCGGATGTCGCGCACTTCGGCGGCCTGCAGGCCGCGCTCTGTCTCCAGCACGACAAGCTCGATCTCGGCCCCGTCGGCGACCGAGCTCTGCCCGAAATTGCGCAGCACGTTGGCGTGCAGCAGAATGTCCGGGCCGCCTTCCTCGGAGACGACAAAACCGAACCCCTTACCCGGATCGAACCACTTCACATGGCCCCGACACAGGCGCCCGCTGGTGTTGTCTTCAGTCATTGCTACAGGTCCCCGGCCCGCCGGACCCCAGTTTCCGCGGGCTCACGCGGTATCACGTGCATTGTGGCCCGCGCAGTTTCAACCCAGTTCTTTTGTCGAAAATGCAGCGCCGCGGGCCATTTCCGGCGCGGGTTTCACCTTCCGTCAGGGATTAAGCCTCTGAACAGTCCACTCTTTTTCGCCGTCCCGCGTCCACTGGAACCGGTCGTGCAGGCGAAAGGCACCGTCGGCCCAAAACTCGATTTGCACAGGCGCAATGCGGTAGCCGCCCCAGAACGGGGGCCGCTCGGGATCGGTGCCCTTCTCGGCGGTGATCCGCGCCACATCGGCCAGCAGAGCGCTGCGCGAGGACAACGGCTGCGATTGCTGCGAGGCCCAGGCGCCCAGCCGGCTTTTCAGGCTGCGGCTGCGGTAATAAGCATCAGCCTTTGCGCCCGCCTCGCGCGTAATCGTGCCGCGCACGCGGATCTGGCGGCGCAGGCTTTTCCAGTGCATCACGAAGGCCGCCTTGCCCGTCGCCTCGATCGCGGCGGCCTTGGCCGAACCGTAGTTGGTGTAGAAGATGAAGGCGTCGTCCTCGATATCCTTGAGCAGAACCATGCGCGCATCGGGCATCCCCTCGGCGTCGGTCGTGGCAAGGGCGATGGCGTTGGGGTCGTTGACTTCGGTCTTCTCGGCCTCGGCCAGCCAGCGCCGGG
The DNA here is from genome assembly GCF_002094885.1 of Salibaculum halophilum. GTDB lineage: Bacteria > Pseudomonadota > Alphaproteobacteria > Rhodobacterales > Rhodobacteraceae > Salibaculum > Salibaculum halophilum. The sequence goes on from NZ_MSIT01000008.1 coordinate 108,343, forward strand.
CGATCTCGAACGGGTCATCGCCCGCGAATATGCCTGTGCGGTCGGTCATGTCGGTCTCCTGCCTGTTCTCGGCCCTCGCACACGGGGCCGTCCGGCGCGGAACATAGCACGGCGCGGTCCCTGTCAAAGGCGGCTTGATGCGCTGTGACGCTTGGCTTACACCAAGCGCATCAAAGGGCGACGCGGCGGGAGTTAAGGATGTCTTCGAACCTGATGCAAGGAAAACGCGGGCTTGTCATGGGGCTGGCCAATGACAAGTCGATCGCCTGGGGCATCGCCAGAGCGCTGGCCGGCGCCGGGGCGGAGCTTGCGTTTTCCTATCAGGGCGAGGCGCTGAAAAAACGCGTCGGCCCGCTGGCCGCAGAGCTTGGCTCGGACATCGTGCTGCCCTGCGATGTCGGCGACGAAGCCTCGATCGACGCGCTGTTTGACGGGCTGCGCCAGCACTGGGACAGCCTCGATTTCGTCGTCCACGCCATCGGCTATTCCGACAAGGGCGAGCTGCGCGGCCGCTACGTGGACACCAGCCGCGCCAATTTCGCCATGTCCATGGACATCTCGGTCTATTCCTTCACCGCCGTGATGCAGCGCGCCGAGAAGATGATGACGCAGGGCGGCAGCGCCCTGACCATGACCTATTACGGCGCCGAACAGGTCATGCCGCACTACAACGTCATGGGCGTTGCCAAGGCCGCGCTGGAGGCGTCGGTGCGCTACATGGCCGAGGACCTGGGCAAGGACGGTATCCGCGTCAACGCCGTCTCGGCCGGGCCGATCAAGACGCTGGCGGCCAGCGGCATCGGCGATTTCCGCTATATCCTCAAGTGGAACGAGCTGAACTCGCCCCTGCGCAAGAACGTCACCATCGACGAGGTCGGCGGCGCGGCGCTCTACCTGCTCAGCGACCTGGCCGGCGGCGTCACCGGGGAGGTGCACCACGTCGACGCCGGCTATCATGTCGTCGGCATGAAGGCCGTCGACGCCCCCGACATCGACAAGAGCTGAGCCATGGCCGACAACCGCCTGCCCCACGAGAAAGGATTTCACGTCAGCTGGGACCAGCTGCACCGCGACAGCCGCGCGCTGGCCTGGCGGCTCGATGGCTACGGCCCGGACGCCGGGTCCTGGCGGGCGGTCGTGGCGATCACCCGCGGCGGCATGGCCCCGGCGATGATCGTGGCGCGCGAGCTGGACATCCGCACCGTCGACACGATCTCGGTCAAGTCCTACCTCTCGGGCGGTGGCAAGGCCGACCAGCGCCGCGAGGCGCAGGTGCTCAAGAGCCCCGACGCGGCGATGATGGGCGACGGCGAGGGCGTTCTGATCGTCGACGACCTGGTCGATACCGGCAAGACGCTGGAACTGGTCCGCCAGATGTATCCCAAGGCGCATTTCGCCACCGTCTATGCCAAGCCCGAGGGCGAGCCGCAGGTCGAGACCTTCATAACCGGGGTCAGCCAAGACACCTGGATCTTCTTTCCCTGGGACATGGCGCTGCAATACGTCGAACCCTACCGGGGCCGCGATTGAGCGCGGCGCGAACCGACGCCACCTTCCCGCCCCCAGTGATGGAGGCGCGCCGCTGGACCCATGGCGTGACCTTCCCCGACGACCGCCCCCTGATCAACGTCAGCCAGGCCGCGCCGGTCGCCCCGCCGCCGGACGCGCTGCGCCGGGAAATGGCCCGCCTCGTGGTCGAGGACCCGGGCAGCCATCTCTATGGCCCGGTGCTGGGCCTGCCCGACTTGCGCGCCGAGGTCGCACGCCAGTGGGCGGCGGGTTACGGCGGGGGGATCGCGCCGGAAAACGTCGCCATTACAAGCGGCTGCAACCAGGCCTTCACCGCCGCCGTTGCCAGCCTTTGCGGCGAGGGCGACGAGGTGATCGTTCCGGTGCCCTACTACTTCAACCACGCGATGTGGCTCGACATGGCCGGGGTGCGCCTGGTGCCCCTGCCGACGGGCGACGGCCTGATCCCCGAGGCGACGGCGGCCGCGGCCCGGATCACCGGCCGCACCCGGGCCATCGTGCTGGTCAGCCCCAACAACCCCGGCGGCGTCGAATACCCCGCGGAAACGTTGCGCGCCTTCTTCGACCTGGCCCGCGCCCATGGCCTGGCGCTGATCGTGGACGAGACCTACCGCGATTTCGACAGCCGCGCGGGTGCGCCGCATGACCTGTTATCGGGCGATTGGGACGACACGCTGATCCAGCTCTATTCGTTTTCCAAGGCCTACCGGCTGACCGGGCACAGGATCGGGGCGATGGTCGCCGCGCCGGCCCGGTTGGCGCAGGCCGAGAAGTTCCTCGATACCGTCAGCATCTGCCCCAACCAGTTGGGCCAGCGGGCCGCGCTCTGGGCGATGCAGCACCTGCGCGACTGGCTGGCCGGGGAACGGGCGGAAATCCTGGCCCGCCGGGCCGCGATCGAGGCGGCGTTTCCGCGGCTGGCCGCGCAGGGTTGGCGGCTGCGGGGCTGCGGCGCCTATTTCGCCTACCTCGAACATCCTTTCGACACGCCTTCGGATGTGCTGGCCCGGTCACTGGTCACCGGCGCCGGCGTGTTGCTGCTGCCCGGAACGATGTTCCGCCCTGCCGACGACCCGGCCGGCGCGCGCGAGCTGCGCATCGCCTTTGCCAATATCGACACGGGGGGGATTGCGACGCTCTTTGACCGGCTGGCCGCCTTCCGCCCGGCCTGATCCGGTTGCACCGCGCGGCCCCCGGCCCTATTGAGGCGACAAAGCCCCAACAACAGGCAGACGGCACATGGCTGACGGCAGCAAGAAATCCCGCCCCTTCGTCTGGATCGTGATCGGCCTGCTGATGTTCGGCATGGTCGGCTTCGGGGCCACGGGCCTGACCGGCCGGGTCAGTTCCATCGGCACGGTCGGCGGCCTTGAGGTGCCGGTCAGCGCCTACCAGCAGGAACTGCAGAACCGCATCCAGTCGCTCTCGGCCGAGGCGGACGAAACGCTGTCCTTTGCCCAGGCGCGCGAGCGCGGCGTGCCCGACCAGGCGCTGCAACAGGTGATCCGGTCGCGGGTGCTCGATAACGAGATGCGCCAGCTTGGCGTGTCGGTCGGCGACGAGACGGTGCGGCGCGAGGTGCTCGACACCCTCGCCTTTGCCGGGCCGGACGGCAATTTCGACCGCGAACAATACCGCGCCGTGCTGCGCGACAACGGGCTTACCGAGGAACAGTTCGAATCCCGCATCCGCGACGACAGCGCCCGCGCCCTGCTGCAACAGGCCGTGATCGGCGGCCTGCCCGCCCCCGAGGTCTATGCCCAAACCGTCGCCGCCTACATCGGCGAGGAACGCGATTTCACGTGGGACACCCTGACAGCGGCGGACCTGGACAGCACCCTGCCCGAGCCGGACGAGGACGACCTGCGCGCCCATTACGAGGACAACCCCGAGGCCTACACCGCGCCCGAAACCAAGGACCTGACCTATGCCTGGCTGACGCCCGAGATGATCCAGGACCAGGTGACGGTCGACGAGGCCGAGCTGCGCCAAGCCTATCAGGACCGTATCGACGAGTTCGTCCAGCCCGAGCGCCGCCTTGTCGAACGGCTCAGCTTCGGCAGCGAAGAGGCCGCGCAGGCGGCGCTGGACCGGATCGCGGCCGGCGAGACCGATTTCGAGGCGCTTGTCGCCGACCGCGGGCTGGACCTGGCCGACGTGGACCTCGGCGACGTGACCGAGGACGACCTGGGCGAGGCCGGGCAAGCGGTGTTCTCGGCCCAAACGGGCGATGTCGTCGGCCCGCAGCCCAGCCCGCTGGGCCCGGCGCTGTTCCGCGTCAACGCGGTGCTCGCCGCGCAGGAAACCCCGTTCGAAGAGGCCCGCGCGGTGCTGCGCGAGGACCGCGCTGCCGCCCGCGCCCGCCGCGTGATCGAGGACCAGATCGAACCCGTCACCGACCTGCTGGCTGGGGGCGCGACGCTGGCGGACCTGGCCGAGCAGACCGACATGGCGCTGGGCGAGATGGACTGGACCCCGCAGACCCGCGAGGACATCGCCGCCTACGCGGGCTTCCGCGAGGTTGTCGCGGGGCTGGAGCCGGGTACCTTCCCCCAGTTGCACGAGCTGGAGGGCGGCGGGCTCTTCGCGGTGCGCGTCGACGAGGTGCGCCCGCCCGAGCTGCAGCCCTTCGACGCGGTGCGCGCACAGGTGGCCGAGGACTGGCGCGCCGCCGAGACGCGGCGCCGCCTGCGCGCCCGCGCCGAGGAAATCGCCGCCGGCATCGACGGCGAGACCGAATTCACGCAGGTGGGTCTGGACGGTGCCGTTGCCGAACGCGGCCTGACCCGGCGCAGTTTCCTCAACGGCACGCCGCCGGGGTTCATGACGCGCATCTTCGAGCTGGACGCGGTCGGCGACACGGTGGTCGTGGACGCGCCCGACGGCGTGATCGTGGCCCGGCTCGACGCCGTGTCCCAGCCCGGGCAGGACGACCCGTCGGTCACCGCGCAGGCGGAGGCCGTCGCCGACCGCGCCGGCCAGGGCATGGCGATGGATATCTTCGCCGTCTTCAGCCAAGCGGTGCAGGCCGACACCGAGGTCACAATTGACCAGGCCGCGATCAACGCGGTCCATTCGAATTTCCAGTAACCATGGCGCTGGTCCCGGATTACGAGACCTTCCGCGCGGGCTTCGCGGCCGGCCGGAACCAGCTGGTCCACACCCGGCTGGCCGCCGATCTGGACACGCCGGTGTCGCTGATGCTGCGGCTCAACGCGGCCGGCAAACACGCCTTCCTGCTGGAAAGCGTCACCGGGGGCGAGGTGCGCGGGCGCTATTCCATCATCGGCATGGCCCCCGACCTGATCTGGGAATGCCGCGGCACGACGGCCCGGATCAACCGGCAGGCCCTGACCGACGACGCCGCCTTCGAGGACGTGTCGGTCGACCCGCTCGACAGCCTGCGCGCGGTGCTGGCCGAGAGCCATATCGACCTGCCCGCCGACCTGCCGCCCGCCAGTGCCGGGCTGTTCGGCTTCCTGGGCTACGACATGATCCGGCACGTGGAACACCTTCCGGACGTGAACCCCGACCCGCTGGACCTGCCGGATGCGGTGATGCTGCGCCCCTCGGTCGTGGCGGTGCTGGACGGGGTCAAGGGCGACGTGATCCTGGTGGCACCCGCCTGGGCCAAGTCGGGGCTATCGGCCGAGGCCGCCCATGCGCAGGCCACCGCGCGCGTGACCGAGGCGCAGCGCGCGCTCGAGGGGCCCCTGCCCGACCAGGGCCGCCGCCTGGGCGAGGCCGAGGCCGAGAACGAGGCGGTCAGCAACTTCACCCACGCGGGCTACAAGGCCGCCGTCGAAAAGGCCAAGGAGTACATCAAGGCCGGCGACATCTTCCAGGTGGTGCCGGCACAGCGCTGGCGGCAGGCGTTTCATCAGCCGCCCTTCGCGCTCTATCGCTCGCTGCGGCGGACCAACCCCTCGCCCTTCATGTTCTTTTTCAACTTCGGCGGCTACCAGGTGATCGGCGCCAGCCCCGAAATCCTCGTGCGGGTCATGGACGGCGAGGTCACGATCCGCCCCATCGCCGGCACCCGCCCGCGCGGCGCCACGCCGGCCGAGGACAAGGCCAACGAGGCCGAGCTTCTGGCCGATGAGAAGGAGCGGGCCGAGCACCTGATGCTGCTGGATCTCGGCCGCAACGACGCGGGCCGCGTCGCCAAGGTGGGCACGGTGCGCCCGACCGAGGAATTCATCGTCGAACGCTATTCCCACGTCATGCACATCGTCTCCAACGTGGTGGGCGAGTTGGCCGAGGGCCACGACGCGCTGTCGGCCTTTTTCGCGGGGATGCCGGCGGGCACGGTCTCTGGCGCGCCCAAGGTCCGCGCGATGGAGATCATCGACGAGCTGGAACCCGAAAAGCGCGGCATCTACGGCGGCGGCGTGGGCTATTTCAGCGCCGGGGGCGACATGGACATGTGCATCGCCCTGCGCACGGCGGTGCTCAAGGGTCAGGACCTTTACATCCAGGCCGGCGGCGGGGTTGTCCACGACAGCGACCCCGAGGCCGAGTACCAGGAAACCGTCCACAAATCCGGCGCCATCCGCCGCGCCGCGGCCGAGGCGCACCGTTTCACATCCGGGGATAGCTGACCGGCGGGCGCGGCCCGGTCGGTACCCCGGCGGCGTCTTGATCGCCCCGGCTCAAATTTGCCAGTCCCGCCCCAGGCACGAACACGGGCAAAACGGAGACCGCCATGCCATCGACCGACGACCGCGATACCCGAACCGCGATGATCAGGGGCATTTGGCTGGTCTGCCCGGCGTGCGGGCAGGGACGGATGTTTGCCGGCTACCTCAAGGTCAGGACCGAATGCGACGCCTGCGGACAGGAACTGCATCACGCGCGCGTCGATGACGGGCCGGCATACTTTACCCTCTCGCTCGTGGTCGCGGTCGTCTTTCCGCTGTTCGCCGTGGTTTATTCGGCCTTCGATCCCGAACCGCTCTGGGTCGCGCTGGGAATGATGGCGTTCGCGACGGCCCTGGCCCTGGTCCTGCTGCCCCGTGTCAAGGGGCTGTTCATCGGCCTTCAGTGGGCAAAGCGCCTTCACGGATTCTAAACTGTACCGCGAGGGTGCAAACCCCTGTCTGCCTCTCACTCGTCCCCGCGCAGCACCGCCGACAGTGGCACCTGCGCGACCTGGGCGGCGCGCTTGTCGTTGCCCCAGTTGATCAGTGCAGTGACTGTGTCGGGCCGCATCCGGCCCAGCAGCACCACGCCGCTGTCCTGGCGCGCGCGAAAGGCGGCCTGGTCGATGAAGCGGCGGATGACCTGCGCGTCCTGGCCCTCGCCGTCGAGGTCGCGATAGATCGTGGCCGCGGGCACGCCGGCGCGCTCGGCCAGCCGCGCGGCGGTGTTCAGGCCCTGGCTGATCGACAGGTAGCCGCGCCCGGCCTCGGACAGGACCTGCATCATCTGCTCGGTTGCCGCGCGGTTGCCCGCGGGTCCGTCACCCAGGTCGAGCAACGCGACGGTCCGCGACAGGTCGGCGAAGGTGCCTTCCAGCGCGACCTCGACATCCTGCGGGGTGGCGCCCTCGGGCAGGCGCCCGAGGACCGCGGCCTCGATCCCGGCGGCGCGATAGGCCGACAGACGCTCGGCCGCCCCCGTGGCGGCCGGGTCGATGGCCACGGTCACCGGGAAGGGCACGCCAGACACCAGCGCCGGGCCAGCCTCCATGCTGCCGTCATCGACCAGGACGATCGCCATGGTCGGCAGGTCGTCGGGATTGGGCGCAGGGGCGGCATAGGCGCGCAGGGCAGGCACCTGCGGGGCCTCGGCCTGCGCGCCGCCATCGTCACTGGTATCGTCGGTCGGCCGGTTGACGGCCACGCCCGTGTCCCGGTCCTCCAGCAGGCTGTTGGTCTCGCCCTGCATCTCGACTTGCGGGGGCTCGTCCGCCCCGGGCCGCGCGTCGGTGGCGGCCGGTTGCGGTTCGTCCCCCGGCGCGGAACTGTCCGGCGCGGGCGCGTCACCGCCCGTGTCCGGGTCGACGATCTCGACCGGGACCGGCGCCTCCTCTGGCTCGTCCACGACCACCGCGGCCGGGTCGGAGTCCCCGGTGTTCTCGGGGTCTTCGACGACGACCGGCGCCGGGGGCTGGCCGGGATCGGTCGACAGCCGGACATCGTTTTCGGCCTCCGGCGACTGCGGCGCCGGGGCCTGCGGATTCGGCAGGACCGGATCGTCGGCGCTAACGTCCGGCGTGGCGTCGCGCTCCACCTCGGGCTGGCCCATGGCGCCCTCCACGCCGCTGGCCTGCGGAACCGCCGGCGGCGCCGTATCCGCGGCCGGGCTATCGGCCCCCGGGCCGGGGATGCTCCGTTCCGCGTCGGCCGCGGGCGCGGGACCAAGGTTCGGCCCGGCCCCCTCGCCCGGCCCGGAAACCGACGGCGCGGCGCCCGCCGGCGCATCGGTCATGGCGGTTTCGGGCGCGTCCACCTGCGGCGCCGCGGGCGGGGTGTTGCCCGCGGGCTGTTCACCCAGAAGCGAGGCCGTGCCCAGCCCAAGACCCGATACGAGACCACCCACCAGTATCCCCGACAGAAATCCCCTGACCACGATTGCCCCCTGCCTGCTGTTGCCCCGGCCCTCGTCGCTTGTCACGGCTGTGCGCCGGCCTTGACGCCGCCCGTCGCTTCGGCCCATCTAGGCGGAACCTTACCGCGCCTCGCCGGGGCGATGGTAGCCCCGAATTTCACCGGCCCCCAAGGGCCGCACCCGACGACTGGCGAAATCATGCTCCTGCTGATCGATAACTACGACAGTTTCACCTACAACCTGGTGCACTACCTGGGCGAGCTTGGCGCGGATGTGCAGGTGCATCGCAATGATGCGCTGGACGTGCAACAGGCCATGGCGCTCAACCCCGCCGGCATCCTGCTTTCGCCCGGCCCCTGCGACCCGGCGCAGGCGGGCATCTGCCTTGCGCTGACCCGCGCCGCCGCCGAGACCGGCACGCCACTTATGGGCGTCTGCCTCGGCCACCAGACCATCGGCGAAGCCTTCGGCGGCGCGGTCGTGCGCTGTCACGAGATCGTCCACGGCAAGATGGGCCGGGTGCATCACGGCGGACAGGGCGTTTTCGCGGGCCTGCCCACGCCCTTCGAGGCGACACGCTATCACTCGCTCGTGGTCGCGCGCGAGGGCCTGCCCGACACCCTCGAAATCACCGCCGCACTGGAGGACGGCACGATCATGGGCCTGCGCCACCGGACGCTGCCCATCGAGGGCGTGCAGTTCCACCCCGAGAGCATCGCCTCGGAACACGGCCATGCGCTGTTGCGCAATTTCCTCGACACCCTGAAAGCCCCGGCATGAGCGATGCCCTCAAGCCCCTGATCGCCGCCGCCGCCGAGGCGCCACTGACCCGGGCGCAGGCCCGCGCGGCCTTCGAGATCCTGTTCGAGGGCGACGCCACCCCCAGCCAGATGGGCGGGCTGCTCATGGCGCTGCGCACCCGCGGCGAGGTGGTCGACGAATACGCCGCCGCCGCCGAGGCCATGCGCGCCAAATGCGTGCCGGTAACAGCGCCCGCGGGGGCGATGGACATCGTCGGCACCGGCGGCGACGGCAAGGGCACGCTCAACATCTCGACGGCCACGGCCTTCGTCGTCGCGGGGGCGGGCGTGCCCGTGGCCAAGCACGGCAACCGCAACCTGTCGTCGAAGTCCGGCGCGGCAGACGCGCTGGGGCAGTTGGGCATAGATGTCATGATCGGGGCCGAGGTCGTCGAACGCGCCATCGCCGAGGCCGGGATCGGCTTCATGATGGCGCCCATGCACCACCCGGCGATCAAGCACGTCATGCCCACCCGGATGGAGCTTGGCACCCGCACCATCTTCAACATCCTCGGGCCGCTTACCAACCCGGCCGGCGTCACGCGCCAGCTGACCGGGGCCTTCAGCCGCGACCTGATCCAGCCCATGGCGCAGACCCTGCAGGCGCTGGGAACCGAGGCCAGCTGGCTTGTCCACGGCTCGGACGGCACCGACGAGCTGACAATCACCGGGGTCAGTTGGGTGGCCGCGCAATCGGGCGACACGATCACCCTGCGCGAGGTCCACCCCGAGGAGGCCGGCCTGCCCGTGCATCCCTTCGAGGCGATCCTCGGCGGCACGCCCGAGGAGAACGCCCGGGCCTTTCGCGCGCTGCTGGCGGGTGAGGCCAGCGCCTACCGCGACGCCGTCCTGCTCAACGCCGCCGCCGCGCTGCTGGTGGCGGGCCGGGCCGACAGCCTGCGCGCGGGGGCAGAACAGGCCCGCGAGAGCCTCGACAGCGGTGCGGCGCGACGCGCGGTCGAAACGCTGGCCCGCATCAGCCGGTCGGGCTGACTCGCGGCCTGTCGCGGCGGTGCAGCGGCCCGGCGCGGTCAGAAAATTCTCAAAACGGTGGCGTGACGCCCGTTTTCTGTGCATCCTCGGCGGATGGACGGGACACGATGGCGCGCGCCGCGCCGACAGGCGGGACATTTCCGCCGTTCTGTGGGCACCTCGGCGCGTCACGAAGCAAAGAAAACCACGACAGGGGATGCCTCATGAAGATGACTGCTCAACTTGCCGCCGCCGCGGCCCTTACGGTGACCGCGACCCTTGCGCAGGGGCAAACGACCGACGTGCCCTTCGCGCTGGACTGGAAATTCGAGGGCCCCGCCGCGCCCTATTTCGCCGCCATCGACAACGGCCACTTTGCCGACAACGGCCTGAGCGTCGAGATCACCGCCGGCACCGGGTCGCTCGACGCCATTCCCAAGGTCGCCACCGGCGCCTTTCCGATGGGGTTCGCCGACATCAACAGCCTGATCCGCTTTCTCGACCAGAACCCGGGCGCGCCGGTCACCGCCGTCATGATGGTCTACGACAAGCCGCCCTTCGCGGTGATCGGGCGCGAGTCGCTGGGCATTTCGGAACCCGCCGACCTTGAGGGCGAGGTGCTGGGCGCCCCGCCGCCCGATGGGGCCTGGGCGCAATTCCCGATCTTCGCCGCGGAGAATGACCTCGACATGGACGCGATCACGGTCGAGCCGGTCGGCTTTCCGACGCGCGAACCCATGCTGGCCGACGGCAATGTCGCCGCGATCACCGGGTTTTCCTTCAGCTCTTACCTGAACCTCGTGCGCCTGGGCGTGCCCGAGGACGACATCACGACCCTGCTGATGGCCGATCACGGGCTGGAACTTTACGGCAACGCGATCATCGCCAACACCGACTTCGCCGAGGCCAACCCCGAGGCTGTCAGCGGCTTTCTGGAGGCCGTGGCCATGGGCTGGAAGGACGCGATCGCCGACCCCGCCGCGGTGATGCCGTCGCTGATCGAGCGCAACCCGGCCGCCGATTCCGACCTCGAACAGCGCCGCCTGGAACTGTCGATCGAGGCCAACGTCGTGACCGATTACACCACCGCCAACGGCATGGGCACCATCGACGACGACCGCATGGCCGCCGCGATCGAGCAGATCAAGACGGTCTACGATTTCGAGGGCACGCCGGACGCGGACCTCTATTTCACCGATGCCTACCTGCCCGAGGGCGGCTTCCCGCTCGACTGAGCTGACCACGCGCGGGGGCAACCAGCCCCCGCGCCCTTCGAAAAGACCCCCATGTCCCCGCTGATCAAGATCAAAGACGTCCGTCACGCCTACGAGACGGCCTCCGGCCCGCTGCCCGTGCTCGACGGGCTTGACGTGACCGTGCAGGAGGGCGGCTTTTGCGCCGTCGTCGGCCCCTCGGGCTGCGGCAAGTCCACCCTGACCCGGCTCGTGGCCGGCCTGATGCACCCCGACGCGGGCGAGGTCTGGCTGCACGGCGACCTGGTCAAGGCGCCGCGGTCCACCGTCGGGATGGCCTTTCAGAACCCGGTGCTGCTGGAATGGCGCACCATCCTGCAGAACGTCACGCTGCCGCTGGAAATCGTGCCCGACGGCCTCAAGGGCGCGGCCGCGAAGGAGCGCGCACGCTATCTGCTGAGCCTCGTCGGGCTTGACGGATTCGAGGACAAGCGGCCTTCGGAGCTTTCGGGCGGGATGCGCCAGCGCGCCTCGCTGTGCCGGGCGCTGGTCCATCAGCCCGAGGTCCTGATCCTCGACGAGCCCTTCGGCGCGCTCGATGCCTTCACCCGCGAGGACCTGTGGCAGACCATGCACCAGGTGAAGGAAAGCGAACCGTTCACCGCCGTCCTCATAACCCATGACCTGCGCGAGGCGCTCTTTCTGGGCGACCAGGTGGTCGTGCTGTCGGGCCGCCCCGCGCGGACGCAATATGTTATGGACATCCCGCAGACCACCCGGCCGACGCTGGACGATCTCTACACCGCCGAGGCGGCCGAGCGACTGGCCACGCTGCGCCACCAGATCGAGATCGCCCAGGGCCGCGCCGCCCCAGAGGAGGCCTCATGACCCCCAGCCTGCGCAAGGTCGTCGTGCCGACCCTGGCCATTGTCATCTTCCTGGCCCTGTGGGAGGCGCTGGTCTGGATCATGGGCTGGCCCAACTACAAGATGGCCTCGCCCAGCGACCTGATCCCCGCCTACCGGCAATACTGGGATCTGTTCCTCGTCATGGGCTGGCAGACGCTCTGGCGGACGGTGCTGGGGCTGGTGCTGGCCATCGTGGTGGGCACCGCGCTTGGCATGATCATGGGCTTTTCGCGCACCATGCGCGATGCGCTCTACCCGCTGCTGGTGGGCTTCAACGCCATTCCCAAGGCGACCGTGGTGCCCATCGTCGCGCTGATGTTCGTCGGCGCGCATGATTTCAACACGGTCCTGATCGCCTTCATGATCTCGTTCTTTCCGATCGCCGTGTCGGTCTCGATCGGCCTGTCCACGCTGGAGCCGGAATACCGCGACATCCTGCGCGCGCTCGGCGCGTCGCAGACGATGATCTTTCGCAAGATCGCCCTGCCAAAGACGCTGCCGGAGTTCTTCGGCGCGCTCAAGGTCTCGGTCACGCTGGCCTTCATCGGCACCAACCTGATGGAGATCGTCAGCCCGCACGGCCGCGGGCTGGGCGCGCTGTTCGACAGCGGCAAGACGAATTCGGACTACCCGCTGATGTTCGCGGTGCTGATCGCGCTCGCCGTGCTGGGGATCGTGCTCTATTACGTCGTGGTCGCGCTGGAAAAGATCTTTGCCGGCTGGGCGGAGCGTCAGCCGAGCTGACCGCCCCCGCCCGACGACGCGCGATTGTCATCGCGCGCGCCCCGCGCTACCCAGTGCGAATGGATATTCTCGACCGCATCAAGGCCTACAAGCGCGACGAGATCGCCGCGCGCAAGGCCGAAACGCCGCTCTCCACGCTCGAAGCCGCCGCAAGGGAGGCCGGGCCAACGCGCGGCTTTGCCACGGCCCTCGCGCGAGCGGGTAAGACGGGCTACGGGCTGATCGCCGAAATCAAGAAGGCCAGCCCGTCAAAGGGGCTGATCCGGGCGGATTTCGACCCGCCCGCGCTGGCCCGCGCCTATGCGGCGGGCGGCGCGGCCTGCCTGTCGGTGCTGACCGATACGCCCAGCTTCCAGGGTGCCGACGAATTCCTGACGCAGGCGCGCGCGGCCACCGACCTGCCCGCCCTGCGCAAGGATTTCATGTACGACCCCTACCAGGTCACCGAGGCCCGCGCGCTGGGGGCCGATTGCATCCTCATCATCCTCGCCTCGGTGTCCGACACGCAGGCGGCCGAGCTTGAGTCCGCCGCCCGAGACCTGGGCATGGACGTCCTGCTGGAAGTGCACGACCGCGCCGAACTGGACCGCGCCTGCGCGCTGACATCGCCCCTGCTGGGGATCAACAACCGCAACCTCAAGACCTTCGAGGTGACGCTGGACACCACCCGCACGCTGGCCCCGCACGTGCCCGCGGACCGCATGATCATCTGCGAAAGCGGGTTGCACACCCCCGCCGACCTGGCCGGGATGGCCCGTTACGGCGCGCGCAGCTTCCTGATCGGCGAAAGCCTGATGCGGCAGGCGGATGTCGCCGCCGCCACCCGCGCCATCCTGGCCGACCCGCTGGTGCCCGGGGCCCCGGCATGAGCGGCGGCAAGCTGAGCCATTTCGACGCCGAGGGCCAGGCGCACATGGTCGATGTCTCGGACAAGCCCGAGACGGCGCGCGTCGCCACCGCCTGCGGCCACGTGCGCATGTCCGCCGAGACCCTCGCTCATGTCACCGCGGGCACCGCGGACAAGGGCGACGTGCTGGGCATCGCCCGCATCGCCGGCATCCAGGGCGCCAAGCGGACCGCCGAGCTGATACCGCTGTGCCACCCCCTGCCCGTCAGCAAGGTGGCGCTGGAGCTGACCCCCGACGCCGCCCTGCCCGGCGTGCGCATCACCGCCACGGTCAAGACCACCGGCCCCACCGGCGTCGAGATGGAGGCGCTGACGGCCGTCTCCTCGGCCGGGTTGACGGTCTACGACATGCTCAAGGCCGTGCAGAAGGACATGGAGATCGGCGGCATCCGCGTCACCCTCAAGGACGGCGGCAAGTCGGGGCGGTTCGAGGCAACATGACCGGGCGGTCGCTGGAATTGTTCTTCGTTGATGGCAAGCCCGACGGGATGCTGACTGCGGAAGTGTTCAACTGGACCGGGCATGTCCTGCGGATTCCGCGGACCCGTTTGGTCGACGGTTTGAAACGACAACACGCCGCGCAGACCGGTGTGTATCTTTTGATAGGTGAAACCGACAATGGTCCCCTTGCCTACATCGGAGAAGCCGAAAACATGGCGGACAGGGTCAAGCAACACGCAACGGCCAGAGACTGGTGGGACCAGACCATCCTGATTACGACGTCCGGCGACGCCCTGCACAAGGCGCACGTGAAATACCTCGAAAGCCGTTTGGCGGAAACCGCGATCGAGGCGGCAAACATCCCTCTGGAGAACGGCAATGCACCGCCACGGTCGAGTTTGAACGAGGCCGCAACCGCCAATATGGAGAGCTTTCTCGAAACGCTTCACATGGTGTTACCGGCAATCCGCGTGGATATGTTCCAGAGTGGCCGACGCGCCGCTCATGTTAATCGCGACATAGTTACAGGCACAACGTCGACCAAAAGGTTCGAACTGCGAATACCGCGCCACGACATACACGCGACTGCGGAATTGGCGGCCGATGAAATGGTCGTCAAGGCTGGTTCCATCGTTCGCGCGCAATGGGTTGGCGGCGCGAAACACGTCCTAAATTATCAGAAATTACACGCAGATCTGGTGACAAATGGGGTTATTGAAGTTCTGTCTGACGGCAAGGCGCGCATGACCGATGATTATGCCTTCTCAAGCCCGTCCGCGGCGGCCGCGATCGTGAGCGGACGTGCCGCAAACGGTCGAAAGGAATGGAAACTTTCAGACGGGCGCACTTTCGAGGAATGGGAGACGGCTCAACTGGAAGCGGTAACGCCATGATCACCGTCGACGACGCCCTCGAAAAGCTGCTGGCGCTGGCCGCACCATTGGAGGTCGAGGAGGTGCCGCTGCGTGCCGCCGCCGGGCGCACCCTGGCGCGGGCCGTCACCGCGCGGCGCGATCAGCCGCCCTTTTCCGCCGCGGCCATGGACGGCTATGCCATCGCCGCCGATCCCCCCACCGGCGACCGGCTCGCGGTCGTCGGCGAGGCGGCGGCGGGCCATGGGTTCGACGGGTCCGTCGGGCCGGGCGAGGCGGTGCGCATCTTCACCGGCGCGCCCGTGCCTGCCAACGCGACCCGCGTTATCATCCAGGAGGACACCGCGCGCGACGGCGACACGATCACCCTCACCGCGAACCCCGGCCAACGCCGGCACGTGCGCGCCATGGGGGCCGATTTCCGGGTCGGTGACAGGCTGGAGGCGCCGCGGGTGCTCTCGCCCTCGGATGTCGCCCTTCTGGCGGCGATGAATATCGACACGGTTCCCGTGACGCGCCGCCCCGAGGTGGCGATCATCGCCACCGGTGACGAGCTGGTGCAACCTGGCGAGGACCCCGGCCCGGACCAGATCATCGCCTCCAACAGCTATGGCCTGGCCGCTCTGATCGAGTCACTCGGGGCCACCGCGCGCCTGCTGCCCATCGCGCGCGACACCCATGCCGCGCTGCAGGCGGTGTTCGACATGGCCGACGGGGCGGACCTGGTCCTGACCATCGGCGGTGCCTCGGTGGGCGATCACGACCTTGTCGGCTCGGCGCTGGCCGATCGCGGAATGGACCGGGCGTTCTACAAGGTGGCGATGCGGCCAGGCAAGCCGCTGATGGCCGGGCGGCTGGGGCCCGCCGCCCTGATCGGCCTGCCCGGCAACCCCGTTTCGGCCATGGTCTGCGGGCATGTCTTCGTCGCCCCCGTCGTCCGCGCCATGCTGGGGCAGACCGCCACCCTGCCGACCCCCGAACCGCGCCCGCTCGCCGTGCCGCTGCCGGCCAACGGCCCGCGCCAGCACTACCTGCGCGCGCGCACCACCGAAGCCGGCGTCGCGCCCTTCGACACCCAGGACAGTTCGCTGCTGTCCGTCCTCAGCCAGGCCGATTGCCTGATCGTCCAGCCCGCAGATGACCCCGGAAGACCGGCCGGCACCGCGGTGCCGGTGCTCCCGCTGTAACGGAACAACTTGACACAAAACAGGAACAGTCGTAGAACATTCGTCAAAAGGCCGCAGCGGCCCGCGACGGAGGAGCCATGCTTACCAAAAAGCAACACGATCTCTTGGCCTTTATCCATGGGCGCGTTCAGCGCGACGGGGTCCCGCCCTCGTTCGACGAAATGAAAGAGGCGCTCGACCTGCGCTCAAAATCGGGCATCCATCGCCTCATCACTGCGCTGGAGGAACGCGGCTTCGTGCGGCGGCTGGCGCACCGCGCGCGGGCGCTGGAAATCCTCAAGCTGCCCGAGTCGCTGGACACTGCGACCGGGTTTTCGCCGCGGGTGATCGAGGGCGACCGGCCCGACGGCGCCGATGATCCCGCCTCGAACCGCGCCGCCGGCACGCTGCCCGCCAACGCCCGGCCGGTCGACGCCACGGGCGCGATCAGCCTGCCCGTAATGGGCCGCATCGCCGCCGGCGTCCCCATCGCGGCGATTTCCGAGGTGTCGCACAACGTGGAGGTACCGCACAGCATGGTCGGCGCGGGCGAGCATTACGCGCTCGAGGTCAAGGGCGACTCGATGATCGACGCGGGGATCAACGACGGCGACGTGGTCATCATCCGCGAGACCGCCACCGCTGACAACGGCGACATCGTTGTCGCACTGGTCGAAGACGCCGAGGCGACGCTGAAACGGTTCCGCCGCTCGGGCCGGACCATCGCGCTTGAGGCGGCGAACCCGGCTTTCGAAACGCGCCTGTTCCGCGACGATCAGGTCGCTGTACAGGGGCGGCTGGTGGGCCTGATCCGCACCTACTGAGGCCGGGCTCCGGCGCGACGCCGTCACACCGGGTGGCACGGCGGGGCCATTCGCGCCGGCACGTCCCGCCGGGCGCCGTGTCGGCGTGGCCCGGCCGGCAGCAAGCAGGGCGGCGGCGCGCGCTGCGGGTCACGGCCCCGGCCTCTGCAAAACCCCGACTTTCGGACCACCACGCCAGTGCCGCGAAGCGAGGCCGCGGTCCGCGCGGACCGCGGCGCGTTGCGGCGCGCAACGCGCCACAATTGCCCGGGTCCTTTCCCGTTTCTGCCGCTTCGCAGACCCTGGCATCCGGCACACCGCGCGGCCCGACCGCGCGGCGCACGGCGCGTCGACGCGCCGTCGCCCAGCCTGATCGCCTGTTCCCTACCCCGGATCACCGCCAAGCCGGACGGGTGGCCAGCCGCGCCTCTCGGCTGTTCCAGAGCCGATCGCCGGTCCGGTCGCGCACGCTGACCAGGTCAAGCGCCTCGTCGCGCAGATAGCCGGCTACCGCGCCCCTCTCCCGCAGACGCCCAAGGTCAAGGACCGTGCAGTCCCGGCCCGGGCCAACCTGCTGGTTCGACACCAGTATGGCGGCCCCGTCGCAGCCAACAACCTCGGCCAGCGCCAACTTGCCACGCACCGCCAAGACGCGGGTCGCCCCGATCTGCATGTCCTGGCGCCGGCCCGTGATGCGCATCCCCGGACGCGCGTGCGCCTGCGCCTGCGGGACGGGCGCGCCATCGTTTTCCAGCCAGGCGCGGGCGGCGAACCCGTCGCCACGCGGCTTGGACAGCGCGCGCCCCTCCGGCCCCATCACACCCACCAGCGCGCCGCTGTCGGCAACCAGTAGCGCCGGTCGCTCGGTTCCCGCCCAGATCACCGCGGCCAGCACCATCGGGGCCAGACCGGCCAACCGCCCGCGCCCCTGCCAGAGCACCACCACCAGCGCGCCCAGCGCCAAAAGCCCGAGCACCGGCGCCGCCGGGCTGTGGACATGTCCGACCGCCCCCTCCAGCCCGGCAACCCGGTCGGCCACGCCGAGGATCCAGCGAATGCCAAGGCCCATCAACCACAGCCCCGCCCCGGACAGCCCCAGCGGCACCAGCACGACTGTCAGAACGGCCGCCGGCATCACCACCGTACCCATCACCGGCACGGCCAGCACGTTGGCCAGAAGCCCGTAGTGCGACACCTGGTTGAAATGCGCCGCCGCGAAGGGCGCCGTGGCCAGTCCCGCCACCAGCGAGGACAGCACAACCCCCAGCGCCGGCCGCAGCCGCCGGGGCAGCCAGTCCATGTCGAACCGGCGCAGCCACCCGAAAACCGCCACCAGGGCCGTGGTGGCGGCAAAGGACATCTGGAAACCCGGTCCCGACAGCGCCTCGGGCCGCAGGACCAGCACGATCATTGCGGCGATGGCCACGGCCCGCAGCGTCAGCGCGCGCCGGTCCAGCATGACCGCCACGAGGATCACGCCGACCATGATGAAGGCCCGCTCGGTGGCCACGTTGCCCCCCGACATCGCGTAATAGCCCGCCGCCACCACCAGCGCGCCCATGGCGGCGTATTTCTTTGCCGGACGGCGCAGCGTGAAGCCGGGCCAGAGCAGCAGCGCGTTGCGGATCACCGCAAAGACGAACCCGGTCAGAAGCCCCATGTGCAGCCCGGATATCGCCAGAAGGTGCGCGAGGTTGGCCGCGCGCAGGTCCGCGATCACCTCCTGGCCCATGGCGGAGCGGTCGCCGGTCATGATGGCCGCGGCAAAGGCGCCGCGTTCATCCGGCAAGGCCGCCTGCACCCAGGCCGAGATCGCCACCCGGAACCGGTAGATCGCCAGCCCCGCCGATCCCGCCTCGGCAGGGCTGGCCAGCAGCACCGGCGTCCGGGTATAGCCCACAGCGCCCAGCCGCTCGAACCAGGCCATGCGGCGAAAGTCGAAGCCGCCCGGCTCCACCGGGCCAGCGGGCGGCGACAGATGCGCCGTCAGGATCACAGTCTGGCCCGGCGCGGGGTCGATGAAATCCTGCGACCCGTGCAGCGAGACGCGCACGCGCGCCGGGGTCCGGTCGGGGGGCATATTGCGCAGGACCACGTTGTCGAGCGTCAGGCGCTGCGCGTCGCTGGCCGACCGGTCGATCTCGATCACGCGGCCCTCGACCGGACCGTAATAGCGAAACCCCAGAACCGGTTCGGCGACCGCATGGGCGCGCACCCCGGCGACAACCACGCCCGCCAGGACCAGCGCCGCGGCCATGGGCAGCGCGCGCAGTCCGTCCGGCATCCGGCGGCGCACCAGCACACAGACCAGCGCGACAAGGATCAGCCCGGCATGCACCGCCCAGCCCGGTTCGACCCGCAGCCCGAAATAGAGCGCGATTCCGGCCCCGAAGAATACCGGGGCCCACCCGAAAAGATGCCCCTGCTGGCCCAGAAGCCCGCGATCCAGCCAAGTCAGAAGGCGCACTTGTCCCCGCCCTTCAGCCCGAGTATGCCGCCGATGACGCTAGGACCGCATGGTTAGCGAAAGGTTAACGGGAAAGGTTGACAGGCATGACACAGGACAGCGCCCCCGGGCAGGTCGTCACCCGCATCGCCCCCTCGCCCACCGGCGAGATGCACATCGGCACCGCGCGCACGGCCCTGTTCAACTGGCTTTACGCCCGCGGCCGCGGCGGCCGGTTCCTGCTGCGCGTCGAGGATACCGACCGCGCCCGGTCCACCCCCGAGGCGACCGAGGC
Organism: Salibaculum halophilum; assembly: GCF_002094885.1. Classification (GTDB taxonomy): domain Bacteria; phylum Pseudomonadota; class Alphaproteobacteria; order Rhodobacterales; family Rhodobacteraceae; genus Salibaculum; species Salibaculum halophilum. Next base: position 127,972 of record NZ_MSIT01000008.1, read on the forward strand.
GATCCTGCGCGGGCTCGACTGGCTGGGCCTGGATCACGACGAGGAGCCCGTGAGCCAGCACGCCCGCGCTGCGCGCCATGCCGAGGTTGCGCGCGAGATGCTGAACAAGGGCCAAGCCTACAAGTGCTTTGCCACGCAGGAGGAAATCCAGGCCTTTCGCGAAGCGGCACGCGCAGAGGGGACATCCACGCTCTACCGCTCGCCCTGGCGCGATGCGGACCCGGCCACGCATCCCGACGCGCCCCATGTGATCCGCGTCAAGGCCCCTGAGACGGGCGAAACGGTGATCGACGACCAAGTGCAGGGGCGGGTGACGGTCCGCAACGATCAGCTTGACGACATGGTTATCCTGCGCTCGGACGGGAGCCCGACCTATATGCTCGCGGTGGTGGTCGACGACCACGACATGGGCGTCACCCACGTCATCCGCGGCGACGATCACCTCAACAATGCCGCGCGGCAGATGACGATCTACGCGGCCATGGGCTGGCCCCTGCCCGTCTACGCGCATATCCCGCTGATCTTCGGCCCCGATGGCAAGAAATTGTCGAAACGCCACGGCGCGACGGGCGTGGCCGAATACCGCGCCATGGGCTATCCGGCCGCGGGCATGCGCAACTACCTCGCGCGGCTGGGCTGGTCACATGGCGATGACGAGTTCTTCACCGATGAGCAGGCTATGGCCTGGTTCGACCTGGACGGGATCAACAAGGCCCCGGCGCGCTTCGACTTCAAGAAGCTTGCCAATCTCTGCGGCCAGCACATCGCCGCCATGTCCGATGACGCACTGCTGCGCGAGATCGACGCGCATCTTTCCGCGACCGGGGCCGCGCCGCTCACCGACGCGCAGCGGGACGCGATGTCGCAGGCCATGCCCAGCCTGAAAGACCGGGCCAAGACATACCCAGAGCTGCTTGAAAAGGCGCATTTCTGCCTGACGTCGCGCCCTGTCGTGCCGGATGACAAGGCGGCGGCTGCCCTCGACGATGTATCCCGTGGTATACTGTCGGAATTGACGCTGCAGTTGCAAACTGCTAGCTGGACGCGAGATGCGCTGGAGACGCTCGTGGGTGAGCTGGCACAGGCCCACGGGACCAAGCTCGGCAAGCTGGCCGGACCGCTGCGGGCGGCGCTGGCCGGGCGGACGGTGTCGCCCAGCGTCTTCGACATGATGCTTGTCCTGGGCCGTGCGGAAACCGTCGCCCGCCTTGAGGACGTGACCGGCTGAAACCTTTTCGTCATGATGGACGGATACCGGGGGCCGGACCGGGAAAACCGCGACGCCCGGCCCTCGGGCGTGCCCTTGCAACAAAGGAAACCGCCATGGCCGACACCACCAAGACCGCGACCCTGACGATCGACGGCACCGATTACGAATTGCCCGTGCACCAGCCCACCGCCGGGCCGGATGTCGTGGACATCCGCAAGCTCTACGGCCAGGCCGGGGTCTTCACCTACGACCCGGGCTTCACCTCGACTGCGTCCTGCGACAGCACCATCACCTATATCGACGGTGACGCGGGCATCCTGACCCACCGCGGCTATCCGATCGACCAGCTGGCGGGCAAGTCGCACTTCCTCGAGGTATGTTTCCTGCTGCTCTACGGCTACCTGCCCAAGGCGGAAGAGCTTGAAGACTTCGAGACGACGGTCACCCGCCACACCATGATCCACGAGCAGATGCACAACTTCTTTCGCGGCTTCCGCCGCGACGCGCATCCGATGGCGACCATGGTGGGGGTCGTGGGGGCGATGTCGGCCTTCTATCACGACAGCACCGACATTTCCGACGAACGCCAGCGCGAGATCGCCTCGTTCCGCCTGATCGCCAAGATGCCGACGATCGCGGCCATGGCCTACAAGTACTCGATCGGCCAGCCGTTCGTCTATCCGCGCAACGATCTGGATTACGCGGCCAACTTCCTGCACATGTGCTTTTCCGTCCCGGCCGAGGAATACCACGTCGATCCCATCCTGGCGCGCGCCATGGACCGGATCTTCACCCTGCATGCCGATCACGAACAGAACGCCTCGACCTCGACGGTGCGGCTGGCGTCCAGTTCCGGGGCCAACCCTTTTGCCTGTGTCGCCGCCGGGATCGCCTGTCTATGGGGGCCCGCCCATGGCGGGGCCAACCAGGCCTGCCTGGAGATGCTCAAGGAAATCGGCACGCCCGACCAGATCCCCGAGTATATCGCCCGGGCCAAGGACAAGAACGATCCCTTCCGCCTGATGGGCTTCGGGCACCGCGTCTACAAGAACTTCGACCCGCGCGCGAAGGTGATGAAGCAATCCGCCGACGAGGTGCTCGACCTTCTGGGCGTCGAAGACAACCCGACGCTGCAGGTCGCCAAGGACCTGGAGAAGGCGGCGCTGGAGGATCCCTATTTCACCGAGAAGAAGCTCTTCCCGAACGTGGACTTCTATTCCGGCATCATCCTCGAGGCGATGGGTTTCCCCACCGCCATGTTCACGCCGATCTTCGCGCTGTCGCGCACCGTCGGCTGGGTCAGCCAGTGGAAGGAACAGCTGTCCGACCCGCAGATGAAGATCGGCCGGCCGCGTCAGCTCTACCAGGGCGAAAATCTGCGCGATTACGTCGACATCGAGAACCGCTGAGGGTCGGAAATGCAGAAGGGGCCGGGGATATCCCGGCCCGTTTTCTGCCCGACCCGACCCTGGCCGTCAGCGCCCCTCGTATTTCGCCGGGCGCTTTTCAAGGAAGGCCATGACGCCTTCCTTGAAATCGCGGGTCTTGCCGCATTCGCCCTGCAGCCGCGCCTCGAGCAGCAGTTGCTCGTCCAGCGTGTTGGCCGAGCTTTCGCGGATCGCCGTCTTGAGGTGGCGATAGGCCTGCGTCGGCCCCTCGGCCAGGTGCGCGACGCGGCCGGCCAGGTGACCCTCGAACTGCGCGCCCGGGACGGCCTCGTAGATCATGCCCCAGTCGGCCGCCTGCCGCCCGGTGATCTTGTCGGCAAAGAGCGCCGCGCCCATCGCTTTGGCCGCGCCCATCTGGCGCGGCAGCCAGTAGGTGCCGCCGGCGTCGGGAATCAGCCCGATACGGGTGAAGGCCTGGATGAAGCTCGCCTCTTCCGCGGCGATCACCACGTCGGCGGCCAGCGCGAGGTTGGCGCCCGCCCCGGCTGCCGCGGCATGGACGGCGGCGATGGTTGGGATCGGGCAGTCGAAAATGGTGCGCAGCATGGGCACGTATTCCTCGCGCAGCGTGCGCTCCAGGTCGAGGCTGGCCGCCGTTCCGCCATCGCCCAGGTCCTGGCCCGAGCAGAAGGACTCGCCCGCGCCGCGGATCACCAGCACGCGCGCCTGATCGGGGGCGGCCTTGACCGCGTGGGTGATCTCGGCTCGCATCTGGGTGTTGAGCGCGTTCATCACCTCGGGACGGTTCAGCGTCAGCGTCGCCACCCCGTCCGCGATCTCCACCCCTATTGTCTGGTAATCCATGCCATTGGCCCTTCTGCCGTAATTTGCGGCCACCTTACTGAACCACGCGGTTCAGAAAAGCCGAAACCCCGCGTCAGGAGCCCATGATCTCATTCAGCCGCGCCTGTTCGTCATCCGACAGGGTTTCGGGGGTCCTGGCGGCCGCCCGGGCGCGCACGGTGCCATAGCCGACCCCGGCGGCGACGAGCAGAAGGGCCGGCCCGGCGAGCCAGAGCACGAGGTTCGCGCCCTCCTTGGGCGGGCTGAACAGGATGAATTCGCCGTAACGGTCCACCAGATATTGCACCGCCTCTTCGTCGCTGTCGCCGGCCACCAGCCGTTCGCGCAGCTTGACGCGCAGGTCCTTGCTGATGCCGGCGTTGCTTTCGTCGATGCTCTCGTTGCGGCAAACGGGGCAGCGCAGGCCCTCGGAAATCTCGCGCGCGCGCTGTTCCAGCGCCGGGTCGTCCAGCACCTCGTCGGGCTGCACGGCCCAGGCCGGGGCGGCCAGCAGGGCCAGGATAAGGACGAGCCGCCTCATTCCGCGGGCACCCCGCCTGCAGGGGCCGGCTTGCGCTTGGCGGCCCCGGCGGCGATGCGCAGCCGGCGGTCGGACAGGCTGATCAGCCCGCCGATCGCCATCAGGATGGAGCCCCCCCAGATCCAGTTGGCGAATGGCTTGATGTAGGTCCGCACGGCCCAGCCCCCGGCATCCTGCGGATCGCCGATCACCAGGTAGACGTCGCGCAGCACGCCGTTGCGAATGCCGGCCTCGGTCGTGGGCATTTCGGCCACGGGGTAGACCCGCTTTTCGGGATGAACCACGCCGACCTCGCGCCCGCCGCGATAAATGGCCATGTCGGCCTTGGTGGCCATGTAGTTCGGGCCCTCTTCGCGGTAGACGTCCAGCAACTCGACCTCGTGGATGCCCACCTGCCAGCGGTCGCCGACCTTGGCGACGCGGATATCCTCGTCCTCCCAGGCCATCAGGGCGGCCACGGCAAAGACGGTGATGCCCATGCCGGCATGCGCGATGACTTTGCCCCAGTCGGCCCGCGGCAGGCGCGTCAACCGGCCCAGCCGGGCCGTGACCCCCTGTCGCCCGGTCCGCTGCCACAGGTCGGTGAGCGCACCGCCCACGACCCAGACGCCGAGCGCTACGCCCACGGGGCCGAGCGCGCTGCGCCCGGTTTGCATCGCGAAGGCCAGTGCGCCGAGCGACACGGCCAGCACCGCTACGGGCCAGAGCGGGGTCAGCGCCTTTTTCAGGCTGCCGCGCTTCCAGGCCAGGATCGCGCCCACGGGCAGGATCAGCGACAGCAACACGAAGAAGGGCGAGAAGGCCGCGTTGAAGAACGGCGCCCCGACCGAGAGCACCCGGCCCAGCACCATTTCCGCAAAGACGGGCCAGAGCGTGCCGATGAAGACCACGAAGGCCGAGACCGCCAGCAGCACGTTGTTGGCCACCAGCGCACTTTCACGGCTGACCATGGAAAACACGCCCTTGGCCTCCATCGCCGAGGCGCGCGCGGCAAAGAGCGTGAGCGCCCCGCCGACGAAACCGCCGAAGATCATCAGGATGAAGACCCCCCGCTCGGGATCGTTGGCAAAGGCATGGACCGAGGTCAGAACGCCCGAGCGCACGATGAATGTGCCCAGCAGCGAGAAGCCGAAGGCCAGGATCGCCAGAAGGATCGTCCAGGCCTTCAGCGATTCGCGCTTTTCCACCACGATGGCCGAATGCAGCAGGGCCGCGGCCAGCAGCCAGGGCATGAAGCTGGCGTTCTCGACCGGGTCCCAGAACCAGAAGCCGCCCCAGCCCAGTTCGTAATAGGCCCACCAGGACCCGAGCCCGATGCCCACGGTCAGGAATACCCAGGCCGCGAGCGTCCAGGGCCGCACCCAGCGGCCCCAGGCGGCGTCGACCTTGCCTTCGAGCAGCGCCGCGATGGCGAAGGAAAAGGTCATCGAGAGGCCGACATAGCCGAGGTAGAGGAACGGCGGATGGAACGCCAGGCCGGGGTCCTGCAGCAGCGGGTTGAGGTCCTGCCCGTCAAAGGGCGGGGCCTGCATGCGCAGGAACGGGTTCGAGGTCAGCAGGATGAAGGCGTAGAAGGCGACAGATACAAGCGCCTGCACGCCGAGGACCCGCGCCCGCAATGACGCGGGCAAGTTCGACCCGAACCAGCTGGCACAGGCCCCGAAAAGCGCCAGCGTCAGCACCCAGAGCAGCATCGACCCCTCGTGATTGCCCCAGACACCGGTAATCTTGTAGAGCAGCGGCTTGTCCGAATGCGAGTTCAGGAAAACCAGCCGCAACGAGAAGTCCGAGACGACGAAGGCGTAGGTCAGCGCGGCAAAGGAAAAGCCCACCAGGATGAATTGCAGCGTCGCGGCCGGATCACCGAGGGCCATCCAGCTGCGCCAACCCTTGTGGGCGCCCACCAGCGGCACGACGGTCTGGGCAACGGCCACGAGGGCGGCAAGAATCAGGGCGAAGTGTCCGAGCTCTGTAATCATGTGGGGCAGTATAGCGCCTGTGCCGCGCGTCGCCATAGCCCGTCGCAGGTCAAAGCGTCACGGTCGGGTGAGTCGCTTAGTGCGGGCGCCCGCCCCGCCATTCGGCCAGCGCCGGGTTCGGCGCCGCATCCACCACCGGCGCGGCGTCCGGACCATCGGGATTGCCAGGGGGCGTGCTACGCATCGCCTCCAGCCGCTCGGTATTGTCGATCACCGTAGGCACCCGCGACAGGGTCTGCGCGATGGAGGACTGGAAACGCTGCGAATGCGCCTGGTGGCGCGCCCCGAAATAGAAGCTCACGATCGCCCCCATCAGCCACCACAGCGGTTCGGGCACGACCGCGATGCCCTGCATCCGGCTGGCAAACCAGATCGGGTTCACCATGGCGGCGATGAACAGCCCGATGGTGCCGAAGGCGAGCAGCGGGCGCGGCAACCGGTTGAGCCCATTGATGAAACGGTCGAAGCGGCCCTCGCGCGGGTGCTCGAATTCCTGCGCGAACTGGCGCAGGGTGTCCTTGCGCAGCCGGGCCTCGCGGCCGGCCGCGCCCTCGGCGTTCTCGCGAAAGACCTCCGCGGTTTCGCGGATCACGTTGCGCCCGTCATCGAAGAACAGCGAGAAGATGCGCTCGATCAGCCCCATGCCGCGACCCTTTCCTGGTGCTGGGCCTCGGTCAGGTGAAACCGCGGCGAGATGAAGGCCTCGGCCCGGCGGATCCAGCCGCCCTTGCCGCCATCGCGACGGCAGGCGTACTTGCGCGAGGCCGGCCGCCGGTCGGCCAGCGCGTAGTAGTAGTTGCGCCGGGCGATCCCGTAGGCATCGGCGAAATGCTCGGGTGCGGCCGCATGAGCCTCGCGCGCGGCGGCGATGGTCTGCGGCCCGATCACTCCGTCCACCTCAACGGTGATGCGCATGTCGTTGAGAAGCCGTTGCAAAATGCGCACGGCATTGGCGCCCGCGTTGACGTACATGTCGAAGACGGAGGCCTGGATATCCTCGGGCAGGCGGTCGATGCGGGTCTTCCGGTAGTAGTGGCGCACGAAGATCTGGATCGCCCGGTCGCGCGGCAGGGCGCGCACGTCTGCGGATGTGACCTGGCCGTCGCCGTCCAGGTCAAGCCCCAGCCGGCGCATGGTGTGGATCGTGACCCCGTGATTCGTCGGCCCGCCGGGGTCGTCGGGGTCGTTCACATAGCCGCCCTCGCGGGCGACGATCTCTTCGGCAATCTCTTGCACGCTCTGCATGGCCCTTTCCCCCATTGACTGCGGGAAAAGGCTGCGACGGCAGGGTTAATTGATTGCTGCCGCGCCGTCCTGGTGCTGGTAGACACCCTGTTCCTTGAGGCTGTCGACCAGTTCGGCGGGCATGTAATCCTCGTCGTGTTTGGCAAGGATTTCAACAGCCTCGAAGGTGCCGTTGACGTAGCGGCCCTGGCCGACCATGCCTTGGCCCTCCTCGAACAGGTCGGGCAGGATGCCGTCGTAGGTGACCGGCACCGTGGCCCCGCCGTCGGTGACCTCGAAGCGGACCTTGGTGCCCTCGCCGCGCACGATCGAGCCGTCGGCGACCAGCCCGCCGATGCGGAACAGCTCGGTCTCGGCGGGCGGCTCGGCCACGACCTCGGCCGGGGAGCGGAAGTAGTTGATGCCGTCGCGAAAGCCGTAGCCGATCAGCCCGGCCGACAGCGCCAGCGCCACGACGGCCACCGCGATCACCTGGATGCGGCGCTGTTTCTTGAGGGATTTCATACCGGCCATGTCCTTGCCCCTTTTACGGAAAGACCGGGGCAAGCATCAGGCCCGCGGTTTCATCGTGGCCCAGCATCAGGTTGGCGTTCTGGATCGCCTGCCCGCTGGAGCCCTTGGTCAGATTGTCGATCACGCCCACGACGATAGCACGATTCGCGCGCCGATCCGCCACAATGCCGATATGGCAGTGGTTCGATCCGCGCACGTCCTTCATGGCCGGCACCTGCCCCATGGGCAGGACGTGCAGGAAGGGCTCGCCGGCGTAGCGATCGGCCAGCGCCCGGTGCACCGCCTGCGCATCGCCCTCGACATAGGCGGTGGCGAGGATGCCCCGGCTGGCCGGCACCAGGTGCGGGGTGAACTGCACCGCGACAGGCCGGCCCGCGGCGGCAGAAAACTCCTGGTCGAACTCGGCCAGATGCCGGTGCGTGCCGCCCACCGCATAGGCGCTGACGTTCTCGACCATCTCGGCGGTCAGCAGATGTTCCTTCGCGGCGCGCCCCGCGCCCGAGGCGCCGACCTTCAGGTCGAGGATGATCCGGTCCAGCTCGATCACCCCGGCCTCGATCAACGGGCGCAGAATGAACTGCCCCGTCGCCGCATTGCAGCCGGTGCCGGCGACCAGCTGTGCCCCGGCGATCCGGTCGCGGTAGAACTCGGTCAGGCCATAGACGGCCTGGCGCTGCAACGCGGGCGCGGCATGGGGCTTGCCATACCATTTCTCGTAATCGGCCGGGTCGCGCAGACGGAAATCGGCGGAGAGATCCACGACCTTCACGTGATCGGGCAGGTCGGCCACCACCGCCTGCGAGGTCGCATGCGGCAGGGCGCAGAAGGCCAGGTCGATGCCGGTGAAATCCACGTCTTCAATCGTCGTCAGGCGCGGCAGATCGAGGTGGCGCAGGTGTGGGTAGACATCCGCCATGCCCTGCCCGGCCTTGGAACTGCCCGACAGCGCGCCGATCTCCAGCGCGGGGTGGCTGGCGATCAGGCGGACAAGCTCCGCCCCGGTATAGCCCGAGGCGCCGAGAATCGCGACTTTGTGGGTCATGTCAGTCCTTTGGCGCAAAGAGTGGGCGACGGCGACCTGCCGTGCAAGGCGGCATCACGCCGCGTCGAAGGTGATCTGCCGGCGCAGGAACCGCGTCGCCCCGGCCGAAACCTTCCTCGGATCGCCCGTGGTCAGGAAACCGGCGGTGTCGCCGGGGCCGGTCATTTCTGGGTGACGCGCCAGGTAATCGGCCAGGCTCTCGGCCACGAGGTTGGCCTGGCTGAACACCCGAACATCCGGCCCCAGCGCGGCCTGGAACTGGTCCTGCATGATCGGGTAGTGGGTGCAGCCCAGGATGGCGGCGTCGGGGTTTGGCATCTTGCGCTTGAGCGCCTCCACGTGGGAACTGACCAGCGCCTCGGCCAGGATCATGTCACCCTCCTCGATGGCATCAACAACCCCGCCGCAGGCCTGCGCCTCGACATCCACCCCGATGGCGCGGAAGGCCAGCTCGCGCTGGAAGGCGCGGCTGGACACCGTGGCGGGCGTGGCGAAGAGCGCCACATGCTTGACCGCGACCTCGCGCGGGGGGGAATTGTCGCCCCACTTGCGTTCGGTCAGGGCCTCGATCAGCGGCACGAAGACACCCAGCACCCGCTTGTCGCGCGGCACCCAGCCTTCCTGCATGCGGCGCAGGGCGGCGGCGCTGGCGGTGTTGCAGGCCAGGATCACGAGGTCGCAGCCGGCGTCGAACAGGCGCTGCACGCCGCGGGTGGTCAGCTCGTAGATGTCCTGCGAGTCGCGCACGCCGTAGGGCGTGTGCGCGCTGTCGGCGTAGTAGACGAAGGGCACCTCGGGTAGGCGCGCCTGCACCGCGTCGAGAACCGTCAGCCCGCCCAGGCCGCTGTCAAAGATGCCCACCGCCATTGTCGCCTGTCCCGCCTGCCTCGGCCCTGTCCGCCTTGACCCTGTGCCTGTCCTCGTATTCGAACCCGATGGCATCGGCCGCCAGCGGACTCGGCGAAAGCTCATACGTGGCCCTGCGCAGAACCTCCATCATGGCTTTGGGGTCGGAACGCAAGGGGTCGAGCCGCGCCGCCGGCACGGGCCGGCCGATCACCACGCGCACGGTGCTGCCCACCCGCGCGCGAAACTCGCGGATCAGCAGCCCCATGCGCAGTGTGTAGTGCATGTGGCTGGCCAGCTGGAACAGGCGGCTGTTGTGGCCCTCGAAATAGACCGGCACGACCTGCGCGTCGGACCGCGCGATCATCTTGGCGGTAAAGGTCCGCCAGGCCGGGTCCATGGGCCGCGTGAAGGGTTTGAGCGAGGTGCTGACCGTGCCGCCTGGAAAAATGCCGATGGCCCCGCCGTGGTCCAGATACCGCAGCGCCTCCTTTCGGGTGCCGAGGTTGCGGCGCGCGGCCTCCTTGGTGTCGTCGAAGTCGATGGGCAGAATGACGCGCTCCAGGTCGGGCGACTTGCGAAATATCTTATGCGCCAGCACCCGGAACTCCCCGGCCCGGCGTTGCGACAGGATGCGGCCCAGCATCAGCCCGTCGAGGATGCCGTAGGGATGGTTGGCCACCAGCACCAGAGGCCCCTCGGCCGGGATGTCCTCGATTCGGCCGCCTACGACCTCGAGCCGGATGCGGTAGCGCTCGCACATGACCTGCCAGAAATCGCGCCCCTCGGCGACCTCCTCGGCGTAGCCGCGCACCTTGCGGATGAGCCGCAGCCGCCCGGTGGCGTTCTCCAGCACGCGGATCATGGCCCGTCCCCCGCGCGAGCGGGCGGAATGGGCATAGGAAATCTCGCGGGCTGTCTGCTTGTCGCTCATCTCGGGGGCCGGCCGGGTGGTCTGGTACGCTTCGTTGCAAGATCCTAGGCCGTGACCCGGCCCCACTCCAGCCCGACCCGCGATTTGACATCAAAGTGTTACTCTGCGGCCCGTTTCTCCCGGTCGGGCGCGCGCAGCACGGCCAGCAGTTCCTCGCGCCGCTTTGCCGCCGTCTCGGCGTTGGCCTCTTTGACCGGCCCGAAGCCGCGGATCGTCAGCGGCAGTTCAGCCAGGGCGACGGCGGCGTCCTGCGTGTCGGGGCGCATAAGGCGCAGCACTTCATCCATGTCGGCCTCGTATTGCGCGATCAGGGCGCGGCCCATGCGCCGTTCCGCGGTGCGTCCGAAGGGATCGGCCCAGGTGCCGCGCAGGCGTTTCATGCGCGCCAGCAGCGGGAACAGGCGGCGCATGAGCGCCTCGCCAAAGGCGCGTTTCCGCGGCCGCCCGTCGGCACCGGTCTTGCTCAGCCCCGGCGGGGCGAGGTGATAGGTCAGCTTGATGTCGCGGCCCAGTTCGGCCTCGGCCTTCCGGCGGGTATCCAGGTGCAGGCGCGCGACCTCGTATTCGTCCTTGCAGGCCAGCAGCTTGTGATAGCCCCGGGCCACGGCCTCTTTCAGCGGCCCGTCGAAGCGGGCGACGAAATCGGTGTAGCGCCGGGCATAGGCGGCATCCTGATAGGCGTTCAGGTGATCGGCGCGGTAGGCGATCCTCTCGTCGGTCGTTTTCGGCGTTTCCACCACCGCGCCGGTCGGCAGCGCCGCCGCCCTGTCGGGGTGCAGCACCGCCCAGCGGCCGTAGTCGAAGGCGCGGGTGTTGCGCTCCACCGCCGCGCCGTTCAGCGCGATCGCCCGCTTGATCGCCGCCTCGGAGACCGGAATGCCACCCATCTGCCAACAGGCCCCGAAGATCATCATGTTGGAATAGATCGCGTCGCCCAGAAGGTGGCCGGCCAGGACATTGGCATCGAACATCGCCAGCCGGTCGTGCAGGCGCGCCTGCAGCGCGTGTTGCAAGCGGTCGGTCGGCAGCGTGAAATCCGTGTCGCGGGCGAAATCGCCGGTCATGACCTCGTGCGCATTGACCACCGCGCGGGTCCGGCCCGGCGTCGTCAGGCCCAGCGTCCCGGCCCCGGCGCTGACCACCAGATCACCGCCCAGCAGCGTGTCACATTCGCCGGTGGCCACGCGGATGGCGGTGATATCGTCGGCCCGCTCGGCGATGCGGCAATGGATATGCACCGCACCGCCCTTCTGCGCGAGACCGGCCATCTCCATCATGCCGGCCGCCTTGCCGTCGACATGCGCGGCCATGGCCAGCACCGCGCCGATGGTCACCACGCCGGTGCCACCGATCCCGGTGATGACGACGTTGTGCGTGCCCGCGATCCGCGGCAGGTCCGGCGTGGGCAACTCGGGCAGGTCCAGCCCGGCGCCATCGTCACGGCGCAGTTGCCCGCCCGCGACGGTCACGAAGCTGGGGCAGAACCCCTTGAGGCAGGAAAAATCCTTGTTGCAGCTTGACTGGTCGATGGCGCGCTTGCGGCCCAGCTCTGTTTCCACCGGCACGATCGAGACGCAGTTCGACTGCACCCCGCAATCGCCGCAGCCCTCGCAGACATCGGTGTTGATGAAGACGCGGGCATCGGGGTCGGCAAACCGGCCGCGCTTGCGGCGGCGGCGCTTCTCGGCCGCGCAGGTCTGGATGTAGACGAGGGCCGTGACGCCAGGCACCTGCGCGATATCGCGCTGCACCGCGTCCATCTCGTCGCGCTCGTGCACGTGAACGCCGGCCGGCAGGCGCTTGATATCCAAGCCTTCCTTGGGGTCGTGGACCACGGCCACGCGGCGCACGCCCATGGCCAGCAACTCGCGGCAGATCTGGTCGGGCCCGAGGTCGCCGTCGTTCTTCTGGCCGCCGGTCATGGCGACCGCGTCGTTGTAGAGGATCTTGTAGGTGATGTTGGTGCCCGCCATCAGGGCAAAGCGGATCGCCTGCACGCCCGAATGGTTATAGGTGCCGTCGCCGATGTTCTGGAACACGTGGGGTCGGTTTGAAAACGGCGCCTCGCCCACCCAGTTCGCGCCCTCGCCGCCCATCTGGGTGAAGCCGACAGTGTCGCGGTCCATCCACTGCACCATGTAGTGACAGCCGATCCCGGCGTAGGCGCGCGATCCCTCGGGCACCGTGGTCGAGCTGTTGTGCGGGCAGCCGGAACAGAAATAGGGCAGCCGCGCCGCGATCGCGTCGACGTTGTCGGCGCGGCGGGCCTCGGCCAGCTTCGCCAGCGCGCCCGCGATGGCATCGGTGCGGCGGCCTTCCTCGATCAGTACCGCGCCCAGCGTCTCGGCCACACGGATCGGGTCCAGCGCGTAGCGGGTCGGGAACAGCTCCTCGCGCCGGCCGCCGACATGGGAATTGCCCTTGTGCCCGCCGTAGACACGCCGCCCGTGGGAGGCGTCGAAGAGGGCATCCTTGATCTGCCCCTCGATCAGCTTGCGCTTCTCCTCGACGCAGACGATCAGGTCCAGCCACGCGGCCCAGTCGTGAAACCCGGCCATGTCCATGGGCCAAACCTGCCCGACCTTGTAGGTGGTGATCCCCAGCCGCTCGGCCTCGGCCGCGTCGACGCCCAGCAGCGACAGCGCGTGCTGCAGGTCAAGCCAGTTCTTGCCAGCGGCAACCAGCCCGATCTTGGCCCCCGGCTTGCCCCAGACCCGCCTATCCATGCCGTTGGCGCGGGCAAAGGCCTCGGCGGCGAAACGCTTGTGGTCGATCATCCGCGCCTCTTGCGCGACGGGGGTGTCCGCAAGGCGAATGTTCAGGCCTCCCTCGGGCATGGGAAACTCGGGGGTGACGAAAGACTGCCGGAACGGGTCGCCGTCGACCACGCTTGTCACCTCGACGGTGTCCTTCATCGTCTTGAGGCCGACCCAGACCCCGGCAAAACGGGACAGCGCCCAGCCGTAAAGCCCGTAATCGAGGATTTCCTGCACCCCGGCGGGGCTGACGATGGGCATGTAGGCATCGACCATGGCCCAGTCGGACTGGTGCAGCGTGGTGCTGCTTTCGCCGGTGTGATCGTCCCCCATGGCCATGAGGACACCGCCATGCGGTGATGTCCCGGCCATGTTGGCATGGCGCATCACGTCGCCCGAGCGGTCCACCCCCGGCCCCTTGCCGTACCACAGCCCGAAGACGCCGTCGTGGCGGCCCTCGCCGCGCAGCTCGGCCTGCTGGCTGCCCCAGAGCGCGGTCGCGGCCAGGTCCTCGTTCAGCCCCGGCTGGAACCGGACCTGCGCGGCGGCCAGTTCCGCCTCGGCGCGCTGCATCTGCAGATCCACCGCCCCCAAGGGCGAGCCGCGGTAGCCGGTGACATAGCCCGCCGTCTCCAGCCCCGCCGCCCGGTCGCGCGCCCGTTGCATCAGCATCAGCCGCACCAGCGCCTGCGTGCCGTTGAGCAGCACCGGCGATTTCGACAGATCGAACCGGTCGGCAAGGGTTATGTCCTGCTGGCGCACTGGCCCCTCCTCGCATCCGTCGGGCTGTGACCAGCCTAGGTCAAACCCACTGACCTACAAAGCACGAACTGCGCGACAATGTCCTTTGCAATGGGCATGGCCCGGGGTGTAATGACCAAGGCGACATCCGCCGGCGTGCATTTCAAGGGATCGGTCATGGACTGGGACAAGTTGCGAATCTTTCACGCGGTGGCCGATGCCGGCAGCCTGACCCACGCGGGCGACATGCTGCACCTGAGCCAGTCGGCGGTCTCGCGCCAGATTCGCGCCCTTGAAGAGATGCTCAACACCACCCTGTTCCACCGCCACGCGCGGGGGCTGATCCTGACCGAGCAGGGTGAATTGCTGTTCGACGCCACACGGGCCATGACCCGCCGCCTCGAGGCCGCCTCGGCGCGCATCAAGGACAGCGAGGAAGAGGTCTTCGGCGAGTTGAAGGTCACCACGACGACCGGTTTCGGCACGCTGTGGCTGGCCCCGCGCCTGCCCACTCTTTATAAACGGTATCCCGACCTCAACATCGACCTGATGCTCGAGGAACGGGTGCTCGACCTGCCCATGCGCGAGGCCGATGTCGCCATCCGCATGAAGGAACCCAGCCAGGCCGACCTGATCCGCAAGCGGCTGATGTCGGTGCGCATGCGGCTTTACGCGACAGAGGCCTACCTGGAGGCCGCCGACCCCATCGACCGGCTGGACCAGATCGGCGGGCACCGGCTCATCTGCCAGAGCCCGGCCGCCTTCCAGGTGGCCGCGGGTGCGACCCTCGTGCAACACCTTCTGACCTACGCGACGCCGAAACTCCTGCATGTGAACAACTATTTCGGGGTGCTTCAGGCGGTGCAATCGGACCTCGGCATCGGCGTTCTGCCCGACTACGTGGCCGAGTTTACGCCGCGCCTGCGCCGCGTTCTGCCCGATGTCGAAAGCGGGGAAGTCCCTGTTTTCCTTGCCTATCCCGAAGAGCTGCGCCAATCGAAACGGGTCATGGCCTTCCGCGATTTCGTGCAGGAGGAAATCGTCGCGCACCGCCGCCGGGTACGCGAGGAGATCGCCTGATCCGCGCGCCCAACCGGCGCTGGCTCTCAGTCATGCAATAGGTGCATGGCTGCGTTGTCGCACCCGTTCAGCAAAAGGGCTTGCGCGAGTCAGGCGTGCTGCCTAAATCACCCAATGAAGCCGGTGATGCTGAAAAGCTCATCATCTTCATACCTCCCTGTTGGACTTCGCCGGGCCTTCTGGCCCGGCTTTTTTCTGCCCGACCCCCGCGTCCGGCACCGTCACGCAGGCAGGAACCCCCCGCCGGGCATCCGGCCCGCATTGCCCCGGCCCCGTCCATGTCGTAAGGCGGCCCGCAACGAGGACCGAGGGGATCACGCACGTCATGCAAGAGCCAGCCATCACGCCCGAGCTGATCGAGGCCCATGGCCTCAAGCCCGACGAATACGAGCGGATCCTGCAGATCCTCGACCGCGCGCCGACCTTCACCGAGCTTGGCATCTTCTCGGCCATGTGGAACGAGCACTGTTCCTACAAATCCTCCAAGACGTGGTTGCGCACACTGCCCACGGACGGCCCGCAGGTGATCTGCGGCCCCGGCGAGAACGCCGGCGTCGTCGATATCGGTGACGGGCAGGCGGTGGTCTTCAAGATGGAGAGCCACAACCACCCCTCCTACATCGAGCCATATCAGGGCGCGGCGACCGGCGTTGGCGGCATCCTGCGCGATGTCTTCACCATGGGCGCGCGGCCCGTCGCGGCGATGAATTCGCTCAGCTTCGGCGCGCCCGAACATCCCCGGACCAGGCAGCTGGTGCACGGCGTGGTCGAGGGTGTGGGCGGCTACGGCAACTGTTTCGGCGTGCCGACGGTGGGCGGCGAGGTCCGGTTTCATTCCGCCTACAATGGCAATTGCCTGGTCAATGCCTTTGCCGCCGGGCTGGTCGAGACCGACAGCATCTTCTATTCCGCCGCCTCGGGCGTGGGCATGCCGGTGGTCTACCTCGGCGCCCGGACGGGCCGCGACGGGGTCGGCGGGGCCACCATGGCCAGCGCCGAATTCGACGAATCGATCGAGGACAAGCGCCCCACCGTGCAGGTCGGTGACCCCTTCACCGAAAAGCGCCTAATGGAGGCCACGCTGGAACTGATGGCCACCGGCGCGGTGATCTCGATCCAGGACATGGGCGCGGCCGGGCTGACCTGTTCGGCGGTCGAGATGGGCGACAAGGGCGGACTGGGCGTCAGGCTCGACCTCGACGCCGTGCCCCAGCGCGAGCGGGGCATGACCGCCTACGAGATGATGCTGTCCGAGTCCCAGGAGCGGATGCTCATGGTGCTGCGCCCCGAAAAGGAGGCCGAGGCCCGCGCCGTCTTCGACAAGTGGGACCTCGACTTCGCCATCGTCGGCGAGACGCTGGCCGAGGACCGGTTCCTGGTCATGCACGGCAACGCGGTCAAGGCCGACCTGCCGCTGGCCACGCTGTCCGGCTCGGCCCCCGAATATGACCGCCCGTGGGAGGCTCCGGCCCCGGCCCCCGACCTTGGCGAGGTGGTCAACGTGGACCCCATCGACGGCCTACGCGCCCTGATCGGATCACCCAACTACTCTTCGCGCCAGTGGGTCTACGAGCAATACGACACCCAGGTCATGGCCGACAGCGTGCGCACGCCGGGCCTCGGCGCCGGGGTCATCCGGGTGCACGACACCGAAAAGCTGCTGGCCTTCACGGCGGACGTGACCCCGCGCTACGTGAACGCCAACCCCTACGAGGGCGGCAAGCAGGCGGTGGCCGAAGCCTATCGCAACCTCACGGCGGTGGGCGCGACACCGTTGGCCAGCACCGACAACCTGAATTTCGGAAACCCCGAAAAGCCCGAGATCATGGGCCAGTTCGTCATGGCCATAAAGGGCATCGGCGCCGCGGTGGCCGCGCTCGACATGCCCATCGTGTCGGGCAACGTGTCGCTTTACAACGAAACCGACGGTGAGGCGATCCTGCCCACGCCGACGATCGGCGCCGTGGGGCTGATCGACACCGCCGACGACATGATCGCCGGCACGGTGCGCGAGGGGCACGTCGCCCTAGTGGTGGGCGAGACCACGGGCCACCTGGGCCAGTCGGCGTTGCTGGCCGAGGTCTTCAACCGCGCCGACGGCGACGCCCCGGCGGTGGACCTGGAGGCCGAGGCGCGCCACGGCGATTTCATCCGCGACAACCGCGCCTGGATCGTCGCCTGCACCGACCTGTCCGACGGCGGGCTCGCGTTGGCGGCGTTTGAGCTGGCCGAGGCCGCGGGCGTCGGGCTGCGCCTCGACGCGGCCGACACCGCGCAGCTTTTCGGCGAGGATCAGGGCCGCTACCTCGTGGCCTGCAGCTTCGACAAGGCCGAGGCGCTGATGGTCGCGGCCGGCCAGGCGGGGGTGGCGCTGGAAACCGTCGGGCGCTTTGCGGGCGACACCGTGCGCATCGGCACCAGCGAGGCGCCCTTGGCTGAACTGTCGGCGCTCTACCGCGGCGCCTTTGCCGACCGTCTGGGCTAGGGCATGGCGGACGCGGGCTCTGCACCCGACGCCCGCGACCTGCCGCCGCTGGAGGCCGACTGCAGCGCCTGCGCCGCCCTGTGCTGCGTCGGCCTGGCGATGGACCGCGGCGCAGCCTTCGCCATCGACAAGCCCGCCGGCGTGCCCTGCCCCAACCTGTCGGGCCATGCCTGCACGGTCCACGCCACGCTGGGCGCGCGGGGCTTTGGCGGCTGCGTGCGGTTCGACTGCACCGGGGCCGGTCAGCGCACCGTCGCCCTCTTTTCCGGCGCGAGCTGGCGCGACGATCCCGATATGCTGACGCCGATGCTCGACACCTTCCGCCACCTGCGGCGGGTGCACGAGCTGCTGGGGCTTCTGGTGACGGTCGGCACGCTTCCACTGACCACGCGGGAACAGGCCCGGCGCCGGTCGTTGCGCGACGCGCTCTGCCCCGACGACATGACCGTCGCCCGCGCCGCCGCCCTGGCCGATGGCCCCGTGCCCGGCCGGGTCGAGCGCTTCCTGCGGGACCTCGGCGGCTGCCTGCGGCCCTTGCGGGCGTCAGCCGACCGGCCTACATCTGATCGGAAGACATCGGACAGGAGCGAGACATGCCCATCACCGCAGGCGAGATCGAAGACATGATCCGCGAGGCCTTTCCGCAGGCGCAGGTCACGGTCGAGGGCGATGACGGTGCCCATTTCGCCGCGCAGGTGGTCGATGCCAGCTTCAAGGGAAAGAACCGCGTCCAACAGCAACGCGCCGTCTATGCCGCGCTCAAGGGCAAGATGGATGGCCCCGACGGCGCCCTGCACGCCCTGGCGCTGACGACCCGCGCCCCGGATTGATCTGAGGACCGCCGCCATGGAAGCCCGCCTGATCGCCGGCCTGATCCTGTTGCCCTTCGTGGCGGCCTTCATCTACGCGGGCATCCATGAATACCGCCGCTTCAAGTCGGAAGGCCCGTCCGATTACGGGCTTGTCTATGACGAGGAAACCGGGACCACGCACGTCGCACCCCTCGAGGACGGGTCGGAAAGCTTCGACGTCGAGGAGTTCGACCCCAGCAATTTCAAGGACCCCGAGGTGGACGAAGCCTCCGATGATGACGACGAAACCGACGAAAACAGCACCAAGACCTGATCGCGCGGCAGGCCCCCTGCCATCGAAAGAAGAGGACGACAGACCATGACAGACGCCAAGACCCAGATCGACGAGACCGTGAAGTCCAACGATGTCGTGCTCTACATGAAGGGCACGAAGTCCATGCCACAGTGCGGGTTTTCCCAGCGCGTGGCCGGAGTCCTTAATTTCATGGGGGTGGAGTTCACCGATATCAACGTGCTGGCCGATGACGACATCCGCCAGGGCATCAAGGACTATGCCGACTGGCCCACCATCCCGCAGCTTTACGTCAAGGGCGAGTTCGTCGGCGGCTGCGACATCATCACCGAGATGACGCTGTCGGGCGAACTGGACCAGTTGCTCGACACCAACGGCGTGACCTACGACAAGGAGGCCGCCGACAAGATCCGCGAAGCCAACGCCTGATCGGCGCCGACCGTGCCGCCGGGCCGCCACTGCGCCCGGCGCGCGAAATCCCCCTGGTACCTTTCCGGAGGGCTGGACATTTTCCCCCTGCGGCCTTTTCCTGTTGATCAGTCCAAACTGGGGGAAACGACAATGACACGCACCACGCTACTAAGCGGCGCCGCCGCGCTGGCCCTGTCGGCCACCGGCGCCGCTGCCCAGAACGCCTGCACCACCGGCAACACCATCGAGGACGGCGTTCTGACCATCGCCACCGGCAACCCGGCCTATTACCCGTGGGTGATGAACGACGATCCCGAAAGCAAGGAAGGCTTCGAGGCCGCCGTCGCCTATGCCGTGGCCAACGAGATGGGCTATTCCGACGATCAGGTCGTCTGGACGCGCTCGTCCTTTGACCAGGCGATCCAGCCCGGGGCCAAGAATTACGACTTCAACCTGCAGCAATTC
This sequence comes from Salibaculum halophilum, assembly GCF_002094885.1. Classification (GTDB taxonomy): domain Bacteria; phylum Pseudomonadota; class Alphaproteobacteria; order Rhodobacterales; family Rhodobacteraceae; genus Salibaculum; species Salibaculum halophilum. Next base: position 147,555 of record NZ_MSIT01000008.1, read on the forward strand.
TCGATCACCGAGGCCCGCGACGAAGTCATCGATTTCTCGGTGCCCTATTACTCGGCCGCCGCCGCCGTGCTGACGCGCCAGCCTACCGCCGACGCCGGGGCGACCAACAGCATCGAAAGCCTGAGTGGTCTGAAATGGGGGGCCGCGGCCAGCACCACCGCGCCGACCATGATCGAGAACCTCATTGATCCCGAGGACCCGCTGTTGCTCTACGACGACAGCGCCGACGTGGTCGAAGCGATGAAGGCCAACCAGATCGACGCCAGCCTGTTCGATCTGCCCACGGCGCTTTACCTGTCAGCGGTGACGCTCGACGACGGGGTTCTGGTCGGCCAGTTCCCCCCGGCCCTGAGCGAGAACCCCGACCAGTTCGGCCTCGTCCTCGCCGAGGGAAGCCCGCTGAAAACCTGCGTCGATGCCGCGATCACCGCGCTGGAACAGGACGGGACGCTGGCCGCGCTCGAGTCCGAGTGGCTGGCCGGGGCGACCGGCGTGCCGGTCATCGACTGAGGCCTTGACGGTTCACCCCGACACCGAGGCGGTAGCGCCCGCCGCCGCCACGGGCCGGACCCGGCGCCAGGCCTACGAGGCGCGGGTGCGCCGCCGCTCGACCGCCGTGGCCGCGGCGAGCACCGCGCTGGTGGTGCTGGCCATTGTCACGCTGGTCCCGCTGGCCCCCGGCTGGGAGGCGGTCAAGCGCAGCTTCTTCAACGGCGAGGTCTTCGCGCAGACCTTTCCGACCCTGGTGCAGGCTTTCCTTTGGGATCTCGCCATCTTCGCCTGGTCGGTGCCGATGATCACCGTCATCGCGCTGGCGGTGGCGCTCGCGCGTGACGCGCGCAGTCCGGCGCTGTTTCCGCTCAAGCTCTTCGGGATGCTCTATACCGACATATTCCGCGGCATCCCGGTGATCCTGGTGGTCTACCTCATCGGCTTCGGCATCCCGGGGCTGGGCCTGCCGCGGCCCTGGAATTCGCCCTATATCTGGGGCACGGTGGCGTTGGTGCTGACCTATTCGGCCTATGTCGCCGAGATCTTCCGCTCGGGCATCGAATCCATCCACGACAGCCAGCGCGCCGCCGCCGCCTCGCTGGGGCTGGGGCGGGCCGATACGATGCGCTACGTGGTGCTTCCGCAGGCCATCCGCCGGGTCGTGCCGGCCAACATGAACATGCTGATCGCGCTGCAAAAGGACGTGGCGCTGCTTTCGTTCATCGGCCCCGTGGAGGTGCTGCGCCAGGCCGGCGTCTTCAAGTCACTGCTGGCCAATTTCACGCCCTACGTGGGGGCGGCGCTGATCTTCCTGGCGGTGACGATCCCGGCGACGCGCTATGCCGACTACCTGATGGCGCGCCAGCGCCGCGAGAGGTCCTGATGCTGGAAATGCAGGCCGTCACCAAGGCCTTCGGTGACAACACGGTGCTCGATCACGTCTCGCTCGAGGTGGCGCGCGGCGAGATGGTCTGCCTGATCGGCGCCTCCGGCTCGGGCAAGTCGACCTTGCTGCGTTGTCTCAACCTGCTGGAACCGATCGACGACGGGGCGATCCTGCTCGACGGGCAGGACATTTCCGAACCGGGGCTGGACCCCGACCCGGTGCGCCGGCGCATCGGCATGGTGTTCCAGTCCTACAACCTGTTCCCGCACATGACCGCCGAGGAAAACGTCATGCTGGCCCCGCGCCGCGTGCGCGGGCGCACGCGCGCCGACCTGCGCCCCGAGGTGGCCGAGCTGTTCGCGCGCTTCGGACTGGGCGACCGGATGCAGCATTACCCGGATCAGCTTTCGGGCGGTCAGCAGCAGCGCGTCGCCATCGTCCGGGCGCTGGCCATGCGCCCGGAACTGATGCTGTTTGACGAGATCACCAGCGCGCTGGACCCGGAACTGGTGGGCGAGGTCCTCGACGTGCTGCGCCAGCTGCGCGGCGAGGGCATGACCATGGTGTTGGCAACCCACGAGATGAAATTCGCCGCCGACCTTGCCGACAAGATCTGTTTTCTGGATGCCGGCCGGATCGCCGAACAGGGGCCGCCGTCGCAAATCTTCGAGGCCCCGCAGAAGGCGCGCACGCGGGCGTTCCTGTCGCGGGTGCTGTAGCGCACCCGGCGCTCAGGGCTTGCGTCGCTCTTCCAGTTCCTCGGCAAGGGCCTCGGCCCGGGCGGCCAGCTCGGCCATGGTCTCGGTCACCTCTTCGGGCACCACGGGCACCTCGACGCGCTCGGGCTGGGGCGGCGGTGCGGCCTCCAGAGCGTCGAGCCGCGCCTTGAGGTCGGCGCTCTCGGTCTCGGCGGCGCGGGCCCTGTCCTCGAGCGCCGCGGTGCGGTCGGCCAGCAGCAGACCGGCCATCAGCAGCATCCGGCTTTCGGGCATCCGCCCGATCTGGGCCGACAGCGACGTGGCCTCGGTATCGAGCATGGCGGCGGCCGACTGCAGGTAATGCTCTTCGCCGTCCTGGCAGGCCACCTCGAAGGTGCGGCCCCCGATCGTGATCTCTACCTGCGGCATCCTAGGCCTCCTGTTGCAGGATCGGGCGCAGCTCGCCCAGGATCGCGTCAATCTCGGCGGCATCTGCCTCGCGGGTGGCGCGCAGGGCCTCCAGTTCGGCCATCATTGCCTTGTTGACAAGATGCGGCTCGCTGATCCCGGCCTCGACCGCCTGACGCAGCTGGTCGTTGATCTGGCGCAGTTCGGCGTTGACCTGGCGCAGGCGCTGCAACTGGCGGTCCATCTTGGCGGCGCGCTTGCGCCCGGCCGCGACGGCGTTTTCCAGCTCGGTGAGCTTGCCGTCCTGGCGGTGCTTGAGCGTCTTGACCCGCTCTTCGAGCTGGGCGTTGGCGGTGCGCTCCTCGTCCAGTTGCCGGCGGAGGTCTTCAACGTCCGCCTCCGGCGCGGCGGCCGCCTCCGGCGCGGCATCGGCCTCGGGCGTGGCCGGCTGGTCCGCATCCCGACCCGCTTGCCCCTCCGGGTCTGGCTCAGGGACAATGTCCGGCCCGGCATCGGCCCCGGCGCTGGCCGCCTCCGCCGCCACCCGTATGCGGTCCAGCGCCGCCGATATCCGCGTCTCGAATTGCGCGATCTCGCTCATCTGCCTGTCCTCTCCTGGGGCGTTGTCCGTGCCGCGTCTGTCACACCCGGTTTTCCCCGCGCCCCTTAGACCGTGCGCGCGACCGACCAGATGCCCCGACACCGGGCGAATCGCGCAGCGTTTTCCTGAGAGTATGCCATGGGCCGAGGGGCGGCAAATGCCACGCGCACCCGTTTTTCAGACACTTGCGGCGCACCCTTGACCTTGTGGGCCGCCGCGCCTTGATCTCGGGGGGCGCGCTGCTATGACCGCAGCGACACGCCATGCCATCGAAAGGACGACCCCCCGTGGATATCCAAGCTCTCCGCCGCGCCAATCCCGACCACTGGGCCCGCGCCGCCGCCATCCGCACCCTGACCCTCGATGCCGTGGCCGCGGCCAACTCCGGGCACTCCGGCATGCCCATGGGCATGGCCGATGTCGCCACCGTCCTGTTCGACAAGCACCTGAGGTTCGATCCGCAGGCCCCGCACTGGCCCGACCGCGACCGGTTCATCCTGTCCAACGGGCATGGCTCGATGCTGCTCTACGCCCTGCTCTACCTGACCGGCTACGAGCAGGCGACGCTGCAGCAGATCATGGATTTCCGCCAGTGGGGCAGCCGCACCGCCGGCCACCCGGAATACGGCCACCTCGAGGGGGTCGAGACCACCACCGGCCCGCTGGGCCAGGGCCTGGCCAATTCCGTGGGATTTGCCATCGCCGAGGAGTCGCTGCGCGCCCGCTGGGGCGAGAAGATCATCAACCACCACACCTATGTCATGGCCGGGGACGGCTGCCTGATGGAGGGCATCAGCCAAGAGGCCATCGGTCTTGCCGGCATGCAGCAGCTAGGCCACCTCGTGGTGTTCTTCGACAACAACCAGATCACCATCGACGGCCGGGTGGACCTGGCCGATGCCACCGATCAATCGGCGCGCTTTGCCGCCTCGGGCTGGCACGTGCAGGAGATCGACGGCCATGACCCGGCGGCCATCGACGCAGCCATCGTGGCGGCCAAGGCCGATCCGCGCCCCTCTATGATTTCCTGCCAGACGCATATCGCGCTGGGCCATGCCGCGCAGGACACCGCAAAGGGCCACGGCGCGCTGACCGATGCCGACCAGCTGCGCGCCACGAAAGAGGCCTACGGCGCGCCCATGGGCGATTTCGAGGTCGACAAGGAGGTCAAGGCCTGGTGGGCGGGCCTTGGCCAGCGTGGCGCGGCGGCACGCGCCGAGTGGGAGGGCCGGCTCGCGAAGCTGTCGAAGGCCAAACGTGACGAGTTCGACCGCTGCTTTGCCCGTCAGGCCCCGAAAAAACTGCCGGCGACGATCAAGGCATTGAAAAAGCAGTTCGCCGAAGAAGCGCCGAAGCTCGCCACCCGCGCCTCCAGCCAGAAGGTGCTGGAAGTGGTCAACCCGATCATGGCCGAGACCCTCGGCGGCTCGGCCGACCTGACCGGCTCGAACAACACCAAGACCGAAAGCCTGGGCGTTTTCGATCCCGACAACCGCGGCGGGCGCTACATCCACTATGGCATTCGCGAACACGGCATGGCCGCAATCATGAACGGCATGGCGCTGCACGGCGGGGTGCGGCCCTACGGCGGCACCTTCATGTGTTTCGTCGATTACATGCGCGGGGCGATGCGGCTGTCCTCGCTCATGGGGGTGCCGGTGACCTACGTGGTCAGCCACGATTCCATCGGCCTGGGCGAGGACGGCCCGACCCACCAGCCGGTCGAGCACCTGGCACTGATGCGCGCCACACCGAACCTGACGGTTATGCGTCCCGCCGACACCATCGAGGTGGCAGAGGCCTGGGAAATCGCCCTGACCACCACCGACCGCCCCTGCGCCATGGCGCTGTCGCGGCAGGGCCTTCCCACGGTGCGGACCGAGCACAAGACCCGCAACCTGACCGCGCAGGGCGGCTATGTCCTGAAGGATGCCGAGGCCGCCAAGCGCCAGGCGATCCTGCTGGCCAGCGGCTCGGAAGTGTCGGTCGCGCTGGCCGCGCGCGCGTTGCTCGAGGCCGAGGGGATCGGCACCCGCGTCGTCTCGATGCCGTCGATGGAGCTTTTCGCCGCCCAGGACGAGAAATACCGCAAGCGCGTCCTGCCCGGCGGGCCGGTCCGCGTGGCGGTCGAGGCCGGCGTGCGCCAGGGCTGGGACCAATGGCTGCTGGGCGAACGCGGCCGCGAGGCCAAGGCCGGCTTCGTCGGGATGGACGGTTTCGGCGCCTCGGCCCCGGCGGGCACGCTCTTCGAGGAATTCGGCATCACCGCCGAGGCCGTGGCGCAAAAGGTCCGGGACCTGCTGTAGCGCCGTGTCGCAGCATGTCCGCCACCTGTCGCTGGTCCGCCTGCCCGAGGGCGGGCCTGTCCGGCACTACACCCGCCCGCACGCGCGCCAGACAGAAAGCTACCGCACGGCCTATGACCAGCGCACGCTTATCTACGAGGCCTGGGTGGCCGACGGCCGGCTGAACCTGATCTGCCCGCGCCTGCTGAACCTCTGGCCGGTGCTGCGACAGGGGCTTGAAGCCGGCGGCGTCCCGCTGCGCCTGCGGCGGCGGCGGTTTCTGCGTTATGAATGGCTCTCGACGCCCCTGCCCGATGATCCTGTTTTTCGTACGCCACAGCGACTGGTCAGCACCGGTGGTGCCCGCCCCGGATGCCCGCGCGCGCTTTGCCGGGCGCAACCTTCTGATCGCGGTGTCGCGCAACAATGACCCGGACTGGATCGCGACCTGGGCCGAGGCTCATGTGACCGGCGAGGGCACGGATGCGGTGATCGTGATCGACAACGGGTCTGATCGCTATGACGCGGAGACGGTCAGCACCATGTTATCTGCTATTCCTGGACTGCGCGATCACCTGGTACTGTCGGCCCCGGTGCCCTATGGCCCGCCGGGTGGGACGAAAAAGCTGGAAGTGCCGCCACGGTTCTTTCAGACGGCGATGCTCAACCTTGTCCGCCTGCACCACGCCCCCCGCGCCCGCGGCGTGCTGTCGCTGGACATCGACGAGATCATGCGCCCCGGCCCGGTTTCGGTGTATGACATGGCGGCGCGCAGCCGCAGCGGGCAGGTCGCCTTTCGCGGGCGCTGGTGCTATGCAGCCGGCGGGAACCCGGCCCCACAGACCGCGCACACTCTGATCGTGCCCGGCCAGAATCCCTGCATGCCGAAATGGTGCGTCATGCCGCAGTCCGTTTCCGGCCGCTTCAACTGGACCGTGCACCGACTTGGCGGGCCACTGCACCAGCTGTCGCAACAGCGCGCACCGATGTTCTGGCACTGTTTCCAGACCAGCACCAGTTGGAAGAAAGACCGCAGCACCACCCCCGACGGCGCGCGCCCCGATCCCGACCTGGCCGCCGACTGGTCGCACCTGCTGCCCCGGGTGCAGGGCAACGCCGGGTGATACCGCCCCGCCGCGGCAACACGCGCACACTCAGGGATGGATCAGCGCCCGGCGGTACATGTGCCAGGTCGCGTGCCCCAGCAAGGGAAGCGCCACCATCAGCCCAAGGAAGGCCGGAAGCAGCCCGGCCAGGCTGATCGCCGCGATCACCGCCGCCCAGGCCAGCATCACGGCGAGGTTGCGCGTGACGGTCTCGAAGCTCAGCAGCATGGCGGTCATGAAGTCCACCTCCTTGTCGAGCACCAGCGGCAGGCTGACCACCGTCAGCGCGAAAAGCACGAAGGCCGCCACCGCGCCCACCGCCAGTTCCACCGCGATCAGGGTCAGCCCCTCGGGCGTCAGGAAGGCCTGCAGCGAGGTGCTGCGCATCTCCGACACGCCCATGATGAGCGCGAAAAGCATATGCGCAAAGAACGTCCAGAACAGGAAATAGAAGACGATGATCGCCCCCATCCAGGGCACCTGGCGCTTGCGTTCGTCCCAGACCACGCCCAGCACCCGGTACCAGTCCAGCGCCCGGCCCTGTTCCAGCCGCCGGCTGACCTCGTAAAGCCCCACGGCGGCAAAGGGCGCGGCCAGCGGAAACCCCAGCGAGGTGGCTAGCACCCAGGTCACGTGCCCCGCCGAGAGCAGCACCATGAGAAACCCGCCCAGAACGTAGACCGCCGAGAAGAACAGCCCGAACTGCGGCGCGGCACGGAAATCGCGCCAGCCCAGCACCAGCGCCGCGCGGATGTCGGCGAAAGTAAGCGTCGCGATCTCGGGGCGGGGCGCGGCGGCAGGGGCCTCGGGCGTATCGGTCATGATGATCCTTCCTCGCGGCCATGGTCCGCGGCGGATCATCGCGCGTCAAGCCCGCGGTGTCAGTCCTCGGCGGCGGCCTCGGCGCGGGACTTGCCCGAGACGTCCAGCGCCAGGGTGGCGGCCATGAACGGGTCGAGCGCGCCGTCCAGCACGCCCTGCGTGTCCGAGGTCTCGACCCCGGTGCGCAGGTCCTTGACCATCTGGTAGGGCTGCAGCACGTAGGACCGGATCTGGTTGCCCCAGCCGGCGCTGCCCTTGTTCTCGTGTTCGGCATTGATGTCGGCCGTGCGGCGGTCCAGTTCCTGCTGGTAGAGCCGCGATTTCAGCGCCTTCATGGCGATGTCGCGGTTCTGGTGCTGCGACTTTTCCGAGCTGGTCACGACGATGCCGGTGGGGTGGTGGGTGATCCGCACCGCCGAGTCGGTCGTGTTGACGTGCTGGCCGCCCGCCCCCGAGGACCGGAAGGTGTCGATGCGGATGTCGGCGGGGTTGACCTCGATCTCGATATTGTCGTCGACCACCGGGTACACCCAGACGCTGGCAAAGGACGTCTCGCGCGTGCCCTTGCCGAAGGGCGAGATGCGCACCAGCCGGTGCACGCCGCTTTCCGATTTCAGCCAGCCATAGGCGTTGCGCCCCGAAATCTTGTAGGCCGCCGACTTGATGCCGGCCTCGCCGCCGGGTTCCTCGGACTGCAACTCGACCTTGTAGCCCGATTTCTCGGCCCAGCGGACATACATGCGCTGCAGCATCTGCGCCCAGTCGCAGGCCTCGGTGCCGCCGGCGCCGGCGTTGATTTCCAGGAAGGTGTCGTTGCCGTCGGCCTCGCCGTCCAGCAGGGCTTCCAGTTCCTTCTGCCCGGCCCGGTCACGCAGCGCCTTGAGCGCCGCCTCGGCCTCGGCGACGACGTCCTGGTCGTCTTCCAACTCGCCCATCTCGATCAGCTCCTGCTGGTCGCTGAGTTCCTGGCGGATGCCGTCGAAAGTCTCGATCTGGTCGATCAGCGCCTGGCGGTCGCGCATGAGCTTCTGCGCCGCCTCGGGGTCATCCCAGAGCGTCGGGTCCTCTACGCGGGCGTTGAACTCCTCAAGGCGGTGCCGGGCCGTCTCGCGGTCCATCCGCTGGGCCAGCAGGTCGAGGCTCTTTTCGATTTCGGCAACGATGTTCTGCGTCTCGGCGCGCATTTAGGGGCGTCCTGTCTGGTGATTTCGGGGGTGATAGCCCAGCGGGGTGGGCGCGGCAACAGGCCCGGTCCGGTCAGTAGAGGCCGCCGGAACTGAGCGTGCCGAAGGAGGCGTTGTCGTTGACCGTGGCCGTGCCGCCGGAATTGGTTTCCACCTGCACGCCGCGGGCCTCGCGCACCTCGTCGACCAGCGGCAGGTCGCCGGCCATGGCATAGCCGCCGTCGTAGGTCAGGCCGAAGACCGGTTCCTCGCCCGCGCGGAAGCACTCGCGCACCACGTTCGGCCCGCGGGCCTCGTCGGGCAGCCGCGCCCCGGTGAAACGGTCGATGCTGATGAACTGGCATGTCTCGGGCACCTCGAAGGGGCCGCCGCCGTAGCGGTCGACCGCCTGTTGCATGAACCGCTGGAAGACCGGCGCGCAGAGCGCCCCGCCCGAGGCCCCGCGGCCCAGGCTGCGCGGGGTGTCATAGCCGATGTAGCAGCCCGCCACGATGTTGCTGGAGAAGCCCACGAACCAGACGTCCTTGGCGTCGTTGGTGGTGCCGGTCTTGCCGGCCACCGGCACCGGCAGGTTGACCGCGCCGCTGGCGGTGCCGCGTTCCACCACGCCGCGCATCATCGAGGTCAGCTGATAGGCGGTCACGGCGTTCATGACCCGGTCGCGGTCGTTGACCACGCGCGGCGCGCGGCCCTCGGGCAGCGTGGCGTCGTCGCAGTTGACGCAGACGCGCTTGTTGCCCTCGGCGCGGGCGTGGGAATAAATCGTCTCGCCGAAACGGTCCTGCACCCGGTCGATCAGGGTGGGTTGCACCCGTTCGCCGCCGTTGGCGAACATCGCATAGGCCGAGACCAGCTTGAACAGTGTCGTCTCCTCGGCGCCGAGGGCCGCAGCCAGGTAGGGGCTCATTTGGTCATAGACGCCGAAATCCTCGGCATAGTCGGCGATGACCTCCATGCCGATTTCCTGCGCGAGGCGCACGGTCATGATGTTGCGCGACCGTTCGATACCAGTGCGCAGCGGCGTGGGGCCATAGAATTTGTTGCTGGCGTTGGTGGGCCGCCAGATCTCGCCGCCCGACCGCACCTCGACGGGGGCGTCGACCACGATGGTCGCCGGGGTCCAGCCCGAATCCAGTGCGGCGGCATAGACGAAGGGCTTGAAGGCCGAGCCGGGCTGGCGGTTGGCCTGGGTGGCGCGGTTCAGTTCGGAATGCGCGAAGGCGAAGCCGCCCTGCATCGCCAGCACGCGGCCGGTGTTCACGTCCATGGCCATGAACCCGCCCTGAACCTCGGGCACCTGGCGCAGCGACCAGCGCTCGAAAGCGCCGTCCTGTTCCACGGCGGCAACGTGGATCACGTCGCCCCGGTCGAAGTTCTCGTAGAGATCGCCGCTGAACCAGGCGGTGTCGCTGCGCGGCACGGTGTTGCCGCGCGGGTCGTCCAGTGCGACGTCCTCGATGCCGATCACAAGCTGCTGGTCCTGCACCTCCAGCACCACCGCCGGGCGCCACGCGCCCTCGTAGCTGATCCCGCGGGCCACCTCGGCCTCGGCAAGTGCCGCGCGCCAGCCGGCTTCGTCCGACAGTGCCGCGTCCGGCACCGAGACGCCGGTGCCGCGCCAGGTGCCGCGCCCGCGGTCGAAATCCAACAGCGCCTTGCGCAGGGAAACGCGCGCGGCGGACTGCATCTCGGGCTCGATGGTGGCGCGCACCGCGAGGCCGGCGGAACTGAAATTCTCGCCGACCATGTCGCGGTCCAGCTGGCGGCGAATCTCGTCGGTGAAGTAATCCCGCTCGGGCGCGTCCTCGGCATAGGAGGGGTAATCGCCGTTCTGCACGCTCAGCAGTGGCGCATCACGCGCGGCCTTGAACGCGGCGCGGTCGATATAGCCGTTCTCGAACATCTCGCGCAAGGTGTTGTTGCGGCGAAAGACGGCGATATCGCGGTCGCGCACCGGGTGCATGTCCGAGGGCCGCCGCGTGACCGAGGCCATGTAGGCCGCCTCGCCCGCCGACAGCTCGGACAGCGGCTTGTTGAAATAGGTCCGCGCGGCCGCCGTCACGCCAAAGGAATTCTGGCCCAGGAAGATCTCGTTGAGGTAGATCTCCAGCACCCCGTCCTTGCCCAGCGTTTCTTCGAGGCGGGGGGCGAGTATGATCTCCTTGACCTTGCGCTCGATGGTGCGCGAGCCGTCAAGCAGCAGGTTCTTGGCGACCTGCTGGGTAATGGTCGACCCACCACGCACCGTCTCGCCGCGGGTGACGACCATGTCGCGCACCGCCGAAAGGATCGCGGTGACGCTGTAGCCGTCGTGGGTGTAGAAATTCTTGTCTTCGGCGCTGACGAAAGCGTGCTTGACCACGTCGGGAATCTCCTCGATCGGGGTGTAAAGCCGCTTTTCGGTGGCAAACTCGTCGATGATCCGGCCTTCGGCGGAATAGATCCGGCTGGCGGTCTTGGGCTGGTAGCTGGCCAGGGCCTCGTGCGTGGGTAGGTCCTGGCCGTAGATGTAGAAGATCGCGCCCAGCGACAGCGCCGCCATGCCCGCGCCGAGGGTGAGCAGCGAAAAGATGCCGCCGAAGAAGGACAGGATGAATCGCAGGATCATGCGGCGCGCGGCCCCCGTGTGTCAGACCTTGGTTATATGGGGGCCCGGGTCCGGGGTCAAAAGCCCAATGCACCGTCTCGGCCAGGGTTTGCCGGTTTCGTGATCGCCCGCCGCGAAGGCCCGCGCGGCAATCCCGCCCAGCTCACCGTCGGCTGAGACCGTCAGCGCCGCTTGAGCGGGTCCAGCCCGTCCTGCGCGATCATCCAGCGGTCGATGGCCAGCACGACCCCCTCGACAATGGGCCGGCGGCCGGCGGCACTGGACAGGCGCGCCCGGTCGCTGTCGTTGGACAGGAACCCGACCTCCAGCAGCACGGCCGGGAAATCGGCGCTGGTCAGCACCGCCAGCAGGGCCTCGCGGCGGGGCCGGCGGGTCAGCGGGGCGCCGCGCGCCTCCAGCGCGGCCACGAGTTCGGCGGCAAAGCGCCGGCCGGCCGGGCCGGTTTCCAGCCGGGCAAGGTCCATCAGGACCGTGGCGACGGCGTCATCCTGCCCCGACAGGTCCAGCCCGGCGACGATATCGGCCCGACCGTGGCGTTCGGCCATGCGCCGGGTGGCTTCGGGCACCGCCTCTTCGGCAAGGGTGTAGACGCTCGCCCCGCTGGCCTGAAGCCCCTCCAGCGCATCGGCGTGCAAGGATATGAACAGGTCCGCCCCGACGGACCGGGCCAGCGTCAGCCGCTCGCGCAGGGGCACGAAGACATCCGCCTCGCGGGTCAGGTAGGGCGTCACCCCCTCCATCCGCTGCACCGCCCGGGCCGTCTCCAGCCCGAGCTTCAGCATCAGGTCGGCTTCCTCGATACCGCCGTGGCGCGCACCGGGGTCGATGCCGCCATGCCCGGGGTCGATCACGACGACGAGGTCCTCCTCGGGCGGCGGCGCCACCTCCTGCGCCGAATCGCCGCGCAGAGCGAAGGCCCAGTCGGGATCGGGTGGCGGCCCCGCGGCGGCGGCAAAGGCCCCGGCCTCGGCGCGGGTCAGCCGCACCCGCAACCGGGCGCTGCCGTCGGTGTCGTCCACCGTCATGCCCGCCTCGTCCACCACCAGCGGCGCGCCGAGGTCCACGACCAGCCGCGACCAGCTGGGGCGCAACGCCCCGGCGCGCAGGTCGCGCGCCCGGTCGCCCTCGATCAGCCCGGCGTCGGCACCGCGCCAGTCCACCTCGCGGAAGTCGAGCACCAGCCGCCGCGGATCATCCAGCAGAAAGACCCGCCACGGCACGACCTGGCTGAGCGCCAGATCGACCTCGAGGCCGTTGCGGGTGTCGCGCACGGCGCTCTCGGCCACGTCCAACCGCGCCAGTCCCGACACCGCCTGCGCATCGGCCATGTCCGCCAAGCCCAGCACTAAAGCGCAGGCGAGGCCCTGCGCAGCGGCGCGGCACCGCAGGCCCACCCGCATCAGCCCGCGTCCCGCGCGGCCGTGAAGCGGGCCAGCCGGGCCAGCCCCTCGCGGATGTCCGCCGTGCTGCGGGCATAGGAAAAGCGCAGCCAGTGCCGCCCCGCGACGGGGTCGAAATCCAGCCCCGGTGTGACCGCCACACCGGCCTCGTCGAGGATCTCGGCGGCGAAGGCCAGCGCATCGTCGGTCATCCCGCTGACATCGGCGTAAACGTAGAAGGCCCCGTCGGGCGGGGCGATCCGGGTGAACCCCGCCTTGGGCAGCCCTTCGAGCATCAGGCGGCGGTTCTCGCGGTAGACGGCAAGGTTGGCGTCCAGCGCCTCGGGACAGTCCATGGCATGCAGGGCCAGGCGCTGGCTCGCGTGGGTGGGGCAGATGAACATGTTCTGGGCCAGCCGCTCGATCCGGCGGACGTGATCCTCGGGCACAACCATCCAGCCCACGCGCCAGCCGGTCATCGAGAAATACTTGGAAAACGAGTTGATCACGTAAGTCTCGTCGGTGACCTCCAGCGCGGTGACGGGCCGGTGCTCGTAGTCGATTCCGTGGTAAATCTCGTCGCTGATCAGCGCCGTGTCGCGGGCCGCGCAGGCCTCGGCCAGTGCCGCCAGTTCGGGCTTGCCCAGCATGGTGCCGGTGGGATTGGCGGGCGAGGCTACCAGCAACCCCTGCAGGTCATGGGCGGCCACGTCGTCGGGCACGGGCTGCATGCGGTTTGCCAGTGTCGTGGGCATGTCCACCGGCACCAGGTCCAGCGCCCGCAGGATCTGGCGATAACTGGGATAGCAAGGTACCCCCAGCCCGACGCGCTCGCCGGTATCGAAGAGCGCCGAAAAGGCCAGCAGGAAGGCGCCCGAGGCCCCGGCGGTCACGACCACCCGGCCCGGGTCGAGGTCCAGGTCATACCACTCGCCGTAGTGCCGCGCGACTCGCGCCCGCAACTCGGGCAGGCCCAGCCCAACCGTGTAGCCCAGCGGTGCCTCCGTCATCTCGGCTGACAGTCGATCCAGCGCGGCCCGCGGCGCGCCGGTGCCCGGCTGGCCCACCTCCATGTGAATGATCTCGCGGCCCGCCGCCTCGGCCTGTCGGGCGCGTTCCATCACGTCCATCACGATGAACGGGTCGACCTCGCCGCGCCGTGAGTTCCGCATCTGCCCGCCTCCGCCATTTTCGGATGTCTTGCCCCGGTGTCTGCCCTGTCCGGGCGCGGCGCGTCAATGCGCACCACGCCACGGCGCCATCCCGCGCACGGCGGTTGCGGGCCGAGCCGACAGTGATACGCTGTCACAAACACGGGCGTCCCGCCGCCGACAGGCCGCGCCCCAGATGACCGGAGAGACCAAGATGCGCCTGACCCTCGCCGCCCTCGCGCTGGCTGCCACCCCGGCCCTCGGGTTGGAGATCGACGACATGACCGAGGCCGAACGCGCGGCCTTCCGCGCCGAGGTCCGCGCCTACCTGATGGACAACCCCGAGGTGCTGATGGAGGCCATCGGCGTGCTGGAACAGCGCCAGGCCGAGGCGGAGGCGCAGGCCGACGGGCAGCTTGTCGCGCAGAACCGCGCGGCGCTTTTCGAGGACGGCCATTCCTGGGTCGGCGGCAACCCCGAGGGCGACATCACCGTCGTCGAGTTTCTCGACTACCGTTGCGGCTACTGCAAGCGGGCCCACCCCGAGGTGGCGGACCTGATCGCCAGCGACGGCGAGATCCGCTACATCATCAAGGAATTCCCGATCCTTGGCGATCAATCGGTGCTGGCCTCGCGCTTCGCGCTCGCGGTGCAGACTGTCGCGGGCGACGCGGCCTACAAGACGGTCTCCGACGCGCTCATGGCCCAGCGGGCCGACGTCACCGAGGCCAGCCTGACCGAACTGGCCAACACGCTGGGGCTCGACACCGACGCGATCATGGAAAAGATGTCCTCGGACACGGTCGACAGCGTCCTGCAATCCAACCGGATGCTCGCGCAGCGGATGCAGATCACCGGCACGCCAACCTTCGTCTTCGAGGACCAGATGGTGCGCGGTTACGCCCCGCTCGACGCCATGAAGCAGATTGTCGAGGAGGTCCGCGCGGACAGTTGATGCGGGGGTTTGTTCTAGCCCTTGCCGCCCTGCCCGGCGCTGCGATCGGCGACGTGTTGGGACTCACGCCCGCCGACCGCGCGGCCTTCGGGGCGGAAGTGCGCGCCCTACTGCTGGACGAGCCCGAGATCGTCGCCCGCGCGCTGCGCGGCCCGGACCCCTACGCCGCGGAAATCGCAAGCGACCTGGCCCTGATCGCGGACCACGCGGGGCGCCTGTTCGATCCCGGAGCGACGAACCTGCTGGGCGATACCGGCCCCGTGGCCCTGGCCGTCTTCGCGCCGCCCGACAGCGCGACGGCCGCCAGGCTGGACGATTTCGCCCGTGACCGCGGCCTGCGGATCGCCCTTCACCCGCCTGCGCAGAACGCCGAGCTGATGGCGGCCCTGACACTCGACACCGTGCCGTCCTACGTCTTTCCACGGCTCATGGTGCGCGGCGCGGTGCCGCCTGCAGTACTGGACCGCTACCTCGCGCAGTAACTTCTTCGGGTGTCAAATACCGTCGGGGGTGAATGCCGAAGGCAGAGGGGGCGGACAGCCCCCTGAGCCCGCAGGCGGCGCCAGCGGCGACGCCGAGGCCAACCTGCGTGGCGCAGCCACTCAACCGGAAACCGGTGCGTCACCCGCCTCGATCTCGGCCGCCTTCTTCTCGACCTCCTCGACGATGTGGTCGATCATCTGGTCGTTCGTCATCTTGTGGCTCTGCTTGCCCGCCAGATAGACCATGCCCGCACCGTTGCCGCCGCCGGTGAAGCCGACGTCGGTCATCAGCGCCTCGCCGGGGCCGTTGACGACGCAGCCGATGATGGACAGCGACATCGGCGTCTTGATGTGCTCCAGCCGCTCTTCCAGCGTCTCGACCGTCTTGATCACGTCGAACCCCTGCCGCGCGCAGGACGGGCAGGAAATGATGTTCACACCGCGGTGGCGCAGGCCCAGTGATTTCAGGATCTCGTAGCCGACCTTGATCTCTTCCACCGGGTCGGCCGAGAGGCTCACACGAAGCGTGTCACCGATGCCCATCCACAGCAGCTGGCCCAGCCCGATGGCGGACTTGATAGTGCCCGAGGTCAACCCCCCGGCCTCGGTGATGCCGAGATGGATCGGCGCGTCGGTCTGCTCGGCCAGCTGCATGTAAGCGGCCGCGGCCATGAAAACATCCGAGGCCTTGCAGGAAATCTTGAACTCGTGAAAATCGTTGTTCTGCAGCACCTTGATATGGTCCAGCCCGCTTTCGACCATGGCGTCGGGACAAGGCTCGCCGTATTTGTCCAGCAGGTGCTTTTCCAATGAGCCGGCGTTGACGCCGATGCGCATGGAACAGCCGTGGTCGCGGGCGGCCGAGATCACTTCCTTGACGCGCTTTTCATCCCCGATGTTGCCGGGGTTGATGCGCAGGCAGGCCGCGCCGGCCTCGGCGGCCTCGATGCCGCGGCGATAGTGGAAATGGATGTCGGCGACGATCGGCACCGGGCTTTCGCGCACGATTTCCCTGAGCGCTTTCGAGCTGGCCTCGTCCGGCACGCTGACGCGCACGATATCCGCGCCCGCCTCGGCGGCCGCCTGCACCTGCGCGATGGTGCCGGGGATGTCCGTGGTCTCGGTATTGGTCATGGTCTGGACCGAGATCGGGGCGTCCCCGCCCACGGGCACGTCCCCGACCATGATCTTGCGGCTTTCGCGGCGGTGGATGTTGCGCCAGGGGCGCACCGGGTTGAGAGACATGCGTTGCGTCCTGTGAAGCTGCGCTTACCTTCTACCTAGGACCTTGACCGGCGCGGGGCAACGGGGCCTAGCGGTCGCCGGACTCGCCGGTTTCGCCCGACTGCAACTCGGCAACATCGACAACCGCGGCGAGGTCGCTGTGCGACGACAGGTCAGCGACCTCGTAACCCTCACGAACCGCTTCGGTCGACAGCGCCACGTCCGAACTCACGGCACCGCGGGGTCCCACCGGGCCGTAATGATCGCCCTCGACGGCGAAGTAGACCGCGCCGGATTCACCGATGCGCATGGTCGGCGCGACCTCGGTCCGCGGGACGTCATAGGTGTCGCCGGCGTTCAGGATCCCCTCGTAGAGTACCGCGCCATCGGCGCCGCGCACCCGCACCCAGGCCGGGCGCACCGCGACAAGCGTTACCCCGGGCAGCGGGTCCTGGGTGACTTGAACGGAGGAGTCGGGCAGCTCTGCCCCGCCCTCGTCGGCCTCGGCGACGACCTCGGCCGCATCTGCCAGGTCCATGGTCGTGGGATCGGGGCTGTCGCGGCTGGCCTCGGGCACGACCAGCGCCCCCATGGCCCGCGGGTCCAGTGTCGAGATCGGCGCGTCGCGGGCAACCATGACCGGCGCCTCCAGCGCCTGCGGCCGGTAGAGCCTGTCCAGCGCGCCGGGCTCCGGCCCGCCGCCGCCGGCCATCGCGTCGTCATCGTCCTGCGCACCAGGCCTGCCGGCCCCGGCGAGCGGGTCCATGTCGGCCATGACCGTTGGCGTGTTCTCGACCGGCGCAAGCTGCACCTTCTGCACCTCCTGCAGCACGGTCCAGCCGCCGTAGCCCAGCCCGCCGATCAGCGCCACGAGCACCATGACCGAGCCGATGGCGCGGGGCTCGACCTGGCTGAACATGGCCTCACGCGCGGGCACGAAGGGGGTGGCGGGGGCCGAGAACATGTCACCGTCGGTCCGCACCTGCGCGCGTTCCCTGACCTTCACGCCCGAGGCTTCCTCGGACATGCCGTGGGTCGTGGAAAAGCCGCTCTCGCGGCAGAACCTCTCGAAGGCCCAGTCGGGGTCAAGGTTCAGGTAGCGCGCGTAGGACCGCACGTAGCCGGCGATGAAGCCGGGCGTGTCAAAGGCCGTGGGGTCGGCATTCTCGATCGCGGCAATGTAGGCGGCCTTGATACGAAGCTCGCGCTGGACGTCCAGAAGGGATTTTCCCATCGTCGCCCGCTCGCCGCGCATCAGGTCCCCGAGCCGGAGGTCGAAAGCGTCGAATCCCTGCGTGTCGTCCTGCGACTGTGCCGGTTCTGTCCTGAACCCCTTGCGGATCATCCGGTGTTCTCTGCTCTGCCCCACGCGACGCGGCCTTGATTCGCCGCGCGCCGCTCACGGAACCGTAATTAGCACGTTCCCGGCGAGGATGCACCGGCAGAAAGACTACCCGGCGAGGTCGGCGCGATTCAGCGCACAGTGCGACCAGAGCCCGTCCAGCGCCGCGACAAGCGCGTCCATCTCGCGGGGGCCGTGCACCGGCGAGGGCGTGAAGCGCAGCCGTTCGGTGCCCCGCGGGACCGTCGGATAGTTGATCGGCTGGACGTAGATGCCGTGGTCGGTCAGCAGCATGTCCGAGATGGTCTTGGTATGCACCGGGTCACCCACGATCAGCGGCACGATGTGGCTTCCGTGGTCGATGATCGGCAGGCCCAGCCCCCTCAGGCGGGTCTTGAGGATCGTCGCCTGTGTCTGGTGGGCCTCGCGCCGTGCCGCGTCAGTCTTGAGATGCGCGACCGAGGCCGCGGCTCCGGCGGCCACCACCGGCGGCAGCGACGTGGTGAAGATGAAGCCCGGCGCGTAAGACCTTACCGCGTCGCACATTTTCGCGCTGGCGGCGATATAGCCGCCGTGCACGCCGATGGCCTTTCCCAGGGTGCCGTTGACGATGTCGATGCGGTCCAGCAGCCCGTCGCGCTCGGCCACGCCGGCTCCGCGCTGGCCGTACATGCCCACGGCGTGCACCTCGTCGAGGTAGGTCAGCGCCCCGAAGTCCTCGGCCAAGTCGCAGATCTCGGCGATGGGGCCGAAGTCGCCGTCCATCGAGTAGACGGATTCGAAGGCGATCAGTTTGGGCGCCGCCGGGTCATCCGCTTCAAGTTTGGCGCGCAGGTCATTGATATCATTGTGCGCGAAGACCCGCTTGGCCCCGCCGTTGCGGCGGATGCCCTCGATCATCGAGGCGTGGTTCAGGCTGTCGGAGTATATGATCAGCCCCGGAAACAGCTTTGGCAGGGTCGAGAGCGTCGCGTCGTTGGCGATATAGGCGCTGGTGAACAGCAGCGCCGCCTCCTTGCCGTGCAGGTCGGCCAGTTCGGTCTCCAGCCGCTTGTGATAGACCGTGGTGCCCGAGATGTTGCGCGTCCCGCCAGAGCCCGCGCCGGTGGCCTCCAGCGCCTCGTGCATGGCCGTCAGCACCGTGGGGTGCTGGCCCATTCCGAGGTAGTCGTTGCCGCACCACACGGTGATCCGCTGTTCGCTGCCGTCCGGGCGCGTCCAAACCGCGTGCGGAAACTGGCCGCGGCGGCGTTCGATGTCGATGAAGGTCCGGTAGCGGCCCTCCTCGTGTAGCCGCGTGAGGGCGTCGTCCAGGTGCGCGGTGTAGTCCATGGGTCTTCCTTGCAGCAGTCATGGCGCGGTCATGGCCCGCGCCGCCTTGTTACCTTGGCATATAGGCCGCGCCCCCGGCGCACAACAGGCTACAATTTGCCGCCCCTTAACGATTTCGCGCGCGGGCGCAGGCCCGGTTACACTGGGTGGCCATGGACATCACGCACAGGGCCGGTAGGTTGGGGCCCGATCGCAGGAAAGGACCGCCATGCTCGACCCCGTGCTCGCCCGTATCGACGAGGATCTGCCCCAGGCGCTGGAGCGGCTGACCGAATTCCTGGCGATCCCCTCGATCTCGACCGACCCGGCCCATGACGCGCAGGTGGACCGCGCCGCCGACTGGCTGGCGGCGGACCTGGCCTCGATCGGCTTCGCGGCGGAGAAGCACGCCACCCCGGGCCACCCCATGGTGGTGGCCCACGGCATGGCCCCCGAGGGGGGTCGCGGCCCGCACTTGCTGTTCTACGGCCATTACGACGTGCAGCCCGTCGACCCGCTGGAGCTGTGGGACCACGACCCCTTCGATCCCCGCGTCGAGGATCACGGCGGCAAGACCCTGATCCGCGGCCGCGGCGCCAGCGACGACAAGGGCCAGCTGATGACCTTCGTCGAGGCCTGCCGCGCCTGGAAGGCCGTGCACGGCAGCCTTCCACTGCAACTGTCGTTCCTGTTCGAGGGCGAGGAAGAAAGCGGCTCGCCCTCGCTCGTGCCCTACATGGAAGGGAACGCCAACGCGCTGAAGGCCGACCTGGCGCTGATCTGCGACACCGCGATGGTGGCACCCGGCGTGCCCTCGATCGCCAGCCAGCTGCGCGGCATGCTCAAGGACGAGTTCACGCTCAAGGGCCCGGCCATGGACCTGCATTCGGGCCACTACGGCGGCCCGGCCATCAACCCCCTGCGCGAGATATCGCGCATCATCACCAGCTTTCACGACGTGACGGGCCGCGTCGCGGTCGCGGGCTTTTACGACGCCGTGGACGAGGTGCCCCCCGACTTGCTGCGCCAATGGCAGGCCAGCGGCTTCGACGAGGCCGACTACCTTGCCAATGCCGGGCTGACGCAGGCCCACGGCGAAGAGGGCTACTCGGCGCTTGTTCAGCAATGGGCGCGCCCGACGCTGGAAATCAACGGGCTGTGGGGTGGCTACCAGGGTGCCGGAACGAAAACAGTGATCCCGGCCGAAGCGCATTGCAAGCTGACGTGCCGCCTCGTGGGGGGTATGGACCCCGCCGACATCCGCGCCAAGCTGCGCACCCATGTGGAGGCTCAATTGAAACCCGACCTGAGCGTCGAGTGGAACCAGGACCTGGACGGATCGCCTGCCTCGGTGATGAACACCGACCGGCCCGAGTTCGAGAAGGCCCGCCAGGCCCTGAGCGCCGAATGGAATCGCGAGGCGGTCCTGTCTGGCATGGGCGGCTCGATCCCTATCGCGGGTTTCTTCAAGACGGTGCTGGACATGGACGCCATGCTGATCGGCTTTGCCAACGAGGACGACCGCATCCACAGCC
This sequence comes from Salibaculum halophilum, assembly GCF_002094885.1. Classification (GTDB taxonomy): domain Bacteria; phylum Pseudomonadota; class Alphaproteobacteria; order Rhodobacterales; family Rhodobacteraceae; genus Salibaculum; species Salibaculum halophilum. The sequence continues at coordinate 168,024 of NZ_MSIT01000008.1, forward strand.
CGAACGAGAAATACGACCTCGACAGCTTCCACAAGGGCATCCGCTCCTGGGCGCGGGTGCTGGCGGCGCTGGCCGGTTAAGGGCGTGCTGTTTCGCTTCGTGATCGGCTGGATCGGGCGGCTGCTGGGGCTGCTGGCGGGCCTGATCCTTCTGACCTGGCCACTGTTCTGGCCCCCGGCCGAGCTGCGCGGCGTCTGGCGCACCCAGGGCTACGGCCTGGTGGTGGACGTGGGCCGGATCATGGTGACGGCCTATCAGCGCACCGAGGTCTCCTGCCTGCCCGTCTACCGCGGCCCGGCGCATTCGCTTGTTCTCGGCGAACTGGGCGATATCGCGCTAAACCCCGATGGCGACGGCGGTTTGCGCATCGACATCGACGGCGCGTCCAACCCGATCCGCACGCGCCGGCTGGATGCCCTGCCCGCGGCCTGTGCCGAGGGCGGCACGCCCCAGGAACCCACGGTGCGCGACGCTTTCGACATCGCTTGGCACGGGCTGAACGAACACTATCCCTTTTTCGACCGGCACGGCATCGACTGGCCCGCCCGCTACGAGGCGCTGGCGCCGGGCGTGCGCACGCTCGACGGTCTCTGGCCCGCGATGCAGGACCTGCTGGCCGGTATCGACGACACCCTGGTCTACCTGTTCGACCCCGAGGGCGGCCGCGCCATCACCCCCGCCGAAACGCCGGCCTGGCACGCCGAGGCGGTGGATTTCCGCGAGGTGCCCCGCGCCAATGACCTGACCCGCGTCGAAGACACCGGGCTGGAGTATACCGTTCTGGAGGGCAATATCGGCTATGTCTTCCTGCGCCACACTGCCACCCGCCCCGGCGTGGGCACCGCGCAGGACGTCAAGGCGGCCAGCGCCTTTTCCCGAGTCGCCGACGCGCTGCGCGACACCCGGGCGATCATCCTCGACAACCGGCTGAACCCGGGCGGGTCCGATGCGGTGGCGCTGGCCTACGCGGGGTTTTTCACCGACAGCCCCGTACCGGCCTTCAGCAAGGAAATCCGCACCCGGTCCGGTTATACCCCGCCCGAGACCGCGCGCACCATCGCCACCGACCTGCCGCTGACCCAGCCGGTCTACCTGCTCAATTCCGGCTATACCGCCGGGGCGGCCGAGGTGCTGGCCCTCGCGCTGGGCGAGATGCCGCAGGTCACGGTGATCGGCGCGCGCACGGCCGGGGCGCTGTCGGACATCATGGAGATAACGCTGCCCACCGACTGGCGCCTCGGCATGGCGCACCAGATCTACCGCAACGCCGCGGGCACGGTGGTCAATGGCGTCGGGGTGGCCCCGGACACCGCCCTGCCCTTCGACGCGCCCGCTTTCCGCGCGGGCCGCGACCCGGGGCTGGACAGGGTGCTGGAGATGATCGCGCCGTAGGGACCACGACCCGTGCCATGGTTCCGGTCCGATCAGACCGCTGTCGTCGCTTCGCGGACCACCTTGGCAGCAAGCACGAGGAAGGGCGCGCCGTGCATCAGGAAATCGAGGATATCGAGAGGCTTTGTCAGCTCTCCGGCGACGAGCATTTTGAGCTTTTCCCAGATATGGGGCTCGGGCACGAAAGGCGCCAGACCCAGCGTTGCGCAGGCCAGCAGGATGAGGCTCCAGTCGATCTGATCCAGAACGGCCATGGCAATCTCCGATAACGGCACATGAACCATTATACATTTGCAATGTATCTGGCAAGCCCTGCCGCACCGGGCAAGACATCCGGCGATGAGGGGAAAATGGCGCGGTTGACGGGGCTCGAACCCGCGACCTCCGGCGTGACAGGCCGGCACTCTAACCGTCTGAGCTACAACCGCGCGATCCGGTCTCCGGGCGATTCAGGCGGGGCAGCAGTGGCGCGGTTGACGGGGCTCGAACCCGCGACCTCCGGCGTGACAGGCCGGCACTCTAACCATCTGAGCTACAACCGCTCGCTGCCCGCCCGGGTGTACCCCGAGGCGTGTTGGGCGTTCTAGGCGGGGGTCCGAGCAGCGTCAAGCGGGAATGGCCAGCCCGGCCGAGGTTTTTGGCCCCCGTCCTGGCCGCATCCTTGTCGAAGAAGATAAACGCCTGACCCCCTGCCGATGCCGCTGGCGAGGGTGCGGCGAATGGCGGCTCTCCTGTGGCATGACAAGGCTTCAGGGCGCGGCTCCACAAACCCGTCTCGCGGCAGAGTGGCCTGCGGGACCGTGAATTTCGCCTGACAGCGGACGCGACGCCCGTTGGGACTGGTGGGTCGTGAGAGGTTCGAACTCCCGACATCTTCGGTGTAAACGAAGCGCTCTACCAGCTGAGCTAACGACCCGGCAGGGGCGGATTTACCGGCACGGCCCGGCCGTGGCAATACCGAAGAACCACGGCATGAGGGAGATTGGTGGGTGATAGAAGATTCGAACTTCTGACATCTTCGATGTGAACGAAGCGCTCTACCACTGAGCTAATCACCCGATCCGGCGTTGATCTACCCTTCCTCGGCGGCGTCCGCAAGGGGGTCTTTGTCCTCGGGGGCACGCGCTTTCGGCTGGCGCACCTTGGTCACGAAGACCTTGGCGTTGGTCACCTCCTTGGTGCGGTTGATCATGACCTTGCCGAGGGGTGGCAGGTTCATTTCCTCGCCATTGGCCAACCCCAGTCCGAGGACGTTGAGCATGGACTCGACCACCGGCTTGACGTCCTTTTTCTTCATGCCGGTCTCGGCGATGACGCGGTCGATCAGTTCCGGTTTCTTGAGCATGGGACCGGCGACGACCGGTTTGGTTTCCTCGACGACGGTGGGTTCGGGTGCCGGGGCCGCTTCTGGCACGGGTGCCGGATCCGCCGCCGAGGCCGCTGCGGCCGTGGCCGCGGCGGTCTTGGGTGTGGCGGTCCGCGGTGTTGCGGCCTTGCGTTTCGTCGACGTCGTGGCCTTGCGGCTCGCGCTCGATTTGCTGCTCGGCATGTTTGCCTCCGGTCGTTTCGATTTCGACATCAGTATAACAGATTTCGCGCGCCGCGCAGGGGGCAAGAAACAATTCTCTGACTGTGACAAGCCCGCCATCGCGATCATGCCGAAAGACGGCGTCGCGGCCAACGGCCGCGCCCAGACCGATCTTAGCGAGCGGCGGGCCACGGCTGCCGCGGCACGATCCTACAAGTGCCAACCGCAGCCCACAAAAAAGGGGCGCCCCTGCATCGGACGCCCCTTGTTGCCGGTGAGGACCTGCTCAGTGCGCGACTGTCGCGCTGCCCTCGTCCCCGCCCTTGCGCAGCGCGGCCTCGATGGCGGCGGCCTCTTCGGCTTCCTGGTCCCACTCGATGGCCTCGGGCTGGCGCACCAGCGCGTGCTTGAGAACTTCGGACACGTGGCTGACGGGGATGATCTCCAGCCCCTCTTTCACGTTGTCGGGGATCTCGGGCAGGTCCTTCTGGTTCTCCTCGGGGATCAGCACCGTGGTGATGCCGCCCCGCAATGCCGCGAGCAGCTTTTCCTTCAACCCGCCGATGGAGGAGGCATTGCCGCGCAGCGTGACCTCGCCGGTCATGGCGATGTCCTTGCGCACCGGGATGCCCGTCAGGACCGACACGATGGCCGTCACCATGGCCAGGCCGGCCGAGGGGCCGTCCTTTGGCGTCGCGCCGTCGGGGACGTGGACGTGGATGTCCAGCTTGTCGAAGCGCGGCGGCTTGATGCCCAGCTGCGGGCTGACCGACCGGACATAGGAATTGGCCGCGTCGATGCTTTCCTTCATGACGTCGCCCAGGGTGCCGGTGGTCTTCATCCGGCCCTTGCCCGGCAAGCGCACCGCCTCGATGTTGAGCAGTTCGCCCCCGACGCTGGTATAGGCCAGCCCCGTAACCACGCCGATTTGGTCCTCTTCCTCGGCCAGGCCGTAGCGGTGCTTGCGCACGCCCAAGTAGTCGGCAAGATTGTCCTCGGTCACCACGACGTGGCTGACCTCTTTCTTGATCAGCTGTGTCACCGCCTTGCGGCAGATCTTGGCGATCTCGCGTTCCATGTTCCGCACGCCCGCCTCGCGGGTATAATGGCGGATGATGCCCGTCAGGGCGCTGTCATCCAGCGAGAACTCGGCCTCCTTGAGCCCGTGGTTCTTCATCTGCTTGGCCAACAGGTGCTGCTTGGCGATTTCGCGCTTTTCGTCCTCGGTGTAGCCCGCCAGCGGGATCACCTCCATCCGGTCGAGCAGCGGATCGGGCATGTTGTAGCTGTTCGAGGTGGTCAGGAACATCACGTTGGACAGGTCGTATTCGACCTCGAGGTAGTGGTCCACGAAGGTGGAGTTCTGTTCCGGGTCGAGCACCTCGAGCATGGCCGATGCCGGGTCGCCGCGGAAATCCTGGCCCATCTTGTCGATCTCGTCGAGCAGGATCAGCGGGTTCGTCGTCTTGGCCTTTTTCAGCGCCTGGATGATCTTGCCCGGCATCGAGCCGATGTAGGTCCGCCGGTGGCCGCGGATCTCGGACTCGTCGCGCACCCCGCCCAGGGAGATGCGGATGAACTCGCGCCCGGTTGCCCGTGCGACCGATTTGCCCAGCGAGGTCTTGCCCACGCCCGGCGGGCCGACAAGGCACATGATCGGGCCTTTCAGCTTCTTGGAGCGCTGCTGCACGGCGAGGTGTTCGACGATACGCTCCTTGACCTTCTCGAGCCCGTGGTGGTCGTCGTCGAGGATCTTCTCGGCGCGGCCGAGGTCTTTCTTGACGCGGGATTTCTTGCCCCACGGGATCGACAGCATCCAGTCGAGGTAGTTGCGCACGACCGTCGCCTCGGCCGACATGGGCGACATGTTCTTGAGCTTTTTCAGCTCGGCCTCGGCCTTCTCGCGTGCCTCTTTCGACAGCTTGGTGGCGGCGATCTTTTCTTCCAGTTCGGCGATCTCGCCCTCGCCGTCCTCGCCGTCACCCAGCTCCTTCTGGATGGCCTTCATCTGCTCATTCAGGTAATATTCGCGCTGGGTCTTCTCCATCTGCGACTTGACGCGGGTCTTGATCTTCTTCTCGACCTGCAGCACGGACATCTCGCCCTGCATCAGGCCGTAGACCTTTTCCAGCCGTTCACTGATGGAAAGCGTCTCCAGAAGCTCCTGCTTCTGGTCCACCTCGATGCCCAGATGCCCGGCGACGAGGTCGGCCAGTTTGGCGGGCGCGTCGGCCTCGTCCACGGCCGCCAGCGCCTCTTCGGGGATGTTCTTCTTGACCTTGGCGTATTTCTCGAACTCTTGGCCGACCGAGCGCGACAGCGCCTCGATCGCGGTCATGTCGCCGGGAATCTCGGTCAGGTCCTCGCAGGTGGCCTCGAAGTAGGCCTCGGTGTCGAGAAACTCGGTGATGCGCACGCGAGACTTGCCCTCGACCAGCACTTTCACGGTGCCGTCGGGCAGTTTCAAAAGCTGCAACACGTTGGCCAGTACGCCGGTGCGGTAGATGCCGTCGCTGTCGGGGTCGTCGACGCCCGGGTCGACCTGACTGGACAGCAATATCTGCTTGTCGTCGGCCATCACCGCCTCGAGCGCCTTGACCGATCTCTCGCGGCCCACGAAGAGCGGTACGATCATGTGCGGGAAGACCACGATGTCGCGCAGTGGCAGGATGGGGTAGGAAGTGCTCTGAGGCTCTTGCATGTTCTTTCCTTGCTCTTGGCAAAACGGCGCGTCCCTGATCAAGGCAACGCCACCGTTTCCGGTCTCGGACTTAATAATTGGGCCGTGACGCCCGTTTTTCAACCGCGGCCGGTCACGCGTCGGTGACGCAGTAGTGCCTGCGGTCGGGCCTATCTGCAAGGCGCCGGGCGATCTGAATTGGGAAAATGAGCCCCACACCAGTTCGGGCGGTTGTCCCGTCGTCTGTCTCCATGCGTGCGGACACGGTGCGTGCAATATTAATGTTCTTGACATGCCTGCGGGCGCGGGGCTCACTTTGAACACGGTTATTTAGGAGCGGGTCCGATGTCTCTTCACAAATTTCTTTTGCCTCTTGCCGCCGCAGGCGCCCTTGCCGCAACACCGGCCCTTGCCGATCGCATGTCCGGCGCGGACGTCGCCGATCTCCTGACGCGCGGGACGATCGAGTTCCAAGCCGGTTCGGTCTGGACGACGCTGCCGAACGGACGCTACGTGTTCGAGCACGAAAGCTCAGACGAGGCCGGAACCTACACGCTGTATTCCTCCGGCGAGGTGCGCATCGTGGACGAGGCATCGGGACAGACCATCCGGTTCTATTTCGAACGCGGCGAGGATGGCGTTCCCGCTCTGGTCTATCTGAACGGTCCCGGTGCCGGAAAGGCCTACCCGATCGAGTGACGGCACCCCGCCGCGCACGTCAGACGGGCGCGATATCCCCCGCCGCCCGGGTGGCGTGGAAATCGGCCTCCCACGCCGCGAAGCGGCCCTCGGCGATGGCCGCGCGCATCTCGTCCATGATCTGTTGGTAGTAATGCAGGTTGTGCCAGGTCAGCAGCATGCCCGAGATCATCTCGCCCGACCGCATCACGTGGTGCAGATAGGCACGCGAATAGCCGCGGCAGGCCGGACAGGTGCAGGCCTCGTCGAGGGGCCGCGGGTCGTCGGCATGGCGCGCATTCTTTAGATTGACCTGCCCGCGCCGCGTCCAGGCCTGCCCGGTACGGCCCGAGCGCGAGGGCAGCACGCAATCCATCATGTCCACCCCGCGCTTGACCGCGCCGACGATGTCGTCAGGCTTGCCCACCCCCATGAGGTAGCGCGGCTTGTCCGCGGGCAGAAGGCCGGGCGCGTAGTCGAGCACGCCGAACATGGCCGCCTGCCCCTCGCCCACGGCCAGCCCGCCGATGGCGTAACCGTCGAACCCGATGGCGGTCAGCGCCTTGGCCGATTCCTCGCGCAGCTCGGGCGTCACGCCGCCCTGCATGATCCCGAAAAGCGCATGCCCGGGCCGGTCGCCGAAGGCTTCGCGCGAGCGCTGCGCCCAGCGCATCGACAGGTGCATGCTTTCGGCGACCGCTTGATCTTCGGCGGGCAGCGACGGGCATTCGTCGAAACACATCACGATATCCGAGCCCAGCAGGCGCTGGATCTCCATCGACCGTTCCGGCGTCAGCTCGTGGCGCGACCCGTCGATGTGGCTGCGAAAGGTCACGCCCCGTTCCGTCAGCTTGCGCAGCCCGGCCAGCGACATGACCTGGAACCCCCCTGAATCCGTCAGGATCGGCCGGGTCCAGTTCATGAAGCGGTGCAGCCCGCCCAGCCGGGCAATTCGCTCGGCACCCGGCCGCAGCATCAGGTGATAGGTGTTGCCCAGCAGGATGTCGGCCCCGGTGGCGGCCACGCTTTCCGGCAACATCGCCTTGACCGTCCCGGCGGTGCCCACCGGCATGAAGGCGGGTGTGCGGATATCGCCACGCGGGGTCGAGATCACCCCGGCGCGCGCACGCCCGTCCGTTGCCCTGAGGTCGAAGGCGAAACTCTGCGTCATCGGGCGGTCCTTTGCAATTGCGCGCGGCCTTGTTACCGATGTAGATCGAAAAGAAAAGGAGCGCCCATGTCCGAGACCGACACGCCCCCGGAGCCGATCCGCCTGGGATGGGAGGAATGGCTCGGTCTGCCGGACCTCGGATTGCCCACCCTGCGCGCCAAGGTGGACACCGGCGCGCGCACGTCCGCCCTGCACGCCCACGAGATCGAGACCTTCGGCTCGGCCCGCGCGCCCAAGGTGCGGTTCGACGTGCACCCGATCCCGGGGCGCGATGATGTCTCGATTACCTGTTCGGCCCCGGTCGTGGATCGGCGCGAAGTGACCTCGTCAAATGGCGAGATCGAGATGCGCTACGTCATCGAGGCCATGCTCGACGTGGGCGAGGGCCACACCTGGCCCATCGAAGTGACCCTGACCGACCGGGCCACCATGGCCAGCCGGATGCTGCTGGGCCGCCAGGGCCTGCGCGAGGACGTGATCGTCCAGCCCACCGAACGCTTCCTGCGCCCCGAGCGCGGCTTCGAGGTCTACACCTCGCGCCGCATCAAGCAGGTGGCCCCGCGGCGGGCGCTGCGCCTGGCGGTACTCAGCCGCGAGGCCAACAACTATTCGACCAAGCGGCTTGTCCACGAGGGCGAGGAACGCGGCCACACCGTCGAGATCATCGACACCACGCGCTGCTACATGGCGATCAACGCCCTGGCCCCGGAGGTACATTACGACGGCAAGCGCCTGCCGCGCTACGACGCGGTGATCCCGCGCATCGGGGCCTCGATCACGCCCTACGGCACGGCCGTGGTGCGCCAGTTCGAGAACCTGGGCACCTATTGCCTGAACAGCAGCGCCGGCATCTCGGCCAGCCGCGACAAGCTGCACGCCCACCAGGTGCTGGCCGGCCAGAGGGTGGGCATGCCCACCACCGCCTTTGCCGCCAGCCCCAAGGACACCAGCAACCTGATCGGGCTGGTCGGCTCGGCCCCGCTGATCGTCAAGCTGCTGGAAAGCACCCAGGGCAAGGGCGTGGTGCTGGCCGAAACCAAGAAGGCCGCCGAGTCGGTGATCGACGCCTTCCGCGGGCTCAAGGCCAACTTCCTGGTGCAGCAATTCGTCAAGGAAGCCGCGGGCGAGGACATCCGCTGTTTCGTCATCGCCGGCAAGGTCGTCGCCTCGATGAAGCGCAGCTCGGGCGGCGAGGATTTCCGCTCGAACCTGCATCGCGGCGGCTCGGCAGTGGCCGCGCGAATCACGCCGGCCGAACGGCGCGTCGCGGTCAAGGCGGCCAAGGCCTTCGGGCTGGACATGGCCGGCGTCGATCTGCTGCGCTCCGAGGACGGGCCCAAGGTGCTTGAGGTCAATTCCTCCCCCGGCCTGGAGGGCATCGAGAAGGCCAGCCGCAAGAACCTCGCCGGCAAGCTTTTCGATCACATCGAGGAGCGCGTCCGCCCCACCCCCGCCCGGGGCAACACTGCCAAGAAGGCCACGGCCCGGAAATAGCCCGCCCTTTACGGGACGCGGCGCTTTTCCTATATTTACACTCAGGATAAGGAGTGCGCCCCATGACCGACCAGACCCAGCCCTTGGAGGGCACGCCGCTGATCAAGCCCTCGACGACTGCGCACCCGCTCTACGATCAGATCGTCGCGGCCTGCCAGTCGGTCTATGATCCCGAGATACCGGTCAACATCTACGATCTCGGCCTGATCTACACCATCGAGATATCCGAGGCGGGCGAGGTGCATGTCATCATGACCCTGACGGCCCCCGGTTGCCCGGTCGCGGGCGAGATGCCCGGCTGGGTGCATGATGCCGTGACGGGCGTGCCCGGCGTGCAGATGGCCGACGTGGAGCTTGTCTGGGACCCGCCCTGGGGCATGGACATGATGACCGACGAGGCGCGGCTGGAACTGGGCTTCATGTAACGCGTCGGGGCATGGGTCCCCGGCGTCTTTGCCGACAAGGCGCGCCGACGCGGCCCCTTGAGCGCGCAGACGGGCCTGACTAAATTGGAACGACAAGCGGATCGGAGGTCCCATGTTCGGCATTCCCGGCAAGCAAGCCGTCACCCTCACCCCCGCGGCGACAGGGCAGATTGTCAAGCTGATGGATCGGGACGGCCACCAGGGTCTGCGCATCGGCGTCAAGAAGGGCGGCTGCGCGGGCATGGAATACACCATGGACTACGCCGAGCAGATCGACCCCAACGACGAGGTGGTCGAACAGGACGGCGCCCGCGTGATGATCGCGCCCATGGCGCAGATGTTCCTCTTCGGCACGGAAATCGACTACGAGGTCGGCTTGCTGGAAGCTGGCTTCAAGTTCCGCAACCCCAACGTGGCCGATGCCTGCGGCTGCGGCGAATCGATCAAGTTCAAGGATGTCGAGGGATTGAGTGCGGAGCAGGGCCGGGGCTGATGGGCGTCACGGCGGCCGAGATCGCCTACGCCAAAGACCTGTTTTCGGACCTGCCCAGTGAAATCACGGCACGGCGCATGATGGGCGGGTTGTGCCTCTATCACGAGGGCACGATCTTCGCCATCCTCCACCCCGACCACGGGCTGATGATCAAGGGCGCGGGCGCGTTTCAGGATCACCTGGAGGCCAAGGGCTGCACCCGCTGGGTGCACAACCGCGCCGACGGCACGACTAGTGCGATGTCCTACTGGACCCTGCCCGACGCCGCCCGCGAGGACCCGTCCGAGGCCAGCGCGCTGGCCCGCGAGGCGCTGAGCTTTCTGTAACTGACGCAGCCGATGCGGCCCTTGCCCCTTGCATTTCGCGGCCGTTGCCGTGATCCCTTGGCGCAACGCCCACACCCGACAGGAGGACACAGATGCGCCGCAAATTCGCCGCCGGAAACTGGAAGATGAACGGCCTTTCCGCCGACCTGGCCGAACTGGAACGGATGGTCGCCGCCAAGCCCTCCGCAGCGGTCGACACGGCGGTCTGCGGGCCGGCCACGCTGGTGCACCGCATGGCGCAGATGGGCTGGCCCGTGGGCGGGCAGGATTGCCACCCGGCCGAAAACGGCGCGCACACCGGCGACATTTCGGCCGAGATGCTGGCCGATGCCGGGGCGTCTTACGTTATCACCGGCCATTCCGAGCGCCGCGCCGACCACGGCGAGACCGACGCGGTGGTGCGGGCCAAGACCGAAGCCGCCTGGCGCGCGGGCCTGACGGCCATCCTGTGCATCGGCGAGACCGAGGCGCAGTACCGCGCGGGCGACACGCTCGACGTGCTGCACCGGCAGATGGCCGGCTCCATGCCCGAGGGATGCACCGGCGACACCATCGTGCTGGCTTATGAACCGGTCTGGGCCATCGGCACCGGGCTGACCCCCACCGCCGACGAGATCGGCGCGGTGCACAACGCCCTGCGCGACGCCCTGATCGACCGCTTCGGCCCCGAAACCGGCGTGGCGATCCGCATTCTTTACGGCGGGTCGGTCAAGGCGTCGAACGCCGCCGAAATCTTCGGCATCGCGGACGTGGACGGGGCGCTGGTCGGGGGCGCCTCGCTGAAGGCCGACGACTTCCTGCCCATCGTCGACGCGCTGGACGCTGCCGACTGACCCTATGCAGCGGTTGCAGCAATCCCCCACCGATCCGGATTTCGTCCAGAACCCCTACCCGTTCTACGACCGGGCCCGCGCGGCCGGAGACCTCTTCTGGTGGGAGGATTACGGCGCGCCCTGCGCGACCTCCTACGCGGCCGTCATGGCCCTGCTCAAGGACCGGCGGCTGGGCCGCGAGGTGCCCGCGGATCACGCCGCCCCGATCCCCGACCGGCTGCGCCCCTTCTACGACATCGAGGCACACTCCATGCTGGAGCTGGAGCCGCCGCGCCACACCCGGCTGCGGGCGCTGGTGATGCGCGCCTTCACCTCGCGCCGGGTGATGGGAATGCGCGATGAAGTCGAGGCGTTGGCGCACCGGTTGATCGACGATTTTCCCGCGGGCGATTTCGACCTCTTGCCGGCCTATTGCCAGCGCATCCCCGTCATCGTCATCTGCCGCCTGTTGGGCGTGCCCGAACGCATGGCCGACCAGTTGCTGGAGTGGTCCAGCGCCATGGTGGCCATGTACCAGGCCGGGCGCACGCAAGAGATCGAGGCGCGGGCCATGGCCGCCGCGACCGACTTTGCCGACTTCCTGCGCGGCTATATCGACGACCGCCGCAGCCGACCGGGAGAGGACCTCATCACGCAACTGATCGCGGCCGAGGAAGAGGGCGAGAAACTGACCACCGACGAGCTGATCAGCACCTGCATCCTGCTGCTGAACGCGGGCCACGAGGCGACGGTCCATGCCATGGGCAACGCGGTCAAGCTGCTGCTTGAACGGGATCACCGCGAGATCGACGAGGACGTGGTCGAGGAATGCCTGCGGCTCGACCCGCCGCTGCACATCTTCGACCGCTGGGTCTACGAGGACGTGACGCTGTTCGGCCACCACTTCCGCCGCGGCGACAGCGTCAAGTGCATTCTCGGCGCGGCCAACCGCTGCCCCGCGGCATTTCCCGACCCGGCCCGGTTCGACCCGAAACGCGGCGACGTGCTGTCGGCCAGTTTCGGCGGCGGCATCCATTTCTGCGTCGGCGCGCCGCTGGCGCGCATGGAGCTGCTGCTGGGCCTGCGGGTTCTGTTCGAACGCTGCCCCGACCTGAGCCTCGCCGCGCCGCCGCGTTACGCCGATGTCTACCATTTCCACGGGCTGGAGAGGCTGGTGGTCTCATGCAACACGGCCTAGGCGAATTGGCCCGCGTCTTCGGGCGCATCGGTGTCCTGTCCTTCGGCGGCCCGGCCGCGCAGATCGCCCTGATGCACCGTGAACTTGTCGAGGAGCGGCCCTGGCTGACCGAGGCGCAGTATCTGCGCGCGCTCTCATTCTGCATGCTGCTGCCCGGCCCCGAGGCGATGCAGCTGGCCACCTATGCCGGCTGGCGGCTGCGCGGGGTGCCCGGCGGGCTGATCGCGGGCGGGCTTTTCGTGCTGCCCGGGGCGCTCGTGATCGCTGCGCTGGCGCTGGCCTACGGCGCCTTTGCCGACCTGCCGCTGGTGCAGGCGGGCTTTCTCGGGATCAAGGCCACGGTGGTCGTCATCGTTATCCAGGCCATCGGGCGGCTATCGGCCAAGGCCCTCGGCGCGCCCGGCGCCAAGGCGCTGGCGGTGCTGTCTTTCCTGGCGCTGTTCCTGGTTAACCTGCCCTTCCCGCTTGTCATCGCGCTGGCGGCCACCTGGGGCGCGCTGCGCCACTCCGGCCCGGCCCCGGCCGGTGGGCAGCGCGCCGACCTGCGGCGCAGCCTGCGCCCGCTGGTCATCGGCGGCGCGCTCTGGGCCGCGCCGCTGGTGCTGGCCGCGCTGGCCGGGGCCGACCTGCTGCTGGCGCTGGGGCTGTTCTTTTCCAAGCTGGCGGTGGTGACCTTCGGCGGGGCCTATGCGGTGCTGGCCTACATGACGCAGGAAGTGGTGACCGCTCAGGGCTGGGTCAGCGCGGGGCAGATGCTCGATGCGCTTGGCCTGGCCGAGACCACCCCCGGCCCGCTGATCCTGGTGACCGAGTTCGTCGGCATCACCGCCGGGCTGAACGCGGGCGGGGCGGGATTGGGCCTGCTGGCCGGCGTGATGACCCTCTGGGTGACCTTCGTGCCCTGTTACATCTGGATTTTCGCCGGCGCACCGCTGATCGACTGGCTGGAACACCGCCCCCGCATCAGCGCGGCGCTGTCGGCCATCACCGCCGCCGTGGTGGGGGTGATCACCAACCTCTCGGTCTGGTTCGCGGTGCATGTCCTGTTCGCCTCGGTGGACCGTTTTCAGGCCGGGCCGCTGCACCTGATCCTGCCCGACTGGGCCAGTTTCCAGCCCGCCGCGCTGGCGCTGGTCCTGCTGGCGGCCGCGCTGCTGTTGTGGCGAAAATGGCCGCTACTTCAGGGTCTTGGCACGGTCACGTTGGCCGGGGTGCTGATCGGGCTGCTCTAGGCCCTTTCCCTCGGGGCCGAATCCCGTATGCTGACGCGGAACGAACGAAGGACATCCCCGTGACCGGCACCATCGACTACGGCAACCTGATGCACGAGGCCATGCGCGGCCTGATCCGCAAGGTGCTGGCCCGCGTCGAGCGCGAGGGGCTGCCGGGCGAGCACCATTTCTTCATCACGCTGGACACGCTGCACCCGGACGTCGAGATCGCCGACTGGCTGTCGGATCGCTATCCCGGTGAAATGACCATCGTGATCCAGCACTGGTTCGACAACCTGACCGTGAACGAGGACGGCTTTGCCATCACGCTGAACTTCGGCGACGCGCCCGAGCCGCTCTACATCCCCTACGACGCGATCAAGACCTTCGTGGACCCGTCGGTCGAGTTCGGCCTGCGTTTCGAGACCCAGGAGGAGGACGAGGCGCCCGCCCCCGAGGACGAGGGGGCCCCCATGGACGAGATGACCGACCCGGACACCGAGGACGACGCGCAAACCGAGGCCGAGGTCGTCAGCCTGGACAAGTTCCGCAAGTAGCCCGGCGTGCGCCGGCAGTTGCGGGGCCGCCCGCGGGGCGGTATTCGGCCTGCAACGGCACAGCGCGAGGACGACAGACATGACCGAGACCCGCACCGAATCCGACAGCTTCGGCCCGCTGGAGGTTCCAGCCGACCGCTACTGGGGCGCCCAGACCCAGCGCAGCCTGATGAACTTCCCCATCGGCTGGGAAAGACAGCCCGTCGCCATCGTCCGCGCGCTGGGGGTCATCAAGAAGGCCTGCGCGCAGGCCAACCGCGACAGCGGCAAGCTGGACCCGCGGCTGGCCGAGGCCATGATCGCGGCCGCCGCCGAGGTCGTGGCCGGCAAGCTGGACGATCATTTCCCGCTGGTGGTCTGGCAGACGGGGTCGGGTACGCAATCGAACATGAACGCCAACGAGGTGATCTCGAACCGCGCGATCGAGATCCTGGGCGGGCAGATCGGCAGCAAGGACCCGGTGCACCCGAACGATCATTGCAACATGGGGCAATCCTCGAACGACACGTTCCCCACGGCCATGCACATCGCCTGCGCCATGACGGTGCATGACACGCTGCTGCCTGGACTGGAAAAGCTGCTGGCCGGGCTGCGCGCCAAGTCCGACGAATTCCATGACATCATCAAGATCGGCCGCACCCACACCCAGGACGCCACGCCGCTGACGCTGGGGCAAGAATTTTCCGGCTACGCCCAGCAGGTCGAGAACGGGATCGCGCGCATCAAGCAGGCCCTGCCCGGGATATACGAGCTGGCCCAGGGCGGCACCGCCGTGGGCACGGGGCTGAACACCGCCCCGGGCTGGGACACCACCGTCGCGCGCCACATGGCCGAGATCGCCGGTCTGCCCTTCGTCACGGCCCCCAACAAGTTCGAGGCGCTGGCCGCCCATGACGCAATGGTTTTCATGTCCGGCGCGGTGAAGACCACTGCCATGGCCTGCTACAAGATCGCCAACGACATCCGTTTTCTCGGCTCGGGGCCGCGCTCGGGGCTGGGCGAGCTGATCCTGCCGGAAAACGAGCCGGGCAGTTCGATCATGCCGGGCAAGGTGAACCCGACGCAGGCCGAGGCGCTGACACAGGTCTGCGCGCATGTGTTGGGCAACGACGCGGCGATTTCCTTCGCCGGCAGCCAGGGCCATTTCGAACTGAACGTCTACAACCCGATGATGGCCTACAACCTGCTGCAGTCCATGCAACTGCTGGGCGATGCGGCCGACAGTTTCACCGACCGGATGCTGACAGGCATCCGCGCCAACGAGACCCGCATCGAGAAGTTGATGACCGAATCGCTGATGCTGGTCACGGCGCTGGCCCCCGAGATCGGCTATGACAACGCCACCACCGTGGCCAAGACCGCGCACCGCAACGGCACCACGCTGCGCGAAGAGGCCGTCAAGCTGGGTTTCGTGGACGAAGAGACCTTCGACCGTGTCGTGCGCCCCGAGGACATGATCGGCCCGAAATGAGCGTGGTGAACCTCAACAAGACCCGCAAGGCCCGCGCCCGGGCCGAGGCCAAGGCGCGCGCCGACGCGAACGCGGTCAAGCACGGCCGCACCAAGGCGCAGAGACTGCTGAGCACCGCGCGCGAGGACAAGGCCCGGCGCCACCTCGACCAGCAGCGCTTTGAGGACGAGTGACCGGCCGGCCCGTCAAGCACTCGCTCACGCTGCGCGGGCACCGCACCAGCGTCTCGCTGGAAGAGGATTTCTGGCGTGAGTTTCGCCGCATCGCGGCGCAGCGCGGCCAGACGATCAACGGCCTGGCCATCGAGATCGACGAGGCCCGCGGTGACGTCGGCCTGGCCTCGGCGATCCGGGTTTTCGTGCTGGGGGCGGTCAAGGCCGAGGCGGACCCTGGCACCTGACAAAGGCGGTCAGTCTGCGCGCCGGTCGAGCGTCAGCCAGATGCCGTCGCGCGACCGCACGGTCAGATGTGCCACGGGCACCGGGTCACGCCCCGCCACGGGGCGCAACCGATAGCGCCGCAGGATCATCGACAGCAGCAGCGGCCCCTCGACCATGGCGAACCCCGCCCCGGTGCAGACGCGCGGCCCCGCCGAGAAGGGGATATAGGCGTCGCGCTGGCAGGTCTTGCCGTTCTCCGTCTCCCAGCGGGCGGGGTCGAACCCGTCGGGATTGTCCCAAAGCCGGCTGTGCCGGTGCAGGTGCCAGGGCGAGAGCACGACCTGGCTGCCCGCGGGCGCGGTGCGGTCGCGCATCCGTTCCGCCTGGCAGGTCTCGCGCACCATCATCGGCACCGGCGGGTAGAGACGCAGCGCCTCGCGGAACACGTCGCGGCTGATCGTCAGTTGCGACATCACCTTGAAGTCGGGGCCCGCGTCCAGCGCCCGGGCCTCCTCCGCGACCCTTTCCTGCCAGTCGGGATGCAGGGCCGCGAGGTAGAGCGTCCAGGCCAGGGCGCTGGCGCTTGTCTCGTGTCCGGCCAGAAAGAAGATAGCCACCTGGTCGACCATTTCGGCGGTGTCAAAACGGTCGCCGGTCTGCGGGTCGGCGGTGGTCATGATCTTGGTGGCCAGGTCGTCAGGCGCGGTTCCGGCCGCGATCTGCGCCATGCGATCCCTGGTCAACCGGGCGATCAGGGCGCGGATCGCATGCGCCGTCCGCTTGGTCTCAAGCCGGAAAAACCGCGGCATCCAGCGCGGCCCGCGCAGGAAGGCCGCCAGGTTCAGGATCGGCTGGGTGCGCTGGTGCGCGCGGAACTGGTCGAAGACCTGCCGGGCAACCGCGTGCTCGATTGGAATGGAAAACAGCGTGCGGAAGATGACATCGGCGGCGGCATGGCTCGTCTCGGGTTCGACGTCGAAGGGGCCGTCCTGCCCCGCCCGGCCAAACCGGTCCACCGCGGCCTCGCCCGCGGCCCACATGGCCGGAAAGGTATCGCGCAGCCGCCCGCCCTCGAAGGCGGGGTCGATGATGCGGCGCTGGCGTTTCCAGGTTGCGCCGTTGGTCAGGAACACGCTGTTTCCCAGCAGGGGGCGCAGCCCCGCGCCGATACGGTCGGACTTGGGAAAGTCGTCGGGCCGTTCCCTGAGAACCCGCCGCACCAGCGTCGGGTCGTTGGCCAGGTAGGAGCGAAAGAACGGCGTGCGGAACTCGGCCATCCACGCGCGGTAGAGCTTGGCCGGCTGCGCCGACAGGATATCGGCGCGGAACAGCCGCAGGTAGCGCCACAGCGAGACCTTGTCAGGCCGAGAGGGCGGTTTCGGCGGGATCGGCGTCATGGGCCATGCTTGTGTATTTCGAAGCCGCGAGGTCAATGCGCGATTTCGACGGGGCGCGCCCCGCGAACCGGTGCGCCAGTGTCCGCGGCCCGGCGGTAATGCGGAAATAGTCGTAGGTCCCGGGCCGGTCGAAGGCGCAGAGATACTGGAAATGCAGCCGGAAGAACCGCCAGCGCAGGTCCTTCCAGCGCGCGGGCGAGAGCGTTTGCGTGAAGGCGGCCGAGATTACCAGCGGCCAGCGCTTCCCCGCCGGAGGCGCAACACCGGACACCGCCACCGGATCGCACAGTGCGAAGGCGCAGCCGTCGCCCGGGGCGGTGACGTCCACCCAGGCCAATTCGGCGCGCTGGCTCAGGTAGTGCAGGTCGGCGCGCAGGCGGTCGGCGCGCGGCAGGAACGACACCATGGGCACCACCTGGCCCAGGCTGAGAAAGGCCAGCTCGGGGCCGTCCTCGGGCACCTCGCCCGCGCGGATCAGGTCGGCCAGCAGCGAAACCGCCAGATGCGCGCCCGAGGAATGCCCGACCACCAGCACCTCGTCCACCGGGTCGCGCAGCGCGCGGGCGATCTCGGCGCGGAACGCGGCGATGCGCTGTTCCAGCTCGGGCGGGTTGGCGCCCATCCAGCGGGCGGAAAAGGCATAGTCGTGCATGAGGTAATAGGCGAAAAAGCGGCCGTCCCGGTGCTTGAACCAGGTCAGCACCCGCCAGGCCACCAGCCCCCCAAGCGCCCACATCAGCACGATCCTGGCCACGGCAAAAACGGTGTAATCCAGAGGCGGCGTGCCGGGCGGCGCCGGATAGCGCGCGTCGAGCCATCCCGTGACGGCCTCGAACCCCGCCGTCAGGCCCCAGCCCAGCCCCTGCGCGGCCACGACCGCGGCCAGCAGCGCCAGCAGCGCCTGGACGATCAGCATGCCCACGGGGTAGAGCGCGGCGATCACCGGCCCCTTGCGCAGCCGCATGAGCCGCCACAGCGCCCCGGTGCGGATATAGGCCCAGGAGGTCTGCACCAGCTGGCGGTAGGTCGCCGGGATGGACTTGCCCATCGAGCGGCGCACGATGTCCGACCAGACCAGCACGTCGATCTCGGCCTCGGTCCGCGTGCCGTCGATATGGCCCTCGGCGGTCCAGCCGAAGGTCTTGCCGCCCGGTTTGGGCGCGATGGAGACCGCATAGCCGGAAATCGCCGCCTGGTCGGCGGATTCGCTGCGGTAAAGCTCGCGGTAGCGGCGCGGGTGGATCGGATCATAGCCGGGGATGTAGAACACCCGGCGGCGCGCCACCTCGCGATTTGCGTCTCTGGCCATGGTCTGCGGTCCCGGCATCCTGGGAGTGCTGCGTGCGCGTCAGCCTAGCCGCGATTTCTGGCGAAAATAAGGGCACCCGGTTTCAGCCGGGCGGACGCGTTTTACGCAAAACGCGTCCCCGCGCCCGGCATCACCCCTCACCCCAGGGTGGCCAGCGCCGGGAACGCCTCCAGCAGCCAGTAGCTGAACGCGGTGAATTGCCCGGTGATCATCATCACCCCCACCAGCACCAGCAGCGCGCCCGAGGTCTTCTCGATCGCGCCCATGTGGCGTTTCATCCAGGCCATGACCCCGGTCAGGCTGGGAAAGAAGGCCGCAACCAGAAGGAAGGGGATGCCGAGGCCCACGGCGTAGGCAGCCAGCATGGCGACACCGCGCCCGATGTCGGCCTCGGTCGCCGCCAGCCCCAGGATCGCGCCAAGGATGGGGCCAAGGCAGGGCGTCCAGCCAAAGGCGAAGGCCAGCCCCAGCACGTAGGCCCCCAGTGCCGTGCCGCCGCGGTCGCCCGCGTCCACGCGCATCTCGCGGTCCATGAAGGCGACGCGGTAGAGCCCGAGGAAATGCAGGCCGAAGCCGATGATGACGATGCCCGCGCCGATCAGCATCCAGTCCTGGTAGGCCAGCAGCATCCGCCCCAGCCCCGAGGCGGCCGCCCCCAGCAGCAAAAAGATGGTCGACAGTCCCAGCACGAAGAACAGCGCCGCGCCCACCGCCTTTCGCCGAGAGGCGGCGTCACCTTCGCCCATGTCCGACAGGCTGACGCCGCCCATGTAGGCCAGGTAGGGCGGCACGATCGGCAGCACGCAGGGGCTGAGAAACGACAGCACCCCCGCCGATATGGCGATCAGCACCGCCGGCAGCAGCGAGGCGTCGAGAAAGGTTTCGGCGGCGAACATGGCACCCCCCTGGTCGTTTCCCCCGACATAGCGATTGCGCGGGCCGAGGTCACGCCACGCTTTGTCACAGGGGCGTCAGGGGCGCGCGTCTGGACAAGCCGGGCGGTTTCGCGCATGGCCGGGGCCATGACGACCGAGACCCACCTTGATGCCCGCGGGCTGAAATGCCCCCTGCCCGTTCTGCGCACCGGCAAGGTGCTGCGCAACATGGCGCCGGGGACGCGATTGCGCGTGCTGGCCGACGATCCTGTCGCCGTGGTCGATATACCGCACTTCTGCCATGAGGCCGGACACGCGCTGCTGAACCAGCGCGAGGACGAGGGCCACCAGGTCTACGTGATCGAGCGCGGCCCGCGACCCTGACCGCGGCGGCCCCGCCGCGCCCCGCAAGGCACGGCGGTTCAGGTTGGCGTCAGCGGCCAAGCGCCCACCAGCCGCGCCGCTTGGGCTTGGCCGGTTTGTCGGACGCAGTCTCGGCCGGCTCGGCCCGTGCGGCAGGCGCGGGCTCGGCGGCAGGG
>NZ_MSIT01000009.1 GCF_002094885.1 Salibaculum halophilum
GCCGCCCCCGCCGCCCAGCGCCGCGGCGATGTCGCGGTAGGCCTGCGCGGCCGGCCCGTCGGGCGCGGCCTGCACCAGCGGGCGGCCGTCATCGCCGCAATCGACCACGTGCGGGTCAAGCGGCACGCTGCCAAGGAAATCGACGCCCAGGTCGCGGGAGATTGCCGCGCCGCCGCCTTGGTGGAAGATATGCGTGACCGTGCCGCAGGACGGGCAGGTGAAACCGCTCATGTTCTCGATCACGCCCAGGATGGGCACGTTGACCTGTTCCATCATGCGCAGGCCCCGCTGTGCGATCTTGAGGCTGACGTCCTGCGGCGTGCTGACCACCACCGCGCCGGACAGCGGGAAGGCCTGCGCCAGCGTCAGCTGGATGTCGCCGGTGCCCGGCGGCAAGTCCAGCAGCAGCACGTCCAGTTCGCCCCAGTCCACTTGGCGGACGAACATCTGCAGGTATTTCGTCACCATGGGCCCGCGCAGGATCGCCGGCTTGTCGTCATCCGTCAGCATCGCCATGGAGATCACCTTGACCCCGTGCGCCCGCGCGGGGACGACCTTTTCGTCCGGGGTCATGGTGGGCTTGTCCGCCCCGATGCCCAGCATGCGCGGAATCGAGGGGCCGTAGATGTCGGCGTCCACCACCCCCACGGCCAGGCCGGCCTCGGCCATGGCCACGGCGATGTTGGCGGTGACGGTGGATTTGCCCACGCCGCCCTTGCCGCTGCTGATGGCGATCATGCGAGGCTCTTGTCGGGTCATGTCAATCTCCTTCGGGGGGCGTCACGTCGCCATTCTCGGCTGCGAAACTCGCGCACAGCCTGTCGATCTCGCTCCGGTCCAGGTCGGCGGCCATGCAGGCGCAATGCGCGCGCCCACCGCTGTCGGAAAAATGCGCGCAATCGCGGCACGACCCGAAGGCCGGTACATCGCGCTGCAGGGCCAGATCCGCCGCGATCCGCGTCAGCGTCGCCCGGAACCGGGCCTGCTCGCCCGCCTCCAGCGTGCCGATGATGCGCATCACTTCGGCCAGTGGGTCCTGGTCGAGCATGGCCGCGCCGCTGTCGGTCAGGTCGAAGCGCACGCTGCGCCGGTCCTGCTGGGACCGGCAGCGGACAAGCAGGCCCTGGCCCTCGAGCGACTTGATGATCTGCGAGGCGGTGCCGCGGGTCGTCGCCTGAAAGCCGGCAAAACCCGAGGGCGTGCGCGTGCTGTCATTGGCCCGAGCAAAGAACCGCAGGCAGGCCCATTGCGCCGGGGTCAGCCGGGCACCGCCGGTCTCGCACCGCGCGAGCCGGCCCAGGTGGACCAGCAGTTCGGCGATCATCTCGGGGTCGGCCGGGGCATGCGTCATGACCGTGAGGTAGCGATCCGAAACTACCCTGACAAGGGCGGGCGCGCGTGATACGGTGTTGCCGAGCTGTCAGCCCGCCGCAAGCACGAAAGCCGCCAGCCCGAGGCCCAGCCCCGCGCCCAGCGCCAGGAACCGCCGCCGCAGCCGCAGGTCGAGCCGCGAGGCCCCCTCGGAATAGTCGAACCGTTCGTACATGACACGGTCCATGGGCAGGCCAAGGTCGATCAGCGTTTCGGCCACCGCCGTCACCATCGGCCCGGGGCCGCAGATCATCGCCATGGTGCGCTGCGGGTCGAGGCCGTGCAGCATCTGCCCCAGCCTGTCACGATCAAGCCGTCCCACCTCGCCGGGCCAATCCGGTGCGGCGGTCTCGCTCAGCAGCAGGGTCTGAAGGTCGAGGTCGCCGGCCGCTTCCGCGATCTCGTCGCCGCAGGCCAGGTTGTCGGGGGCGCCCACGGCGTAGGCCAGCCGCACCGGCCGGTCGTGGCCGCGCGCGCGCAGGTCGCGCAGCAGCCCCATGATCGGCGCGATCCCGACCCCGCCCGCGATCAGCAGCACCGCGTCGTCGCCGTGCCCCTCCAGCGTGAAATGGCCGTAGGGTCCGTCCACGCCCACGGGCGTGCCGGGGGCCAGATCACCGATCCGGTCGGTGAAATCGCCCGCCTCCTTGACGATCAGGCTCAGGCCCGCGCGCCGGGGGCTGCCGGCAATGGAAAACGGGTGATCGAACAGCGGAAAGCGCCGCGCGCCTTCGGTGATCCAGACGAACTGCCCGGCGCGATAGGGCAAGGCCGCGGTGCCCGGCGCGGGCTGGATGTCGAGCTCCCACATGCGGTCGGCCCGCCGCGTGACCGAGGCCAGCCACCAGGGCCGCCGGTGCAGCCGCGCCCAGCGCAGCCCGTAAAGCACGGCCAGCAGGCCCGCCACCGCGGCCCCCACGCCCCACCAGTAGCCATGCAGCGCCCCGAGGACACTGAAGCGGCCGACGGTGGCCGCATGGTGCAGCCCGCCGGCGACGGCGGTGATTGCGAGGATCACATGCGCCCCGCGCCAGGCCTCGTAGCGCAGCGGCAGGCGCTCGCGCAGGGCCGAACCCAGAACCAGTAGCGCCAGCGCGCCCAGGGCGATGACGCCGGTGCGATAATCCGGCAGGGTCAGGTAGGCGACCAGCCGTTCGAGACCCAGCGCCGGGTCGGCCCGGACGGTCGGCACGACATAGGCCAGCGGGTGGACCACCAGCGCGCCCAGCACCCACCAGGCGGCGGTCTTGTGAAAAGCCATCACCCGGTCAATCCCCAGCCGGCCGGAGATCAGTTGGAACCGGCCCGAGGTGACGAACTGCACCGCCATGGCGGCCAGCCCGATTAGCCCCAGCCCCGCCGCGGCGATTTCCCAGGTGGCGGCCGGGGCGACAGGGCGCGTGAGGGCCAGCCCCAGCGGGGCGAGGCAGACCACCAGGTAGAGCAGCGCCACGAGGCCGACGGGCAGGCGCAGCCCATCGCCATTACCCGGTGTTTTGCCCGCGGTCCGACCGTTACCCTGTGACTGGCTCTTGTCCGGCATCTCGGCGTCCTTTCCCTGCTGGGGCCTGTCTCGTCCTGCGGTGCGCCCGCGTCGTTGATTTCGGTCAACCGCCTGTCACGGATACTGTGCTACACTAACGGATAAGTGATGCAGACCGCGATGGCCGAGCCAGGAGACCCCGCCATGCCCGTTTCGATCAAGCCCCTTGCCCTGACAGTATTTCTTCTGGTCCCGTCCGCGCCGCTGGACGCACACGAGATGAGCCTGACCGACATCACCGAGGCCTGGCTGATGGGGCCGCACGCCGACCATGATTCGTCCTCGTTCACGCATTGGAACGCGGACGGCGCGGTGCCCGAGGCCTGCGCCGCCTGCCATTCCGAAACGGGCATGCTCGACTGGCTGGGCGCCGACGGCACCGAGGCCGGCGTCGTTAACCACCCCGGCACGATCAACACGGTGATCGGCTGCGCCTCTTGCCACGTTTCCGAGGCCGAGGCGCTGGACGCGGTGCCCTTCCCCTCGGGCGTGGAGGTCTCGGGGCTGGGCGGCAACGCGACCTGCACCATGTGCCATTCCGGCCGCGCCGCGACCGGCGACGTGACCGCGGCGACCGCCGACATGGACCTCGATACGGTGTCCGCCGACCTGTCCTTCATCAACGTCCATTACGGGGTCGCCGCTGCCACGATGCACGGCTCAGAGGTCAGCGGCGGCTTCGAATACGAGGGGCAGACCTACGCCGGGCGCTTTGCCCATGTGCCCAGCGCCAACACCTGCCTCGACTGCCACGAGCCGCACACCACCGAGGTCGCCACCGACGGCTGCGCGGCCTGTCACCAGGGGGTCGACGACATCACCGCGATCCGCACCCAGCCCGCCGATTTCGACGGCGACGGCGTGACCAGCGGCGGCATCCGCGACGAGATCGACGGCCTGCACGCCCGCCTTGACGCGGCGATCCGCGCCTACGCGTCCGAGGTCGCGGGCCAGCCCATCGGCTACAACGCCGACAGCTATCCATATTTCTTCATCGACGGAAACGATGACGGGACCATCGACGCGGGCGAGGCGATCTTTCCCAACCAGTATGACAGCTGGACGCCGCGCCTGCTGATGGCGGCCTACAACTACCAGGTGGTCGCCAAGGATGGCGGGGCCTGGGCGCACAACCCGCGCTACGCGCTGCAGCTGCTGCACGACAGCGTGCTGAGCCTCTCCGAACGGGTCGAACTGGACACCGGCGGTATCGGGCGGCCCTGAGGGCCGGTTGGCCCCGGCCGCTCCGGCCCGGGGGTCACAAGTCCATGTAGACGTGCTTTTCGGCCTTGCCGCCGGGGTGGGTCACCGCGCCCTTGTAGGTTTCGCCCACGAGTTCGGCGAATTTCCAGATGGCGCCGCTGGCATAGATCGTCTCGCGCGGGCCGGGCCAGTTTTCCTTGCGCCGGGCCAGCTCGTCATCCGACAGGTCCACGCTCAAGGCGCCGGTGATGGCGTCGATGGTGACGACATCGCCGGTCTCGATCAGCGCGATGGGGCCGCCGTGCGCCGCCTCGGGGCCGACATGGCCGACACAGAATCCGCGCGTCGCGCCGGAAAAGCGGCCGTCGGTGATCAGCGCCACCTTCTTGCCCATGCCCTGCCCGGACAGTGCGGCGGTGGTGGCTAGCATCTCGCGCATGCCGGGCCCGCCCGCGGGGCCCTCGTTGCGGATCACGATGACCTCGCCTTCCGCATATTCGCGGGCGCGCACGGCGGCAAAGGCATCCTCCTCGCACTCGAAGACCCGCGCCGGGCCGGTGAAGACCTGGTTCTCGGCGGCGATGCCGGCGACCTTCACGATGGCGCCCTGCGGGGCGAGGTTGCCCTTGAGGCCAACCACCCCGCCGGTCGCGGTCAGCGGTTTGTCGATGGGGTAGATCACGCGGCCATCGGCCTCGCGGTCGATGCGGTCCAGTTCCTCGCCGATGCTGTGGCCATTGGCCGTCAGGCAGTCGGCGTGGATCAGCCCGGCCTTGCGCAGCTCCTTCATCACCACCGGAATGCCGCCGGCCTCGTAAAGATCCTTGGCAACGTATTGCCCGCCGGGCTTGAGGTCCACGAAATAGGGGGTGTCGCGGAAGATCTCGCAGACGTCGTCGAGGTAGAATTCGATCCCCGCCTCGTGGGCGATGGCCGGCAGGTGCAGCCCGGCGTTGGTCGACCCGCCGGTGGCGGCCACCACGCGGGCGGCGTTTTCCATGCTTTGCCGGGTGACGACGTCGCGGGCGCGGATGTTCTGTTCCAGCAGGGTCATCACCGCCCGGCCCGAGGCCTCGCCGTACTGGTCACGGGATTCGTAGGGCGCGGGCATTCCGCTCGAGTTCATCAGCGCCAGCCCGATCGCCTCGGACACGCAGGCCATGGTGTTGGCGGTGAACTGCCCGCCACAGGCCCCGGAACTGGGACAGGCCACCTTTTCCAGAAGCGCCAGCGCCTTGTCGGACAGCTGCTGGTTCTGGTGGCGGCCCACGGCCTCGAACATGTCCTGCACGGTCAGGTCGCGGGTGCGGAAATCGTCCGGGATCTCGTCGTCCTGCGGCGCCCGGCCCGGCAGGATCGAGCCGCCGTAAAGGAAGACCGAGGGCACGTTGAGCCGCACCATGGCCATCATCATCCCCGGCAGCGACTTGTCGCAGCCGGCCAGCCCCACCAGCGCGTCATAGCAGTGCCCGCGCATGGTCAGCTCGACCGTGTCGGCGATGGCCTCGCGGCTGGCCAGCGAGCTGCGCATGCCCTCGTGGCCCATGGCGATGCCGTCGGTCACGGTGATGGTGGTGAACTCGCGCGGGCTGCCCTGGCCCTCGGTCACGCCGGTCTTGACCGATTGCGCCTGGCGCGCCAGCGCGATGTTGCAGGGCGCGGCCTCGTTCCAGCAGGTGGCGACCCCGACCAGAGGCTGGTGAATCTCTTCCTCGGTCATGCCCATGGCGTAGTAGTAGGACCGGTGCGGCGCGCGCTGCGGGCCTTCGGTCACATGGCGGCTGGGAAGCTTGGTCTTGTCGAACTTGGTCATCTCGGGCCCTGTTGTCTGGCGCGGCGGTCAGCGCGTCTCGCACCTCTAGTAGCGCCAAGCGGCGGCTTTGGCAATCGCGCCCCGGCGCCGTTACTGCAGGCGCGCCAGCAGCGCCCGGTCGGCCTGCCCGGTGACCGCCAGCCCCTGCGCGGCCTGAAAATCACGGATCGCCGCCGCGCTCGCCGGGCCGATCACTCCGTCGATGGGGCCGACCTCGTATCCCCGCTTGGCCAGGGCGCGCTGCACCGCGATCCGGTCCGCGCGGGTCAACCCGTTCGCATCGGGCGGAAAGCTGCCGCGCAACGGCCCGCCCCCGGCCAGCCGGTCGGCCAGGTGACCCACGGTGGCGGCGTAGAAATCCGAGTTGTTGTAGCGCTTGAGCACGTCGAAATTGCGCGTGACGGTAAAGCGCGGCCCGCCCGCCTGCGGCCGGATGGTCCGGCCCGACAGCGGGCCGGTGCCGGCCTCCTCGCCCCAGGGCAGGCCGCTGCGCCAGCCGTTGCGCGCCAGGTAGCTGGCGGTCGCGGCCAGCGCATCGGCCGGGTCGTCGCCCCAGACGTCGCGCCGTCCGTCGCCATCGAAATCCACGGCGTGGGCCAGATAGGATGTAGGGATGAACTGCGTGTGCCCCATGGCCCCGGCCCAGCTGCCGCGCAACCCGTCCGGCGTGGTCTCGCCCGCTTGCAGGATGCGCAGGGCGGCTATCAACTGATCTTCCCAGAAGGCGCCGCGCCGCCCGTCGAAGGCCAGCGTGGCGGTGGCCGAAACGACCGGGATGCGCCCGCGGCGCTCCCCGAACGCGCTTTCCACGCCCCAGATGGCGGCGACGATGTGACGCGAGACGCCGAAGCGGGCCTCGATGGCCGCGAGGGTGCCCCCGTGCCGGCGCAGGGCCGCCCGGCCCCGCGCCAGCCGCGCGTCCGAGGTGGCGATGGACAGGTAATCCTCGAAACTGCGGCGGGTCTGGATCTGGGTGCGGTCGCGCCGCACCACCCCGGGCAGGTAGCCCGCCCCGGCCAGGCCAGCCTCCAGCGCGGCCGGCGAAATGCCCCGCGCCGCCGCGCGGCCGCGAAAGCCCGACAGCCAGGCGTCAAAGGCGGCGTTGGCCTGCGGGCGCAGGTCGGCGGGCAGCGCCGGGGTGTCCTGCGCGGGCACCGGCCCGGGGCCACAGGCGGCAAGGCTCCAGGCGGTCATCAGGGTCAGCAACCGGCGGCGGGTCGGAGTCATCACCCCGCCACGATAGGCGGGCCGCCGGGACCCGGCAATCGGCCGTGCGGACCGCCGGCCGATCCTTGCCGGGGTTTTGCACAATCGTAACCCCGTTGCGTCACGGTGTCGGCGCGCGCCCTGCCGAGGGCGTTGCTTCCTTGTGTAACCAGTGTGTTGACGAGCATCCGGGTAACGGTGCGGGCCTTGCGCCGCGGGCGCAGTGCCCGGTTTCCGGCTGCCGGCCAGATCACTCGTAGCCGGTCATTTCCAGATACCCCGTGCCGTCGTGGCTGCCGCTGACCGTGACCGGCCCCTCCCAGTAGGGCACGCTGACCCCCATCCAGGCGCGCGGGTTCAGCGCCGCAACGGTCACGTCCACCCCCCGCGCGGGAAGGTCCAGCCGCCAGCGGGTGGGCACCGTGCGCCCGGCGACCTCGGTCCGGGCCTGCGGCGCGGCGCTGATCGCGCCATCGGGCAAGGCCGTCGTCGTGCCGTCCGGTTCGATCCATGTGCCCGAACTGTAGGTGCTCCCGTCGCTTTGGCGTAACTGGAACGCCATAAGTTTCGCGCCGCTCTCGAAGCTCAGGGAAAACCAGTCCCAGCCGTCCTGATCGGCCGCCAGCGGTTGCGAGGACCACTCGCGATCCAGCCAGGCCGCGCCGCTAACCGGCACACCACCCTCGGGCAGGGTCAGGGTGCCCGCGATCCGGTAGAAGGGCTGCGAGTAGTAATAACTCGCTTGCCCCTGGTCGGACTTGACCGAGTAGCCGCCGTCGCCGTGAAACACCAGCGGCCCCTCGGCCTGCAGGTTCATGTCGTAGGCGAAGTCCGGGCCTGTCGCCGTCAGCTCCATGTCGTCCAGCGACGGCCCGGCCATGCGCCAGTCGTCGATCCGGGCTTCGAACGGATCGGCCCGCACCCCCGCCTGGCCAATGCCGCCGCGGGCAAAGCGCTCGGTGAAGAAGTGAGCCTCGGGCGTGGTGACGGCAGCGTGGGCAAACCAGACCTGCGGGCTGTCCCAGCCCTCGCGCGCGCCCGGGGCGAGCGCCGAGCGGAACAGCGTCCATTGCAGGCCGTAGCGCCGCCCCTCCGGCCCTTCCAGATTGGCGGTCAGATACCACCACTCGATCCGGTAGTCGGGATGCGGGCCGTGATCGGCGGGAAAATCGAACGCCGGGTCGGGGGCGGGGGCGGCAAAGCCCTCGGCCTCGGTGCCCATGCCGGCAAAGCCCTGCGCCAGCGCGGGCGTGGCCAGAAGCGCCAGACAGAACAGGATCACCTTACGCGTCATTGGCAAACACCTTCAGCAGTTCGGAGGGCGGCGTGCGCGCCAGCCGCCACGCGGGCCAGAGCGCGGCCAGCAGCGCGGCCAGCAGCGCAAAGCCGCCCAGCACCGCGTAATCGCCCGGAAACAGGAACATCGGCAGGCGCCAGCCGAAGGCCTCGACGTTGATGACGGCCAGCAACAGCCAGGCCAGCGCCAGCCCCAGCGGCAGCGCCACCAGCCCCGTCAGCGCCGCCAGCACCAGCGCGCGCAGCACTTCCAGCCGGCCCAGGCTGGCCCGCGTCAGCCCCAACGCCCAGGCCGGGGCCAGTTGCGGCACGCGCATCGCCGCCAGGGTCAGCAGGCTCATCAGGATGGCAAAGCCCGCCACCGCCAGCGTCAGCACGTTCAGCGCCGCGGTGACCGTGAAGGTCCGCTCGAACACACCCAGCGAGAATTGCTTGAGCGCCGCCTGGTCGGTGATCTGCCCGGCGGCAAGCCCGAGGTCATCCTGCAGCGCCGCGCGCAGGGCCGCGGGTGTGTCGGTGACAAGGCCGAACCGCTCGGGCGCGGCCGCGGGGAAAAGACGCTCGAACAGCCCTTCGCCGATGACCACCTGCCCGATCGGGTTGCCGTAGTCGCCGACGACCCCGGCAATGGGCAGGGTCCGGTCGGCGGCAAGGGGCAGCGGATCGCCCGGCCAGAGGTCCGCGCGCCGGGCCAGTTGTTCATTGATGATCGCCGCCGCGCCGTCCGCGACACGATCCCAGACCGCGCTGTCGGTGCCGTCCTGCGCGATGAAGCGCCAGTTCTCGACATAGGCCGGGGCGACGCGGGTGCCGTAGACCTCGGCCGCCTGGCCGGCGATGTGCGTATCGACCCACTGGATCGGCAGCACCGTCGCGCCCCGGTCCTGCACGAAATCGGCCACGGCGGCACCCTGTGTGGTGTCCTCGGCCTCTACGTAAAGCTCTGCGAAGAGGCGCTGGTCTAGGAACCCGGTGAAGGTCATCCGGAAGCTTGACACCATGGTCGAGACCCCGATGTTCGCGGCCATGGCCAGCAGCAGCGCCATGAGCGCGAGGCTCAGGCCCGGCAATTGCTGGCGCGTGTCGGCGAGGAACCATTCGGTGCGCACGCCCCGCGCGAAGGCCTCGCCCAGCGCCAGCAGCCGGTCCAGCACCAGCGGCAGCGCCAAGGCGGCGCCCAGCAGCAGGCAGGCGAGGCTGGCAAATCCCGCGATCAGCCCGCCGCCCAGCAGCGTGCCCAGCCCGGCCAGCCCCAGCAGCGCCAGCGCCGCGGCCCCCTGACAGCCGCGGCCGCGCCCGGTGGCCACGGCCCAGGCCCGCGCGCCGGTGGCCAGCACCGGCATCCGAATGATCTTCCAGAAGGCGCCCGCCCCGGCCAGCACCGCCCCGAGCAGCGCGATCCCCAGGCCCGACAGCCACCAGACCGGGTCAAGCTGCAAGCCACCCGCGACCTGCGCGCCGTAAAGCCCCTCCAGCGTGGCGGCCACATCCGGCAACAGCCCGGCGGCCAGCACGTAGCCCAGTGCCACGCCGATGCCGCCCGCCACCAGCGCGATCAGCGCCAGTTCCAGCCCCATCAGCACCATCAGCCGCCGCAGCGACAGCCCCAGCGTGCGCAGGGTGCGGATCATGGCGCGGCGCTGTTCGAAAGCCAGGCCGATCGCGCCGTGAACGATGAAGATACCGACGGCAAAGCTCAGCAAGCCGAAGGCGGTCAGGTTCAGGTGGAAACTGTCGGTCAGTTGCCCGATGTCCGAGGCCTGCTGCGACGCGCGCCGGATCAGGCCGGGGGCGACGTCGGACAGGTCGGGCCGGCCGATGGGCTGATCCTCGGCCAGGATCAGGCGGCTGAGGTCATCTCGGCCCAGCAGGCGCTGCGCCACGCCGATATCGGTGATCGCCGTATCGGGGGCGAGCCCCGGGTCCGCGACCACGCGTTGCGACAGCGTCCCGGCCAGCGCCTCGGCGATGCCGGGGTGGGCAAAGACCACGCCCTCGGACAGGAAGGCGGGCAGCGTGGCGGCCTCGCTGCGGGTCATCGGGCCGACACCGCCCGGGGCGGTCAGCGGGTCGATCCCCACCAGGCGCACGCGGGCCTGCCTGGCCTGCAACGGCCCCTCCAGCACCGGCGAGACCTGCCAGCCCGCCCGGCGCAGTGCGAGGTAGCTGTCCTGGGCGACGGTCTCGCCCGCGGCCGGGATCAGCTGGTCATAACGCCCCTCGCCCAGCACGGCCGCGGCCGCGTCGTAGCTGGCGCGCGCCTGCGCGTTCAGCGCCTGCACCCCGGACCAGAGCGCGGTGGCCAGCGCCAGCCCCGCCACCAGCGTGAACAGCTGCAGCGGGTTGCGCCGCCAGAAGGACCAGAGCGCGGACAGCCCCGCGCGCGTCATGCCAGCCGCCCCTGGCGCAGGTGCAGTTGCCGCCCCAGCCGCCCGGCCAGGTCGGGCGAGTGGGTGACCATCATCAGCCCCGCGCCGGTCTCGGCCACCAGCGCCAGCATCTGGTCCATGACCGCCGCCGCCGTCGCCTCGTCCAGGTTGCCCGTGGGCTCGTCAGCCAGCACCAACGCCGGCCGCGCGGCCAGCGTGCGGGCTATGGCGACCCGCTGCTGCTGCCCGCCCGACAGCTGCTCGGGATACTTGTCGAGCTGCGCGGTCAGGCCCAGCGCATCGGCCAGCCGCGCCGCGCGCGCGGCGTCGTGCCGCCCCGCCAGCCGGGCCTGGAAGGCGATGTTGGCGCGCACGTTCAGCGAGGGGATCAGGTTGAACTGCTGGAAGATCACCCCGACCGTGCCGCGCCGAAGGGCAGCGCGGCCGGGATCGTCCAGCCCCGTGACATCCTGCCCGTCGATCGCGATGCGGCCCGCGTCGGCGCGGTCCAGGCCGCCGACGAGATGCAACAGCGTGCTCTTGCCCGAGCCCGACTCGCCGCGCAGGGCCAGGGTCTCGCCCGCGCGCAACTGCAAACCCACCCCGCGCAGCACCGGCACGGGCCCCTCGGGGCCGGGATAGGCCTTGGACAGGTTTTCGACCCTCAGCAACATGCGCGCCCCTTTCCGCCGGTGAAGCTATGGCAAAGGGGCGCGAATGAAAGCCGAAATATCCGCGGCGCGCACGCGCGGTCGACCGCGCGTGGCACGGCGCGTCCACGCGCCGTCCGCCCGAGGCTACTGGGCGGGCCGGATGAAGGTGCCGTTGCGCAGGTCGCGGACGGCCTGCTGGATCTCTTCGCGGGTGTTCATCACGATGGGGCCGTGCCAGGCCACCGGTTCCTGGATCGGCGCGCCCGAGACCAGCAGGAAGCGCACGCCCTCGGGGCCCGCCTGCACCTTGACCTCGTCGCCGGTGCCGAAGCGGACCAGCGTGCGGTCACCCGACATGTCGCGGATATTGACCTCCTGGCCCATGACCTCCTTTTCCAGCAGCACGCCCGCGGGCGCGCTGGCGTCAACAAAGGCCCCCTGCCCGGCAAAGACATAGGCGAAGGCGCGACGGTAGGTGTCGATGCGAAAGGTCTTGGTCACGCCCGGCGGCACCGACACGTCGAGGTACTGCGGATCGGCGGCGATCCCGTCGACCGGGCCGGTCCGGCCCCAGAATTCACCGACGATGACGCGCACCACGGTGCCGTCATCGTCGATCACCTCGGGAATGTCCTTGGCCTGCACGTCCTGATAGCGCGGCGCGGTCATCTTCTGGCTGCCGGGGAGGTTGCCCCAGAGCTGAAAGCCGTGCATCTGTCCGGCCGCATTGCCCTTGGGCATCTCCTGGTGCAGGATACCCGACCCGGCGGTCATCCATTGCACGTCGCCCGCACCCAGCGTGCCGGTGTTGCCCAGGCTGTCGCCGTGGTCCACGGTGCCGTTGAGAACATAGGTGATGGTCTCGATGCCGCGGTGCGGGTGCCAGGGAAAGCCGCGCAGGTAGTGATCGGGATCATCGTTGCGGAAATCGTCGAACAGCAGGAACGGGTCCAGCTCGGACGGGTCTTGGAAGCCGAAGGCGCGGTGCAGATGCACACCGGCCCCTTCCATGGTCGGCGTGGCCTTGCGGGTTTCGAGGGTGGGGCGAATGGACATGGCAGCCTCCTCAGTGTCTACGCGGGTGATCTAGGATCGGCACCGCCCGGCGCTCAAGCCGCACCGCCCAACCGCCCATGTGCACATGCGCACAGATCAATAGGCCAGCTGTTCGAGGATCGACTGCAGCGCGGCCTCGGTCGCGCCCCGGGCGCGGCGCACGACCCCGGCCGCCACCCGCGCCATCCTTTCGTGATCGCCTGCCTGCAGGCGGCGCACGGCCGCGGCCAGGTCCGCGTCCCCGGTCACCTCCAGCGCACCGCCCTCGGCATCCAGCGCGGTGTAGATCTCGGCAAAATTGTCCACGTGGGGGCCGTGCAGGATCGCCGTGTCCAGTTGTGCGGGCTCATAGGGGTTGTGCCCGCCGATGCGCGCCAGCGAGCCGCCGACGAAGGCCACCGGCGCGAGGCGGAACCACAGCCCCATCTCGCCCATGGTATCGGCCAGGTAGACATCCGTCTGCGCGTCCGGCACCTCGCCCCGGCTGCGCCGGGCCAGGGTCAGCCCGGCCGCGCGCGCAAGGGCGGCGATCGAGTCAGCCCGTTCGGCATGGCGCGGGGCGAGGATCAGCAAACCGCCGACCCGAGCGTGGGCCGCCAGCACAACCTCGTCCTCGCCCGGGTGCGTCGACGCGGCGCACCAGACCGCCCGGTCGCCGATCGCCGCGCGCAGCCGGGCCAGCACCGCCGGATCATGCGGCAGCGCCGGGCGGTCCTGCTTGAGCGCGCCGGTCAGACGCAGAAGCTCGCCGGTCACGCCGACCCCCTGCATCGCCGCCAGCGTCGTTTCCTCCTGCACGTGGATCTGGCGGAACGGGGCCAGAAGCGACCGGGCCGTGCCGGCGAAGCGCCGCCAGCGCGCCGCCGTCCGGGCCGAGACCCGTGCGTTGAGCAGCAGCATCGGCACGTCACGCCGCGCCACCTCGTAGAGCATCCGCGGCCAGAGTTCACTTTCCACCCAGACCGCGACATTGGGCTGCCAGTGGCGCAGGAACCGCCGGCAGGCGCCCTTGGTGTCATAGGGCGCCACCTGGTGGAAGGCCCGCGGCGGCAGGTCGCGCGCCAGCATCCGCGCCGAACTGCGGGTGGTCGAGGTCACCATCACCTGCACGTCCGGCACGGTATCCAGAAGCCGCGCGATCAGCGGCAGGATCGACTGGGTTTCGCCGACACTGGCGGCGTGGAACCACACGAGACGGCCCTCGGGCCGCTCGCGTCCGGTGCGGCCCCAGCGTTCGCCGCGCCGGTCGGGGTCCTCCTTGCCGTTGGCCAGCGCGCGGCGCTGCCACAATGCGAAGGCCGGGCCGGTGAAGCGGCTGGCGGCCAGGTAGACCGCATGCGGGATCGAGAATGCCATGGCCTGACCCCTCGTCAGCCGGCGGCCCTGCGGGCCTTGCGCCGCCGCGTTTTCCAACGCCGGTGTGTCCAGATCCACTGGCCCATGTGCGCGCGCACCCGCGCCTCCAGGCTGTCGTTGAGCGCCTGGGTCATGGTCAGCGCGTCGGTATGCGGGATCGGGGCCTCGGTGATCAGGTCGAAATGCAGCCCGTCCGGCTTTCGGATGCCGTAAAAGGGCACGAGCAGCGCGTCGTATTTCAGTGCCAGGTCGGCGGCGGAGGTCGCGGTCATGGCCGGCTTGCCGAAAAAGCGCAGCTCGGCCCCGCGGTCCATGTGCTGATCATGAAGCACCCCCAGCACACCGCCGGCGCGCAGATGGCGCACCATGCCGGCCATCCCGGCCCGCCCGCGCGCGAACATCTGGCCGCCGCCGCGTTCCATCACCGCGCGGTAGCGGCGGTCGAAGGCACGGTTGTTGAAGGGCCGGTAGAGCGCGCCGACATCGAACCCGCGCTGCAACAGCGCCCGGCGGTAGGCGTCGTAGTTGCCGATATGGCCCGAGGCGATGATGACGGGGCGGCCGGCGGCCCGGGCCTCCTCCAGTTCGGCGACCCCGTCACCCCCGAAGTCGGACGCGCGCGCCATCCGGTCCAGCCCGTCGGGCGAGAATTCCTCGACGAACACCCGCCCGATGGTGTCGGGCACCGCACGCTCCAGCGCCGCGACCTCGGCGGCGGGCAGGTCGGGCAGGACATGGGCCAGATTCTCGCGCATGCGCGCCCGCAGGCCCAGCGGCCCCGACAGCGCCACCATGGCCCGGCCCGCCAGCCGCACCCGCGCGGCATAGGGCAACCCGCGCAACAGGCCCAGCCCGGCGGCCAGCCCCGCGTCTTCCACCCTGTCGCGCATCGTCACCGGCCCGTTGGCCATGCCCGCCTCCTTGTCGTCGGAGCCACGCCATAGCACCAAGCTCGCGCGGCGGGAACACCCCGCCGGGCGCGCTTGTCCCGGCGCGCCGGTCGGGCTATGCACCGCGGCAGGATCATGCCGGGGCGCCTATGACATCGTTTGGACAGAGACTGCGCCGTTGGCGCAAGGCCCGGCAGCACAACACACTGGCCAGCCCGGCCGACCGCCGCCAGGCGCGGCGCTATGTGCACTGGGTCGACCACGGTTTCCTGCGCAACCTATGGCACAACCAGTCGGAGTTCGCCCCCGGCGCCTGGCGGTCCAACTACCCCGACGAACCGCGGATCGCGCGTCTGGCGCAGATGGGCATCCGCAGCATCATCACCCTGCGCGGGACCGGGCCGTCGCCCTTCTACCTGCTGGAACAGGAGTCCTGCACGCGCCACGGCATCGCCCTGCACGGGGTCGCCCTGCAGTCGCGCGCGGCCCCCCGCAAGGAGGCGCTGCAGGCGATGATCGCGCTGTTTCGCGAGGTCGAGCGCCCGCTGCTGATCCACTGCAAGTCGGGCGCCGACCGCGCCGGGCTGGCCAGCGCCGTCTACCTGATGGTGATTGAGGGTGCGCCGGTCTCGCGCGCGCGCCGGATGCTGTCGGCGCGCTACATCCACTTCCGCTGGACCCGGACCGGCGTGCTCGACATGCTGCTGGACGATTACGCCGCCTCCGACGCGCCGGACTTCGAGACCTGGCTGGCCCGCGACTACGACGCCGCCGCCCTGCAGGCCCGGTTTGATGCGCGTTAATCCTTGCGCCCCACCAGGCCGGTCAGCACGGCGGCGCCCACCGCGGTGATCAGCCAGCCGGCCATCTGGATCGGCATGCGCAGGGCGTAGCCCAGCCAGCCAAGCCAGCCCCGGTCGCGCGAGGGCGCCCAGGCACGTTCCTGGCCCAGCGCGTCCAGCGGCACGAACAGATCGAGCGCGTACAGCCCGCCTTTGAAGCTCTCGTAGTCGTCGGCTGCGGGGGCCGTGGCCAGCCAATCGTGCAGGGGCATGGTGCAGTCCACGTTGATCGGGGCCGTCAGCGACCAGCCCACCGCCGCCCAGTCCACCGGCGCGCAGCCGGCCGCCACCGCCACCCACCAGGCGCCGGAGGTCAGCACGACATCCGAGTTGGGCGCCATCTGCCCGGCCGCGTAGGCGGTGCCGTAAACCGCCCATGCCACCGCGAGGATCACGGCCACCCAGATCAGCGCACGCGCCGGGGCGTGGCCATAGCCGAAAAACCCTTTGAACAGAAACTGACCCGCAATGCGCAGCCGCGCCGCCACCCAAGGGACAATCGGCCAGGGGGTCAGCGCCAAGGCCTCATGCCGCCGCGCCTAGTCCGCCCGGCGCAGGCCATCCTCGCGCCGTTCCCGCACGCGGGCCGCAACCCGGCGATGGCCCAGCTTGTCGGCGGTTGCGGCCAGTTGGGTGTAGGGTTGCGGGTCGAACCTGGCCGGGTCGTCGGGGCTACCGTGGTCCAGCCAGGCCAGCCGATCAGCGGCCGTGCCAAGGTCGGCGATCCGGTCATAGTGAAAATTTCCGAGCTTGAGGGCGGTAAAAGCCCCCCAGGCCGCCGGATCATCCCGAAGCACACCGCAGGACGCATCCGTCAGATTGGCGACACCGCCCGCCCGCTCAGGTGCGTCGGGCCGCTGCGCGCCCGGTTGCCACGGGCCGAAGATTTCCGCCCCGCGCAAGCCGGTCAGGAACAACCCTTCCGTGACCCGCGCGGCTTCAAGGTCGATCCCGTCGGCCAGGGTCGCCTGTTCGATCCGCAGATTTCCCTCGATCCGGGCGCGGATGAAATTGACCAGCCCCGTCGCGTGAAACGCGTCGCTCAGGAAGACATCCGCCCCAACGGTTGCTGCATCGGCGTTCAGCGCCCATCCCCCGGCCCCATCGAACCGGCCATCGGCGCAAGACAACTGCCCGGTGATCCGGGCACCCGCTAGGTCGACCAGCCCGATGGCGTGGAACCCGTTGCGCAGATGCACGTTGGTTTCGACCTGCAACCGCTGCAAGTCCAGGCCAGTTTCGGCGCGGCTGCCGGACAGGTAGAGGCCGCCGAGCTCCGCGTCGCAAAAGCTCGGGCGCTGGGGAAACAGGCAGTGGTGCAGGGCCAGGTCCAGCTCCGTTCGGCACCCTTGCAAGTCGAGTTCACCGTCGATCCAGCCGCCCAGCAGCTTGACGCCCCTTGGATTGGGGCGGACGCCATCGGCGCAGCCACCTTCCAACAGGTAGCGGATCAGGGCGGAGCGCACCCGGCGGGCGGGGCCCTGCGTGTTCGCAGGGCAATCATCCTTGTCTGCCAGCAGGGCCATGCGCCCCAGCCGGCATTCGGCCAGCAAGTCCTGTTCCAGCGCCGACCATGGGACCCCGCCCTTCACCTCGTCGATTTTCAGCCCGCCGGTTGTAACCATAACGCCCTCCACACGCATCGCAGCATGGGCGGGGTGGGGGCGGGGGTCAATCCGCGCTCAGGTGCGGGCCGCCTCGAAGGCCGCCCAGGCGGCCTCGAACCGTTCGAAGTCGAATCCGGGGTCGCGGGCCGGCTCCAGCACCAGGCGCTCGGTCTCCAGCAGCTTGGGGATGGCGCGGGCCAGCTCGGGCAGGTGGCCCGCGGGGATGACCAGCGCGCCGTGGCGGTCGGCATGGACCAGGTCGCCATCGGCCACCTCCAGCCCGAAGACCCTGACCGGCGTGCCGATCTCGCGCACATGGACAAAGGCGTGGCTCGGCCCCACCGACCCGGCGATCACCGGGAACCCCTCGGGCAGGTCGCCGAGGTCGCGCATCACGCCGTTGGTCAGCGCGCCGGACAGGCCAAAGCCCTTGTGAACGGTGGTGTTGATCTCGCCCCAGAAGGCGCCGACGGCCGCGGCGCCGTCGATGTCCTCGACCACCGCCAGCGCGGGGCGCGGACCCTGCGACATGTGGCGGTAATAGTCCATGCGGCGGGCGCGGATGACCTCGGGCGCCTCCTCGGGCGGGGCGGCGGCGGCGATACGCGCGGTGCGGGCATGGCCCACGATCGCGCCGGCCTCGGGGGCGCTGCACAGCACCGTGCCGCGGGTGAAACGATCGAAGCCGCGTTTGCCCTCGACCACCTCGATGGCATTGCACACGGTGGGGGTATCGACCCGCCGCAGCAGGTCCAGCAGGGATTGGTCCATTGTCATGTCTCCTCCAGCCAGCGGCGCAGGGCCTGCGTGGTCTTTTCCGGTTGTTCCAGGGTCGGCAAGTGCCCGGCCCCGTCGATCACGGTCAGGGTCGAAT
Organism: Salibaculum halophilum; assembly: GCF_002094885.1. Classification (GTDB taxonomy): domain Bacteria; phylum Pseudomonadota; class Alphaproteobacteria; order Rhodobacterales; family Rhodobacteraceae; genus Salibaculum; species Salibaculum halophilum. The sequence continues at coordinate 18,080 of NZ_MSIT01000009.1, forward strand.
TGGGCAGCAGGTCGTGCATCAGTTCGTGCCGGGCCGGCGGGCACAGCCCGTCGTCACGCCCGCAGAGCACCAGCGCGGGCCGCTCGAAGCGGCGCAGCGTGGCGCACTGGTCGGGCCGGTCGCGCAGGGCGCGCGACTGGCGCAGGAAAACCTCCGGCCCGAGGTCCAGCGCCATCTGCATGCACAGGTCGAGGATCGCCGCGCGCCCCGGCCCGTCGGTCAGGTAGTTGGGCTTCATCTCGTCGCGCATCACCGCGGCCAGCCCGCCGGCGGCGGCGCGGTCCATCTGCGGCTGGCGGCGGGCCTTGACGTGCGCGGCCTCGGCCAGCGGGTTGGTGTCCATCAGCGCCAGCCCGGTGACGCGGGCGGGAGCCTGCCGGGCCACCTCCATCGCGACGATGCCGCCCATCGACAGCCCGCCCAGCGCGAACCGGTCCGGGGCCTGCGCCAGAACCTCGGCCGCCAGCGCCGGCACGGTCTCGGCCCCTGTGACGGGCAGCACGGTCGCGTCCAGCGCCGCGACCTGCGCATCAAAAAGCCGCGCGTCGCACATCATGCCCGGCAGCAGGACCAGTGGCGCCGTCACCCGACCCGCGCCGCGCCGTCGGCCAGCGCGCCCAGCTTGGCATAGGCGATCTCGGGGTCGACGGCGCCGTAACCCGCGAAGGTGCCGAAGCCGCAATCGGACCCGGCGATCACCCGGTCCGCGCCGACGATGTCGACGAAGCGCCCGATCCGCTGGGCCACGAGGTCGGGGTGTTCGACGAAATTCGTCGTCGTGTCCACCGCGCCGGGCACCAGCACCTTGTCGTCGGGGATATCCGGCTTGCGGTCGCGGAACACCGTCCATTCGTGGCCGTGGCGGGGGTTCGAGGTCTCGAACAGCACGTAGCGCGCCCGGGTCGCCATCAGCGTGTCGAACATGCTGGCCATGGAGATATCGCAGACATGCGGGCCCTCGTAGTTGCCCCAGCAGATATGCACGCGCACCCTGTCGGCGGGCACGTCGGCCAGCGCGTGATTGAGCGCTTCGACATGGGAATTGGCGATCTTCAGGAACTCGGCATCGGACAGGTCGTTGAACAGCATGTGCCGCGACAGCGCCAGGTCGGGGCAGTCCAGCTGCAGGTCGAGGCCCGAGGCGACGATGGTCTCGTATTCTTCCTTCATCGCGTCGGCCAGCGCGGCGAGGTAGGCCTCGCGCGTGGGGTAATGATCGTTCTGCAGGAAAAGCGAGATCACGCCGGGGCTGGCGGCGTTCATGAAACCGCGCTCGGCCCCGTGCTCGGCCATCGCCGCCTTGAGGTTGGCGATGTCCTTGCGCAAATCGTCCTGCCCCTTGGACTTCACCTCGCCCACGCACATCGGCCGGGCGTATTGCGGCGTGCCGCCGTCATCGGCCAGCCGCTTGAGGAAACTGGGAAACTGCTTGAGGTCGGCGGGCGCGTTGCGCGGGCTGTCACCGTCGAAGCCGGTGTAGCGGTCCTTGACGTAGGTGGCATAACTGATCTTGGAGGTTTCGCCATCGGAAACAATGTCGATGCCGGCCTCTTTCTGTTTGCGCACCGTGTCTGACACGGCCGCCGTCATGCAGGCGTCGAAAGCGGCCGGGTCATAGCCGGTGCCATGCTCGCGGGCGAAGATGAAATCCACGACCTCCTGCGTGCGCGGCAATGATCCCACGTGGCTTGTCTTGATCGGCATCTGGTCAGTCCTCCTTGCGCGCCATCAGCACGCTGTGCTTGTCGGTTTCGGGGTCCTCGGCGAGGAACCCGGTCAGCCGCATGCGGTGATCCTCCAGGCAGGCGGCATACTGCGCGGGCGAGAGAGAGGCATGGTAGACCGGTTCGCCGCCGACATCGCCCGTGGCCTCGCCCGCCTTGGGGCCGACCGTCACCAGCAGCGCCCCGCCGGGGGCGAGGTGCGCGGCCATGCGGCCCAGGGTCTGCCGCTGGGCCTGGGGGTCGAGGTGAAAGAAGCTGTCCCATGCGACGATGCCCGCGAAGGTCTCGCCCAGTTCGAGGTCGCGCATGTCGCCTTCGCGCCAGTCGCCGTCGGGCCAGCGCCCGCGTGCAATCTCCAGCATCGGGGCGGCCAGGTCCAGCCCGGTGACGTGAAAGCCCTCGGCCATGAACCAGCGCGCGATGGGCTCGCCCGCGCCGCAGCCCAGGTCGAGCACCCGCCCGCCCGTTGGCAGCGCCGCGGCAAAACGCGCCAGCCAGCGCGCCTCGAACAGCACGCGCGAGCGTTGCGCGTCATAGACCGCCGCCTGGCGTTCGTAGACCCCGCGGATATCCTCGGGCCGGCCGTTCACACCGCGACCTTGCCGGCCGGGGCCAGCGAGCGGACCACGGCCTCGGCATCCTCGAAGTTGGCGTCGTCATGCAACGCGCCGGGAAAGGCGGTGCAGGTCAGCCCTGCACCGAGGGCCGCGCGCAGCCCGTCGGGGTTGTCCTCGACGGCGCGGGCGGCGGGGGTGCCCAGCCGCGACAGCGCCAGCGTGTAGACCTCGGGGGCCGGCTTGGGATCGGCGACATCGGCGCGGGTGAGGATCAGGTCGAAATCCGCCTCCGACAGACCCGTCGCCGCCAGAACCGCCGTGACGTTGGCGGCACTCGTCGTCGTCACCAGCGCCACCGCGTCGCCCGCGTCGCGCGCGGCCTGCATCGTCTCGGCCACGCCAGGGCGCAACGGCACGCCCCGGGTCAAGTCTTGCTGGAACAGCGCGCTCTTGCGGGCGTGCAGGGCCGCGACGTCGACCGAGGCGCCCCGGCGGTCCGCCTCGGCGGCGATCCGGTCGGCCCCGCCCGAGCGCGCCAGCAGGGCGCGATAGCGCGCCTCGGACCAGTGCCAGTCCAGCCCGGCCTCGGCAAAAGCCGCGTTGAAGGCCGCGCGCTGCAGGTGCGAGGTTTCGGCCAGAACGCCGATGGACCCGAGGAGAAGTGCCGCCAAGGGGTTTTTCCTTTCGTGCTGCGGGCCGGGGTCAGCCTTGCCAGGTCGGCCCGGCGGGATCGTCCGTGCCCACGATGTGGTAAAGCGCGGCCGCGCCGGTCATCGACGGCACCACGCTGTGGGACAGGTTTTCGGGCACCGACATGGTGTCGCCGGGCGCAAGGGTGGCGCGGCCGCCCTCCCAGTCAACCCGCCAATGGCCCGTCACCGGCATCAGCACGCTGGGCCGGTCGTGGCTGTGCCTGTCCTCGGTCGCGCTCTCGCGGGTGAGGAAGTCCACCTCGAAGCCGGGCTTGTCGCGCAGCATGCCGGTTTCCCCGATCACCCTGGCCGGGGCCTTGTCCGCCAGTGCGACCATGTCCCAGTAGCGCGCGACATGGTTGGGCAGAACATCGGCCGTGGTCGGCTCGGGGCGCTTGGCCAGCTCGTCCGCGCTCATCAGGGGCATCGGCTTGACCCCCTCGGGCAGGGCCTGGCCCGCCTTGGTGTCGTAGAGCTTGCCGGTCTCGGCCAGAACGAGGCCGTGATCGGCCGCCTCCTCGATGACCTGGGGCGCCCACATGACGCCGCCGCCGGCATCGTCACCGCCGAGGATGGCCATGATCATCCCGTAGTCGGTGCCGATATTCTCGAAACCGCGGAAAATGCCGGTGGGGATGTTGAAGATATCGCCCGGCTCCAGCGTGACCTCGCCCGCGGTGCCCCAGCGCCCCCAGAAGAAGCGCCAGCGCCCCGAGAGGACGAAGAACGCCTCGGCGGTGTGGTGGTCGTGCAGCGAGTTGCGCACGCGCGGCGGCTGCCCGGCCGCGCCAATGTTGAAGCCGTGCGGGATGGTGATGTGCACGTGCTGGTCGGGGGATTCCGACACGCCCCCGCCGATGATCGTGAAGTTCTCCTTCTGGTCCGAACCCGGCGTGTGCGCGTCGATGAAGGCGGTCTTGCAGGGCTGCAGTTCGCCATAGCGGACGATGCGGTGTTCCATTTCTTGCGGTGTCATATGCTTAATCCTTTCGGGGTGGTGTCCTGATTGGTCGCGCGTCAGGACACCCGCCCCGGCGGGTGCGGGTTCAGGCGCACGGACCGGCGCGCCTGGAACAGCATGTGCAGCCGTCGTATGCCCTCGGGTTGATGCGTCACAGCGCGCCCGTGTGCATGAGGATCTGTTTCCAGATCGCGGTTTCGTCGAAGAGCGTCCATTCGCGGCGCAGCTTGACCTGCCCCGAGATCACCTCGCCCCACTCGGCCTGGGAAATCCCCAGCAGGTAGACCTCGGCCCCGGTGGGCGCGCCGAAGGCGCCCCAGCCCGAATGCGTGCCGTGCAGCGACCAGCGGATCGCCGAGCGCGGCGGCATGTTGGGATCATCCCGCCCGATCTGGTGGTCGATGGTGAAGGTGGCATCGGGCAGGGCCGCGCGCAGCCGCATCCAGAAGCCGTCGGCGGCGGCCCAGCCGTGGCCCGTCTCGCCGCCGGGGTAATGCACGGTCGCGGCGCGGTCGTATTCGGCCTCGATCGCGGCCATGTCGGCCCCCATGATCCGGCCCAGCAGGTCGGCGTGGCGCTGGCCCCATGCGTTGTCGTTGCCCCGGCCCTTGTAGGGGCCGGCGGTGTCGGTCGCGGGGGTCAGCGGGCGCACGCAGGCCTCCGGCCCGCCCTCGCGCGCGATCAGGTCGCGGGCATAGGCCTCGGGCGCCCAGCCGATCTGTTTCACGATCGCGGTCTGGTCGCGGATCAGCCACTCGTCGTCGATGGCGTTGTTCCGGGCATGGCAATCGGCGAGGATGCGGTATTGCAGCTTCGCCCCCGAGGCCGCGCCATAGACCCCGTCGCGCGCATGGGTCGCGGTCGAGATGATCCGGTGGCTCGACAACATGCCGTCCTCGGGCGTGCCCGACCAGATCACGTCCTCGCCCAGAAGTTCGCGGTCGGGAAACTCGGCCAGCGTTGCCATGGTCGCCGCGATCACGCCCTGGTTGCCCACCACGACAGAGGCCGGCGAGCGCACGACGATATCCGGCGCATAGTAGTCGTGCAGCGTGGCGATGCCGCGGTCTTCCCAGATTTCCTTGGTGATGCCGATGATGTAGTCGGGAAAATCGGCGAATTTCGGGTCGAAGCCCTTCATGCTGTCCATCCTTCGGGAATACGGGCCGAGCCGCGCAGGATCAGCTGGCCCTCGATTTCGATCTGCTGCGGCGCGGTGCCGGGAATTTCGACCTGCGCCAGTATCGTCTCGACGGCCGCGTCCACCATCCGGTTCACCGGCTGGCGGATCGTCGTCAGGTCATAGGCCGGCCAGCCCGCCAGCGGCACGTCGTCGTAGCCCACCACCGAGATGTCGCGCCCCGGCACCAGCCCGCCCTCGCGCAGCGCGTCCATCACGGCAAAGGCCATGTGGTCATTGCCCACGAAGATCGCGTCGGGCCGGTCCCGGCCGCCGATCAGCTGGCGCGCACATTCCATGGCGACCTCGCGCTTGTACATGCCGTCGACCATGGCGAAGGGCGTCACGCCGGCCTCTTGCAGCACCGACAGGAACCCCGCCTGCCGGTCGCGGCCCGTCGAACTGCCCTGCCAGCCCGCGATATGGGCGATCCGCGCGTGCCCGCCGGCCAGCAGGAATTCCGCCGCCCTGCGGCCCCCCTCGAAATTGGTCGAGGTGACCGAGGAAAAGCCGCTGTCGTCCTGGCCACGGTTGAACAGCACCACCGGGATGCCGGCCGCGTTGGCCCGGTCGGCCAGGGTCGAGCTTATGGCAACCGAGGCGGTGAGGATCCCGTCGACCTGGTAATCCATGAGGTCCTGCACGACCACGTCGGCGTCGTCGATCGAGTTCGTCGCCGTGAAGATCAGGATGTGATAGCCCTGCGCCTGCAGGGCATTGGACAGCCGCTCCAGCGCCACCGGGTAGAACTGGTTTTCCAGGTAGGCCACCACCAGCCCGATGATCCGGCTCTTGCCCGACACCATGGCCCGGGCGAGGACATTGGGCCGGTAGCCCAGTTCGGCGGCGGCCCGGCGCACCTTCTCGATGGTGCGCGGCGAGGCCGAGGCGCCGGGCGTGAAGACCCGGCTGACCGCCGACTGGCTGACCCCGGCCTTTTCGGCGACCTCTGCCGATGTTATTCGCGCGCGATCCATCATCCGGCCGTCCAGCCCCCGTCCACCACAAGCGACGTGCCCGTGACCAGCGCCGCGGCGGGCGTCGCCAGGTAGACCACCGCGCCCATGATGTCGGCAACCTCGCCGACGCGGCCCAGCTTGATCTTCTCCTCGATCCAGCGCACCCGCTCGGGGTTGTCGAAGGTCGCCTCGGTCAGCGGGGTCCGGATGAAGGTCGGGCAGATGCTGTTGATGCGGATGCCGCTGGCCCCCCATTCGATGGCCATGGATTTCACCATGCCCTCCAGCCCGTGCTTGGAGGCGGCATAGACCGCCCTGTCGATTCCGCCGACATGCGCCATCTGGGACGAAACATGGATGATCGACCCGCCCTGCCCGGCCGCCTGCATGGCCCGCGCGGCCTGTTGCGACAGGAAATAGGCCCCGCGCAGGTTCACGCCCATGACCGCGTCGTAATCGGCCGGGTCGGTCTCCAGCGCCGGGCCATGGCGGGCCAGCCCGGCGGCATTGACGACAACGTCGAAGGGGGCCCCGGCGAAGGCGTCGCGCACCGCCGCCGCGTCGGCCACGTCCAGCGCGCGGGCCTCGGCGCTGAACCCGGCCGCCTGCATCGCCGCGACCGCCTCGGCCAGCCGAGCCGCGCCGCGCGCGGCGCAGATCACATGCGCCCCGGCCTCGGCCAGCGCCACCGCGGCGCCCAGCCCGATGCCGGAGGAGGCACCGGTCACCAGCGCGCGCTTGCCGTCAAGGCGGAAACTGGGCATGCGCGGCAACTCCATCACGCCGCCCCCACAGGAAAGGGCACCGACCCGGGCACCCGCGCCTTGTTGAATTCGCGCAGCCGGGCAAAGACATCGACGCCCAACTGCCGATAGGCGTCGAGGATATCCACCATGACCCAGTTCTCGCGGATACGGCCCTGCTCCAGCCGCCAGAAATCGAGGCTCTTCATGGTGATCTTCTTGCCGGAGGGCGCGATGCCCATCCAGCCGTCATGGCTGACGGTCTGGATCATGTTGGGCCAGCCGGTCACGGCGACGTAGTCGTTGTCGCCGAAGAAGTGATAGGTGATCTCGTCCACGTAGCGTCCCCGGTCGGGCATGGCATTCAGGAACGGGATCTGGTGCCAGTTGCGGAACCCTGCGATGCCCCGGCCGGTGCCGATACCGGCGGGGCCGTACCAGGTCATGGTCTCGTGCCAGAAGCGCGGCATTTCCATCACTTCTGCGCCCCCCTCGCCGGGATGGCGCTTCATGTGGTCCAGCATGTCCACGATGATCCGCTGGCTCGCGCGGCTGTGGGCCTCGTCCCGCGCGGCGCGGACCAGCCCGTCGCCACTGGCCGGGCCGGGCACGCAAAGCTCACGCCCCAGCGACGGCGCCATGGGCCAGGCCCCCGCCTGCATCATCACCTCGGGAATGTCCCAAAGCGCCTGGTATTCGACCACGCGGCCCGCCGCGACGCGGTAGAACTCGTGGAACCGCATATGCGCCAGATGCCCGGTGGGCGGAATGTCCAGGAACGGTGCCGCGAAGGTGCCGATGAAATGGCCCCCGCAACCGACCCAGTCACCGCCGTGGTCGTCGGTGCCGGCCATGACGATCCAGTCGCGCCGCTCCACGTCGGGCCAGGCGGCGCGCAGCACCGCCAGGGCCTGATCGTGAAAGGCCTGCGGGCCGGTCATCTCGCCGAAGGGATGGGCGAGCCGAAACACCGCCTCGGGCGCACAGACAGCATCCAGTGCCGCCCGGATCGCGCCCGCATCCCAGTCGTATTGCGCCGCCCGCACCCGCTCCAGCAGGCGCCTGTTTTCCAAATGTCGATCCGTCATCCCTGTCTTCTGGCCCAAAATATCCCGGGGGGTCCGGGGGGCAGCGCCCCCCGGCGGATCGGCGCGCCGCCGGCGCGTCGACCGCTCATTCCACAGCCGTGCCGTAGGCGACGTTGCGCCCGCCATAGCGGCGCACGCGGATGTTGCACTGTTCGGCGTGGCCGACAAACCCTTCGAGCATGCACAGCCGCGAGCCGTATTCCCCGACCTGCGCCGCGGCCGCGTCGCTCGTGACCTTCTGGTAGCTGTGGGTCTTCAGGAACTTGCCCACCCAGAGCCCGCCGGTATAGCGCCCCGCCTTCTTGGTCGGCAGGGTGTGGTTGGTGCCGATCACCTTGTCGCCGTTGGCCACGTTGGTGCGCGGCCCCAGGAACAGTGCGCCGTAGCTGTGCATGTGCTCGAGGAACCAGTCGTCGCGGTCGGTCATGACCTGGACGTGTTCATAGGCCATGTCGTTGGCCACCTGCAGCATCTCGTCGTAGCCCTCGCACAAGATCACGTCGCCGTAGTCGCGCCAGGACACGGCGGCGGTCTCGGCCGTGGGCAGGATAGCCAGCAGGCGGTCCACCTCGGCCAGCGTGTCCTCGGCCAGCTTGCGGCTGTTGGTGATCAGGCAGGCGGGCGAGTTGAACCCGTGCTCGGCCTGGCCAAGCAGGTCGGTGGCGCAGAGCTCGGCATCGACGCTGTCGTCGGCGATCACCATGGTCTCGGTCGGCCCGGCGAAAAGATCGATGCCGACGCGCCCGAAGAGCTGCCGCTTGGCCTCGGCCACGAAGGCGTTGCCCGGGCCGACAAGCATATGGACCGGGTCGAGGCTCTCGGTGCCGATGGCCATCGCCCCCACGGCCTGGATACCGCCGAGGCAAAGGATCTCGTGCGCCCCGCCCATGTGCATCGCCGCGACGATGGCCGGGTGCGGCTCCCCGTTCACCGGCGGGGCGCTGGCCACGATGCGCGGCACGCCGGCCACGCTGGCCGTCAGCACCGACATGTGCGCGCTGGCGACCATGGGAAACTTGCCGCCGGGCACGTAGCAGCCCACCGATTGCACGGGGATATTCTTGTGCCCCAGCACGACGCCCGGCAGGGTCTCGACCTCGATATCGGTCATGCTGGCGCGCTGCGCCTCGGCAAAGCGGCGGATCTGGTCCTGCGCAAACTTGATATCCTCCATCTCGCGCGCGCTGACCTTCTGCATGGCCGCCTCGATCTCGGATTGTGTCAGGCGGAAGCTCTCGGGCGTGTAGCCGTCGAATTTTTCGGACAGCTCGCGCACGGCCGCATCGCCGCGTGTCTCGATATCGCGCAGCGTGCCTTCGACCGCCGTGCGGACCTTGGTGTCATCCTCGAGGCGCTCGGCCTCGGGTTTGCTTTTCTTAAGGTGTTCGATTCTCATGTCTTTCAACCTTGCTCTTGCGGTTGGGGCGGGGTGACCTCGCCCCGGTCAAATCGTTCCCAGCCCTGGCCGTCGAAGACATCCACGCCCAGCTGGGCAAGCACATGCGGGAAATCGACCATGACCCGGTTTTCGGTGATCTTGCCGTCCTCTACCTTCCAGAAATCCATGTAGCGGATCTCGACCCGCTTGCCGGAAGGGGCGACCCCCATGAAGGTACCCGAATGCGTCGCCTCCTGCCGGCCGAAGGCGGCGGCCCATTCGCCCATGTAAAGCCGCGCCTCGTCGACGCAGACCTTGTCGGAAAAGGCGGCCTGGAAGGGGCGCTGCCAGTTGTCCTGAAATTCGCGCAGGCCCGTCTTGGTGCCGCAGCCCTGATTGCCCCTCCAGCGGAAGTTTTCGGCGAAGAACTGGCCGATATCGTCGATGCGGTGATCGTTCAGACCGTTGACCATGCCCTCGATCACGGCGCGGGTCTCGTCGGTCTTGCGCAGGTCCGTGTCGCGGGTCAGCACGGCCTGTTCGGGGCGGGAACCTCTCATCGGGTCACTCCTGTGGGGTCGGATAGAAGGCGGCGTGATGGGTGACGCCCTCCTCCGACAGGAAGTCCCGCGGCATCCGGTTCAGCGCCGGGTGCCGACCCGTCGCCGCGTGACGAAAGGTGCGGCTCATCCCTTCACCGCCCCGGCGGTCAGCCCGCTGACGATCTGGCGCTGGAACACCATGACCAGCAGGAACAGCGGCGCGGTGATCGACACGGCCGCGGCCACGGCAACCACCTGGTCGGTCGTCGTGGTCTCGCGGTTGAACATGCCCGCGATGGCCGGAACCATGGTCTGGTTCGAGGCATCCAGCAGCAGCGAGGTCACGAGAAAGTCGTTGTAGGCCAGCAGGAAGCTGAACAGCCCCGTGGTGATGACGCCGGGCCACATGACCGGCATGATGACCAGCCGGAAGGCCTTGAAATGCGAACAGCCATCGACGCGCGCGGCCTCGTCCAGGTCGGCGGGGATGTTGGCGAAGAAACTGCGCAGCATCCAGATGGTGAAGGGCTGGTTTATCGCCACCAGCACCGCGATCACCGCCGCCGGCTTGCCGTAGAGCGTGGGCGCGTTCTCGCCCAGGATCGGCGCCAGCCACTCGGCCGAGTTGATGAAGACCGGCAGGTAACCTGCCACCAGCACCGAATGCGGCAGCGAGCGGAAGATCAGCGCGATGATCAGGATCCAGAAGGCCAGCGTCGAACCCGACCGCGCCAGGCCGTAGCCCGCCAGCGTGCCCACGGTCAGCGAAATGGTCACCACCCCGGTGGTCACGATCAGCGAGTTGCGGAAATTGTCGATGAAGCCGCGCTCGATCCAGACGGTCTGGTAGTGCTCGGTCGTGGCCCCGATGATGTCGCGCCCGAGCGGGCCGAGGATCGGGTTGAGAAGATCCGTGACCAGCGGCAGCAGCCCGAAGAAGACCAGCACGAAGCCAAGCCCGATCAGCACCGCCGCCACGATCCAGCCCAGCGCGACGTAGCCGCCGGGGCTGTAGCTGGCCACCAGCGGCGGTGCCCGGCGCACGGTCAACCGCGCCGTGACCCAGATCACCGCAAGGCCCAGCCCGATCTCGAGGATCGACCAGCCCGAGCCGTCGGCGCGGGTGGCCGGCCCGAAGATCACGTTTAGAGGGTTTGAGTCGAAGGCGTCCACCGGCGACTTGAAGCTCATCACCGCGATCCAGGCGATGGGAAAGGCGGCGATCAGGCACCAGAAGGCGAGGAACGCCCCTGACACGATGCGCAGCGAGGCGGGTTGGCGCAGGGCTTTCGCGGTCATCAGTGGCTCCCCTTGTGGTCACGCCAGGTGCGCTTGAGCAGCGGCACCAGCAGGATGGCGATCCCGATCATCGTCAGCATGGCCGAGGCCGAGGCGCGGCTGATCGAGCGGTTCCCCGCCTGGTCGGGGGTCAGGAAATCGTAGGTGAGCCACTGCAGCGAGATCACGTAGCCCTCGGCGCGGAAGCCGACGACCTCCTCGAAGACGCGGTAGGTGTCCATCAGGTGGATCATCGCCACGAAGATCAGCAGCGGCGCGAGATGCGGGATCACGATCAGGCGCAGCCGCTGCCAGCGGCTGGCCCCGTCGATCACCGCGCTTTCGAGGCTGTCCTGGTTGACGGTCTGAAGCCCGGCGTAGAACACGATCGCGGCAAAGGGCGCGACGTGCCAGACACGGTAGAACATCATCATCAGCTCGATGGTCCAGGCCTGTGCGAAGAGGGCCAGGTCCTGTTCCAGCCACCATTCCAGAAACGCGGTCAGGATGCCGTCGCCGCGGAACAGCCAGTTGATCGACAGCGCCCCGATCACTGGCGTGATGATGAATGGCAGCAGCGACAGGAAGATCACCGGCCCCTTGATCTTTTGCGAGGCGTTGTTGATGACCAGCGCGATCGCCAGGCCCACCCCCAGCACCAGCGGCAGCGTGACCAGCGTGAACATCAGCGTGAAGCGCAACGCCTTCCAGAAGTCGATGTTCTGCAACGCGGTCCAGGAGCGGTCCTTCACGGCCTCCCAGAAGCGGCCCATCTCGAGGACGTTCTGATAGGTCTGAAAACCCACGAACTCGGTCTGGCGCCGGATCTCGCCGCTTTCGTCCAGAACGGGGCGGGTTTCCATCTCGGTGGTGCAGGTCTGTTCCAGGAACCCGGCGGTGCAGTTCTCGACCTCGACGGTCTCGTAGACCGGCTGGGTGACGACGAAACTGTTCCAGAAGACCGACACCAGCGGAAAGGCGATGAACAGCAGCATCATGAAGATGGACGGGCCGACGAAGGCGGCGAACACTTTGGGCTTCATGGGTCCTCTCCGGTTCGGGGCCCGGCGTGGCGGGTCGATCTGGGCGGCTTGTCCAATTTGGCCCGCGTCGGGGCAAGCCGGGGCAAGCCGGTGGCGCGGGGCCGCGCGATGGCGGCCCCGCTCCGGTCGGGGGTCACTCGACCAGGCCGGCCTCTTCGGCCGAGGTCATGTAGGCCGCCTCGATGTCGGCCAGCGTGGTCTCGGCATCCTTGTTGCCGTTCAGGTAGGGGGCGATCCCGTTGCCCAGCACGCTGTGCATGATCCCCATGGCCGAGGAGGCCGGATAGGGCCGCGCGCCGTTGGCCGCGGTGGCGGCGGCACCGGCGGCGAGATCACCCGGCTCGTAGCCGTCGATCAGCCAGACCGCGGCCTCGGGGCTTTCCTGCACGGTCTCGGTGTCAATGCCCTCCATGGCGACGCGGAAAGCGGCCTCGGCCTCTTCATCGGTGATGTTGGAGGCGATCACGATGCCGTCCCACCAGATCGAGGACACGGGCGCCTCGGGACCCATCGGGGCCGAGGCCATCGTGACCTTGCCCACGACCTGGCTTTCCTCGGGGTCGTCCATCGCGCCCGCGCGGCTGGCCCAGAGGTTGGCCATGGCGATCTGGCCCTGCTGGAACTGCTGCTGGACGTAGGTCGAATCGGCGGCGAGGTATTCGGGATCCATGTATTGGGTCGCCGCCTTGAGCTTTTCCAGCGAGGCGATGCCCATCTCGTTGTTGATCGTGGGCATGTTGTTGTCGTCCACGAAATCGCCGCCATGCGCGAGGAACATGTTCACGAATTCCTCGCCCAGGTTCCAGCCCGAGGCGAAGGTGCCGCCCAGCGGATACTCGACGACGTCGGCCTCCTGGATGACCGCGGCGGCCTCGAGCATCTCGTCATAGGTGGTGGGCACCTCGAGGTCGAGGTCGTTCAGGATGTCCTCGCGATACATCAGGTGCTGGTTGTTCACCATCATGGCGATGGCCATGATGTCGCCGTCCACGGTGATCAGCTGGTTCGGGCTCAGGTGCTGGCCGTATTCCTCGACCAGGTCATTGAGCGGGCGGATCGTGCCGGCATTCAGCAGCGGGATCATGGTCGAGTTGGCCACACCACCGATGTGATAGAGCGACGGGTCGGCGGCGAAGGCCTCGGGCTGCTTCTCGCGGAATTCCTGGTCGAGGTTGGCCTCGAAGTTGCCGCACTCGGCCATGTTGTCGGTGACGGCTTTCCAGGCCTCGAACCCGGCGGTGAGCGAGCGCAGCGGCACCTCGTTTTCAAAGGCACATTCGGCGGCGCCGGCGCTGGCGACCGCGCTCATGGCCCCGGCCATCAGGATGGTCTTGAGTTTCATGCGGAGTGTCTCCCTGGTCTGTTGCGGGCCGCGCTGCAGTCGCAGCCCGGTCGGTGTTGAGGGCCTCAGCCCCCGATACGCTCACCCGTCCGGGTATCGAACAGGTGGCAATGCTCTTGCGGGACATGGATCGTGACCATGTCGCCGATCTCGGCGCGGAAGGTCTTGTCGGCCTTGGCCGCGACCAGAACCCCGCCGAGGCGGACGCTGACCATTGTGGCATCGCCCAGCAATTCGAGAGTGTAGATCGGCGCGGTGATCTGTCCGCCCTCGCCGGGGCGCACCTCGGCGTCCTCGGCCCGGAACCCGAGCGTCACCGGCCCGTCGGCCACGTCGAGACCCGCGATCCGGGTGCTGTCGGTGGTGAAAACGCCGCCCGCGCAGTCGCCCTCGATCAGGTTCATGGCGGGCGAGCCGATGAAGCCGGCGACAAAGGTGTTGGCCGGCCGGTCGTAAATCTCGGTCGGGCTGCCGACCTGCTGGACGATGCCCTTTTCCATGACCACGACGCGATCGGCCAGCGTCATCGCCTCGATCTGGTCGTGGGTGACATAGATCGTCGTCACCGCCAGTTCGTGACTGAGGTTCTTGATCTGCGCGCGGGTGCTGACCCGCAGCTTGGCATCGAGGTTCGACAGCGGCTCGTCCATCAGGAAGACGTTGGGCTCGCGGACGATGGCGCGGGCGAGCGCCACGCGCTGGCGCTGGCCGCCCGAGAGTTCCGAGGGCTTGCGGTGCAGGAAATCGTCCAGTTCCACCATGGCGCTGGCGCGCATGACCCGTTGCTCGTGGTGGGCGGGGTCGGTGCCGCGCACCCGCAGCGGAAAGCGGATGTTCTCGTAGACGTTCAGATTGGGATAGAGCGCGTAGGACTGGAACACCATGGCCACGTCGCGGTCCTTGGGCTCCAGGTCATTGATGACCCGGCCGCCGACGGTGATCTCGCCGTCGGTTGGGTCCTCCAGCCCGGCGATCATGCGCATGGTCGTCGTCTTGCCGCAGCCCGAGGGCCCCAGCAGCACCAGGAATTCCCGATCCGCGATCGTCAGGTCGAAATTGTCGACCCCGACGAAATTGCCCCAGCGCTTCGTCACGCCGTGCAGCTGGATTTCGGCCATGGGGCCCCTCCTCTGTGGATGCACGTATTTTTGCATACGTTTGCAGGAAGCCTAGACTCTCGGGGCCGCTTTCGGCAAGCTCTTTGTGCAAACGCATGCAACAAACAGGACAAGATACCGCCACCATGGCAGATTTTCAGGCAGAGAAGGACACCGTGCAGGCATATCACGCAGCCCTCGACACCGCCGACCCCGATTCGGAGGCGCAGGTTCTGGCAGACTGCACCACCCCCGGGTATCGCTGGCGCGGGTTCCACCCCTTCGGCGAGCTGACCGGGCCGCAGACGGTGGCCGAAACCTTCTGGGCCCCGCTCAAGACGGCGCTGACCCGGCTGCAGCGGCGGCAAGACGTCTTCCTTGCGGGCACGAACGAGGTCGACGGCCACGCCAGCACTTGGGTCGTCTCCATGGGCCACCTGATGGGGCTTTTCGACGCGCCCTGGCTGGGCATCCGCCCCACCCGCAAGATCGCCATGCTGCGCTATTGCGAGTTCAACCGCGTCGAAAACGGCCGCATCGCCGAGACGGCGATGTATTTCGACATTCCGCACCTGATGGTGCAGGCCGGCCAGAATCCGTTTCCGCCGCAGACCGGCGCCGAGCTTGTCCAGCCCGGGCCGATGACGCACGACGGGCTTTTGACCACCGCCCGGCCGCCCGAAGAGGGCGCGGCGACTCTCGCCCTCATCAACGCCATGGTCGCCGATCTGGGGCAGTGGAACTCGGGGCTGGACCTGCACGAGGAACTGGCCCGCACCTGGCATGACGACATGGTCTGGTGGGGGCCGACCGGTATCGGGGCCACCTACACGATCGACCGCTACGCGCAGCAGCACTCGGGCGTTTTCCGGTCCGCCTTCACCGACCGGTCAAAGACGACGCACCTGTGCCGGCTGGCCGAGGGGCATTACGGCGGTTTCTTCGGCTGGGCCAACTTCACCGCCCGGCCCACGGGCGGATTCATGGGCATGCCCGCCACCGGCGCGCCCGGCGAGTTTCGCATCATCGATATCTACCGGCGCGACGGCGACAAGCTCGCCGAAAACTGGGTCTTCGTGGACCTGCTGCACTTCTGGAAGACCCAGGGCGTGGACATCCTGGCACGCACGACGGAGATCGGGGCATGAGGATCGACGCGCATCATCACCTCTGGGATCTCGCGGCGGTGCATTACCCGTGGCTCATGGCGCGGGGCGTCACGCGGTTTTTCGGCGACCCCGGCCCGATCCAGCGCGACTACCTGCTGGAAGAGTTCCGCCGCGATGCCGCCGGATTCGACGCCTCGGTGCATATCCAGGTCGGGGCCGCGGACGGCTGGGCCGAGGCGCAATGGGTCCAGGCCGTCGCCGATGCCGCGCCCGACTGGCCGCTGGCACAGGTGGCCTTTTGCGACCTGACCGACCAGGCGCACGAGGACCACCTCGACCGCTTGCAAACCCTGCCGAGCGTCCGAGGCGTCCGCCAGATCGTCGGCCGCGCACCGGACGAGGACGCGGCAACCGGCACCAACGCCCTGCTGGACGACCCGGCCTTTGCCGTGGGGCTGCGCACCCTCGGCACGCGCGGTCTGTCCTTCGATCTGCAACTGATCCCCGAGCTCTACGCGGGCATGGCGCGGGTGCTCGACCGCGCGCCGGACACGCCCGTTGCCCTGTGCCACGCGGGCAGCCCGCATGACCGCAGCCCGGCCGGCCTGCGCGCCTGGGCCGACCAGTTGCGGCTGTTGTCGGATCGCCCACAGGTCACCTGCAAGCTGTCGGGCTTGGGCATGTTCGATCACGCCTGGACCCGGGACAGCCTGCGCCCGGTGATCGAGACCTGCCTTGACCAATTCGGACCCGACCGCTGCATGTTCGGGTCGAATTTCCCGGTGGATTCGTTGTATTCCGACTATGCCGCCATCGTGACCGCCCAGGAGGCCATCGTGCCGCAAACCGCACAAACAGCCGTTTTCCAAGACACCGCCGCCCGGTTCTACGCCCTGCCTTGACCGACCCGTTCGAATATCACACCACCGTCCGGACCGAGTGGATCGATTACAACGACCACATGCGCGACGCCTATTACGGGCTGGTCTTCAGCTACGCGGTCGATGCCTTTCAGGATGCCGTCGGGCTGGACGCGGCCTATCGTGCGCGCAGCGGCTGCACGATCTACCTGGTCGAGGATCACAAGCACTTCCTGCGCGAGGTCAAGCGCGGGGCGGCAATCACGGTCGAAACACGCCTGCTCGACCACGACGCCAAACGGTTCCACCTCTGGTCGGTGATGCGCGAGGACGAGGCGGTGCTGGCCGTGGCCGAGATGATGCAGCTGCACGTCGCCCGCGACCCCGGCCCGCGCGTTGCGCCCATGCCCGAGGAGATCCAGGCGCGGCTGCGCGCGGCGCAGATGCCCGCCGACGCGGTCGCCGACCTGCCGCATCGCGCGCGGCCCATTTCGGTGTAAGCGCAC
The DNA here is from genome assembly GCF_002094885.1 of Salibaculum halophilum. Lineage (GTDB taxonomy): Bacteria > Pseudomonadota > Alphaproteobacteria > Rhodobacterales > Rhodobacteraceae > Salibaculum > Salibaculum halophilum. Next base: position 35,139 of record NZ_MSIT01000009.1, read on the forward strand.
CGCGCAACGGCTGAGACCCGCCGGTCTGTCACCCCCGAGCGCAGGGCGCGATTGCAAAATCGCCGGGGCCGGCGCATACTCTTCGCAACGGCGCATAGGGATACCGGGCCAACCGGGCAGCGCCGATGATACGGGCAGTCAGTCAGGGCGTGAACGACATGCGGGCATTTCTTCTTTTGGGGGGCCTCTCTCTCGGCCTCGCGGCCTGCGGCGGCAGCAGCCACCCGGACGCGCGCGAGGCGCCGGTCGCGGCCTTTGCCACCGGGCCGATCTACAGCGCCTGCCGCGCTTCGGACCGCGACGCCGCCGGCCGCCAGTTGTGCGGCTGCATCCAGGCCGTCGCCGACCAGACGCTCTCGGGCCGCGACACGCGCCGCATCGCCGGGTTTTTCGACGACCCCGAAGAGGCGCACGCGGTCAAGATCTCGGACAGCTGGCGCAACGATGCCTTCTGGGACCGCTACCGCGACTACGTCAGCGCGGCGCGGCGAACCTGCGGCTGAGCGCCGCCGCGCAAGCCTCGATCAGGTCGAGACAGCCCTCGAAATCGCGGGTGTAATAGGGGTCGGGCACCGCGTCCGCCCCGGCCAACGCGGCGAAATTCTCGACCGGCGTTGTTTTGCCGCGGGGCCGCTGGGCCTCGATATAGCGCATGTTGGCGTCGTCCATGGCGAAGATCATATCGAAGTTCGCGAAATCCGCCGGTCCGAACTGCCGCGCGCGCAGGGCGGACAGGTCATACCCCCGCGCCCGAGCCGCAGCCTGCATCGGGCCGTAGGGCGCCGCCCCGACGTGCCAGCCGCCGGTGCCCGCGCTGTCGAGCATCAACTCGGGCAGGCGGCGGCGTACCACGCCCTCGGCCGCGGGCGAGCGGCAGATGTTGCCCAGACAGACAAAGAGAATAGACTGCATGCGACAGCTCCGGTCCGGTTGCCCCGGACAGGAAACCGGAAAAGCGAGGGCAAGGAAAGGGCGAATGCGGATCGTCATCCTGACGGGTGCGGGGATTTCGGCGGAGAGCGGGCTGGACACCTTTCGCGATGCCGGCGGGCTCTGGGCGCGGCACGACCTGGCCGACCTCGCCACGCCCGAGGGCTTTGCCCGCGATCCCGCCCTGGTGCTGGATTTCTACAACCAGCGGCGGCGCGCGGCCTGCGCGGCCAAACCGAACCCGGCGCACGCGGCGCTTGCCAGATTGCAAAAGGACAACGGCGACCAGGTAACACTGGTCACCCAGAACATCGACGACCTGCACGAACGGGCCGGGTCCGACCCGGTGATCCACATGCATGGAAGCCTGTTCGGCGCGCTCTGCGGCGCCTGCGGGCACCGCTGGCCAGCGCCCAAGGTCATGCGCCTCGCCGACGGCTGCCAGGCCTGCGGCGCCGGATCCCCCCGCCCCGATGTGGTCTGGTTCGGCGAGATGCCCCACCAGTTGGACCGGATCAGTGCCGCCCTCGCGCGGTGCGATCTGTTCGTGGCCGTGGGCACGAGCGGGGCGGTCTATCCCGCGGCCGGTTTCGTCGACCTGGCCCGCGACAGCGGCGCCGAGACGCTGGAACTCAACCTCGAACCCGGCGATCGCGCCAGCGCCTTCGACACTGGCCGGGCGGGCCCGGCCAGTGACCTTGTCCCCGCCTGGGTCGACGAGGTTCTCGGGCGCTAGCCGTCGCCGTCGGTGCCATGGTCCATGTCGCCGTGGTCCATGTCGCCGTGGTCCATGCCCATGCCGGTGCGCTCGTTGTCGATGGGGACCTCCACCGTCATCTCGCCGGCGTTTTCGAAGGTCAGGGTCACGCTGATAGTCTCGCCCTGCTCGAAGGGCTGGCGCAGCCCCATGAGCATCACGTGATCGCCCCCGCGCGCGAGGCTGTGCGCCTCGCCGGCCGGGATGGCAAAGCCCTCTTCGACCTCGATCATGCGCATCACGTCGCCATCGGCGACATGGGTGTGCAGTTCGACCCGGTCGGCCACGTCCGACTGCGCCGCGACCAGCCGATCGGCGATGGCGCTGTCGTTGCGGATCGTCATGAAGGCGGCCCCGGCCATGGCCGAGGCCCCGGCGGCGCGGGCGTAGGGATCTTCGATCGCGATATCCTCGGCGACTGCGGGCAGAGCAAGGGCGAGTGCGGCCGTCAGGCCGAGGGTTGCGGATTTGAGCGTCATGTCTGCTCTCCTGTCTGGTGGCGGGGTCGGCCCCGCAAGGTTGAAATCTGAAAAGGCTGGTTTCAGGCAGACAGGGGCGGGTCGCGGGCCCGCGCAGGAATGTGGACATGCGAAATCGCGTCCGTGGACTCACGGTCCTGCGCCAGACGCTGGATATGGACAACTGGTATCGCACCCGGTTCGGGCGCGGCCAGCGCCGCCATCAGCGCAAGCGCCACGTCGGGGCAGATACGGGTCGGGCCGACGGGGTTGCCATGGCGATCCACGGCAACAGTGACGATGCGGCCATCGGCGCAGAGTTCAATCTGACCGGCGGCCTGCGGCTGACCGCGGGCAACGGCCATATTCTGCGCGGTCAAGGCGACCAGCAGCGCCAGTAGCGCCGGGATTATGGCGCGGCGAAACGTCATGCCCTTGTCTTAGACACGAAACAGAGGCGCCGGTATCGGACAATGCGCCGCGCCGATACGGTTTGCCTGGTCGCCAGCGGCGGCCGGGCCAGTTGCATCCTTGCGGGCGGATTCAGGCCGTGGCCTGCGCCTTGAGGATGTCCTTCTTGACCTTCAGCGCATCGACGGACAGTGTCTCGTCCTTGGCCTTGGCCATGAACTGGTCCAGCCCGCCACGGTGATCGACGGTCCGCAATGCAGCCGAGGACACGCGGAACCGGAAGCTGCGGCCCAGCACGTCGGACTGCAGCGTCACGTCCTGCAGGTTGGGCAGGTAGCGGCGCTTGGTCTTGTTGTTGGCGTGGCTGACATTGTTGCCAGTCAGCGGGCCTTTACCGGTCAGTTCGCAACGGCGCGACATCTTCTTGTTCCTTGTCCAGACAGGGCCCTGCGGGCGGGCGAGCCCTTCGTTCAAACGGCACAGACCCCGCCGCGGCGCGGGGCCTCAATTCAGTGCATCCGCTTAGGCGGATTCCGCGACGCCGTCAACCCGCCGGGGGCAGTTTCCCGATCACCCTAGCCCTTGCCCCAAAAGCGCTGCACCAACTGGTCGGCGGCCAGCGCCGGGAGCAGTTCGCCCCGGGCGACGCGGGTCTGCAGATCCTCCAGCAGGGCTGCGATGGCCGGGTCGTCTTCCAGCGCGGCCAGCAGCCCGGCGCGCACCTCCTCGCGGAACCAGAACAGGGCCTGACCGGCGCGGCGTTCGTCCCAGACGCCGGTGTCGCGGCGCCATTGCGCCAGCGCCCGCATCTCGGCCCAGGCCGCCTCGATCCCGCCGGTCTCGAACGCGGAAACGGTCAGCGCCTTGGGAAATCCCTCGGGGTCCTGCGACCGCCGGCGCAGCAGGCGCAGCGCCCCGGCGTAATCCGAACAGGTGCGGATCGCCTGTGGGCGCAACTCGCCATCGGCCTTGTTGACGAGGATCATGTCGCAGGTCTCCATGATGCCGCGCTTGACCCCCTGCAATTCGTCGCCGCCCGCCGGGGCCAGCAGCAACAGGAACAAGTCCGACATCTCGGCCACGGCCGTTTCCGACTGGCCCACGCCCACGGTCTCGATCAGCACCACGTCGAAGCCCGCCCCCTCGCACAGTGCGATGGCCTCGCGGGTGCGGCGGGCGACACCGCCCAACTGGCTCTGGCTGGGCGAGGGGCGGATGAAGGCGTTGGGGTCGCGCGAGAGCTGTTCCATCCGCGTCTTGTCGCCCAGGATCGACCCGCCCGAGCGCGCGCTGGAGGGGTCGACCGCCAGCACCGCAACGCGCTTGCCCTGCCCTGTCAGCATCAGGCCGAAGCTTTCGATGAAGGTGGACTTGCCGACACCGGGCGTGCCCGACAGCCCGATGCGCAGCGCCTGGCGCGTGGTGTCAAGCGCCGCCAGAACCTCGGCGGCCTGGGCGCGGTGATCGGGGCGCGCGCTTTCGACCAGGGTGATGGCCCGGGCCAGGGCACGCCGGTCGCCGCGGGCGATCTTGTCTGCCAACTCGGTCGTCTCCATGGCCGGACTTGTCGCCCGGCGTAGCGCGACTGTCCAGAGGCCCCGAAACGCGCGGTCTTGACCTTCGGCGCCGGGCGGGCTGCAAGGGAGCGATGCACCGCCTGCCCATCGACGACTGCCTGCCCGAGCTGATCGAGGCCCTGCGCGCGCAGGGCCGCGCTGTGCTGCAGGCCCCGCCCGGCGCGGGCAAGACCACCCGCGTGCCGCTGGCCATGCTGGAGGCCGGGCTGACCCAGGGCCGCATCGTCATGCTGGAGCCGCGCCGGCTGGCCACGCGCGCCGCCGCCGAACGGCTGGCCGAGGGGCTGGGCGAGGCGCCGGGCGGCCGCGTGGGCTACAGGATGCGTGGGGCCAACGTGCCGGGGGCGCGGGTCGAGGTCGTGACAGAGGGCATCCTGACTCGCATGCTGCAATCCGACCCGGAATTGCCCGGTATCGGGGCAGTGATCTTCGACGAGTTTCACGAACGCTCGCTCAATGCCGACCTCGGGTTGGCGCTGGTGCTGGAGGCGCGCGCGGCGCTGCGCCCGGACCTGCAGGTGCTGGCCATGTCGGCAACGCTGGACGCCGTGCCGGTGGCCGCGTTGATGGACGACGCGCCGGTCATCACCGCGCAGGGGCGCAGCTATCCGGTGGAGACCCGGTTTCTCGATACGCCCGTGCCCAAGGCCACGCGGCTGGAGGCGGCCACCGCGCGGCTGATCGAACGGGCCGTGGCCGAGACGACGGGCGGCGTGCTGGCCTTCCTGCCCGGCGAGGGCGAGATCCGGCGCACCATGGCAAAGCTGTCACTGCCAGACGACTGCCATGTCCGGCCGCTTTTCGGCGCCCTGCCCTTTGCCGAGCAGCGCGCGGCGATCGCGCCGGCGGACCAGGGGCGCAAGGTGGTGCTGGCCACGTCGATCGCCGAAACCTCGCTGACCATTTCGGATATCCGTGTGGTCGTGGATGCGGGCCGGGCGCGGCGGGCGCGCTTCGATCCCGGATCGGGGATGTCGCGGCTGGTGACGGAGCCGGTCAGCCGCGCCGAGGCCACGCAACGCGCGGGCCGCGCCGGCCGGGTCGCCGAAGGAGTGTGCTACAGGCTGTGGACACGCGGGGCCGACGGCGCCCTGCCCGCCTTCGCCCCGCCCGAGATCGAGGTGGCCGACCTGACCGGGCTGGCGCTGGAACTGGCACTGTGGGGCAGTGCCGACCTGCCCTTCCTGACACCGCCGCCGCCGCGCGCGCTCGAGGCGGCACGCGCGCTGCTGCGCGACCTGGGCGCGCTGGACCGGGCCGACAGGATTACGCCGCATGGTCGCGCCCTGGCCCGCCTGCCGCTGCATCCCCGGCTGGGGCACATGCTGCAGGTGGCAGGGCGCGACGCCGCGCCGCTGGCCGCCCTGCTGGCCGAGCGCGACATCCTGCGCGGCGCGCCGGCAGACCTGACCCTGCGGCTGGCGGCGCTGAGGGGCCACCATGACGGGCCGGGCGAGGTGATCCCCGCCGCCCGCGACCGGGTGCGCGCCGAGGCCAAGCGGCTGGCCAAGGGGGCGCCGCGTTCGACGGATACCTTCACCCCCGCGCAGATGGCCGCACTCGCCTATCCCGACCGGGTGGGCCTGCGCCGCGCGGGCGAGGCCCCGCGCTATGTCCTCTCGGGCGGCAAGGGCGCGGTGCTGGACGCGGCCGACCCGCTGGCCGGGCAGCGCCTGCTGGTCGTCACCGACACCGACGGCAACCCGCGCGAGGCCCGCATCCGCGCCGCCCTGCCGCTGACCGAGGGCGAGCTGCGCGAAGTGCATGGGGGCCGCATCGCCTGGCAGGACCACTGCGCCTGGTCGCGCCGCTCGGGGCGGGTGATCACCCGCCAGCAGGAACGGTTCGGCGCGCTGGTGCTGGACGACCGGCGCTGGCCCGACGCCCCGCCCGAGGCGGTGGCCCGCGCCATGCTGGCGGGCATCCGCGAGATCGGCCTGCAGCTGTCGCCCGCCGCGGACCGGTTCCGCGCGCGGGTCGCGCTGCTGCGCGCGCGGGACGGCGACCTGCCCGACATGGGCGACGCGGCCCTGCTCGACGGGTTGGAAGACTGGGCGCTGCCCTTTCTGGCGGGCCTGCGCACGGCGGAGGACTGGAAGGGTTTCGACAAGCTGTCCGCGCTTGAGGCGATGCTGGACTGGCCCCAGCGCGCCCGGCTGGACCGCGCGGTGCCCGCGACGTTCACCACGCCGCTGGGCCGCAAGGTGCCGATCGACTACGGCGGCGCGGCCCCCGAGATCACCCTGCGCCTGCAGGAGATGTTCGGCCAGACGACGCATCCGCAGGTGGCCGGCCGGCCGCTGCGGGTGACGTTGCTCTCGCCGGCGGGGCGGCCGGTTCAGACGACGATGGACCTGCCCGGGTTCTGGGCCGAGTCCTACATGGAGGTGCGCAAGGACATGCGCGGGCAATACCCCAAGCACCCATGGCCCGAGGACCCGACGCGCGCCGACCCCACCCTGCGCACCAAGCGGCGGGGCTAGCGGGCGGCAGGCCCCATCCGCGCCGGGGCGCGGACTCCCCCGCGGTATTTGACACCCGAAGACGCCTGGGCGGGAGCAGTGCGATGCGCGGGGCGCAGGCCGGGTGCGGCGGAGGGGACGCCGCGCCGCCCCGCTCAGACGCAGAGGCAGTGGTGAAGGATCGCCCTTTGCGCGCGCAGCCGGGTCTCGGCCTCGTCCCCGGTGAAACGCAGTTTCGCCGACCGCGGGAAAGTGATCGGCGCAGGCCGATTGCGGCCGTGGATGGGACGCCCTGCCGCTGCGCTCAGACGCCCAGGCAGTGCCGAAGGATCGCCTTCTGCGCGTGCAGGCGGTTTTCGGCCTCGTCCTAGGTGAAACGCAGTTTCGCCGACCGCGGGAAAGCGATCGGCGCAGGCCGATTGCGGCCGCGGATGGGACGCCGCGCCGCCCCGCTCAGACGCCCAGGCAGTGCCGAAGGATCGCCTTCTGCGCGTGCAGGCGGTTCTCGGCCTCGTCCCAGATCACCGAGTGCGGGCCGTCCATGACCTCGGAAGTGGCCTCGTCGTCGCGGTGTGCAGGCAGGCAGTGCATGAAGAGCGCATCCGCCTTGGCCCGCGCCATCAGCGCGGCGTTGACCTGGTAGCCGCGCAGCTGGTTGTGGCGGCGTTCGCGGGCCGACTGGGGGTCGTGCATGCTGACCCAGGTGTCGGTGACAACGAGGTCGGCCCCGGCGACCGCGCGGTGCGGGTCGCGCTCGATCTCGACCCGCGCGCCCCGGGCGCGGGCCTCGTCGACGACGGCCTGGTCTGGGTCGAGCGGTTCGGGGCCGGTGAAGGTCAGGTCGAAGCCGAACTGCCCGGCGGCGTGGATGAAGCTGGCGCAGACGTTGTTTCCGTCGCCCGACCAGACGACCTTGCGGCCCGCGATGGGGCCGCGGTGTTCCTCGTAGGTGAGGATGTCGGCCATGATCTGGCAGGGGTGGCTGCGGTCGGTCAGCCCGTTGATGACCGGCACGTCGGCGTGTTCGGCCATTTCCAGCAGGGTCTGCTCCTCGAAGGTGCGTATCATGATCAGATCGACATAGCGCGACAGGACGCGGGCGGTGTCGGCGATGGTCTCGCCGTGGCCCAGCTGCATGTCGGAGCCCGACAGCACCATGGTCTGCCCACCCATCTGGCGCACGCCCACGTCGAAGGAGATGCGCGTGCGGGTCGAGGGTTTCTCGAAGATCAGCGCCACCATGTGCCCGGCCAGCGGCATGGCGTCGTCGGGGCTGCCGCGGGGGCGGCCGTTGCGCGCCGATTTCATCGCCGCGGCCGTGTCGATGATCTGACGCAGCTCGGTTGGGCTGGTTTTGTCTATATCGAGGAAATGGGTCATGTCAGTCTCGCTTTGGGCCGGTCGCACCGGGGGGCCAGCCCCCCGGACCCCCCGGGATATTTGGGGCCAGAAGACATCAGGCGTGCAGGCCCGTTGCCGCCGCATCCAGACGGGCGAGCGCCTCGGTCATGTCGTCGTCGGTCAGGTTGAGCGGCGGCACCAGGCGCACGACATTATCGGCGGCCGGCACGGTCAGGATCTGCTGTGCGTGACCCGCCTGCAACACCTCGGTGTTGGCGGCCTTGCATTTCAGGCCCAGCATCAGGCCGGTGCCGCGCACCGCCTCGAAAACCTCGGGGTGGCCGGCGACCAGCCCCTCGAGACCCTGGCGCAACCGGGCGGCCTTGCGGCGCACCTCGGCCAGGAAGGCGGGGTCGGCCACGATTTCCATGACCGTGCAGCCGACGGCACAGGCCAGCGGGTTGCCGCCGTAGGTGGAGCCGTGCGTGCCCGCCGTCATGGGCTGTGCGGCCGTTTCGCTGGCCAGCACCGCGCCCAGGGGAAAGCCCCCGCCGATGCCCTTGGCCACCATCATGATATCCGGCGCCACCCCGGCCCAGTCATGCGCGAAGAGCTTGCCGGTGCGCCCCATGCCGCATTGCACCTCGTCGAGGATCAGTAGCAGGCCGTGGGCGTCGCAGAGTTCGCGCAGGCCCTGCAGGCAGGGGTCGGGCAACGGACGGATGCCGCCCTCGCCCTGCACCGGCTCAATCAGGATGGCGCCGACATCGGGCTGCGCGGCGGCGGCCCGGAGCGCGTCATGGTCGCCCCAGGGCAGGCTGCGGAACCCGGGCAGGAGCGGGCCGAACCCCTTGGTCATCTTCTCGGATCCGGCAGCGGCGATCCCGGCGCTGGAGCGGCCGTGGAACGCGCCCTCGAAGGTGAGGATCGTGGGGCGGTCCGCGCCGCGGTCGTGCCAGTATTTGCGGGCCATCTTGACGGCCAGTTCGCAGGCCTCGGTGCCCGAATTGGTAAAGAAGGCCGTGTCGGCGAAGGTCGCCTCGACCAGTAGATCCGCCAGCCGCTGTTGCGGTTCGATCTGGTAGAGGTTCGAGACATGCCAGAGCTTGCCGGCCTGGTCGGTCAGGGCCTGCACCAGGTCCGGGTGGGCATGGCCCAGCGCGTTCACCGCGATCCCCGCGCCGAAATCGAGGAAGCGTCGCCCGTCCTGCTCCGTCAGCCAGCTGCCGTCGCCCGCCACGAAGCTAAGCGGCGCACGCGTGTAGGTGGGGAGAACGGTGGGGATCATCCTGATGGTCCTTGCTTGGAAAGCCCGAGTGATGCCGACACGACGGGCCGTGTCAATCTGTCGGGCGGGACGTCGTCGGGAAAAGCTGCGCAAACATGGCGGCGCGGACGCAGTGTCAGCGTCGGCGGCGGGTGTCGGCGGTGGGCATCGCGCAGTTCATGCGTTGGCGTTTAGGTTAATCGGCCCGGTTTGGGAACCCCTTTTCAACGGCGTGACGCGGGGCGCCCCCGCCTCAGGCCTTGAGCCGGTAGCCCCGTTTGAGCCACGTCCAGACCAGCCCGAGGATCACGGCGGCCGCGCCCAGCACCATCGCCAGCCCCAGCCAGGGCGAACTGTCGGACACGCCGATGGCCCCGTAGCGCACCCCGTCGATCATGTAGAAGAACGGGTTGAGGTGGCTGATCATCTGCACCGGCGGCGGCAGCGCCTCTATCGAGTAGAAGGTGCCCGACAGGAAGGCCAGCGGCGTGATGACGAAATTCGTCAGGGCAGCGAGTTGATCGAACTTGTTGGCATAGATGCCACCGATCATGCCCAGCCCGCCGAGGACGACCGACCCCGCGACCACGAAGGTCAGCGACCACAGCGGGTGCGGCCAGGCAACATCCAGGAACAGCCAGGCCCCGATGGCAATGACCAGCGCCACGAGAAGCCCGCGCGCGACGGCCCCGGCCAGGTACCCCACGAGCAGTTCGGCCGGCGACAAGGGGGGCATCAGCGTATCGACGATATTGCCCTGCACCTTGGCGGAGGCGATCGAGGAGGAGGTATTCGCAAAGGCGTTCTGGATCACCGTCATGGTCAGGATGCCCGGCGCGATGAATTCCAGGAAGGGAACGCCCATGACATCGCCCCGGCGGCTGCCGATCGCGATGGTGAAGATCAGCAGCAGAAGCGCCGCGTTGATCAGCGGCGCCATCACCGTCTGGGTCCAGACATTGATGAAACGCTGCACCTCGCGCCGGGCCAGCGTCCAGGTGCCAAGCCAGTTCACCGCGCCGAATCGGCGCACGCCCATTTCCGGATTATCGGTCATCCGCCCGTCCTTTTGCCCGCGATCCGCTTGTATCTGCAGTGCGTGTGCTTAGAATAGGATGCTGACCCGAGATACAACCCCCTGCGCGGTGCCCGAGCGGCGCCCGGGGCCAGACCGAGCGGATTGGAAGCAGATGTCCTGGAGCGACGAGCGCGTCGAGACGTTGAAGAAGATGTGGACCGAAGGCCAGTCGGCCAGCCAGATCGCCAAGGAGCTGGGCGGCGTGACCCGCAACGCCGTGATCGGCAAGGTGCACCGGCTGGGGTTGTCGAATCGGGCCGGTACGGCCGGGGCGCCCGCAGCGACAGCCGCGGCGCCGGCGCCCGAGGCCCCGGCGAAACCGGCCCCGGCCGCCAAGCCGACCGCCCAGCCCGAGGCCCGGCCCGAGCCGGAGGCCGAAAGCCCGGCCCCCGCAGCGCCCGAGCCGGACGCGGAGGATCACGAAGAGGCCGCAGAAGAGGCGCCGCGCACCGCCGCGCGTCGGGCCATCATCCCTGCGGGCCAGCCGCTGCCACCCCAGCCCAGCGCCAACGAGATCGACCCCGAGGCGCTGGCGAAGGTGAGCGAGGTCGAGAAGACCGCCAAGAAGCTCAGCCTGATGGAGTTGACCGAACGGACCTGCAAGTGGCCCATCGGCGACCCGGCGACCGAGGATTTCTATTTCTGCGGCCTGCCGGTGCAGCAGGGCAAACCCTATTGCGAGGCCCATGTCGGCGTCGCCTTCCAGCCCATGTCCAGCCGCCGCGACCGCAAGCGCTAGAGGATCTCCCGGACCCGCTGGCGCAGCGCCGGCAGGATCTCCGCCTCGATCCAGGGGTGGCGGCGCAGCACGGCGGTGTTGCGCCACGACGGATGCGGCAGGACGAAGGTGCCCGGCGCATGGGCGCGCCAGTTGCGCAGGGTCTCGACCACCCCCGCCCGCGCGGCCTGCGGGCCGAGGTGCCAGCGCTGGGCGTGGCCGCCAATCACAACGGTCGTCCTGATATCAGGCAGGTGCGCGAGGACCGCCGCGCGCCAGGTTTCCGCGCAGCGCCGCGGCGGCGGCCGGTCGCTGCCGCGCGCATCATACCCCGGAAAGCAGAAGGCCATGGGCACGATCGCCACCCTGTCGGTGTCGTAGAACTCCGCGCGGCTCAGGCCCAGCCAGTCGCGCAGCCGATCGCCCGACCGATCGTCGAATGGCACCCCGCTTTCATGCACGCGCATCCCCGGCGCCTGCCCCGCGATCAGCAGACGGGCACCGGGCCGGAACCAGGCCACCGGGCGCGGGGCATGGGCAGTTTTCGTGGCCGCAAAATCCTCGGCGCAAAGCGAACAGGACCGGATACGGGATTTCAGCGTGTCGGCGTCCACGATCGACGGCTCCCTTCGGAGCGGCAACCTAGCGCCGTGCCGCCGCGCTGTCAGCCCGCCGCCTGCTTGCCCTCGGCGGCCCATATGGCGCCGCGTCGGATCATCTCGGTCACCTGCGGAACCTTCAGATCGTCCAGTTCGTGCCCGATGGAGCAATAGAACACCCGACCCTTGTCCCACCGGCGGGTCCAGGTGACTGGGATGACCGTGCCCTCGATCCACCAAAGATGGTCGCCGGAAAAGGTAGTCGTGGCCAGCACGTTGTTCGAGGGATCCGTGAGCATGTAGTACTGCTCGGACTTAATGCGAAAACTGCCGATACCCGCGACCAGCGGATGGTCAGGCTGGCAGATGGTCACATCGTAGTCGATGTAGTCTTCCCTGGGCTGGAGGTTGTCCGGCCAGCCCGGCGGGTGCGCCACGAACTGCCCGCCGATCAGGAAGTGATATGTGGGCCGGTCGCGAAAGGCGTCACCCATGTGCCCGTGCCAGCCGGCCAGCCCGCAGCCGTCCCCGATCAGCTTGAGCAATCCGTCTTCCTGCGGCTTGGTCATGTTGCCGAACTCGATCTGATGGCCCGACCGGGCCGATGACCAGATCGGCGTGATCAGGTCCAGGTCGGCCAGGTCATCGGGGCATTCCAGCGGTGCTAGCGTGTCGTAGACATCGACCTCGAAACCGTTCGCCGCCAGAAGCTCTTTGTACCAGTCGGCAAAGTGGGTGGGCGTGTGGCCTTCCCATCCGCCGACGAAAAGCGCGGCCTTCATGCCTTGTCCCCTCGCGTGAATGGCAGGATCGCGGCCATGTCGCGGGCGCCATAGCCCTCAGCCTCGGCCCTGAGTAGTCTGTCCAGAGTCACCCGCCCCTGCGGCATGGCGATGCCCAGCCTGTCGGCCAGAGCGGCGGTGACTTCCATGTCCTTGCGCGCCAGTGCCACGGTGAAGGTCACGTCATGCGCGGCCTCGTCGAGGTAGAGCGGCCGACGGTATTTCAGCATCGGCGCGGCGGCGGCGCTCTTCTCGATCACGTCAAAGGCCGCGTCGCGTGCGATGCCCGCCGCCTCGGCCAGGGTCATGGCCTCGGCAAGGGTCTGGTTGATGCCGTGGATCAGCGAGTTGACGGCGAGCTTCATGACCGCCCCGGCGCCCGTGGCGCCAAGGCAGATCGTGGCCCGGCCCATGGCGTCGAACAGCAGCCTGAGCGGCGCGGCCTCATCCTCGGTGCAACCGGCCATGATCAGCAGTTGCGCCTGTTCGGCGGCCTGCGTCGCCCCGGAGACCGGCGCGTCGATCACCTGGCATCCTTCCGGCGCGTTCGAAGCCAGCATCGCGATGTGATCCGGCGACATGGTGCCCATTTCCAGGAAGACCCGCGCGCCCCGCCCCGCGAACAACCCGTCCGCGTCGAGGTGCACCGCCTCGGACGACGAGTCATCGGCCAGCATGGTCACGACGACCTCCACCGCTTCGGTCATCGCCGCGGGGCTGTCGGCGACGGAGCAGCCGGTCCGGTCGGCCAGCGCCCGCGCCTTGTCGGGCGTGCGGTTCCAGACGGTGACGTCATGCCCGGCCGCCACGAGATTGGCAGCCATATGCGCGCCCATACGGCCAAGTCCCGCGAATCCGACGCGCATCTCAGGCCACTTTGTCGCCCTGCAGGCCGGAAATCGCCTGGATCAGGCTGTCTTCAGTGACCTCGTCCGAGGTGAAGGTGCGCATAACCCGGCCCGAGAACATCGCGACGATCCGGTCGGAGACATGCAGCACCTCGGGCATTTCCGAACTGATGACGATGACCGCGTAGCCCTGCGCGGCAAGGTCGCGGATCAGGTTGTGAATCTCGGACTTCGAGCCGACGTCGATGCCGCGCGTCGGCTCGTCGACGATGAGCACCTCGGGGCGCATCGACAGCCACTTGCCGATGACAATCTTCTGCTGGTTGCCGCCCGACAGGTTGCCGACGGTCTGGCGCCAGCCCGGCGTTCGGATGTCGAGCTTGTCGCGATACTGGTCGAAGATCGAGATCTCGGCCCCGTCGCTGACGAAGGGCCCGGCGGTCAGGTCGTCGACCTGCGGCAAGGTCATGTTGTCGCGGCAGTTCATGCCCAGCACGAGGCCCTGGCCCTTGCGATCCTCGGGCACCAGCGAGATTCCCCGCGCAATGGCCTCGATCGGGGAATGGATACGCACCTCCTCCCCGCCCAGCAGGATCTGCCCCTCGGACGGATCGCGCAGGCCGAAGATCGTCTCGGCGATCTCGGTGCGGCCCGCGCCGACCAGCCCGTAGAAGCCCACGACCTCGCCCCGGTGGACGGTGAAGCTGACATCATTGAACAGATGACCGCAGGACAGGCCGCGCACTTCCAGCGCCACATCGCCCATCTCGTGATGGCTCTCGTTGCGGCTCAGGTCCAGCTTGCGCCCGATCATCAGCTGCGTGACCGCTTCCTCATCGGTTTCGGCGGTGTTCAGCGTGCCGCGATACTGGCCGTCGCGCAGGACGCTGATCCGGTCGGTGATCTTGAAGATTTCCTCCATCCGGTGCGAGATATAGATGATCCCGACGCCCCTTGATTGCAGATCCGCAATCACCTTGAAGAGCACGACCTTCTCGGCATCGGTCAGCGAGGCCGTGGGTTCGTCGAAGATGACCGCGCGCGGATCGACGGTCAGCGCGCGGGCGATCTCGACCATCTGCTGGTTGGCGATCGACAGGTCCCCGACCCGGGTGCGCGCATCGAAGCTGACATTGAGCGTCTTGAGGATCGCGTCGGTATCCGCGTAGAGCTTGCCCCAATCCACCCGGCCGAAGGATTTAAGAGGCAACTCGCCAAGCCAGATGTTTTCGGCCACTGTGAGTTCGTCCGCGAGGCTCAGTTCCTGGTGGATGAAAACCACGCCGCGGGCCTTGGCCTGCATGGGCGAGGTGATCTCGACCTGTTCCTCGGCCACGCAGATTTGACCCTCGTTGGGGTCGTAGATGCCGCCCAGGACCTTCATCAGTGTCGACTTTCCGGCACCGTTCTCGCCCATGAGGGCGTGAACCTCGCCGGGGCGCAGGTCGAAAGAGACACCATCAAGGGCGCGCACGCCGGGGAAGGTCTTGACCACCCCTTCCAGGCGCAGAACAGGGGGTTGATCCGTCATGTCTTGAGCTCCTCCTTGCCCTTGCGGTTCAATTGGCGATCCAGGAACAGCACCGCGATCAGGATCAGGCCGATCACGAGGTTCACCGTTTCCGTGTCGGCGCCGATGTGGCCCAGCCCCTTGCGCAGCAGCTGGATGGCGATGACCCCGCCGAGAGTCGAGACGATCGAGCCGTAGCCCCCCGCCAGCTTGGTGCCGCCCAGGACCACGGCGGTGATCGCCCAGAGCTCGTAGAGCATGCCGTCATTGGGGTTCACCGAGCCGCTTTCCGAGTAGAAGACGACAGCCGACAGCGCCGCGAGAAAACCGATCAGCATGAAATTCAGCAGGAAGTGCGGCCCGACCCGGATACCGGCGTTCACCGCCGCATCGCGGTTGTTGCCGATGGCATAGGCATTGCGGCCGTGCACCGTCCGGGTCATGACCAGCCAGAGGATCAGCGCCACCGCGAGCAGGAACCAGCTTGCCGTGTGCAGCCCCAGGAACTGCGCCTCGGCGAAATCCACCAGCGTCCAGTTCAGGTGGCTGGTGGGCTGTTCGCCGTTGTACATGAACACCAGCCCGCGAAAGCCCAGCATCGACCCCAGCGTGACGATGAAGGCATCGACCCCGGTCTTCCAGACGATCAGGCCGTTGATCGCCCCGAGCACGACCCCGGTCAGCAGCGCGAAGCCCCAGGCCAGCGGGATGGCCCAGTCGCCCAGCGCCTGCATGAAGGGCCAAGTCATGCTGTCCAGCATCACGATCGCAGCCAGCGCGAAGGTCGCGCCGACGCTCAGGTCGATGTTGCCGTTGATCATGATGATGGTCATGCCCAGCGCGATGATCCCGATCGGTGCCGACTGCTTGAGCAGCAGCAGCATGTTGTCGAAATCCATGAAGGCCGTGTCAGTGACCGACAGGTAGTTTCCCGCGATCGAGAAGAAGGCCAGTTCGAGGACGATGAAGCCCCAGATCGCGCCCTGCTTGAGCAGGTCCTTGCGTCTTTCCGTAAACATGGTGTCCCTCCCTCAGGCGATCGGCGACCAGAGACGGCCCCGCTTGGCGGCGATGTCCAGCCAGACCGCCAGGATGATGACCGCCCAGATCACGACGTCCTGGACATAGAATTCGAGGCCGATCAGCAGCAGGCCGTTCTCGATGAAGCCGAAGATCAGGACGCCGATCACCGTCTTTAGGATCGTGCCCGACCCGCCCAGAAGCGACGCGCCGCCGAGGATGACCATGGCCAGCACCTCGAGCTCGTAGCCCTGGCCCACGGTGTTCTGGCTGCCCAGGCTGCGGCTGGCCTGCAGCAGGCCGGCCGTGGCCACGCAGAAGGCCGAGATCAGGTAGGTGAAGAACACCACCCGCGCCCGCGGAATGCCCGAGAAGGTTGCCGCCTGGCCGTTACCACCGACGGCGTAGACCTTGCGGCCGAAGGGGGTCTTGGACAGCACCAGGCTCAGCACGAGGGCGAGCGTTCCGAAGATGACGATCGGCATGGGGACGCCGAGGATATCACCGCGCCCGAAGAGACCGAACCAGGTGCCCTCCTTGTCGGCGATGTCCATGTTCTGGCCGCCCGACCATGTCAGCGTCAGACCGTGGATCGCCGAAAGCATGCCCAGCGTCACGATCAGGGAATTAAGTTTCAGATACCCCACGAGGAACCCGATGAAGGCCCCGAGCGCCAGCGTCAGCCCGAACATCGCAGGGATCGCCAGCGTCGGGCCCAGCGTGTCGTGCAAATCCAGCACCACGATGGTCGAGAACGACATCATCGACCCGACCGACAGGTCGAGGTTGCCGCCGATCACCACAAAGGTCACGCCCAGCGCCATCACCCCGAGGATGGCCGAGGACCGGATCACCCCGAAGATGTTGTCGATCGCGATAAATCGCTGATTGGCCAGCGCGAAGCCGACCATGAACAGCACGAAGGCGACGAGGATGCCCTGCCGGGCCAAGAAGCCGCCGATGCCCTTTTTCGTCAAGTCCGCCATGTCATCCTCCCAGATGGTGCGCCGCGGCCCGCGGCCCGGTCACACCAAGGTCATCCCACCGTCGATCATCACGATCTGCCCGGTCATGTAGTCGCTGTCCTTCGAGGCCAGGAACGTCGTCGTCCCGGTGATATCCTCGGGGCGGGCGACGCGGCCCTTGAGGATCTCTGCCGAAAATTCCTCCATCGCCTGCCCGGGGCGGTCGGCGGCGCCGATCTCCATCAGGTCGCGGTCGACCTGTTCCCACATCTCGGTGGCGACGACGCCCGGGGCGAAGCCCGTCACCGTGATATCATGTTTTGCCAGATCGCGTGCCCCCGATTGCGTGAGCGCGACAACCGCCCACTTGCTGGCACAATAGGGCGCGACGTTGTCGAACCCCTGCCGGCTGGCGATGCTGGCGGTGTTGACGATCTTGCCGCCGCCGCCCTGGGCGATCATCTGCCGGGCCGCTTCCTGCATGCCGATCATGCAGCCCATCCCGTTGACGCCCATGATGAAATTCCAGTTATCCTCGGTCACGTCGAGAAAATTCATCGGCTTGTTCACGCCCGCGTTGTTGAACTTGACGTCCAGCCGCCCGAAGACCTCGACGGTGTGGGCAATCATCGCGCGAACCTGATCGCGATCGGTGACATCGACCACAGCGTGGGTCACGTCAGCGCCGGCCCGCGCGGCGCGAGCGGCGTTCTGCGCGGCGACCTCGGCGATCTTGTGCGCGTTCATGTCGGCGAAACAGACATTCGCGCCCTCATCCAGGAGCGCCTCTCCGATCGCGCGGCCAATGCCCTGTGCCGCGCCAGTGACGATGCAGGACCGCCCCGAGACTCGCGTCATCACACGCCCCTCTCCGTCTTGTCGTGGAACGCAAAATGCGCGGGGCAGACAGGCCGCCCCGCGCATTCCGGGAGAGACCTAGAACACCGGCTTGTCGAACTCGTCCATGTTGTCCTGAGTGATCTTCGGCGTGTCGAAGTAGTTCAGGAACGGGACATCCTCACCATCGAGAACGTCGATCGCGGTCCGCAGCGCGGCCTCGGCGTCATCAACCGGCGACTGGTAGATAGACCCCCAGTAATCACCTTCGCCCATGGCCTCGTAGCCCACGGCAAAGTTGGTCGCGCCCACGAAGGTGATCCCGTCACGCCCCGCGGCCTTGGCGGCGTTCAGCGCGCCCACGCCCATGTTGTCGTCGCCGGCATAGACGCCGTCGATATCGTCGTACTTGACGAGGAAGGCTTCCATGACTTGCTGCGACTTCTCGCGGTTCCAGTCACCGGGCTGGCTTTCGACAAGCTCGACGTTCGGGCAGACCTCGGGCAGGCGGTCCTGGAAACCGTCGGAGCGTTCGATCGCGGTGGTGTAACCGGGCTGGCCGGTGATCTCGACCACGCGGGCCTCGTCAGCGATGCCCAGCTCCTTGAAGCGATCACACATGATCTCGGCCGAACGCGAGCCCTGGGTGATGTTGTCGGGGCCCGAGAAGGAGGCGACGAAGTCGAAACCGGCCTCCGCGATGTTCGAGTTGGTGACGACGACCGGGATGCCGGCCTGGTCTGCCTTGCGCACGGCCGGGATCACCGCTTCGCCGTTGGTCGGCCAGATGATGATGGCATCGACCTCCTGCTGGATCAGGTCTTCCATCTGGGCGATCTGGCGGGCCACGTCGCCGCCGGCGTCCAGCACCACGACCTCGACGTTGTCGTTGGCCTCGGCGGCGGCGATGAAGGCCTGCTCGTAGGTTGTCTGGTAGCTGTCGACGCCCACGTTGTTCTGAGTGATGCCGATGGTATAGGTGTCATCCTGCGCCAGCGCCGACGTGCCGATCATGGCCGTCGAACAGGCGAGCGCGGCTTTCAGTGTCTTATTCATTCCTGGATCCTCCCATTGGATGTATCGCGCGGATCGCGGCTGTCCTCCCAGACCGGGACGACACCCGGCGCAATCCTGCCCCGAATAAGGCGCGATTCTGCGCCACATGTGATCGGCCGTTTTGTTCAAATCGGATATTCTTGTATCCGATACGGATTTTTTATCCATACTGGCGCCAGCCCAAATTGAACATTTTGAGGACAATCCGATGAACGACGCGACCCGCGCCCCCGCAACCTCCGACACGCCGCGAGCCATGCACCAGCCTGCCGCTAAAGATATCCAAATCGGACAATCCGCTGTCGCCCCCGCTGACGGCCTGTCCGGCGTGGCGGCCGGCCCCGATCTGGAACGCATCGTGCATTTTTTGCAGGACTTCTGCGTCGAGATCGACACGGCGATCGACCCGAACACGCCAAACCCGCATCTCAACATGATCCTGCACCTGCTGCGCGGGCACCTCGAAGGGCGCGTGATCTCGCCCTCGTCCATGGTCGCCGCCGCCGGGGTGCCCTACGCCACAGGCACCCGCAAGCTGACCGATCTGCGCGGCGCTGGGCTGATCGAGCAGCGCCCGCGCACCAAGACCGGCAAGAGCTTCTCGCTGCATCCCAGCCCGCAGTTGCTGGACAGTTTCAGCCAGCTGGCCGACCGGGTCGACCGCATGGCCCGGGCCACGCTGCTTCAGACCTCCGGCGACGGCGGGGACACCGACTATTACTTCGGGCGCTCCTATCAGCCGGGCCTGGCCGCCATCGCGCCGCCCAGCGCCCTGCCGCAGCCGCTCAAGCTGGCCGGCGGGCTGCGCATCCTGGTTCACGGCGACCCCACCTTCATGGTCATGGAGACGCTCAAGCGGCAGTTCGAACAGATCGTCGGCACCGGCATCCATCAGCGCGCCTTTTCCATCGACCGGCTGCGCGAAGAGGCGCTGCGCAACGCCGCCCGCCCCAAGAGCCGCTATGACCTGATCGCGGTGGATCTGCCCTGGCTGGGCGAGTTCGTCAGCCGGGGCGTCATCCGTCCGCTGGCCGAGGTCATGGATGTCGACCGCCTCGACCCCAGCGATTTTCACACCGCCGGCTGGCGCGCGGCGCACTGGGGCGGCACACCCTACGGCGTGCCCAGCCAGACGACGCCGGAACTGATGTTCTACCGCAAGGACTGGTTCGCCGCCGCCGGGCTGGAGCCGCCGGCAACCACCGAGGCGGTGATCGCCGCCGCCCGGCACCTGCACGACCCGCGCCACGGCCGCTACGGCGTGGCCTGGAACGCCGCGCGCGGCACCGCGCTGGGGCATACCTTCATGATGACCTGCGCGGCCTTCGGCCAGCCCATCATCGACATTCCGCCCATCGCCGGCGGGTTCGACGCCGACAACCTGGCCGAGGGCGGCTTTGCCCCGCGGTTCGATACCGACCGCGCGCATGCAGCGGCCGACTACCTGATGCAGTTGATGGATGTCTCGCCGCCCGACATCCTGTCGATGTCGTGGTACGAACGCGTCCGCCCCTATGCCGAGGGCAAGGTCGCCATGGCCTATGGCTATACCCTGCTGGCCCCCTATTTCGAACTCGACAGCAGCTGCCCGGCCCACGGCAACACGGGCTATCTGCCGCATCCGCACGGGCCCGAGGGCGCGCCGATCGCGCCGGTGGGGGGCTACGTGCTCTGCGTGCCCTCGAACCTGGCCGAGGACCGCGTTGCCGATGCCGCCGAGGCGCTGGTCGCCTTCACCTCGCCGGCGGCGCAGAAGCTCTATGCCCAGAACGGCAGCCGCACCGCGCCGCGCTACTCGGTCGGGGCCGACCCCGAGGTGCGCCGCCTCTCGCCCGTCTTCGAGATGGTCGACCAGATGTCCTGGCGCGACGAGCTGCAGTTCTGGCCGCGCCCGCCGATCCCGAAAATCTCGGACATCATCCGCATCTGCGGGCACGAATTGCACGACATGCTGCGCGGGATCGTCGCCCCGCGCGAGGCACTTGCGCGGGTGCAGGCCCGCGCGGAGGACATTTTGCGACACCCCGACAGCCCGTCCGTCACACAAGGGAGGAAACCATGGACCCCAACCGCCTGACCGGCAAGAACATCCTTATCACCGGCGCCGCCCGCGGCATGGGCGCCGCCAATGCCCAAGTCTTCGCCGCCCAGGGCGCCAATGTCTGTCTCGGCGACCTCGACCTCGCCGCCGCGCAGGAGATGGCAGACACGATCAACGCCGCCGGAAACGGCAAGGCGATCGCCGCCCGGATGGACGTGACAAAGCGCGAGGATAACGCCGCCGCCGTCAAGGCAACGGTCGAGGCCTTCGGGTCGATCAACGTCGGCGTGTTCAACGCCGGCCTGAACAAGCCCCGGTTCTTCATGGATATCGACGAAGAGAACTGGGACATGATCATGAACGTCAACACCAAGGCGATGTGGCTGGGGATGCAGGAGGTCGCCCGCCAGATGATCGCCCAGGGCCCCATGGAGGACCACCCCTACAAGCTGATCAACGTCGGTTCCATCGCCAGCCGCAAGCCCCTGGTCGACGTCACCGTCTACTGCACCTCGAAATACGGCTGCCTGGCGCTGACCGAATGCGGCGCGCTGGGGCTGGCCGAGCACAACATCACCGTGAACGGCTACGCGCCGGGCGTCGTCGTCACCCCGCTGTGGGAACAGCTCGACAAGGACCTGGTCGATATCGGCTTCAAGGAGCGCGAGGGCCAGGCCTATGACGACATTGTCGCCAACAACCTGGTGATCAAGCGCGTCTCCTACCCTGACGACATCACCGGCACTGCCTCTTTCCTGGCCAGCGACGACAGCGACTACATGACCGGCCAGATGATCCACATCGACGGGGGCTGGGTCACCAAGTAACCCCGCCTATCCACAACCGCACCCGCAGACCACAACGCCGGGGCACGGCCCCGCAAGGAGTTCGTCATGTCAGACCGTCCGGGCAATGCCCTGATGCCGAACCTGCTGACCCCGCAGGACCTGAAACCCAACTGGCAGTGGGAGGCCAAGCTGCCCTCGCCCGGCCACATGTCCGTCGATTTCGAGCGCCGGGTCGATCACGACCGGCTGCGCCGCTACCGGCTGGCGCGCACGCGGCAGAGCTTGCAGGCCTCGCAGGCCGGCTCGCTGCTGCTGTTCGACGTCAACAACATCCGCTACGTCTCCGCCACCAAGATCGGCGAGTGGGAGCGGGACAAGATGTGCCGGTTCTGCCTGCTGACCGGCGACGACAGCCCTTACGTCTGGGACTTCGGCTCGGCCGCGGTGCACCACCAGAAGTATTCCGACTGGCTGGAACCCGACCACTGCCTGGCCGGGGTCGTGGGCATGCGCGGCACGATCCCGCCCGAGTTCGGGCTGATGCGCAAGTATGCCAAGATGATCGCCGAGCTGATCAAGGACGCCGGCATGGCCGACATGCCGGTGGGCGTGGACTATGCCGAAACGGCGATGTTCCACGCGCTTCAGGAAGAGGGCATCAAGGTCGTCGACGGCCAGCAGATCATGCTGTCGGCGCGCGAGATCAAGAACTGGGACGAGATCCAGTTGCTGACCCAGGCGGCCAGCATGGTCGACGGCGTCTACCACATGATCTACGAGGAGTTGAAACCGGGCGTGCGGGAAAACGACATCGTCGCGCTGTCCAACAAGATGCTCTACGAGATGGGCAGTGACGACGTCGAGGCGATCAACGCGATCTCGGGCGAGCGCTGCAATCCGCATCCGCACAACTTCACCGACCGGCTGATCCGGCCCGGCGACCAGGCCTTCTTCGACATCCTGCAGTCCTACCAGGGTTACCGGACGTGCTATTACCGCACGTTCAACGTGGGCCGCGCCACCCCGGCGCAGAACGACGCCTACGTCAAGGCGCGCGAATGGATCGACGCCTCGATCGCGATGATCAGGCCGGGTGTCACCACCGACAAGGTGGCCGAGGTCTGGCCCACCGCCGAAAGCCTTGGCTTTCCGAACGAGGACGCGGCCTTCGGGTTGCAGTTCGGGCACGGACTGGGGCTGGCGCTGCACGAGCGCCCGATCATTTCCCGCGCGGTATCACTCGATCACCCGATGGAAATCCAGACCGGCATGGTCTTCGCGCTGGAGACCTACTGCCCGGCGACCGACGGCTATTCCGCCGCCCGGATCGAGGAAGAGGTCGTGGTGACCGAGACCGGCTGCGAGGTGATCAGCCTGTTCCCGGCCGAGGACCTGCCGATCGCCAACCGCTACTGACCCGCCCGTTGCACCAGCAAACGTGGGGGGCCGTCTGCCCCCCACACCCCCCGAGGATATTTGCGGCCAGAAGAACCACCGACGGCCGCCCCGCAAAGGACACGGAACATGGCCAAGGCCAAGACCAATACCGAGGACTACCTGCGCATGTATCGCCAGATGGTGCGCATCCGCACCTTCGAGGACAATGCCAACCAGCTTTACCTCTCGGCCAAGATGCCGGGCCTGACGCACATGTATTCCGGCGAAGAGGGCGTGGCCGTGGGCATCTGCGAGGCGCTGACCGATTCCGACCGCATCACCTCGACCCATCGCGGCCACGGGCATTGCGTCGCCAAGGGGGCGAATTTCAAACAGATGTTCTGCGAGCTACTTGGAAAGGAAGAGGGGTATTGCCGGGGCAAGGGCGGGTCGATGCATATCGCCGACCAGAGCCACGGCAACCTCGGGGCCAATGCCATCGTCGGCGGCTCCATGGGGATCGCCACGGGCTCGGCTTTGCGCGCGAAACTGCAGGGGGCCGACGACGTGACCGTTTGCTTTTTCGGCGACGGGGCGACGGCGCAGGGGCTGCTTTACGAGGTCATGAACATGGCCGCGCTGTGGAACCTGCCCGTCATCTATGCCTGCGAGAACAACGGCTATTCCGAATACACCAAGACCGAGGAAATCGCCGCCGGGTCGATCACCGCGCGGGCCGAGGCCTTCGGCATCGAGGCCCACACGGTGGACGGCCAGGACGTGCTGGCCGTCAACGAGCTGACGCAGGACCTGGTCGCGCGTGCGCGCCGCGGCGAGGGGCCGTTCTTTCTGGAGCTGGAAACCTACCGCTACCACGGCCACCACGTGGGCGACATCAACCGCGAGTATTACCGGTCCAAGGACGAGGAAAAGGACTGGAAGGAAAATCGCGACCCGATCGTGCGCTTTCGCGGCTGGCTGGTCGAACAGGGCATCGCCACCGAGGACGAAATCGAGGCGATGAACGCCGAGATCGAGACCGACGCCACCGAGGCGGTCGCCTATGCCGAGGCTGCCAGGTACCCCGACGTGTCCGAGGTCGACATGCATGTCCATTCGGACTGAGGAGAGAGAAATGCGAGAGATCACACTGTCCCAGGCCGTGAACGAGGCCATCGCAGAGGAAATGCGCCGCGACGAGACGGTCTTCCTGATGGGCGAGGACGTGGCCGAGGCCGGCACGCCCTTCAAGGTCCTGTCCGGCCTGGTCGAGGAGTTCGGCACGGGCCGTGTCATCGACACGCCCATCGCCGAGCCGGGCTTTGTCGGCCTCGCCGTGGGCGCGGCAATGACCGGCGGGCGGCCCGTCGTGGACCTGATGTTCGGCGATTTTTTGTACCTGGTCATGGATCAGCTGTGCAACCAGGCAGCCAAGCAGCACTACATGTCGGGTGGCAAGCTGACGGTGCCGATGGTCCTGCGCACCAACCTCGGGGCAACGCGTCGCTCGGCCGCGCAGCACTCGCAGAGCTTGCAGGCGCTGGTGGCGCATATCCCGGGGCTGAAGGTGGCGATGCCCTCGTCGGCCTA
The DNA here is from genome assembly GCF_002094885.1 of Salibaculum halophilum. GTDB lineage: Bacteria > Pseudomonadota > Alphaproteobacteria > Rhodobacterales > Rhodobacteraceae > Salibaculum > Salibaculum halophilum. Next base: position 59,551 of record NZ_MSIT01000009.1, read on the forward strand.
CGAGGCCAAGGGCCTGATGAAGACGGCGATCCGCGACAACAACCCGGTCGTCATCTTCGAGGACAAGCTGATGTACCAGGACAAGGCGCCGATACCGGAGGAGGACTACCTGATTCCCTTCGGCGAAGCGCATATCAAGCGCGAGGGGTCGGACATCACGCTGATCGGCACGTCCTCGATGGTGCAGGTGGCCGAGGCGGCCGCCGACATGCTCTCGGCCGAGGGCATCAGCGCCGAGGTCATCGACCCGCGCACCCTCGTGCCGCTGGACGAGGCGGCGCTGGTCGAAAGCGTCAAACGGACCAGCCGTGCCATCGTCATAGACGAGGGGCATCAGAGCTATGGCGTGACCTCGGAAATCGCCTCGCGGCTCAACGAAAAGGCCTTCTATCACCTGGATGCGCCGGTGCTGCGCATGGGCGCAATGGACGTGCCGGTGCCCTTCTCGCCCGCGCTGGAGGACATCACTGTGCCGACGCCCGAAGGCGTGGCCGAAAACGCGCGCAAGCTTTGCTCCGGGGAACTCATTCATGCAGCGTGACGACCAGACAGTCACGCGGCGTGACGTGACGATGCCGCAACTGGGCATGGCGCAGGATGCGGGCAAGATCGTGTCCTGGCTGAAAGCCCCGGGCGATGCGGTCGCCAAGGGCGAGGCCCTCTTCGAGGTGGAAACCGACAAGGCCACGATGGAAGTCGAGGCGCAGGCGGCAGGCTTCCTGACCGGGGTGGCAGCGGCCGAGGGCGACGACGTGCCCGTGGGCGCCGTGATCGCCCGGATCAGCGACAGTGCCGAGGATGACACCCCTGCCCCCGCGGCCCCGGTGGCGGAGGTACCGGCAGACGCCCTGCCCGAGGGCCATTCGGTGACCATGCCGCAACTTGGCATGGCCCAGGATACCGGGCTGCTGGTCGGCTGGCTGAAATCGCCGGGTGATGCCGTCGCGGCGGCGGACGTGCTTTTCGAGGTCGAGACCGACAAGAGCACCATGGAGGTCGAGGCGGGCCGGGATGGATACCTGGCCGCGACGCTGGCTCAGGCGGGCGAAGAGGTGCCCGTGGGCGGACCGGTGGCCGTGATAAGCAACGCCGCCCCGGACAATCCCGTAGCCCGGTCCGTGGCCGCGGCCCCGGCGCCGCCCGCACAAGAGGCAAAGCCGGAGCCGGCGGCCGAACCAGCCCGGAAACCGGCCGCGCCACAACCGGTCCTGCAGCCGACAGGCGGGCGCATCCTGGCCTCGCCCAAGGCGCGGCGGCTGGCGCTGGAACAGGGGCTGGACCTGGCCCGCCTGGCCGAGGCGGGCCATCCGCAGCCCTATCACGTCAGCGACCTGGACACGCTGCGCAGCCTACCGGCCGTCACCCCCGCGGCCGAGGCGGGCGAGGCCAGCCGGCGCCTTGTTGCCGAGGTGCCCGAGGATGGCGTGCCGGCGTTCGCGGCCTGGGCGGCCGCGGCGCATGGCCTCACGGATGCCGACGCGATCCTCGCCGGGTTGACGGCCGCGTCACTGCCCGACCCCGGCCCCGTGGCTGTCGAACGGCACGGCACGATGACGACCTATGCCCTGCCCGCCGACCGCGCCCTGTCGGGCGTGGCCGAGACCGGGGACGACCCGGCACTGATACTGCGCGATCTGCGCGGCAGCCGGCTGACCAACGTCGAGATGGGCGGCGAGTCCACCCCGGTTCTGACCCTGACACCGAAGGCGACGGGCCTGACCCTCACCCTGGAATGCGCCGCGTCCCGGCTGGACGCGCGGGCCGCGATCCAGCTTCTGACCGACGTCGCGGACCGGGTGGAACAACCGCTCCGCCATCTGCTCTGACCCCTGGAGACCGACATGGACTACACCGATCTCTACATAAACGGCGCGTGGCACGCGACCGACACGCGCTTTGACGTGATCAACCCGGCCACCGAAGAGGTGCTGGCCACTGTCGCCTCGGCCGAGACCGCCGATGCCGATGCCGCGCTTGATGCCGCCGAGGCGGCCATGGCCGACTGGGCGGCGCGCACGCCGCGGCAGCGGTCAGAGGTGCTGCGCAAGGCCTGGGAATTGATGACCGCGCGACTGGATCACTTCGCCCACCTCATCACGCTTGAAAACGGCAAGGCCGGCGTCGACGCCCGCGGCGAGGCCGCCTATGCCGCCGAGTTCTTTCGCTGGTTCGCGGAAGAGGCCGTGCGCGCCGACGGGCTGATCACGCAGGCCCCCGCCTCGGGCGCGCGCATCGTGGTGCAGCACAAGCCCGCCGGGCTGGCGGTGCTGGTCACGCCGTGGAACTACCCGGCGGCCATGGGCACCCGCAAGATCGCGCCCGCGCTGGCCGCGGGCTGTGGCGTCATCATCAAGCCCGCCTCGGAGACGCCGCTGACCATGCTGGCGCTGATGCCGCTGCTGGAAGAGGCGGGCGTGCCGCCGGGGCTGGTCAACGTGTTGCCCAGCACGCGTACCGGCGCGCTGGTCGATCACATGCTGCATGATGCGCGCGTGCGCGTCGTCAGCTTTACCGGGTCGACGGGTGTGGGGCGCAAGCTGCTAAAATCCGCCGCCGACCAAGTGCTCAAACCGGCCATGGAACTGGGCGGCAACGCGCCCTGCATCGTCTTCGAGGACGCCGATATCGAAGCGGCCGTCGAGGGCACAATGCTGGCCAAGATGCGCAACCTCGGCGAGGCCTGCACCGCGGCCAACCGCATCTATGTGCACCGCGACGTGGCCGACGAATTCACCCGCCGCCTGACCGAACGCATGGCCGCGCTCAAGCTGGGCTGTGGCACCGACCCGTCGGTGGATGTCGGCCCGCTGGTCAATGCCGACACGCGCGACAAGGTGGCCGCCTTCGTCGCCGATGCCGTGGCCAAGGGGGCCAAGGTCGAATGCGGTGGCACCACGCCCGATGGGACGGGGTATTTCTACCCACCCACCGTGCTGTCGGGCGTCACCGAGGATGCCGATTGCGTGCATGACGAGATCTTCGGCCCCGTTGCCGCGATCCAGAGCTTTTCCGACCAGGAGGACGTGATCGCCCGCGCCAACGCCACCGAATACGGCCTTGTCGCCTATGTCTTCTCAGAAGATTTCAAGCGCGCGCTGCAGGTCTGCGAGCGGCTGGACTACGGCATGGTCGGCCTCAACCGCGGGCTGGTCAGCGACCCGGCCGCCCCCTTCGGCGGCACCAAGCAATCGGGCCTCGGCCGCGAAGGCGGGCACGAGGGTATGCTGGAGTTCATGGAAACCCAGTATATCTCGGCCAACTGGTAGGGGGTGGACATGTCGGACATCATCGCCAGCCCCTCGACCCGCCGTCTCGCGCGGGACAATGACGTGGATATCGAGGCCCTCGCCCGGCGCCTAGGGCGCACAACGATCGGCCCCGAGGACATCACCGGCAAGGCCCCTGCGCCCGCGGGGCCCGGGGGCGACACCGCCTTCTGGGACGTTGACCACGGCCAGTACGGCCCGGTGCGTGAAGAGCCGATGAGCCGCTTTGCTCAGGTGGCCGCCGGAAACCTTGCCGCCGCGCAGGCGCTGATCCCGGCGGTGACGCATCACGACCGCGCCGACGTCAGCGCCGTCGAGGCCTTTCGCACAGCCCTGAAACCCGAGGCGCAGGCGCGCGGCGTCAAGCTGACCGCGCTGGCCTTTCATGTCGCGGCGCTGGCGCGGTGCCTGCGCGCCTTTCCGCGCTTCAATGCCTCGCTCACGCCTGATGGCGAAACGCTGGTGCTCAAGGATTTCGTCCATATCGGCATCGCCGTGGACACGCCACACGGCCTGATGGTGCCGGTGATCCGCGATGCGGATACCAAGGGGCTGTGGCAGATCGGGGCCGAGATCGCCGACCTCGCCGCGCGCGCGCAGGCCCGCAAGATCGGGCCTGATGAAATGGGCGGGGCGTCCATGACCATCACCAACCTTGGCGGGATCGGCGGCACCGGGTTCACCCCCATCGTCAACCCGCCCGAGGTGGCGATCCTCGGCATCACGCGGACCGAGACCATCACGGTCTGGGACGGCGACACGCCGCGCCCGGTGCCGATGGTGCCGCTGGACCTGTCCTACGATCACCGCGTGATCAACGGCGCCGACGCGGCGCGCTTCCTGGCGCATTACGCGGGCCTGATCGGCGATCCGCGCAACATGCTGATCTGAGGCCGACAAACACAAAACGGCGCCCCCGCGGGGGCGCCGTTTGACTGTCGTTGTGTCGCGGGCCGATCAGGCCAGGTCGTAGCGATCCGCGTTCATCACCTTGGTCCAGGCGGCGACGAAGTCGTTGACGAACTTCTCTTTCGCGTCGTCTTGGGCATAGACCTCGGCATAGGCGCGCAGGATCGAGTTGGAGCCGAACACCAGATCCACGCGGGTGGCGGTGTAGGCGGTCTCGCCCGTCTTGCGATCGACGATGGCGTATTCGTTCTTGCCGGTCGGTTCCCACTTGTAGGACATGTCGGTCAGGGTCTCGAAGAAGTCCGTCGTCAGCGCGCCCGGCGTCTTGGTAAAGACCCCGTCCTCGGTGCCGCCGTGGTTGGTGCCCAGCACCCGCATGCCGCCCAGCAGCACGGTCATCTCGGGCGCGGTCAGGCCCATCAGCTGCGCGCGGTCCAGCAGCAGCTCCTCGGCGGCGACCTCGTAGTCCTGCTTCATGAAGTTGCGGAACCCGTCGGCCATGGGTTCGAGATAGGCGAAGCTCTCGGCGTCGGTCATCTCGTCGGTGGCGTCGCCGCGGCCCGGCGCGAAGGGCACGTCGACCTCGACACCGGCGGCCTTGGCGGCCTGTTCCACTCCGAGGTTGCCGGCCAGCACGATCACGTCGGCGATCGAGGCCCCGGTTTGCTTCGCAATGGGCTCGAGCGTGTCCAGCACGCGGTTCAGCCGCTCGGGCTCGTTGCCGACCCAGTCCTTCTGCGGGGCAAGACGGATGCGAGCGCCGTTGGCCCCGCCGCGCAGGTCCGACTGGCGGAACGTGCGCGCGCTGTCCCAGGCGGTGGCGACCATGTCCGACACCGACAGCCCCGACCCGGCGATAAGGCGCTTGGCCTTGCCGATGTCGTAGTTGACCGGCCCGGCCGGGACCGGGTCCTGCCAGATCAGGTCCTCTTTCGGGGCGTCCGGCCCGATGTAGCGGATGTTCGGCCCGAGGTCGCGGTGGGTCAGCTTGAACCAGGCACGCGCGAAGGTATCGGCGAAATAGTCCGGGTCGTCCATGAACTTCTCGCAGATGGCGCGATAGGTCGGGTCCATCTTCATGGCCATGTCCGCGTCGGTCATCATCGGCATGACCCGCTTGCTCGGGTCCGTGGTGTCGACCGGCATGTCCTCTTCGCGGATGTCCACGGGGCGCCACTGGTTGGCCCCGGCGGGCGACTTGGTCAGCTCCCACTCATAACCGAAAAGCAGCTTGAAATAGCCCATGTCCCACTGCGTGGGGTTGGTCGTCCAGGCGCCCTCGATGCCGCTGGTCACGGCGTTGGTCGCCTTGCCGCCGAGGTTGGGGTTGACCCAGCCGAAGCCTTGGCTGTCGACGTCCGCGGCCTCGGGCTCGGGGCCCAGCGCCTCGGCATCGCCGTTGCCGTGGGCCTTGCCGACCGTGTGGCCCCCGGCGGTCAGCGCCGCGGTTTCCTCGTCGTTCATGGCCATGCGCGCAAAGGTCACACGGACCTGCTCGGCGGTGTTCATCGGATCGGGCTGACCGTTCACGCCCTCGGGATTGACGTAGATCAGGCCCATGTGGACGGCCGCCAGCGGGTTGTCCAGCGTGTGCGGCTTCTGGATGTCCTCGTAGCGCTGGCTGGCGTCGCCGACGAACTCGTTCTCCGCGCCCCAGTAGACGTCCTTTTCCGGGTGCCAGATATCCTCGCGCCCGAAGGAGAAGCCGAAGGTCTTCAGCCCCATCGATTCATAGGCCATGGTCCCGGCCAGCAGGATCAGGTCGGCCCAGGACAGCTTGTTGCCGTATTTCTTCTTGATGGGCCACAGCAGGCGGCGGGCCTTGTCCAGGTTGCCATTATCGGGCCAGGAGTTCAGCGGCGCGAAGCGGATGTTGCCGTGACCGCCGCCACCGCGCCCGTCCTGAATGCGGTAGGATCCGGCCGAGTGCCAGGCCAGGCGGATCATCAGCCCGCCGTAGTGGCCCCAGTCGGCCGGCCACCAGTCCTGGCTGTCGGTCATCAGTGCCTTGACGTCTTCCTTGACCGCCTCGAAGTCGAGCTGCCTGACCTCTTCGCGGAAGTCCGTGTCGCCCAGCGGGTCGGGTTTTTGGTCATGCTGGTGCAGGATGTCGAGGTTGAGCGTCTTGGGCCACCAAGCGGTGACCGACGGCTCGCTGGACGTCAGCCCGCCATGCATCACAGGGCATTTGCCCGCCTTGTCTATGTCGTTTCCGTCCATCTTGTCCTCCGGTCGTGTGCAGTTGACGTATCAATGGTCTTACCATTCTGCCTACAATATAGAGCGCTTTTAGAATTAGTTTAAGTTGAATATTCTGATCGTCATGATAATTTCACCTTATGTCTTCGCTGACCCTCAAGCAGATGCGCTATTTCGAGGCGCTTGCCCGGCACGGCCATTTCGGCCAGGCCGCCGCGGCCTGTGCCATCAGCCAGCCCGCCCTGTCCATGCAGATCAAGGACCTCGAAGACCGGCTCGGCACCCCTGTCTTCGAGCGTGGGCCAAGGCACGTGCGGCTGACCGCCTTCGGCGAACGTGTCGCGGTCCGGGTCCGCGACATCCTGCGCGCGGTCGAGGAACTGGAAGAGCTGGCGCGCGCGTCGCGAGATTCCCTCGCGGGGCCGCTGCGGATCGGCGTGATTCCCACCATCGCCCCTTACCTGCTGCCCCGGATCATCGGCGAGATGTCGCGCCAGCACGAGGGGCTGGACATCAACGTCCGCGAGACCCTGACCTCGACCCTGATCGAGGAACTGGCGCGCGGCCGCATCGACACGGCCATCGTCGCCCTGCCGGTGTCGGAGCCGGGGCTGGAGGAAGTGGCCCTCTTCGAGGAGGATTTCGTTCTGGTGCGGCCCGGCACGGACGCCGATCAGCCCGTCCCCGCGCCCGAACGCCTGCCCGAGATGCGCCTGCTGCTGCTTGAAGAGGGGCATTGTTTCCGCGACCAGGCGCTGTCGTTCTGCAACCGGGCGGCTCAGGCCCCGCGCGAGGTTCTGGACGGCTCGACCCTGTCCACGCTGGTGCAGATGGTCGGCGCCGGGATCGGCGTGACCTTGATCCCCGAGATGGCCGTGCCGGTCGAGACGCCATCGGCCCCGGTGTCGGTCGCCCGGTTCCCGGCCCCCGCGCCGCGGCGCACGATCGGCATGGTCTGGCGCCGCACGAACCCCCTGGCCGATCGGCTGACGGCCATTGCCGGCGTCGTGCGCGCCGCCGGGGCCACCCCCGTCTCGGAGGGCGCTGGATGACCCGCCGCGCCGGCCGAAAAGCACTATGGTACGCGGGGAATCTGCTGTAGAATAGGGTTCGGAGGCGTAGAGACCGCCCGCAAAAGGGCCAGAGACGGCAGGCATGGCAAAACAGGAGACGGAACAGGCGAGGATCAGCCTTGGCGCGGCCGGCAAGACCGATGTCCGCACCCAGTTCGGCGCCCTGTGCTACCGCGTCAAGAATGGCGACCTGCAGTTCTGCCTTATCACCAGTCGCGGCACCGGGCGCTGGATCGTCCCTAAGGGCTGGCCCATGGACGGCGAGACCCCCGGCCAGGCCGCCGCCACCGAGGCCTGGGAAGAGGCCGGTGTCGAGGGCCGCGTGCGCAGCCGCCCCCTCGGCGTCTACAGCTATTACAAGGTCCACAGCGCGGATTCCCTGCCCTGCGTGGTCGTGGTCTATCCGCTCAAGGTGAAAAGGGCACAGAGCCGCTGGCCCGAGTGCAAGGAACGCCAGCGCCGCTGGGTGTCCCGCCGCAAGGCTGCGCGGTTGATCGAAGAGCCCGAGTTGCGGCAGATGATCCTGCACTTCGATCCCAAGCTGGTGTGATTGCCCTGGCCGGGCCTCGGCTCTATCTGTGGGAAAACGGAAGCCGCACGCCGGAGCCCCGATGATCCACTACACGCTGACCTGCGACCAAGACCATCAGTTCGACAGCTGGTTCCGGTCATCGGAGGCCTACGAGACACTTCGCGATGCCGGCCAGGTCGCCTGCGTGACCTGCGGCTCGACCCGGGTGCGCCGCAGCCCCATGGCGCCCAGCATCGCCAAGGGCGGGGCCGACGATGCGGCCCCCGCGCTGTCGCAGGCGCCGGACACGCAGGCCCGGCAGGCTCTGGCCGCCCTGCGCCGCCATGTCGAGGACAACAGCGCCTATGTCGGCCCGGCGTTCGCCTCTCAGGCGCGCGCCATGCACGACGGCACCGCGCCAGAACGCGCCATCCACGGCGAGGCCGGCCCCGAAGAGGCCAAGGCCCTGATCGAGGACGGCATTCCGGTGGCGCCCCTGCCCTTCGTCCCCAAGCGCAAGACCAACTGATACAGCGCGTCAGGCCCCCTCGAAGGCGCAGAGGGCGTGCACCTCCATGCCCAGCGCCTCGAGCCGCGTGCGCCCGCCTAGCTCGGGCAGGTCGATCACGAAGGCGCAGCCGACCACCGCACCGCCCAGCCGTTCGATCAACCTGATGCCCGCTTCGGCGGTGCCGCCCGTGGCCAGCAGGTCGTCGACCACCAGCACGCGCTGACCGGCACTTATGGCGTCGTCGTGCATCTCCATCACCGCCTCGCCGTATTCCAGTTGATAGGGCTGGTCGATCACCGCGCCGGGCAGCTTGCCGGCCTTGCGGATCGGCACAAAGCCCCGGCCCAGCTGATGCGCGATGGCCCCGCCCAGGATGAAGCCGCGCGCCTCCAGCCCCACGACCACGTCTATGTCGGCGCCCGCGTAGGGGTGCAGCAACTGGTCCACCGCCATGCGGAAGCCGCGCGGGTCGGCGAACAGCGTCGTCACATCGCGGAACATGATCCCTGCATGCGGGAAATCGGGAATCGTGCGGATATAGTCCTTCACGGTCTTCATGGGCACGGGTCCTTTCGGCAAACGGTCACAGAACGCGGCCGGCCACGGCGTCCAGCTTGCGCAGCAGGGCCGGGTCGCGCGCCTCGGGCGCGGTCAGCAGGGCATGGTCCAGCGCCCGGTCGCAGCCATGCGGGCAGGGCGCGGCATGGTCCAGCCGACCGGGCAGCCCGGCGACCGTGTGCCGCGCCTTGTCGGCATTGGCCCCCAGCGTGGCAATGATCTCGGATATGTCCACGCTGCCGTGATCCGGGTGCCAGCTGTCGTAATCGGTGATCATCGCCACCGAGGCATAGCAAAGCTCGGCCTCGCGGGCGAGCCGGGCCTCGGGCATGTTGGTCATGCCGATAACGTCGCAGCCCCAGACATCGCGATAGAGCACCGATTCCGCCCGGGCCGAGAACTGCGGCCCTTCCATGGCCAGGTAGGTGCCGCCGCGGTGCACCGTCACCTCCGCCGCCTCCGCCGCCGCCGCGCAGGACTCCGCCAGACGGTCACAGACGGGATGCGCCAGGCTCACATGCGCCACGCAGCCCGTGCCGAAGAAGCTGCGCGGCCGGGTGACGGTGCGGTCGATGAACTGGTCCACGACAACGAAATCCCCCGGCGCCATCTCCTCGCGGAAGGACCCGCAGGCCGAGACGCTGACCACGTCGGTGCAGCCCAGCCGCTTGAGCGCGTCGATATTGGCGCGGTAAGGCACGGTGTCCGGCGCATGGACATGCCCGCGCCCGTGGCGCGGCAGGAAAGCGAGCCCGACGCCGCCCACCTCGCCCACCAGAATATCGTCCGAGGGCGCGCCCCAGGGCGTGGCGACGGGGTGCCACTCCGCCCGGTCCAGCCCGGGCAGCTGATAAAGCCCCGAACCTCCTATGATCCCGATCATGGCTGCCATTGCACCCTCCGTCAAAATCCGTCGCCACCTTGCCCAAACCCGCCCCGGTTGTGAAGCGGACAGTCCGCCGATCAGGTCGCGAGAGCGCCGAAATTTGCGGCAACGGGACGGCGGGCGGGGCGATGTCGCCGGCCCCCGCCCGGTGACGAGCGTCGTCCCGCCGTAAGCTGTCGCGCCTCGCGATCCAGCCGACGGGCCGCGGGGCGACGATGGCCCCGAGAGGATCATGCGCCAGGCCGTGGCCCGTATCGGGGCGGTGGAACGTCAGCCTCTCCAAGCGTTTGCCGTGGTGTGGCCCCCATGCTAACCGGCAGCGCGGAAACAACACGAAAGACCGGCGCATGAACCTGCGTCCCGAACGCGACGCCGACTGGTGGGAGGTTGAGGCGCTCTTCGACCTGTGTTTCGCGCCGGGGCGCGAGGCGCTGTCCTCCTATCGGCTGCGCGACGGGGTGCCCCCGGTGGCCCCGCTCTGCCTGGTGGCGCGCGACGGCGACGGCATCCTGGGCGGGGCGATCCGGGGCTGGCCGGTGCGCGTCGGCACGGCCCGCGCGATCCTGCTGGGCCCCGTCGCCGTCCACCCGACCCGCCAAGGCGAGGGGCTGGGCGGCTGGCTGATCCGCGCGCAGGTGGCCGAGGCCGCGCGCCAGGGCTGGGACAGGGTCATGCTGGTCGGCGACGCGCCCTATTATGCGCGTTTCGGCTTCGCCCCTCTGCCGGGCGTGCGCATGCCGCCGCCCACCAACCCCGACCGGGTGCTTGGGCTGGCCCTGACCCCCGGGGCCTGGGACGGCGTTTCCGGCGCGGTGACGCGCGCCGATCATCGCGGCGATTGAAAAGCCCGCCGCCTTCCCCATCTTCTGTCCATGGCCCCAGACCGCGACACCATGCGCCTGGTCAATCCCGACCCGCCGCCCGCGCCGCTCGATGACGCGGCGCGCGCCGCCATCTCGGCCCTTGCCGTACGTCAGCACGGCGCGAACACTCTGCTGATGCAGGCCGTCACTTTCGTCGGCGGCCAGGTCGAGGACGGTCTCACGCTCTTGCCGGCCGCGCAGCGCGCGCAGATCGAGTCCGCCGCCCGCGCCGCGCTGCACCGGTCCTACGACCTGGCCGGGCGCAGCCGCCGGGGCACCATGGCCCGCTTGGCCGCCTCGGACCGGGGGCATCGCGCGCTGGCCACGGTGTCGGGCGCGCTGGGGGGTATCGGCGGGCTGCCCACGGCCCTGGCCGAGTTGCCCGTCGCCACCACGGTGATCTTCCGCGCGGTGCAGGCCGTGGCCGAGGCCCACGGCGAGGACCCGGCGGCCGACGTCACCCGGCTGCACTGCCTGCAGGTTTTCGGTGCGGGCGGGCCGGGCACGGGCGACGACGGCATCGACACCTCCTTCATCGGCGCGCGGCTGAGCCTGACGGGCGCGGCCCTCAACAAGCTGCTGGCCCGGATCGCGCCGCGCTTCGCCTCGGTCATCGGCCAGAAACTCGCCGGTCAGGCGGTGCCGGTGCTGGGGGCCGCGGCCGGAGCGGGCACCAACTATGCTTTCATGGATTATTACAGCCGCATCGCGCAGGTGCACTTCGGGTTGCGCCAACTGGCCCGCACCCATGGCGAAGAGGCGGTTCTGAGCGCATTTCACGCGGACCTCGCACGTCTGCGGCGCCCGGTTCTGCGCGGCTAGCCCCGCAGCGCCTCGATCACCGCGTGGCGCACGGACTGGTCGCCCCGTGCGCGCGCCGCGTCCATCGCGGCCTTGACCGCGCCGAGGTCCACCTGGCGCAGAAGGTGCTTGACCGGCCCGATCGAGGCCGGGCGCATCGACAGCGCCCGCAGCCCAAGGGCGGCGAAACACACCGCCTCGATGGGCCGGCCGGCATCCTCGCCGCAGAAGCTGACCGGCGTGCCCAGCGCCGCGCAGCGCGCGATCAGCTGTTCCAGAAAACTCAGGAAACTGACGTTGAGCGTGTCGTAGCGCCGGCGCACGCGCTCGTTCTCGCGGTCGGCGGCAAAGAAGAACTGCTTGAGGTCATTGCCTCCGATCGAGAGGAAATCGACATCCTGAAAGAACTGGTCGGGCGCAAAGGCCAGGCTGGGGGTTTCCAGCATCGCCCCCACCTCGACCGCCTCGGGCAGCGGATGGCCGAGGCGGCGTTCGCGGTCCATGGCCTTGTCGAACTCGGCCCGGGCATCGCGGAATTCCTGCAACTGGGCGATGAAGGGAAACATCACCGTCAGCGGACGCCCGGCGGCGGCCCGGATCAGCGCCTGCAGCTGCATGCGCAGCACGCCGGGCTTGTCGAGGCCCACGCGGATCGCGCGCCAGCCCATCGCGGGGTTGGGTTCGTCATTGGGTTTCATGTAGGTCAGCACCTTGTCCGACCCGATGTCCAGCGTGCGGAAGGCCACACGCTTGCCCCCGGCGGCATCCATGACCCGCGCGTAAAGCGCCGAAAGCTCGGCCCGCCGGGGCATCTGGTTGCGGATCAGGAACTGCAACTCGGTGCGGAACAGCCCTACGCCCTCGGCCCCCGACGAGGGCAGTGAGGGCAGATCGGCCATCAGCCCGGCGTTCATGTTCAGGGCGACGGTCTGGCCGCAGCGGGTCGTGGCGGGCTGATCGACCAGCGAGGCATAGCGTTCCTGCGCCGCCGCCTGCATGGCGATCTTGTCGCGAAAGGCGGAACGCACGGTGTCGTCCGGCCGCAGGTGGACGATCCCCTGTTCGCCGTCCACGAGAATGGGGTCACCGTTCAGCGCCTCGGTGGTGATGTTCTTGGCGTGGATCACCAGCGGGATCGCCCAGGCCCGGGCGACCACTGCCGCATGGCTGCCGACCGAGCCTTCCTCGAGCACGATCCCCCGTAGCACCTTGCCGTAGTCCAGCAGTTCGCCGGGGCCGATGTTGCGCGCCACCAGCACCGGATTTTCGGGCAATTCGGCGCCGGTGTCGCCACCCTGCCCGGTCAGGATCCGCAGCAGCCGGTTGGACAGATCGTCCAGGTCGTGCAGCCGGTCGCGCAGATAGGCATCCTTGGACTGGGCCATGCGGGTCCGCGCAAGGGACTGTTCCTTTTCCACCGCGGCCTCCGCCGACAGGCCGTTGTCGATGTCGTCCTCCATCCGCTTGAGCCAGCTGCGCGAATTGGCGAACATGCGATAGGCCTCGAGCACGTCCTTCTGATCAGCACTGGCGGCAGAGTTGCGCGCCAGCATCTGGTCGACGGAAAGCCGCAGGGTGTCGATGGCCTCCGACAGGCGGGCCTTCTCGCTCTCGGGGTCGTCGGCGATGGGGTTGGTGACCACAACGCGCGGCTCGTGCAGGAACACATTGCCACCCGCGGCGCCCTCTTGCGCGACAGTGCCGCGGAACATCACCGGCTGCTGGTGGCGCGCAGAGAGCGCCGCGCCCTCGCCCACGAAGGCGCCCAGCTCGGTCATCTCGGCCAGCACCATGGCCACGACTTCCAGCGCATAGACCTCGTCGGCGGTGAACTCGCGCTCGGCCTTGGACTGCACCACCAGCACGCCCATGGTGTCGCCCAGCCGCTGGACCGGCACGCCGCAGAAGCTGGAAAACCGCTCCTCGCCCGTTTCGGGCATGTATCGAAAGCCCCGCGCGGACGGCGCATCGGCGGTATTGATCACGTCGCGCGCCTTGGCGACGCGGCCCACCAGCCCCTCGCCCACGCGCATCCGGGTCTGGTGCACCGCCTCGGGCGACAGGCCCTCGGTCGCGCAAAGCTCCAGCGTGTCGGCATCGCGGAACAGGTAGATCGAACAGACCTCGGTGCGCATCGAGCCGGCGATCAGCGCGACGATCCGGTCCAGACGTTCCTGGCCGGCATCGCCGGCGGCCATGGCGTCGCGCAGCCGACCAAGAAGCTTGCGGCTTTCTGTTTCCAACGTCTCGGGCATCTTACTCTTTCACAGCCGCCGGTCTCGGGACTGTATAACGCAATCTAGACGGGTGAGAAGACAGATCACGGAACGCCGGGGTTTTGAAGCCCTTTCTCGCCCAGGGTGCGCGGCCCCTGCTAGCGCTGGTCGATCGCTGCCATGAGCGCGACAATACGTTCGGCGATGGCCGCGCTGCCCTTGGGCGACGGGTGCACACGATCAAGCCGATGAAAGGAGGTGTCGCCGCTTGGCACCACCGTGGCGAGGTCCAGAAAGAACACGCCCGGGTCCCGGTCGGCCAGACGCGCGATGCGACGGTCCATCTCCGCCCCCAGCGGCGCGCAGCGCTCGACCGGTGACGCGAACCCGGGGGTGCGCAGGTAGCCGGTGTAGATCACCCGTGTTCCGTCGGCGCGCAGGCGGGTGACGAGGTCGGGGATCGCGCCACTTTCGCCACTGGGGGCGATGAGCCGGGTCATCCTGTCCGCGCAGCTCCGGCAACCACAGCCCCACAAGAGATCGTTGCCATAGCCGTTCAGCACGACCCAGTCCCAATCCTGTGGCACATATTGGCCGGCAATACCGCCGGCCGCCCCCGCGCCGACCACGGCTGCACCAGATACGGACCGATCCGCGACGGCGCGGTTCAACCGTGCCTGCAATTGATCGGCGACTGATGCTCCCGAAAGCCGGTTATAGGCCATCATCGAATCGCCCATGACCAGCACCTTGGCGCCCTTGAAAGTCGCCGGTGTGTCCTGGCACGCGGCCAACACCGTGAAAACCGATACCAGAAAGAGCCGCCAGAGCATCCTGTGTCCCGAATAAGATGGCAATGGGTGGATCTGCCAGCAGACAGTCAATACCGCATTGCCAACAGCCAGCGCGCCCTAGCCGGCCTTTTCCAGCTCGAAAGCGTCGTGCAGGGCCTGCACCGCCAGTTCCATGTACTTGCGATCGACCAGCACGCTGATCTTGATTTCCGAGGTGGCGATGACCTTTATGTTGATGCCCTCGGCCGAGAGCGTCTTGAACATGGTCGCGGCCACGCCGGACTGGCTGCGCATGCCGATGCCGACCGCACTGATCTTGGCGACGTCCGTGTCTGCCACCAGATCGTGATAATTGATCTCACCACTGGCCTTGGCCGCGTTCAGGGCCTTCTCGGCACGGGGGACCTGATCCACCGGGCAGGAAAAGGTCATGTCGGTGCGGCCCTCTTCGGAGATGTTCTGGATGATCATGTCCACGTTCACGCCCGCCTCGGACAGCGGGCCGAAGATGGCGGCCGCGATACCGGGCCGGTCGGCCACCGAGATCAGCGTCATCTTGGCCTCTTCGCGGCTGTAGGCGATACCGGATACGGGGCGGTTTTCCATCACGTCCTCCTCGTCGCAGACCAGGGTGCCGGCCGCGTCGGATTGTTCCTCGAAACTGCTGAGCACCCGCAGCCTCACGTTGAAGCGCATGGCCAGTTCGACCGAGCGGGTCTGCAGCACCTTGGCCCCGAGGCTGGCAAGTTCAAGCATTTCCTCGAAGGCGATGCGGTCAAGCTTGCGCGCCTTGGCCGCGATGCGCGGATCGGTGGTATAGACGCCGTCGACATCGGTGTAGATGTCGCAGCGCTCGGCGCCGAAGGCCGCGGCAAAGGCCACCGCGGTGGTGTCGGACCCGCCTCGGCCCAGCGTGGTGATGCGGCCCTCGGGGCTGACGCCCTGAAAGCCGGCCACGACGGCCACGCGCATCCCTTCGGCGAATTTGGCGGAAATGTTGTCGGTCGGGATTTCCTCGATCCGGGCGGCCGAATGGGCGGCGGTCGTGCGCACCGGCACCTGCCAGCCCTGCCAACTGCGCGCGGGCACCTCCATTTCCTGCAGGGTCAGCGCCATCAGCCCGGCGGTGACATTCTCGCCGGAACTGACGATGGCGTCGTATTCGCGCGCATCGTAAAGCGGGCTGGTGTCGGCGACATGGCCCACCAGCTTGTTCGTCTCGCCCGCCATGGCCGAGACGATGACGATCACGTCATATCCCTTGGCGACCTCGACGCCGACGCGCTTGGCCGCGCGGCGGATGCGGTCGGGGGTGGCGACGCTGGTGCCGCCGAATTTCATCACGAGAACTGACATGCCGGGCCCTTGGGTCGATCCGCGCCCTGATAGGCGCAAGCCCGCCCGAGGGCAAGCATCACACCCCGCGCAGCACCGCGCCGGGGTTGAGGATTCCCTGCGGGTCGAGCGCCTGCTTGATGGCGCGCATCGTGGCCAGTTTCACCGGGTCGGCGTAGCGTTCCAGGTCGGCGACCTTGAGCCGCCCCACCCCGTGTTCGGCGCTGATCGAGCCGCCCATTTCGTGCACAAGGTCATGCACCGCGCGCTTGACCGCGCCGCGCTGGTGATCGTGATCGGCGCGGCTGCGGCCCGGCTGCGGGAAGACGTTGTAGTGCAGGTTGCCGTCGCCCAGGTGGCCGAAACAGTTGATGCGGAAGTCGCCCACCTCGGCCAGTTTGCCCGGCGCCTGCGCGATGAAGTCGGGAATCGCGGACAGCGGCAGCGAGATGTCGTGCGAGGACACCGCGCCGATCGCGCGGTTGGCCGCCGGAATGCCCTCGCGGATCGCCCAGAGGGCGCGCGCCTGCTGCACCGATTGCGCGATGGTGCCGTCCTCCGTCAGCCCTGCGTCCAGCGCGGCGGCAAAAAGCGCCTCGAGCGCGCCCTGCGCCGCCTGCCCCGCCCCGAGGCCGACCTCGGTCAGCACGCACCATTCGGGGACAGGGTCGAGCGGGCGAACATGGTCGATCCCGGCCTCGGCCAGAAAATCGACCCCCTGCCGGTGGATCAGCTCGAAGGCCGAGATCGTCTCGCCCAGCTGCGCCCCGGCCAGCGCCAGCAGGTCCAGCGCCGCTTCGGGGCCGGGCACGGCGAACAGTGCCGTGGCGGTTTCGACCGGGCGCGGCATAAGTTTCAGCGTGGCGGCGGTGATGATCCCCAGCGTGCCCTCGGCGCCGATCATCAGGTCGCGCAGGTCGTAACCGGTGTTGTCCTTGCGCAGCCGCGACAGCCCGTGCCAGACGGTGCCGTCGGCCATGACGACCTCGAGCCCGAGGCATTGCGCCCGCGCGTTGCCGTAGCGCAGCACGTTCAGCCCGCCGGCGTTGGTCGCCAGCAGGCCGCCGATCCGGGCCGAGCCTTCCGAGGCCAGCGAGAGCGGGAACAGACGGTCCACCCTCTCCGCCGCCGCCTGGATGTCGGCGAGGATCGCGCCCGCCTCGACCTCCATCGCGTTTTCGCGCGCATCGACCGCGCGGATCGCGGCCATGCGGTGCAGCGACATGATGACGGGGGCCGGGTCAGCCTCGGTGAGTTGGCCACCGACAAGGCCGGTGCCCCCGCCATAGGGAATGATCCCCACGCCCGCCTCGGCGCAGAGCCGGACGACCTGCGCCACCTCGTCGGTACTGGCCGGGGCCACGACAAGGCCGCGCCCCTGCCAGCGCCCGCGCGGTTCCTGCAGGTAGGCGGTGCTGTCCTCGGGCAGGCCGGTCGGCCCGAGGCGCGCGCGCAGGGCCTTTTCCAGATCGGGCGAGACAGCGGTCAGCATGAACGCGTCAAAGCACGGGCGCGCGGGGCGGGGCAAGTCACTCGGACAGGAACTCCGGCTCCAGCACCATGACGGTGGGCCGCGACGGCAGGCTGTCCAGCGACAGGGTGATCTCCGGCCCGCCGCTGCGCACGACGTCGTAGCCGCTGACCGCCATGTCGTCGAGAAAGGACTCCAATGTGCTGCGCCCGAACCAGTGCATCGGGATCACCACCGAGGACCGCAGCCGGTCCATCACCCGCATCAGCGTCGCGTGGCGCAGGGTCAGACCGCCGTCCACCGCCGCCATGACCACGTCGAGCCGGCCAAGCATGGCATATTGTTCGTCGTCAGGTTCGTGGTGCAGATGGCCGAGGTGGCCAACACAAAGCCCGGCGACCTCGAACACGAAGATGGAATTGCCGTCCTCGCGCACCCCGCCGCCCGAGCGGACGTCAGTGTGCACATTGCGGATCAGCATCTCGCCCAGGTCCAGCTCGTGGTCGCGCGGCTGGCCCTCGACGGCCCAGCCCCGCAGGACATGGGCAATCGCTGGGTCCGGCGCGCTGGTGAAATGGGTGGAATGGGCGTTGTTCATGGTCACGACGTCGGGCGTGAAATCCACGTTGCCATACCACCCGGTGAAGTCGGTCATGGCCGAGACACTCTCGGACTGGATCAGGAACATGGCGTGATCGACGTAGGTGATGCGCACCGTGTCGTCGGCGACAGGGTCGCGGAACGCGGCGCTGTGCAGATAGTCCATCCCCGGCGCCTGCGCGAAGGCGCGACAATGCGACGGAATGCGGTCCTGCGCCAGAAGGGGACTTGCAGTCAGAGCGAGGACGAGAGGCAGGATGTAACGGATCATGGCGGACCTCCTGATCAAGAGAATAGCGCCTTGTCCGCGAAAGTCAGCCATTTCCGGCGCCCGGCAAAGAAACGCCCGCATGCCGGCGGGCGGCATGCGGGCGATGGCGTCACCGGTTGCGGTCGGCTCAGTTTTCCATGCGGTCGGTCAGTTCGGCGCGCAGGTCAGCGTCGTTCCGGGCCAGTTCGATGATCTCCATGTAGCGGTCGACGTCCATGTCGGGCGTCTCGTCAACGGCTGTCATCATCTCGCTACGGGCCTCTTCCATCAGCTGTTGCTGCTGGGACTGGTCGCCCTCGGCCTCTTCCAGGCGCCCGGCGTAGGTCTGCTCGATCGCCATGACCGCGTCGACCGCGTCGGCGAAGGCGTCCAGTTCGACCTCGGAAACATCGGCGGCTGCAGCCGAGTCCTCGACGGCGGTGTCGCCGCTGCTGTCCTGCGCAACAGCCGGGCCGACGAGAAGGGCCGAAACGGCCATGCCGGCGGCTGCGAGGGTGGTGTAGAGTGTCGTTTTCAGGGTCATTGCGATCCTTTCAAGGGGTGAGTTGCCGTCGCCCATCGCACCTAATGCACCGGCAGCGGCCCACCAACCGGGCCTGCGGAAATCCGCTGAAAAATTCGCCCGACCGTGCTATCCGGCCCCGGTCTTGCCGCGCCGGTCGTGACGCAGGTTGGCGTAGAGCACGTGGTTGCGCCAGCGCCCGTTGATCTGCAGGTAGGACTGCGCCACGCCCTCGTACTTGTAGCCGCAGCTTTCCAGCAAACGGCGCGAGGCGACGTTCTCGGGCAGACAACCCGCCTCGATGCGGCTCAGGTCCAGCGCGGTGAAGGCATGGTGCACCAACGCCTCGATGGCCTCGCGCATGTAGCCCTGCCTGGCATGGGCCGCGCCGATCCAGTAGCCGGTGGTGCCGGCCTGCGCCGGGCCGCGCCGGATATGGTCCAGCGTGATCGCGCCCAGCAGCACCGCATCGGCGCGCCGGATCAGGAACAGCGGCACCGCGGTGCCGTTGGCCACCGACCGCTGCGCCCAGTACACGCGGTTGGTAAAGCTCTTGCGCGACAGGTGGTCGGGGGCCCAGCTGGGCTCCCACGGGGCCAGGAAATCGCGGCTCGCCTCGCGCAGGGCCACCCAGTCGCGGAAGTCCGTATGCTGGGGCGGGCGCAGGGTCAGGCGCTCGGTCTCCAGCCGCAGCTTCCGCTTCTGGCGCAGCATCACGCCGCGAGCCTTTCGCGCAGGGTCTCCAGCGACGGGGCGCCGCCGACGGGGCCGTAAAGCGCCATGGCCGTGCCCGCGCGGCCGAGCATCTCGGCACCGAAATCGCGCACATCGCCGGTGGTCACCGCGTCGATGCGGCGCGTCGTTTCCTCGAGGCTGGGCACCTTGCCCCAGATCGACAGCAGCCGCGCCAGCCGCTCGGCCCGGTTCGCGGGGCACTCCAAGCCCATCAGCATCCCGGCCTTCATCTGGGCGCGGGCGCGGGCGACCTCCTGCGCGCTCATGTCCTCGGCGGCGCGTTTCATGGTATCCACGGTCAGCTCGGCCAGCGCGCCCAGTTGTTCGCCCGACGTTCCGGCATAGAGCGTCATCATGCCGGTATCGGAATAGGCGCCGGTCTGGGCGAAGATCGTGTAGCACAGCCCGCGGTTTTCGCGCAGGTCCTGGAACAGGCGCGATGACATGCCGCCGCCCATGGCGATGGCATAGATCTGCGCGGCATAGATCCGGTCGGCGCAGTAATCCGGCCCCTCGAAGGCCAGCGCGAAATGGGCCTGCTCCAGCGGCTTGTCGTGGCGCGCCTCGCCCCCGCCGAAACGGGCGGGCGTGGCCTTGTTGGCCGGGGCGCGCGCCGGCAGGTGGCCGAAATGCGCCTCGGCCAGTTTGACCAGCTCCTGCGGGTCCACCGCCCCGGCGGCGGCGAGGATCATCTGTTCGGGGCCGTACTGATCCTGCACGAAACCGGCCAGGTCGTCGCGGGTGAAGGCATTGACGCGCTCGGCCGGGCCAAGGATCGGGCGGCCGATGGGCTGGCCCGGGTAGGCCTGTTCCTGCAGCCAGTCGAAGATGATGTCGTCGGGGGTGTCCAGCGCCTGGCCGATCTCCTGCAGGATCACGCCGCGCTCGACCTCGATCTCGCGCGTATCAAACACCGGGTTGAGCAGGATGTCGGCGATCACGTCCATGGCCAGCGGCACGTCCTGTTCCAGCACGCGGGCGTAGTAGGCCGTCATCTCGCGGCTGGTATACGCGTTGATGTAGCCGCCCACGTCCTCGATCGCCTCGGCAATCTGCAGCGCGCTGCGCCGGGCCGTGCCCTTGAAGGCCATGTGTTCGAGGAAATGGGCGATGCCGTTCTGGTCGGCCCGCTCGTGGCGGCCCCCGGCATCGACCCAGATGCCCAGGGCGGCGGATTTCAGGCCCGGCATGACCTCGCAGACGACGCGAAAGCCGTTCGACAGGGTATGGATTTCGACAGTCACTTGGTGCGGCTCTCCCGGATCAGGGTTTGAAGGGCGGCCAGGTCGTTGGCCACGGGGGTGACACGCTCGGGGCGATCGAAAAGGTCGGCCATGCGATCGGGCAGCGCCGGGCGGATGCCGGTGGCCTGCTCCACCGCGTCGGGGAACTTGGCCGGATGCGCGGTGGCCAGCGTGACCATGGGGGTCGCCCCCAGATGCGCCTCGGCCACCTCGACGCCCACGGCGCTGTGCGGGCACAGCAATTCGCCCGACCGGGCGAGCTCGGCACGGATGCGCGCCAGCGTCTGCGCTTCGGTGGCCCGGCCGCTGTCGAAGCTGTCGCGCAGCATCTCGATGGCGCCCTGGCTGATGGTGAATTCGCCACGGGACTTCAGGTCCGCCATCTGCGCGGCCACCACGGAACCGTCGCGGCCATAGGCCTCGAAAAGCGCACGCTCGAAGTTCGACGACACCTGGATATCCATCGAGGGGCTGATCGAGGGCGTCACCCCCTGCTTGACCTGCGCCCCGGTTTGCAGCGTGCGGTGCAGGATGTCGTTTTGGTTGGTGGCCACCACCAGCCGGTCGATGGGCAGGCCCATGCGCCGCGCGATGTAACCCGCGAAAATGTCACCGAAGTTGCCCGTGGGCACGGTAAAGCTGACGCGGCGGTGCGGCGCGCCCAGGCTGACGGCGGCGGTGAAGTAATAGACCACCTGCGCCAGCACCCGGCCCCAGTTGATACTGTTGACCCCGGCCAGGCCCACCGCGTCGCGGAAGGCGAAGTCGTTGAACATGTCCTTGAGCCGGGCCTGGCAGTCGTCGAAGTCGCCCTCGACGGCCAGGGCGTGGACATTGGCCTCGGTCGGGGTGGTCATCTGGCGGCGCTGCACCTCGGAGACCCGCCCCTGCGGGAACAGGATGAAGACATCCACGTTGTCGAGCCCGCGAAAGGCCTCGATCGCGGCGGACCCGGTATCGCCCGACGTCGCGCCGACGATGGTGATGCGCTTGCCGGTTCGCGTTAGCGCGGCCTGGAACATCTGGCCGATGATCTGCATGGCGAAGTCCTTGAAGGCCAGCGTCGGCCCGTGGAACAGCTCCAGCAGGAAATGATTGGGCGCCAGTTGCTTGAGCGGGGCGCGCGCGGCATGGCCGAAGCCCGCGTAGGCGGCATCTATCAGGCCGCGAAACTCGCCATCGGTGAATGTGTCGCCGACGAAGGGGCGCATGATCTCGTGGGCGGCCTCTTCATAGCTCTTGCCCGCCAGCGCGGCGATCTCGTTCGTGGGCATCTGCGGGATGGTCTCGGGCACGTAGAGCCCGCCGTCGCGCGCCAGGCCGGTCATCATGGTGTCTTCGAAATCCAGCGCGGTGGCGCTGCCGCGGGTCGATACGTATTTCATGCCGGGGCGTCCTCGCGGCGAAGATTGCGGCGCAGCCAATAAAGGCTCATGGCGACCCAGACCGCGGCCAGCAGGAACCAGGTGATCGCGTATTCCAAGTGGTCGTTGGCGATATTGACCGTGTCCACCGGTAGCGGCTCGATCCGCGGATCCAGGGCCGAGGCCCGCGCCAACACAACCAGCAGCGGCTCGGTGTCCAGCCGGTCGGCCATGGCGGCCACGTCGCGGCCGAACCAGATGTTTTCCTCGAGGTTGGGGTCCGGTGTGGAACTGGTCACGTCATCGGGCCATAGAAGCGTGCCGGTCACCGCCATCTCGGGGCGGGCCGGGGCGCTGTCCTTTTCTTCGAGCGGCAGAAGGCCCTGGTCCAGCAGGATGCGGCGGCCCGCCTCGGTCTCGAAGGCAGAGATGACGCGGTAGCCCGTCCCCTCTTGCGTGCCCGAGACGAGCACGTGCAGCTCGTCGCCCGTGGGACGGCCCGCGAAGGTGACGGTGCGGTATTCGTCCGCCGCCTCGGTCACCGCGTCGGGCAGGGGCACCGGATCGGCCGCCATGCGCGCGTCGATCCCGGCGAGGATGCCCTCTTTCCATTCCAGCCGGTCCAGTTGCCAGAACCCCAGCCAGAGCAGCACGGCAAGGCCGCCGAGGCCGACGAGGAGTGGAAACAGAAGCTGTCGCATCAACGGGTCCGTGGTTGCGGTGCCTGGACATCAAGACGCGCGGGGCGCCGGCACCCCGCGCGTCTTGTCCTGTCAGCTGTCGGGGGTCAAGAGCCGCCGCGGTCAGGTCGCCTAGCCACCCCAGACGTAGACGGCCGCGAAGAGGAACAGCCAGACCACGTCGACAAAGTGCCAATACCAGGCGGCCGCCTCGAAGCCGACATGTTTTTGGGCGGTGAAATGGCCCATGTAGACACGGATCAGGCAGACCAGCAGGAAGATCGTGCCGATGATCACGTGCGCGCCGTGAAAGCCGGTCGCCATAAAGAAGTTGGCGCCATAGATGTTGCCGGCCAGCCCGAAGGCCGCGTGGCTGTATTCGTAGGCCTGAAAGCCGGTGAAGATCACGCCCAGCAGCACCGAAAGGATCAGGCCGTGCTTCATGTCCTGGCGATTGTTCTCGTGCACCAGAGCGTGGTGCGCCCAGGTCGCGGCGGCCCCCGAACACAGCAGGATCAGCGTGTTGATCAGCGGCAGGTGCCAGGGATCGAAGGTCTCGATGCCCGCCGGCGGCCACTGGCCATCGACCGCCGGGCTTTGCGGGCCCATCGGATACATGGCGTGCTTAAAGAAGCTCCAGAACCAGGCGGCGAAGAACATGACCTCGGACATGATGAACATGATGAAGCCGTAGCGCAGGCCGATGCGGACGACCGGCGTGTGGTCGCCCTGCTGGCTTTCTGCGACGACGTCGGCCCACCAGCCGAACATCGTGTAAAGCACCGCCACCAGGCCGATCAGGAACATCCAGGGCGCCGAGCCGTCCATCCAGAGCACCGCCCCAAAGAGCATCACGAAGGCCCCGACCGCGCCCAGGAAGGGCCAGATCGAGGGGTTGAGGATGTGGTAGTCGTGGTTCTTTTCGTGCGCCATTTTGTGCTTTCCCTCGCGCGATATTATTGATTTCGGGTCCGGTCGACCGGGGGGGTCGCCGTCATCGCCCCGGCTTTCAGGGCCGCCTGCTTTTCCTCTTCGGGCAGCGGCGCCTTGTGAAAGGTATAGCCCAGGGTGATGGTGTGGACATACTGGCCCTCGCGATCGTCGACGATGGCCGGGTCCACGTAGAAATTGACCGGCATCTGCATGGTCTCGCCCGGCTGCAGGACCTGCATCTCGAAGCAGAAGCAGTCGATCTTCTCGAAGAAACCGCCAGCGTCGTAGGGGGCCACGTTGTAGCTGGCACTCCCGGCGATCGGCGCGTCGCTGGTGTTGGTGGCCTCGTAGAAGGCCAGCGCCGTCTCGCCGATGCGCACTTCCATCTCGCGCTGCGCGGGCTTGAAGCGCCAGGGCATGTCGCGTTCAACCGACGCCTCGAAGCGCACGGTCACGGTCTTGTCGAGGATCTCGTCGCTGCCGGCCTCGGCCACGCCGGTCACCCCGCCGAAGCCCGTGACACGGCAGAACCAGTCGTAGAACGGCACCGAGGCCCAGGCCAGGCCGCCCATGAGCACAACGACGGTGACAGCCTGTGCGGCGGTGCGGCGGGGGCCGTCCTCGATGCGGTTGAAGAGGTTCATTTTCATTCCGCGCCCTCCTGTGACTGGTCCCGGGCGGCCTCTTCGAGCGCCGGCCGGGCGACGTGATCAAAGCGTTCCATCTCGCGGGGGTCGTCGAGTGTCTGGACCTTGACCACCGTCAGGCCGAGCACGATGGCCACGAAGGCCGCCAGCAGCACCCCCAGCCCGACGTTCTTGTCAAGGCGGCGTTTGTGCAGGTCGTGTTCAACCTTCAGCGTCATCGTCCTACCAGCCTCCCAGGCCATGGTTGCGCAGCAGCGCCTCGATCAGAAGGGCGCCGAAGTGGCCGAAAAGGTAATAGAGCGACGCCTTGAAGACCCGTTTCTCGGTCGCGTGGCTGTCGGCCTCGCTGGCGGCGTCGTCGCGGCGCCAGATCGCGAGCGCCCCCGAAAGGAACCAGCCGTTGAGCAAGAGCGCCGCCGCCAGGTAAACCGGCCCACCGACCTCGGTGAAGGCAATGGCCAGCGCCACCGGCACCAGCGCAATGGTATAGCCAAGGATGTGGTTGCGGGTGGCGCGCCGGCCGTGCGTTTCGGTCAGCATGGGCACCTTGGCGTTGCCGTAATCGGATTTCACGAAAAGCGCCAGCGCCCAGAAGTGCGGCGGCGTCCACATGAAGATCAGCGCGAACATCAGCAGGCTTTCGGGTGCGATGCCGCCCGTGGCCACGGCCCAGCCCACCATCGGCGGAAAGGCCCCCGCGGCCCCGCCGATGACGATGTTTTGCGGCGTCGTCCGCTTGAGCCACATCGAGTAGACGACTGCGTAGAAGAAGATCGTGAAGGCCAGCAATCCCGCCGCGAGAAGGTTCGTCGCCAGCGCCAGAAGGATGACCGAGAACCCCGACAAGGCCAGGCCGATGCCCAGCGCCTCGCCCGGCTGGACCCGGCCCGCGGGGACGGGCCGCGATTGCGTGCGCGTCATCAAGGCGTCAATATCGGCGTCCCACCACATGTTGAGCGCGCCGGACGCCCCGGCGCCGACCGCGATGCACAGGATACCGACGAAGGCGATGAAGGGATGCACCGCAACGGGCGCGGCCAGCAGACCCACCAGCGCGGTAAAAACAACCAGTTGCATCACGCGCGGCTTCATCAGGGCGTAGTAATCGCCCATCCGTGCCTCGCCGGGCTGCATGGTCTGCTGGGTAACGTCGGTCATCCATACCCCGTTCGTGTCACGTCGGCTGCCCGCCCGGCCGCGGGGTCAGGCAGGCAGCGCAGCCCGGTCAGGCCGGGTATTCTTCCTTGGCGGTCGCCAGCCAGTCCTCGTAGGCCTCGGGACTGACGACCTTGACGGTGATCGGCATGTAGGCGTGATCCTTGCCGCACAGCTCGGAACACTGACCGAAGTAGACGCCCTCGCGCTCGGGCTCGAACCACAGCTGGGCAAAGCGCCCAGGCACCGCATCCTGCTTCACGCCAAAGGCCGGGACCGTCCACGAGTGGATCACGTCCGCCCCGGTCACGGTCATGACAATAGTCGCCCCGGTCGGAACGACCACGGCCGTGTCGGTGGCCAGGCGGAACTCGTCCTCGGAATAGCCGGCCTCGACAAGCTGGTCGCGGATGCTGTCGTTCAGGTTTCCCTCGCCGTAACCGATCATGTAGCTTTCGAAGAAGATGTCCTCGTCGGTGTATTCGTAGGACCAGAACCATTGATAGCCCGTCACGGTGATGTTGATATCACCCTCGGGGATTTCCTGCTGCTTGAACAGCGTCGGCAGCGAGAACGAGCCGATGAAGACCAGGATGACGATCGGCACCACCGTCCAGGCCACCTCGAGCGGGGAATTGTGGGTAAAGGTCGCCGGTTCCTTGTTGGCCCGTTCATTGTAGCGCAGGATCACCCAGGCCAGCAGGCCAACCACGAGCAGCGTGATCGCGGTGATAATGATCAGGACCATGCCATCGAGCCACTGCAGGTCACGGGCGAGTTCGGTTGCGGCGGGCTGGAAGCCGGTGCCGCCCTGCTCGGGCTTGCCGATGATCTCGAGGTCGTCCATGCCCTGCTGGGCCGTGGCCGCCCCGGCGAGGGCGGCGGTTGCAAGGGCCGATCCGGCGGCGCGGCCCAGCGTGCTGACAAAGGTGTTCAGTCGCATGTCATTCCCTAAAGCAGTTCGGACCGCGGGGCTGGTGCCCCGTTGTCTTTCGTTTTGGTCATCCCATAATCTGGGGGGCAACTCAAGCGCGGCCATTGTGGCAAACGGTCGCTTTTTTTGATCTGGATCAAACCCCGGAGATCGCCCGGGCAGGAGGCCCCTTGACCGAGACATCACCCGACCCAGCCGCGAACGACAGCTTTCGCCCCTTCGAAACGCATCTGGATCGTGACGCCGCCCTGGCGCGGGTCAAGCAGGCGATCGACGGCGCCGATGACGGCGAGCTTTTCATGGAGCGGCGCCGCTCCGAGGTGCTGGCCTTCGACGACGGGCGGGTCAAGACGGCCAGTTTCGATGCCTCCGAGGGCTTCGGCCTGCGCGCCGTGCGCGGCGAGACGGCCGGCTACGCCCATTCCACCGTGATCGACGAGACGGCGCTGGACCGCGCCGTCTCTACCGCGCGGCTGGCCGTGGGCGAGGGTGGCGGCACGCTGGCCGCCGGCCCGGCGCGGACTAACCGGCACCTATATACCGACGCGAACCCCATGGCCGAGGCTGAATTCCCAGCCAAGATCGAGCTTCTGGCCGAGATCGACGCGGTCGCGCGGCAGATGGATCCGCGGGTCGTGCAGGTCTCGGCCACACTTGCCGCGTCGCACCAGGAGGTCGTAATCCTACGCTCCGACGGCACGCAGGTCAGCGACACCCGCCCCATGAGCCGCCTCAACGTCTCGGTCATCGTCGAGCAGGACGGCCGCCGCGAAAGCGGCACCGCCGGCGGTGGCGGGCGGCTGGGGCTGTCCCATGTCGTGGCCCGCGACACCTGGGAGCCCAAACTGCGCGAGGCGCTGCGCATCGCGCTGGTCAACCTGTCGGCCGAACCCGCCCCGGCGGGCGTGCTGGACGTGGTGCTCGGTCCCGGCTGGCCCGGCATCCTGCTGCACGAGGCCGTGGGCCACGGCCTTGAAGGGGATTTCAACCGCAAGGGCAGTTCCGCCTTCGCCGGGCTGATGGGCCAACAGGTCGCCGCCCCCGGGGTGACCGTGCTCGACGATGGTACCCTGCCCGACCGGCGCGGATCGCTGACCGTTGACGACGAGGGCACGCCGAGCGCGCGCAACGTGCTGATCGAGGACGGCCGGCTGGTCGGCTACATGCAGGACCGGCAGAACGCCCGACTGATGGGCGTGGCGCCAACCGGCAACGGACGCCGCGAAAACTATGCCCACATCCCCATGCCGCGCATGACGAACACCTACATGCTGGGCGGTGACACCGCCCCTGGTGACCTTGTCGCAGATCTCAAGGACGGCATCTATGCCGTGGGCTTCGGCGGCGGGCAGGTCGACATCACAAACGGCAAGTTCGTATTTTCCTGCACCGAGGCCTATCGCGTGACCGACGGCAAGGTCGGCGCGCCGGTCAAGGGGGCCACGCTGATCGGCGACGGGGCGACCGCGCTGCAACAAATCCGCGGCATCGGCAACGACATGGCGCTGGACCCCGGCATGGGCAACTGCGGCAAGGCCGGCCAATGGGTGCCCGTGGGCGTGGGCCAGCCCAGCCTGCTGATCGGCGGGCTGACGGTGGGTGGCGCGGCGGCCTGACCCGCACCCGCCCGCAGGGAAAATCGCGCCGGCGTTTTTCCCTTTACCGTCGGTTAACCATTGCCGGTCTAGACCTGTCCTTGCAGCAGGCGGAGGACAGGATGACCGGGGATACGCACTCTTCCACTCACCCCCCACTCCCACCCACCACGGAAGACGACCGGTTCAATGCCCTTCGCCTGTTGCGCTCGCGCCGGGTGGGGCCATCGACCTGGCGCCGCCTGATCGCGGAACACGGTGATGCCGGAGCCGCGCTGGACGCCTTGCCCGATGTCGCACGCGCCGCCGGGGTCGACGACTACCAGACCTGCCCCGAGGGCGTTGTCGCCGCCGAACTCAAGGCCGGGGCCGCGGCCGGGGCGCGGCTGGTCTTCGATGGCGAGGCAGACTATCCGGCCGAACTGGCCACGATATCCGATGCCCCGGTCGCGCTGTGGATGCTGGGCGATACCCGGCTGGCCCGGCGCCCGATGGTCGCCCTGGTCGGCGCGCGCAACGCGTCGTCGCTGGGCACGCGCATGACCCGCAAACTGGCCGCCGAGCTTGGCGAGGCCGGCTTCTGCGTGGTGTCGGGCCTGGCGCGCGGGATCGATGCCGTGGCCCACGACGCCGCGCTCGCAACCGGCACCATCGCGGTTCAGGCCGGGGGCGTCGACATCACCTACCCTGCCGAGAATACCGCGCTGGCCGGGCGCATCGCCGAGAGCGGCCTGCGCCTGTCCGAACAGCCCCTGGGCCTGCAGCCGCAAGCCCGCCATTTTCCCGCCCGCAACAGGATCATCTCGGGCCTCGTCCGCGCCGTCGTCGTGGTCGAGGCGGCCGCCAAGTCGGGCAGCCTGATCACCGCGCGCAACGCGCTCGACCAGGGGCGCGAGGTCATGGCGGTGCCCGGCCACCCCTTTGACGCCCGCGCGGCCGGCTGCAACATGCTGATCCGCGACGGCGCGCAGCTGGTGCGCAACGCCGCCGATGTGACCGAGGCATTGGCCGATCCGGCCCCCGCCCCGCAGCCCCAGGCGCAGCCGGCCCTCGACATCCCCGCGCCGCCGCCCGACCGCCGCAGCCTGCAGGACACCGCCGCGCTGCACCGGGATATCCTGTCGCGGCTGGGCCCCAGCCCCATCGCCGAGGATCAGCTGATCCGTGACCTGCATGTCGCCCCGGGCCAGGTCGCCCCGGTGCTGGTGGACCTGGAACTGGAGGGGCAGATCCTGCGCCAGCCCGGCGGCCTGTTGTCGCGCGTGGTCTGACGGACGCCGGGCCATCCCGCGCACGATCACCGCCCGCCCGGCGCGATCTCCGAAGGACAAGGGCACGGGAGCTCCACACCCGGTGCCGAAATGCCGCGTCATGGCGGTCCGGCCGGGTGCGGGGCAATCTCGGACCACGACGGCACCAACCGCCGCCCCTTCACCGAGCCTGCCCCGCACCCGGCCGGCCCGGCGTCGACTTGACCCCGCTGCCGGGCCGTCCCAAGTGAACGCATTGACAAATGCGGCGGGCCACGCCCTTTATGCCCGGCCCGCGACCCAGGAATTTTCAGGAGTGTCCATGCCCGTTGTCGTCGTCGAGTCCCCGGCCAAGGCCAAGACAATCAACAAGTATCTGGGCTCCGACTACACCGTGCTGGCATCTTACGGCCATGTCCGCGACCTGCCGCCCAAGAGCGGATCGGTCGATCCCGACAACGGATTCGACATGGTCTGGGAAGTCGCCAATGACAGCAAGAAGCACGTCAAGGCCATCGCCGACGCGCTGAAAGACGACAACGAACTTATCCTCGCCACCGACCCCGACCGCGAGGGCGAGGCGATTTCCTGGCACCTGCAGGAGGCGCTCACCAAGCGCCGCTCGATCAAGAAGGACACCTCGGTATCCCGCGTAACCTTCAACGCCATCACGAAAGAGGCCATCACCGAGGCCATGCAGCACCCCCGCCAGGTCGACGAGGACCTGGTCGAGGCTTATCTCGCGCGGCGGGCGCTGGACTACCTTGTGGGCTTCAACCTCTCGCCCGTTCTGTGGCGCAAGCTGCCCGGCGCGCGCAGCGCGGGCCGGGTGCAGTCGGTCTGCCTGCGCCTGATCGTCGAGCGCGAGATGGAGATCGAGGCTTTCGACCCCCGCGAATACTGGTCGGTCAAGGCGCAACTGGAAACCTCGCGCGGCCAGCCCTTCGAGGCGCGGCTGACCACCCTGGCCGGCAAGCGTCTGGAAAAGTTCGATCTCGAGAACGCGACCCAGGCCGAGATGGCCGTGCAGGCCGTGACCTCGCGCGATCTGTCGGTACAGAAGGTCGAGGCCAAGCCCAGCACCCGCAAGCCGGCGCCGCCCTTCATGACCTCGACCCTGCAGCAAGAGGCCAGCCGCAAGTTCGGCATGGGTGCGCGGCAGTGCATGAACACGGCCCAGCGCCTCTACGAGGCGGGGTTGATCACCTACATGCGGACCGACGGCATCGATATGGCCCCCGAGGCCGTGGCCGACGCGCGGGCGGCGATCGAGGCACGCTACGGCAAGGACTACGTCCCGGCCGAGGCCCGCATCTACAAGAACAAGGCCAAGAACGCGCAAGAGGCCCACGAATGCATCCGCCCCACCGAAATGGCCAAGGCGCCGGCCGACGCGAAGATCAGCGAGGCCGATCAGCGAAAGCTCTATGACCTGATCTGGAAACGCACGCTGGCCAGCCAGATGGCCGCGGCCCGGCTGGAACGCACCAGCGTCGACATCGCCAGCGCCGATGGCCAGGTCGTGCTGCGCGCCAACGGCCAGGTGGTGCTCTTCGACGGCTTTCTCGCCGTCTACGAGGAAGGGCGCGACGACGTGGTCGACGACGACGACAAGCGCCTGCCGCAGATGACCGAGGGCGAGGCGGCGAAGAAAACCGGCGTCAGCCCCGAACAGCACTTCACCCAGCCGCCGCCGCGCTACACCGAGGCGACCCTGGTCAAGCGCATGGAAGAACTGGGCATCGGGCGGCCCTCGACCTATGCCAGCGTCATCTCGACGATCCAGGACCGCGAGTATGTCCGCAAGGAAAAGAACCGCCTGATCCCCGAGGACAAGGGCCGGATCGTCACGGTTTTCCTGCTGAATTTCTTTCGCAAGTATGTCGGCTACGAGTTCACCGCGAACCTCGAAGAAATGCTCGACGATGTCTCGGCCGGGCAGCGCGACTGGAAAGAGGTCCTGTCGGGCTTCTGGCGCGACTTTCACAAGGCGATCGAGGACACCTCGGAACTGCGCATCACCGAGGTTCTGGACGTGCTCGACGACGTGCTGGCGCCGCAGTTGTATCCCCCGCGCGAGGACGGCAGCGATCCGCGCGCCTGCCCCAAGTGCGGCACCGGGCGTCTGCATCTCAAGACCTCGCGCACGGGCGGGTTCGTGGGCTGCGGCAACTACCCCGAATGCACCTACACCCGCCCCATCGCGGGCGAGGGCGCCGATGGCGACGAGCGCGTGCTGGGCGAGGACCAGGGCGACGAGATCTGGCTGAAATCGGGGCGCTTCGGGCCCTACGTGCAGCGCGGCGAGCCGACGCCCGAGAACAAGAAACCGCCGCGCGCCTCGCTGCCCAAGGGCTGGGACAAGGACGCGATGGACCTGGACAAGGCGCTGACCCTGCTCAGCCTGCCACGCGAGGTGGGCGAACACCCCGAGGGCGGCACGATCAAGTCCAACTTCGGCCGCTTCGGGCCCTATGTCATGCACCAGCGCCCGGACGAGGCCAAGCCGGTCTACGTCAACCTCAAGGACCCCGACGACGTGTTCCAGGTGGGCATGAACCGCGCGGTCGAGATGCTGGCCGAGAAACGCGCCAACCCCGGCCGGGGCGGGCGCGGTGCGGCAAAGCCCCTCAAGGAACTGGGTGACCACCCGTCCGAGGGCGGGCCGGTCAACGTCATGGAGGGGCGCTACGGCCCCTATGTGAAATGGGGCAAGGTCAACGCGACGATCCCCAAGGAGACCGAGCCGGGCGACGTGACCATGGACCAGGCCGTGGCGCTGATTACCGAGAAGGCCGCGAAGACGGGCACAGGCAAGAAGACGGGCGGCCGCAAGAAAGCCTGACGGCGCAAGACATCGTTTCCCTTTGCGAAACGGTTTCATAATGTCGCCCCATTCCGTGTCTAGACGGGCGGGTAATGAGCATGACCCTCACCCCCGATCCCGCGGCCGCGCCGCCGCCCCGCCCTGCCACGCGCCGCTGGCGCGAGTTCGCGCTGCTGGGCGGCCTGTTCGCGCTCGTCATCGCGGGGCTGGCCGGGCTCGCCGCGGCCACCGGCTGGGCCGAGACCCGGGCGCAACTGATGCGGCTGACCGCGGGGCAGGTCGCGCTGCTGCTGGGGTTGAGCCTTGTGAATTACCTCTTTCGCGGCGCCCGCTGGCATCTTTTTGCCCGGCGGCTGGGGCTGCCCACGGGGCTGGTGCAGGACATGCGCCACTTCGTCGGGGGGCTTGCCATGTCGGTGACCCCCGGCCGCGTGGGCGAGTTGATCCGCATGCGCTGGCTCAAGCGCGAGGCCGGCTGGCCGGTCGAGCGCACCGCGCCACTCGTGCTGGTGGACCGCGCCTCGGACCTGGCCAGCATGGCGCTGATCCTGGCGCTTTCGGTCGCGCTTTCGGCCGGAGGTGCGCGCATGGCGGCGCCTGTCGCCCTGCTGGCGCTGGCGGCGGCCTGGATCGCCACCCGCCCGCGCCTGCTGGCCGGCGGGGTGACGCTGGCCTACCGGCTAACCGGCCTGCTGCCCCGCCTGATGGGCCGGGTCCGCGGCGCGGCGCGCTCGCTGGCCGTCTTTTCCAACGGGCCGACGCTGTCGCTCTCGCTTCTGCTGGGGGTGATCGGCTGGGGCGCCGAGGGCTATGCCTTTCATCTTCTGCTGGGCTGGATGGGCACCGATATCGGGCTCTGGGCGGCGATGGGCATCTTTACCTTCGCAACGCTCGCAGGTGGCCTGACGGGCGCGCCCGGTGGCGTCGGCGGGGCCGAGGCAGCCATGGTCGCGCTTCTGTCGCTCGAAGGCGTCCCGCTCGAGGTCTCGATCCCCGCCACCGCCGTGATCCGGCTGACCACCCTCTGGTTCGCCATTGCGATCGGGCTGGCCGTGTTCCCGCTGGCCGAGCGCCGCGCGGCGCGCGCCCAGGGGTGAGCACCATGCAGGGCGCGCGGAGGATCACCTATTCGGGCTGGGGCCGGGTCCATCGCGCCACGGGTCCGGTCGCCCGCCCCCATGCGGCCGACGCCATCGACGGCACCGCGCCGGCCTTCGGCAACCGGCGGTCCTACGGGGACGCGCCGCTCAATGACGGGGGTGGCGCCTGCGACATGACCGCGCAGAACCGCATCCTGGCCTTCGACCCACGGGCTGGGGTCCTCACCGCCGAGGCGGGCGTGACCCTGGGCACCCTCGCCCGCGTCCTGCCGGCCCGGGGCTGGCTGCCGCCGGTCCTGCCTGGCACGGGCTTTGCCACGCTGGGCGGGGCCGTGGCAATGGATGTCCACGGCAAGAATCACCACGCCGCCGGCAGCTTCTGCCAGCATGTCACCGCACTGACGCTGGTGCAGAACGGCCAGCGCCGCCCGGTCACGCCCGAGACCGACCCGGCGCTGTGGGCCGCGACCTGTGGCGGGCTTGGCCAGACCGGCGTGATCACGCAGGTCACGCTGCAACTGGCCGCCTGCCCGGGCGATGTCATGGTCGTCACCGAGCGGCGGGTCGCGGACTGGGCCGAACATATCGCCCGTCTCGACGCCTCGGACGCCGCCTATTGCGTGGGCTGGATCGACGCGACCGCCAGCGGCGCGGCCCTTGGCCGCGGTATCCTCGAAGAGGCCGAGGTCGGCCGCGGCCTGCCCCCGGCCCGGCCCGCACCGCGCCGTGTGCCGTTGGACGCGCCGCATTGGGCCCTGTCGGCGCCGATCGTGCGCGCCTTCAACAGCCTTTACTATCACCGCGTCCCGGCGACGGGCCGCACCACCGTGCGCCCTTTCGACGGCTTCTTCTTTCCGCTGGACAGGATACACGACTGGAACAAGCTTTACGGCAGGCGGGGCTTTCACCAGTTCCAGTGCGTCGTGCCACCGGAGCAGGCCGAGGCCCTGCGCGCCATGCTGGCCGAGATCGCCGACAGCGGGCTGGCCTCGCCGCTGGCCGTGCTCAAGCGCATGGGGCCGGGCCGAGCCGGATACCTCTCCTTCCCGATGGGAGGCTACACGCTGGCGGTGGACTTTCCCAACCGCGCCGCCGCGCGCGCCCTGATTGCCCGGCTGGAGGACCTGACCGTCGCCGCCGGCGGGCGCATCTACCTGGCCAAGGACGCGCTGGCCACGGGCGACCGGGTCAAGGCCATGTATCCCGACCACCCCCGCTGGCTGTCCCGGGTCGCCGCGGCCGACCCGGACGGCGCCCTTGAAACTGACATGGTCCGCCGGCTGGACCTTCGGAGGACATGATGGAACAGACCTGGATCATCCTGGGGGCAAGCTCGACAATGGCGCGGGCGCTGATGCAGAAACTCGCCGAAGCGGGCGCTGGCCTGGTGCTGGCCGGGCGCCGGATGGACGACCTGCAGGCCAGCGCCAGCGACGCCCTTGCCCGTGGGGCGGCCCTGGCCGAGCCGGTGGCCTTCGACGCCCGCGACCCCGACAGCTTTCAGCCGGTGATCGACCGCGCCCTGGACCAGCCCGGGCAGATCAACTGCGCGGTCTTCGTCGGCTCCATGCCCCCGCAGGCGGAGATCGACGCCGACCCGGGGCTGCTGGATGGTGTGATCGCCGACAGCTTCACCGGCCCGGCCCGGTTCCTGCAGATGCTGGCACCGCACCTGGAGGCGCGCGGTTCGGGCACCGTTGTCGGTGTCGGATCGGTTGCCGGCGACCGCGGGCGGATCGGCAATTATGTCTACGGCGGGGCCAAGGGCGGCTTTGCCACCTACCTGTCGGGGCTGCGCAACCGGCTGGGCCGCAGCGGCGTGCATGTCCTGACCGTGAAGCCCGGCCCGGTGGACACGGCCATGACACAAGGGATGGAGGGCCTGCCCTTCCCGACCACAGCCGAGGCGGTGGCCGAGGATATCCTCGCCGGGGTCGGGCGCGGGCGAGACGTGCTCTATACCCGGCGGATCTGGTGGCCGATCATGCTGGTGATCCGCGCCATTCCCGAGCACCTCTTCAAGAAGATGTCGATCTAGCCGGTCAGCCGGAGATACCACTCGGTCCACAGGCCGGCCGCGTAGAACATCAGCGACAGGGTGATCAGCAGGTAGCCGATGCCGCGGATATCGCGCAGGGCAAAGACGATGGGGTCGTAGTCCTGCGTGCCGAAATACCCCAGGCGGATCATCCGGTAGAGCCAGGCCGCGATCGGCAGCAGCGCCACCCAGAGAAGCCACTGGTCGGGGTAGAGCAGCCGCGCCTGGTCCGACCAGGAATACAGGAAGAAGATCACGAGCGCTCCCGCCATGCCCAGCGCGGCCATGTTCAGCAGATCGCCCCGGTCGCCGCGGGCATAGCCTCGGCCCGGCAACCGCGCGCCGTCGGACGCCAGCGCCAGTTCCGTCATCCGCTTGACGCAGCCCAGGGTCAGGAAAACAGGGAAGACGAAGATCAGCATGAAGACCGAGGCCGGCACCTCGCTCGCCGCCGCACCGGCGACGACCCGCAGCGTGTATAGCGCGGCCAGCGTCGCGATATCGACCCAGCGCAGCCGCTTGAGGCGCAGGGAATAGGCCAGCGACAGCGCCATGTAGAGCACCACGACACCCAGCATCTGCACCGACAGCAGCGCGCCCAGCACCAGCGCCAGCACCGCAAGCGCCGCGCAGGCGATCATCCCAATCGGGATGGGAACGGTTCCGGCGGCGAAGGGGCGCGTCTTCTTGGTGGCGTGGCGGCGGTCGGCCTCGATATCGACCAGGTCGTTGACTATGTAGATGGTCGAAGCCGCCGCCGAAAAGGCGGCGATCCCCAGCAGCACCCGCAGCAACGTGCCCGTATCGAAGGCATGGGCCGCGATCATCGGCAGGAACAGCAGCACGTTCTTGACCCACTGGTGCGGCCGTAGCGCCCCCAGCAGCGCACGCGGTGTCCAGCCGCCGGCGATGCGGGTCGGGGCCGCCAGCCTGTCGGCCGCGCCGCCGGCCCGGCCGACGACGATGGCATGGTCGGCGTGCCGCCAGACCGCAATGTCGGCAGCGGCGTCGCCCGCGTAGTCGAAGCCCCTCTCTCCGAAGGCCGTGACGAGGGCGCGCGCCTTGGCGGCGCCTTTCAGGTTCTCGCCATCGCGCGAGGCAAAGACACGGTCGAAGCCGAAGCGCTTTGCCAGCGGTTCGACGAGGGCGGCGTCCGAGGCCGAGGCCAGGACGACCTCGCGCCCTGCCGCGCGGGCCGTCTCGACCAGGGCGACGACCTCGTCCCGAACGGGCAACAGGTCGGTCCGCAGCGGCGCCACGCGGGCGAGCTCGGCCTTGAAGGCCGCCTTGTCGGGCAGGCGGCCGAGGGCGCGCAGCGTGCCGGCCGGGTCGCTCCCCACCCCCTTCCAGGCACATTCGAGCAGCATGTCGGTGCGCAGCAGGGTGCCATCGGCATCCACGACAAGGGGTTTGCCCGCCATCTCAGCCCTCCGGCGCGACGTTGAAGACGCAGCCGTCGCTGGGC
This sequence comes from Salibaculum halophilum, assembly GCF_002094885.1. Taxonomy (GTDB): domain Bacteria; phylum Pseudomonadota; class Alphaproteobacteria; order Rhodobacterales; family Rhodobacteraceae; genus Salibaculum; species Salibaculum halophilum. Next base: position 96,284 of record NZ_MSIT01000009.1, read on the forward strand.
AGTTCAGGCGGGGTGACACAAAGCCCCCGCGCCACCCGCCATGCGGCCAGCACCCGGGGCACGTAGGTGCGGGTTTCGGGATAGGGCGGCACGCCGGCGTTGTCGCGCACCGCGCCGGCCCCGGCGTTGTAGCCGGCCAGCACCATGATCAGGTCGCGGTCGAACTCTTCCATGAGCCAGCCGAGATAGGCCACGCCGCCGGCGATGTTCTGCCCGGCATCGAAACTGTCGCGCACGCCGAACCGCGCGGCCGTGGCGGGCATGAGCTGCATCACCCCGCGCGCGCCCGCACTGCTGACGGCCTGCGGATCGCCGGAACTTTCCACGGCGATCACCGCCAGCACCAGCGCGGGCGACACCGGTTCACCGACCGAGGCGGCGAGTATCTGCGCGCCATAGCGCCCGGCCAGGGCACCGAGGTCGCGCAGGCGCGGCTGCGGGATGGCGCGGTCGTCGGGGGCATTCACCAGCGCGGCTTCGGCCTGCATGAAGCTCGCCGGGTCAGAGGCCCCCAGGTCGGGCGAGACCGCCTCCCAGAACCAGGCGATATCCGCGGCGGCCCGCCCGGACAGCCCGTCCGCCGGGGGCGAAGGCACCGCGGCGGGCCCCGGCGCGGCGGCGGCGTCAGGGGGCGTCGGGGCGATCTGGACCGTGATGCGATCCGTCGCACCGGCGGGGGGAACGCCGATGCGCTTGAAGGTGAAATCCTCTTGCAGGCGCTGTTGCTCGGCGCGTGGCGCCCCTGCGACGGCCAGCGCAGCGACCCCTGCCAGAACTGCAGTATTGATGCTGCGCCGCATTTCCGCGGTCTCCACCTGCCTCGCCTTGCACTTCACACCCTACCCTGTCCGCGGCGGGCTGGCCAGACGTCCGTGACAGGGGCCGAATTGGCGGGTTTCGTAGCCCTCAAAAACCTCCGAACAGGCCGCGCAACATACTGCCCACCGAGGACGGCTGAATTTATTATCGTTTAAAAACAAGTATTTGGAAAATAAATATACGAAAGTTTAACGGGCTGCAAAAATGCACGAAAGCCGTCCAAATCTCGCCCCATTCGATTGGCTATATCTACCCATCCGAGACGGGGACCGCACCAATCAAGAGGCCGGCGCGGGACGATCCGAAGCGGAGAGTGAAACCGAGCGAAACCCTGAGGAGGGACATCAAATGCTGAACTACATCAAGAACTTCCGCAACGACGAAGATGGCGCCGTGACCGTTGACTGGGTCGTCCTGACCGCGGCCATCGTGGGCCTCGGCATCGCCGTGCTGACCACGGTGGGCGAGCAGACCGCCACCTTCGCCGACGACATCTCGACCGAGCTGAGCAGCCAGGGCATCAAGGAATACTGATTGCCGGCTCGTCCGAACCGTCGGACCTGAGACAGGGGCCGCTCCGTTCCGGAGCGGCCCTTCGTCTTTCTCGGCGCGCAGACCGGGTTTTTTGCAACAGCGGCTGACGCGGAATCACCCCAGGCCCGGCCAGAAGCTGACACAGTCGCACGGTAGCGATTTGAAATCATCTGACGCTTTGGAGAGTCCCATGCTCAACATCCTACGCAAGTTCCGAAGGGCGGAGACCGGGGCCGTGACCGTCGACTGGGTCGTTCTGACAGGCGCGATCGTCGGGCTGGGCGTGGCCGTCGTCGTCACGATCCTCGAGACCACGGCCGAAGGCGCCGAGGGCCTTGGCGCCCACCTGGAAGACCAGTCCGTCAAGACCTACTGATCCGGGCAGGGCGGGCCAACGCGCCGCGCGGCCCGACGCTGACCCGAAGCGGTCACGCGAACGACCCAAAATGGCCGCATTCCCGGGGTAAGCGATGAATCCGTAATGCGTTGGTGCCCGCGCGGCACCGCAAGCGAAAGGAAAGAGGATGCGTGCAGTATTCGGTCTTGTCCTGATCATCGGGGTCGGCCTCGCGGGGGCGGCCATCTACATGGTTCAAGGATACTTCGAGCAACAGAACGCCCAGCTCGCGGCGCAGCGGGCCAGGATGGCGCAGAACGTGCCCACGGTCGACGTGATCGCCGTGAATCGCGTGGTGGAATACGGTGACGAGATCACGCCCGAGGATGTCGTCACGATCAAGCATGCCGAACCCTTCCTGCCCGAGGGGGTCTTCCGCACCGAGGAAGAGGTCTTCCCCGAAGGCGCCGAGGAAACCCGCGTCGCCCTGCGCCAGATGGAACCGAACGAGCCGCTGATGGCCGTCAAGGTCACCGACCCGGGCGAAAGTGCCGGGATCAACGCGCTGCTGACGCCGGGCATGCAGGCCTATGCCATCGACGTGACCGTGCGCTCGGCGGTATCTGGGTTTCTGCGCCCGGGGGATCGCGTCGACGTCTACTGGACCGGCCAGGCCAACCTTGGCGACTTCGGCGGCACCCAGGGCGTCACGACCCGCCTGATCCAGAGCGGGCTGACGATCGTCGCCGTGGACCAGAGCACCGACAGCGGGCGCGCCGCAGCCTCGGGCCAGGTGCGCACCGTCACTGTCGAGGCCGACAGCGCCCAGGTCGCGGCCCTCGCCACCGCACAGGGATCAGGGCAGCTTTCGCTCGCCCTGGTCGGCGACACCCTGCCCACTGCGTCGAACGATCCGGTCGAGGTCAACCAGGCCACGCTGCTGGGGATCACCCCGCGTCAGGAGCCCGAGCCCGTCGAGCAGGAGGAGGTCTGCACGATCCGCCAGAACCGCGGCACCGAAACGGTCGAAGTCGAAATACCCTGCACCAACTGAAACGTCACGGCACCCCGTCACACCGCCCGGACACACCCGTGTCCGGGCGGTTCCGTTTCGCCGCTTGTTGCCGGTTATCCACATGAACCCCCCTGCACACAGTATTGATTCTTGCAAAAAAAGCCGTTTCGGTGCAGGGTCGGCGCAATATCGGGCAAAAATGTCCAGCAGTGGGCGTGATCGAGAGGCAGGTCACATGACAATCAGAACTTCGATCAAGGCGGCCCTTGCCGGGCTTATCCTTGCCGTCACGGCCGCGCCTTCGATGGCGCCAGCCGAGACCCTGCAGGTGATGTCGGGGTCGCCATCAAGCGCGTTGAACGTTCCGATGAACCGGGCGGTCGTTGTTGAGAGCGACACGCCCTTCGCCGAGCTTTCCATCGCGAATCCGGGCATCGCGGACATATCGTCGCTTTCGGAACGCACCATCTACGTGCTGGGCAAGGAACCGGGCCGCACGACGCTTACGCTGCTGGCCGGCGACGGTCGACTGATCACCAACGTCGAAATCCACGTCACACCGGACATCGCCGAATTCAAGGAACGCCTGGAACAGATCCTGCCCGGCGAACCCATCGAGGTGCGCACGGCCAATGACGGCATCGTCCTGTCCGGCACTGTCAGTTCCTCGGCCAAGCTGGACCGTGCCCTGCAATTGGCCGAACGCTATGCCTCCGGGCGCGTGTCCAACCTGATGAGCGTCGGCGGCACCCAGCAGGTCATGCTGCGCGTGCGATTCGCCGAGATGCAGCGCTCTGTCTCGAAACAGCTCAGTTCATCGGTGGCCATCGCCGGCGACGCGCTGGGTGGCGACCTCGGCACGTCGATCGGCACAGGCACGACGGTCACGGAAGGCGGCCGGAACGGGGCCCTGAGCGGCGCTCTGCCCGGGTCCAACGACAACCAGGGGGCCATGCTGTTCGGGTTCAATGCGGGCGGACTGGAAGTCGGCATCCTTCTGGAGGCGCTGGAAGAACGCGGTGTGGTCCGCACCCTGGCCGAGCCCAACCTGACCGCACTGTCCGGGCAGGAGGCGCGGTTCCTCGCCGGGGGCGAATACCCGATTCCGATCGCGCAGAGCGAAGACCAGATCACCGTGGAGTACAAGCCCTTCGGCATCGAGCTGAACTTCGTGCCGCGGGTGATCGACGGGGATGTCATCAACCTCGAACTCAACGCCTCGGTCAGCTCGCTGGACCCGACTAACGGCTTCAGCCAGAACGGGTTTTCCATCGACGCCTTCAGCACGCGTGAAACCTCGACCACCGTCGAGATGCGCGACGGCGAGAGCTTTGCCATCGCCGGGCTGTTGTCGGACGATTTTACCGACCTTGCCGGCCAGGTGCCGTGGCTTGGCGACATCCCGGTGCTGGGCGCGCTGTTCCGCAGCGCGGAATACTCGCGAGAGCAGACCGAACTGGTCATCATCGTCACGCCGCATTTGGTCACGCCGACCCGTGGCGAAGCACTTGCCCTGCCGACCGACCGCGTGCGCCCCCCCTCGGAGCGTGACCTGTTCCTGTTCGGCCGTGTCGCGAACGATGGCGCCCCCACATCGGGCGGGGCCGGCGAAGTCGCCCGCCAGGACTTCAACGGGTCCTACGGCTATGTCATGGACAACTGAGGAGCCAGGCCATGAAAACTTCCCTGACCCTGGCGGCGACTGCCCTGATCGCCCTGTCGGGCTGCGATGACGTGACGAACGTCTTCAGCACCCGTGAGGCCGGCTCCGAGATCGATTCGGGGTACTTCGGCAACGCCACCATGAACAACATCCAGGTCGGGACCGGGCAGGCCAATCACGTCATCAACCTCAACCAGCGTTTCTCGACCGAGGTTCAGCCGATGATCAACTTCGGCTTCAACTCGACGGTACTTGACCAGCAGGCCAGGCAGGTGCTGCGCCAGCAGGCGACCTGGATCAACCAGTTCCCCGAGGTCCGTTTCAAGGTCTTCGGGCATACCGATCTGGTCGGGTCGCGCGCCTACAACCGGCAGCTGGGCCTGCGCCGCGCCCAGGCCGCGGTCGCCTACCTTGTCAGACAGGGCGTCGACCGCTCGCGCCTGGAGGCGGTGGTCAGCCAGGGCGAGAGCCAGCCGCTGATCGTCACCGAGGGGCGCGAACGCCGCAACCGGCGCACCGTCACCGAGGTCACCGGGTTCGTGAAGAACCACCCCACCGTGCTGAACGGTGAATATGCCGCGGTGATCTTCCGTGACTATGTCTCGACCGGGGTCTCGACCAGCCTGGGCGGGGTAAACCCGCCGGGCCTGGGACACGGCACCAACATGCCGGGCGGACAGGACGGCGGCTGAGCGCCGCGCCCTTCGCCATTCGCTTTGAAACGGGGCCCGACAGCGAGTCCCGTTTCATCTTCCGGCGCCTGGAAACAGAGCCGCGCGAGCACGGACCACCGTCCCATTATTTCGCACAATGGCGGAAATTCGGCCCAATTCTCGACATGTTTCTCCGTGAATTTCGGCGGTGTCCCGGCCCCCAGTGCGTCACGCGACGCCGGGCCGGAAAATCGTGATACGGCCCCCGACAGTCCGAGGTCCGCGGGGCAGCTGGAAAGGACGGACCAGGCATGAGTGGTGCAATGTTGCAGCCCGAACCGCAACCGATCACGGCCTGCACGGTCAGCCGTGACGTGCAGAACTTCGATCTTCTGATCGAGGACATGGAAAGCTGCATGGGCGAAAGCTGGGGCGACCTCGGGTTCGAGGACACGCTGGCCTTTCTGGAACAGCCCGAGGCCCGCGACCTGGAGTTCCTGGCCATCGCCATGGACGAGGAGGACGAGACCGATGTCGGCCTGATCGTCGATATCGTCCGGGCCGCCAAGGACAAGTCCATACGGATCATTCTCGTCATCGGCGAGGAGGTCTCGCCGACCACGCTGCACACCCTGATGCGCGAAGGGGGCGACGAATTTGTCCCCTACCCCCTGCCCGAGGGTGAACTTGCCGGCGCGATCGACCGCGTGATGGCCCCGCCGCCGCCGCCCGCCGCCCCCACACAGGACGTTACGACAACCCTCAAGGCCACCAACGACCGCAGCGGGGTGGTGATCCCGGTGCACGGCATGGCCGGCGGCACGGGGGCCACGACGCTGGCGGTCAACCTCGCCTGGGAACTGGCGAGGATCGGAACGGACGGGTCCAAGGCCGGCAAGAAGACGAAGGACAAGGCCGGCGAAAAGCCGCCCCAGGTCTGCCTGATCGACCTGGACTTCCAGTTCGGCAGCACCTCGACCTTCCTCGACCTGCCGCGCCGCGAGGCGGTGTTCGAGCTGTTGCAGGACACCGAGGCCATGGACAGCGAGAGCTTCATGCAGGCCCTGCAAGGCTACGAGGACAAGCTGCATGTCCTGACGGCCCCTACCGACCTGATCCCGCTCGATCTGGTCGCACCCGCCGATATCGAGCGGCTGATCGAGACCGCGCGGATCAACTTCGACTATGTCATCATCGACATGCCCAAGACTTTCGTGGAATGGACCGAGACGGTCCTCAACGCCGCCCATGTCTACTTCGCGACGCTCGAGCTGGACATGCGTTCGGCCCAGAACACGCTGCGGGTCAAACGCGCGCTCCAGGCCGAACAGTTGCCCTTCGACAAGCTGCGTTTCGTGCTCAACCGGGCGCCCAAGTTCACCGACCTGAGCGGCAAGAGCCGCATCAAGCGGTTGTCCGAAAGCCTCGGCATTTCCATCGAGGTGCAGATGTCCGACGGCGGCCGCCCCGTGGCCCAGACCGCCGATCACGGCGTGCCGCTGGCCGAAGGGCTACCCAAGAACCCGCTGCGCAAGGAGATCCTGAAACTGGCGACATCGGTTCACGCGCACAACGTCGCCGATGACGCGGCAACCGGATAAGGAGCCCGCCCGATGTTCTCGAAGTACAAGAAGACGGCACCGGCACCGAAATCGAACGCGCCCCGGTCGCCGGACCCCGACACGGCCGCGCCGACCGAGGCCGAGGGGGACGCCAAGCCCGAAGCTCCCCGCAAGCCGCTGATGCGCGCGAACCCCAAGCCCGCGCAGGTCGCCCCCAAGGACAAGGAGGTCAAGCGCAAGGAGAAGCTGGGCGAGATCAAGCTGGAACTGCACAAGGCGCTGCTCGACAACCTGAACCTCGCCGCGCTGGACCAGGCCTCGGAAAAGGACCTGAAGGCCGAGATCACCGCGATTGCGACCGAGGCGCTGGAGGACATGGGCGTTGTCCTGAACCGCGAGGAACGCACCACCCTGACCCAGGAACTCTATTTCGAGGTCAAGGGGCTGGGCCCGCTCGAAACCCTGCTTCAGGACGACGAGGTCAACGATATCCTGGTCAACGGACCCAAGCAGATCTTCGTGGAACGTGGCGGCAGGCTGGAACTGACGGATGTCACCTTCAAGGACGAGCGCCACCTGCTTCGGATCATCGACAAGATCGTCTCGGCGGTCGGGCGCCGCGTGGACGAGTCCAACCCCTATGTCGATGCGCGCCTGTCAGACGGGTCGCGCTTCAACGCCATGGTTCCACCGATCGCGGTGGACGGTTCGCTCGTGTCGATCCGCAAGTTCACCCAGGACAAGCTGGGTATCGAAGACCTGGTCAACTTCGGTGCCTTCTCCGAGGAAATGGCCGCCTACCTTCAGGCGGCCGTCTCGACCCGGCTCAACGTGATCGTCTCGGGCGGCACGGGGTCGGGCAAGACGACCTCGCTTAACGCACTGTCCTCCTTCATCGACGATGCCGAGCGCATCCTGACGATCGAGGACACCGCCGAGCTTCAGCTGCAACAGACCCACGTCGGCCGCATGGAAAGCCGCCCGCCCAACGTCGAGGGCAAGGGCGGGGTCAGCCAGCGCGACTGCCTGAAGAACGCGCTGCGGATGCGGCCCGACCGCATCATCGTGGGCGAGACCCGCGGCGAGGAGGTCATCGACATGCTGCAGGCCATGAACACCGGCCACGACGGGTCGATGACCACGATCCACGCCAACAACGCCCGCGACGCGATCAGCCGCCTGGAGAACATGGTCGCCATGGCCGGAATCGAGATGCCGCTCAAGGCGGTGCGCAGCCAGATCGCCAGCGCCGTTCACCTGATCGTCCAGGTCAGCCGCCTGCAGGACGGATCACGCCGCATGGTGTCGGTCACCGAGGTGACGGGCATGGAAGGCGACGTCATCTCGATGCAGGAGGTCTTCCGCTATCAGCGCGTGGGCCTGACTCCCGAAAACAAGATCATCGGCCACTTCACGGCCACCGGCGTACGGTCGCATTTCTCGGAGCGGTTCAAGCTCTGGGGCTACGACCTGCCGCCGCAGATCTTCGAACCCGTGGCGGCGCAATAACATGGCCATAGCAGCAGAACCCATCATCTACGGGCTGATCTTCGTGGCCATCCTGGTGCTGGTCAACGGCATCTACCTCGTGGCATTCGGCAAGTCGATCAGTCTCAACAGCCGCGTCAACCGGCGCCTGGAGATGCTGGAGAAGGGCAACAACCGCGAGGAAGTGCTCGAACAACTCCGCAAGGAGATGACGCAGCACATCAAGAGCCAGCAAATCCCGCTGTATTCCCTGCTGGCCAACAAGGCGCAAAAGGCCAACATCGCCTTCTCGCCCCCGCAACTGATCGCCGTGATGGGCGTGCTGTCGGGCGTTGCCTTCTTCGGGCTGACCTTCGGCACCACCGCCTCGGCGCCGGTGCGCCTGGCCGTGGCCGTGGCCATGGGCGTCGGCGGCGTCTACATGTGGATCAACAACAAGGCCAACAAGCGCCTGGCCATGCTCGAGGAACAATTGCCCGACGCGGTCGAGCTCATGGTCCGGTCGCTCCGCGTGGGGCATCCCTTCAGTTCGGCCGTCAACATTGTCGCCAAGGAAGTTCCCGATCCGCTGGGCACCGAGATGGGCGTGATCTCCGACGAGGTGGCCTATGGCCGCGACATGGGCGAAACGCTCAAGGAGATGGCCGACCGCATCGACATGCAGGACCTGCGTTTCCTGGCCGTGGCCGTGACGATCCAGCAGCAGGCCGGCGGCAACCTGGCCGAGATCCTGGCCGGCCTGGCCAAGGTGATCCGGGCACGTTTCAAGCTGTTCCGCAGGGTCAAGGCCATCACCGCAGAGGCGAAGTGGTCCGGCATGTTCCTGTCGGGTTTCCCGCTCGTCGCGCTGGTGATGATCAACGTGATCCAGCCCGGCTATTACGACGATGTGCGTGACACGGCGGTCTTCATCCCGGCCTGCCTGGCCGTGGCGGTCTTCCTGGTGGCCAACATCATCGTCATGCGCCGGCTCGTTGATATCAAGGTCTGAGGACAGTCATGCAGATTCTCGATACAGTCTCGCAGAAACTTACCGAGATGCTCGGCCCCTTCGGCCCGCTCATGGCGCTCGGGATGCTTGGTGTCCTGCTGATCCTGCTGGTGCTGCCCGCCCTTCTGAACAGGGACGCGGACCCGCTGGAAAAGCTCAAGTCGAGCAACCAGGCCAGCCAGAACCGGACCGAGGGCGCCCGGCTGCGCGTGGGCGGCGGCAAGGACAAGCTGGAAAAGTACTCCGACTTCCTCGAACCGCAGAACCAGGAGGAATTTTCCTCGGTCAAGCTCAAGCTGCTGCAAGCGGGCTATCGCGGCAAGAACGCGGTACGCATGTTCCACTTCTCGCAGTTCGCGCTGGGGCTAGGGTTCCTGGTGCTGGGCGCTGGCTATGCCATCTTCGATTCCACGACGGGCGACCCGACGGCCCAGTCCATGATGCTGGCAATCCTGGTACCGGGCATGGTGGGCTACATGCTGCCCAAATACTGGGTCACGCGGCGCCAGAGCGAACGCCAGGAACAGATGGTCAACGGATTTCCCGACAGCCTCGACATGATGCTGGTCTGCGTCGAGGCCGGCCAGTCGCTGGACCAGGCCATCATCCGCGTCGCCCGCGAGCTGGAGTCCGGCTTTCCGGCCTTGGCCGACGAATACAAGATCGTCTCGCACGAGATGAAGGCGGGCAAGGACAAGACCCAGGTGCTGCGCGACATGTCCGAACGGGCGGGCGTGCCCGACATTGCCAGCTTCGTCACCGTTCTGATCCAGTCGCAGCAATTCGGCACCTCGATCGCCGAGGCGCTGCGGGTCTTCTCGGCGGAGATGCGCGACAAGCGCGTCATGCGGGCCGAGGAAAAGGCCAACACCTTGCCAACGAAAATGACGCTGGCGACGATGATGCTGACGCTGCCACCGTTGCTGATCATCCTGATCGGTCCCTCGGTCTACGAGATCGCGGTGACGCTGTCGGACTCCGGTCTCTAACGGGGGCGGCCGGGCCGATCCCGGCTTGAACCGTCGCGCGGTATGGGCGAGCCTCTAGCACCAAGTACCACCCTTGCGACAGGCAGACCCGACCGCCCATGACGCCCCCTGCCCGCCCGATACTTCTGTTTTGCTGTGCCCTTGCGGCCTGCACCTCGGCGAACTTCGCCCCCGAGGGCGAACGGGTCTATGCCCCCGGCGTCGCGGGCGGGTCCGATATCGACGGGCTGATCGTCGGGCACAGGTTGATGGCGGCGGAGGAATTCGAGCTTGCGTTGCAGGCCTACACCCGCGCGGCCGGGCGCCAGGGCCTGAACGTGGACACCCTGTCGGCGCTGGGGTCGGCCAACCTGCGGCTGGGGCGGTTGGGCCAGGCCGAAGACCTGCTGCGCCGCGCAGTTGAGGCCGACGCGGACTTCGTGCCGGCCTGGAACAACCTCGGCGTCATCCTCATGGAACGCGGCAAGATCGCCGAGGCCGCGCAGGTCTTCCGTCGCGCCTATGCAACGGACAACGGCGATTCGGACCTGATCCGCGACAACCTGCGCTTGGCGCTCGCCAAGCGGGGGAATTCGGGTTACTCTTCGCAGAAAGAGGACGAAGAGTTCCGTCTGGTTCGCCGCGGCACGGGGGATTACCTGCTGCTGGGCGGCGATCCCTAGAGGCAAGAGCAGCAAAAGGACGCACAACATGCGCCACTCGATCCTCCTTTGCACGGCCCTGGTCGGGGTCCTGGCCCTGGCGGCCTGTGACCGGTCGGGCGAAGCCCAGGTGAACCGGGCCCTTCAGGACGTCAACGTCGTTGACGAGACCAACCTCAACGACGTCATGCTGACCGTCGGCGACCCCGACGAGGCCGTGCGCTACTTCGCCCGCGCGAGCGAGAACGACCCCGGCCGCATCGACCTGATGCGGGGACTGGCCAAGTCGCTGATCCGGGCCCGGGAAAACGACCGCGCGGTCGAGGCCTGGTCCGAGGTCACTGCCCACGCGGAGAGCAACGCCGACGACGAAGTCAGCCTGGCAGATGCGCTGATCCGCACCAACCAGTGGGACCGCGCTGAAGAGGTGCTCGATGCCATCCCCCCCACGCACGAGACCTACGAGCGCTACCGCCTGGAAGCCATGGTCGCCGACAGCAACGAGGAATGGGACAGCGCCGACAGTTTCTACGAGACCGCCGCCGGGCTGACGACGCGCCCCGCCGGCGTCTATAACAACTGGGGGTATTCCAAGCTGACGCGGGGCGATTACGAGGGCGCGGAAGAGCTGTTCCTCGACGCCATCAAGAACGACCGCGACCTTTTCACTGCAAAGAACAACCTGGTCATGGCCCGCGGCGCGCAGCGCAACTATGATCTGCCGGTCATCCCCATGAGCCAGGTCGAGCGGGCGCAATTGCTGCACACGCTGGCGCTGACGGCCGTCAAGCAGAACGACGTGACAATGGGGCGCGGCCTGTTGCGCGAGGCGATTGATACCCACCCGCGGCACTTCGAGGCCGCGGCGCGGTCGCTGCGCGCGCTCGAAGACAACGTGACGAACTGATCCGGTGGTCGAGACCGCGTTGACTGTGACCCAGGCGGTTTGGTTACTGCCTTTCGTGGCGCCGCTGTGCCTGTACGTGGTCTGGTCCGACCTGCGGGCGATGAAGATACCGACCTGGTCAACGGACCTGCTCGCGCTGGTCTTCGTCGTGCTGGGCGTCTTCCTGCTGCCGGTTTGGCCCGACTACGTCCTGCGCTTTGCGCATTTCGGCGTGGTTCTGGCCATCGGGATCGGGCTGAACGGCATCGGGGCGCTGGGGGCGGGGGATGCAAAATTCATGGCCTCGGCCGCGCCTTTCATCGCCCTTCAGGACGTGGGCGCCGTACTGTTCCTGCTGGTGATCAGCCTTGTCGCCGCCTTCGTCGTGCACCGGCTGTGCCGGGCCATTCCCGCAGTCCGCGGGATCGTCCCCCACTGGCAGAGCTGGACCGAGACGCGCCGCTTTCCAATGGGCTTTCCGTTGGGGGTGACGCTCGTTCTCTACCTGGCCACGCCGTTTTTCTGAGGCCCCGGCGGACATGGCACCTAGTCCTTGTCGTAAAGTATATAGAGTGGTGTCCGCCGGATCTCGGTCAGTGTCTCGGGAATACCGCGTGTCTTGATCTTTTCGATCATGCTGTCACGGACCTGCGGGATCCGGGGGCAGCGCGGCACCAGCAGGTAGTCCGCATCTTCCCAGCCGGGCAATCCGCCGTAGTACCAGGGCGCCCCGCCTTGCAGCGGTTCCACCGCCCCGAACAACCAGAAAGAGCTGAACATGTCGGCCACGAGCGCCGAGCGGCCCTCGGCCAGCCCGGCCGCGTCAAGGTCGCGGGCCATGGCATCCATGACCGCGAGCAGCCCCATTTCCAGCGAACACTCTTCCAGGTCCTCGCCCATGAAACGCGGCGGCGCCTCCCGCTCGGCCTGCGGGCGGTAGCGTTCGAGCCCGGTGCCGGGGCCGTCCAGCGGCACCCGCGCCTCCACGCGGTTGAACCGCAGGCTGAGCACCTGAAGGTCGGCGTGCCGCTTGGCCCGGGGCAGAAGCGGCACATACTCGGCCACGTCGGCGCGCAGATGGCGCAGCGGGCTGTAGGCAAGGTTTGCATAGGATGCCACCGACAGCGCCAGCGCCATGGCCGCGGCCACGCCCAGGGCCTCGCGCAGCGGCCAGCCGAAGCCGTTGCGAAGGACCTTTTCGGGCTCGGGGCGCAGCGCCAGAAGCAGGATCGCCAACAGCGCCAGCCACTGCGGATCGTTGCCGTAATTCTGATAGGTGACGTAGAAGAACCCCGGAAGAAGCAAAAGCAGGATCAGCCCGCCCGTTTCCACCCGCGCCTGGCGCAGCAGGATGACACCGGCCAGGGCAACCAGCGATCCGCCGAGGTAGGCCGGCGCCCCCATGACGGCGGTGAGCGGATCGCCCGGAGCCGCGCGCACCTCGGACCCGGCAACTGTGCGCAGGTCGCCCAGGTAGGCCGGCCAGACCATTGGGCCCATCACAAGGGTGATCACGCCGACGCAGACCAGTCCGGTCGCCAGCGCCCAAACCAGCGCCCGGCGCTGTTCGGTCATCACAAGTCCCAGCGCGACCGGCAGCGCGAAGGCGGCGAAATACGTCACCTTGATCATGGCCATGACCCCCATCATCAGTCCGATGATGATCCCGTCGACCTGGCCGACGCGCGGATGCACCGGCGGGATCACAGCGGCCAGGATCGCAACGAAGGCCGCCGCCCAGGCCTGTCGGTTGTAGTGCATCGAGACCGAGACACTGGTCTCGGCCCCACCGTCGATCAGCGCCAGCAGAAGCACCATGACGACAGCACCGAAAAGCAGGGCCAGGTTGGGCGTCAGGCGGCTGGCCGCGACCCATGCGACAATGGGCAGGAAGAGGGCTGCGACGATCACCTGGGACCACAGGAAGGCCATGCCGACGCCCATCCCCGCCTTGACCAGCAGCGCGACGGGCCAGAACGCAAGCGCGCCGATCGGCGTCATGAAGTCCAGGTGCGGCACCTGTCCCTCGGCCATGCGGAAGACGATCTGCACCATGTGCATCGCGTCGCCCTCGTGCTTGCCGATGTAGAGCGCGCCCTTGAGCACCGCGGCGCCCCCCAGACAAAGGACGATCACGGCCAACACGGCCGTCAGGATGACTGGGTTCGGTCTGCTCATGCCCGCCTCTGGAACGCCTTTGTCCCTTTTTTCGCCACAATACCCCTGCAGGAAGGCGATCACACCCCTTGCGCCGTGCCGGGCCGGATTTGACGCCGGGCGCGGCCTGCGGGCCACAAGTGCAACCGAAAAAGCGAGCCTGCCGCCATGAACATGCAGACCTCCGACGTTGTCGCCCCGCCCGCGCCGAAATCGCTTGAGGCCATGCGGCTGCCGATGGTCATGATGCGGGATATCCTCCTCAAGACGATGTTCCGCAAGAACGCGGAAACCGTGTCGGACCTGGCCCGGGCGATCTGCCTGCCGGTGCCGGTGACCCAGGAACTGGTCGACCTCGCCCGAACGCAGAAGCTGCTCGAGGCGACGGGCACGCTCAACGCCAATTCCGGCAACGAGATGGGCTATCAACTGACGGATGCGGGCAAGGCACGGGCGCTGGATGCGCTGGCCCAGTCGGAATACTACGGCGCGATGCCGGTGCCGCTGGAAGTCTACGCCGAACAGGTCAAGCGCCAGTCGATCCGCAACATCCAGATCACGCGCGACCACCTGACGGCCGCCATGGGGCATCTGATCCTGCCGCCGGACCTGCTCGACCAGCTTGGCCCGGCGGTGTCCTCGGGGCGGTCGATCCTGATGTATGGCCCGCCGGGCAACGGCAAATCCTCGATTTCCAACGGCATCCGCGACGCGCTGGGTGACAAGATCTACGTTCCCCGCGCCATCGAATATGCCGGGCAGGTCATCACCGTCTACGACCCCATCGTCCATTCGGCCGCCGAGGAGCTGGTCGACGATCCAAATTCCCTGCGCCGCACGACGGGCCGCTTCGACACCCGGTACGTGCGCTGCGAGCGTCCCACGGTCGTCACCGGCGGCGAGTTGTCGCTGTCCATGCTCGACCTTGTCTACAACCCCACGGCGCGGACCTACCAGGCGCCGCTTCAGTTAAAATCCTCGGGCGGGGTCTTCATCGTCGACGACCTCGGCCGCCAGGAGGAACCGCCGCAGAAACTGGTCAACCGCTGGATCGTACCGCTCGAGGAGAGCCGCGACATCCTGGCGCTGCAATCGGGCGAGAAGTTCGAGGTGCCCTTCGACACGCTGGTCATCTTCTCGACCAACTTCCATCCCAACGACATCTTCGACAAGGCCGCGCTGCGCCGGATCTTCTTCAAGATCAAGATCGACGGCCCCAGCCAGGAGGACTTCCTCAAGATCTTCGCCCTGGTCGCCCGCAAGAAGGGGGTGCCGCTGGACGAGGAGTCGCTGGTCTATCTTCTGCAGGAGAAATACCCGGAGATCGACAACGTCTATGCCAATTACCAGCCGATCTTCCTGATCGACCAGATCATCTCGATCTGCGAGTTCGAGGGCATCCCCTACCAGATGCGCCCCGACCTGGTTGATCGCGCCTGGGCGAACATGTTCGTCAAGGAAGAGGACATCGTGCACTGAGCGCGGCGCGGTCCGTCGACGGACCCGTCGACGCAGCGGCCGCACCGCTTGACCCGCGCGCCAATGGGGGCAGTTATGGCGGTATGACCGCCCTGCCCCCGATCTTCACGGACTGGTTCGCCGCGCGAGGCTGGGCCCTCCACCCCCATCAGCAGCAGATGCTGCACCGCGCCGCCGACCCGGCCACCCTGATGATCGCGCCCACCGGCGGCGGCAAGACGCTGGCCGGGTTCCTGCCCAGCCTGGTCGAACTGGCGGACGGGGCGCATTCTGGGCTGCACACGCTTTATGTGTCGCCGCTCAAGGCGCTGGCAACGGATATCCGGCGCAACCTGACCACGCCGGTCGATGAGATGGGCCTGCCCATCCGCATCGAGGATCGCACAGGCGACACCACCTATACGGCCAAGCGGCGCCAGCGGGCCGACCCGCCGCATATCCTGCTGACCACGCCGGAGTCGCTCGCATTGCTGACCAGTTACGAGGACGCTCCGCGCATCTTTGCCGGACTGCAACGGGTGGTTGTCGATGAAATCCACGCCCTGGCCGACAGCAAGCGCGGCGACCAGCTGATGCTGGCGCTGTCGCGGCTGGAAAGCCTGGCGCCGGGGCTGCGCCGCGTCGGACTTTCGGCCACGGTGGACGACCCGCAGGCCATTGCCCGCACGCTGGCCCGGCACCCGGACCCCTGCCCGATCCTGTCGGCCGATCCGGGTCCCGACCCGGACATAGCGATGCTGGCCACGCAGAGCCGCCCGCCCTGGTCCGGTGGCGGAGCAAAATACGCCATTCCTGAGGTTCTTGAAGAGATCAAAAAGCACAATACCACACTTATTTTCCACAACACCCGCGCCCAGGCCGAGATCTTCTTTCACCACCTCTGGCTGGCGAACGAGGACGCCCTTCCCATCGGCATCCACCACGGCAGCCTGAGCCGGGATCAACGCGACCGGGTCGAGGCGGCCATGGTGGCCGGGCAGTTGCGTGCCATCGTCTGCACCGGCTCGCTCGACCTCGGGATCGACTGGGGCGATGTCGACCTGGTGATCCAGATCGGCGCCCCCAAGAACGTCAAGCGACTGGTCCAGCGGATCGGGCGGGCCAATCACCGCTACAACGCGCCCTCCAAGGCGCTTCTGGTGCCGGCCAACCGGTTCGAGGTTGTCGAATGCCGCGCCGCGCTGGAAGCCGCGCGCGCCCACGACCTGGACGGTGACCCGCGCGGCCCCGGCCCGCTGGACGTGCTGTGCCAGCACATCCTGATCCGCGCCTGCGCCGGCCCCTTCGACGCCGACGCCCTGTTCGCAGAAGTCCGGACCGTGGGCGCCTATGCCGACCTGCCGCGCGCCGCCTTCGACGACTGCCTGTCGTTTTGCGCCACCGGCGGCTATGCCTTTCGCGCCTATGACAAGTGGCAGCGGCTGAAACAGACCGATGGGCACTGGCACCTGCGCGACCCGCGCGCGGCGCAGCGCATCCGCATGAACATCGGCACCATCCAGGATGCCGACCTGTTGAAGGTGCGCATGCGCCGCGGCAATCGCACCCTGGGCGAGGTCGAGGAGGCCTTTGCCGCCTCTCTAACCCCCGGCGACCGGTTCCTGATCGGCGGCGAGGTGGTGCGCTACGAAGGCCTGAAGGAACTGACCGTCGAGGTCAGCCGCACGCCCGGGCGCGAGCCCAAGGTCGCCGTGTTCTCGGGCACGAAATTCGCCACCTCGACGCAGCTGTCGGCGCGCATCCTCGATCTGCTGAACCGCGATCACCGGCCCGACCTGCCGGGGCACACCGCCGAGTGGCTCGCCCTGCAGCGCGCGGTCAGCCGGATGCCCACGGCCGACCGGCTGCTGGTCGAGACCTTTCCGCACGCGGGGCGCGAACACCTGTGCCTCTACGGTTTCGCCGGGCAGAACGCGCATCGCACGCTGGGCCTGATCCTGACCCAGCGGATGGAGGCGGCGGGCCTGTCGCCGCTTGGGTTCGTCATGACGGATTACGCCCTGCTGATCTGGGGGCTGGAGCGTGTCGGCGACCCCGCCGCCCTGTTGGACGCCGACGACTTGCAGGCCGGGCTGGACGCCTGGCTGCAGGGCAATGCGGTGATGAAACGCACCTTTCGCAGCGTGGCCACAATCGCCGGGCTGATCGAGCGCAACACGCCGGGGCCGAAAAAGACCGGGCGGCAGGCGACGTTTTCCTCGGATATCCTCTATGACACGCTGGCCAAGTACGACCCCGATCACCTGCTGATGCGCATCACCCGCGACGAGGCCCTGCGCGGGCTGGTCGATTTCGGCCGGATCGAGGAGATGCTGGGCCGTGTCCAGGGTGTGGATCATCAGCGGCTGCACCGGGTGTCGCCGCTGGCCGCGCCGCTGCTGCTGGAACCGGGCAAGGTGCCCATCGCGGGCGAGGGGCGCGAGCGGCTGCTCGAGGACGAGGCCGAGCGCCTGATGGCCGAGGCAGGCCTCGGCGCGCTTTGATCTTGCAGGCCCCGTGCGGCTGGGCCAAGTCCGGGCCATGTCGCATCACGTCCTGAAACTCGGCGGGCACGCCCTGCAGGCCCGCGCCGACGGCAGCCTGTTCTGGCCGGCCGCAGGGGTTCTTTGCGTGTCGGACCTGCACCTGGGCAAGTCCGAACGCATCGCGCGGCGGGGCGGCGGCCTTCTGCCGCCCTACGAGACACGGGAAACGCTGGCCCGGCTGGACAGCGCGATTGCCGCGACCGCCCCGCGCCATGTGATCTGCTTGGGCGACAGTTTCGACGACCTCGACGCGGCGACGGATCTGCCCGAGGACATGCGCCTGCACCTGTCACGGCTTCAGGCCGGGCGCGACTGGACCTGGATCGAGGGCAACCACGACCCCGGCCCGGTGGCCCTGGGCGGCAGCCACCTGGCCGAGCTGGTCCTCAACGGTCTGCACTTTCGCCACATCGCCACGCCGGACAGGCCCGAGGTCTCGGGGCACTATCACCCCAAGGCGCGGGTGCCGGGCACGGCCGCGCGGCCCTGCTTTCTGGCGGATGAAAACCGGGTGATCCTGCCCGCCTTCGGGGCCTACACCGGCGGGCTGCGGGTGACCGCGCCGATCCTGCGCGACCGCATGGCCGCCGATGCGATCGCCGTGCTGACCGGGCGGCGCGCGGTGGCCGTGCCGCTGGCCGCGCTCTGACCCATCCGGCCCGGGGGGCCACGGGACCGGGCCGGGTCGCTGGCGGCAAGCTGCGCGTGCCAACACTGCGTCTTTTGACCGGTTCGCACGCGGAAAATACCGCACGCCCCGCTACAAGACACGATGCTACCCGGTCAGGCCGTCAGCCCCTCGGGTTCGGCCAGCCCGGCCGCGCGGCAGCAGGCGGTAACGGTATTGGCCAGCAGGCAGGCGATGGTCATCGGCCCGACACCGCCGGGCACCGGCGTGATGGCGCCGGCCACCTCGGCACAGCTGGCATAATGGCAATCGCCCACCAGACGGCCCTTGCCGCCCTCCTCGTCGGGGGGCAGGCGGTTGATACCGACGTCTATCACCGTGGCGCCGGGCTTGATCCAGTCGCCGGGCACCATCTCGGGGCGGCCCACCGCGGCAACGACGATATCGGCGGCGCGCACCACGCCGGGCAGGTCGCGCGTGCGGGAATGCGCGATGGTCACGGTGCAGCTGTCGCCCAGCAGCAGTTGCGCCATCGGCTTGCCGACGATGTTCGACCGCCCCAGAACCACCGCGTTCAGCCCCGACAAATCGCCCAGCTGATCGCGCAGCATCATCAGGCTGCCCAGCGGGGTGCAGGGCACCATGCTTTTCTGCCCCGTGCCCAGCAGCCCGACGTTCGAGATGTGGAACCCGTCCACGTCCTTGGCCGGGTCGATGGCGTTGATGACGAGATCGGCGTTCATGTGATCGGGCAGCGGCAGTTGCACCAGGATGCCATGCACCGCCGGATCGACGTTCAGCCGGTCGATCAGCGCCAGCAGGTCCGCCTCGGGCGTGTCAGCCGCCAGCCGGTGCTCGAAGCTCTCCATGCCGACCTCGAGCGTCTGCTTGCCCTTGGAGCGGACATAGACCTGGCTGGCCGGGTCCTCTCCCACCAGCACGACCGCAAGGCCCGGGGTGATCCCGTGCTCGGCCGTCAGGTGCGCCACATGGGCCGCCACCTTTTCGCGCACCTTGGCCGCGAAGGCCTTGCCGTCGATCACACTGGCCGTCATCTCATACCTCCGTCTTGGCATACTGGGCCGCGTAGTGCTCTTTCTGGAGCCGCGTCGCAAGCACCGCGTTCTGCATCAGGATCGCCACCGTCACCGGGCCGACCCCGCCCGGCACCGGCGTGATCCAGCCGGCGACCTCGGCGCAGCTGTCGAAATCGGCATCGCCCAGGGTGCGCGGGCCGTCGGGTGTCTCGACACGGTTGATCCCGATGTCGATCAGCGCCGCGCCGGGCTTGACCATCTCGCCCGTCACCAGCCCGGCCTTGCCCACCGCCACGAAGACCGCGTCCGAGGCCCGGCTGTGCATGGCGACCGAGCGGGTCATGTGATGGCAGACCGTCACCGTGGCCCCCAGCCCCATCAGCAGAAAAGCGATCGGCTTGCCCACGATCTCGGAATGGCCGATCACGGTAACGTCCAGCCCTTCCAGCCGCAGCGGCAGCGTCTTCAGGATTTCCACCGCCGCCACGGCGGTGCAGGGGCCGAGCGCCAGGTCGTTGTAGACAATGTTGCCGATGGAGGCCGGGTGCATGCCCTCGACATCCTTGAGCGGGTGCACCGCCTTCTGCAGCGCCTTGACCGGAATGTGATCCGGCAGGGGGCGCTGGATGATGATCCCGTTGACCCTCGGGTCGGCGTTCAGCCCCTGCAACAGGCCGACTAGCTGTTCCAGCGACATCGTGGCGTCGTAGTTGCGCGCCTCGAACTGCACGCCCGCGCTTTCCGCCGAGCGCTGCTGGTTGCGCACATAGAGCGCGGCCGCCGCCGCATCGCCCACGGAAATGGACACCAGCCGCGGCTGCCAACCTTCGGCGGCGAGGGCCGCGGCCTGCTCGGCGATCTCGGCGCGCTTGCGCGCGGCGATGGCCTTGCCGTCAATCAGGGCAGCGCGACGGGATGGGGTCATGGAACGCTCCGGACGGGACGGCGGGCGGGGCGCATTGCCGTCCCCAGCGGGGACGGCAACAGCGGCGCTCCGCCGGATCAGAACAGGCCTTCGATCAGGCCGTCATCGTTGAGGCGGATATTCTCCGAGGCGGGCTGGCGCGGCAGGCCGGGCATGGTCATGATCTCGCCGCAGATCACCACGATGAACCCGGCCCCCGCCGACAGCCGCACCTCGCGCACCGGGACGGAATGCCCGGTCGGCGCGCCCCGCAGCGTCGGGTCGGTCGAGAAGGAATACTGCGTCTTGGCCATGCAGACCGGCAGGTTGCCGTAGCCGGCCTCTTCCCAATCCTTGAGCTGGTTGCGGATCTTGGCATCGGCCAGCACCTCGTCGGCGCGGTAGATCGCCGTGGCCACGCGCTCGATCTTCTCGAACAACCCGAGGTCGTCGCGGTAGAGCGGCGCGAACTGGCTGACCCCGCTATCGGCGATCTCGGCCACCTTGCGCGCCAGCTCCTCGGAGCCTTCCGAGCCCAGCTCCCAGTGGCGCGAAAGCACGGCCTCGGACCCCTGCGTTGCGACGTAGTCCTTCACGGCCCGGATCTCGGCATCGGTGTCGGTGACGAAATGGTTGATGGCCACCACGACGGGCACGCCGAACTGCTTGAGGTTACCGATATGGCGGCCCAGGTTGGCGCAGCCCTCCTGCACGGCCGCCACGTTCTCCTCGCCCAGGTCGGCCTTGGCCACACCGCCGTTCATCTTCATCGCCCGCACCGTGGCGACCAGCACCACCGCGTCGGGGGCGAGGCCGGCCTTGCGGCACTTGATGTTCATGAATTTCTCGGCGCCGAGGTCGGCGCCGAAACCCGCCTCGGTCACCACGTAGTCGGCGGTGTTCAGCGCCGTCGTCGTCGCGGTGACCGAGTTGCAGCCGTGGGCGATATTGGCGAAGGGGCCGCCATGCACGAAGGCGGGGTTGTTTTCCAGCGTCTGCACCAGGTTGGGCTGCATCGCGTCCTTGAGCAGCACGGTCATGGCCCCGTCGGCCTTGATGTCGCGGCAGTAGATCGGCGTCTTGTCGCGGCGGTAGGCCACGATCATGGCGCCCAGGCGCCGCTCCAGGTCCTCCAGGTCGCTGGCCAGGCAAAGGATCGCCATGACTTCCGAGGCCACGGTGATGTCGAAGCCCGTCTGGCGCGGGAAACCGTTGGCCACTCCGCCAAGCGAGGTCACGGTGTCGCGCAGCGCGCGGTCGTTCATGTCCATCACGCGGCGCCAGCTGACGCGGCGCTCGTCGATTTCGAGCTCGTTGCCCCAGTAGATGTGGTTGTCGATCATCGCCGACAGCAGGTTGTGCGCCGCCGTGATCGCGTGGAAATCCCCGGTGAAGTGCAGGTTCATGTCCTCCATCGGGACGACCTGCGCCTTGCCGCCGCCCGCGGCCCCGCCCTTCATGCCGAAGTTCGGCCCCAGAGAGGCCTCGCGGATGCAGATCGCCGCCTTCTTGCCGATGCGGTTGAGACCGTCCCCCAGGCCCACCGTGGTGGTGGTCTTGCCCTCGCCCGCCGGGGTCGGGTTGATGGCCGTGACGAGGATCAGCTTGCCTTTGGCGTTGTCCCTCGCGGAATCGATGAAGTCCTGGCTGACCTTGGCCTTGTCGTGGCCATAGGGCAGCAGGTGGTCGCTGCCGATTCCCAGCTTGGCGCCGATCTCCTGGATCGGTTTCTTGCTGGCCTCGCGGGCGATTTCGATGTCGGTCTTGAATGCCATTGGTGCGGTCTCTTCCCTGGGGTCGGCGCCGGCGGGGCGCGTGGTCACATGCTGGCACACCCTAATCACGACCGTGGCCGCGCTTGCACCGCGATTGCGACATTTTCGCACCCGGAATCGTCGGTCATGTCCGGGCGCATTTCAGATCAGGGCGGGTGCACCGCCGCCCAGCGCTCAGGGCGCCCAGCGGCGCTGGTCGGGCACGTGCAGGCGCAGCCGGTCGCCGATCACCAGGGCACCGGGGCGCTCGACCCAGGCGGTCACGCCGCGCCGCCCCTCGGCGGCGGCCTTGAAGGCCTTGCCGTGGCCGGTATGGTGGCGGTCGACCGTCAGGCCGGGCTGGTGGCAGGGGCGATTCTGCATGTCGATCACGAGGGTGGTGCCGCCCTCGGCCTGCAGGCGCGACGACGGCGGCACATGGCTGAAATCGGCCAGCCCCTGGATGACGAGGTTCACGCCCAGCCAGGCCGGATCGAGCGCGGCCAGACCCATGTCGGCGGCGACCTGCGCGAGCTCTTCGGCACTGACGATGCTCAGCTGCCGGACGTTTGCGATCTCTGTGCCCTTGGGATGCTGCGCCGTGACCCGTGAACAGGACGCCCGCGTGCGCCCGGCATAGGGCGCATCCGCCAGTCCGCCGAAGCCCAGATCCAGACGGTCCAGCGCCTCACCGTTCACCGCCGGTTCCACACGTTCGGTCATCCGGCCGACCCAGGTGATCGTGGCGTGATGATCCGTGGGGGTCAGCGCGGGCATGCGGCACCTCGGTTCGGGCTCGGTCCCGATCGTCCGACGTTTCCCGCCCGCGCGCAAGACCCGCACGGTAGTAAAAAGCCCCGCCGGTCCGGCGGGGCTTTGCTTGGATCAGGCGGTGGGCTCGGGTTCGGGTTCCGGGCCACGCGGTTTGCGCCCCTTGGTCTTGGGGATCGCGGTGACGGAACTGCCACTGGTGGGTGGCGTGTCGTCGGCATCGTCGTCGCGGTTGAGCGGCTCGCCGTTGATCACCTTGGTGATGTCCTTGCCCGTCAGCGTCTCGTATTCCAGCAGCCCCTGCGCCAGGCGCTCGTGTTCCTCGGCCTTGTCGGTAAGGATCTGCCGGGCCCGCTCGTAGGCTTCGTCAACGAGGCGGCGGACCTCGCCGTCGATCTTCTCCTGCGTGTCGGGCGAGACGTTGCTGACCGGAACCATCTGCGTCTCGTCGTTGGAATAGTCGATCATCCCCAACTCGTCCGAGAAGCCGAAGCGCGTGACCATGGCCCGGGCGATCTTGGTGACCTGCTGGATATCGGAGGCGGCACCCGAGGTGACGTTGTCGTAACCGAAGATCAGTTCCTCGGCCACGCGGCCGCCCATCGCCATGGCAAGCTGCGACTTGTACTTGGTGTAGGTCACCGAGAGCTGGTCGCGTTCCGGCAGGCTCAGCACCAGACCCAGCGCCCGACCGCGCGGAATGATCGTCGCCTTGTGGATCGGGTCGTGCTGGGGCACGTTCAAACCGACGATGGCGTGGCCGGCCTCGTGATAGGCGGTCAGCTTCTTCTCGTCCTCGGTCATGACCATCGAGCGGCGTTCGGACCCCATCATGACCTTGTCCTTGGCGTTCTCGAAATCGAGCATGGTCACGAAGCGCCGGCCGACCCGTGCGGCCATCAACGCCGCCTCGTTCACCAGGTTGGCCAGGTCCGCGCCGGAGAAGCCGGGCGTGCCGCGGGCAATGATGCGCAGGTCCACGTCGGGGCCCAGCGGCACCTGCCGCGCATGCACCCCGAGGATCTTCTCGCGGCCCTTGATGTCAGGGTTCGGCACCTGCACTTGCCGGTCGAAGCGGCCGGGCCGCAGCAGCGCCGGGTCCAGAACGTCGGGCCGGTTTGTCGCGGCGACGATGATAATGCCCTCGTTGGCCTCGAAGCCGTCCATCTCTACCAGCAACTGGTTGAGCGTCTGTTCCCGCTCGTCGTTGCCGCCGCCATAGCCGGCACCGCGCGAGCGGCCGACCGCGTCGATCTCGTCGATGAAGACGATGCAGGGCGCGTTCTTCTTGGCCTGTTCGAACATGTCGCGCACTCGGGACGCACCGACACCCACGAACATCTCCACAAAGTCCGAGCCGGAGATGGTGAAGAACGGCACGCCAGCCTCGCCCGCGATGGCGCGGGCCAGCAGCGTCTTGCCGGTGCCCGGCGGGCCGACAAGAAGCGCCCCCTTGGGAATCTTGCCACCCAGGCGGCTGAATTTCTGCGGGTTGCGCAGAAACTCGACGATCTCTTCAAGCTCGTCCTTGGCCTCGTCGATGCCGGCGACCTCGTCGAAGGTGACGCGACCATGCTTCTCGGTCAGCAGCTTGGCCTTCGACTTGCCGAAGCCCATGGCACCGCCCTTGCCGCCGCCCTGCATGCGGTTCATGAAGTAGATCCAGACGCCGATAAGCAGCAGGAACGGCAAAAGCCCCAGCAAGAAGGTCGTGAAGCCGGATTGCTCCTGCGGGCGCGCCTCGACCGCCACGCCATTGTCCATGAGCAACTGCGTGACCTCGGCATCACCGGGGGCGACCGCCATGTAACTGCGGTTGTCGGACCCCTGATAATACAGCTTTTCCCCGTCCATCGTGACCTCGGTCACCGCGCCGGACTCAACGGCCTGGACGAATTGCGAATAGCTTCTGGTGCTGCTGCTGCTCGTGGCCTGATCCCCGCCGAAAAGCTGGAACAGGGCGATGATGACGATGAACAGAACGACCCAGAAGGCCAGATTGCGCGCGTTTCCCACGGCGAACTCCTATAGATTCGGACACGGGCGCGCATGGCGCCTGCGTGTTGCACCAAGATAGACACCTTCGCCCGTTCTTCAATGCGAAAGCAGGTCCGATGCAAAAGACGTGACAATCCGCGCAGTCCAGTCGGAACTGTGCCCGGCCAGCGGCGCGGCGATCAGCGCATCGCCCCGCCAGACCGCCGGCGACGCCATGAGCGAGGCGCGCGGCAGGCCCGTGTCGCGCCAGCCGGGGCAGTCCCTGACGCCCTCGCCCAGCGCCCTGATCTCCAGCCCCGGTGCATGGGGGCCGTCCAGACGCCAGCGCCCGTCCCAGATTTCGCGCGTGTCGCAGCGGGTCTGGGCAACGGCGTTGGGCTCGCGGCTCAGGCGCAGAACCGACCCGGCCCGAGCGGTCACGAGGCAGCCCGCGGCGGTTTGGCGCGGGCCTTCGTTTTCCAGCGCCGAGCGCAGGTTGGCCAGTGTCGTGCGGCGCGGGGCATAGGCCGCGCCCGCGACCCATTGCAGCCCCCGCGCGATCAACCGCCGTTCGATTTCGGGGTGCAGCCCCGCATCGGGCCCATGCGGGATCAGAAGATCGCCCCGATCCTCGATCACATGGCGCTGCGCCTCTTGCGCCGTATATTGCTCCAGCGCCGATCGCGCCATTCGCAGGGCCTCGGCCGTCTCGTTGAGGCCGTCGGCATCCACGCCCAGGGGGGCCAGCGCCGCGAGCCGAGCGCGGGCGCGGGTCCGGTCATAGCGCGGATCGTCGTTCGTCGGGTCTTCGGTCCAGTCAACCGCGTTGCGGCGCAAGTACGCACGCAGCGCCGCGCGGGTCTGCTGCAAGAGTGGGCGGCTCCATGTCATGCCCTGCCGCCGAAATGTCTGATCCATCGCGGCAAGGCCATCCAGCCCGGCCTTGCGCCCCAGCCGCATCAGGAATGTCTCGGCAAGATCATCGGCCGTATGGCCCAGCAGAACCGGCGCGATGCCGCGGTCCCGCGCCCAGTCGGCGATCAGGCGATAGCGGGCGTCGCGGGCGGCGGCCATGATGTTGCCACCGCGCGCGCCGGTCCATTTCAGCGTTGTCTGCCGCACCCCGAGCCGCGCACACAGATCGGCCACGGCGCGCGCTTCGGCCGCGGCCTCGGGGCGCAGCCCGTGATCGAGGGTGACCGCTTCGACCTGCTGCCCCAGATACCGCGCCCGGCGCCAGACCAGATGCAACAGCGCCACGGAGTCACCACCGCCGGAAACCGCGACGCCAAGGCGCGAGGCCCGGTCGCGGGGCAGGCACGTATCGACAGCAGACAACAGGGGCGCATCGTCGCCCTGTTCGCGCAGCCAGTCCGGGTCTAGCCGCATCCGAGCGATTGCATCGCCTGGCCTGCCACGTCGACCTGGTCGCTGTCGGGAAAGCGCGTTTCGACCTCGCCCAGGGTGATGCAGGCATCCTCCTGCTGACCGAGGTCGCCGAGCGCCTTGCCAAGCCGGGTCAGCGCCTCGGGGGCGACAGGGCCGCGCGGGGCGGCCGAAAAACTGTCGAGATAGCCGCGCGCGGCGTTCGACGTCTCGCCCAGCTGTTGGTGCGCCTTGCCGCGCAGCAGGTGGGCCTCGGCGGCGACCGGCGATCCCGGGTAAGTCTCGCTGAAGCTGGCAAGCAGGTCGGTGGCGGCGCGATAGTCATTCTCGGCCATGGCGGCCCGAGCGCGCTCGAAATCCTCGCGCTCAGCCACGGCGAGTTGGGGGCCTGTGCCGGGTGTCCGGTCCGGCTGATCGGCGGGGGTGCTCTCCTGCCCACCCAGCGTCGGGGTGCGGCCCAGATTGCCGATATCGCAGTCCTCTTCAAGCTCGCAAAGGCGGAACTCGAGGTCGCCGATGCGGTTGGTGCCGTCGCTGACGATCCGCTCGATGCGGAATTCCAGCTGTTCGGTCTTGGCCGTCAGGCGGGTCAGCTCGGCCTCGATGGCGATGAGCCGGTCCAGCGGGTTGGCCCCGGCAACGCCGTCCTGCGTGGGCTGGCCGCTCGGGCTGAGCTCCTGTCGCAGCCGTTCAAGATCGCCGTAAAGCGCAAAAAGCTCCGCCCGGATGTCTGCCAGCGTCTGATCCTGCTGGGCCGCCACCGGACCCGCCAGCGCCAACACCAGACCGAATGAGACAAGACCCCTGCGCAACATCGCGACCCCCCGGTCCTTTACCCTGTCAGCTTGTCGCGCCGAGCGAGATCACGGTCACGGCCCGGCGGTTCTGGGAATAGCAGCTTTCGTCGGAACAGACCGCGAGCGGCTTTTCCTTGCCCCAGCTCTTGGTCTCGATGCGGGTTGCCGCCACGCCCCTGGACACAAGGTAGTCGCGCACCGAATTGGCCCGGCGCGCGCCTAGCGCGAGGTTGTATTCCCGCGTGCCCTGTTCGTCGGCATGGCCCTCGATCACGGCCCGGTAATCGGTGTTGGCCAGCAGCCAGCGCGCCTGTCCGTCAAGCACGGCCTGCGCCTCGGGGCTGAGCGTGGACTGGTCGACCGCGAAAAGAACACGGTCCCCGATGGTCTGGTTGAAATAGGCCGGGCTTTCCGGGTCGCCCGCCGATCCGAGGCCGGATTGGTCGATCCCGGCCTGCCCAGCGGCGGTGCCGGCCCCGGGATTGTCGAAGCGGTCGGCATTGGTGCAGCCGCTCAGCGCCAGCGCGCCGAGAAGAAGGGCCGCCTTGAGTGCATGGGTCATTCGGTGTGTCCTGTCATTCTTGATAGTGCTCGTTATAATCAGCATAGCATGGCCCGCGGGCCTTAGAAATCACCAATGCGTGGTCACGGCTGCAGTGGCCCCCAAGACGGATCCGAAGCGCCCGTCGGGGTCTGGACTTTCTTGAGGTTGCGGCCCGTGATATCGACCGAGAACAGGCTGGAGCTGCCCTCGGCGCCGCGAGTCTCGCGCGAGAACATGATGACCCGGCCGTTGGGTGCCCAGGTCGGCCCCTCGTCCAAGAACGACGCGGTCAGCAGGCGTTCCTCGCTGCCGTCGGTGCGCATCACCCCGATGTGGAAGCGGCCGGCGTTCTGTTTGGTAAAGGCGATCAGGTCGCCGCGCGGCGACCAGACCGGGGCACCGTAGCGCCCCTCGCCGAAGGAGATGCGCCGGGCCTCGCCGCCATTGGCGCTCATGACGTAGAGCTGCTGCTGGCCGGAGCGGTCGCTTTCGAAGACGATGCGGCTTCCGTCGGGGCTGAAGGACGGGGCGGTCTCGATCGAGGGGGCGTTGGTCAGCCGGGTGTGCTGGCCCGTGCGCAGGTCGGTGCGCCAGATGTCGCTGTTACCGCCCTGCGAGAGGCTGTAGATGACCTGCCGGCCGTCGCGGCCAAAGCGCGGGCTGAAGGCCATGTCGCCCGGCTGGGTGGTCAGCTGCTGGCGCCCGACCGTCGAGACGTCGAGCACGTAGATACGGGGAAATCCGCTTTCGTAGCTGGTATAGAGCACCCTGTCGCCGTCGGGGCTGAAACGCGGGGCCAGCACGATGGCGTCGCTGTCGGTCAGGTACTGCACGTTGGCGCCGTCATAATCCATGATCGCGAGGCGCTTGGCGCGGTCGTCCTTTGGGCCGGTCTCGGCCACGTAGACGACGCGACTGTCGAAATAGCCCTCTTCGCCGGTGATGCGGGAATAGACCGCGTCGGCGACCTTGTGCGCCATGCGCCGCCAGCCCTGCGGCGTGCCCGAGAATTGCAGCCCCTCGCCCATCTCGGCGCCCGAGAACACGTCGTAGACGCGGAACTTGACGGTCAACCGCCCGCCACCCGTGGCAACCTCGCCGATCACCAGCGCCTGGGCGTTGATCGCCCGCCAGTCGGCAAAGGCGATGGAGTCGGCAAAGCTGTCCGGGGTCGAGATGAAGGCCGACCGCGGGATCTGGCGGAACAGGCCGGTTCCGGTAAGGTCCTGCGCGACGACGCGGCTGATGTCGCCGGCCAGGGCCTCGGCGCCGGCGCCCTCGGCGTGAAAGCCCGGCAAGGCGAAGGGCAGCGGCTCGATGACGCCGTCGGTCAGCTCCAGCCGGAGCGGCTCTTGCGCCGCCGCCGCCGTGGCCAGGAAAAGCGCCGAAAGGAAAGTCAGGAACCGGATCATCATGTCGTCTCCATTGTCTCAGGATCGCCCGGCAGTGCAATAGCCGCATGACAACCGGCCTGTCGGGATATCCCGCCGCCATCTACCATGAGCGCATGTTCTCGGGGTTGAAAGTCAGTTCCACGTTGCGCCACTGGTCATACTTGTCGGCGGGCAGGTCGTAGCCGGCGCCGTCGGTTTCGTTCTGACAGCGCAGCAGCGCGCGGCGGGCGATGCCGTAGGCGGTCTCGGCGTCGGCCTCGCTGCCACCTTCATGGCCGATCAACGCGATCGAGCCGGTATCGACCCGTCCGGTTTCCGTCATCGAGAAGGCCACGGTCACCTTGGTGCGCATCGCCCCGGTCGAGGCGCTGCCCACGTTCCAGCACCGGCCGATCTGGCGCAGGAAACCGGTCTTGGCGGCGTCGCTCAACTGGCCGCCCGCGATCCCGGCACTGGGCTGCGGGTCGGGGTCTGCGGCCGTTTCGGCCAAGGCTTCGGCCACGGGGTCGGCAGCCTCGCTGGCCTCGGGTTCGGCCTCTTGGGTCTCGGCCGTCTGCGGCGCTGGGCGGCTTGGCCGGGCCTGCGGGCGCAGGCTGACCTCGGGGGCGCCCGAGGGCGTTTCCGCCTCGGTCACGATCTCGGGGGCGGCCTCCTCGGGGGCGGTGGACTGGTCCACCTCTTCGTCGGCGGTGTCCTCGGCCGGGGCATCCGAGGTCGCCTCGGCCACCCGGTCGTCGACCTGCGTGTCCGGCTCGGGCGGCGCGACCGGCTCGGGCGCGATGCGCTCGGAGGGGCGCGGCACCGGGCGCGGGCTGTCGCCCAGCTCTGTCGAGGGCGGCGGCGCGGGCGCGGCCGAAACCTGCGGCAGGTCGGGAACGGTATCGGTCACCTCGGCCTGCGGCGTTTCCGTCTCGGGTGGCGCGGGCGGCGTATCGGGCTCGGGCACTTCGACCGGGGCGGGCCGCTGCGGCACCTGCGGGGCGGTGTCATCCTGCGGCGCGGGCGGCTCTTGCGGCGCGATGTCGGGCTGGGCCGGGGCGGCCACCTCCTCGATGGGGGCGTCCGGTGCCCCGGCGCGCGTCATGGCCTCGAATTCTTCACCCGAAATGACCGAAACCTCGGTCGTCTCCATGTCCAGCGGCTCGGACTCCAGCCCCCAGCCGGCCAGCATCCAGAGGATCAGGGCCGCATGCCCCGCGCCCGATATGTAAAGACCCGCGCTCATGTCCGTTCCGGCCTAGCCGTCCGCCTCGTCGTCCAGCCCGGGGCCGCCGCTTTCGGTGACGAGCGAGATGTTGGTAATCCCCGCCGCAGTCAGCGCCCCCATGAGACGGGCCACCCGTTCATAGGGCAGGCTGCCGTCGGCGCGCACGAAAACGCGGTCGCTCTCGCGCTCGGCGAGGATGCCCTGCAGCCGCGCCACCAGGTCGCCGCGCGGCACCTCTGTCGTCATCAGCATGACCCGGCCGTCGGCCGTCAGGGTGACGGCCAGGGGTTCCTCCTGCTCGCTGGGCAGGGCGCCGGCGGCAGTGTCGGGCGTGTCGACCTCGATGCCCGCCACCATCAGCGGCGCGGCAACCATGAAGATGATCAGAAGCACCAGCATCACGTCGACGAAAGGCGTGACGTTGATCTCGGCCATGGGCTGGCTGCGGCGCACGCGCCGCCGGCGGCGTGCGCCCCCGCCCCCGGATCTGATGAGTCCGGCGGCCATGGTCTAGCTGTCCAGCTGGCGGCTGAGGATCGTGGCGAACTCGTCCGCGAAGGCCTCGTAGCCGTTCACGATTCCGTCGCTGTCCGAACTCAGCTTGTTGTAGAAGATCACCGCCGGGATCGCCGCCAACAGGCCGAGGCCCGTGGCCAGCAGCGCCTCGGCGATGCCCGGCGCGACGACGGCGAGGTTGGTGTTCTGCTGCTCGGCGATCTCGACGAAGGCGTTCATGATTCCCCAGACCGTGCCGAAAAGGCCCACGAAGGGCGCGGTCGATCCCACGGTGGCCAGGATTGGCAGCCCTTTCTGCAGCTTTTCGGCCTCTTTCGCGATGGCCACGTCCATCGAGCGTTCGATCCGCGCCTGCGCCCCGGCGATCAGGGCACCGTCCTGCCGGTGGCTGCGGCGCCACTCGGTCATGCCGGCCGCGAAAATGCGCTCGGACTGGCCCTCGGGGTCGGGGCCGATCCGATCGAACAATTCGTCCAGCGGGTTGCCCGACCAGAAGGCCGCGTCGAAGACCCGTGCCTCGGACCGGGCGCGGCGAAACTGGACCCATTTGTCGATGATCACCGCCCAGCACCAGACGCTGGCTAGGATCAACAGGATCATCACCAGTTTGACCGTGATCGTGGCGCGGGCGAACAAGGCCCACATCGTGTAGTCGGATGCTGCTTCCATCTGCCTGCTCGTTGGTTGCGGGCCGGTTGCGGCCTCTTTGACGACAGGTGTAGCCGGATTTGAAGCCGAACGCCAAGAAATCCGGGGCCGGGCGCGGATTTCCGTGCCGCCTCGGGGCCGGGGTCGGCGGATACTTGCCGGAATGGCGCCGCCCTTGGCCTCGGGCCCGACTGGCGCCGCCGTTCAGAGCGGCTCGCCCGGGTCGTCGGGCGCGGTGCCCGACTGGACGAGCATGTAGCCCCGGCCGTGCACGGTGCGGATGCGCTGTGCCCCCGTGCCATCGGGAAACATCTTTCGGCGCAGGCTGTAGATGATGCCATCGACCACGCGGTCGTTGATCGCCCAGTCCTTGCCGCGCACCTTGGTGATGATCTGTTCACGCGACAGGACCGTGTTCAGGTGCAGGGCAAGCACGACAAGAACGTCGAATTCCATGGGCGTCAGCGACACCGGCCGGCCCGCGACCTGAACCGACTGCTCGACGGCGCAGATCCCCATGTCGTCGATCTTGCGCAGGTAGTCGTCCGGCAGGGGGCGCTCGCCGTTCCCGTTGGCCGGCGTGACCACCGTCCGGCGCAACACGGTCCGCACGCGGGCGGCCAGTTCGCGCGGGCGGATCGGCTTGGACATGAAATCGTCCGCACCCATTTCAAGCGCCAGAACGGCATCCACTTCGTCGTTGCGAGGGCTCAGCACGATCACCCCGCAGGCCGTCTGGTGACGCAACCGACGCGCGATCTCGAACGCGTCCAGGCCCGCCAGACCACCGCCGACGATGCAGATATCGGCACCGTGCCGCTTGACGGCTTCGACCGCGCACTCGTCAGGCCGGAAATGATCGACGTGGAACCCGTCGCTGCGCAATTGCCGGGCGATCAAGTCTCGGTCGGCCGCGTCGTCATCATGGACGAGGGCGGTCAGGGTCGTGGAGGCGGTCATAAAGTGTCCCCGACGGTTCGAGGCCAGGAAGACGATTTAACCCATGCCCTAAATTCAACTTTATCTTCGCACATGTTTAAGCCGGGGACAATAGGTCGCAAGGGGTGCGCCGACCGCTTTCGCGCGACCACCCCGCGCCTCATCGGTGTGCTGCGCGGAAACAAACCCGAATAAATCGGTCCCATTTTGAACACAATTGAGGTTATTCACTAAAGTTGCACGCAGCGAGAGACCACAACCCGGAGATGCAGAAAGGAGAGTCCCATGAGTATCCAGTTCTTCGCCCCGCGCGGCGCCGACAACCAGATCGTGAAACTTCCTTCGACCCTGCGCCGCACGGTCAGATGGCTGCCCCAGATCGGTGATATCTTCCCCGACTTCAACGTCGAGACGACCGAGGGCCCCCTGAATTTCTGGAAATGGGCCGAGGGGCACTGGGTCCATCTGTTCAGCCACCCGGCCGCCAACACCCCCGTCTGCACGACCGAGATCGCCTCGATCGCCAGCTATTCGGCCGCCTGGAAGGCCGCCAACGTCAAGAACCTGGCGCTGACCGGCTCGACCATCGAAGAGCAGACGCAATGGCACGACGATATCGCGCGCCTGTTCGGCGTGGATGTCGATTTTCCCTGTGCGCAGGACACGGGCCTTCGCCTGTCCAAGCTCTTCGGGATGATGCACGAGAAAGAGGCCGAGGCCTGGCCGATCCGCAAGAGCTTTCTGATCGACCCGTCGATGCGCCTTCGCATGATCTTCGAATACCCGGTCTTCATCGGCCGGCGCACAGACGAGATCATGCGCGTGCTGCACGCCCTTCAGATGCGCGACGAAACCGGCGCGGCCACGCCCAGCGACTGGGAAGACGGCGATATCACCATCATCCCCGACGACCGGCCCGAGGCACATGTCTGGCGCGACTTCGGCGCCAATTCCACGCGGCTCAGCCCCTATCTCAGGGTCGTGCAGCCAACCGGGTAAGACATGCGGCTTCCATGGTCAGTGCAATGTCCGGCGCAGGATGTCGGGCAGGCGCACGGGCCGGCCGTCCGGGCCGAGCGCCACCAGCGTCACGACGGACGCGAACAAGACCTCACCGTCGCGCATCACGTCCTGTTTCAGCACGAGGCGCGCGGCGGTCATGGACTCGACCGAGGTCTGGACCACCAGTTCATCGTCGAAGACCGCGGGCCGGATGTAATCCGCCTCGACCCGGCGCACGGCGAAGACGATGCCCTGCTCGGCCTTGAGCCGCCCCTGGTCCAGGCCGAGGCCGCGCACCCATTCGGTGCGGGCCCGTTCGATGAATTTCAGGTAATTGGCATAGTAGACGATCCCGGCAAGGTCGGTGTCCTCGTAATAGACACGGATCGACAGGCGGTGGGTCATTGCGGCGCCTCCAGCCGGGCGAAGAGGCGCAGGGCGTGGCTGGGGTCTTGGGCAACGGCCGGCAGGACCGGGTCATAGGCGGCCCGGATCACGCCGGCGATCTCGGGGCGCAGCACCGCGACGCCGTCGGCCACCGCCAGCGGCGAGGTCTCGGTGAAGGCCCGGTCGGACCACAGCAGAATGCTCTGCACCGCCTGCGACAGCGCCAGCGTGTCGGCCGGAACCTTTGCCATCTCGGCGTCCATGCGGATGAAGATGAAACAGGCCCGGATCGCACCTCCCGCGTCGAAGCGGAAGATGCGGTACTGGTTGGCATCCTGCGCCACCAGCCGTTCGACCAGCGGGCCGAGGTCGGGCACCAACCGGTCGAGGTCGGACACCCCGGTCAGCTCCGCCCAGTCGCGGCAGAAGAACACCATGGTGTTGACGCCCAGTTCCGGGTCGGTCTCGGCCATGGTGTGGCCGGCCAGCGCGCAGACCGCCTCGAAGGCGCCCTTGACCACCGACAGCGTCTCGTCCTCGACCCCGAAGACCACGGGCGCGATGGGCCGGTCCCAGCGCGCGCACAGGAATGTCCCGTCGGCGCGGGTGAACAGCGCCTCGATCTCGTCAGCGGTAAACGTCATCGCGTCCTGTCATCCTTGCGCGCGGGCGGCAAACCGCGCCCGGGTGCGGTTGGCAACCCCCACCAGCGTCAGCATCACCGGCACCTCGACCAGCACGCCCACAACGGTCGCCAGCGCCGCCCCCGAGTTCAAGCCGAAAAGGCTGATCGCCACGGCCACCGCCAGTTCGAAGAAATTCGACGTGCCGATCAGCGCGCAGGGCGCGGCGATGCGGTGCGGCACGCGCAGGGCGAAGGCCGCCGCATAGGCCAGGGCGAAGACACCGACGCTCTGGATAAGGATCGGCACGGCGATCAGCACGATCACCGCCGGTTTGCTCAGGATCACCTGCCCCTGCAGGCCGAACAGGATCACCACCGTGGCGATCAGCCCGACGATTGAGACCGGCTTGATCCGGCCCTGGAAGGCAGCGATCGCCGCGGGCGTGGCCAGCCTGCGCCGGGTCAGCAGCCCGGCCGCCAGCGGCAGCGCGATGAACAGCAGCACCGACAGCAGCAGCGTCTCCCACGGCACGGCGATATCCGTGACCCCCAGCAGCAGCGCCACGATGGGTGCGAAGGCCACCACCATGATCAGGTCGTTCACCGTCACCTGCACAAGGGTGTAGTTCTCGTCCCCCCGTGTGAGCTGCGACCAGACAAAGACCATGGCCGTGCAGGGGGCCGCGCCCAGCAGGATCAGCCCGGCGATGTATTGCTGGGCATCGGCGGGCGCGATCAGCCCGGCAAAGACCACCTCGAAGAAGAGCACCGCCAGCGCGGCCATGGTGAAGGGCTTGATCAGCCAGTTGACGGCCAGCGTGATCAGCAGCCCGCGCGGCTGGCGCGCAACCTGGCCCAGCGAGCCGGGATCGACGCCCACCATCATCGGGTAGACCATGGCCCAGATCAGCACCGCGACCACCAGGTTGACGCGGGCGACCTCGGCCGCCGCAATGGCATTGACCAGCGGCGGGGCCAGGTTGCCCAACACGATCCCGGCGACCATGGCCGCCGCGACCCAGACCGACAGGTATTTCTCGAAAACGCCCATGAGCCGCGCGGCCCCCGTGCCCAGACTGCAGGGCGGTCATGCGTCAGAACCCGGCCCGGTGCAAGCCCACGGGCGTCCGGTGTCGGCCCCGGCGCGCTCACTCCTTCGTGGCACGGGTGTCGATCAGCCCCGAAAAGCCCGCCACCGCGAGCAGCGCGAGGAACCAGCCCATGGCGATATGCACCCACAGGTAATACCGCGCGGCGGGCGAGACCCTTTCATCCGGCACCCAGTAGTCCTGCACCTCCAGGTCGACCACCGGCACCAGCGTGTCGAGCGAGTAGAGCGCGGCGTTGAACGCCGGATACCCCGCCGCCTCGGGCTGGGCCTGGTAACAGGCCAGTGTCGAGGGATGATCGCCCCGCCGCGCGCCCGCCGCCGCACACTCGAACCATGCCGGCTTGCTGAGGATGAAAGCACTGTTGGGCTTGAAGCCGCCGTTGCCATGCACCACGCCGAACAGCACTGCGCCAAACAGCCACATCGCCGCCAGCCACCCCAGCGCCCGCAGGGGCCGGTGGCCATAGGCGATGAGCACGGCAAGCAGCCAGTCGCGCAGGCGCAGGAAGCCAAGTTTGCACCACGCCTCGGTCACGGCCGATTGCGCGGCGAGGGCTGCATCGGCCCGGCGCGTGCCGATCCGGTCGGCCTTGGCGTCGACCCTGGCCCTCAGGGCGTCGTAGTCGTCAACCTGCTTGCGCCACTGGAAAACCTGAACGCGAGTCGCCTTTTCAACTTGTCCCAGGAATGCCTGCCCGCGCGGGTCAGCCTTGTGCGTCAAGGTTGATCCATAGGCTTCAACCTCCGCGGCACAGGCTTGGAGCGTCGCCGTATCGTCATCGGACGCCGTGTCGAAGCGCTTGCGCAGGCGCGCGCCGGCCAGCCGAGCCGACTCGATCTCGCGTCGCACCCGGCGCTGCCGCTCTTCCTTGGCGATCAGGAGTTGCCGCGCGTCCTCGGCATGGCCCATCTCGCGCAGGACATGCGCGCAGTGCTCCCACGGCTGGGGCCAAAAGTCCTGGCCGAATTGCGCCGGGTCCTGAAGGTCCAGCCAGCGGATGCGGTCGTCGGCCGTGATTCCGTGGCCAGTGAAGGCGCCGTAGCGGCAGCGGTCGAGCAGCAGGTCGCCCGGCGCCGGCCAACAGGCAGGGTCATCGCCGATACGCCCAATCTCCGCCGCCGTGAGGTCGAGCGCGCCTTGCGCCGCGCTATTTTCTCGCCAAAAGAACGCCCCCTTCACCTCAGCGCCTTGCGCGTTCAGGGCACGGCCGCCGGGGTTCTCGAACCTCCCACCGTCACACTCTAGATTTTGACCGATCTGCGCGCCGGCCAGCCGCACCTCACCCGTGGCCTGCACCCCGTGCAAGAACACGTTGCCCCGCGTCTCCAGCCGGTCGGCTTGCAGGCCGGGGAGATGTGCGCCCTGCAGGTTCAGCGTGTCGAGCCTGGCCCCACGCAGCACGGGTGGGTCGTTGAACCGGCAGTTCAACAGGCCGAGGTCATTGTCGAGCCGGCATCCTTCGAGGTCGAGGCCCGGCGTTGATCCCGCCATCACCGGATCGGCCTGCCCGTCGCTGACCACCATTGCCCCGGCGATTTGCAGGCCGTGTTCGTGCAGCCGCACGTCGCCGTCCCCCGGCGCGCCGAGGGCGAGCCAGCGGATCAGGCTGGCGCGCACGCGGCGGTCGTCGCCCGCCTCGGGGTCGGGCAGCCCTCCGTCGCCCAGCACCGTCACATGGCCGGTGCCCAGCCCGGCGATCACCGCCTCCTCCGCTGCGGTGAGCGGTTCGAAATCCGCCAGCGTCATGGCCCGCCCTCGAACAAATCGCCGCTGCCTTTCGGGGCCGGCGCGGGCAGGCCGAGGTGGGTCCAGGCCTTGGCGGCGAGCATGCGGCCGCGCGGCGTGCGCTGGATCAGGCCCTGTTGCAGCAGGTAGGGCTCGATCACCTCTTCGAGCGCGTCGCGGCTCTCGCTCAGGGCCGCCGAGATCGTCTCGATCCCCACCGGGCCGCCGCCGTAGTTCTCCGCGAGCAGCGTCAGGTAGCGCCGGTCGGCCCCGTCCAGCCCGAGGTGATCGACCCCCAGCCGGGTCAGGCCACGGTCGGCGATCTCGGGGGTCACGGTGCCGTCGCCCTCGACCACGGCGAAATCCACGACCCGGCGCAGCAGCCGCCCGGCGATGCGCGGCGTGCCGCGCGCCCGGCGGGCGATCTCCTGCGCGCCGCCGTCGGTGGCCGGTGCGCCCAGCAGGTGCGCGCCGCGGGTGACGATCTCGTGCAGCTCTTCCGTGGTGTAGAACTGCAGCCGCGTCGGGATACCGAACCGGTCGCGCAGCGGCGTCGTCAGCAGCCCCATGCGCGTGGTCGCCCCGATCAGGGTGAAGGGCTGCAAATCGATGCGCACGGTGCGCGCCGCCGGCCCCTCGCCGATGACCAGGTCCAGCTGGAAATCCTCCAGCGCGGGGTAGAGCACTTCCTCGACCGCCGGGTTCAGGCGGTGGATCTCGTCGATGAACAGCACATCGCGCGCCTCGAGGTTGGTCAGGATCGCGGCCAGGTCGCCCGCCTTGGCCAGCACCGGGCCCGAGGTCATGCGGAAGCCCACGCCCAGCTCCTTGGCCATGATCTGCGCCAGCGTCGTCTTGCCCAGCCCGGGCGGGCCGTGGAACAGCGTGTGGTCCATCGCCTCGCCCCGGCGCCTGGCGCTCTCGATGAAGACGCGCAGGTTCGCGCGGGCCTCGGCCTGGCCGATGAAATCATCGAGCAGCTGCGGCCGCAGGGCGCGGTCGGCATCCTCGGGCTGGCGATCCGGGCGCAGGGTGGGGTCAGGGTCTGTCATGGTACCGGCGGTCCTTATCCCTTCGGCGCCAACAGCTTCAATGCCGCGCGGATCAGGTCGCCGGTCTCGGCGGCCGGGTCCTCGCCCCGCGCCTGCGCCACCGCGCCCGCGGCCTCGGAGGGGCCGTAGCCGAGGTTGGCGAGCGCCGAGAGCGCCTCGGATTGCGCGGCGCCATCGGGCGCGGGGGCCGCCGGGGCGGCCGG